>JBAZTE010000006.1:0-251720 GCA_041662065.1 Bacteroidales bacterium | reverse complement strand
TAATCCAGACTGCACCTTTAAGCAGGGTATCCTGATCAGGAAAGGATTCTTGATGGTCAGAAGCAAACAAAGGAGGCTGACTTTTCAGGAAAACAATACAAATAAAAACCAGGAAACGAAAAAAAAAGCTGTTCATAAAAAGACTTATTCAGGGGTTACAATCTGGAAGTTTTCAACTGCTGCGGTCAACGCATCATTATCGGGACCTGCATGGGGTTTACCCCCGGCAATTTTATCCGGATCTTCCCTCCCGAGCTTGCCGATCTGCCACCAGAGAAAAGAACCGGTAATGATGGCTGAGGTAATGTCGGCGAACGGACTGCATAGCCAGACCCCCTTCAGACCATAAATTTCAGGCAAAATTAAAAGAGCGGGAACGAGTATGATCAGCGATCTTAGCAAGGATAAAAATGTGGCCATCTTAGCCTTGCCGATATTTTGAAAGAAATTCGCAGCAATAACCTGAAATCCAACCAATGGAAGGGCTGCCAGAAAAATCCGCAGTCCCTGGTCGGCGATCCCGAACAGAACCGGATCACTGGAATTGAAAAGCTTCACTATGAAATGAGGAAAAAGCTGAACGATGATCCATCCTAACAGCCCAATGGAAGTGGCTGCAATAATTCCCTGTTTGACTGTTTGTTTCACCCGGTCAAAGTTGCGGGCCCCAAAATTGAACCCTACGATTGGCTGACTGGCCATATTGATGGCAACCATCGACATGATCAGCAATTGTGCTACCGAAGCGATAATTCCCAGTGCACCCACCGCAAGATCGCCACCGTGCCTGATCAGCTGATTCATAAATAGAGCGTTAACGGCACTCGAACCTAACTGCATGAAAAAAGGCGCCATGCCGATAGAAAGAATAAGGCTGATGATTCTCCAGTCGGGTTTGATGTTTGGCCACCGCAACCGGATAATAGCCCGTTTACTCATGAAATGAAGTAAAACCCAAACATCCAGAGCTATCATGGCAATCACGGTAGCCAAGGCGGCACCTTTAACACCCATATGGAAAACAAAAATGAAAACAGGGTCCAAAACCAGGTTTATGCCTCCGCTGAGCAGCATGGAGAGCATGGCAATCCGGGCATTACCCTCTGCACGGATAACATTGTTGAGGCCAAACCCAACCAGCTGAAAAACACTGCCCAGCAATATGATATTCAGATAATCCTGGGCATAGTGAATGGTTTCCTGCGTGGCTCCAAACAATTTCAGCATCGGTGTTTTTATGGCAAATCCGATACCGCTCACCAGGATTCCGACCAACACCATCATGAACAGGCCGTTACCGAGCACCTTCTCAGCCCTTCCATAATCCTTGCGGCCCATGTTTATGGAAATCTGAACACCGGATCCCATCCCGATAAGCATCCCGAAGGCCATAACAATCAACATGATAGGGAAAACCACACTCAACCCGGATAAGGCCATGGAACCAACACCCTGCCCAATAAAAATGCGATCCACAATATTGTAGGTCGCATTCATGATGACTCCGACAAATGCTGGAAGGAAATACCGCCACATCAGGCGGCTGATCTTTTCCTGCCCCAACTCCAGACTCTTTTGGGCTAATCTATCCTCAGGCACCGGCTAAAACTTTGGTGCAAAGATAAAAAAACCCGGTAGAGACAGATAATTATCTGTCTCTACACGACCTTCTGCATAATGCGTGTAGAGACGGATTACAATCCGTCTCTACACGTCATTGGCCGAAATTACCGGTCCAGGAAAGGTGTCACCACCTCGATCAGTTCCGGCAGGTCCATGCCAATTTTCTTCAGGTGCTCAATGGTTGGAACACCATTTGAATTCCAACCCCTGCGCTTGTAAACGGCATCCAGTAATTGCTCGTAACGACCTTCCCGGTAGGCTCGTAAAGCCTGCTGCTTCTCGGCTGATGATTTTCCTTCCGGGTCAAATCCCACCTGCTCCCTAAGCTGCTTGTCATACCTCTCGGCGCGGCTTTCATACTCTTCAATGGTCACCGGACCGGCAGCACGGAAAGGTTGCGCGTCATATTTGCGAACCCCGTATCCCCGGCGCAGGTTGAAGATCCTCTGGAAGTTGTATACCCGTTCCGAATCCTCTATCAGGCGCTTGTTATCAAACTCCCGACCAGTTACGGCTTTATAAATGGTCACATAATTATCAACGTGCTCAGGAACCTTGGCCGGCTCATCCGTTTCAGCATTATTAGCCGGCTCCACATCATTCCACGGCAGCTTGCACAACCCGACCAAACCAAACCAGGTACGAAACATGGGGAAATAATGAAGCGCTTCGGCTTTTTTCTCAAAAGTCGGGATCTGATTATTCACCATATCCATAAAGATGAGCCAAGCTTCATCATGCTGCGGTCCTTTGTTGGTCATGGCGAAACCGCCCTGCTGAGCGAGCGATTCTTTGGAAACATATTCGGAATATTCCAATCCTTTATTTTCCATCCCTATATCCTGCATAAAAGCCGGATCTCCCCATTTTTTCTGAGTGAAGATCTCTTTCATTTTACGAATACCCTTACCGGCGATCAATCCGAAACCCTCCCCGCGGGCAACACGGTGCAACAGCTCAATAGCAGCTTCGGTATTTCCCCAGTTCAGTTCAAGGCCACCGGTCCTTTCCTTGTTCAGGATCCCTGCTTCATAGCATTCCATGATAAAGGCAAGATTGGTAGCCCAGCTGATGGTATCCATCCCGTAGGTATCACAATAAAAATTACATTCAATGATATAATCCGGATCGAATATTCCACAATTTGAACCTAACCCGGCAGCATTCTCATATTCCGGTCCGTCTACTAAAACATCTTCCCCTTTATAAGGCCCGGTTTTAACGATATAATGATTTACGGCTTTTGCACAACCCATATTGCAGCCAATCCAGCATCCATCAGGTGTTCCTTGCTGAAAGCGGGATTTCCACACCTCTGAATCAATCAGGTGGGCATCTTTGTGTGAACCATATTTATAATTCATGGTTGGTAAAAGATCATAATCATTCATGATCTCCATGAGATGCGCTGTGCCCTTGGTCCTCATCTCGCACTGTGAATCATCCAGCTCGCGGATCTCAGTATTGAACCGCTTGCCTCTCTCCATGATCGCCGGGAGGTCAACCACATTATTGAGATTTCCTTTGACTCCGCTGATCTTGCAAACCAGGGCTTTCACTTTTTTATTACGAAGGACAGCTCCAATACCTCCCCTGCCAGCCTGTTTCAAGCGTATACGCCCCTTTTTCTTGTCCCAGAAACTGAAATTCAACATACCGAGCCAGGAGTGTTCCGCTGCCATCCCGGTGGAAATCACCGACACGTTGTGTTTGCTTTCCTCACTGTCAGCATACATCTCTGTTAGTATTTCACTGAGAACATGACTATCGAGGGGCTCGGCCGGGGCTTCCTCGATTCTGACACTGCCCGTGGTCCCATCAAGAATAATGATCACATCTTTGGTCGCTTTTCCCTGAAGTTCAAGCGCATCAAAACCTGAGAACTTGATGAAGGGTCCGAAATAGCCACCGGCATTGCTGTCCGTTGCCGAATTGCTGGCCGGCGAAATGGTAACCACCAGAGACTTTCCTGTCCCTGAATATTGAGTAATCCCGGCAATCGGGCCAGATGAGATGACAATCTCGTTTTCCGGATCATCCCATTTGGTATCCGGTTTGGTGGCTTCCCACAGAAGTTTAAGCCCGTAACCTTTGCCACCGATGAATTTCTCCTTCATCATTGGTGGAACATCTTTGATCTTAAAGGAATGATCCGAAAGATTCAAATGCAGGATTTTATCGGTATAACCTTTATCCAAAGGAGTAACCTCGTATTTCAATTCGGCAAGCAGTTTATGTTGCCCAAGCATTTCTTTGATATTCATCTTAAAGCCTTTTTTACCATGTGACCTGGACAAAAATAGCACTAAATCGATCCGTAAACACTTATCATTTGATGATTTATATCATTATGAATGAACATGCATATCGGGTCTGTCTATCAGATTCTTTGTGTATTTTTGAAGGAAATTTTTCTATATGAAAGATCCCGTTTCCCTTCTTTGTGAAGATTTTCCATACAATCCTGATAAAATTCTGGCCACCTCTTGCGGAGATGCCTATGTGGCGATTATGCTTACCAATGGTCAGATCGGCGTTTGTTCAACCTTTGGAAAACCGGTTAATACTGATCCTCTGCTGCTTACTAATCCGGATCTTAACCACATTGATCACAGGATGCTCGTGACCGCATATGCCAATGCCAATATTAATTATATGCAGGAAAAACTTGGATCAGGGGACATATTTGACCAGATTTCATTTGCAGCAAAAAAAAATACGGTCATGGTGGGATATTTTCCCCCGCTGGTCGCGAAATTTCAAAAGGAGGGTATAAAGGTAAGCGCCTTTGACCAGCAAAAGGAATATGACGATCTTATTCCACTGTCAGAACTGAAGTCTTACCTGAATGAGGCAGATTGTGTAATCATGACTTCCACTACCCTGATCAATTCCTCATTTGCCGGATTATTGTCGCAGTTAAAATCCGGCACGGAAGTATTTCTCCTGGGACCCTCGACCACCCTGTCTCCCAGGATCAGAAATGAATATCACCTATCAGGTCAGTTTGGGATGATATTCAATCCTTATGATTTTGAGGTTCTGGAGATAATCAGCAAAGGTCTGGGAACACAATCGTTCAGTAAAAAGGGTAAAAAAGTATCTTTGTAAATCATGAACTGGCCTGATATTCAGAAAAAGCTCAAAAAACATAGCGCCGGAATTGCCGGTGCAGGCGGGCTTGGATCAAATTGCGCAGCAGCATTGGTGCGCGTTGGCATCGGTCGACTGGTTATCTGTGATTTTGACAATGTGGAAGAATCCAACCTGAACCGGCAGTTCTTTTTCCGTGATCAGATCGGTCAATCTAAAGTGGAAGCTCTAAAAATCAATTTACTGAGAATTAATCCCTTGCTGAAGATCGAAATTCATCAAGTCAGGTTGGATTCTGATAATATTCCTAAACTTTTCGATGAGGTGGATATTCTTTTTGAAGCTTTCGACAAGGCCGATCAAAAAACAATGATCATAGAGTCAGCCCTCAGCACCTGGCCTTACCGGCCACTCATCGTAGGATCGGGATTGGCCGGATTTGGCGGATCTAATGCGATACGCTTGCGGTCGAGCGGAAATCTTTACATCTGCGGAGATGAATCAGCAGAAACGGGGCCCGAAAGGCCCCCTCTGGCACCCAGGGTTGGCATAGTAGCAAATATGATGGCCAATGTGGGGATTGATTTAATGTTAAACTCTTAATTTCCAATAAATGAAATCATTAGCAAGATTATTTTGGGTAGTGATTGCAACAGGGTTTCTATTATCCTCTTGCAATTCCGGTAAAAAATCCTTGCAGGAAGGCAATTATTCGGATGCAGTGTTTAAATCCGTTCAAAAATTACGCGACAGCCCAGACAATAAGAATGCAAAAGAAACGATTGATCAGGCCTATCCGCTCGCCCTCTCAACTTTCAAGCAGGAAATCGATCAGCTGATGACCAGTCAGGCCCCCTTTAAGTATTCCGGAATTGCCGACCGATATGAAACCATGAACCGCATGGCTGACGAGATTCGCCATTGTCCGGCCGCTCTAAAAATAATCCGGAACCCTGAGTTCTTCGCGGAACAGGTAGCCGAGGCAAGGCAAAAAGCAGCCTCGGAAGCCTATCAGTCCGGAATGAATTCAATAAAACAGGGAACCAGGGCCTCGGCCCGCGATGCTTACTATCAGTTTTTAAATGCCGACCGTTATGTCCCCGGCTATCAGGAGGTAAAACAGAAAATCGAACAGGCCAAATTTGATGCCACACTGAAAGTTGTTGTGGAACAGGTTCCGGTTCCCGGCAGATATAAAATCAGTTCTGATTTCTTTTATGATCAGGTATATAACCTGCTGGATAAAAACAGCCGGCGCGAATTCGTTGATTTCTATGATCCGTCAGCAGCCAAGAAATTACCGTATGTCGATGAGATTCTCCGCATGGAATTTGATGATTTCATTGTCGGATCGACTTATGACAAGGATACGGAGAAAGAATACACCAGCAAGGATTCAGTTAAAACAGGAACGGCAACAATCAACGGTCAGAAGGTCGAAGTTTTCGATGTTGTCAAGGCCAAACTTACCATCCACCGCCGGGAAGTGGTTTCCACAGGTGTTCTTTTGGTACAAATGGTGGATGCCCGCACCAATAATCCCAAGGCAACAAAGAAATTCCCCGGTACTTATACCTGGTATACCGAGTGGGCAAGTTTTAATGGTGACGGAAGGGCCCTTTCCACCCAGCAGCTCGATCTGTGCAAAAAGAAACCGATGTTACCCCCACCTCCCCAGGACCTGTTCCTCGAATTCACAAAGCCTATCTATGAGCAGTTGAAAGGCTTTCTGAGTAATTATTATAAGAACAATCAATAAGATGGATATTACGCTGAACAACAATCCGGAAGTTCTTCCCGGTGCCTCACTTTCAATAAAGGAGATCCTTCTGATCAAGAAATTCACCTTCCCTAACCTGGTCGTTAAAATTAATGGCCTGCTGATCAGGAAACCAGAGTACGAAGCAGCTTTGGTCCAGGAGGGTGATGTGGTAGAAATCATCCATCTGATCAGCGGAGGATAGCCTATATTGAACATCTGGCGGGTGCTGCATTTTTTTTGTGAAAATTGCAGCACTTTTTATTTAAATACGTCTTGAAGTTAAAGATGGAATCAGTACCCGGACATATCATGATGCACAAGGACCTTCTGGATGCCTGTAAAAAGGGAGACTCCATGGCCCAGATGAAGATTTACCGGCTATACTACAAACCGATGTTTCATGTCTCCCTGAGGATTCTCGGAGATACCATGGAGGCTGAAGATGTGATGCAGGAAGCCTTCCTGGTTGCTTTTAGGAACATCGGCTCCGTTGATCTGAATGTCAGTTTCGGCGGATGGTTGAAACGGATCGTCATCAACCGTTCTTTGGATGCTTTGAGGAAAAGAAAACCACAGGTGGAACTCGTCGCTGATTTTCCCGATGAAATTCAGTCGGAGAATTTGAGCTTACCTGAGGAGGGTCCGGTTGAAGAGATGGTCGAAAAAGTCAGGAGAGCACTTGACCAATTACCCGAAAAATACCGGATTATCCTCTCCCTCAGCCTCTTTGAAGGCTATGACCATGATGAAATCGGGCAAATACTAGGCGTAACGCCTTCTACCAGCCGGGCCCAGTTGTCGAGAGGAAAGCAGAAACTGTTGCAGTTGATTACGTGAGGACGAGAGGACGTTAAGAAAGGTAAGAGAGTTAGGAGAGTTAAGAAAGGAAAAGAAAAAAGAGATGAAAACAATAGAGGATTTTATTAAGGAGAATAAAGAAATGTTCATCAATATTGAACCGAGGGAAGGACATTTTGAGCGCTTTGAGGAAAAACTAAGTCATCAAAAGCGTAGGAACAAGATACGGTTTCTTACCCGAATCAGCAGCATTGCCGCAATCGGATTGCTTCTGATCACTTCATCCATATTCATTTATGACCGCTATTTCGACAAGGAGCCAATCATGTACAGCCTGGGGGACGTAAATCCGCAAATGCAAAAGGTCGAGTATTATTATACCGCTCAGATCGACCAGTTATCGGTCGGATTGGACTCCCTGTCCACCGAAGCTCAGGAAAATATTAAAACCATGATGTCCGGCGAACTGGCTGAAATGGACTCCATCCACCGTGAACTTCAGCGAAAACTGGGTGCCAATCCTGGCGATGAACGGGTGGTAAATGCAATGATCACCTATTATCAGACCAAACTTGGCATGATGAAGAGCTTTATAAATACCCTGACTCAAATCAGACAAAACAATAATTCAAATAATGACAAAAATGAAAACACGTTACTTTAAACCAGCATTAATCCTGGCTTTATTACTGACAGCAGGAATCAGCCTTAGGGCTCAGGCTTTGAAACAGGAAGATCAAAAGGAATACCCCGTCACAGCCTCTACGGAACTATCGCTTGACAATCAGTTCGGTAATATAACGGTAACCGACTGGGACCAAAGCAAGGTACAAATCATATACATAGTTGAGGTCACCGGTCCGGATGAAGCCAAAGCCAAGAAATTGATGGATAAGATCAAAATCGAATTTAAAGAGGAAGGCTCAAAGATCATCGTCAAGACCAATATTGGGGAGGACGGAAACTTTAACCTTAAGGGAAAGGGCGATAAACAGACCTTCCGCATCGATTATTTTGTAAAATGCCCAAAAAGCCTCAAAATGAGTCTTGATAACCAATTTGGAGACATGATCATCAGCTCGCTCACAGGATCCTTCAGTGCAGATCTGCAATTCGGCTCATTCAACGCAGTTAGTCTGACCGGGCCGTCAACCAAAATCGACATGCAATTCGGCAAGGTAAACATTGGCACTCTGCAGGATGCAAATATTGACATCCAACACTGCGAATTGCTTAAAATTGAAGAATGCGGCCCGCTGAAACTTGATGCACAGTTTACCCAGGTTGAAATCGGAACTATCGAGTCGCTGGATGCCGATCTGAACAATTGTGAACTGACCGTAGAAAACCTGAAAGAAATGCTCAAACTCGACATGAATATGGGCAATGTTAAAATCCACAATGTTGCCGCCGGATTTAAATCAATCACTGCTGAACAGAATATGGGAGATATTACCCTCGGTATCGATCCGAAAGCCGGATACACTCTGAAAGCTGAAGTCAACATGGGTTCGATTGATACACCTGAAGGAATGAAACTTTCAAAGGAAAAAGAGCACGATATCCCGGGTCTTACTGCCGAAAAAGTCTCAGGGACTTTCGGTAACGGGTCGTCAACGATCAAGCTCAATTGCAGCATGGGTTCGGTAAGAATCAAATAGTCAACACCAAACCAACATATCACCAAATCGGCTGCGGTGGCTTAATTGCCGCTGCAGCCTTTTTTTTATAACAAAAGACTCATATTTTCGTTATACAGTTCAAAATAATACACCTTGAAATGATCAGTATATCCACCCCTCCCACACCAGTCAATGAAGAAGTCCGGACCTATGCACCAGGCACTGCAGACCGTGCCGCACTGGTCGAGACTATATGTGAGCTGAAAAAAAAGGTGGTCGAAATCCCGATGGTGATTGATGGAAAGGATGTATTAACCGGTCAGCTTGAAGAGATAAGAGCTCCCCATGATCACCAGATGGTTCTGGCCAGGTATCATATGGGTTCAAAAGAGCATGTTAAACTGGCTATAAAAGCTGCATTGAAGGCACGTCAGCAGTGGTCGGAAACCAGCTGGGAACAGCGGGCATCGGTTTTTTTAAAAGCTGCCAGCCTGCTTTCAGGACCCTACCGTTATAAAATCAACGCTGCCACCATGCTCGGCCAATCGAAAAACATTCACCAGGCTGAAATTGATGCTGCGTCAGAATCCATCGATTTCCTGAATTTCAATGTTCAGTTCATGGCAGATATTTATTCCATCCAGCCCGAAAACAACCGGTATACTTGGAACAGACTCGAACAGCGACCATTGGAAGGATTTATTTATGCGGTAAGTCCGTTCAATTTCACGTCCATCGCATTAAATCTTGCAACCGCTCCTGCACTGATGGGAAACGTAGTAGTTTGGAAACCTGCTCAAACACAAATATACTCGGCAAAAGTACTGATGGACGTTTTCCGCGCAGCCGGCTTACCTGATGGGGTCATCAACATGGTTTTCGCACCCGGTAAGGAGGCTGCCGACGTTGCACTTGGGCATCGTGAATTGGCAGGGATACATTTCACCGGATCGACCGAAGTTTTTCAATCACTTTGGACACAGGTTGGAAACTCCATAAAAAATTATAAAAGTTTCCCACGCCTGGTCGGCGAAACGGGTGGCAAGGACTTCATTCTCGCTCATCCCAGCGCCAGGCCGATAGAAGTGGCAACGGCGCTATCGCGCGGCTCTTTCGAATACCAGGGCCAAAAATGTTCAGCAGCTTCCCGGGCCTACATCCCCGAATCACTCTGGCCAAAGGTCATGTGCCATCTACTTGATGATTTGCATCAATTCAAGATGGGAAGTCCTGAAGATTTTACCAATTTCATCAACGCGGTAATCGATGAAAAATCCTTCGATAAACTGACCGGGCATATTGAGATGGCAAAGAATGACCACACGGTTGAGATCATCGCCGGTGGTAATTATTCCAAAGAAACCGGCTATTTCATCGAACCTACAGTCATTCTGACCAGGGACCCGGATTATCCGACCATGCACAAAGAATTGTTTGGACCGGTACTTACCATCTATGTTTATCCCGATATAAAATTCGATGAAACGCTCGATCTGGTGGATTCGACCTCGCCTTACGCCCTCACCGGAGCAATCTTTGCCACCGACCGTTATGCGATTAATCAGGCTAGCAAAAGGTTGGTCCATAGCGCCGGAAATTTCTACATCAATGATAAACCCACAGGTGCAGTGGTCGGTCGTCAGCCATTCGGAGGATCGCGTTTATCGGGCACCAATGACAAAGCCGGTAGCATGCTGAACCTGTTACGATGGGTTTCGCCGCGGACTATCAAGGAATGTTTCCTGCCACCGGTTGATCACACTTATCCATTCCTTTCCAACGAGTAAATCGAGAAAGATTTTGCGGTATATTTGTACCGCATCATGAATAAAAAATTCTGGCATCAGATATTCTCCTTTGTGGCTAATAAGTACTTTGTCAGCCTGGTAATCTTTGCTGTTTGGATAATCTTCTTTGATCAGCACAACCTGCTCGACCGGTACAAATCAAAGGAGCACCTGATCCAGTTAAAAAAAGATACTGTCTTTTACCAGGATAAAATCCGTTCCGACCGGGAAAAAATGAGATTGCTCAAAACAAATCCGCAAAACCTTGAACGGTTTGCGCGAGAACAATACATGATGAAAGCCCCCGATGAAGAGGTATTTGTGATTCTTAAAAAGGATCAGGCTAAATAATCTTACGGTTTCCCCTGCCTTTTTCGAAATTTCTGAACTGAATGAGTAATTCCTCAACGGATGCTCCTGAACCTATATTCAACTTGGCAGCAAGCCGCAAAGCCTGACTTAATACTGATTTCTTTTGGTAATGGTCCTTGTGAACCTCATTCAGATATCTTAAAATCATAAATCCATTGAACCATGCAAAAAACTTAGCCCTGAAGGTATCCATTCCAGCCGAGTCGCTGAACATATTGCTTAAGCGACGGGAAGCATTCTGGCTCTTCATGAATTCTGCCAATCCGGGCGAAATACCCGTCCAGCACACCTCCGGATTGCGGCCTTCGGTTATTTCTGCCCAAAAATCATCAATGCGGCCGAACAAAATCCCCAGCGGATTAAAACTATCGGAAGCATATACCTCAAGCGATGATTCATTTTGCATTTGCCGGTGAACAGATGCTCCGGTCCCAAAGCTGACCCGGTCAGATTCCCTGACTGAAGGCGAAACAACGGTATCATTGATCTCCCAAAAATTTTTAAGCTGAATGCACTTGTGAAGGAAATAGAAATCCTCACCGGCTTTATCACGCCCCATGCCGTTCACCCGTATATAGGTTTTACTCCTTACTGAGAAACTGGATCCTACCGTATGAATAGAATGCGGATGTCCGGTTCCCTCAATTGAAAGGCGCATATACCTGAGATACAACTCATACTGCGCAATTGAATGATAAATCCGCGGCTCAAATCCACCGTTCAGCGGATGTTCAAAATAAATATTGGCTGTACGTGCACCCGGGTTTCTTTTATAAAAGGTGACCACCGATTTCAAGTAACCGGCATGACAGGTCGAGTCGGCATCGAATGAAAGGAGAACCCCCTCTGGCCTGCCGATGCGGTTAAAACGGCTCACTGCCTGATCCATGGCCATCTTTCTGGCCAGTCCTACACCCGCATGTCGTGAAGGAATATCCGGGTTCCACAGGCAATGAATCTGCACGTCGCTCCGGTTGAGCTGATTACCAATTTTTTGGGCTTCCTCCAGCGACTTTTTGCTGGTATTAACAACATCTGAAGGAGAATTTTCCGGATAATTAATATTGATGATTATTTCCCATCTGACACCCGGGGGATCGCAGTCGAGCAATGATCTTAAGGCAGATGCCAGGTCAGGCTCCTTGTATGCCGGTATGATAATGCTCAAAAAAAGTTCCGGATCCGGTTCTGGTATATCCTGAAACGATCCGGAACCATATCTTTCCAGATAAAGATCGGCGAAGCCAACCCTACTTCGTGAGTGTTTTGCGATAAGATTCATTCAGGCGGTCGAGCACCTGTTTGGTAATATTCATGTAATCGTCGGCATAGAGTAACCCGCCACCGAAGGTGTTGCTCAGAACCAAGTTATACCCCAGTTTGCTGTTTACTTCATTAACGGCAGTAAGAACCGAATCATGAAGCTGGAGGGTAACGGTTTGTTCATCCTGCGCAAGCTTGTTCTGCATATCCGTCTGCAGGTTGACCAGAACCTGCTGCTGCTCGCTAAGCTGTTTCTGCCTGGCTTCAGCATCCCATGAAGTGATCAGCTTTTTCTCAACTTTATACTGAAAGTCGGATACCTCTTTCTGAAATGAATCTCCTTTGCCTGAAAGTTCCTTTTCGAGAGATGATTTTTTTGATAATAACTTGTCTGTTAATACCTTATAAAATTCATAATTGGCCAGGACAGAATCTACAAATACGTAGGCTATTTTTACTTCACCCGGATTACCGGCAAGTATTCCTTGCTGAACAGGCTTATTATCAACTACTTTATCCCGCTTACCTGAAAAATGCAATACGAACAGCACGACCACTGCAACAGCCAGGATTCCGCTGACGATCCGGTTAGAATTCTCTTTAATCATCTATCAATCTGATTTTTAATAAAATTTAGAACCACAAAAATACATTATTTTTACATCGATCCATCCAACTGACAAACATCATGGAAGTTTTCGGTTACCCCATCTATTTTTGAGGCCTGTAAATTACTACAAGAATATTATCATGCTTAAAATAACGGAACATCCGATCCTCGATATTGAAAAACGCCAGACCAGTGAATTTCAATTTGAAGGGCAGACGATAACAGGTGACACAGGCCTGACCATTGCCGCTGCTCTGCATCAGGCCGGTTTTCCGGTTCACAGCCATTCACTGAGCGGAAGAAACCGCAGTCTGGAATGCGGTATCGGAAAGTGTGGTGCCTGTGAAATGCTCGTGGACGGAAAAGTCAAAAGGATATGCATTACGAGGATTGACGGTGTGAGGGAGGTGAGCGAAGTACCGCATGATTACCGGCCGGCTCCGGCACCGGTTGATAAAACAACAGCCACCATGGTTTACCGTACCACGGTGACCATTATCGGAGCAGGACCGGCCGGATTGGCCACCCGCGAAATCCTGAATCAGCATGGCATTGATAATCTGGTTATTGATAATAATGACCGGATTGGTGGACAGTTCCTCATGCAAACTCACCAATTCTTCTTTTTCGAAAAGGAGAAGAAGTTTGGGGGAATGAGGGGATTCGATATTGCAAAAACATTGGCAGGTGAAAATCTTAACGGAATCTTTCTGGACTCTACCGTCTGGGATATTCTTGAGGGAAAAAGACTGGCTATCAAGAATATAATCACCCAGGAAGTCTATTATGTTGATACTGAATTTCTGGTGATAGCGACTGGCGCTGTGCCTTTTATGCCGGCATTCGAGAACGATGACGTCCCCGGTGTTTATACTGCCGCTGTGGTCCAGAAAATGATGAACACGGAATTTACCCTTCTGGGTAAAAACATATTGACCGTGGGTGCCGGTAATATCGGGTACCTGACTTCCTACCAGCTGATGCAGGCCGGTGCTACCGTCAAGGCTATTGTGGAAGCGATGCCAAATGAGGGAGGATTCCCGGTGCAGGCAAACCGCGTCAGGAGGTTGGGAATCCCGGTAATCCTGAATCATTTGCTCATTAAAGCCATTCCTAACGAAGACAGGACCGGGATCGTGGGCGCCGTCATTGCGGAATCCCGGAATTTCGAGCCAGTACCCGGTACTGAAAAAATTATCGAAGGCATTGATGCGATTAACATTTGCACCGGATTAGTTCCTGACGACCAGCTGCTCATTAAAGGGAAAGAGGTATTCGGACGCAAAGTATACGGTGCCGGTGATGCAATCCGCATCGGAGAGGGTACCAGTGCAGTACTCAGGGGAAAACAGGTTGCCTATGAACTGCTCGATGAAATGGGCGAACGGTTTAACTATGATGATTACCTGAGTATCTCAAAAGAATACATCGACAGCCAGCAACATCCGGTTCGTGTTATCGAGAAACCGGACCTTCCTGATTCAAAGCGAATGAACTCGAAAGGGTTTGTCCAGATCGACTGCTTATACGGATTTGCATGTAATCCATGTGAATTTGCCTGTCCGCATGGGGCCATTACAAAAACCTCCACCAGTACGGTACCGGAAATCGATTTTGAAAAATGCATCGGTTGCATGGATTGTGTTTACCAGTGCCCCGGACTGGCCATTTTCGGATATAACCTGAAGAAGGATTGGCTATTCCTGCCGATAGAATATATAGCTGAAGCCGGTTCCGACGTGTTTCTGGTGGATAATAACGGCCGGAGACTGGGAACAGGTACGATCGATAAAATACTGAAGAAACCTAATAAAACAGATATTGCACGTGTCAGGGCGCTGGATATTCATGGTGATGATCTGGTCAATGTCAGAGGTTTTATTTTGAAGGAGAAATTTCCTGAGCCGGTATCCATACGGCCGGTGGAATTGAAAATTGAAAACCCTGTATATGTATGTCATTGTGATGATGTGACCTTCGATGAAATTTTGAAAACTATCGGTGACCGGCAATTCATCTCGGTCGACGAAATCAAACATACCACCCGACTGGGAATGGGTGCCTGCAGGGGTAAACGTTGCATAAAACGGTTAAAGACGGCCCTTTATTCGAGCGGAATCCAGATTGTCGGAGACGCAACGCCGAGGGGGCCTCTTTCCAACCAGATAGAAATGGGTGAGCTATATCCCAAAATTGTCCATGAACAGATCAGGATCGTCGATCATGGACGTCAGCCAAGAATCATGCGGGTGACCTCATTGGTCGCAGGCGGTGGAATCGGTGGCTCTGCCCTCTTCCGTTATTTCGCTGAAGCCGGTCAGAAACCGGTTCTGTTAAATTTCGGCCGCGGAGCATCCTGGAGAAATATTGCCGGAGGCCGCCCCAATTTCAGTGTTCCTGAATTATCGGATATTGCCTTGCATAACCTGGAGATCTTTAAGGAACTTCAAAAGACAAAGAATATTGATTTCAGGCAAATCGATTATGTGACTTTTGCCCATGATGACCAGATGTATAAAGCTCTAGAAGCATCCATGGCATGGTCAGATGCAGAAATGATCGGACCGGGTGAGTATTGTTCAAGGATTTCTCCATTTATCAATCCCAACCTTTCCAAGGATTATCAGGCTGCACTGATTACTCATGATTGCTGGCAGGCTACACCAGGCCGGGTGATTGACCTGATCAGAAGGATTGGCATCAATTGCGGCGGAACAGTTCTGGAGGACTGCAAACTAATTGATGCCCAGCATAATGGCAAGGAATATATAGTCCTGGTACAGAATCATGCCAAAGAGTATATTGAAATACATACTCCTGTATTCGTTAATGCAATGGGACCGGAAGGACACAAGATTGCAAGAAAAATGGGCATTGAAACTGGCATGTTTGCTGTCAAGCATCAGGCTTTTATCACCCGGAGGTTGCCCATGCTCGGAGTTAATGGTGCCCCACTTCCCATGGTTATCGACCGTCGCCGCTATAAAGGTTTCTCAGCAGTTTACGGTCAGCAGCTTGGAGAAACCGGACAGGTAATCGGCTGCGCGTCACCGGCCACAGATTCCCAGGAAGCTGAAAAGAATGTAAAAATCAATTCGCAGGACTTTCTGGAAATCGCTTCCGAGGTTTTCGTCAACTGGATTCCCGAACTCTCGTCCGTCGGATTTCAAGCAGTTTGGGCCGGTTATTATGTTGAACCCCGGATGATCCTGGACCCGGACCATGGACTTTTCCTGGGATTGCGGGGACAAGGCTTCATGCTTGGACAATACCTGGCTAAGATGTACGTCGATAAGCTCATGGGCAAACCTGTTCCGGAATATTTCAGGCAACTATCGATGAATGGTGACGGTCTCCTTGAAAAAGCATTCAAATAGGGGATAAACCTTTTCAGAAAAGGGTTGTTATACAATGTACAAACAACCCTGATATGAACAAAAGAGAATTCCTTAAAACATCAGCACTGCTCGGAGCCGGACTGGCTGCCGGATTTGGTGGCAATAGCCGCGGATCTTCACTTTTAGGATCCGGGTATACCGGTATAACGTTAAATGCCGCCGGAGAATTTGTTCTTCCTCCCCTGCCATATGCCTATAATGCCCTGGAACCATATATCGATGAAGCAACGATGAAATTGCATCATGATATCCATCATGCAGGTTATGTAAAAGGGTTGAATAATGCATCAAAAAAAATTGGAGAAGCCATTGATTCAGGTGATTTCAGCCTGATCAAACACTGGGAACGCGAGCTTGCCTTCCATGGGGCAGGCCATTTCCTTCACAATCTTTTCTGGACCAATATGGGACCTTCAGCCAGTAAGCGGAGTGGTACGCTTGAAAAGTATTTGACCAGGGCATTCGGTTCATTCGACCGGTTTACTGCTTTGTTTAAACAGGCAACTACCTCGGTGGAAGGCAGCGGTTGGGGAGTGTTGGGTTATCAGCCCGAAGCCGACAGTCTCGTTGTACTGCAGGCAGAAAAGCATCAGAACCAGTCGCAGTGGACCACCATCCCCATTCTTGTCTGTGATGTCTGGGAACATGCCTATTATCTTAAATATCAAAACAAACGGGCTGATTATGTCAATGCATTCATGCAGGTGGTCAACTGGGAATCTGTATCAGGAAATCTTGAAAAGGCAATAAAATAAAAAAAGGCGGTTGGGAGCCGCCTTTTTTACCAACAACACCTTTCATGTCCCCACAATCAAGAACCACCTTACAGATAAGAAGAAGTTGAGAAAAAGAAGTTCTATTGCAACTATGCCTAAAACCCTTTGTCTAATCTCTTGAATTTTCTCTTTTGATCTTCCCTTATCTAACCTTTTGCATTATAAAGATACGGCAGGAAAATAAAAACAACAAATCTTTTGTTGAAATTCAGTACGTGTTTTATCAACACTTGTAATTCTATTTTACAATATTTTGACCCTTTGATATTTACGGGAAGGTGCTTTAAAACATGTCTGGTTTGTACCTAATATCCTCCAGGGATCTTTTAGGGACATGATGAACCTGTTCCAAGTCGCGCCAGTAACGGATATCTCCCTCAATAATGGGTTCGATAACGACTTTTTCAACCGGCCTCCCCAGGGCGAGGATCAATAAAATTTCAAGTTGTCCAGGTAGGTCGAACAGCGATTTTACTTGTTCCCTTTTGATTGAACCAATCATACATCCCCCGAAATTCATTTCAACTGCTCCCATAAGAATGGTCTGGGCACAAATTCCCAGGTCGATGTCAAATTTTGTACCCAAAGTGGTGTCTCCTAAAATGATGATGTACCCTGTTGGATGTTCTTCAATATCAGGCCCAGGCCAGTCTATTAAATATCCGGCCCAGGCCAGGCAGGGAAACAGTTTTTCACACTGACCGGCCTCGTTTATCGGCATGAATTTTAGCGCCTGCTGGTTGCGGCTTGAAGGACATAACCGGGCCAGACCGACCAGTGAATCCATCATTTCATCAGTCACGGGGGTTTTCCCGTCAAACCTCCGGTAACTGCGGTTTTTTACCACCAATTCTTTTAACATATCTGGTTAAGGATTTATATATTTGCCATCAATCAAAATTTCGACCAAAATGAACCCCGAAGAACTACTGGCAAAGATCGCAAAATGCGTTGAAAGAGGTAAAGTAAACAAAATATCTCCATACCCACCTGACCTGAAAGGAGAAGATGGTGCCGACGAATTAAGCGCTCAGGCACTCGTTGAGGGAATTCCTGCTGATCAGGTTCTCAGTCTTGGCCTGGTACCGGGGATGCAGATTGTTGGTGTGAAATTCCGTGAAAATAAAGTTTTTGTCCCAGAAGTATTGATGGCGGCAAAAGCCATGAGCGCCGGTATGAAGCACCTCAAGCCCTACTTCACTTCGGGCGCGGTGAAACGCAAAGGGGTGTTCATCATCGGCACTGTTATGGGTGACCTCCACGACATCGGCAAAAACCTGCTGGGAATGATCGTTGAAGGTGCAGGATGGCAGGTTGTCGATCTTGGCATTGATGTTCCAGCGGTTAAATTCATCGCTGCAGTGGATGAAAATCCAGGTGCATTTGTCGGTCTGAGCTGCCTGTTAACCACCACCATGCTGAACATGGAAAAAATCGTTACCGAGATTAAGGCCAGCCGCCCGGATACAAAAATCCTGATCGGGGGTGCCCCGGTGACCGACGACTTCCGCAAGAGGATCGGAGCTGACTGGTATTCACCTGACCCGCAGGGTGCTGTCGAGTTTCTGAATAAAATAGGGTAAAATGGCCCTCTTGCCGCGTGAAAACCTGATCCGGGCCGCACGCCGTCAAGGATTTGAGTGGATACCGGTCGATATTTTATTGTGTGATTCTCAGGTAGAAGCCTTTAAAAAAGCTTTCGGCGACATCGATTATATGGATTGGTTCGAAGTCGATTTTCGCTGGGTGACATTGACCGAACATCCCGGATATTCAGATGGCCGGCAATTATTTACAAGGGAAAACCTTCCGGCAAATACAAGAATTGATGTAATGGGCGTCGGTCACTCAAAAGGTTCGGAAGCTGCTTACCACATGACACGTATGCATTATCCACTGCAAGGTTGTGAGTCCATCACGGAAATTGAACATTATCCCCTGCCATTTTTCACCCTTGAAGAAAACCAACCCTTGTTTGATCGCGTTGCTGCCCTCCATCAGAAGGGTTTGGCCGCTATGTGCTCCATGCAGATGACGATCTGGGAGGCCGCCTGGTACATCCGATCGATGCCTGATCTCCTGATGGACATGATGCTGGAGGATGAAAAGGCTTCGCTTCTCCTAAACCGGATAACCGATTATGCGATACGTAGAGTTCGGCTATACGTTATGGCCGGTGTCGACCTGATTTCGCTGGGCGATGACATCGGTATGCAGAGCGGCCCCCTGATGAGTGTTGAACTTTGGGAACATTGGATCAAACCCCGGCTGAAAAGAGTGATTGATGCCGCACGCGAGATCAATCCTGAAGTATTGGTCTTTTACCACTCCTGCGGTGATGCTACGGCATTTATCGAAGGCCTGATCGAATGCGGTGTGGATATCCTGAATCCGATACAGCCTGAATGCATGGACTTCAATCAGGTGTACCAGACTTATGGTGACCGTTTGTCTTTCTGGGGAACACTGGGAACCCAGCAGCTGCTACCGTTTGGCACCCCTGAGGAGGTCAGGGAACTTACTCTTGACAGGATTCGGACTTGCGGAATAAAAGGCGGACTGATTATCGGGCCCACCCATCTTGTTGAACCCGAAGTACCCTTCGAGAACCTGGTGGCCATGAAAAATGCCGCCCGAGAACTTTATCCAAGAAATTGATTATGAAAGGGAAACAATTGGTATTGGCCGCCCTGGGTGGCAGTCGGACCGCAACCATTCCATGGGTACCTTTTGTAGGTGTGCACGGCGGGCACCTCATTGGTAAGAATGCAAACGAATATCTTCATTCCGCCGCACTGATGGTCAGTGGGATAAGCAAAGCAATAGAATTGTATGATCCTGACGGGATACCCGTCTGTTTTGACCTGCAAATAGAAGCCGAAGCACTCGGTTGCGAACTGGGTTGGGCCGATGAGAATCCGCCGGCTGTTCTCTCCCACCCCCTTGCCGGAAAAATGAACCTCGCAGATCTCAAACCGCTTTCGCCCGAGCAGGGCAGAATTCCGGCGGTTCTTGCCGCAACCCGCGAACTGAGAAAGAAATATCCTGATATCGCCTTATACGGACTGGTTACCGGACCGTTTACATTGGGTTTGCATCTTTTGGGTACGGAGATCTTTATGAAAATGTTTGAGGATCCGGCATCCATTCACAAACTACTGGACTTTGCAGCCAGCGTAACGTTATCAATGTCACAATATTACCTTGATGCAGGTTGTGATATTATCGCAGTCGTGGATCCTATGACATCACAAATCGGCCCCGATCAATTCACTGAATTTATTCATCAACCCGTTAAATCGGTTTTTGATGATATCCGAAGCCAGGGCAAATTCAGTTCTTTCTTTGTTTGCGGCCATGCACAGCAAAACATTGAGGTTATGTGCAAAACCGGCCCCGACAACATATCGATCGATGAAAACATTCCGCTCGATTATGTCAGGAAGATTTGCAGCGGCCATGGAATCAGTTTTGGTGGCAATCTTCAGCTGACATTGGTCATGCTGATGGGAACTCCGGAGGATTGTCAGAAAAATGCCGTAGAATGTATGGATATCGCCGGGGATACTGGATTCATTCTGGCCCCGGGCTGCGATCTTCCGATGAAAACACCGGTCAAAAACCTTCAGGCGGTAAGCCAGGTGGTCAGGGATACTTATCAGCAGGAGGTGATCCGTACCCTCGAGCACAAACCCGGCAAAACAATAATGATGAACCTCGATGACTACGGTAAAAGCGACCGCGTGATCGTGGACATCATCACCCTTGACTCCGAATCCTGCGCTCCCTGTCAATATATGGTTGAGGCCGTAAGAGAGGTTGCACCGCACTTTGAGGGACTGGTCGAATGGCGTGAACATTCGATCAAAAACCTGGAGGGGGTCACATTCATGTCCTCCCTGTTTGTTAAAAATATCCCGACTATCTGCATCGATGGTAAAATTACTTTCGTTTCGCAGATTCCTCCGCGTAATGAGTTGATCCGGGCAATCCAGAATCGTATCAATGAAAAACTGAAGATCAGGCTACGCGTCAAGCAAGGGGAAATTCTCCTGCTCGGAAAGTCAGCCGGGGAAATAGCTCCCCTGCGCGAAAGGACCCTTCAGGCTATTGCCGAATTGGGCGTCACGATTGAAGTAAGGGAAGAAACCGATTCTGAAATCATTCAATCACTGGGTATTGCTCAAACCCCGGCTTTTGTAACAGTGAAATATAAAATCCGCAGTGAAGCCGGTCAACCCGGGACAGATGTTATCAAAGAATGGATCAAGGAAACCATTTGAAAAAAGTACCGTTCATTCTCGTAACCGGTTTTCTTGGAAGCGGGAAAACAACATTACTGTTGGACCTGGTCAGGAAATACTCGGGACGGATGAGAATGGCAATTGTCCAGAATGAATTTACTCCCGGACATGTTGACGGTTTCACTTTAAAACAATCAGACAAGCCCTTTGAGCTTTTGGAAATCAATAACGGCAGTGTATTCTGCGCCTGCCTGCTGGGTGATTTCATCTCCCGCCTGGCCCCCTTCATTGAACATCACCGGCCTGATCTGATCCTCCTTGAAGCTACCGGCCTGGCCGATCCCGTTTCACTCGGCCAGGTTCTCCAGGCCCCTGAATTGTCAGACAAAATCTACCTCGCCGGATCCTGGTGCCTGGTGGATGCACTTAACTTCCATCGCATCATTACATCCATATCGCGCACACGCCATCAGGTAAGGATCGCTGACATCGTCTGGATCAATAAAACCGACCTTGTACATGACACCACGGATATTCGTAGAAAAATCCTCGAACTCAACCCATTCGCAAAAATTATCGAGACAACTTTCGGCTCAACTGTCAGCATCAACCTGATCGATATGATTGTCCACCCTACAATTCCGCCCTATTCTGTCATCCCCGCGCAGGCGGGGATCCCGTCCCCAACCGCCAATGCCCATGAAAGTGAACCCCGCCCCAACCTGGGAAGTTGCGTTATCCGTTCCACCCGTTTTTTCCATGAAACCCTGCTGCGCGATTTCATCACTGAACAAGCGCAAAATATGCATCGCATAAAAGGCTATATTCGTATCGATGAATTCAATACACTGGCCATTCAAACCGTTTTTACCGATATCTCCTTGTGCTTGATACATGGTTACGACGGCCCGGGTGAACTCATCGCGATTGGTCCGGAACTGAACAACCGGGAATTCTCAAAACAGTTATTATCCTTACAGAAAAGATGAAAACAAAACTGACTGAACGACTGAAAAAAGGGGAGATTATTATATCCGACGGGGCATTGGGAACCATGCTTCAGGCCGCGGGACTGGAACCCGGTATTTGTCCGGAAACGTGGAATGTAGACTATCCGGATCGTATTGAAGGGATCGCCCGGGCTTATTCCGATGCCGGTTCGGAAGCCGTTGAAACCAATACTTTTGGAGCCAACCGGTTCAAATTAAGCCACTATGGCCTGCAAAACAAAGTGATCGAATTCAATCGGGCTGCTGTTAAAATTACGCGCCGGGCCATCGGCCCCGATAAGATTGTCCTCGGTTCTGT
Organism: Bacteroidales bacterium; assembly: GCA_041662065.1. Taxonomy (GTDB): domain Bacteria; phylum Bacteroidota; class Bacteroidia; order Bacteroidales; family UBA12481; genus UBA12481. The sequence continues at coordinate 229,064 of JBAZTE010000006.1, read as the reverse complement.
CGGTCCCACTGGTATCCTCCTGATGATGGGTGAAGTTAGTGAAGAAGAATTATATGATGTATTTAAGGAACAATGCGTCGCCCTGGCTGAAGCCGGTGCCGATGTGATCTGCATCGAGACCATGACCGCACTGGATGAAGCTGCCATTGCTGTAAAAGCAGCAAAGGAAAATACCAATCTTGAGGTCATCTGCGCCATGACCTTCGACAAAACCATCCAGGGTGATTTCCGTACCATGATGGGGGTATCACCTGAAGAAATGACCCGGACTTTGAGGGCAGCCGGAGCAGATATCATCGGTACCAATTGCGGCAACGGCATGGAAAACATGATCCCCATCGTCCGGGAAATCCGCCGCACCGATCCGGAAATGCCCATCCTGGTTCATGCCAATGCCGGCAAACCCCATTATCATGACGGCAAAAACACCTTCGATGAAACTCCCGAAATAACTGCGTCTTACGTTCCCGAACTTATCCGGGCCGGTGCAACCTGCATCGGTGGATGCTGCGGTACGACGCCGGAGCATATCAGGAAGATTAAGGACGTGGTGCGTGACAGGTGACGAGTAATGGAGACCAGATTCGTTCAATTCATAAAACCTGATACCATGAAATTTAAAAAAGCGATTGTCTGTATCGTTTTGTTACCCGCTGCATTACTGGCACAGGCCCAGATCGGCCCTGACGCTTTAATGCGACTTGACCTGCTGCCGCAATTGAAAACGCAGATCTTTACCGGGATGTTCTCGAGTTATGACCGGACCGGCGGCAATGACGACGGGTTCAGCGGCAAGTATTCATTCCTCAGGAAGGAGGGGGACGACCTGGTGATCGCCGAAATGGAAGGCCCCGGTGCAATTTACCGGATGCATATGCCCGGACCCCAGGATGGGATAATCGAATTTTATCTTGACGGTGAAAAAACTCCACGAATCAGCATGAAAATTACGGAAATGGTCGATGGCAGGCACGCTCCTTTCCTGTCACCGCTTGTTGGCGGAGGTGTTGGCGGACGTTATTGCTATGTACCCATAACGTATCAGAAATCATGTAAAGTGGTGGTCAAAGCTCCTGTTTTTTGCTTCTACGATATTAATTATACCACCTGGCCAAAGAATACCATAATTCCGACTTTTCAGAATCCACCTGATGAAGAATGGACAAGGAAAATAGACAAAATCAGCAAAATTCTCACGGCTTCCGGAACCAATATCTCCCGGTATCTGGCCGCTGAAGGTTCCATCATCGAAACCAGGAAGGTTACCATGCCTCTGGTTAAGGATAAGCCTGCCATATTGTTCAGCAGTTCAAAACCGGGCCGGATCGTCGGGCTGAGGCTCTCCCCTGCTAAACTGTTCACCCGTAAAGAGCGGGATATGATCATAAATATGTATTGGGATAATGATCCAAAGCCGGCTGTTTCCTGTCCTGTCGGGGATTTCTTCGGTTACAGTTTCGGAGAACCTGCGGTCAAATCCCTGTTTCTGGGTACAAACAGTGATATGAACTATATCTATCTTCCGATGCCATACAGTCGATCGGCCCGGATTGAACTCGTTTCAGAAGGCAGTAACAAAGAGCCGGTTCAGGTGCAGGCCGAGATCGATTTCACCAATCAGGGCAAGCGACCGGATGAAGGACATTTTTACACCTATTGGCATCGCGAAGACCCCTGTATCAACGGGAAGCCATTCACCTACCTGAATACCGCAGGGAAAGGACATGTGATCGGCGTTTTTTTGCAGGCCCAGGGTAAAGAACCCGGCGGTACGATATTTTTTGAGGGGGATGATGTGGTTACCCTGGATGGGGAGATGACCATTCATGGTACCGGATCGGAGGATTCCTTCAACGGTGGGTGGTATGATGTTCCGGCACGGTGGGAAGAACGGGCTTCATTTCCGCTAAGCGGTTGTATGGACTACAAGAAATACCTCGGCCGCACGGCAGCCTATCGCTGGATGATCCCGGATACCTATGTGTTTAACCAGGCTATCGATTATACCATCGAGCATGGTCCTGAAAGTAACCTGGTCAATACCGATTATACCAGTGTCACCTTTTTTTACTCTTCAGTCAGACCTTCAGTAAACCTGTCACTTCCGGATGTCAAATTCCGGAAAATCACGGATCCAGGTAAAATAGTGTTTGTTCCCGGATGGAATGTGCCGATCCATTCCTCTCCGCTTAGTAACGGGGTAATTGAGAAAAAAGGGGAAAAGCTCGGCACCGGCTGGGTTCGCTATTTCTCACTGAAAACCTCAGGCCCGGATGAATTCGGACCCCATCATGTCAGTTTTATTTTTGATATCCCGAAATCAGGGAAATACCGCGCAACCCTTAAAGCAGTGACCGGTCCCGACCAGGGTATCATTCAGATGTTCCAGCACGACAGCCCGTTAGGTGATCCTGTCGATCTCTATTCCATCGAACCAAGAATTACAGAACCCCTTCTTTTAGGTACTGTCGATATGAGCGAAGGCAACAATGTTGTTTATTTCAAACTGATCGGCCAAAACACCAACTCCAAAGGCCTGAATATGAAACTAGTCGAAATCATATTCGAACGCCTCCCTTAACCCTTGAGCCGCTTCTCTGCTTCTGCCCAGTTGACGACGTTCCAGAAGGCTGCGATATAATCGGGCCGACGGTTCTGATAGTTGAGGTAATAAGCATGCTCCCAAACATCAAGTGCCAGTAACGGTGTTCCTTTTACATCAGCAATATCCATCAGCGGATTATCCTGGTTCGGAGTGGAAGTGACGACCAATTTTCCTCCTGCTTTGACAAGCCAGGCCCAGCCTGAACCAAACCGGGTTGCTGCTGCCGCTGTGAATTTTTCCTTGAAACCGTCATAGGATCCGAAATCGGTATCGATTGCTTTAAGCAGCTCACCTGAAGGTTTACCTCCACCATTTGGGGACAGGAAATTCCAAAAAAGATTATGGTTATAAAATCCTCCGCCATTGTTACGAATGCCCACCGGATATTTGGATACTCCTTCAAGTATCTTTTCAATCGTCAGATTCTCAGCATCTGTTCCGGCTATCAGGTTGTTCAGGTTAGTGGTATAAGCAGCATGGTGCTTGGTGTGATGGATCTCCATCGTTCGCGCATCAATGTATGGTTCAAGGGCATCGTACGCATAAGGTAAATCAGCTAGTTTAAATGACATGTTATAACCTCCTAAAATTTATTACTTAGATATATTCTAAATAACAAACCACAGAACGGTTTTGTTTACACTTCACGCTTCACGTTCTTCCCCCTCGCAATAACCGATTCATAATACCGGCTCAGGAAATCATATATTACCAGCTCCTGGAGCCTGTGCCGGGTGCGGAAAGCACGGTTAAGACTCATGTGGATCAGGTTGGCTGCCAGGTCAGATCCCCATAAAGATTCCCGATCGGCAAAGGATTCCCAAAGAGCACTGATTATCGGTTCCGAGTCCACCGAGCGCAGGTCCAGGTTCGCTGTCCTCCCCGGGGCGGCCATCAAGAAATTCAATTCCTTTGACAATGTCCGGTACTTTTCGTCCAGTTGTACCCTCATCACCTTGCTCAAACGGACAAATGCGAATGCTGATTTTTTTAATTCATTGACCGTATGTCGTTTATCATCAATTGTGGCTCCGAAATCATCAAGAAAAACATCGACCGAAACTAAAGCACTTTTCCAGATATCTGAATCCCCTGCATCCGAATGGTTTTTTATCTCCTCTAACCAATAGACTGAGTCCATTTCAAACCAGGCTTCAACCAAAGACATCCTTATCATCCCATATCGCTCATATTCTGGTTCATAAGTACATGTCTCCATTTTCCAGAGCAGGTCATCATCGAGCAATTTGGTTGATGATCGTTGAATCTCGTTCAGTAAAATTCCAGAGTTTAAGGGATCCGTTAAAAGCAATCGTAAACGCAAATGATAATCCGGGTCGAGATAATGTATATAATGAAAGCTGCTGATCAGGCCCGATGCCCTCCATACCGGTAAAAAAACTCTAAGTGTACCTGTCATCCACTCCTCAAGGGACTGGGGTCCTCCATATATTTTTAAATAAAGCCATTCGCTGCCGGGCGGAAATTTTCTTTTGGGAATATTCATGTTTTCCGGTAACAAAAAACGAACTGGTTGGCATGGAACCCTTCCTGACTCCTGACGGGAGTGCCGGATGAGAGATAAAATGGCCGGAACCTGGCCAAGCGATAACTCCGGATGGTATCCCATAAGGCCATTACCAAATTGGGATTGGTCCAGTTTAAATACAATTCCTGATCTGCGGCGATCCAAACCATTTTTTCCGGCATATGACGCTCATTTCTCCAGGTGTTCAATTCACTTAAATCAACCTGATTCTTCTCGAAATGAATCCATTGTGCGATATCTGCACACTTGATGGTCCAGATGGGTGCTGAAAGGATCAGGTTTTTAAACCGTATTCCGGGAGTAAAAAGATCAGTGTGGCTGCTCCCCCAATCGGGTCGGTAAACCTGGCTGTTATCCTGAAGTTCCAGCCGATGCAAAAATTTATAAACCGCAAGACTTCCAAGTTGGTGATTGTATGCATTGGTCATCCTCGGACAAATTTTCCTTCCTGAAGTTGCTGATTGCAGCACCAGGCGATTGTCCTCAAGTGATATCAGCAAGTCAGTGACCGGGATTTGACGGTCGATAGGTTTTGCGGAGTCGGCCAGATAGGGAATTTCATAGTCGGTAAAAGATGGCCGCTGAAGAATATTTCCGGTTCTGTCTTCGGGCAAGTGGACCACCTCGGCAAAAAGGGTATCCGGATATTCCGCATTCTCATCGGTAATCAACTCACTGATCCAATCTTGCGTGGAATCTGGATCAGCAAATCCAAAACGGCCCAAAAGATTGGCAGGATTGCCGGCTGAACCCATCAGTACATGTACCATCTCTTCATCCTGGGATCCCGTTTGGTATAGTTCAATCATGGCTGTCATCTGATATGGCCAAATTCCGTTATGAATATCTATGGTCGGCAAATCTGATGATTCAACTTCTATATACTGACTGCCTGTTCTAAGGGTATCATGATATTTCTGTGTCAGCCAGGGATTACCCGGGGCGGCTTCCCGAAGCTGTGAATGAAACGACGGGCCCCATTTAAGGTCATCGATCCAGGGGACCGGATCAGTCCAGTATCCCTCGCCAGAGCCTTCAAGACCGATTCCGGTTTCAGGATCCAGAGCCTTTACCATCAACACTTTACTTTCACCATATCTTTTAAAAAATGCTTCACGAAATTCCTTTAATACATCTGTAGGATGGGCAGCGGAAAGTGCTTTCAGTATTCTTAAACCCAGTAAAACCCGGCTGGTGATTTTGACATCCAGAATCATTGAATCACTCGCGAGTTTCATGTCAACCTGGATAAGATGATTCCAATTGACTATGATGGGCTTTCCCTTCAGGGCAGTTTCAAGTTTGGGCACATTGAAAATGACCGAGCCCGGTCGCGACATGCACTGAAAAATGCCTTTCAGATGGATCAGGTAAAGCAACATTTCGTGTTCAATGGATGCCTGGCGAAGACGTGTAATCAAAAAATCAATATATTCCGGACCGCATATTACAGGCTCCAATCCTCCGACCAGAATCTGCGATTCAACAAGGGATTGAACAAATTCCAATACATCTTCTTTCGCCCAACCGCCGTTGATCAGGAAAACCCTGATTTCTTCCAGTGCCTTCCCTCCCTGACAAAATTCCAGTATTCCACTTATGGCACCCATGTCATCAACCATTACAATATCATAGACCTTTTTAGCATTTCCGCCGGGATAGACAACTTCAATGTAATGCCACCTCGAACCCACCTTATAAAGAGTAGTATTCCCTGAATATTGAAGTCCTTCCCTCAATGCTGGTTCAGCCATGAGCAATTTGGCCAAACCCATAAGATATTCCATATCCGGGCGGGCATTCAGTTTATGGCTCCGGCTTTCACTTAAACTGATGTCTGTCTCTAAACCGAATTCTCCGGTTGAAAAACCGGCAAAAGTGCCAAAAGGGGTGCATCTGGAGGAGAATCTGCATATATAACGGAGAAGCGAATACATGATCCCTGCATCTGCATTGGAGGAATCTTTTACAAGAAATTCCTGATCAATGATCCGGCTGAATTCACAGCTCCCCAGCAAAACGCCTTCCCTGATCAGGTCGTTCTTCCATAAGGCCTTCAACCACAAAAACAAGCCATCTGGTGAAGGCGGAATTTCAGATAATAAGACAATCGGTAATAGCGGTGCCCGGAGCATAAAATGATCATAGGAATCATAATCGATTCGCTTACCCATGATCGATTTTAAGTTATGAAGTAATCTTCAGGTCTGTCATTTATCAATCCGGCAGCTATCGACTTATCAATCAGTATATTTATAGCTCTTTTCCCATCAGTCCCCAATTCCACACTGAACTCATTGACAAAAGCTTTCAGGTGAGCATCCAGGACAGCCTGGTCCATGCATTGAGCAAATTTCCTCATATAAGGGATGGTTCCCTGTGGATCGGCCAATGCAAACTCAAGGCTCAGGCGCACCAGGCGATTGATTTTTCGGACAACATCCTGAGCCAATCTTCTGTGAGCCATAATTCCTCCTAACGGAAGAGGAGAATGGGTCGACTCCTCCCAGAATTGCCCCAGGTCACGCAATAGAACCAATCCCCTTTTTTCATAGGTAAACCTGTTTTCGTGGATTAAAACACCAGCCTCGGTTTCCCCATCCAGTACCGCCTGTTCAATATCTGAGAAAACAAAAATTTTCTTCTCCTTGATATTGGGATAGGCCATGCGCAATAACAGGTTGGCTGTAGTATATTCCCCTGGTATAGCTACTGAAAGGCTCTGGTACCTGGGATCGAGGCACTGATTTTTAGCCACCAGGACCGGTCCGCTGCCTTTTCCCACTGCACTTCCCGCATCCAGGATCCTATAGGATTTCCAAACATGTAGCCAGGCATGATAGGAAAGCTTGGTGACATCAAGATCACCCTTGAATGCCAGTAAATTAAGATCCTCAACATCAGTTAGGTAAGTGACAAATTCAATACCTTCATTATCGATCTTTCCATTGACGAGTGCATCGAAAATAAAAGTATCATTCGGGCAGGTACTATATCCAAGACTGATCTTCATATTAACCTTGATAAAAAATTAGTTAGTGCCTCAATTGCTTTATCGGTTTTCCAGCTGCTCCGGTCACTGATACCGACATAATTGGAAATGGCGCGTATTTGGACGACCGGGATATCCTCCAATTTGCACACATAAAAAACTGCAGCACCTTCCATGCTTTCGATTTGCGGATTGAATTTTTCAGCCAGCCTGGCTTTGCGTTCAGGTCCCGCTGTCACCAAATCCACAGTAATTCCACTTACGGCCTCCAGTTTAAACGACGGATCCTCAGGAACTTCCATCCAGCCATGCCTGAATGGCCTGGCTTCCGGATCCCAAAGATTCTCATGGAACACCCAGCGAAATATCCCGCCATGGTCAATCCCGACATCCACAAAAGTATCTCTGACGACCTGAACTACTTCACCCGGCTGCAATGGCAAAAAATAACTGCCTGCAATACCGCCATGAACCACCCTATCATAATGATTGGATGCAAAATGTTTAGTGAGGTTATAAATCACCGGAACAGTTCCAATGCCTGCAATGAGGAGCTTCCAGGTACTGTCCTCATTATGATAGACTCCAGGGTTATCCGACAGGACAAATCCGGCAGTTTTTATCAGGAGTGAAGCTTCAGTCAGTGTTGGAATAACTATCAGTTGGCTCATTTGTGGTTCAGGAATGATTTCCGAAGTTAATCTTTCTGAACAAAAAATGTCCTTTCTTTGTCTGACCAATTCATCAAATAGTCACAAAATGGAATTCAATCTGTACGAGAACAACGGTAATGGTTATCAAAAGATAGAACGATATGATGATGAAAAAACGGAAGAGCTGGCACGACATTACCGGAGAATTCTCGACCTGATAGGCGAAGATTCCGGTCGTGAAGGGTTGCTGAAAACTCCTTTGCGGGTAGCAAAAGCTATGCAGTTTTTCACGCAGGGTTATAAACTGGATCCTGTTGAGATGCTAAAATCTGCCACATTTCATGAAGATTACCGGCAGATGGTTTTGGTTAAGAACATCGAATTATACAGCATGTGCGAGCACCATATCCTTCCATTCTTCGGAAAGGCCCATGTAGCTTATATTCCAAATGGACAGGTTACCGGACTCAGCAAGATTGCCCGTGTGGTGGATGCTTATGCCCGCCGGTTGCAGGTTCAGGAGCGGCTGACTACTCAAATCCGCGACTGTATCCAGGACACACTCCAGCCCCTGGGAGTTGCGGTAGTTATTGAAGCACAACACATGTGTATGCAGATGAGAGGCATACAGAAGCAAAACTCTGTCACTACCACCTCCGATTTCACCGGCGCTTTCCTACGGACGGCCACCCGTGAAGAGTTTATTCACCTGATTACCGCACGTCTCCATTAAAATCCAAATATGAAGAAAGCTTATGTTTTTCCCGGTCAGGGAGCCCAGTTTCCCGGTATGGGAAAAGATCTCTATGATCAGTCTGAAATAGCGAGGAACCTTTTTAGAAAAGCCGATGAGATTCTTGGATTCGGTATTACCGATATCATGTTCAATGGCAGCGAGGATGATCTCAGGCAGACAAAAGTTACACAGCCGGCGATATTCCTGCATTCCGTCATACTGGCCAAAGTTATGGGTGACCGTTTCCAGCCGGATATGGTAGCAGGTCACAGTCTGGGCGAGTTTTCAGCACTGACTGCAGCCGGTGCGCTGAGTTTTGAAGATGGTCTGACTCTGGTTTCAAAACGGGCGCTAGCCATGCAAAAGGCTTGCGAGATGAATCCTTCAACGATGGCCGCTATTCTTGGTGTTGAAAATGATATAGTTGAAAAAGTTTGTCAGGAGATCCAGGAAGTGGTCGTACCTGCCAATTATAACACAGTGGGCCAGATTGTCATCTCCGGATCACATCAGGGGATTGACCTGGCCATTGCCCGTCTGCAGGAACTCGGGGCTAAAAGGGCTTTAAAATTATCGGTGGGCGGGGCTTTTCATTCTCCATTGATGGAACCCGCCCGGGCTGAACTTGCCAAAGCCATTGAAGATGCCCCTATTGTAGCGCCCATATGCCCGATTTACCAGAACGTGGATGCTCTTCCGGCAACCGATCCGGCTGTCATCCGTAAGAATCTTGTTGCCCAGCTCACCAGCCCGGTTCGTTGGACACAAACTGCCCAGAACATGATCGCCGATGGCGCCACCACTTTTACAGAGGTGGGTCCCGGAAGTGTTTTGCAGGGATTGATCAAAAAGGTTGACCGGAGCGTTGAAACCCTTTCGGTTAGATTACACCCTGATCGACCATTGCATGGGCGACCTTGATGAATCCGGCCACGTTGGCGCCTTTAACATAATCAACATATCCGTCAGCGGTTTTTCCGTTCAGAACGCACTGCTGATGAATATCCTTCATGATCTGGTGCAAACGGGTATCAACCTCTTCGGATGACCAGCTCAGTTTCATGGCATTCTGTGACATTTCCAGACCGGAAGTAGCTACTCCACCGGCATTGGCAGCTTTCCCTGGGGCAAACAGGATTTTTGCTTCATGGAAAACTTCGACAGCTTCAGGTGTGGATGGCATGTTAGCGCCTTCGCATACGCACTTACAGCCATTTTTAATCAGGATGAGGGCATCTTCCTTGTTAAGTTCATTCTGTGTGGCGCAGGGAAGTGCGATATCACACTTAACTTCCCAAGGGTGCTTTCCAGGATGGAACTCAACACCAAATTCCAGTGCATACGGTTGAACAACGTCATTATTGGAAGCTCTCAATTCGAGCATAAAATCAATCTTATCGCCTTTGATCCCATCCGGATCATAAACATATCCGTCAGGACCGGAAATCGTTACCACTTTTCCACCCAATTCAGTTGCTTTGGTAGCGGCTCCCCAGGCAACGTTACCGAAACCTGAGATACAAACTGTTTTGCCCGCAAAGCTTTCACCTTTGGTTTTCAGCATCTCATTAGCAAAATAGACGTTACCGAAACCCGTGGCTTCCGGACGGACCAGTGATCCACCCCAATTACGACCTTTTCCGGTAAGAACACCGGTATTTTCCCTTGCCAATTTCCGGTACATGCCATACAGGAATCCTATTTCGCGGCCACCAACACCAATATCGCCTGCCGGCACATCGGTTTCAGGACCAATCATTTTCCAAACTTCCAGCATGAAACTCTGGCAGAAACGCATAACCTCACCATCCGACTTGCCTTTTGGATTGAAGTCCGAACCGCCTTTTGCACCACCCATCGGCAGGGTAGTCAAAGCATTCTTGAAGATCTGCTCAAAACCTAGGAATTTCAAGATACTTAAGTTTACACTGGGGTGGAAACGCAAACCACCTTTGTAAGGTCCGATGGCATTATTGAATTGTATACGATATCCAAGGTTTACCTGCACCTTACCATGATCATCAACCCAGGGAACCTTAAAGGTCAGAATCCTGTCGGGCTCAACCAAACGTTCAATAATTGCAGCGGATTCAAATTGAGGATTCTGGTTATACACTTCCTCGATGGATTCCAAAACTTCACGGACAGCCTGAAGATACTCCACCTCACCCGGGTGTTTCTTCTCAAGATCAATCAATACTTTTTCAACGTTCATAAACAAAAATTTAAGTCGTTATTTTTCTGAGAGCAAAGGTATGCTTAAGCCTGATTTTTTCACACAGTATTTATCAGGTATTAGCATGATTTTACTCAATATTCCCGTTGTGTAAATTGACCTCATCGTAGAGACGGATAATTATCCGTCTCTACACGCGCCCGCCGAATCCCGGTTTATAAATCACTCCCCTGTTTTGAGCCCCGTCGATTTTAATATGCAGGGGCTCCTCAAACTGAATGTGCCGCATAAATTCATCTTCGTACACACTGTCGATTCCGGATAAAAAGTCTAGATCATAATATCCGTCTTTAAGATAAGGATTGATAGTAAGATAACCGACCCGGAAGGAGGTGAGATTTTGGAAAAAATGGGTACCCTGGCTGGGATCAATCCGGTAATCGGGTAACCCTGATTCAACGATCACACGTGCAGCGGAGATTTGCGGCCACTTGACGGGAATACCGAGCCAGGGATCGCTGGAACCCCAGCGGCCGGGACCAACCAAAACATAATTCCCTCCGTTTTTTACAAACTGGTCATTCAGCTTTTCAATCCGGCCGGCAATGGTATTGCTGTCGGCAGCCCGGAAACATTCAGGCTTGATATAAACAAAATCGCGGATGTTGCGGATCAATCCATTCCCAAGGGCGGACACAGAGTAGATGATGGTATTTTTTTCCTCGACCTCTTCAAGCCTGAAACTGAGTTCATCGGAATTCTCTACCACAGGCCGGATTTGCAGAAAATTGAAAATTTTTGGGGTGCCCGGAGGAACGTCCAGGTTCACTGCAAATTCCATTTCAATCGGATTATTCATCTCGGTTTCACCGATCTTCATCAAGGTCATCAATATATCTGCAAGCGGAAATGTATTATGCTTCAGGATATTATTAAACGTAACGACTCTTCGGCCTTTCTCGGCAAAGTTATCCCGGATCATATGATTGTCCATATCAAAGGTGGATGCGACAAACCTTAAGGAAGGGTCCTCTTCGGCATCCCTTATCTTCAATTTCGATATGTTAACCCCGTCATCCGTCGACGGATAAAAATGGTCGGCAAACATATCCAATGCATAAAACTCACGCTGAGTCTCCTTTAATGCACTATCGGTGGAAGAAAGTTGCAGGATCTTGGTCGGATATTTTGGCGAAAACCGTAGACCGGCCCCGCCTTCTACTATGAGTTTACCTAAACCGAATGCGATATTGGCTATTCCGTCTTCGGGTTTCTCCAGGCCCACCGGGTAGAAATTAATGGACCGGGCAACCCCGGAAATGGTTGGATAAAAACGATTCCCGTACCTGTTACCGCAAACTTCCTGCAAAATGATGGCCATCCGCTCGGCATCAATCACATTTTGGGTCGCTGCGAGGTAGGTCTTTGAATTCTTAAAATAAACAGAAGCGTAAACCGCTTTGATCGCATCGGCAAGCATGTAAACCATTTTTTGCTTATCAGACTCGACCTTCGGGATCATAAATGTAGAATAAATTCCCGCAAACGGCTGATAATGACTATCCTCAAGCATGCTGGAGGAACGTATCGCAATTGGGTTTTTAACGACTCTTGCAAAGGCATCCAGATCTTTATAAATCCTGACAGGTAGCGTTGCACCCACAAAACTCTGAAGAATCTGCTCATCGGTTATCCTTGATGTCACTATCCTCCATAGATTATTAAGATCCATGAACTCTTCAAAAACCTCGGTCGATATAACAACAGTCCTTGGAATGGTTACCAGTACTCCATCCCATTGGCTACCAAGATCGTGGTGCTTTATGAACGAATCTATGAATGCCAGTCCTCTGGCCTTTCCTCCAAGTGATCCTTCCCCTATCCTGGAAAACAGCATATATTCATCAAACCGGGTACGGTCAAAGGTTGAAATCACCCCTCTGGCCTTTGACAATCGGTAACTTGAGATGATATTGAAAATATGCTCCCGTCCGGCCTCAACGCTTCCGAAATCTTCAAGTGTCTTATGCTTAAGGTGACTGCCAATCTGAAAAAAAGCCCTGGCATTAAACCATTTTGAGAAATCATTATTATTAAAATGATACTTGAGGGAATGAGCAGGGATCTTTAAAATGATATCCTGCATTTCCTTGAGGTTGGAAGCACGGCCGATCTCTTCCCTGCTTTCGGGTTCACGGAAAATGAAATCACCGAAATTCATGTACCGTACCATGAAATTCCGCAGCTCAATATCAAGGGTCTTGGAGTATTTATGCAAAAAACTTGCATTAAGTTCGGTGGCGGCAGCCTGATTCGACAATTCTGATGATTGCAACAGGAAAGGCACATAAGGATCCACTTCCCTGACAGTTTTGCAAAATTTCAAACCAGCTTCCTGATCCTTCTTCCCGGCCCTTTTGTAAGATATATCAGATATGATACCCAAAGTGCTGTCGCGGTATTTATGAAAAAGGTCCATGGCGGCCTCAAAATTCGTAGCCAGCAGAATTTTAGGCCGACCCCTCATCCTGAGCATTTTACGATGCTCATTAAGCCCTTCGAGCATGAATGACTTGGATTGCTTGAAAACGATCTTATAGATAGAAGGCAGAAATGACGAGTAATACCTTACAGAATCTTCAACCAGCAGAATAGTCTGCACCCCTACCTCATTGACATCGTAAACGAGGTTCATGCGGTCCTCAATCAGTTTAATGATAGCCAGCAGCAAATCAGCATTGCCGAGCCATGAAAAAACATAATCAATAGCACTCAGATCCTCTTTTTCCAGCTTGATAGTGACCTCACGGCTAAAATGAGTTAGCACAACAATCGGAATATGAGGATATTCAGTTTTAATTTTCTTAGATAATTCAAAGGGATCCATTTCCCCTACGCTCAGCATGGAAATCACCAGGTCAATATGCTCCCGCTCCAGATGATCAAATGCCTTCCGGGCAGTATTTGCCTGAATAAATACAGGTGGATACCTCAGGTTAAGTGAAACATACTCATTGAAAATCTGCTCATCAATCCTGCCATCTTCCTCGAGCATAAAAAAGTCGTAATTACTGCAGATAATCAATACTTTATTGATCCGGCGCTGCATCAGGAATTTAAATTCCGCCTCCCCGAAATCAGTATTAGGCCTGTTTAACAGTGTGAAATCTTGCATATTATTCTAATTCCTGACAATTGCGATCATTCCCGATCCTGATCAGCGACTGGCGCTTTTTACCATCCATTACAATATCCAAATCGTTTTCAAAGATAACATGCCTGAAATACCGGCCTTCCTCAACCACCTTCTGCTGGAGCAATAAATCGTACTGAATAAAATTCTTGCCTCCTGCATTGATCGAAAAATAGCCCACGCCCATGGAAGTCACATTGTGGAAAAAATGCGACCCCAAAGATGCATCAAGCGGAAAATCAGACAAATCAGTCTCCACAATAATCCTGGCATTGGATATCTGCGACCATTTAACCGGAATCCCGATGAATTTATCACGAGAGCCCCATCTTCCGGGTCCGATCAGAACGTACTCCTTTTTCAAGTGCCTCATTTTATCATTCAACTGTTCAATTTCAGCGGCCATTTCCTCTGTTTTCATCTTATCGAAATTCTTTGGATCCAGGAAAATCAGATCCCGTATACACCTAAGCCGTCCATTACCCAAACTCTTTTCAGAATACAAAATGGAATTGGATTGATCTATCTGATCGATGTCAACGGTAAAGTCCTCGTCCGCACCAACCATTGGTTTGATCTGCAAAAGGTAGAAGGAGGCATGGCCTTGAGCGTCGGGCGCCAGATCCACAGCATATTCAATTTCAATTGCCGTACCCAGTGCTTCATGTACAACATCCAGGATCACCTCCACCGTTTTGGCCAGAGGGGTATATCCAAATTGAAGGATATCGGCAAAGTTCAGCACCCTGGCACCATAACCTTGTAATCCCGGTTCCAGCCGGTCATTATTGGCATCGTAAACCGAAGCCAGGTGATTCATGGTCCCATGCTTTTCTCCGACCGAGATATCAAGTTTTGCCAATCCGGCTTCCTCTCCATCAAGAAGGTTCAATTCCCGCTTATTCAAATCTGCAGCATAAAAATAAACCTGTGAGGTCTTAAACTGATCTTTGAGTGAGGAGATCTGAAGCGTTGGATATCTCGGCGAAAACCTCCAGGCTTTTTCTCCTTCAACTACATAACGACCTAGGCCCATAGCGATTACCGCACAACCATCGTCGGGTTCCATATGAGCAACCGGGTAATAATTGTATGACTGAGCGGTGCCGCTGATATGAGGATAATAGTAAGTATCATAGGTATTCCCCACCAATTCCTGGATAACAACCGCCATCTTTTCCTCTTCCACGCGATAGTTGACTGCCTCAAAATACATACGGGCCTCAGGTGAAAAAATCGAGGCATAAACCATCTTTATTGCATCCTGCAGCTGGTTGTACCTGACAATATAATCCGGATCAGAATTCGGAAGAACATAAGTTTCGAAAATGCCCGCGAAAGGGTGAAGCAACGAATCCTCGAAAATACTTGATGAACGGATGGCAAGGGGTTTATTCAATAGTTTAAGAAATGTTTTTAGTTTTTTCTTGAGGTTGAATGACAGTTCGCCGCCCAGGAACAATTTCCGAAGGGTCATATAATCCTGCTCATCCAGAACCTGAGTGGTCAAATTATTCCGTTGCATGAATATCTCGAATTCATCGGTTCCGATGATCGCAGTCCGGGGTGTCCGGATATTGATTTCAGGAATAATCTGGGTAAAATCCAGGTTGTTGACCAGGGTATTGATAAATGCCAGACCGCGGCCCTTGCCGCCCAGTGAACCGGTACCCAGGCTGACAATATTCCTCCAGTCGAGGACGGCCGTCTCATCAAAATTGACCACTTTGCCCTTATCTTTGTCGATCCGGTAATTCTGGATCACATCGATGATATATTCACGAAGCTCCCTCGGACTATTGAAGTCGTCTGCCTTGATCGGGCTGATAATTTTCGCCAGCTGGATCTCGCCCCTTGCCATCAGCCAAAGCGAAAAATGGTTTTTCAGGGCATGATAAAGGATGGACTCTTCGGGTATGGTCCGCAAATGATTTTCAAAATCCTTCATCGACCGCGCCACGGCCAGTTTGCGTCCCTGATTATCGCGATAAACAAAATGGCCGAATCCAAGCGCATAGGTGATAAATGTTTTCAGGTCCTGCAGCAAGGTCTCAGAGTTCTTGTTCATAAATGTAGCCCTGAGGTCAAGAGCTGCTGATGCACAATCTGCATCCGACGATTGGAGGATCATCGGCAGGTCGGCCCGGTGCGAGTGAACATATCTCAGGAAGCTGATTCCTGCAGTTTCATGGACAAGACCACCTCTCCGGAATTTCATGTCGGAGATCACACAAGCCAGGTAATCCTGATACTTGTTGAAATAATTGATCGCTTCTTCGTAATTGGTTGCCAATACAATCTTTGTGCGGGCGCGCATCCTCGAAATCTTATCCAATTCGTTGGTATTCGCTTCCGCTATTAATTCCTGAGTCTGTTCAAAAACCAGTGTGTAAAGCATTGGAAGGTACCTCGAGTAATATCTGGGGGAATCCTCCACCAGCAATATGACCCTCACCAGGCCAACCCTGGTATCATTCTCCAGGTTCTGCTCATCTTCCAGAAGCTTGACCATGGCAAAGAATATCTTGGAATCCCCGTTCCAGACAAATAACCTGTCAATAGCCGGCAATAAAGTCTCCTGTTCATCAAACAGGCCAATCTTCGAACTGTTATTAAGGAGGAGGAATATCTTCATCTCAGGATATCTGCGCCTGATCCGCTCAGCCAGTCGTAAAGGGCTCCTTGTATCTACTCCCACCATCAGTACGATAAAATCGAAAGAACGGTCCTTTAACATCTCAAGCGCATCATCTGCGGAAGTGGCTCCGGTAATACGGGGCAATGATGAGAGGCTCAGATGATAGACCTCACCCATGGCCTGTTCAAAGAACCGGTCTTCATTTTCAAGAATAAATGTATCATAGAGCGTGGCCACTAAAAGAATCTCCGACACCTTGAACTTCATCAGATCATGAAAGATATTCTTGTCTGCCGTAAGTTTGTTGAGGAATTGCTGAAGCAGAAGCCGGCTGTCTTTCATGGCTTCTGTATAAACGATCTTCTTGTATTTGTAATCGTCCCTTTCCCGGGGCGGTTTTAATACGGCCGTCCTTCCAAGCAAGCCATTCAGATAACCGGTAATCAGTCCGGCGATATTATTGATCAGGTTTCTTTCTTCATTTAAAAAAGGACCTTCATCAGCCTCGGGCAACTGCTGGGTATAATACACCTGAATCTGACCAATCTTACCATCCGACGAGCAAAACTCCTGCTGCTGCAACCATTCTGTAGGTTTGAACCGCAAACTCTCGTATACCTGGTCATCATAGATTATCCGGGCACAGGCTTTCTGAGCAAACTGCCATCCCCGGGGTAGAATTAAAGCAATCTGCCGGAGGGTTTCCGGCAGTGGTTTGCCTTCTGAAATGATGGTGGTCGTCCGGTTAATCGTCATCAATTCCTTCACGCGCTCGGTGTGCTCGGCGAGCAGCCGCTGAAGGTCCGGACGTTTGGTGCGGTTCTGGTCCATAAAAGTGTAATTCTCTGCTATCGAAGATAGCAAGATTCGGATTAGAAACCGACCCCGGAATACCGTAAAGGGGTTTTTAAAGACTTATTTAACTTCCCACGTGGAACCCGAATAAAGGAGGTCCTGCATGCTATGAATCTTACTTTTCTCCCTGACCACCTCAATCTGTTCCGTCATCTTCTTGTCGTATGATTTAGCTGACTCACAGGCACGGATCACTCCGAGTGCGACCGGATATTTTGGATAATCCATGTTAGCCAGGAGAAGATGAATTCCTGCAAATTCGGTGTGTGCATCATGAACCAACAGGTCTTTTTCCGAAACACCATTCTCGCCAAGCTGAACGACCTGGATCTGATTATCCTTCATCACCAAACCTTTATCCTGATTCTTGCCAAAAATCATGGGTTCGCCATGTTTCAGCATGATGACCCGGTCATCCCGGTTATCGCGGTCAGTAATATCACCAAAGGTCATGTCATTATAAATAACGCAGTTCTGCAGGACTTCAGTGATCGATGCTCCCTTATGCCTGGCTGCTTCCAACAGGATCTCGGTAGATATCTTCGGCATGGAATCGATGGTTCGTGCAAAGAAAGTTCCATTGGCACCGATGGTGATTCCTCCGGGTTTGAAAGGCTGCTCGATAGTTCCGTAAGGCGATGTTTTAGTCACCGATCCCAGTTTGGATGTTGGGGAGTACTGGCCTTTCGTTAATCCGTAAATACGATTATTGAAAAGGATCAGGTTAACATCTATATCCCTGCGAACCAGGTGAATAAAATGGTTTCCTCCGATCGCCAGACCGTCGCCGTCACCGGTAATGACAAAAACGCACAAATTCGGGTTCGATGTTTTCACTCCACTGGCAACCGCCATGGCACGTCCGTGAATTCCATGGAAGCCATAGGTGTTCACATAATATGGAAACCTCGAGGAGCATCCGATCCCAGAAACAAACACAATATCTTCGTGCTTGTAACCGAGCTGGGGAAGGGCCTTCAAAACGGAGCTCAGAATGGCGTGATCTCCGCATCCGGCACACCAGCGAACCATCTGGTCGCTTTTAAAATCTTCGGGTTTTAGTTGTTCAATGTCCATTCTTTAATCCTCCAGGTTTTTAAGTATTGCATCTTTCAGGTCCTTAACGGTAAAGGGTAATCCCATTATTTTGTTAAACTTCCGGTAAGGATATTGCGGGTGCTGCATCCTCAGGTAATTGGCAAACTGGCCAAGATTGATCTCACATACGAGTAGTTTCTTAAATCTCCCGAACAGTTTGTCGGTGTTGGTTGGCAATGGATAGATATAATTGAACTGTGCGAGGGCTACTTTGTGGCCTTCACGGCGCACTTCCGTAAGTGCAGTTACCAGGTGTCCATAGGTTCCACCCCATCCGATGATCAGCAAATCCGCATCCTCATCTCCCACGATTTCAACCGGCGGAATATCCTTAGCAACTTTCTGAACCTTATTTTCCCTGATATGGCTCATCAGTTCATGGTTCTCAGGCACGTAGGAAACTGTTCCGGTGATGTTCATTTTTTCGAGACTGCCAACCCGGTGCTCCATTCCGGGTGTCCCCGGTGTTGCCCAAGTCCGGGCTAATGTTTCAGGATCTCTGGCATAAGGTTGCCAGTTTTGTGTATTTGCTGCAACCCGGGGCACCTTGATTTCGGGGAATGTGCTCAAATCCGGAATTTTCCAGGGTTCTGTTCCGTTGGCCAAAAATCCGTCCGTCAGGAGAATGACAGGTGTCATGTGCTCCACAGCAATTTTACAGGCCATATAGGCATAATCGAAGCAGTTGGATGGGGTTGAAGCTGCGATAACCACGACAGGACTTTCACCGTTTCTACCATACAGAGCCTGCATCAGGTCGGATTGCTCAGTTTTGGTCGGAAGTCCGGTTGAGGGACCACCTCTCTGAACATCCACAATGACCAGGGGAAGCTCGATCATAACCGCCAGTCCGATCGCTTCACCCTTCAGCGCAAGCCCCGGTCCGGAAGTGGTTGTTACTGCTAACGAGCCGGTGAAACTGGCTCCGATGGCGGTGCAGATACCTGCAATTTCGTCTTCAGCCTGGAAAGTTTTAACTTTCAGATCTTTACGTGCAGCCAATTCCTCCAGTATTCCTGTTGCCGGAGTGATGGGATAGGAACCGCAGAAAAGCTGAAGATCAGCTTTTTCGGCAGCTGCCATCATTCCCCATGCCACTGCAGCGTTACCATTTATATTACGATAGGTCCCTTTTTCAATTTCAGCCGGTCTGACCTTAAAATTTGAAGTAAAGGCTTCAATGGTTTCCGCATAATAGTAACCGTCGTAAAGGACCTTGGTATTGGCTTCAACAAGGAGAGGTTTCTTTGCAAATTTTGTCTTGAAGAATTTCACGGCATGATCAAGGGGCCTGTCGTATAACCAGCTGACAATGCCCAGTGCGAACATATTTTTACAGCGCAGGATCGATTTCTGATCCAGTCCGATATCTTTCAAACTTTCACGGGTCAGACTGCTGATAGGAGCGGAGATCACCTGAATTCCGGTTACATCTTCCTCGGCAAACGGATCTGTCTTATATCCCGCTTTTTCTATGTTTTTGGCATCAAACTGATCCACATCATAAATAATGATCCCGTCCGGTTTAACCCACCTGAAATTAGCCTTGAGGGCAGCCGGGTTCATAGCGACCAATACGTCACAATAATCTCCCGGTGTATTGATCTGGGTATGACCAAAATGCACCTGGAAACCGGAAACGCCGCCAACTGTTCCCTGTGGCGCACGGATCTCTGCCGGATAATCCGGGAATGTGGATACATCATTACCGTAAAGTGCTGAGGTATCGGAGAAAAGAGTGCCGGTAAGTTGCATACCGTCGCCCGAATCCCCGGAGAACCTGATGGCCACTTCTTCGATTTCGATGACTTTTGCCTGTTTACTCATGACAAATTTTTATTGTTAGAATATTAGTGTGCAAAAGTAAGCAGATTTATAATGCGATTAAAAAGATATTTTCATGAGTACATTTGCATTTCAAGAATCATAAAAAAACTGAAAATGGCCTTGGTAAAATCATTGAGAGGATTTACTCCGAGATTCGGAACTAACTGCTATCTTGCTGAAACATCAGTGATTATAGGAGACGTCATTGTCGGAAATGATTGCAGCATCTGGTTTGGTGCAATCCTCCGCGGGGATGTAAATTCAATACGTATCGGCGATAAAGTCAATATTCAGGACGGAGCAGTCCTTCATACCCTATACCAAAAATCGGTCGTTGAGATCGGAAATTCGGTAACCATTGGTCACAATGCAGTCATTCACGGCGCCAAAATTCATGACCGGGTACTCATTGGAATTGGTGCTATAATTTTGGACCATGCCGTGATTGGAGAGAATTCGATCATTGCGGCAGGGGCCTTGGTCAAGGACTCGACCATTGTGGAACCCAACAGCATTTATGCCGGGGTGCCTGCAGTTAAAGTGAAAGAGATAGATCCTGCACAGACTCGTGAGATGATCGATAAGATTGCCAGTAATTACCTTTTTTATGCAGGTTGGTACCGGGAGGAATGATCTGGCAATTCTAAAGAGAACCCATCAGTTGACTTACCGGATACATATCTCCCGCCAGTTGGTTCAGAACCCGGGTGAAAGTTTCCAGTGGTCCGGTTGTATAAAAGCGATATTGGGGAGCGTCATTACTGGTATTCAGCCCACCAAATTCCTCCAGCACTTTCCTGGCCTGTCGCGCAACGGCCGGTGCCGGATCGATGATTCGGATACCCGCTGGCAGGACTTCCTCAATCATGGGTATCAGGAAAGGGTAATGCGTACATCCCAGGACCAGTTGATCTATGCCCTGCCCTATCATGGGCGACAGCAGCCTTTGTAGCAATTCCCTGGTTTCACTGGAATCAATCAAGCCTTGCTCAACGAGCTCGACCAGCCCGGTACCTGCCTGTTCATGCAGTTCGACCGATCCAGCAAACTTCCGTATTGATCGTTTGAAATGTTCTCCCTTAAACGTTTGAACCGTTGCAAGGACTCCTATATGGCCGGTTTTTGATTCCAATGCAGCGGGTTTTACCGCCGGTTCCACACCGATAAACGGGATATCAAACTCCCGGCGCAAGGTACTGATGGAAGCCCCGGTGGCTGTGTTGCAGGCCACGACTACTATTTTACAGCCCTGCCCGATGAGAAACCGGGTGATCTCCCTTGAACGTCCGGTGATGTAATTCCTTGTTTTGGTTCCATAAGGTGCATATGCCGAATCAGCAACATAAATCGTGGATTCCAACGGAACCTCCCGGATCAGCGCTTTCCAAACGCTGACTCCTCCGATGCCGGAATCAAAAACACCTATGGGTTTGGATTTATCCATAAAAAAAATCCCTGCCGAAAGGCAAGGATTTATCTTTCAAATCTTTATACTTATTTGATACCCAATTTTGCCTTTACAGGTGCCAAAAGGTTCAATGATTCGTCCTCCGGAAAATAAAGCAGGATACCAGCGCCACTTTGTGTATCAATTACATAAGTAAACTTGCCGGCTTCAGCAACTGCTTTGATAGCTGCCTTCAGTTTGGCGACAATCGGAGCCATCAAGTCATTTTGCTTTTTATCCAGCTCCTGTTGTGCAACTTCCCTGAAATTCGTTATTTTTCCTTGCATATCACCGATTTCTGCCTCTTTTGCTGAACGGATAAAGGAGGAGAGGGAGTCTCTTTGCTTAGTATAGGTTTCAACCAAATTCGCATAAACCACATTCATTGACTCTAAGTTCTTCAATATCTCAGCATTGAATTTTTCATAAACCTTGGCGGCACTGTCACGCTCCGGCATCAATTGCAAAATGGCCTGAGTGTCGATATGCCCGATTTTTTGCTGAGCAAAAAGAGAAGTCCCACTTACAAGAATCAGCATCGCAGAAGCTGCCAGAGTCAAAAGAATTTTTTTCATTGTGAACAATTAACAGTTAATATAGAACAATCTAATAATGTGTTACTTAAAACGGAGGTCAAAGATAGAAATTAATTTTGAATTCCCATCTTTTTCAAAACATCATCGCTTTTGTCGAATTTCGGATCGGTGAATAACATGGTCGGACCCGCAGCAACATCAAAAATAATTGAGTAGCCACCTTCAGCTGCCAGATCTTTGACTGCAGTAAAAACATCATCCTGTATCGGTTTCACCAATTCCGTGCGCTTCTTGTAGAGCTGGCCTTCCGGTGCAAAATACTTTTTCTGCAATTCCTTCACGTCCTTCTCACGCTGCATGATCTCCTCTTCACGCTTGGTTCTCATTTCTTCAGTCAGCAAAACGCGCTCAGCCTGATAATCCTTATAGAGTTTCTCAATTTCGACCCGCTTGCCTTCAATTTCTTTCTGCCATTCCTCAGAAAACTTGTCAAGCTGTTTTTGCGCTGCATCATAAGCAGGTATCCTTCCGAGAATGTAATCTGTGTTGACATAGGCGAACTTCTGGCTGAATCCCATGGTTACTCCAACGATCAACAAACTAACCGTGAACAATATCTTTTTCATAATCTTAAAATTTTCCTGATAACATCAATTTTTATACCAAACATCTACATCTGCGGACCGAGAACAAAATGGAACTGGCTGTGGTTTTTACCCGGGTTATTCGGGATGTCATCGAATCCATATCCCCAGTCAACTCCCATCAGTCCGAACATCGGCAGATAAATCCTGACCCCGACTCCAGCTGCCCTTTTCATGTCGAAAGGATTGAATTCCTTAAATTCATACCAGGCATTTCCGGCCTCGAAGAACAAGAGGGCAAAAAGTGTGGCATTGGGATTCAGAGAGATCGGGAAACGCATTTCGGTGGTAAATTTGGTATAGAGGTTAGCCCCTTTAGCCGGCGTCAGCGAACCGTTGGCATATCCTCTCATGGCTATAATGTCCCGTCCGTAGTAACTGTAACCCATCATACCGTCGCCCCCGACCTCAAAGTTCTCGAATGGCGACCGTGCGTATTTATTATAATAACCCAGATATCCGAACTCAGCCTTGGTCATCAGTACAAAATCCCTCGTTTCGCCATCTTCGGAACCGCCGATCGACCAAAGCTTGGTAAACCATGAAGATTTGAACGTCCATTTATGGTATTCAATCCACTTATAGCGTTCGGTTTCCGTCAGCTTACTGTAATCCTTGCCGTTAAAAACTGAATAAGGCGGGGTAACCTGCAGGTTCAGAGAAAAAATGGATCCCATCCTTGGGTAAATAATCTGGTCAGTCGAGCTTCTTCCGAAAGTGCTGGTAAAGCTGAAGTTGTTGCTGACTCCGTTCTTTATGACAAAGTAGGACCAGTCATCCAGGAGGTATCGCTGAAAAGAAAGTTGGTTGAAAAGGGTGAAATAATCATCTGGCCAGCTGAGACGGCGACCCAGTCCTACCGAGGCGCCGGAGATCTTCATCGACTGGTTCAGCGGATCGGAAGTCTGCCGGCCGTTGGTCTGAACGGTATGATAAAGAGAAACCGAAAGTGAATTTGGTTTCTTTCCGCCAAGCCAGGGCTCCACAAAAGAGGCGCTATAGGATTGGTAATATTTTCCGTTCGATTGGGCACGGATGCTCAGGTTTTGTCCGTCACCCGAAGGGAGCGGCCGCCACGAATCTTTTTTAAAGAAATTACGAGCCGAGAAATTTCCGAATCTTACGCCAAGGGTACCGATCACCATCCCGGCTCCCCAGCCTCCCGATATCTCAATCTGATCATTGGCGCGTTCGACCAGTCGATATTCAATGTCAACCGTTCCATCCAGCTGGTTTGGAATCGGCATAGGCACAATTTTTTCCGGATCGAAGAAACCAAGCTGCGACAGTTCGCGTACCGACCTGATCACCGCCGAACGATTAAACAAATCACCCGGTTTCGTGCGGATTTCACGCCTGATCACATGCTCATTGGTCCGGTCGTTACCGGTAATGATCACCTTGTTGATCCTGGCCACCTGACCTTCATGAATGACAATCTGAAGATCAATTGAATCACCTTCCACATTAATTTCCTGCTGATCTGCTTCATAAAACAGGTATCCATAATCCATATAGGCGTTGCCTACGGCATCCGGGTCATTTCGCAGCCGGTTTTCCAGAACGGCCTGATCATAAACAGCGCCTTTCTTGATTTTAAGTGCCGTGGTCAACTGGTCACTGGTGTACTTAACATTGCCAGCCCAGGTAATATTTCTGAAGAAATACTGCTTACCTTCCTCAACCTTTATCACCAGGCCAACGGTACCATCCGGATTGTGATAGAGTGAATCCTTGACGATACGCGCATCACGGTAACCCAAGGCATTGTATTTGGCAATGATAGCCTCTTTGTCCGTTTCGAAATTACTCTCAAGATATTTGGATGCCTTAAAAACATTGTACCAAGCTTTCTGCTTGGTTTCCTTCATGGCCCTTCGAAGTTTTTTCTCCGGAATGACTGTCACATCTACAAAAGTGATCTGCTGGATTTTGACCTTACTCTTTTTATCGACTTTAATTTCCAGAACAGTGGAATTCTGCAACAGTGAATCAACTTTCTGAGTAATGAAAACTTCGGTATTCAGGTACCCTTTATCGACAAAGTGTTCCTTAACGAGGAATTCCGTCCTGGATATGGTATACGGAGTAACCAGATTCCCTCTGACCAGCTTGACTTTTTCTTTCAGGTCATCGGCTTCCTGCTTGTTTACACCGCTAAACGAAAAACGGGCAAGCCTGGGCATTTCCTGCAGGTAAATATCCAGAAATATCTGGTCCTCTTCAATCTTGGTGGCGGTTATCCTGACATCGGAGAAGAGCTGCTGATCCCACAGCTTTTGAATCGCTTCAGCAATGGCTTCTCCAGGCACGGTGATCATTTTACCGACTTCCAGACCTGAGAACTGCAATAATACATTTTGCCCTACATATTTGACCCCCGATACAGTAACCCCTCCGATTTGGTATTCACGAGGCGTTCTTGAAAAATCAAGTATCCTTAAGGGTTTGATGGTCGTTTCCTGACTGAAGGCACCCAAAGTGGAAAGAGTAAGGACGACAGATAGTATGGATCTTTTTATCATGCTGATTTTTCAGATGTTATAATTGCTCGCTGGTTTTCCCGAACCGCCGTTCGCGGTTCTGGTAATCTAATAAGGCCTCATAGTAATCTTCAGTCCTGAAATCCGGCCACAGTTTCGAGGTGAAATACAATTCAGTATATGCCAATTGGTAGAGAAGAAAATTGCTGATCCGGTATTCCCCGCTGGTCCGGATCAAGAGTTCCGGATCCGGGATGCCTGAAGTTTGCAAATACTTCTCAAAAGTTTTATCATTCATGTCGTCCGGGGTAATTTTCCCCGCACAGGCATCCTTAATTATTGCACGTGCAGCCAGGACAAGTTCCAGCCGGGAGCTGTATGACAAAGCCAGGACAAGGGTCAGTCCGCTATTATCCTTAGTGACCTCCACGAGATGAATCAATTCCCTTCGGGTGTTATCGGGCAATTTGGTAATATCACCGATGGTCATCAAACGGATGTTATTGTCGAGAAGTTTTTTCGTTTCTTTCCTGATGGTAGAAACCAGCAAACCCATCAGCGCATCAATCTCCTCCACCGGACGGCTCCAGTTTTCTGTACTGAATGCATATAAGGTAAGATACTTGATCCCCAGTTCAGCACTTGCCTTAACCACATCATCGACCGGGGTAACCCCGTTCTGATGTCCAAAAATCCGCGCGGCGCCTTTACGAACAGCCCATCTGCCGTTGCCATCCATGATGATGGCAACATGCCTCGGTAATTTTTCCCTGATTAGTTTCTCCTTCAGACTCATTTAAGCTTCTTGCGTTCGTTATCGTAAAACGGACAGATCCTGCAATAGTTACTAACCATGTATCCGAGGGTAATACCAAAATGTGACCGCCAGTTTGATAGCAGGTTGTTGAAAAAGGGTTGGTCGGGATCTTCATAATCCTTCTGATATCCCTTTCTTAAATCCCATTCGGCACCGATAGTCATAGAAGAGGTAACATTATATCTGACACCGACATTAAAGGGAACCCTTATATTTCTAATCATATAATTTCCCATCTTAGGGTTTGCTGAAGTGGAAACCGTCATGAGGAGAGGTAAATCGATGAGATAGCTTAATCCGACAGCAATATAGGAGGTCACAAGGTTTTTTTCGCGCTTGACATTCAACGGATGAAAATTGAATTCGAACAGGCCAAAGGCATCAATCATATTTGGTTGAAAATTTGTCCTGCCAAAACCTGCATTGACCCCTCCCCGGATTGAATAACGGGGATTCAGACTGTACCGGTAATAACCTCCGACTGCATAATCCAACCCATTCGCATCAGGGATGGGAAGAATGGTATACAGATGAGCCTCGGTCATTCCCAGAAATAAACCATAGTCATAACTCTTCTGAGCTTTTGCTCCGAGCGCAACACAAACAAACCCTATAATTATGAGTGTTTCCTTCATCTCTGGCCGATAGCAAGTGATTCTGACTTATTTCCCTTACAATAACTACCAAAGCGCAAATATAGTATAAAATCCAACGATTTTTAGGCGGATACGATACGGCTTTAAGGGGTCCGGGGTTAGCCTCAGGCCTAATTCCTACGGTCGGCACCCCACATCAATTTTGTACGAAGGGTGTGATAAAAATTATGACCTTTTAACCGGTAAGTCCGTATGGCAAATGGCGCCTTATATATATTGAGTTCGAGACGGTCTTCAATGACCACTGACCGGGAATCGGCAGAGAGTAGCAGACTTCCGCTCCTGCTTTCAATCTGCAGGGTGAGTTTCATGGAATCTTTAAATACCAGCGGCCGGACGGTGAGGTTGTGCGGTGCGATTGGCGAGAGAACGAAATTTTGCGAGTCGGGTAATACCAAAGGACCTCCAACACTTAATGAATACGCGGTGGATCCGGTTGGGGTGGCAACAATCAGGCCATCAGCCCAGTAAATATTAAGAAATTGCCCATCGAGGAAGGCGATGATCTTGATCATGGACGAATCATCGCGTTTATGAACCGTAATCTCATTCAATGCAAAATTCAAAGGCCCGAATACCGGCTTGTCAATGTCCACATTAAGAAGTACCCGTTCATCCATTCCGGCCTTATTCTGTAAAATGGAATCAACCGCCACCAGTATCTCATCCTGCGATATATCGGCAAGAAACCCGAGCCTGCCACTGTTAATCCCGGCCAGGGGAATTGGCAGGTCGCGGACCAGGGTAATCGCCTCAAGAAAAGTTCCATCCCCACCGATGCTGAACATAATTCCTTGTAAACCAGTTAAATCCTCATAGGTTTGAAATACACCGGAAAAAGAGAAGTCCTCGTTGGTCCAGCTTTCGACAAACTGTTTTAATGGTTTAAAGATCATTACTTTAACACCATACTCATTCAATCTGGATAGTAACAGGCGGAAAGGTTGCCTGAACCCTTCATCAAATTCCCTACCAAATATGAATATCAGCTTAACTGCCGGGTCCGCATTCGTCATCATTTAAATATTCATATAATTCATAAACTCCTCATATCTCGACCGGTAAAAATCATCTACCTGGCTGTTGGTCATAAAAAAAGAGTGAACCGAATAACCGTACCGGTCAAAAGCACGCATCATCGCCCCCGGTTCCCCGGTGTTAACCTTTAAGGTAACTGCCAATTCCCGTCCGTTTGGATCGGCCACAACATAAAGACTGATAATCTTGGCATTATTATCCTCAACGATTCTCGATAACAAGGCAGGCGAATAGTCCTGCACTGCAAGGCCAAGCACAATAACAGCGCCGGGCTGGCCGGCAGTACTGAGGTCACTGAATTTTTTTACGAGTGCCGGCAGCGTGATACTTCCCAGATATGCTTTATCCGCTGAAATTACGGGCAGCAAGGTAAGTTCATAGCGCGCCACCAAATCAATGACTTCATATATATGCTGGTTTTCATCCGTTGAAACCGTCAGAAGGTTTAATGATTCCGGATTGGCCAGTTGGTCCTCATGGTTCAATTTAATAGTATCTTTTTCCGATAGCAGACCCTGATACTTATCCTGTTCAACAAACGGCAGATGGGTAACCCGGTATTCCCGCATTTCGGCCAGAACCTGATCCACCCTGGTGGTACGGGTCACTGCAGGTATCAGGTCGGTTAGCAAGTCTTTAGCCAGCATATCGCCATATATTTCGTATTTTTGTATGGTAAACGAATCCAGGAATAATGACCAGATTAAGCGTAAATATAAACAAAATTGCCACACTCCGGAATGCAAGGGGAGGCAATGTACCGGATGTTTTAAAAGCAGCCTTGGATTGTCAACGGTTTGGAGCTCAAGGAATCACGGTACACCCTCGTCCTGACGAAAGGCATATTCGATATCAGGATGTTCTTGATCTCAAGCCTTTAATCAGCACTGAATTCAATATCGAGGGATATCCTTCGGAATCATTCATCCAACTGGTGACCAGCGTAGTCCCTGAACAGGTGACCCTTGTCCCCGACGCGCATGACGCTGTGACATCTAATGCCGGGTGGAATACGGTCAGATATCAGAATTTCCTCAAACAGGTGGTCGATCGTTTTCAGAAAAAAGGAATCCGGGTTTCCATTTTTATCGACGCCAATCCTGAAATGATCCGGCATGCCGCATCCATTGGTGCAGACAGAATCGAACTGTACACGGAGCCCTATGCCAGCCAGTATCCGGAAAACCCCGAAGAGGCCATCAAACCTTTCATCGAGGCTGCTGAGGCAGCTTCTGCACTTAATCTTGGATTGAATGCCGGTCATGACCTGAACTTGCATAACCTGGAATATTTTTCGAGAAATATTCCCGGGCTCCTTGAAGTGAGCATTGGACATGCGCTGATATCGGACGCGCTCTATTTCGGACTCGAGAATACCATTATGATGTACCGGTCCAAACTCCAATGGACTGTTGTTTAACTTAGAAGACTTCTTCTGATAATGGCCAAAACGGACGCAGGTTGTTCCGCATGCAGCCAATGCCCGGAGTTCTTGACCGTAAGAACCTGTGCATCAGGATAAAGTTGATGTATCATCTCGAGATCCTCCGCTCCAATATACCTGGATTGTTCCCCTTTGATAAAAACCACCGGAAACTGTTTAAATTTCTCGCCCCTCTCAAGAAAAGGTTCAAGTCCCGATGAAAGATTATTCAGGTTCTCTCTCAACACCTTCAGATTTAATCTCCAGAATAAATCCGAATGGGAATCTTTTCCAATATTCTTAAGTAAGAATTGCCTGAGTAACTTATCCGGCAAACGGTCTTCCAATTGCCTGTCCACATCTCCGATACCGTCGGCATGGCTGAAATCCACGGCCAACATTGAGTCCATAACATTGACATGGAATGCATTATGGCTAAAATTTCCTGCCGGATCGAGGTAGCTTCTCGGACTGATATCGGCAATGATCAACCTGCTGACCCTTGATGGATACAATGCTGCAAACCACATAGCCGCTTTTCCCCCCATCGAATGACCGATCAGGACCGCTTTATCCAGTTTATATTCATTCATCATTTCAAGAAGATCCTCAGCCAATGCAGGATAATCGTGCTGATCGGAGTGTGGCGACCGGCCATGGTTTCTCTGGTCAACCAGAAAAACTTCGCAAATCGCAGCAAGATTTTTTGCTATCGTCAGCCAGTTGTCGCCGGAGCCATATAACCCATGAAGTATGATGACTGGAAAACCATCGCCAATTCGTTTGACGTAAAGTTTCATAACTAAGCCAGCAAATGTTCGCGGATGAGGGAACCAAGCACCCTGATGCCAACCTTGTTATCGCCTCCCTGTGGGATGATAAGGTCGGCATACCTTTTTGAAGGTTCAATAAAATCAAGGTGCATAGGCTTAACTGTCTTTTCGTACCGGTTTAAAACGATCTCGGCTGAACGCCCTCTTTCCTGAATATCACGGCGGATAACCCTTGAAAGCCTGTCATCTGCATCCGCATCAACAAATACCTTAATATCAAGAAGATCACGAACTTCTTTTTGTGTCAACACCAGTATTCCTTCCACAATAACCACTTTCCGCGGTTCTATCAGAATGGTATCCGTTGACCGGGTACAGGTCAGGTAGGAATAAATGGGTTGATGGATTTGTTTGCCCTGCCGCAAATTCTGCAAATGCTCAATCAGCAGCGGCCATTCGATGGAGTCAGGGTGGTCAAAATTAAGCTTTTGCCTTTCTTCCAACGGCAGGTGGCTGTTGTCCTTATAATATGAATCCTGTGGGAGCAGGGCAACCTCCCCCTTATGAAAACACCCCATGACCTTGTTCACGACTGTTGTTTTACCGCTTCCGGTACCGCCGGCAATTCCTACGATTAACATATTTGCTGAAGATTCAGGAGGTAATTGTATATTTACCGAATAAGTCTTTCCAAAAAATGATCAGACATATTGTTCTCTTCAAAATAAAGGATTTTTCTTCAGAATCCGAAAGAAACGAAGCCATTCAACATGTTTTGCTCATATTCCGCTCCCTTATCGGCCAGATCCCGGAAATTCGACAGTACCGCGTGGAACCTGATTTTGTCAGGGGTGTATCATCATCTGATATAATCATCGACAGTGTGTTCGATACTTTGGAAGACCTTAAATCATACCAGTCACACCCTGCTCATTTGGAAGCAATTCAGTTGAACAAACAATGGTCGGCCAGCAAGGTGGTTGGCGACTATTACTTTGATACTCGAACCTAAACAAAAAAAGCAAGTATGTTATATCCTTTACGATTTAAGCCAATCTACCAGTACAGGTTATGGGGTGGTAATAAATTAAGAGAGGTTCTTGGCAAGAAAGATGCTCCTGACAGCACCGGGGAAAGTTGGGAGATTTCCGGTGTCGAGGACAATCAATCGGTCGTCAAAGAGGGTTTTCTTGAGGGAAATGATCTTCAGGAGTTAATTGAAGTTTATATGGGTGACCTGATCGGGGATGCCGTTTATGAAAAATTTGGGACCGAATTTCCGCTGTTGATCAAACTGATAGATGCCCATGATGTCCTATCGGTACAGGTTCATCCGGATGATGCTCTGGCGGTCCAACGGCACCAGGCCTATGGAAAAACTGAGATGTGGCATGTCATTCAGGCTGATCCCGGATCGGTGATTTATACCGGATTTAACCGGGCGATCAGTCGGGAGGATTTCCTTTCGCATGTTGAACAAAAAAAGGTTCAGGAAGTGTTGAACGTCGAACCGGTGAAAGCCGGAGATGCCTTTTTCATTCCGGCCGGACGGGTTCATGCCACCGGGGCCGGAATCCTGTTTGCCGAAATCCAGCAGACCAGCGATATCACCTACCGGATGTTCGACTGGAACCGCCTGGAAAAGAATGGAAGGCCAAGAGCCCTGCATACTGACCTGGCCATTGATGCCATTGATTTCAAGCATTATCCAACCTATCGGACTGAGTATACGGCCTGCTCCAACCGGCCTGCCCCGGTGATCTCATGCCCCTATTTTACCGTAAATCTCATCTGGTGTTGCCGTTCAGTCGAACGGGACTATCTCGACATTGATTCCTTTATTGTGTATATCTGTATCCAGGGGTCATTTCTGTTGAATTACGGCGGTGAAAATCCCATGCTGGTTAAAACCGGTCATACCATCCTTCTCCCGGCCATTTTTAAGGATATCACGCTCGAACCACGCGGCGAAACACGGATTCTTGAAGTATATATCGACAACCCAAAGGCTTCAGCATCAAATTAATGTGAAACCGGAAAACGCAATTAAAACGGTCACTTTCATCAGTGCAGGGAACAATCCGGATAAGTGTCCCGGCCCTGACCGGCCCGAGTACGCCTTCATCGGCCGGTCGAATGTAGGTAAATCAAGTCTGCTGAATATGATAGCCGGACGGAAGAGTCTGGCCAGGATTTCAGTTTCACCTGGCAAAACCCAGACTATCAACCATTATTTAGTCAATGATGCCTGGTATTTGGTGGATCTTCCCGGATACGGGTATGCAAAAGTGTCCAAAACCATGCGCGAGAAATGGACAGGCTTTACGAAGAAATATCTTATTGAACGGCCTAACCTGATGTGTTTGTTCCAATTGGTCGACAGTAGAATCGAGCCCCAGGCAGCCGATCTTGGATTCTCAAATTTCCTCGGTGAAAATAAAATACCCTTTGTCCTGGCTTTCACCAAATCTGATAAAGTGACCACAAATATACTGAACAAAAATATAGCGGCTTACTCTAGGGAAATGTCGAAAAGTTGGGAACAGCTTCCACGTCAATTCATTACTTCGTCGCAAAACAAAAAAGGCAGGGAAGAGCTTCTTGCATTTATTCAACAAACCAACCTACTTTTCAACCGGCCGGGTACGAACCTTTAATTATTAATTAACTTTGGCGCGGTTTCCCTTTTGCTCTCTTTCACAAAAAAGATCGAATCTATGCATCCAAATAGTCCGATTAAAATTTTCTCAGGCACCGGATCGAAATACTTGTCTGAGAAAATTGCCGCCGCCTACGGTACCGAGTTAGGGAAGGTTTCGGTGCTGAGATTCAGCGACGGTGAATTTCAGCCTTGCTTTGAAGAGACTGTTCGGGGTGATTTCGTTTTTATCATTCAATCTACCTTTGCCCCGGCTGAAAATTTGCTTGAACTCCTGATGATGATTGATGCTGCCAGCCGTGCTTCAGCTTATAAAATCGTGGCGGTAATTCCCTATTTCGGATTCGCCCGCCAGGATCGCAAGGACAGGCCCCGGGTTTCCATTGCGGCTAAACTGATGTCCAATCTGCTCGCTGCTGCCGGTGTAAGCCGTGTAATCACCATGGATCTGCATGCTGACCAGATACAGGGATTTTTCGATGTCCCGGTCGATCATTTGTATGCATCCACCGTATTCATCGATTATATACGCCAGCTGCAGCTTGAAAACCTGGTTATTGCCTCTCCGGATACCGGGGGTACAAAAAGGGCAAATTCCTACTCCAAATATCTCGACTGTCCGATGGTGATTTGTCATAAAACCCGTAAAGGGGCCAATGTTATCGGAGAAATGACCATCATCGGTGAGGTAACCGATAAAAACGTGGTATTGGTGGATGACATGATTGATACCGCCGGCACCATCACGACCGCAGCAAATCTGATCATGGACAAGGGTGCCAGGTCCGTCAGGTGTGTGGCCACCCACCCGCTCCTTACCGGCCCGGCTTTCGAAAGAATTGAACAATCCGCCCTGCTTGAAGTGGTTGTCACTGATTCTATCCCTCTCCGTAAGCCCAGTCCGAAAATCAAAGTGATATCGATTTCCGGTCTTTTTGCCGATATCATTAAAAAAGCATACAATAATCAATCAATCAGTAGCACTTTCCTCTTTTAATTACTATCTTTGCACCTCTTTTTTAGCCGGATAGGAATTACTAAGTGTAATGGGGGGCTGCCGCTGCGATTGACCGGCTAAACGCAGCTCAGTCCTGAGTAGCACAATTTAATGCAATGAAAACATTTGATTTAAAAGGTACCCTCCGGAAGGAGTTAGGTAAAAAAGCAACCAAAAAGGTTCGCAAAGAAGATTCCATCCCATGTGTCCTGTATGGCATTGGGGAACCCATCCATTTCATCGCCAATGAAAAGGAATATGGCAAGGTGATCTATACTGCCAGCAGTTATCAGATCAACCTGGACATCGACGGAACCGTTTATCCGGCAATCATGAGAGAGATTCAGTTTCATCCGGTTTCTGACAGGCCGATTCACATTGACTTTATCAGGATTGCGGACGGAAAACCGGTTATCGTTTCCATCCCTGTTCGCCTCGAAGGATTCGCCAAAGGTGTTCAGCAAGGTGGTAAACTTAAGCTTGAAATGCGCCGTGTGACTGTTAAGGGCATCATCGATACCATTCCGGATGAACTTTTGCTTGATGTAACAAATATTGAAGTTGGGCAATCAATCAAGGTACGGGATCTTTCTTATCCCGAATTTGAAATCCTGGATCCGAAAAATGCCGTTCTTGCATCGGTTAAAACTACCCGTGTCGCTAAAGGTGCAGCAGAAGTGGCCACCGCCGCTCCTGAGGTAAAATAATAATGAAGTTAACCCTCTAATAATTGCCAGGTGAAATATCTGATCGCAGGATTGGGTAATTTCGGTAGAGAATACGCCAACACCCGGCATAATATAGGATTTACAATATTGGACGCCTTTGCTGAGGCGTCCAATGTTGTTTTTACCCCGCGCCGTTACGGTGATATTGCCGAGTGCCGTCACAAATCCAGGGAGCTGGTTCTCCTTAAGCCCTCAACCTATATGAACCTTAGTGGCAATGCGGTACGATACTGGTTGCAGAAATCCGAGATCGAAGTTCAAAACCTGTTGGTAGTCGTTGATGACCTGGCGCTTCCTTTCGGACAGCTCCGCCTCCGCAAAAAAGGTAGTGACGGGGGACATAACGGACTTAAACATATTACCGAGATCATTGGTCATGAGGACTATGCCCGACTTCGATTCGGAATAGGCAGCAAAGAAAAAGTGTACAATCAGATCGATTATGTTCTGGGAGAATGGACCCCTGACGAGTTGACCCTGGTTCCTGAAAAAGTAAAAGTTGCCGGTGAAATTATCCTGAGTTTCTCCATGTCGGGAATCGACCGGACCATGAACACCTATAATACCCGCCCCTGATAGCATCCGGCAAGGATATCGCTGTTAAATTATTGTTAACCAAATGTTCCGCTTCTTCCGTTACTCTATCTTTGCCCAAAATCAGCCCTAATGAAAAGGATTACCATACGCTGGATTATCATAGCCTCGTCGATTTCGTTGGTGGGACTGATAATCACCCAGTTATTCTGGATAAACAATGCCCTCCGGCTGGGTGAGGAACAGTTCAACAGCCGGGTTACCATCGCCTTGCAGGGTGCCCTGGATGAATATGTGCAGAACCATAGGGGAAAACCATGCGACGTAACATGCGGTTGCCTCAGCGTACCTGACCGTAGCGACAGCCTCTTCATCAATCTCGAACCTGCGGAAATGGACTCCCTGTTGAGGGTCCATTTCGACTACCATGGACTGGATACGATTTTTGCATTCAAAGTGGTCAACTGCAATACCGGTAAGGTCCTGTTTGAAAAAAATGGCAACATAAAGGGTAAAAGCCGGAGTTCACTTCATAAAATCAGCCTTTCGTGCCTCCACCACCTGGAGAGTCACCGGATGGAGGTCCGGTTTAGTCAACCGCGCCAGCTGATCGTGAAGGATCTGCTCCTGTGGCTTGCCGCTTCAACGATATTCCTGCTGATTGTGATCATCAGTTATGCTTACATCGTTCTCACGATCGTCCGCCAGAAAAAGATCACTGAAATGAGAAACGACTTTATCAACAACATGACCCATGAGTTCAAAACACCTATCTCCAATATCTCATTGGCTTGTGAAGTGCTGAAAAGACCGAATATTACAGATTCACCCGACCGGCTGAACCGCTATATCGACATTATCAGCCAGGAGAATAAGCGGATGCGTTCACAGGTAGAGAGGATTCTTCAGGTAGCTGTCAGAAACCGGGAGGATATGGATATCAGCCGGCAGACAACCGATATCCATGAACTGATACGGGATGCCGTGGATACCATCTGTCTTGAGGATTGCCGCGAAAGTACAGTCATTGATCTCGATTTTAAAGCTGAGCGCTCAGAACTCTTCATCGATCCGGTTCATTTCACCAATATTATCTACAACCTGATCGATAATGCCCAGAAATATTCCTCGTCTGATCCCAAAATGCTGATTTCCACTGATCTGCGTGATAACAATTTCATCCTGGAATTTAGCGATAATGGAATGGGCATCGGTACGGATGCACAAAAACATATTTTTGAAAAATTCTACCGGGTACCAACAGGCAACCTCCATAACGTAAAAGGTACCGGAATTGGTCTGTATTACGTAAAAACCATGGTCGAAGCTCATGGCGGAACCATCTCCGTTAAGAGCGAAATCGGGAATGGTTCAAGGTTTATCATAACTTTACCGGTATGAAAGCTGTAAAAGCAGAAATTTTGCTCGTTGAAGACGATCAGAACCTAGGCTATATGCTTCAAGACTTCCTCGACCTGGAAGGATTCAAGGTAACCTGGGAAAAAAACGGACTGACTGGATTGAATATGTTCAAATCCAAACCGTTTGATTTGTGTATTCTCGATGTCATGCTCCCAATCAAGGACGGTTTCACACTGGCAGAAAATATCCAGGAATTCAAACCGGGAACCCCATTTCTCTTTCTTACCGCCAGGGGGCTCGAAGCCGATAGGATCAGAGGGCTCAAACTCGGTGCTGATGATTACATTACCAAACCCTTCAGCACAGAGGAATTGAAGTTAAGAATAGAAATCATTCTCCGCAGGCTGGGCAAAGAATCTGATTCAATCAAACGGGATGTATTTACCATCGGTTCAGTAATTTTCGATTACCCGAACCAGTTATTGCAAATGCATGGAGAGGAAAGAAGGCTGACAAAAAAAGAAGCCATGGTACTGCGCATGCTGTGCCAAAATGCAAATGAATTGGTCAGGCGCGACCAATTGCTGTTAAGCATATGGGGATCCGACGATTACTTTATGGGTCGAAGCATGGATGTTTATATTGCAAAATTACGAAGCTATTTAAAAACAGATCCTGCCATTAATATTGTAAATATTCATGGAACCGGCTTTAAACTTGAGATCAAAGCCTAGTGGATGAGGGTGTCAGAATCGATAAATGGCTGTGGGCCGTCAGGATATTTAAATCCCGCAGCCTCGCCATTGACCAGTGCAAGCGTGGAAGGGTTCTTATTGCGGATGAATCAGTCAAACCCAGCAGGAATATCCATATTGGAGATATCATAGTCGTTCGGAAACCTCCCTTGACACTCACTTACCAGGTTACCGGACTGCTGGAAAAAAGGGGGTCTGCTACCCTCGCAGCCGACAATGTCATCGACCTTACTCCCCAGGAAGAACTTGTACGGGCACGCCAATCCCGGGAAAATGCTTTCTTCGTGCGCGATCGGGGAACCGGAAGGCCTACTAAAAAGGACCGGAGGGATATTAACAAAATGGACCTTTAGAATTGATTTAATGATTATTTCTCAACAAAAAAGAGCGGAAAACATTGCCGAGTATATTTTGTATATGTGGCAGATTGAAGACCTAATCCGGGCCTATGATCTTAATTTTGAGCGAATTAAAAAAGAACTCGTCGATCAATACGAGGTCGACCCATTGCTGAAAAAAGATATCGAACTCTGGTATGAAGGTTTAATCGACTCGATGAAGTCCGAACAGATCTCGAAATCCGGCCATCTGGCTTTCCTTGTCGGACTGTTAGACGACTTGAACGATTTCCATTTCAGGCTGATCGACAGCCCGCATCATTCTGATTATATGGCCCTTTATGAGGATACCATCATTAATATCGGTGATTTCAGAAAAAAAATGGCGGTGAAGGATAAGATGGGCGATATTGAAGTATGCCTGACTGTTCTTTATGGATGGATGCTGATGAAAATGAAGAAGAGGACCCTATCCGAAGATACCGCAGAAGCGATTGAAACCATCCGGAACCTGGTAGCGATGCTTTCGCAGAAGTATAAGGAATTTGAAGAAGGGATCATCGATGTCTGATCATCAGAATAACTTTCCCTGAGTGTTTTGTTGACCGGAGATCTCCGGGTAATGAAAAGGCTCCAAAACCTCCGGCTTGTTTCCCCCACCCCCCCGGTCCGAAATCATTCCTGATACAGGCCAGGCCTCCATATTGTGTTCACTGAAAGGCTTTAGCAAGCTCCTGTGCCCATCACCAGGTTGCAGCCAGTCGCGTTCATCAGCACTTTCAAGAATGACCGGCATCCGCTTTTTTCTGTTATGGATCATTTCCATCAGGGGATTCGCGATGGTGGTAATGATGGAAAAACTCCTGGTGATCTCACCGGTTTCCGGATTTGTCCAGGGCTCATAAAGACCGGCTAACGCAAAAGGCTCCCCTCCTGATACGCGAATGTAATAAGGGTACTTTTTCCCGTCTATTTCCCGGAATTCAAAAAATCCATCAGCGAGCACAAGGCAATGCCGGCAGTCTGCCGCCCTCCGGAAGGCCGGCTTTTCAAAAATCGTTTCTGACCGCGCATTTATCGTATTCACCCGGAATTTGGCGGCTGACTCACGATCCTTGATCCATCCAGGAATCAGCCCCCAATTCATCAGGTGTATTTCCTTTGGCCTGTCGGTGGTGATGACTGGCCATTTAGGAAATTCAAAAGCATTCTGAACATACCTGGGACCAAAGTACTCCTCTTCGACAAATGTGGAATCAAACCGCTTCTGGAGATTCGCTTTGTCCGCCCGAAGAGAGAGGAATACACACATGGCCTATTTCTCCGTGTATTTCCAATAATAAGTTTCGTTGCTTTTCTTGTCAACCGCATGCACTCCCCGTGTCATCCATTCCGGTGCCGGTGCATCTTTGAGATAATGATCAAAGAATTGCATCATGCGAACCGACCAGTCTTTTTTATCCGCCTGCCGCGACAGGTTATGGGGCGCCCCATTATAATTTATGAGCCATGCCGGCTTGTTTAAACGGCGAAGGGCAACAAAAAGCTGCACTCCTTCCGAAAAAGGAACTGCACCATCGGCATCATCATGACGGATTAAACATGGTGTTGTGATCCGGTCAGCAAAAAACAGGGGGCTGTTTTCGATAAAGTATTCAGGTTTGTCCCAGAGGGTACCACCTATCCTACTCTGGGTTTTTTCATATTGGAACTGGCGGACCATCCCGCTCTCGGTGCGTATGCCGCCATAGGCAGAGGTCATGTTGCTGACCGGGGCTCCCGGTGAAGCCGCTGCAAAAATCCCGGTTTGTGTTATCAAATAAGCTGTTCCGTATCCACCCCAGCTTTGACCTTGTATTCCAAGGTGCTTCATATCAACATAATCCCGTTTGCCGAGTTCCAGAACGCCGCTCATGATGGCATTGTAAAAAGATTTTCCGGGAAATCCGACCTGGAAAGAAATGTCCGGCATGAAAACCAAGTAGCCATTGGAAGCGTATTCCAGCGGATTAACGGTACTGGCACTGGCTCTTGGTCCATAAAAGGTATGAAGTCCATCCGAATGACGTTCATAAAAATAAACTATCATGGGATATTTTTTCAGCGGATCGAGGTTCTCGGGCTTATATAACAAACCCTGATGTTTTCTTCCGTTTAGGTCATTCCATTCAATTAATTCAACACTCGCCCAAACATATTTTGACTGCTCCGGATTGGCATTGCTGATTTTTCGTCCATCCTGGAAGTTAATATCCCCAACCCACAAATCAGGAAATTCACTCACTGTACTCCTCGTCCATAAAAGTTTATCCGCATTTTTAGCTTTTACAGTCCTGCCATAGGCACAGTCATCAAGCATAATCGGTTTAATATCCGGCTTGTCAATGGAGAATCTGCAAAACCCGGATTTCTTGGTGACCACCTGTTTCAAACTGAATAAATTAATCTTTTCAGGATCAAGAAACTTCTCTTCCGGATCTGTCGAAACATAACGCAGGTTGATGTCATTTTCCCGTCCATAACCCTGGGTAATACAAACCGGCTGATCTTTGCCGTCAGGATCAAATTTCCAGATATCAAATTTGTCGTACAGAAAGAGGTTTTCATCATTATCCGTCCAACCCATCGAACCATAACTACCCGGGTCATCAGGTGTATCATGGATTTCATTGGTAAAACCCGTTGCGATATCCTCGGTTAGGTTTATAGTGGCTTTGTCACGGATACTGTAGCAATTCCAAGAACTATCGGCAGGCTCCCACCAGTAAAGGTATTTTCCCTGAGGTGACAATTGAGGCCCGAATGCTACCTTTTCAAAGAGCTTGATGTCTGCACCGGTATTAATATCAGTAAGATAAATATCCTTGGTGTTTTTATAGTTGATTGAATTCTGCAACCGGTACGGGTTATCATAAAATCCAAGGGCAAAATCATAATCCCCCTGTTTTACCAGACGGTAGCTTTCAATAAAAGCTGAATCCGCTAATTGGACCATCTGGTTCTTCTTTAAATTGTATACTGCCTGAAAGGATCTTTTCTTGTCCTGATCAGCCTGTTTAAGCTGGACACTTTGCAATACATCTTCCTGCCAATGCCAGATATCCACTGATACCTTGTCGTCTGCCAGAAGGGTATCCTTTTCCTCCTTCTTAATCACCGGCTTGTTGGCGGTTCCAAAAAAGAGCCTTTGTCCATTGGGGGAGAAACTGATCCTTCCGTTTTCGCTAACACTCTGGCCTGCAGGCATACCTGGCGTCCCGCCATCGACAATCATTCTTGGTCTATCATCCTTGTCTTTCCAATAGTAAAGTCCATAATTTTTGGTTTTGGAAGTATCGGTCGAAAAAAGGAATGCAAGTTCCGTAGCATTTTCATCACAGACGAGGCTTTTGATTACACCGACCTGCTCCCAAACATCCTTTGCCATCCCTGTTTTGGTATCAAAAATCCTGAGAGTGGATGTTTTAACCGAGTCTTCCTTTATGCTGACAAAGTAAAGCCATTGACCATGCTTTGAGAATCCATATTCCGTTACGAAGGCAAAATTTTGGGAATCACGGGTTAATGGGTTAAAAACAACCAGGGGAAGGCCGTTGAATTCCGGTTTCTTTTTTGATTTGGAGTCCTCTTTCTTACCCCCTGCGGTAGAATCCTTTTTCTCAGGCTTACTCTCCGGTTTGTTCTCGTCAGGCTGGAATGCCAGCCAGACAGAAGATTCTTCAGCCATTCTGAAGGATTTAATATTTGGATAGGTAATTAATTTATCGGAACTCAACAGAAATATTCCAAGCGTATCCTTGGGCATTTTCTCGGTTTTCAACTTGGCGATTTTGGCTTTTCGTACTGTATCTGCCTGAGGTACAATCTTAAACACCACATACTCAGAGGTTGGGGAAAAATCAGGTTGTACCGCCCGGCAGAACACCTTCCGGTCTGACGCATCGCCCCAGCCTCTAATATATAAATGACCATCGCCAACCAGGGGACTGACATTCCAGGCAATCCAGTTACCATCATTGGACAGGACCTGGGATGAGATGCTTTTCCAACTGTCATATAAGGTAAAATCGACAGGCTTTTTACTGTTCTGACAATAGCCGGCGCTTACAAGGCTCACGGCAATCACCAGGCATAACAATAGTTTTTTTTTCATAAGTAAATCAATCGGTTAATTCAGTCATTGGGTCAATGCTTCAAATCATTTTATTTAGGCTTCACCAGCAGACGAGGTTCCATCATATCCAGCATGGCATATTTTACCCCTTCGCGCCCGTATCCTGATTCCTTAACCCCGCCATACGGCATATGGTCAACACGGAAATTCGGAACATCATTAATAATCACTCCACCCACCTCAAGTGTGTCAAATGCCAGATTCATCTCATCGATACGATTGGTGAAAATACCGGCCTGAAGTCCATAAACAGAATCATTAATCCTCGAAAGGCCTTCAGAAAATCCGGAGACCGGTTCAATACACACGACCGGTCCAAAAACCTCAAGATCAAGAACCTTCATCCCTTTGAGTGTTCCGGTGATAACGGTTGGCCCAACGAAAGACCCTGACCTTTTCCCCCCGAACAAGACTTTTGCACCGTTGTTTACGGATTCAGAAATCCATTCTTCTACCCTGCACGCGTTAGTTTCGTCAATCATGGTGGATATATCTGTGGCAGGATCAAGTGGATCACCCTGTTTCAATTGTTCCGTAGAGGCAATAAACCTGGTGGTAAAGTCCCGGAAGAGACTTTCGTGAACAAAAATCCGCTGAACATGGATGCAAACCTGTCCTGAATAGGCAAATCCTCCAGTAACACATTTTTTAACAGCCAAATCTATATCAGCCGTATCTGTTACGAGTACTCCGGCATTGCCACCTAATTCAAGTACTACTTTTTTACGTCCTGACAATTCTTTGATCCTCCAACCCACTTCGGGTGATCCGGTGAAAGTGATCATCCTGATGCGCGGATCTGAGATAAGAATACTCCCTGTTTCACGCGTCATGGGTAAGATCGAAATTCCACCCTCGGGCAAACCGCATTCATGGATGATCCTGGCTAATTCAAGAACAGTCAGTGGTGTTTGGGAGGCAGGCTTTAGAATGATCGGATTGCCGACCGCGATTGCCGGGGCAATCTTGTGAGCGGAAAGATTCAGCGGAAAATTGAAAGGGGAAATGGCAGCAACCAGACCAACGGGAAAATATTTCACCCATCCCTCTTTCCCTTCACCGGCCTGTGTCCGGTCGATCGGCAAGTATTCTCCGGGTAGCCTGTTAGCTTCTTCAGCAGCAATCTTGAATACCTGAATGGCACGCTCAACTTCCGCAAGTGCATACCGTATGGGTTTTCCAGCTTCCTGACAAAGTATCTCAGCCAGGAAGGTTTTCCGCTCTGTCATCCCTAAAGCAATCTTTGCCAGGATATTACTTCTCTCGTACCCCGTTAAAGATTTCATCGCGGGCTCAGATTTCTTAGCCTTTGCAATAACGGATTCCAACAGTTCAGCATCAGCTAATCCAGTAATCGCCAGTAATTTGCCATCAAAAGGCCGCCGTATTTCAATGGCCTTGATAGTTTCAATGAATTGCCCTGCGGCATAGATTTTGTACTTTTCCATTGCTAAAAAGGAGTGTGGTTAAAAGTAAAAAAAGTAATTTTGAATTTATGCGTTATACAATCATAGCTTTCCTCATCCTGCTTAACTTTTCAAACGGATTCACCCAGGTTGATTCCGTGAAACGGGTCAAATATACTCCCGAATTTCAGTTTAATCCCGGCTTGTACTTAAATTTCAACCAGTTACGTGAGAATTCTCCGGTACCTACTGTCAGGATAATATCTAACGACGATCCCCTGGATTTTAATTTTTACCGGAATCTTGTAAAAAATAAAAAGATCGGTTTTTTTGATGAATTCGGCGCCCAGCAGGAAATAAGTATCACTAATGTTTGGGGTTACTGCCAGAATGGTAAAATATATATCCAATATAACGGTGAATTTAACCGTGTTCCTATCATAGGGCGGGTCTGCCATTTCATTGCGGATGTTACCGTTATCGATACTCATTATGACCCCTACTATTCCGACTATTACAATTCGGGCTATTACAATCCCTATTATTCAAGACCCTATAACCGGACCACCCGAACCCAGGAAATGAGACAATATCTTATTGATTTTGAAACTGGTAAGGTGATGGATTTCAACCGGGAATCCGTACAGGTGATGCTCATGCAGGATCCCGAATTGTATGATGAATTTATGAAAGTGAAAAAACGTCAACAAAACGATTTGCTCTTCTTCTTCCTGAGGCGGCTAAATGAAAAATACCCGGTCATGATTCCCATTAGGTGAATTCAAACTGCTCATATATAAAGTATTATATCGCACTATAACTGTAATAGCCAGATTATCTGTATCTTTGCCGCGGGATGATCACAATTGCAACAAAGACGACTCTGGTACGTTCCCATTATTTAAGACTTAAATATGAATATAAGACATATCATTATACTGATTACCGCTCTCATAATTCCCGGATTCCTTCCCGCTCCGGACCTTCCTCCAGGCGGGAATTCCTTCCTGCTGCTTGAAAAAATGAGAACTGAGATCATCAGAAAAGACAAAGCACAATACCTAATCAAGTATAACCGCTTTAAGAGGACATTGGCCAGATATGAGTCCAATAACAATTGGAAAGAGTATAATCGTTACGGATTTATCGGAAAGTACCAGTTTGGGAAAAGCGCACTGGATGCAACAGGATTTGGCAGCGTCACATTGGAATCATTCAAGTCAAATCCCTCCTCCTTTTCCGACCAGGACCAGGAAAAAGCTATGGATATCCTACTGAAAATCAACGAATCTGTCATGCGTCAATCGATTAATAAATACATTGGACTGACTATGCTCGACTCCATTCGCATTACAAGGATGGGTATCCTTGCAGCCGCTCATCTGGCTGGTCCGGCAAATGTCAAGGAATTTCTTGATTCATTTGGCCGGATCAATGCGAAAGACAGGATGGGCACCCATATCTCGGATTATATCAACCTTTTCTCCAGATAGCATCCCTTGTCAGGTCCGCTTCGGTGAGTCCCATTTTTATGCTATTTTTGCAGGCAACCGGGACTTATTATGACTCAAAAACCAAGTATACCTAAAGGAACACGTGATTTCGGCCCCATCCCGATGATGC
The DNA here is from genome assembly GCA_041662065.1 of Bacteroidales bacterium. Classification (GTDB taxonomy): domain Bacteria; phylum Bacteroidota; class Bacteroidia; order Bacteroidales; family UBA12481; genus UBA12481. Next base: position 184,349 of record JBAZTE010000006.1, on the reverse strand, counting down.
GCCGGAATTATCTGTTTAATACCATTCGCTCCGTATTTCAATTGTACGGTTATCTTCCCATTGAGACTCCTGCAATGGAAACTCTCGATACCTTGCTTGGTAAATATGGCGAAGAAGGTGATAAGCTGATTTTTAAAATCCTGAATTCGGGAGACTTTGCCGGTGGAATGAAATCGGAACAGGTTCAGAAACTAATAGATGAACCTGATAAAACAGCGATTCACAGCCGTACCCTCGTATCCCAGATTTCAGAGAAAGCATTAAGGTATGACCTGACGGTGCCCTTTGCCCGATTCGTGGTGCAGCACCGGGATGAAATCACTTTCCCTTTTAAACGGTACCAGATTCAACCGGTTTGGCGGGCCGACCGCCCGCAGAAAGGACGCTACCGTGAATTCTATCAATGTGATGTAGATGTAATAGGCAGCGATTCCTTGCTCAATGAAGCCGAACTGATCAAAATAATTGATGATATTTTCGTGAGGCTGGGTCTTAATATCCTCATCAAGGTTAACAACCGGAAAATTTTGGCCGGGCTGGCCGAGATCTCCGGATTGGAAAGCAACATAACAGATTTTACGGTTGCCCTGGACAAGCTCGATAAAATCGGTCTGGAGCAAGTCGAGAAAGAGTGGATCTCAAAAGGCATTTCTCAGGAAGCAATAGAAAAACTCAATCCGGTGATCAAGAATGCAGGTAGTAATTCTGATAAACTCGCCGTTCTCAAGGACTTTCTAAAACCTTCTTCTGTGGGAACCAAAGGATTGGAGGAGATTGAAACCCTGATGAATAGTGTTCATGGGTATCCTGTTAATTCATCCGTTGAACTGGATCTTACCCTGGCCCGTGGCCTGAATTATTATACAGGAGCTATCATCGAGGTGAAGTCCCTTGATATTCAAATCGGCTCGATCTGCGGTGGCGGCCGGTATGATGACTTGACAGGGATCTTTGGAATGCCCGGAATATCAGGTGTCGGGGTTTCATTCGGTGCCGACCGGATTTATGATGTCCTGGAACAGATCAACGGTTTCCCTTCGCTGGCTCAAACCGGCACCCAGGTCTTATTCCTGAATTTCGGCAATCAGGAGGTAATGATTAGCCTGCCATTAGCCAACCAGCTTAGGTCAAGCGGGATTCGTTGTGAAATATATCCTGATCCTGCCAAAATAAAGAAACAACTTCAATACGCCGATCAAAACAATATCCTTGTTGTGATAATGATTGGAACAACGGAAAGTATGACCGAAATGGCTTCGGTTAAAAATATGAAGTCCGGCGAGCAGGTCATCGTTGCTTTTTCCGAATTGACGAGTGAAATAGGGAAAATCCTTTGAATTCATGAAAACACATCTGATCAGCCCCAAAAGGTTAAGCCTGGGAATCATCAGCGATATCATCCATGCGCCTACCGAACTTGTCCTATCGGAGGAGTCAAGAAAAAAGATCGTCTACTGCAGGGAATATCTCGACCGGAAGATATATGCCGAATCGGAACCGATTTATGGAGTAACCACCGGTTTCGGAGCTCTTCACAACAAGGTCATTCCACTGAAGGATCTACAAACCCTCCAGCTAAATCTCGTGCGGTCACATGCTTGCGGGACAGGTGAACCGGTGCCAAAAGAAATCGTTAAGATTATGCTTCTGCTGAAAATCCAGTCTCTTTCATACGGACATTCAGGGGTTCAGCTCCTGACTGTTCTACGCCTGATTGATTTTTTCAATCAAGATATCATACCTGTTGTTTATCAACAGGGTTCACTTGGCGCATCTGGTGATTTAGCCCCACTGGCTCATCTCTCCCTGCCTCTCATAGGTGAGGGCGAAGTCTGGGAAAATGACAGAAAGGTTCCGGCTGGCCCCATACTGAAAAAGTTCGGTCTGGACCCGGTTGAACTTCAGGCAAAGGAAGGACTTGCCCTTCTCAATGGGACTCAGTTTATGGGTGCCTATGGCGTGTCAATACTGATCAGGGGATTTCACCTGTTCTCCTGGGCCAACCTGATCGGTGCTTTATCCCTGGATGCCTTCGACGGACGGATCGAGCCGTTTAATCCAATGATTCAGGAAGTCCGCCCACACCCGGGCCAGATTGAAACTGCGCGCGAAATAAAAAAAATCCTAAAGGGCAGTGGGTTGATTAACAGAAGAAAAACTCAGGTACAGGATCCGTATTCCTTTAGATGCATCCCACAGGTTCATGGTGCCACCAAGGATGCACTCGATTTTGCTGCCGCCACTTTTTCCAGGGAAATCAATTCGGTGACCGACAACCCCACTATCTTCCCGGATGAGGATCTTGTTATTTCAGCCGGAAATTTTCATGGACAACCCCTGGCAATTGCGTTTGACCTGATGGGCATTGCACTGGCCGAGCTAGGAAATATTTCGGAAAGAAGAATTTATCAATTATTATCAGGAGCACGTGGTCTGCCACCTTTTCTGGTTGCCGAGCCCGGATTGAATTCCGGAATGATGATTCCCCAGTATACCGCGGCTTCGCTGGTCAGTCAAAACAAGCAACTTGCAACACCCTCATCAGTAGATTCCATTGAATCCTCCAATGGCCAGGAGGACCATGTCAGTATGGGTGCCAATGGGGCCACCAAAACTTTCCGCATTATCACGAATCTGGAAACTATTTTAGGCATTGAACTGATGAATGCAGCACAGGCGGTCGAATTCCGACGCCCGGCGCAAAGTTCAGACAAATTGGAAAGGTTGTTGAAAAAATACAGGAAGAAGGTCCCTTTTATACAGTCAGACCAAATCCTCTATCCACACATAAGTAATTCGGCTGAATTTATCCGGCTAACTAATGCAGAGGAGCTTTAAGCCGGTCATTGCCACCGCCTCTTGAATTGCTGCCCGGACTGCGGCCATCGCGGATCTGGTTAAGCATATGGTTCATAAATTCTTGTTCAACCCGCTGTAGTTTAAGGACTTTTCTAACCGGTAGTACCTCCTTTATCCGGATGAAATAATCCTTTTTGAGCTGCGCCAATTTCACTTCCTGGTCTAGAATATCATTGAGCATGGTATTCATTTCCTCATCGGTAAGTTGACTGGGGTCAAAATTTCTTGGCATTTTTTCCCTTTTACCCCACATCATTTCTTCTCTTTTAGAAAGGTATTCATTATAAACGGGCCAGAATTTCTCCGCTTCATCAACAGTCAACTGAAGTTTATCAGTTAAAAAGGAAACCCGTTCCGCTTTCATCCTGGCCATGGCTTCCTCCCAGCGTCCCTGATCTTTCTGCCCCATGGCAACTCCGGCGATCAGAAGCAAGCCGACTATTGTTAATCCTTTTGTTTTCATGTACAAAAATTTTATAAACCGACTGTTTCGTAAATGTACTCTTCAGCCAGGTCCGGTTCAATCTGAATTAAGGCATTCACTTCGTTGCCAGACTGTTTGACTAAATCAATCTTATTCTCTTCAAAATAACCGGCTAACTGATCTTCATGCAGTTCGCCGTCATAAAAATCAACCATCAGGGCGATGCTTTCCTGAAATCTTACTTCTTGCATCGGTTTCCAGTAATAGGTCCTGACTCCGAACCAACCGATGGTCAGAACAGCGGCAATGCCTGATGCCCATGCCATCCATGGCCTGATCATGCTTTTCTTTTCCCTGGCAGCCAGGATATCCGACTGCCTGACCAGATCAAGCATCCGATCAGGGAAATCAGTGAAATAACCCTCGGGCAGATGGTATGGATCTTTGTGAAATCCGCCTTTCTCCCAAATATAATTCTCGTTATTCATCATTTTGTGCTCCGAAAATTTAGACAAGAAATATGTACAGCGGTTTAATCTGAGGTTTCAAATGAGGCTTGTATCTTTTTAACTGCATGAAAATAAGAAGCCTTCAGGGCCCCGACTGAGGTACCCAAGACTCCGGCCATGGCTTCATAAGTCAACTCATCAAAATACTTCATCTGAAAAACGGTCTTTTGTTTCGGGGGTAATTGCTCTATAGCCAGCTGAAGTCTTTGAAATAATTCCTCACCGTCAAAATAGGGATCCGATTTCAGCCTGCCCATGATGAATTCATCCGGATCATCAGCTATCATCGCCCTGTCGCGTTGACGGGTTTTTAAAAAGGTGATTGCTTCATTGGTCGCAATACGGTACATCCAGGTAAATAAGCCGGAAGTTTCCCTGAACCCCGGTAATCCCTTCCAGATTTTGATAAAAGTATTTTGAAGCACATCATCCGCATCTTCATGAACCAGAACCATCCTCCGGATATGCCAGTAAAGCTTTTCCTGATACTTAGCCAAAATCAATCGGAATGCACGTTCCCTTAGGACCGGATCCCGGAATTGATTGATCAGATCAGCGTCATTGGTTCGATCCATTTTGATTGGGTACCCGGACCTTAGACACGGGTCGGTATCCGGGGTTTAAGTCTATAGTCCTGCAACCAGGAGCAACACCTGCTTAACCACATTTTTTGGAGTAAATCCAAATTTCTCATCAAGCACCTCTGCCGGTGCTGAAAATCCAAAGTGGTCCAGACCCCATACTTTGCCGGTTGAACCTGCCAGCCCCTGAAAAGTAACCGGTAAGCCAGCTGTCAACGCAAAAACCCTGGTGAAAGGTGGAATCACAGTTTCCTGATACTCAGAAACCTGCTGACGGAATAACCCTTCAGATGGCACAGATACTACCTGAACTTCAATATGATATCTTCTTTTCAAAGAATGAGCTGCTTCAACCAAAGTTGCAACCTCAGATCCATTGCCAAGCAAGATGACTTTTGGACTTTCTCCTGTTTTAAGCAAAATATAGGCCCCGTGCCCGGCGCTGCCAGCCGCATCAATCCGGGTTTGTCCTTCAGGCGCCGGAAGATCGGCGATGTTCTGTCGCGACAGCAGCAATGCCGTAGGAGAATGCCTGTTTGCCAGTGCAAGCCTCCATGATACTGTTGCTTCCGCGGTGTCAGCAGGTCGCAATACCAGCATCGAAGGTTTTCCTGAATGATTCTTGAGTTTTTCCAACAACCTGATCTGTGCTTCCTGTTCAACAGGCTGATGTGTCGGTCCATCCTCTCCTACCCGGAAAGCATCATGTGTCCAAATATAAACCACCTGAAGTTCCATCAAGGCGGCCAAACGAACAGCCGGTTTCATATAATCGGAAAATACAAAAAAGGTACCGCATACCGGTATTATCCCCCCATGGAGTGCCATTCCGTTGGCAATGGCCGCCATGGTCAATTCAGAAACACCCGCATGAAGGAAAGAGCCGCTAAAATTCTTATATTCAAATGGTTGTGTGTTTTTTAGAAACACATCCGTCTTATCCGAGTTGGCTAAATCAGCCGACATCACGATGATATTGTCAATTTGTTTACCAATGCTGGCCAAAACGATTCCCGATGACTCCCTGGTCGACAGATTTGGTTTTGCTGCAATTTCATTCCATTTGATTGATGGCACCTTCTTGGCCAGCCAGTTATTCAACCTTTTTTTCAATTCCGGATTTTTGTCCCCCCAGGCTTTTTCACCAGCCTTCCGTTCCATCGCTTTATCTCGCTTGGCAGCAAGCACCTTCTGATAATAAACCTGAACCTCAGGGAAAATCCGGAATGGATTGGAAGTATCTCCTCCCAGATGTTTAATGGTAAGATCGAAAGAGGCACCTGCTTTACTGATGGGCTGTCCGTGCGTGGAGGTTTTCCCTTCAAAAGGGTTACCGCTGGCGTCCAGACAACCTTTGCCCATGATAGTTTTACCGATGATCAGGACCGGTTTTGAAGTCTCTGATACCGCTTCTGCCAGAGCCTGCCTGATTTCATCCTGACTATTACCATTAATATTTAAAACCCTCCAGCCCCACGCCTTATATTTCATGGCGGTATCTTCCCTGGTCACCGCAGCCGTTTTTGTTGACAGCTGAATATCATTGGAATCAAAAAACATGATCAGGTTGCTCAATCCAAGGTATCCGGCGATTCGACCTGCACCTTGTGAAATCTCTTCCTGAATTCCGCCATCAGAGATATACGTGTATATCTTGTGAGCAGTCCATTCACCGAAGCGGTTAGCCATAATGCGCTCTGCAATAGCAGCACCGACAGCCATGGTGTGGCCTTGGCCAAGAGGGCCGCTTGTATTTTCAATACCCCGCCCGGGCTCAATTTCAGGATGCCCTGGTGTCCGGCTTTTCCATTGCCGGAAATGCTTTAAATCTTCCATGGAATAGGACCCAAGCAACGCCAGAACCGAGTACAGCATGGGTGACATATGGCCCGGATCAAGAAAAAAACGGTCACGGAATGGCCATTGCCGGTCGTTGGGGTCAAAATTCAAAAATTCGGAAAAGAGAACATTAATAAAGTCGGCACCTCCCATTGCGCCACCCGGATGGCCAGACTTAGCCTTTTCTACCATGGAAGCTGATAAAATGCGGATATTATCTGCTGCGAGATTGATTACTTGTTTGTTCATAGATATCTGAACCAAGGTTAAAATGGATCCCGGCGAAAATAGCATTTTTTTTACCTTTGCTGACTAACAATATTTATAATGGGACTAAAATGCGGCATTATCGGGATCACGAATACGGGGAAAACAACCTTATTCAATTGTATCTCCGAAACAAAAGTAGCTACCAGCAATTTCGCTTTTAGCACCAATAAATCCAACCTGGGACAGGTTAAGGTTCCTGACGAAAGGCTCCTGAAGCTTGATGCTCTTATCCATTCGGCAAGGGTGATGCCCACCACAGTGGATATTGTCGACATTCCGGGATTAACAAAAGGGTCATCAAAAGGAGAGGGTGTCGGCAATAGTTTTTTGGCCGATATCCGCAATTGTGACGCTCTGATCCATGTGGTTCGCTGCTTTGATGATCCGAACCTTCCTCACATAGATTCGACAATTGATCCGGTCAGGGATAGGGAGACGATCGACCTCGAGCTTCAGGTGAAGGACCTTGACGCGATCGATAAAAGAATCCTGAAACTTGAGAAAGGTGCAAATGTAGGAGACAAGGCTTCAAAAAAAGGGTTGGATGTCGTGAAAGGGATCAAGACCCATCTTGAGGATTTCAAAAACGTAAGGACGATGCATCTTTCCCCGGGGGATGAAGAATTTATTGCCGATCTCTGCCTGCTGACAATAAAACCGGTTATTTACGTCTGTAATGTCGATGAAAAGTTTGCTGCCACAGGAAATTCATATTCCAATCGGTTCATCGAGTCTCTTCAGGGTGAAAAAGCTGAAACGCTGATAATTGCCGCCAAGGCAGAATCAGATATTGCAGAATTGGATGATGCTGGGGATAGGCTGGCATTTCTGGCGGAGTTAAATCTTGAGGAACCGGGGGTCAATAAATTAATACGGTCAGCTTTCTCGATTCTGAACCTTGAGGTGTTCTTTACGGCCGGGCCAAAGGAGGTGCGTGCCTGGACGATACGTAGAGGGGCCACTGCCCCTGAAGCTGCAGGAGTTATACACTCTGATCTTCAGCGCGGATTCATCAGAGCAGAGGTAATTAAATACAAGGATTATATTACCTATAAAACCGAAGCAGCGTGCCGGGATGCGGGAAAACTCTTTATTGAAGGAAAAAATTACATCGTCGAAGACGGAGACGTCCTGCACATACGTTTTAATGTCTGATCAAACAGATAAAAAATGCAATTTAACCTCAGGTTACGTATCGCTCTTTTTCTGCTTACCGGATTAACCATCTGCAATTCTGTTTATTCACAGTCAGTTTCTGAAAAACCTGCATTGATCGTTGGCATCGTCGTGGATGGGATGAAATATGATTGGATAGAGCGTTATTGGAATCTATTCGGAGAAGGTGGTATCAAGAAACTGATCAAGCAGGGTACCAGCTATAGTGATGCCTCAGTTCCCTTTCTTCTGGCTGATGCCGGATCATCTAATGCCTCCATTTCCACCGGCGCACCTCCGGCTATTCATGGAATTATTGCTGAAAATTGGTTTAACCGCCTGAGGTTGGAGCAGGAAAACTGCACAAAAGATTTTTTGGCCAGGTCAGTCGGCAGTAACAGTCCCAATAGCAAGCATTCCCCCAGCAAACTTCTGTCCAACACCATTGGTGATCAGATGATCCTTGCCTCAGATTATAAAGGAAAAGTGATTTCGGTTTCTTTCCGACCTGAGCCCGCTATTCTTTTGGAGGGACATATTCCCGGATCTGCCTACTGGTTCGATGTGGTATCAGGTAACTGGATCACCAGTTCACAGTATGCCAATACCTTGCCCGAATGGGTCAATAATTTCAACGCAAGGAACTCGGCCAGCCACTATCTGACGAGGGATTGGGAACTCATCCTGGCTGAGAATCTCTATACAGGATGTCCTCCTGATGATAATGACCTCGAGACCGGTTACTATAACCAATTCAAAACTTTCCCCTATAAATTGACCCGGATACGCCGTGAAAGCCTCGGTCAGGATAACGAAATACTGGGCATGATGCCGTTTGGTAACACCCTGACCACCGACTTTGCTACGTCGGCGTTATTGGAAGAGGGACTGGGCAAGGATCAGACGACTGACCTGTTATGGATAAGTTATACCGCTATCAATCAGATAACCAAATTGTTCGGTCCTGATTCAAGGGAAGTCGCAGATGCTCTTCTGCGTCTCGATATGGATATCCAGAGGTTGCTATATCAGATCGAAGAGACGGTTGGAAAAGATAAATTCCTGGTATTTCTGACTTCAACACACGGTTCAGCGATGGATCCGGATTATAGCCGTGCATTAAACCTCCCGGGAGGTTTTTTTCGCTACCACAATGCTGTAGCACTATTAAATTCCTATCTGAGTGCTATTTACGGAGATGGCAAATGGGTCGAAAGCTATGTTATACATCAAGCTTATCTGAACGAGACCCTGATTGACCAGAAGAATCTTTCATTTACCCTTGTTCAGGATCAGGCTTCCAGATTCCTGACCCATTTTGATGGAGTGGCCAGGGCTTTACCTTCGGACCGGTTACTAAACGGTGAGGTTACGAGTCCGTGGGGAGATATGGTGCAAAATTCATACAATCCCGACCGGACAGGAGACATTCTGGTGATATTGCAACCTGGATGGATTGAGGAAGAAAATACGGACAGCGATTCAAGATCACCCTATTCATATGACACTCATATCCCACTGACCTGGTATGGATGGAAAGTACCAAAGCAAACGATCAGCCGGCCTGTTACGATCCTCGATATTGCTCCGACGATTGCGCACTTGCTTAATATATCATCCCCAGCCGGTGCCACCGGAAAGATCCTGTATGACCTGATCAAGTAAAAAAGAGGCCTTCTAACCAAAATCTGACTGCCCGGTTCATGAAAAACATCTTATACCTTATCCCCTTTGTCCTTTTTTCCTTTTCAGGCCAGGATAAAAACCTTAAAGAATCGGATAAGATTCGAAGTGCCCAGATAAAATACCTTCAGGGAGAAAATTTTATTCAATTAGGCATCCGTGGACAAAGCATCCGCATCGCAATCCTTGATGGTGGATTTATCGGGACAAATACCCATCCTGCATTAAAACACCTGATGGAACGGAAGCAGGTTATTGCCACCTGGAATTTTGTCAGGAATTGCGAAAATGTATATACCGGCGTTTCACACGGAACCGAAGTGCTTTCTTGTATTGCCGGAATAAGTGAGGGCCAGCCTCTAGGGCTCGCACCCGATGCTGAATTTCTTCTGGCCTTGACTGAAAGAAGAGGAGAACCGCTTTACGAGGAAATCAATTGGGCCAAAGCAGTCGATTGGGCGGTTGAACACGGAGCCAATATTATCCAGTCTTCACTCGGCTATACCCATCAAAGGTACTTCACCAGTCAGTTGGACGGACGGCACAGTATTGCCGCAAAAGCCGCTATCAGAGCGGCGCGGAAAGGGGTTCTGATCATTAACTGTAACGGTAATGAGGGATTGAGCCGATGGAAAACACTGGTCACACCTGCAGATGCAGATTCAATACTGAGCGTAGGTGCCATTGACCCGGAAACGGGGTTGGCAGCGGGATTCAGTTCCGTTGGTCCAACTTCCGACAAGCGGATGAAACCTAATGTCAGTGCCCCGGGTACAGTATTGGGTGTTAATACAAAAGGCGGTACACATATCATTTCAGGCACTTCCTTTTCAGCACCACTGATCACGGGTTTTGCAGCTTGCGCCTGGCAATTGCACCGTTCCTGCACAGCCCAGGAAATCATTTCCCTGATCGAAAAATCCGGACACTTATACCCTTATTATGATTATGCCCAGGGTTTTGGCATTCCGCAGGCCTCAAATATCATTAATCCATTAAAGAACAAACCGTTAACCGGTATCAGAATTTCAGCCGACAGGATGAGTTTTACCATCACGCTGCCATCCTGTAACAAAGATACTTCACTCGTAATCCCTTCAGATTATTTCTATTACCACATCAGCGATCCGGCAGGTTTTCTCAAGCGATACGGAGTTTATCACGTGGTCAACAATAGCAGTATTGTCATTGGAAGTTCAGATTTTCAACCCGGCGATACTTTTCGGTGCTTTTATAATGGAGAATTTGCTGTATGGAAAGATACAAAGTGACCCGGGCTATCCTTTTTTCATTATTTATTCTGTCTGCGTTTGGTAACATACAGGCTCAGGAGTTGATTTTTGAAAGAAAACCCGCTGATTTAAACGACCATCCCAACCTGGGTCCGAACAGACGCCATTTTTTTCAGCCATTTTTTTCATCAACCCTCTGTTTCCCAACTTCAGGCAATTCAACTATTCTAACCAGACAGCCCTTTAACGGTCAGATATCCATCGGATTCCGGTATAAGCTGAAAATCATCAATCCCATCGCAATCGTATCGGAATGCGGATTCGATAAGAGTCTCTTCAGCATAAAGCAAATTGAAGACAGTGCGCTTAATGACACCTTTCGTAAATCCCAATACATCAAACTAACCGGATTCTTTGGTGGAATATTCCTTCGTGTTCGTTTTGGCCAGGGGGGTGATTATTTAGGGAATTATCTTGATTTGGGCATGACAGCTTCTGCTCCCTTTATCAATCAAGTTACCACAAGGGTTGTACAATATTCCAATGGACAGGTTCCCTTTCGGATTGATAAGACTACTCAATCCGTTCTTCAAAACGTAAATCCATTGGTATACAAGGCTGCTATCAGATTGGGCTTCGACAGGATCAGCCTTATTGCGGCCTTTCGCCTGACACGATATGGAGATGGTTCTGATCTGTCAGGTTTGCCGGATTTTGAAATAGGGATTGAGATTTCTCCCGTCAGGTATTGAAACGGTTACGCTCGGCAATCAATTCCTCCAAACAGTTCTGACTGCTCTCGGTTGCGTTTCCAATGACTAAAACATCTGCACCGGCCTGGTAGGCTTTCCGAACATCATCAGATGTCCGGATGCCGCCACCTACTATGATTGGCAGGTTAATCTCGGTTGAAATAACTTCTATCATTTTGGCGGGAACAGGATTTTGTGCTCCGCTTCCTGCATCGAGATAGATCACTTTTAATCCGAGCATTTCACCTGCCATGGCAGTGGCCAGAGCAATATCAGGCTTGTCAGCCGGGATCGGCTGGGTATTGCTCATATATGAAACAGAAGTTTGCTGACCTCCGTTCACCAGCATGTATCCGGTTGGCAGAATTTCTATTCCGGATTTACGCAGAAATGGAGCCGAAATAACATGATTGCCAATTAAATATTCAGAGTTCCTACCAGAAATCAGGGACAAAAGCAATATTGCATCTGCCTGTGAACTAAGCTGAAGAGGAGATCCGGGAAAAAGGATAACCGGGATACTGGTTTTCGATTTAATCGCAGCAATAAGGTTATCTACATGATTAGAGATCAGGCTGCCACCCACGAGAATCAAATCGACACCGATATCTCCGACAGATTCCATTTGAATCCAAAAGTTTTCGGTATCATATTTGTCTGGATCAATCAACCATGCCAATGCTTTCTTCGTGCCTTTCAGGCCAATAAGATAGGATAGGATCATTTTGGAGGCATTTCATTCCAAGTTAGAGTCTCAATCATTTTTATCATGTCAAGCCTTAAAAATTCCCTGACCGGTGCCAGTGAATCCTTGTTTGGCTCGCAATCAAAATAAAGTGCGGCCCGTAAAAAATGGCTCACACTGTCGGTGGCGTAAAACTGAATTGAGGAGGCAGTATTTCCTTTAATATCAAAAAGAACACTGTATACTCTCGTAAGTTTGTCGATATATTCAGATTGGATGATGGCATCAGCCTTCACACTATGCTTATAGGCATAGGTGTGGGCATCCTCAATCAAATTCGGCAAATTATTACTCACTGTCTTATAAGTCAGATGAATACGGCTCCGAAATTGAGGAAACTCTACATTTATCCAATAGTCCGCCGTATCAGTATTCTTCCATTTCCCCTGATAGGAATTTATATACCCATAAGCAGGATAGTCAAATTTATAAGGATAATGACCTTCGAGGGTGCGATACTCTTTTACGGGCAAGTCAATTCGATAATAGGCTCTGGGCTTGGGTGAGAAATCCTGTTTGCACGATATAGAAAAAGCCAGGAGCGCCAAAAATCCTAAAAGGGGTATACGAAAGGACAACCTCATTCGCTAATCAATTAAAATTTCTATTTCCTTGATTCTCCTGTCATCACGGTTCTTAATCACAAACGTAAGATATTTCAGCCTAATCCTTTCTCCGGTTTCCGGAATTTCTCCTTTGATCTCAAGGATCATACCCGCGAGAGTTTCCGATCCCCCCTTAACCTGATCAAAAAACTCTTCATCAAGGTCAAGTGTTTTAACCAAATCATGGAGTGAGGTTTTTCCGTTGCACAAGTAAGTCTTCTCGCTTATTTTTTGAATCATAAGATCTTCCTCATCCGATTCATCGCGGATTTCACCCACGATTTCCTCAAGGATGTCTTCAAGAGTTATCAATCCGGATGTCCCGCCGTATTCGTCCACAGCAATAGCCATATGCATTTTATTTTGCCGGAACTCCTGCAGAAGGTCATTTATTCGCTTGTTTTCAGGAACAAAATAGGCGGGCCGGATCAGGGATTGCCATCTGAATGAATCCGTTTTATGGATATGAGAAAGTAAATCCTTTACATACAAAATACCTTTTATATCATCCAGATCCTTGCTGTAAACAGGAAATCGGGAGTAACCGAGTTCAATCATCCGGTCAAAAACGGAACGAAACGGGTCTCTGATGTTAATTGAAAAGATATCAACCCTGGGTTTCATGATTTCACCTACCTCAATATTCCCAAACCTGACAATTCCCTTCAGGATTTTTTCTTCTTCCATAAGTTCCTGGCCTGTCAGCACCAGTGCTTCGGAAAGTTCATCCATCGTCAGGGGGGTACTCTGATCCTTTAGCCTCTTTCTGACCAGTGAAGTTGAACCGATCAAAATTCGGTTAACAGGTCTCAATATCTTTTCCATAGTCATAACCGGCAGAGCAAGGAGCTGTGCCAGCCGGGAAGAGTGACGCGTTGCATAAATTTTCGGTAAAACCTCGCCGATCAATAAAATCACGAAAGTAATCGCCACAATCTGTATGATGAATTTCAGCACCGGGTAGCCGGTAAAAGTCAGCAATGCATCGGTTACCCAAGTTGATAGAATAACGATCCCCATATTGACCAGGTTATTGGCAACCAAAAGTGTGGCCAGTAGATTCTCCGGTTTGTTCAGCATGGTCAACACCCGTTGAGCAGTTTTACTGTTTTTCAGCTCGAGCTGGCTTCGCTCATTCGGTCCAAGGGAAAAAAAAGCAACTTCTGCTCCGGAAATCAGAGCAGAAGCTGCCAATAACAACAGAATGACTATCAATTCTATGATCAGACCCAAATTCAATCTAACGTTATTACAAGTTTAGAACGGCAAATCATCACCTTCCACCGGCTGATCCATGTCATCCGGAAGATTTGAATGCATAGGTTCCGATGGAGATTTAGCCTGTCCGTTGGCTGCAGGCGGAATATAAGAGTCCTCCTTACGGCCAAGCAGACGGATAGTATCTGCAACGATTTCGCTAATATACCGCTTGTTACCATCTTTATCATCATACTGGCGGTTAGTTATTTTACCCTCCACATAAATCTGGCTGCCTTTGTGGATAAACTTTTCTGCCAGCTCAGCAAGCTGACGCCAGGCCACAACGTTATGCCATTCCGTATTTTTCACCTGCTCGCCCGTCTTATTTTTATAAGATTCGGATGTGGCAAGGGTAAACCGGGCTACGGATACACCACCTTCGAGGTGTCGTACTTCAGGGTCCTTGCCAACATTACCAACTAGAATTGCTTTATTTACAGACATTTGGATAAAAATTAATTGTTGATTAAAAATACGAACTATTACCAAGTTTCAAAACTTTGTGATGCATGCAGATCGGCCGAATCTTTATACACCCTATATATATGCATGTTTACCAGCCCAATGGAAAAAAAAAGAAAAATTTTTTTCAATCGAAAGATTATTTCAGAAAAAGATATATATTTGCAGACCGATTGTAATTAGTTGATAATTAAAGTATTTATAGCGATGACTAAAGCAGACATTGTAAACGAAATCAGCAAAAACACTGGCATTGAGAAAGTTGCTGTACAGAAGACGGTTGAAGCCTTTATGGGTACCGTAAAAACCTCGTTGGTAAATGGTAATAATGTATACCTGAGAGGATTTGGTAGTTTTATCGTCAAGAAAAGAGCCGAAAAAACTGCCCGGAATATCTCGAAGAACACAACCATTATCATTCCGCAACATTTCATTCCAGCCTTCAAACCGGCAAAAACTTTTGTGGCTAAAGTTAAAGATCAGGTTAGAAAAAAGAAGTAGTTCTGTATCAATAAATTGAATTTAACATGCCAAGCGGAAAAAAACGCAAAAGACATAAGATGGCAACGCATAAGCGGAAAAAACGCCTGCGGAAAAATCGCCATAAGAAAAAGAAATAGTCTTTCAATAGTTTTGCACAGCATAAACCTAAGGAGTATCTCTTTAGGTTTATGTTGTTTATTGGAATTGCATTATCTCCATTTACTCTTCTCCCCAAAGACATAACGAGTTGTGAGTAATGAATTGATTATCGATGCCAGCACAAGCGAAATAGCTATAGCTCTTCTTGAGGAAAAAAAGCTGGTTGAACTCAACAAGGAAAAATCAAATATTCAGTTTGCGGTTGGTGATATCTATCTGGGCAAGGTCAAGAAAATCATGCCCGGACTAAATGCCGCCTTCGTTGATGTTGGGTATGAAAAGGATGCTTTCCTTCATTATCTCGATCTCGGACCTCAGTTTCAGTCTCTCAACAAGTACCTGAACCAGGCGCTCAACAGGAAAACCAAGGTTCCGATCCTGGATAAGTTCAGGACAGATCCGGATATTGACAAGCACGGCAAGATAACCAACCTCCTTAAAACCGGTCAGGTTATCCTGGTCCAGGTTGCTAAAGAACCAATAGCTTCCAAAGGGCCGCGCCTGACCAGCGAAATCTCTTTAGCCGGACGAAATCTGGTTCTTCTGCCTTTTTCCGATAAGGTATCCGTTTCAACCAAAATTAAATCCGAGGAAGAACGCGACCGGCTGAAACGCCTGATTCTATCCATAAAACCGAAAAACTACGGCGTCATTGTTCGGACGGTTGCAAAAGAGCGCAAAGTTGCGGTTCTGGATGCTGAATTGAAATCACTCGTTGAAAGATGGGAGTCGATCTTTCAGGATATTAAATCTGTCGAGCCTCCTACTCTGGTACTCGGTGAGCTTAATCGAACATCGGCGATTCTCAGGGATATCCTTAATCCATCATTTAACAGTATTTCTGTTAATGACCAGGCTCTTTACCGCGAAATCCGGGATTTCATTATCACAATCGCACCTGAAAAACAAAAAATCGTCAAGTACTACTCTGGTAATACTCCGATATTTGAACATTTCGGGATCGATAAACAAATTAAAACACTGTTCGGGAAAACCGTCTCCTATAAAAGCGGTGCCTATCTGATAATCGAACATACTGAAGCTCTTCATGTTATTGACGTAAATAGCGGCAACAGGTCACAATCTGCCAGTGATCAGGAAACCAACGCCCTTGAAGTCAACCTTTCAGCAGCCGATGAAATCGCCCGTCAACTAAGGTTGAGGGATATGGGAGGAATCATCGTTGTTGACTTTATCGATATGGTAAAGGCGGATAACCGCCAGAAAATATTCGATAGGATGAAGGAAGCCATGAAAGCCGACCGGGCTAAACATCATATACTGCCGGTCAGTAAATTTGGACTGATCCAAATTACCCGCCAACGGGTAAGACCTGAGATGGATGTTCAAATCATGGAAACCTGTCCTACTTGCAGCGGAACCGGTGAGGTTACCCCAAGCATACTCATACTGGATCAGGTTTTAAATCAGTTCCTTTACATCCTGGACAAATTTCCCAAGCCAAAGTTGACCCTGAAGGCACATCCTTACCTTGCAGCCTATCTGCGTTATGGATTTCCTTCAATCCGCATGAAATGGTCCTATAAAAATCATAATTGGCTCAAGATCATAGCTGATCCCAATCTTGGGATACTAAATTATGAGTTTCTTGACCAGAATGGCGAAAAATTCGTCATATAAATAACCACCCACTTCTATGATTATGTCAAAGCAAAAGAACTCGTTCCGTCTTTTGTTAACATTTTGCATGTTAACTGGCTCCATACTTTCCTCGGTAGCTCAAATGGTTGATCCGGTAACCTGGACTTATTCGCTGAAACGCGTCAATGACAGTATTTATGAATTGCGTTATACGGCTGCCATTGAACCAACCTGGCATATGTATAGTCAATCTGTTCCACCGGACGGACCTAATGCTACCACTTTCACCTTTGAAAAATCCACGGATTATCAAAGGATCGATACGGTTCTGGAAGTAACCAAGGCGGAAGAAGAATTTGACCAGATGTTCAACATGAAGGTCCCCTATTTTGCACTGGAAGCCGAATTCAGTCAAAAAATAAAGGTCATTGGCAAGCAACCGTTTAAGGTTACAGGAACCATCGATTATCAGATATGTGATGACCATTCATGCTCACTAGGCTCCAATGATTTCTCATTTAACATCGAACCTTCGGGAAAACCAGCAGGCGAATCAGCGATTGTTAAACCGGCCCCTGACGACTCATCAACCAAATCGTCAGCCAGCACATCAAATCTTTGGAGACTTTTCTGGATCGCTTTCGGGAGCGGATTAATCGCCCTACTAACGCCATGCGTCTTTCCAATGATTCCAATGACGGTCTCTTTCTTCATGCATGGTGAAAAATCACGCCATAAATCTTTATTCGAAGCAGTATTCTTTGGAATTTCCATCGTTGCCATTTTCACGGTCATCGGAACAATCGTTGCCGTTGCCTTTGGCCCCGGGATAGCTAATTTTATGAGCACTCACTGGATACCCAACGTACTGTTCTTCCTGATTTTTCTCTTTTTTGCAGCATGGTTTTTTGGGATGTTTGAAATCAACCTTCCAAACTGGATGATCAGCAAATCTGACCAGCGGGCCGATAAAGGAGGTATCGGGGGACCATTCTTTATGGCTTTCACAACGGTTCTGGTATCTTTCTCCTGTACCGGACCGATCGTTGGAACTGTCCTTGTTCAATCTGCCGGTGGTGAAATCTTAAAGCCAATTATTGGAATGCTTGGCTTTGGTATGGCCTTCGCCCTGCCATTTACCCTGTTTGCGATCTTCCCTTCCTGGTTAACCTCACTCCCGAAATCCGGCGGATGGTTAAACTCGGTCAAGGTGATTCTGGGCTTCATTGAATTGGCGCTCGGACTGAAATTCTTAAGTATCGCTGACCAAACATATCATTGGGGAATTCTAGACCGTGAAGTTTATCTGGCTTTCTGGATTGTAATCTTCACTTTGATGGGGTTCTACCTTCTAGGAAAAATAAAATTCAAGCATGACAGTGAAGTTCCTCATGTTGGGGTACCCAGACTTATGTTGGCTATAATAACATTTACTTTTGTTGTTTATATGATTCCGGGAATGATCGGAGCTCCGCTTAAAGGGCTTGCAGGCTACCTGCCTCCGGAAACGACCAACGACTTTGATCTTCGACAGGTTATCCGCGATAATGCGGGAACAGCCGTTAATACTGCAAAACCCGGTCAGGTTTTATGCGAAAAACCTGAATATTCCGACCGGCTCAAACTTCCACATGGTTTGGTTGGCTACTTCGACTTTGATCAGGCGCTGGCCTGTGCAAAAGCCCAGAATAAACCTGTATTTATTGATTTTACCGGACATGGGTGCGTTAACTGCCGTGAAATGGAAGCCAGGGTATGGTCGGATCCGAGGGTTTTGAGCCGGTTGCGTGACCAATATATCGTAGTTGCGTTATATGTTGATGATAAGGTGATCAAGCTGCCTGAATCGGAATGGGTGACTTCCACGTATGATGGAAAAGTGAAAAAGACTTTGGGCAAAAAATACCAGGATTTCCAAATAACCCGGTTTGGACAAAATACTCAGCCGCAATATGCCTTGCTCGATACCGAAGGTAAGCTGATGGTCCCTACCCGCTCCTATGATTTGAATATTGATGGATTTATCGAATTCCTGGATGAAGGAATTGATGAGTTTAACAAAAACAAGACTTCAAATAATTAATGTGCCTATCGCTTTACAGCTCCCGCTTGCCAGCTGCCGGCAAATGCCGAAGATGGCGACGGTAACAACTTCCCGACACGATACTCAGGCCATTTCAGGTCAACCATCCTGATTGTTTCCGCATCCATGAGTGTTAAATTAGGCCACGGACGGACAAATCTATCGAATTCCAAAGTTTTTGAAGTGGCATCAACGAACATCATCCCTGATGCCCTTCCATCAGCAGCTGAAAATATCCTGATGTCTGAGTATGCATCCACATTACTGCCGGTAAGCCATACAACCAGATGAGGGTCGGACAGATCAACCCAATCATCAACAACAAACCAAAATCGGATGTCCCGAAAAGCTTCACATAGACGAATCTCGTCTTCAATCTCACTAACCACTCCGGCATAGGTCTTACGTAGTGAAATCAAACCAACCGATATATTTTCCTTCAGCCATTTCAAATTTATATCTACTACCTGTGGATGCTGAGAACGGAATGACATAATCAATTGCTGATCAATGACCTTCGAATAGTCAATATCTTGAAATATCTCATTTCCGGTGGCATCTATACCTAACTTCCCACCGAAAGCAGCCTGTCGTGAAGAATGATCGAGAATATCCAACGGTCCGGAAGCCCTTTCAACATGAAGGGCCGGATCGACCCTCCCGGATATCCAACGGGCCAGGTCCGGATAATCCTCCAGGTTTGGTCCGCCGGCTGTTACGACGGCAAATTTGGTAAACATCATCTGGCCGGCGCCCCAGAGGGTATGAAGGACTTTTCGTCCCTGGCCCGGGTAGGAAGCATCAATCCTGGCTAGAACAAGGTTGTGGGCAACCCCTTCCACCGGAAGGTGAAAATCGGTCAATTCAGGAACCAGGGCAGTTTTGATCATTGGTTTAAACAATTTCTCCGTAGCCCAGGCCAACCAGGCATCTTCTTGCGGGGGTATTCCCACAATTGTTGCGGGGTAAACAGCTTTTCGCCTATGAGTGACCGCGGTCAGGTGAAATACGGGAAAATTGTCCTCAAGTGAATAAAAACCAGTATGGTCGCCAAACGGCCCCTCTTTTTCCAAGCCCTCACCCGGGTCGACATATCCTTCCAACACAAAATCACAATCCTCCGGCACCCACAGGTCCTGGGTGATACATTTCACCAGGCTAACGGGTTTATTCCTGATAAAGCCTGCCAGCAGATACTCATCAATACCATCCGGCAATGGAGCCGTTGCACAATAGGTATAGACCGGATCTCCGCCAAGGGCCACAGCAACAGGCATCCGGACACCTATTTTCTGATATTCACGGTAATGGCGGGCTCCTGTTTTATGCATATGCCAATGCATCCCTGTTGAATCGGGTCCGAAAACCTGCATTCTGTACATTCCGAGATTTGCTGATCCGGTTATAGGATCAACCGTATGAACCAGCGGCAACGTGATGAACGGCCCACCGTCAAAAGGCCAACAGGTCAGGACAGGCAAAATGCCTAAATCTGGTTTAAGATGAATTATTTCCTGTAAGGAGCCTCTTCCGCGCCTCCTTTTTGGAAACCATCTCGATGCTTTTCCCAACAAAGGGAGCTTCTTTATTTTACCTGCAAAGCTTGTATCATTTCCAGTCATCAGGGTGATCATCCGGTGCATCTTCCCGGCCAATTCATCAGGAGACTTGCCCCCAAAAGCAATTTTTATGCGCGTTTCCGATCCTAAAGCATTAATCAGTACAGGAAATTCACTCCCGGTATTCTCAAAAAGCAAAGCTTTCCCACCTCCGGTAATTTTAGAAAAACGATCAGTGATTTCTGTGATTTCAAGATGAGGTGAAACTTTAGTTTGAACCCGAATGAGTTCCCCCGCTTTCTCCAACTTTATGATAAAGGCCGACAAATTCATAATCCTCACTCTCCTATTTTTTACAAGATAAAAAAAACCCGGGTAAGGATACCCGGGTTTTTATTTGGCAAAGCTTAGGAGCTTTATTCTTTTTCTTCTACTGAATCCTCAAGAGCTTCATTTTCTAGAGAAGGAGCTGCTTTTTCCTCTTTCACAGCCTTCTTTTCAACTTTTTCGGTTTTTTCAACCTTTTTCTTTGCTGGTTTTGCAGCCACTTTCTTTTCGACGGCGGTAGTTGGTTCTTCAGTAACAGCCTTTGGTGCCTTTTTCGACCGGCGGGTTGTTTTAGACTTAACTTCAGCTTTTGCAGCAAGCATGTTCTCATTGAAGTCAACCAGTTCAATAATGCACATCTCAGCACTGTCACCCAAACGTGTGCCGGTTTTAAGAATGCGGGTATAACCACCTGGTCTGTCGCCTATTTTCTGAGCCACCTCACGGAAAAGTTCAGTAACGGCTTCCTTATCACTTAAGTAACTAAAAACAGTTCTCCTTGAGTGCGTAGTATCTTCTTTTGCTTTAGTAATCAGGGGCTCAACGAATTTTCTCAAAGCTTTGGCCTTGGCAACAGTAGTGCTAATCCGCTTGTGTTTGATCAGGGAACTAGCCATATTGCCCAACATAGCTTCTCGATGAGAACTCGTTCTCCCTAAATTATTTTGTTTGTCTCCGTGTCTCATTGTTCTTTTCCTTATTCCTTATCTAACTTGTATTTAGCTACATCCATTCCAAAGTTCAAATTCATGATTTTCAATAAGTCCTCAAGTTCCGTGAGAGACTTCTTACCGAAATTCCTGAATTTCAACAGGTCGTTCTTATTGTAGGCAACCAAATCTCCAAGGGTTTCAACATCGGCTGCTTTCAGGCAATTCAATGCTCTCACCGAGAGGTCGAGATCGGTCAATTTTGTTTTCAGCTGCTGCCTCATATGCAATACCTCCTCATCAAACTCTTCGCTATCCATCTTTTCATCCGATTCAAGGGTAATCTTGTCATCCGAGAAAAGCATGAAATGATGAATGAGGATTTTTGCTGCTTCTTTTAAAGCATCTTTAGGATTGATGGAACCATCGGTTTTAATCTCAATGATCAACTTCTCGTAGTCGGTTTTCTGCTCGACCCGGAAATTTTCGACCATGTACTTAACATTCCTGATTGGTGTAAATACTGAATCAAGAGCGATAATTCCGATTTCTGCATCCTCTGCCTTATTCTCATCTGAAGGAACATATCCACGACCTTTGTTGACCGTGATTGTCATCTGCAGTTTGACGGCAGGGTCCATGCGGCAGATCACCAATTCAGGATTCAGGATTCTGAAACCGCTAAGGAAATTGTTCAGATCACCGGCTTTGAGCTGGTCCTGTCCGGTAACAGTAATTGTTACCCTCTCATCTTCGACTCCTTCGATTTGTTGTTTAAACCGAACTTGCTTCAGATTAAGAATAATTTCGGATACATCCTCCAAAACTCCCTTTATGGTTGAGAATTCGTGGTCCACTCCTTCAATTTTCACGGTGGTGATAGCGAATCCTTCGAGCGAGCTCAGTAGAATACGGCGAAGGGAGTTACCAATAGTAATCCCATAGCCCGGTTCAAGTGGCCGGAATTCGAACTTGCCAAAACTGGAGTCCGATTCAAGCAGGATAACCTTGTCAGGTTTCTGAAATGATAGAATGGCCATTGATCAGGATTTTACGTTTACTTGGAATATAATTCTACAATAAGTTGTTCCTTGATGTTTTCAGGAATTTCCGTTCTCTCAGGAATATTCAGAAATTTACCTGACATCATGGTGTGATCCCATTCCAGCCAGGAATACCTGGACCGGGAGGCAGCAGCAAGAGAATTCAAGATAACTTCAAGTGATTTCGATTTTTCGCGGACACCAATCACTTCACCTGGTTTTACCAGATAGGAAGCGATATCAACCACTTTACCATTAACAACAATATGTCTGTGGTTTACAAGTTGACGTGCTGCGGCGCGGGTATTGGCTATTCCCATGCGGAATACAACATTATCCAGGCGGGTTTCCAGCAGTTGCAATAAAACTTCACCGGTAATACCTTTTGTCCGTTGGGCTTTGTGAAACAGATTAGCAAACTGCTTTTCAAGTACACCATAGGTATATTTAGCTTTCTGCTTTTCTTTCAGCTGCGTACCGTATTCTGAAAGCTTTTTTCTTCTCCTTGACGGTCCGTGGAACCCAGGCGGATAATTCCTTTTATCATAATACTTATCGGGGCCGTAAATAGGTTCTCCGAATTTTCTTGCGATTCTGGTCTTTGGTCCAGTATACTTAGCCATCTAACTCTGATTTATCGTTTGTTACTTAGAATTTCTTAGACTCTCCTGCGTTTTGGAGGACGGCAGCCGTTATGCGGCAGCGGTGTTACGTCAACGATTTCGACTACCTCGATACCGCTGTTATGAATTGTACGGATAGCAGATTCCCTGCCATTGCCCGGTCCCTTTACGAAAACCTTAACTTTTCTCAAACCAAGGTCATAAGCAACTTTGGAAGCATCCTGGGCTGCAATCTGGGCAGCATACGGGGTGTTCTTTTTTGAGCCACGGAAACCGTTTTTTCCACTTGAAGACCAAGATATTACCTGTCCGGTATTGTTGGTAAGGGAAACAATAATATTGTTAAATGAAGAATGGATGTGAGCCTGACCGAGTGCTTCAACCACCACTACCCGCTTCTTCGCTGCTTTAACTTTTTTCTTTGCCATAGTCTAACGGTTATTTAGTCGCTTTCTTTTTATTTGCTACAGTCTTCCGTCTTCCTTTACGGGTACGAGCATTGTTCTTGGTACTTTGTCCGCGCACCGGCAAGCCGAGACGATGGCGAATACCCCTATAGGAACCAATGTCCATTAGACGTTTGATGTTAATCTGAGTTTCAGACCGAAGTTCACCTTCGATTTTGAAATGCTCATTAATGAAATTACGAATTGCGGCGCTCTGATCATCCGTCCAGTCCTGGACTTTGCGATCTTTGTCAACTCCGGTTTCGCTTAGAATCTTACGGGATGTGCTTCTGCCTATTCCATAGATATAAGTGAGTGCGATTTCGCCTCTCTTGTTGTTTGGTATATCAACACCAACGATACGTGCCATAAAAGATATTCCTTATGAATTGTTTCAAATACCAATTATCCCTGACGTTGCTTGAACTTGGGATTTTTCTTATTAATTACATATAATCGTCCCTTCCTGCGTACAATTTTGCACTCAGCGGAACGCTTTTTTACGGATGCTCTGACCTTCATGATCGCTAAATATTATCAGTTTTTGTATCGATATGCAATTCGTCCTTTTGTAAGGTCATAGGGAGACATTTCCACCCTCACCTTATCACCTGGCAGTATCTTGATATAATGCATGCGCATTTTTCCTGAGATATGGGCCGTTATTACGTGTCCATTCTCCAATTCGACGCGAAACATCGCATTGGACAGAGCTTCAAGAATTGTTCCATCCTGTTCGATAGAAGGCTGCTTTGGCATATATTAAACTTTAGAAACTGCTTTTTCAATTATAGTAAAATCAGACAATATATCTGCTTTTTGATCCCTTATCACAACCGAGTGCTCAAAGTGAGCGGAAGGTTTCCTGTCAGCAGTGCGGATTGTCCATCCGTCACGGTCCTGATTGATATGCCGTTTACCGAGGTTAATCATCGGTTCAATAGCAATTGTCAGACCATTCTGCAGAACCTCTCCGGTTCCCGGTTTGCCATAATTCGGAACTTCAGGAGGTTCGTGGAGATGACGGCCAACACCGTGTCCAACCATCTCTCTGACCACTGAGAATCCATTAATCTCCGCGTGCCGTTGAATCGCACAACCGATATCGCCTATCCTTTTTCCTGTAATTGCTTGAGCGATTCCTAATTCCAGGCATTCTTTGGTAACCCTGATCAGTTTTAAAACTTCCGGCTTAACAACACCCACGGTGAAGGTATAAGCTGAATCACCATTAAAACCGTTCATCAAGACTCCGCAATCCAGGGAGACAATATCTCCGTCCTTCAATAACCGGCCCGATGGAATCCCATGAACCACTTCATCGTTTACCGAGATGCAGAGTGTGGCAGGATAACCCTGATAACCCTTAAATCCCGGAATCGCACCGTGGTCCCGAATAAACTCCTCAGCCATCCGGTCGATTTCCAACGTAGAAATCCCCGGTTTCATTAATGAAGCAACAGCAGCAAGAGTGGCAGATACAAGCAAGTTGCTTTGCCGAAGCAATTCAACCTCTTCGTCTGTCTTCAATTGAAACATACAAAGAACGCAATAAACAATCAGATCGAAGCCGAACTACCCGTCCGTCCCTTAATGCGGCCTGACTTCATCAGACCATCATAGTGGCGCATGAGCAAATGACTTTCAACCTGTTGTAATGTATCAAGAACTACACCGACGAGAATCAGGAGTGATGTCCCCCCGAAGAAAGCGGCAAACTGGCTGTTCACACCGATCAGCCTTGCAAATGCAGGCAGGACGGCAATAAAGGCCAGAAAAATAGAGCCGGGCAATGTAATTCTTGACATTACGGTATCAAGAAAATCGACGGTTTTCCGACCAGGTTTAACCCCTGGAATAAAACCGCCATTTCGTTTCATATCTTCAGCCATTTGGGTTGGATTAACCGTCACAGCCGTATAGAAATAAGTGAATGCAATAATCAGAATGGCAAAGGTTATGTTATACCAAAAACCCTCGTAATTACCGAAAGCCTGTACAAATTTGCTCGCGGCCTCAGTATTGAAACGACCAACCATCATCGGGATAAACATGAATGCCTGTGCAAAGATAATCGGCATAACACCTGCTGCATTAATTTTCAGAGGTATATATTGCCGGACTCCTCCGTACTGCTTGTTACCGACGATCCGTTTTGCATATTGGACCGGAACTCTCCTGGTCGCCTGGACCAGGGCAATCGCAGCCATAATAACTACTACGAGTAGGATAATTTCAACCAGGATCATAACCAAGCCGCCACCTTTCTGTTCCAGTTTGGTGGCAAATTCACCCATGAGAGCAAAAGGCAACCTTGCGATAATCCCAATCATAATGATCAGGGAAATTCCGTTACCGACCCCTTTATCCGTTATCCTTTCACCCAGCCACATCACAAAAAGGGTTCCTGCAGTTAGAATGATTACAGATGAAACAACAAAGAACGGCCCCGGCATGATAAAGGCGGATTCAGGAAGCTGAACATTAAGGTTATAGATGTAACTCGGTCCCTGGGCAGCAGTAATGAGAACGGTAAGCCAACGGGTAATCTGGTTCATCTTCTTTCTTCCGCTCTCGCCCTCTTTCTGCATGCGCTGGAAATAAGGAACCGCGATGGTAAGCAACTGTATTACGATGGACGCGGAGATATAGGGCATAATCCCCAATGCAAAGATAGAAGCATTTGAAAATGCTCCTCCTGAAAACATATCCAGCAATCCTTCAAGCCCGCCGGCAGTCTGGCGCTTCAAAGCATCAAGCTGGGTGGGATCTATGCCAGGTAAAACAACAAAACTACCGAGCCTATAAACAAGGATCAAGCCTAAGGTAGTCAGGATCCGTGCCCGGAGGTCTTCAATCCTCCAGATGTTCTTCAGTGTTTCGATAAATCTCTTCATCCGGTTATAGTTTTACTACGGTTCCTTGTTGAGCTTCAATTGCTTTCACCGCAGATTCCGAAAATGCGTGAGCTTTAACTTCAAGTTTGGCGGAAAGTGTTCCGTTACCCAAAATCTTCACCTTATCGCTCTTGCGGGCTAACCCAACAGAAATCAATGTTTCAACATCAATAATCGTCAGATTCATTTTTTCAGCTACCATCTGGAGCGTTCCAATATTGATACCCTTGAATTCCTTACGATTGATATTGGTGAATCCAAATTTCGGAAGCCGACGCTGAATAGGCATCTGTCCCCCTTCGAACCCAACCTTCTTGGAGTAGCCGGATCTTGATTTTGCGCCCTTGTGGCCTCTGGTTGAGGTCCCGCCATGGCCTGATCCTTGACCACGACCAATTCGTTTTTCCGGGTGCACTGATCCTTCAGCTGGTTTCAGATTATGTAGTTCCATTGAATTTAAGTCTTACTAATTAATTACTTAGTTGTCTCGGTTGACACCAGGTGCTTTACTTTTTCAACCATTCCCATGATCTGGGGTGTTGCTTCCACAATGACTGTGGCATGCATACGCCTCAGTCCAAGCGCCTCAAGGGTTCTTTTCTGCCTTTCAGAGGTATGGATTTTACTTGTTGTTTGAGTTATTTTAATCTTAGCCATGGTTTCAAAATTCCGGATTATCCATTAAAAACTTTGTCAAGGCTTACACCCCGATGTTGAGCTACAGTCAGTGCATCTCTCATTTCGACCAGTGCCTTCATGGTGGCTTTCACCAGGTTATGAGGATTCGAAGAACCTTTTGATTTGGCCAGCACATTGTGGATTCCAACACTTTCCAGAACAGCGCGCATGGCACCTCCTGCTTTTACTCCTGTACCTCCTGATGCCGGTTTCAGCCAAACGGTAGCTCCGCCAAATTTTGCAATCTGCTCATGAGGGATCGTTCCGTGGATAATTGGAACTTTGATCAGGTTTTTCTTTGCAGCCTCAACTCCTTTTGCAATAGCAGTAGTAACTTCATTAGCCTTCCCTAAACCACAGCCAACCACTCCATCTTCATTACCAACCACAACAATTGCTGAGAAGCTGAAATTTCGCCCCCCCTTGGTTACTTTGGTTACCCTGTTGATTGCAACCAACCGGTCCTTCAGTTCAAGATCACTTGTTTTTACCTTACGTACGCTAGTAGCCATATTTCTTAGAATTTAAGCCCGCCTTCACGGGCTGCATCTGCCAATGATTTTACTCTGCCATGATATAAATACCCGTTCCGGTCGAAAACCACTTTGCTGATTCCCGTAGCAATTGCCTTTTGAGCAATCAGCTTACCAACGAGTTTTGCCTGGTCAATTTTTTTTGCACCTTCCGCTCCGGCAACCTCTTTCTCTAAAGAAGAGGCCGAAACCAGTGTCCGTCCGGTTAGATCATCGATCACCTGCACAGAAATCTGACGATTGCTGCGATAGACGGAAAGTCTGGGAACCTCCGTTGAACCGGATATATCCTTTCTGATCCTGTTCTTGATCTTGAGTCTGCGTTCACGCTTTGAAAAAGCCATTTCTTATAAATTTTATCTGTAATATATACGTATAATAACCAGCATCAGCTACCAGCTGCCTTACCAGATTTTCTGCGGAGTTCCTCACCAACAAATTTAACCCCTTTGCCTTTGTAGGGTTCCGGTGGCCTTAGTGAACGGATCTTGGCAGCAATTTGTCCAATTAGTTGTTTATCAATACTCTTAAGAGTGATGATAGGGTTACTGCGTCGCTCAGTAACCGCTTCCACGGAAACCTCTTTTGGTAACTGAATTACAAAAGGATGTGAGAATCCTAGATGCAGTTCAAGTATCTGCCCTTCAGCAGTTGCCTTGTATCCAACACCAACCAGTTCCTGCTTAATCTCATAACCCGTTGATACTCCGGTAACCATGTTTTGGATGAGAGCCCGGTAAAGGCCATGCATGGCACGGTGCCTTTTTTGCTCAGTCGGACGGACAACATTTATAATTCCGTCTTCCACTTTAACCTGGATATCGGGATCAACCTGCTGCGCCATTGAACCCAGCGGTCCAACAACTTCAACCAGATTGTCACCGTTTACTTTAACGGTTACACCTGCAGGTAATGATATAGGTAATTTTCCAACTCGTGACATCGTCGAATACTTTTTAATAAACGTAACAAATAACCTCACCACCCACATTTTCCTTGCGGGCTTCTTTTTCCGTCATCAAACCCCTCGAAGTTGAAAGGATGGCTATACCCATACCATTCAATACTCTGGGAAGGTTGTCGACATCGCTATATTTCCGAAGTCCTGGTTTACTGATGCGTTTCAGGCTTTTTATTGCCGAAACCTTCGAGATCGGATGGTATTTCAAAGCGATTTTAATGATTCCCTGTTTATCATCCTCTTCAAATTTATAACTCAGGATATAACCTTTATCAAAAAGAATCTTTGTCATTTCTTTTTTCAGGTTGGAAGCAGGAATCTCAACCACTTTATGCTTGGCCATAATCGCATTACGCACACGCGTCAGGTAATCTGCAATAGGATCAGTCATTTTTATCTAATAATTTAATTACCAACTTGCTTTTTTAATACCCGGTATCAGCCCATTGGAGGCCATTTCCCTGAATGAGATACGGCTTATCCCAAACTGACGCATATAACCTTTTGGCCTACCGGTCAGTTTACACCGGTTATGCAATCTTACTTTGGAAGAATTCTTTGGAAGTTTACTCAAGGCTACAAAATCACCTTCTGCCTTAAGTTTGGCACGCTTCTCAGCATATTTCTCAACCATTTTCTGCCGCTTAACTTCGCGGGCCTTCATGGATTCTTTTGCCATCCCTATTTCTTATTAGTTGATTTAAAAGGAATTCCGAATTCTTTGAGCAGGGCAAATCCTTCTTCGTCGGTTTTGGCAGTTGTTACAAAACTGATTTCCATACCAATCATTGAGTGGATTTTATCGATTTCAATTTCCGGAAAAATGATCTGTTCGGTGATTCCGAGTGTATAATTTCCACGTCCGTCAAATTTAGCGGCAACACCGTTAAAATCCCGGATTCGAGGAAGCGCAACAGCGATCAGCCGTTCGAGAAATTCATACATCTTTTCCCGGCGTAAGGTCACTTTAACTCCAATCGGCATTTTCTGACGAAGCTTGAAGTTTGATATATCTCTTTTAGAGAGGGTCTGAACTGCCTTCTGGCCAGTTATATTGGTAAGCTCTTCCTGAGCCACCTCGATCAGCTTTTTATCGGCCACTGCTTTTCCAACACCGCGGTTGACCACGATTTTTTCCAAGCGGGGAACCTGCATGACTGTTTTATAGTCAAATTCTTTAGTCAGGTGAGGAATAATCTCTTCCTGGTATTTTACCTTAAGGCTAGGTGTGTATTTCATTACTTGATTTCCTCCCCAGATTTTTTGGCATAACGAACCAATTTCCCATTAGCATCCAAACGGCGTCCGATACGGGTCGGTTTTCCGGAAGTCGGATCCAGGAGCATCAGATTAGATACATGAATAGAACCTTCTCTTTTTATGATGCCGCCTTGCGGAGCATTCTTATCAGCTTTTGTATGTTTAGAAAGCATGTTTACACCTTCCACAATAGCCCGGTCGTTTTTCCGGAGTACTTCCAGCACGCGGCCCTGTTGACCTTTGGAGTTACCCGCAATCACGATGACGGTATCTCCCTTTTTTATGTTCATTTTTTTCTGCATGGTCTGTGCTTTTTGATTATAACACTTCAGGGGCAAGTGAAACGATCTTCATATAATTTTCGCGTAATTCCCTGGCAACTGGTCCGAAGATACGTGTTCCGCGAATTTCGCCGGTTGCATTCAAAAGAACGCAGGCGTTATCATCAAACCGTATATAGGATCCGTCGTTTCTTCTGATCTCCTTGGTTGTACGAACAATGACAGCTTTTGATACCGTACCTTTCTTTAGTTCTCCACCTGGCAAGGCGGATTTTACGGTAACAACCACTTTATCGCCAACCGAAGCATATTTTTTACCCGTTCCTCCTAACACACGGATGCACAAAACCTCTTTGGCACCGCTGTTATCGGCCACACTCATCCTGCTTTCTTGCTGTATCATGGTTACTTGGCTCTTTCAATGATTTCAACTAATCTCCAATTTTTCCGTTTGCTCAACGGACGGGTTTCCATGATCCGGACAAGATCACCTTCTTTACAGGTATTTTCCTCATCGTGAGCAACAAACTTGGTGGTCTTGTTGACAAACTTCCCGTATATAGGATGTTTTACCTTTCTTTTTACGGCAACAATTATGGTCTTTTCCATTTTATTGCTGATTACCGAACCGGTACGTTCTTTCCGCAAGTTTCTATTCGATTCCATGGCTTATTGGCTTTTCTTATTTTCAATTACTTGCCGCTTGCGCAATTCGGTTCTTAGCTGGGCGACCATTCGTCTGGTCTCGCGGATATGATGGGGATGATCAAGCGGAGAAACCGTATGGTTAATCTTCATCCGTACCAAATTTGCTTTCTCGGTATCGATCCTTTCGGTAAGCTCTTTGGCCGTCAGTTCGCGAATCTCTACGTTTTTCATTATTCAGTATTTGAGTCTTCAACAAAATCACGCCTGATGATAAATTTAGTCTTGATTGGCAGTTTTTGGGCGGCAAGCCTTAAAGCTTCCTGAGCCAATTCCAAAGAAACACCTTCAGCTTCAAAAAGAATCCTGCCTGGTGTAACCCGGGCAACAAAACCTTCCGGAGCACCTTTACCTTTTCCCATACGTACCTCAGCAGGCTTTTTGGTTATTGGCTTATCAGGAAAAACCCTGATCCAAATTTGTCCCTGGCGCTGCATATGGCGGGTAACAGCAACACGGGCAGCCTCAAGCTGACGGCCGGTCATCCAGCAAGTTTCCAATGCTTTGATCCCAAAAGATCCAAATGCCAATTGGTTACCCCGCTGGGAGTTCCCCTTCATCTTCCCCTTCTGCTGCTTTCTGTACTTAGTCTTTTTCGGTTGTAACATGACAATCTGTTATTATTCAGACGATATTAACCTCTTCTTTTCTTAAATCCTTTTCTCGGAGCTTTTGCACCAATGTTTGGCGACAAATCCCGCTTTCCAAAGATCTCGCCTTTGCAAATCCACACTTTGATGCCGGTGGTACCGACTTTTGTGTGCGCCTCTGCCAAAGCATAATCGATGTCTGCACGTAAGGTATGCAGTGGAATTCTTCCTTCCTTGTAGGTTTCAGAACGTGCCATTTCAGCACCGTTTAACCTGCCGGAAATCTGAATCTTTATTCCTTCAGCACCCATTCTGATGGTTGAAGCAATTGCCATTTTTATAGCACGCCGGTAAGCAATCTTACCTTCAAGCTGACGGGCAACGTTTGCAGCAACAATCACTGCATCCATTTCAGGCCTTTTAATCTCGAAAATATTGATCTGTACCTCTTTGCTGGTAATCTTCTTCAGCTCTTCCTTTAACTTATCAACCTCCTGACCCCCTTTTCCGATAATAATACCCGGTCGGGCAGTATTTACCGTGATGGTAATCAGTTTTAAGGTACGCTCAATAACGATCTTGGAAACACTTGCTTTTGAAAGGCGAGCGTTCAGATATTCGCGTATCTTATAATCCTCAACCAGTTTCTCGGAGAAATCGTTTCCACCGTACCAGTTTGAATCCCAACCTTTTATAATGCCAAGGCGATTGCTAATCGGGTTTACTTTTTGTCCCATCTATGCGTCCGTTTTTTCGACTTGTTTACGACTGTCCAGATAAATTGTCACGTGGTTGGAACGTTTTTTAATCCTGTGGCCTCGACCCTGTGGAGCAGGGCGGAGTCTTTTCAGGATTCGTGCCGAATCCACAAACACTTGCTTAACATATAAATGACTGTCTTCGATCCGAACCCCGTCATTTTTTGCCTGCCAGTTTGAAATGGCCGACATCAGGAGCTTTTCCAATTTCCGGGAGGCTTCTTTCGGGTTGAAACGTAAAACATCCAATGCCCTCTTTACTTCCATGCCCCGGATCATATCGGCAACCAGCCTCATCTTGCGCGGGGAGGTCGGATTATTATTCAAAGCAGCCAGAAATAGTGATTTCCGCTCTTCTTTATTCCGATTTGCCGCTTCTTGCTTTCTGGATCCCATTTTTCTGAGTTTTTATCTTCTCGCTAATGCAATATTCAATTATCTCTTCCGGTTTCCGGCATGGCCTCTGAACATCCGCGTTGGAGCGAATTCACCGAGTTTATGCCCAACCATATTTTCCGTGATGTAAACCGGAATAAACTTATTCCCATTATGAACGGCAACAGTATGTCCAACAAAATCAGGTGAGATTATGCTCCTTCTTGCCCAAGTTTTCACAACCGACTTTTTAGTCGCTGCATTTAAGGCCAGGATTTTCTTCTCCAGACTGAATTCTATAAAAGGACCTTTTTTTAATGATCTGCTCATACAGTAGTTTATTATCAGTTACTTTTTACGTCTCTCAAGAATAAATTTGGACGAAGATTTTTTTGGATGACGGGTTTTGTAACCTTTAGCCAATAAACCTTTCCTCGAACGCGGATGACCTCCTGATGCGCGTCCCTCGCCTCCACCCATCGGATGGTCGACAGGGTTCATAACCACACCCCTTACTCTTGGGCGACGACCTTGCCACCTGACACGTCCGGCTTTTCCATCACTTTCCAAACCATGGTCGGAGTTGGATACTGTTCCAACGGTAGCACGGCAGGCAACCAGAACTAGCCTGGTCTCACCTGAAGGAAGTTTAACAATGGCATATCTGCCTTCCCTTGACACAATCTGTGCATAGGTTCCGGCACCTCTTGCCATGGCTCCACCCTGTCCGGGCCTTAGTTCAATATTATGAACAATGGTACCGAGGGGAATTTCGCCAAGCGGAAGACTATTGCCTATTTCAGGTGCGATACCTGAGCCTGACATTAATTCCTGGCCAACGCTTAAGCCGTTCGGTGCAATAATGTACCGCTTTTCTCCATCGGCATAAACCAGGAGTGCAATACGTGCCGTACGGTTAGGATCATATTCTATTGTGGAAACTTTTGCAGGGATACCGTCCTTATCTCTCTTAAAGTCGATAATCCGGTACATCTGTTTGTGACCGCCGCCAAGATATCTCATGGTCATACGGCCACTGTTGTTCCGTCCACCAGATCTTCTAGCTGGCTTCAACAAAGATTTTTCGGGACCCGTATGAGTGATTTCCTCGTACGTTCCGATAACCTTTTTTCTCTGCCCCGGTGTTACGGGATTAAAAGTGCGAACTGCCATTGCTTAGTTAAATATTGCTGTAAAAATCTATGACATCTCCTTTGTTCAGGGATACAATCGCTTTCTTGAAAGCGCTGCTTTTCCCGCGAACCACTCCGGTCTTCGAAAATCTTGATTTTTGTTTGCCTCCGTAACGCATAGTGTTAACAGAAACAACTGAAACTCCGTACATATCCTGTACGGCTTTCTTAATCTGATTTTTGTTGGCCCTTTTGTCTACGATAAAACCGTAACTCTTAAGGTCTTCGGTCTGGCCCGTCATTTTCTCCGTTACAATCGGCTTGATCAGAATATCCATTGTTACCAGTTCTTATTGTCCGAAATTTTCATTCAAAGCTTCAATCGAACTCTCCAGGAAGGCTACTGACGAAGCATTTAATATATCATAAGTGTTTAGATCCGAGACCATTACAACTTTGACACCCTGTAAATTTCGAGAGGACAAATATATGTTTTTATTCGGTTGATTTAAAACCAATAACAATTTTTTGTTCTCGGATTTGAGGTTTTGTTGCATCTCGACCATTGTGCGGGTCTTTGGTTCATCCATGATGAAATCCTCAACCACCACGATTTGTGATCCTTGAGCCTTATAAGTCAAGGCAGATTTACGGGCCAGGATCTTCACTTTTTTATTCAGTTTAAAACTGTAATCACGTGGAACTGGTCCGAAAACCCGTCCGCCTCCACGAAACAGAGGTGACTTGATGTTACCGGCACGAGCACCGCCGGTTCCTTTTTGCTTCTTGATCTTTTTGGAACTTCCCTGAATCTCATTCCGTTCTTTGGATTTGTGCGTTCCCTGGCGCTTGTTGGCCATGTATTGCTTGACATCCAAATAAATAGCATGATCGTTCGGACTGATGGCAAAAACATCGTCACGCAGCTCCACGGTTCGCCCGGTCTCTTCGCCGGAAGTCTTGTATACTGCTAATTTCATCACTTCTCAATTATTACGTAAGAACCTTTCGCACCAGGAATGGAACCTTTGACAATCATAAGGTTGTGTTCCGGAACAATTTTCAAGATCTGCAGACTGAGCAACTTCACGTTTTTCACACCGCTATGTCCTGCCATCCGCATTCCTTTAAAAACACGGCTGGGATAAGAGGAAGCTCCGAGTGAACCCGGTGCCCTCAGACGGTTATGCTGACCATGAGTGCTATCGCCGACTCCACCGAAGCCGTGACGTTTAATTACACCCTGAAATCCTTTTCCTTTTGTAACTCCGGTGACGTCAACCCAAAGGTCTTGGCTGAAATTATCTACAGTCAGTACGTCACCAAGTTTAAGTACTTCACCATTGTCCTTTTTGAACTCGGCGACTTCGCGTTTTGGTGTGGTGTTGGCCTTCTTAAAGTGACCCAACATCGGTTTTGGGGTGTTCTTCTCCTTTTTATCGTCGAAGGCCACCTGCACAGCTTCATACCCATCAGTTTCCTGGGTTTTGATCTGGGTAACCACACAAGGACCCACTTCAATAACGGTGCATGGAACATTTTTCCCATCAGCAGCGAAAACTGAAGTCATCCCGATCTTTTTCCCGATTAAGCCTTGCATTTTTATTAGCTCTTTGAATTATACTTTTATTTCAACTTCAACTCCGCTGGGCAGCTCCAGTTTCATCAGCGCATCGATCGTTTTTGCTGTCGAGCCGTAGATATCAATCAACCGCTTGTATGAACTCAGTTGAAATTGCTCTCTCGACTTTTTGTTAACGAAAGTTGATCTCAGAACAGTAAACACCCTGGTATGGGTTGGAAGCGGTATCGGGCCGCTAACAACGGCACCTGTGCTTTTTACCGTTTTTACGATCTTCTCGGCAGACTTGTCTGCCAGGTTGTGATCGTAAGACTTCAACTTAATTCTAATTTTCTGACTCATTCCTATATGTATTTATCTACAATAAATCCACTCTTCCAAATACTTTTTGTAACACGGCGATGGCAATTTCACGGGGTACCTCATCATAATGAGATACTTCCATGGTTGAGCTGGCTCGTCCGGAGGTTAATGTTCTGAGTACTGTCACATATCCTACCTGTTCGGCAAGAGGTACAGTAGCCTTAACCACACGTCCACCGGGTTTGTTTTCCATCCCGGCAACCTGGCCACGCCTTTTGTTGAGATCGGCAATTACATCTCCCACATATTCTTCAGGAGAAACGACTTCGAGACTCATGACGGGTTCCATAAGAACCGGTCTCGATTTTTCACAACCCTCACGAAATGCTTTTTGTGCGGCTATTTCAAAAGAAAGTTCATCTGAATCAACCGGGTGAAATGATCCGCCCAGCAAGGTAACTTTCAATTTGTTCAGGGGAAATCCTGCTAAAACACCACTGTTCATCGCGTTTTTAAAACCGCGCTCCACAGCAGTGACATAGGCTTTAGGTAATTGTTCCGGTTGAAGTTCATTAATGAATTCAAGACCTTTTTGAGAAGTTTCAGGAGAAATCCTTACCGATATTTCAGCAAAAAGGTTTTTGCCGCCGGTATCCTTCCTGAAAACAGTATGTATTTCTGTTTCAAGGCGGATAGATTCTTTATAGGCTACCTGAGGTTGTCCGCGGTTAATATCGAGTTTGAATTCCCGTTTCAGTCGGTCCAGAATAATCTCGAGGTGCAATTCACCCATTCCGCTTAAAACGGTTTGTCCGGATTCTTCGTCAATTTTAACCCGGAAGGTCGGATCCTCTTCTACAAGTTTCTGGAGTGCATCGGTCAACTTTGCCATATCGTCCTGGGTTCTTGCCTCTACAGCCATACCCAGAACAGGTTCAGGAAAGGTGATGGATTCAAGCAGTATTCTGGAGCTTTCATCACACAGCGTATCGCCGGTCCTGATATCTTTAAAACCGACAGCTGCACAAATTTCCCCAGCTTCCATCTGATCCCGCGGATTCTGTTTATTTGCGTGCATTTGATATAATCGGGTAATCCTTTCTCTTTTCTCGGTTCGCATGTTAAAAACAGTGGCTCCCGAATGGATTGTCCCGGAGTAAACCCTTAAGTAAGCCAGACGGCCGACAAATGGGTCGGTAGCAATTTTAAAAGCGAGTGCTGCAAAAGGCGCGTTTGAATCTGATTCCCTGGTTAATATCTGGTGGGTCATGGGATCTGATCCATGAACCGCGCCAACATCAAGAGGGCTTGGTAAAAAGGCAGCAATTGCATCTAGCAGAGGCTGCACGCCTTTATTTTTGAATGCTGATCCGCAAAGCACCGGAATAAGCACCCTTTCAAGAGTTGCTTTCCGTATTGCGGAGATCAGGTCAGCGGTCTGAATGCTATTCTTATTTTCAAAGAATTTTTCCAAAAGCAGGTCGTCCGTTTCACAAACCGTCTCAATCAGCTGATTTCGCCAATCCTCGGTTTGTTCCAGCATATCATCCGGTACGGGAAGGATTTCAGGGTGTGAACCCAGACTATCTTCTTCCGGCCAAATGAGTGCTTTGTTTTGAATCAGGTCGACCACTCCGATAAACTTATCTTCAATCCCGATCGGTATCTGGATCGCCAGAGGCCTTGCCCCCAGTTTTTCCTTCATTTCGTTCAGAACTCCGATGAAATCCGAACCCGGCCTGTCCATCTTATTAACAAAAGCGATTCTTGGAACCTTATATTTGTCAGCCTGATGCCAAACCGTTTCAGATTGAGGCTCAACTCCGCTAACCCCGCAAAAAACGGCGATAGCTCCATCGAGCACCCGGAGAGATCGTTCCACTTCAACCGTAAAGTCAACATGACCCGGGGTATCTATAATATTAAATTTATAGTTCTGCCCGTCATATTTCCAGAAAGCTGTTGTGGCAGCGGAAGTAATTGTAATCCCCCGTTCCTGTTCCTGAACCATCCAGTCCATTGTTGCAGCACCGTCATGAACTTCTCCCATCCGGTGATTAATTCCGGTGTAAAACAGAATGCGTTCGGTAGTCGTGGTTTTTCCCGCATCAATATGCGCCATTATACCGATGTTTCTGGTATAAGAGAGATCTAGTGCCATCCCAACATGTCAAAGAACTTTTGCTCCGGTTAAAACCGGAAATGCGCGAATGCCCGGTTTGCTTCGGCCATTCTGTGCGTATCTTCCTTTTTCTTGAAAGCTGCGCCTTCTTCGTTAAACGCAGCTACAATTTCTGCTGCTAATTTCTCACTCATCGACCTGCCTGCACGCTTACGTGCAAACGCGATCAGGTTCTTGTTACCAATGGATATTTTCCTGTCAGGCCTGATTTCCATCGGGACCTGAAAAGTAGCACCACCCACCCTGCGGCTTTTTACTTCCACGGCAGGTGTGATATTTTCGAGGGCTTTCCTCCAAACATCAAGTGCGGATAAACCGGTATCCTGGGTTTTCTTTTCCACCAATTCCAAAGCATCGTAGAAATTGGCAAAAGCAATACTTTTCTTCCCGCTGTACATCAGGTCATTAACGAAGCGGGTGACCCGGACATCACCAAATTTGGGATCCGGAAGTACTATATTCTTTTTGGCTCTCGCTTTTCTCATGGGAAAATTGCTTACTGTAACAGACTATTTTTTTGGCCTTTTGGCACCGTATTTTGATCTTCTCTGCTTTCTGCCATCTACTCCGGCAGCATCCAAAGTTCCCCTTACCATATGGTAACGTACCCCCGGCAAATCTTTAACCCTGCCACCACGAACCAGCACGATGGAGTGCTCCTGAAGGTTATGACCTTCACCCGGTATATACACGTTGACTTCCTTCTGATTGGTCAACCGCACCCTGGCAACTTTGCGCATGGCAGAGTTTGGCTTCTTTGGGGTGGTTGTATAAACCCTGACACATACCCCGCGGCGCTGCGGACAAGAATCAAGAGCCGGAGCTTTGCTCTTATCATTCTTACTGATTCTTCCTTTTCTAACTAATTGCTGTATCGTAGGCATTATGAGCTATTTTAATCCCGCTTGTTTTTAACAAAATGGTTCGCAAAGGTAAAAGTTTTTTTTAGAAAAACGAACGCCAATGCAAAAATTCAAAAAAAAAGTCCCGGATGACCGGGACTTGATATCATTAACCTGACCGCTATCAGTTTATCAGGGGTACTTCAAAATTACAACCGTCTCGTCCGGATCATTCGGGCTTGTTCCTCTTACAAGGGAGAAAACACTGGAAAAGAAATCAGTCTCGACAGGAGCAGAACCTTTTTTCTTGCCAAAATGAATAATCAAATTGAAATTGTAAGTTGTATTTGTCTCTTTCAAATCAATCGAATACCAAGTAATCCCATTTTGGCGTTTTTCAAATTCAAACTCAACTGACTGCGGGCCTTCCGACTCATTCCGAAGTTCCACTGCATATACATGATATGAAGCCGGGCCGTCTAACCCAAAAGTCGCAATCTCCCATTTTCCGTCATGACTCGAAACTCCACCACTGACAACAACCACTTTTGAAGACTTATTGTCATCATGCGAGTTTTGGGAGGGGGAGCCTATTGGAATCCATGTCATGATACCAATAAACAATAAAACCGCTATGTTCTTTTTCATATGACCTGCTTTCGGTTATTCAAAATCTTACCATCACTTAAGTTAATCCGCTTTCCTTTACAAAGGTAACCCCTCTTTTTGAATTTTTTTCATTCTTAACAGAAATTTGACAAAAAACATTAAAAATGTGTGGAAAATGCAATCTGAGGGCACTGAAATAATGTCCTATATTTGTTGAAGAGTTCCAAACGGCAAGAATTGAATGGTTAAAATTAGCAGGATACCGGTTCAAGTTATCATTTTTCTTCATCTGATACTATCCGGTAACGTTTCTGCCAATCAATCGGGATTACCTGTTGATTCCGATACCGGAAAATTGTATCAGCTGGTGCTGCGGGGACAACGAACCACTGCCGCCACTTTTTTATATAAATATCTGTCCGGTAATAAAATACATTCGGATGGCGAACTTGCCACAGGATGGCTGGAATTTGCCATATTCAGCGGCTGGTCGGATACTGCAGGATTCTCGATTGCAGAGGATGCCTATAACACCCATCTCAAATACAGGGTCGATTCAAAAGATTCCAGCAAGGTGCATGCAGACAGGTTACTATATCAATCCCTTTTAAAGGCTGCTAACGGTTTATACAAACAGGCGGCCGACAGCCTGCTGGCGTCGATCGCAATCCGGCCTTTAGTTGGTGGTTTGAATGAGATTCTCCTTGCAGATTCTTATGGGAAACTGGCCAGATTCTATAAAGAAACCGGCGACCTTTTTGAATCCGCCAGGAATTTCAGAAGATCGATCAGTTTAAACAAAAAGATGGGCAATGACCGGGCACTAGTCCTGGCTGAAGACTTAAGTGATCTGAGTTCGGTTATGTCGTCGATGGATAATATGGAAGAGGCAGAATCATTGCTGAATGAATCCCGTTCCATTTATGTAAAACTCGATACTTTACAGGCCATATCGCAGGTTGATAATGAACTTGGGGTTTTGTTCGTCCGGCGGCTTGAATATCAGGTTGCCTTGAAGTATTTCATTCAATCACTCCGTGAAAAAAAGCGGGTTCCTCAAGTCAGAGACGGGGAGTTTGTTGTTGTTTATAATAATATCGGAACCTGTTACCATTATTTATCCGTTGAAGACAGTGCACGCCATTATTTCTCCCAGGCAGTGGATTATGCACTACGATCAGGTACGAACCCAGCTGAGTTCTATGGGAACCTTGGCATCAGCTATGGTGCCTATGCGGATTACTCCACTGCGCTTGTCTATTTCCAGCAAGCACTATGGTACCTGGATCCTACCAATATAGCTTGTTCGAAAACAGATCTGGCTACCAATCCCCGTATCAAAATGGCGACCCCCAGATTGGCCGAGTTCACTGCATTCAAGGCACACACTTTACATCGGAGGTATAATCAGCTGCATCACACGGAAGACCTCATTAATGGGTTAAAAACCTTTAGTGTCGCCCTTGAAATGATCGATACGCTGAGATATATGTATTCATTTGAAAGCAAACCCTATCAATCAAAAGAGACTAAAATTCACTATTTCAACGCCCTGGATATGGCGCTGGATCTATATCATATTACCAGGGAGCAACAGTACCTGGATTCCGCCTTCCGGTATTCTGAAAGAAATAAATCAGCTATTCTGAATGAATTCCTCCGTACCAATCAGGCCAAGGAACAATTGGAAACCTATGCGCCATGGATAAGGCAAGAGGACAGCATTAAACAGTTGATAAACACAAAAGAATCAAGCAAGATCAAAGCTTCTTCCGGATTAAAAGCCAATCATGCCATCGTTTCATTGTGGCAGGACAGTATAGATCAACTGACTGATGAATTGAGAAGTTTAGTCATAGATGCGCAAAAGGAACATCCTGGCTATTTTAGCAGTGTATACTCCAACAAGGGATACCTCCCAAACGAAATCCAGCGATTGATACTTCCGGGCGAAGCGATGCTTGATTATACAGTAGTGCAAAACACCAGGCTGGAGGAAGACTATATGATCGTGATCGTTTTGACCCGGGATACCATATTTTCTTATAATGATACATTACCTAAAGATTTCAGGACAGATATCGATGCCTTCCGTTCAACCATCACCTCTTTTGTTGACGCAAGAAATTTTCAGGAGTTCTGCCGACTGTCCACCCAGATGTAC
The DNA here is from genome assembly GCA_041662065.1 of Bacteroidales bacterium. Classification (GTDB taxonomy): domain Bacteria; phylum Bacteroidota; class Bacteroidia; order Bacteroidales; family UBA12481; genus UBA12481. The sequence goes on along the minus strand of JBAZTE010000006.1, from coordinate 143,145 downwards.
CGCTACTTTTTCGAACCCATTGAAAAATTCACAGGAATAGACAAGTTGATCATTCTACCTGATGAGGAGCTCGGGCTTTTACCGTTTGAGATTTTTTTATCAGATACGATTAAACCAAAGGGATCAGATTTCAGGAAGCTGAGCTATCTCAACCGTAAATACCAGATCTCCTATATTTCATCCCATGAACAATTTTACCAATTCAGGAGCAAATCGAGGAAGACAAAAAAACTGACTGTTTATGGTTTTGCCCCTTTTATCTCCAGCGGAATAAATCTGGATACTTTTAATTTGTTACCTCTTGGGAGTTCAGGAGAGGAGATCAAGTACATCGGTTCCTATTTCAAGACTAAAACTTTTGATAACCAAAAAGCCGGGGAACAGACCCTCAAGCGTGCCTTTCAAACAAATTCGGTAATCTCACTATCCACCCATGGGATCATGGACCTGAAAGAACCAATGCAATCCAGACTTCTGTTAAATCCGTCTGAACCCGATGGAATCCTGTACCTTTTCGAGATGATGTCACTAAAAATCAAGTCGCCCCTGGTCATATTAAACGCATGTAATACCGGAACCGGAAAATTACAGGTCGGGGAAGGAATCCTGAGCATGGCCAGGGGGTTCCAATTTGCCGGCGTTCCAACGTTGATTACCACATTATGGCCGATCGACGATCATTCATCCGCAACAGTCATGAATATGTTCTTCAGAAATATCAGGGATGGAATGGATCAAAGGGAAGCCATGATGAAAGCAAGGAATGTCTATATTGATCAAGCCAATAAAGCGACAGCTGCACCCTATTTCTGGGCAGGGCAAGTTATCATTGGAGATCCGGGTCACATTTCCATCAGGCAACGCATTCGTCCGGGTGTTATTGCGGTCTGGCTTGTTTTGGCAGGACTGATGCTTACCTCCCTGTGGTTCATATATAAAAAGGTCCGGTAATCTCTGCCGGCTCTTGAAACTAAAAAAAAAAAACATAGCTTTGCTGACCAAATTTTAACAATTAAGTTTTCTCATCATTTTACCAGTAATTAAGGGAGTTATGAAAGTTTATCAGACGAATCAGATACGGAACCTTGCACTTCTCGGCAATTCGGGATCAGGTAAAACAACCTTGGCCGAATCGCTGTTATTTGATGGAGGTGTGATCAGCAGGCGAGGGGATGTTGGCAGCAAAAACACAGTTTCTGATTGCCAGGAAATTGAACATGAGCGAGGCAATTCTGTTTATGCAACCGTTCTTTATACTGAATATAAGGATCACAAAATCAACATTATTGACACCCCAGGCGCAGACGATTTTGTTGGTGCCACCATTGCAGCATTAAGTGCGGTCGAATCTGCATTGCTGCTGATCAATGCACAGAACGGGGTTGAAACCGGAACTGAATCCCTGATGAGGTATACCAACAAGCACCATAAACCGGTCATTCTGGTAATGAATCAGCTGGATCACGAAAAGTCACACTTCGACAAGGCAGTTGAAAGTGCCCGTGACGCATTTGGGCAGAAGGTTGTTGTAGTACAGTACCCGATGAATGAGGGCGTTGGATTTGATACTGTTATTGATGTAATTCGCAAAAAATCAATCAAATATCCCATCGGCGGCGGGGCTGCTGTTGAAAGTGAACTCCCTGCAAGCGAAACGAAGAAGGCCGGAGATTATCTTGCCCGGCTAATCGAATTAGCTGCTGAAGCTGATGAAAACCTCATGGAAGCTTTCTTTGCCAATGATACCCTGACCGATGATGAGTTACGTGAAGGGTTGAAGAAGGGTATTGCTGACCGTGGAATTTTCCCGATTCTCTGTACATCGGCAAAGAATGTACAGGGAACGCAGCAGTTATGTGATTTTGTCATTAATTATGCTCCAACACCTGATCAGGCAGTTTATAAATTCAAGAACGGACAGGAGATTAAAGTTGGCGCATCGGGACCTAACATTGCTTTTGTATTTAAGACATTTACCGAGCAGCATTTGGGAGAGATTAACTTCTTCAAGGTTATTTCAGGCAAACTCACCGAGAGCATTGATTTATTGAACCTGAACACCAACGCCAAAGAACGGGTCTCACAGCTGTTCGCTGTTGCCGGCAAAGGACGTCAGAAGGTTGACACCATGTTTCCCGGTGACATTGGAGGTACCGTAAAGCTTAAAGATACCCGCACTTTTACAACCCTGGCCGACAAAAACGTTGACTCCCCCATTCAGCCTATTGAAATGCCGGAACCAAAATTCCGTGCCGCCATTAAGGCTAAAGAGGAATCAGATGATGAGAAGTTGGGTGAAGCCCTGCATCGTTTGCATGAAGAAGATCCCTCACTTCTTGTTGAGTATTCAAAAGAACTCAAGCAGATCATTCTTCACGGACAGGGTGAATACCATTTGAATATTGTTAAATGGCTGTTGGATAATACTTTCAAGATACCGACTGAATATCTTGCACCGAAAATCCCTTACCGGGAAACCATCACGAAAGTTGCGCAGGCATCTTATCGTCACAAGAAGCAGTCAGGTGGCTCCGGTCAGTTTGGTGAGGTCCATATGATCATTGAACCTCATGAAGAAGGTGTACCGGAAAAAACCCTTTTTAAAATAGACGGCAAAGAAATGCAGCTTTCCATTCGCGGCAAGGAAGAAATTCCATTGGATTGGGGTGGCAAACTGGTTTATTACAATTGTATTGTCGGGGGTTCGATTGAAGCCCGTTTCATGCCGGCTATTCAGAAAGGTCTGATGGAGAAACTCGAAAACGGCCCGCTTACCGGATCATATGCCCGTGATATCCGTGTGTTCGTTTATGACGGCAAGATGCACCCGGTTGACTCCAACGAAATCTCATTCCGGTTAGCCGGAGCAAAAGCTTTTGCTGAAGCATTCCGCAAAGCCGGTCCGAAAATCATGGAACCAATTTATGATGTTGAGATCCTGGTTCCCGGCGACCGTATGGGTGATGTTATGAGCGACCTTCAGGGCAGGCGTGCCATGATTCTGGGTATGAATTCAGAGGGCAGGTATGAACACCTCCGGGTCAGGGTACCGCTGGCCGAGTTAAATAAGTATTCAACTACTTTGAGTTCACTGACTAACGGAAGGGCAACCTACACCATGAAATTCAGTGAATATGCTTTATGTCCGGCGGATGTTCAGGAAAAACTCCAGGCTGCCTACACGGCTGAGGAAGAAGAATAGGCTTTCGGCGGAGACGGATTGTAATCCGTCTCTACATGAAAAATGCCGGCTCCTTGAAGAGCCGGCATTTTTTTATCTTATCAGGGTCAGAAACCCGTAGTACATCTTTTCGTTGATCTTCCCCTTGTAGCTGACATCATCATAACCGGTAGCGGATATAATATAATAATAGGTACCTGAAGGGGCCGGCTTGCCATCATTCATATATCGGCCGTTCCATCCTTTTTCCAAGGTTTTGGGATCCGTCCACTCGAAAACCACCCTGCCCCACCTGTTCATGATTTTACCGGAAAAACTTTTAAGAGAAACAGCCTTAACCTGGAAATAATCGTTGGCTCCATCTTCGTTCGGGGTAAAAACATTGGGAATCTCCAATAATGAAGAGTCCACCTTGATGTATCCTTCGGGTGAATAGACATTGGTACACTGGAGGTATCTGGATATCAAGCGGCTGTCGTATTCGCCAGGACGTTCCAGAGACAATTTTGTTTCGGATGTTGTATAAAGCTCAGCGGTATCAGTAATCTCGAAGAATTCCCAATCATAAGAGATACTGTTTTCGGAACCGCCATTTGATGAGGAATCCACTTTCATAGTGACTTCAAGCGGAGCTTCACCGGTTTTTGGGGTTACTGAAAAGGATGCATATACCCCATAAAGCGTCAGGGTCGTGTCATGGAAACAGGTGAAATTATCGGTAACCCTGAAAATATAATTCAGATTTCCTTTATTCAGTGGAGGTTTTATCCTGGCTATTCCGTTCCGGTCCGATTGTATGCCAATCCCATTCCAGGTAAAATCAGCCTGAGCATACGTGTTTTCGAATTCAAAAGTATCCTTCGTCCAAGGAACGGGGGTAACAAAACCGGTTAACCCGATTTCGCTGCCGCTGCAAATCGATGACTGATCAGAACGGGTTCCTTCAAATGAAGGTCGCATGGCAATATAAACGTGCAATTCCGGAATATTTTTGGCCGCCGGGCCGGTGGTTCGGCTGGTCACATAAAGACGGAGGGTATAGTGACCACCCTCAGGAAAGGCAAATGAAACATTTTGTCCTGTTTTGATTAACCCGTCGAACCCAAAATCCCAGGTAAACGTAACCTGGTTAGGATCGAAAGAGGAAAAATCTGCATTTAATCCTTCGGCCATGAATATGATAGTTTTACCTGGGCAGGTTCTCAACGTGTCGACCGCTGGTTGTTTGATCCTGACAGTATAATCACCCTCCTGGGCATAAATCATGGCAGGCAGAAAACAAGTTAAAAAAAGTACGGCCATCAGACCTTTGCGAAAAAACAAACGGTATTTCATCAATATCAGCACTTACTGTTAATGAGTTACAATATTAGTAAATCTTCGCCAGAAATCTTCAATCATTTGGTCACTCCCTCATACGGGACATTTGCTATTTTTGGCGTACTTTCCGGCACTACAACCACTAACGATAATTTGGGCAATTCCGTATTTCTAAAGATTTAAAAGTGAGCAATATTCTTAAAGACTTAAACCCTACTCAGCATGAAGCCGTCATGCAAACGGATGGACCCATGCTGGTCATCGCCGGTGCAGGTTCGGGAAAAACCCGGGTCCTTACCTTTAAAATAGCCTGGCTGCTGGAGAAGGGAATTCCTGCACGTAATATTTTATCACTCACTTTTACCAACAAGGCAGCCCGTGAAATGAAGGACCGGATTGAAAGCCTGATGAAGCCGGATATTGCCAGGGCATTGTGGATGGGTACATTTCATTCCCTGTTTGCAAGGATTTTAAGGCGGGAGTGTCAATCAATCGGCTATGAGAAAAACTTCACGATTTACGATAGTGATGACACTAAGAGTTTAATAAGAAGCATATTACATGACCTCAAGCTTGACGATGACATTTACCCGGTTGGAGAAGTGCTGCGGAGGATCTCTTCGGCCAAGAATCAACTGATCACGGCTGAAAGTTACAGATCAAGGAGCGAATGGATTGCTGTCGACGAATCTGCCCGAAGGCCGGAAATGTCCCTTATATATATTACCTATGCAACTCGATGCCGAAACGCCGGGGCAATGGATTTCGACGATCTGTTACTTAACACCTTTCTTCTTTTTCAAAACCACCCCGATATCCTGAACCGATATCAGGAACAGTTCAGGTATATCCTTGTAGATGAATATCAGGATACCAATTATGCTCAATATGCCATTGTCAACCTGCTGGCAAGGGTGCACAGGAATCTATGCGTTGTTGGTGATGATTCACAGAGCATCTATTCCTTTCGGGGTGCCAGGATAGAAAACATCCTGAATTTCAGGAATGATTATCCCGAGTTCAGGATATTCAAACTCGAACAAAACTACCGGTCCACCCAGACGATTGTTGAGGCAGCAAACAGCCTCATCCAGAAAAACCAGAGCCGTATTCCAAAAACAATCTGGTCGGCCAATGAGACCGGTGACCTGGTTGAAGTAGTTCAATCATTGACAGATCAGGAAGAAGGCTTTTTTATTTCCAACCGGATTCTCGACACTCACCTTCGCGAACAAGCGGATTTTAAAGATTTTGCCGTTTTGTACCGCACCCATGCCCAATCGCGAATTATTGAAGAGGCATGCAGGAAACAGAATATACCCTATAAAATATACGGCAGCATCTCGTTCTATCAGCGAAAAGAGATCAAGGATATCCTGGCCTACTTCCGTCTTATACTGAACCACCGCGATGATGAGTCACTAAAACGGATTATCAATTATCCGGCCCGCGGGATCGGAAAAACAACGATGGACCGTTTAAGCGAGGCAGCCATGCAAGCCCAGTGCCCAATTTGGTTTGTGATTGGTGATCCATCTGCCTATGTTCCCCAATTTAATAAGGGTACAGCTGAGAAATTACTGCAGTTCAGACATCTGATCGAAGAATACTCATCCATTGCAGATTCGGTCGATGCCTATGAGCTTGCCATGCGCGTTGTACGGGGGACCGGGATCATGGAGGAATACAGGTTTGACCATACCCCGGAGGGCCTCAGCAAATTTGAGAACATTGAACAACTGGTCAATGGAATTAAGGAATTTGTTGATCAGTCAAATCAGGAAGGATCTGAAGAAAATCCCAACAGTCTGGATTTTTTCCTTCAAAATGTCTCCTTGATGACCGATCAGGACAATGAAAAGCCTGAAGACCGGAACAAAGTCAGTCTGATGACCATTCATTCAGCCAAAGGCCTTGAATTTGGTTATGTTTTCATCGCCGGCGTCGAAGAAGAGTTATTCCCATCGCAATTCTCAAGTGGTTCAGCAAAGGAGATTGAGGAGGAGCGGAGACTTTTTTACGTTGCCCTCACGAGGGCCAGGAAACGCGTGATTATCACCCTGTCGAAAACCAGATACAGATGGGGAAGTTTGATTGATTGCCGACCAAGCCGGTTTATCCGGGAAATCGATCCCAAATTTCTCAAATCAACAGGAAACAGCCAAAGGACCATCAGCGGACGAAGTATGGATGCAGAACCGGTGGAACCGGCACAACCTCGTACGGCTCCGCCGGCTATGCGCAGAATTATTCCAGTCAGCAACAAAAATTCCTTCAGGCCGGTCCCTGATGAAAACTTCGAACCGGACGATCCGGCATCCATTCAGTCCGGAATGTTGGTTACTCATCCCAGGTTTGGCGCAGGAAAGGTCTTACAGATTGAAGGAGAGGGAAATAATCGTATGGCGACCGTCTTTTTCAAGGATACCGGAAACAAGCAATTGCTTCTAAAATTTGCCAGACTGAAAATTATTAAATCCGAAGTCTGAGAAAATCCCTACATTTGTGCACTCAAGGTAAAATCAATGGAATACAGTAAAAAAGAGAAACGGCTCAGAATGCCGGAGTATGGGCGTATTGTTCAAAACATGGTTGATCATGCCATACAGATTCCGGACCGGGCTGAACGAAATGCCGCCATTCAGATCATCATTGAAGTCATGGGAAATATTAATCCCACGCTTCGGGACAATCGCGACTACAAGCATAAGTTATGGGATCATCTTCATCTAATAGCTGATTTTCAATTAGATATTGATTGCCCTTTTGAAGTTCCCTCCATGGACTATTTCCGTGGCAAGCCGGACCGTGTTCCCTATCCGGTGTCGAAAATAAGGTTCCGCCATTATGGAAAAATCGCAGAATTGCTCATTGAAAAAGCGGTTAAGATTGAAGATGAAGAGAAGAAATTTGAATATACCAGGCAGATTGCCAATCACATGAAGATTTCTTATCTGACCTGGAATAAAGATAATGTTACCGACGAGATCATTTTAGTAGCCTTGAGGGAGCTATCCCGCGACAGGCTGTCACTGCCGGTTGGAACTGTTTTGGCTGATGTCAAGGACCTGCCACCGAAATCAGTGGTTACAAAGAAAAGGTATCCGTCCAAGCAGAATCACGCATTTAAGAAAAGGTACTAAAACCAAAAAGCCATGGCTGCTTTCGAGATCACAGGTGGCCGTCCGCTCAAAGGCGAGCTGACGCCACAAGGGGCCAAGAATGAAGCTTTACAGGTTATTTGTGCGACCTTGCTTACCCGGGAAAAGGTTATCATAAGTAATATTCCGGAAATCCTGGATGTTCAGAATCTGATCAAATTACTAGGGCAGATTGGAGTTGAGACCCACCAGATGGATCCCAACACCTGGTCATTCCGCGCTGCGGACCTGAATCAAGACTATCTTGAGGGCGATGATTTCCGCAAAATGGCCACACGTCTTAGAGGTTCTGTCATGTTAGTCGGACCGTTAATTGCCAGATGTGGTAAAGCCAGTATACCCCAACCCGGTGGCGATAAAATCGGCCGGCGAAGGCTGGATACCCACTTTAATGGCCTGGCGCATTTGGGTGCAGAAATCACTTATGATGCCGGCAAAGAACAATTTGTCATTACCGGTAAAAACATGAAGGGGGCCTATATGCTCCTTGAGGAGGCCTCTGTCACAGGAACGGCCAATGTTCTGATGGCTGCAGTTCTCACCAAAGGGAAAACGACCATTTTCAATGCAGCCTGTGAACCGTATGTGCAGCAACTCTGTCTGATGCTTACCCGAATGGGAGCAAAGATCAATGGTATCGGATCCAATCTGCTTACCATTGAAGGGGTTGATCAACTTAGTGGGACCAAACATGTCATTCTTCCGGACATGATCGAAATAGGTAGTTTTATTGGGCTGGCTGCGCTGACCCGTTCGGAAATCACCATCAAGCAATACTTTCCCGAACATCTGGGAATGATCCCTCATTCGTTCGCCCGACTCGGCATTTCATTTGAGCAAAGGGGCAATGATTTATATATTCCCTCGCAGGATCATTATGAGATTGAAACATTCATGGATGGCTCAATCATGACGATTGCGGATGCGCCCTGGCCCGGACTGACTCCTGATCTGCTATCCGTATTTTTGGTCGTTGCCACCCAGGCCAGGGGATCTCTGCTGATTCACCAGAAAATGTTCGAGAGCAGGCTATTTTTTGTTGATAAACTGATTGATATGGGTGCGAGGATCATACTATGCGATCCTCATCGAGCCACGGTGATCGGACTCGACAGGAAATTGCCTTTGCGACCGGCAACCTTAATTTCGCCTGATATCAGAGCCGGTGTAGCCTTGCTTATTGCTGCTCTGAGTGCCGAGGGCACCAGCATCATCCATAATATTGAACAGATCGACCGGGGCTATCAGGAAATTGACCTTCGATTAAATGCAATAGGGGCTTGCATCCGGAGAATTTAACCCATCTACACCATCCTGCCATATTGTCTGACTTTTGACTTGGCAAATAATTTGAGATTGCCTTATCACTATCTAAATAATTTAATGCCCATTTAAAGTTATGGATTCAGAAGACATGAACATGTCCGAAATAGCTGATCAGCAAAATGATCAGGACAACAATCAGACTGAAGGTGCTGAAGCTCAAAAAAACGAGCAGTCCAGAAAGAAAAAGTTTGCTGTCGGCGGACACAAGAAAGAGCTTGAGGAAATGGCTAACAAGCTTATCGAGATGAATGATAAGTATTTACGGTTATCTGCAGAGTTCGACAATTACCGGAAACGAACTTTAAAAGAAAAAATGGATCTAACCAAGATGGGTGGAGAAACAGTGTTGTTGAGAATTCTTCCCGTTGTAGACAATCTCGAACGGGCCATTCAGTCGATTCGGGAAACCAGCGATATCGATGCAGTAAAACAAGGTATTGAAATTATTAATACTAATTTCCGGGACTTCCTCAAGCAAAATGGAGTACAGGAAATGGATTGCCTGAATCAGGATTTTAACAGTGACCTTCATGAAGCCCTAACCAAGATACCAGCTCCGAATCCTGAATTAAAGGGGAAAATAGTAGAAATTATTGAGAAGGGTTATACCCTTCACGACCGGGTAATCCGGTTTGCGAGGGTTGTTGTTGGGGATTAATACCGAACGGAGAAAAATGACAAAAAGAGATTATTACGAATTACTTGGCCTTTCCAAAAGTGCATCACCGGAGGAAATAAAAAAAGCATATCGTCAACAGGCTATGAAGTGGCATCCGGACAAAAATCCGGGAAATAAAGAAGCGGAAGAGAAATTTAAGGAAGCAGCCGAAGCTTACGAAGTATTGTCAGATGCCGATAAAAAGGCCAGATATGATCAATATGGCCATGCAGGGCTGGGAAATGGCAATTCCGGATTTGGTGCCGGCGGAATGAATATGGAAGACATCTTCTCTCATTTCGGCGACATTTTCAGCGACATGGGCTTTGGAGGGTTTGGCGGTTCGTCAAGGGGACGCCAGCGGCAGGTTAACCGCGGAACCAATCTAAGGGTCAAGGTAAAGCTGACACTTGAAGAGATCGTCAAAGGTGCCGAGAAAAAGATCAAAGTCAACAAGTACATACCCTGCGACACCTGTAATGCTACAGGGGCTGCCAACGGATCTTCCTATACAACCTGTTCAACCTGTAACGGGCGGGGACAGGTTACACGGGTTGCCCATACCATTCTCGGGCAAATGCAGACCACCTCGGTATGCCCGGCCTGCGGTGGAGAAGGCAAAATTATCACCCAGAAATGTACCTCATGCTATGGGGAGGGAATCGTAAAAGGTGAAGAAGTCATCAAGATCAATATTCCTGCCGGTGTGCAGGAGGGAATGCAGTTATCGGTGAGCGGAAAAGGCAATGCCGCCAGAAGGGGTGGCATGAACGGCGATCTGTTGGTCATGGTTGAGGAAGCAGAGCATCCTGACCTTACGCGGGACGGTAATGACCTGGTGTACAATTTATTCGTTTCTATACCTGATGCCTCAATCGGGACGGCAGTTGAAATACCCACTGTGGATGGCAGGGTAAAAGTAAAGATCGAGCCAGGAACGCAGCCCGGTAAGATATTAAGGCTCAGGGGCAAAGGCATACCCGATCTGAACGGATATGGCAAGGGAGACTTGCTCGTCAGGATCAATGTCTGGATCCCAAAATCACTGTCGAAAGAAGAAAAACGTACTCTTGAGGAGTTGGCTAAATCGTCGAATTTTGTACCAAACCCAACTGCTGCGGAGAAAAATGTATTTCGGCGGATGAAAGAGATGTTCGATTGAAACCTATTTGTAACATTTATCTTCCCGGTTAGTCTTACTGACCGGAATCTGAACGTTAAAACTATTGAAATTAACAATTAACCTATGAATAACTTTCTCACTGCCAGCAATGTAGTCAAGCAGTTCTCGAATCATCTGGCATTGGACAAGGTAACTATTGATGTTCCGGAAGGAAGCATTTTTGGACTTCTGGGACCAAACGGAGCAGGAAAAACCACCTTGATCCGAATTATTACCCAGATCACGGCTCCGGATCAGGGTGAAATTCTTTTCCGTGGAAAGAAGATGACCATGGAGGATGTATTCCATATTGGATACCTGCCGGAAGAGCGCGGGTTGTACAAAAAAATGAAAGTGGGCGAACAGGCACTTTACCTTGTGCAATTAAAGGGAATGTCGAGAACTGAAGGGTTGAAAAAGCTCAAATATTGGTTCGAGAAATTTGAGATTCAATCCTGGTGGGATAAAAAAGTTGAAGAGCTTTCAAAAGGAATGGCTCAGAAGGTTCAGTTTATTATCACTGTTCTGCATGATCCCAAGCTCCTGATTTTTGATGAACCATTTACAGGCTTTGATCCGATCAACACCAATCTTGTTAAAAATGAGATCCTTCGACTCCGCGATAATGGGGCCACCATTGTCTTTTCCACCCATATCATGGCTTCCGTAGAAGAATTATGCGACCATATTGCTCTCATTAACCAGGGCAAGAATATCCTGGATGGTAATATTGATGAGGTGAGGGCTCGTTTTAAACCTGATACTTATGAATTGAAGTTTACAGGGGATGGCCATGCCCTCCGGAATGCCCTTGATTCAGGGATAGATATAATTGAGGAACCTACGCGTGGCGACATCGGACATATGGTTTTAAAGCAACAGCAGAGAATGCCGGTCAGAGAGATGGTCACTGCGATCAATTCCTCGGTAGATATTATTTCATTCGAAGAGGTCATCCCAAGCATGAATGACATTTTCATCCGTGCGGTTGAAGGAACCAATCACAAACAATAACCTCAAAAGCTGAAATCCATGAACAAGATAAACCTGATCATACAACGAGAATATACCACACGGGTCAAGAAAAAATCATTTATCATCATGACCTTGCTGACTCCGGTATTACTGGCGGCCATTCTCATTATTCCCACTTATCTGGCCACCAAGGAGGACAACCAGGCTAAAATTATCGCTGTCATTGATAAGACCAATATCACCGAAGGTGCCATCCCCCAAACTGAATACATGAAATTTGAGTATGTCAGCGGTACTGATGTTGAGGCAATTAAGAACAATTTCGAAAAAAGCGGATACTACGCAATCCTTTATATTCCAGAGAACATCCTGATCTCGAGCAAGGTCCAGCTATATTCCAACCAGCAGACTACAGTCGGGGTTAATGAGCATATAGTTAAGGCTTTAGATGGTTTCTTTACCACTATCAAGCTTAAAAACGAAAATGTTCCGATGGATATCATGCAGCGCATTGCCACCCATATAAATGTGGATACCATTCAGTGGACCACCAGCGGTGAAGAGAAAAAAGGATCTGCAGAAATCGTCCTGTTCATAGGATATATCTCTGGATTCCTGATGTATATGTTCATCTTCATGTTCGGTGCACAAGTGATGCGCGGGGTTATGGAAGAAAAATCCAACAGGATCGTTGAGGTGATCATTTCATCAGTCAAGCCATTTCAATTGATGATGGGAAAGGTTGTAGGCATTGCCCTGGTTGGATTAACTCAGTTTGTCATTTGGATTGCCCTGACTTTTGGAATCTTTTACGGGGCCAAATTCTTTTTACTTGATAAATCAGAAAAGGCCCCAACCACTTCTGTCGCCGCCAATATCATGGAAAAAGGCAATACAGGGATGGCACAAGCAGCTAACACCGGACAATATGAAGAGATGTTCAAGGAGATTTCCGGAAAATTCTCAGCGGTCAATTTCCCTATGATCATTGGATGCTTCCTGTTTTTCTTTATCGGTGGTTACCTTTTGTATGCATCACTTTTTGCATCAGTGGGTTCAGCTGTTGATAATGACACAGATACCCAGCAATTCATGCTTCCGATTACCATTCCCATCCTGTTGGGGTTGTTTGTGATGATGAATGCCATGCAATCCCCCAATAGCAGCATCGCTGTAATATTCTCTCTCATACCGCTCACCTCGCCAATCGTCATGATGGCAAGAGTACCTTACGGGGTTCCGATCTGGCAACTTGGATTATCGGCATTTTTCCTGATAATCACTTTCTTGGGAGCCATCTGGATGGCAGGCAAGATTTACCGGACGGGTATCCTCATGTACGGAAAAAAAGTCAGTTATGCGGAACTGTGGAAGTGGTTAAAGTATAAAAACTGATGGCAGCGATATTAGTTATTGACGATGAACGGAGTATCCGGAATACCCTTAAAGAGGTATTGGAATATGAACGGCATCAGATAGATCTGGCCGAAGATGGTGTGATCGGGCTGGACATGATCAAGGAGAATCATTATGATATCATTCTCTGCGACATAAAAATGCCGAAAATGGACGGGCTTGAAGTTCTGGAGAAGATTTTCTTAATTACCCGGGATGTTCAGGTAATTATGATCTCCGGTCATGGAACCGTTGATGCCGCGGTGGAAGCCATTAAGAAAGGGGCTTATGATTTCATTGAAAAGCCATTGGATTTGAACAGGTTGCTGATTACGATCCGCAATGCCATGGATAAGACCACCCTGATCAGCGAGACCCGGACCCTGAAAAAGAAAGTAGCCCGTAATTATGAAATGATCGGGGAATCCGGACCGATGAAGAAGATCAGGGAGATGATTGATCGGGTGGCTCCAACAGATGCCAGAGTGCTGATAACGGGATCAAACGGGACTGGAAAAGAGTTGGTAGCCCGACAGCTTCATGAGCAAAGCAACCGTTCGGGGGGACAATTTGTGGAAGTTAACTGTGCAGCCATCCCATCTGAATTAATTGAAAGTGAGTTATTTGGCCATGAAAAGGGATCCTTCACTTCAGCAATCAAGCAACGGAAGGGGAAATTTGAGCTTGCCGACAAAGGCACCCTTTTTCTTGATGAGATCGGTGACATGAGCCCTTCGGCACAGGCCAAAGTCCTTCGTGCATTGCAGGAAGGCCGCATTACCCGGGTTGGCGGGGATAAGGATATTCAGGTCGATGTGAGGGTGATTGCAGCCACAAACAAGAATCTAAAAATTGAAATTGAGGAAAACCGTTTCCGTGAAGATTTATATCATCGTTTGGGTGTGATCATTATTCATGTTCCTGCCCTTAATGAACGTACGAATGATATCCCATTATTAGCAAGCCATTTCATTGAACAAGTGTGCACAGAGATGGGAATGCCACCAAAAACCATCGAGATTGCAGCAATTGAAGAACTTAAGAAACTCGCCTGGACCGGCAATGTCAGGGAATTCAGAAATGTGATTGAGCGCCTGATAATTCTGGGTGGGCAGGAAATATCTGTCGATGATGTAAAGGCCTTTGCATAAACTAGTCTGGTTTGTTACTTTTGCATAAACTACAGACCGGTTATGCAAAAAATTGCCGTCTTCCCCGGATCTTTTGATCCATTTACCAAAGGTCATGAGAATGTGATCGGCCGAGCCTTACCCCTCTTCGATAAACTTTTCATTGCCATTGGCCACAATTCAGAGAAGAGGAGTTTCTTCACTCTCGATCAGCGGCTGAAAATGATCGGCAAGCTATATGAAGGAGAGCCCAGGATTCAACTCGATTATTATGAGGGCTTGACGGTTGATTATTGCAAAAAAGTGAGTGCACAATATTTGTTAAGGGGATTACGGACTGCGGCAGACTTTGAGTACGAGCGTGCCATAGCGCAAATCAATCGTAAGATGAACCCTGAGGTTGAAACAGTTTTCATTTTAGCTGTTCCTGAGTTTACTCCTGTAAATTCAACCATTATAAGGGAGATCCTGAAATATGGAGGTGACGCCAGTCAATTCCTGCCCGACAAAATGATCATCGAGTCCTGATTATTCAACTTCCCCGGTTTCCCAGGAGACTTCCCCGATCAATTCAGCTATGGACCGGTAAGTATTTTCGAGGACCATATCAAATTGAGAAGGCACCAACCAGGTAGCTTCGGAAATACCCTCCTCGGTTTGGGGTTTAGTCAGCAGATCGCCGTAATAATCCATGGCAAACCACCAGGTTCTTTTCAGAATGCGGTTTCCCTCCAATTTATAAGTATGATAGGTCGATGGAAGTTCCATCTTGATTTGATGTCCTGATAGTCCGCATTCCTCACCCACCTCACGAAGGGCTGCCATTCGAGGGGATTCTCCCTTTTCGACCTTGCCTTTTGGAAGATCCCACTTTCCGAATCGCTTTATAAACAGATACTTGCCCGTGGACTGATGACGAACGATTCCACCAGCTGCTTCAATGATCTGATAAAAGCTGGTTAACAGGTTAAACAGGGCTTCGGGATTTTCGTGACAGACACAGTAGGTTTGAATTCCGGACTCCTCAAACTGGTTAATCACCTCCCCGAGTGCACGCCGGTCGAGCTTATAGATAATCTCCCTGCAAGCCCCGCAAATAGCATGATCCGGAGAGGAAACCGACAGTAAACAGTCGTTGAAAAAAACTTTATACCTTTGAACCATGATGGACACTGCAAAAATGATCGCGTCACTGTTATTGCAAATAAAAGCAATAAAGCTGTCTCCGGCAAGCCCTTTTGCATGGGCTTCCGGTTGGAAATCACCGATTTATTGTGATAACCGGAAAACTCTGTCATTTCCCCTGGTTCGAAAAACGATCAGGGATGAATTTGTCCTGAGGATTCGATCGTTATATCCTGATGTCCAATTGATTGCCGGTGTTGCAACGGGTGCTATTGCACATGGAGTGTTAGTGGCTGAAGCAATGGATCTGCCTTTTATCTATGTTCGTCCTGAAGCCAAAGCACATGGGCTCGGCAATCAGATAGAAGGGGATTTTACCCCTGGCATGAAGACAGTGATCATTGAAGACCTAATCTCAACAGGAGGAAGCAGCCTCGCTTCTTTCAAAGCACTGCAACAAGCCGGTCTTGATATCCTAGGGATGATGGCAATCTTTACCTACGGTTTTCCGGTTGCGGCAGCGAATTTCAAAACGGCCGGTTGCCGTCTGGATACACTCAGCAATTATGGCAGTCTGCTTGAGCTTGCCCTGCAAACCGGGGATATTTTACCCGGTCAGGAGATTTTACTGCGTAATTGGAGAGAAGAGCCGGAGGCTTGGGGACGATAGGGAAGACGGTAGACGGTAGACGGGGGACGGTAGACGGGGGACGGTAGACGGGGATTGGGAATTTAGAGGATGTATTCGACTTCGCCGTAGGAAAAGGTTTGAACCGCACCGGCATCGGTTTGCACGATGAGGTGACCATTTTCAGTAACACCCAGGATTTTTGCATGAAAAATTTTATCCGAAGCTCTGTACCGGGCAAATTCATTGATCAGATAAAGCCTATTAACATATTCATCATCAAGTACTTCAAAATCTTCAGATTCGATCAGCCGGTATTGATTTACAAAGGATTCAAGAAAGAGGGTTTCCATTTCGGGCAGTCGATAATCAATACCGGTTAATAATCTGATTGACACAGGATTTGGTAGTTCATTGGAGAATATCATCTGATTGATATTCAAACCCAGGCCAAAAATCGCATGATCCAGATATTTTCCGAGAATGGCAGTCTCTATCAGGATTCCCCCTATTTTCTTATCCCCCGCATATAAGTCATTCGGCCATTTGATATATACTTCATCAATAAAAAGGTCCAGGAAACTGACCGCGGCAAGAGCAAAACATTTTGAAAGCTCAAATTGCCGGGAAGCTTCAATCTGGTTTGGAAAGACAACTAGGGTGCCTGTCAGATTTTTCTCCTTTTCACTGATCCAGGTATGATTCCCCTGACCTTTTCCTGCAAACTGATCATCAGTACGTATCCAAAAGGGCTGTCTGACCTGCTGTTTAACCAGCAGCTTGTTTGCATACAAATTTGTAGAATTCAGCCTTTTATGAAAATACTTTACAGGTTGTTGCATGGAAGCTCGATTTACTGACTAAATTTACCAAAAAATTATAAAAGCAGGGTCAACCGGATTTTTTTACCGGGTATTGATCAGGCTCCTGCAGACAAAGCCGCAGATAATTATGAAGAAAAAACTTGACGATGAAGTTTACAGTGAGTTGTTAGAAGTTCTTATTGAAGCCATACGTTCAAAAAAAGGGGAGTCCATTACATTACTTGACCTTACCCTTTTGAATACTACGATTAGCAGAAGTTTTTTGATCGCACATGCAGAATCCACCGTTCAGACCAAAGCCATCGCAGAAGGCGTTGAACTTCAAGTTAAAGAAAAAACCAGGCGAAAACCCTATCATCGTGAAGGCTATGATAATTCGCAATGGATTTTGCTAGACTATGGTGATATAATCGTTCACATTTTCCAGAAACCCTTCCGCGATTTTTACAACCTGGAAGAATTATGGGCTGATGGACATCGGACAGATTTTGCATCCTGAAACAGTTTCCCGTGATGGTATAATAATTGAAGAGTCATATCTTTATTATTAATTATCATTACCCGGAAAGTATACTGAAAAAATGGCAGACGATAATAATATTAGCAAACAGCGACCTTCAACAGGTCCCAAGGGAAAGCCCGGTGATCTATTGAAGAAGAAACCAAAATTCAATATCATGTGGGTTTACGGCATCATTGTCCTTGGCATCTTTGCCATTGCCACGATGAATAAAAGCGGTAAACCTCAAAAAACCGACTGGAAGCAATTCCGGGAGGAGATGCTGAAGACCGGAGATGTTGAAAAACTTGTTGTAGTAAATAACGAAACCGTTGAGATATTTATCAAGTCGGATCGTGTAAACGAACCTAAATTCCAGAAGATGTTCAAAAACCGGCTCGGAGCCATTTCCGAGCGCGGCCCACAGTTTTATTTTCAAATAAGTTCCATCGACATTTTCGACAAACGGCTGGAAGAAGTTAATGCTGAACTACCTATAGATCAAAGGATAGAATATTCCACTGAAAAACGCACCGATGTTTTGATGCAGGTATTAAGTTGGGTGATCCCTTTTGGTCTTTTAATCGGTTTCTACCTTTTCATCTTCCGAAGGATGAGTAATGCAGGAGGCGGTGGTGGTGCGGGATCCATTTTCAGTGTTGGAAAGAGCAAAGCCAAAATTTTCAACAAAGAAGAAGACAATATCAACGTTTCCTTTAAGGATGTAGCTGGTTTGGCAGAGGCCAAGGTTGAGATCATGGAGATTGTTGACTTTTTAAAAACACCTCTTAAATATACCCAGCTGGGAGGAAAAATTCCCAAAGGAGCACTGCTCGTGGGGCCTCCCGGAACAGGTAAGACGCTGTTGGCCAAGGCCGTTGCAGGAGAGGCCAATGTGCCTTTTTTCTCCATGTCAGGATCTGATTTCGTTGAAATGTTTGTGGGCGTTGGTGCTTCAAGAGTTCGCGATCTTTTTAAGCAGGCCAAGGAGAAGGCACCCTGCATTGTTTTCATCGACGAGATTGATGCGATAGGTCGTGCCAGAGGCAGGAATGCAAATTTCGGATCCAACGATGAAAGGGAGAATACCCTTAATCAACTTCTGACTGAAATGGATGGATTTGCCTCAAATTCCGGGGTCATTTTACTTGCTGCAACAAACCGGGCTGACATTCTTGACAAAGCATTATTAAGGGCCGGACGTTTCGACAGGCAAATACATGTTGAATTGCCCGACCTGAATGAGCGAAGGGAAATTTTCCAGGTTCATCTGAGAAACGTCAAGTACAATCCTGAACTGGATGTTGAATTTTTTGCCAAGCAAACTCCGGGTTTCAGTGGTGCTGATATTGCAAATGTCTGCAATGAATCGGCGTTGATTGCCGCACGCCGTGAGAAAAAGATGGTTGAAAAGCAAGATTTTCTGGATGCGGTTGACCGGATTATCGGAGGACTGGAGAAGAAAAACAAAATCATTTCGGTTGATGAAAAACGCGCCGTTGCTTATCATGAGGCTGGTCATGCGACGGTAAGCTGGCTTCTTGAATATGCCCATCCTCTTGTAAAGGTTACCATTGTTCCCCGTGGTAAAGCCCTTGGGGCAGCCTGGTATCTTCCGGATGAGCGTCAACTGACCACCAAGGAGCAAATTCTCGATGAGATAGCTTCTGCTTTAGCAGGCAGGGCAGCTGAGGAGCTTTGTTTCGGTAAGGTTTCAACCGGAGCGTTGAATGATCTGGAGCGGGTTACAAAACAAGCCTATGCGATGGTAACCTATTTCGGAATGAGCGAAAAAATCGGTAAAGTCAGTTTCTATGATTCATCGGGACAGTCGGAGTACTCCTTCAGTAAACCCTACAGTGAAAGAACAGCAGAAATGATCGATGAAGAAGCTAAAAAAATCATTGATGAAGGATATGATCGTGCCAAGCACATCTTAATAGAATATAGCGAAGGTCACAGATTAATCTCAGAGATGCTCCTGGACAAGGAGGTTTTATTTGCCGAAGACCTTGAACGAATTTTGGGTCCGCGCAAAGGACACAAACCTGAAATGCTTGATGCCCAAATACATGAATAGTTAATAATGGAGATAAGGGACCCAAGGAGGATCATACTGGACAAAATTAAAGCTGTCCGTAACAGTCAGGAGGATAGGGTTAAAACTTCATTTCCAAAATTCAGGCATGATTCGTTACAATATTTGAATACCCTCGAAGATCATCCAGAAATGGAATTTGCCCGAAACCTGGTTCAGGTTAAGGGCAAATTTGTTTATTGTCCCAATCAAAAAGAACTTGTCCTTGCGCTCAGGATTTTATACCATGAGGAACAATGGGAAAAAGTGTTCTGCATGGAACCCAGTATCCGCGATTTGATCGACCGGTCAGGCATATCCTATGGATCTGATCAGGAATCACTTCATGATGTGGAGGCAGCCATAACCGGATGTGAATTTCTTGTTGCCCGAACCGGGAGCATTCTGGTTTCATCTGCTCAAGGTTCCGGTCGCCGTGTATTCGGACATACACCAGTACATATAGTCATTGGACGAACTACCCAGCTTGTTAATGAAATAGCCGATGCACTTGCCGGGATTAAAGGCAAGTACAGTGAAATGCCTTCCCAGATTTCATTGATCACCGGACCAAGCCGGACTGCCGACATTGAAAAAACCCTGGTGCTCGGTGCACATGGACCGCGTGATTTGTATGTTTTTCTTTTAAACGACCATTAGATTTGAAAGAATTCTTAACACGGACAGTCTCCGGGCTGGTATATGCATTGGTGATGATTGCATCCATCACTATTCATCCGTTGGTATTTTTGGCCGTTTTTCTCTTTATCCTGATACTGGGAATGTACGAGTTTTACAAGATTAGTTCTTTACCCGACTCCAGCCCGATGAGGGTTTCCGGCATCATTACCGGGGTTATTCTTTTTCTTACCTTCTTTTTTGTCAGGTTTACGGAAGCCGACCACCGGATACTTCTTTTGGGACCTGCGGCAGGACTGATTCTGATGACCTTGCCTATGTTCAGTCAGAAGAACAATGCTTTACGATCAGGATCATTGACCTTTTTAGGCATTCTATATGTTGCCATTCCAGTTACCACCTTTAATCTGTTAGTTTATCATCCATATACGGACGGTTTCAATTACCAGGTAGTCCTATTTCTGTTTCTGACTTTATGGTTAAATGATACGGGTGCATACATTACCGGAAAGCTGCTTGGAAAGCATAAAATGTTTCCGAGAATTTCACCAAAAAAATCATGGGAAGGTTTGGCAGGAGGCCTGATGTTGGCATTGTTGGTAACCTGGCTGGGGCGTCCCCTGTTTCCGGATATCCCTTCCTGGCATTTATGGATTTTATGCCCGGTCATCGTTTTAACGGGAACACTGGGTGATCTTGTTGAATCCAGCTATAAACGTGCAGCCGGTGTTAAAGATTCCGGCAATATTATGCCGGGACACGGAGGTATACTGGATCGTTTTGACAGTTTAATACTTGCAGCACCAGCCGTTTATTTAATTATTACATTCTTAACATGAAGCGACCAATTCACAAGGAAGGGATTAAAACTCTGTCTGGAATCATTTTGATACTGATTGTGGTCAATCTTCTGATTTTCATCAGCATTGGTCTGGGATTTGTTTTTTACACGGTATTGGCAATTTCCTTTTCTACCCTCTGTTTTGTTGCCTGGTTTTTCCGTAATCCCGACCGGCCTGCACTTGATTCAAGCAGTACAATTGTTGCTCCGGCCGACGGAACGATTATTTCGGTTGATGAATTATTTGTCGGTGAATTTTTTGAAGATTACCGGACCCGGGTATCCATTTTCATGTCGGCAAACAATGTTCATATTAACTGGATCCCGCTAACCGGCTTTGTCCGTTATCAGAGTTACAACCCCGGATTGCACCTTTTTGCGCGTCATCCCAAGTCGTCCGACCGTAATGAGAGGAGCACGGTTATTATAGAAGACAGGAAAGGCAAACAAATCATGATGAGGCAGATTGCAGGAATTATGGCCAGAAGGGTCATCACTTATCCGAAACCGGGCAGAGAGGTAATCCAGGGTGATGAGCTTGGATTTATCAAATTTGGATCGAGGGTGGATTTGTTCCTGCCCAAAGGAACTACAGTATTGGTCAAACCCGGAGACAAGACTATAGGAAGGATTACAAAAGTTGCCGAATGGCACTGAAGTGTTAAAAATGTGGTAATTGGAGCTTGTTTAACTTTTCTTTAACAACTGATTAGACAAAAAGAGCGTTATCTTCGTACCAACATTATAAAAAATGAGCAAAATGAAAAAATTATTGGTGATTCTCTCGTTATTGGTTTTCGTAGGAGTTTATGCTGCACCGGCTCTGACTATGTCACAAGATATGGCTGCAAAGATTGTCGCTGTTGACAAAGACAAAAAAGACAAAAAAGCAACGAAAGCTAAAGCTGCCGCTGCAAAATCAGGTGTTAAAGCATCATGCTGCGAAGCTGGCAGTACTGAAATGAAAGCTGGTTGCGCTGCTACATGCAAAGAAGCTGCTGCATGCAAAGGCGAAGGCATGAAAGCCACTGAAGAGAAAAAGAAATAAGTTGGAATTCATTTCTGACAAAAAAGTCCGGATATCCGGACTTTTTTTTTGCCCATTTACCTGATCACGTACCGGATAGAGATCAGGTTCGAATATTGGGCAATGGACAGATTCCCAACGTTGGAAAGTGCATAATCGATATAAAGATTCCGATATTGAATACCGAGCCCAAGGTTTGGCTGAAGGATAACATTGTTTTTCCCGTTCATACCAGGAACAATCTGGAAGTTTCCAACACCCAGCCGTGCGAATAACCAACTGGAAAAGCGAAGTTCTCCGCCGATATAAGGATCAATCCCGATTGGCCCCAACGGCAGGATCACATGGCGGCGGCCATCGAAAGTAAAATGAGTATCGAATGCAGCGGCTATACTTACCTGATCACTAATTTTGAAATCACGGGATACTGCCAGAATCAGCCGGGGAACCGTTACCTCCAGACTATTTTCGGGTAGTTCATTGCCTGTCAGCTGAAACGCCTGCTCCAACAGATTCTTTTTAAAACTCCAGGCATTAAACGTGCCGGTAATATCACGGGCCACTGCGGCTAATCGCCAATTGGATCGAGCATAGCTGGCGGCAGCATCGATGCCAAAGCCCCAGGCTTTTGCAAATTCTCCGGTGTGGCGATAAACCACTTTGATATTGCCACCCACCTGCAATCCGGGGATTTTCATTTTCCTTGCATAGGAGAAAAGGACGCCCAGGTCAGCCGCAGAAAAACTGGTAATCCTATCGTAACGGATATTACCATCCTGATCAATCAACTCCAGGGTGTTAGGGATATCATCCACGGCAAAGCGAAGCAGGGATAGGCCAATGGCAGATCCGGGATCCAGTTTGTAGGCCACCCCTCCAAAATCGAATTTGGCCAGTCCGGCAAAATATTCGGAATGCATGATGCTAAAATCCAATTTCCCGGGAATATCGATCAACCTTGATGGGTTCCAATATCCTGCGGTAGCATCATCTACCATCGCGGTTCCGGCACCGCCCATTCCCATCAGTCGCGCCCCAGCCCCGATGGACAGAAACTCATTGGAGTATTTCACTTGTGCAAAGGTTATACCACTGAATAACAGGCACATTGAAAACACCAATCCTATTTTTTTCATACTATATATTGCGATTCGAATTCGTAAGATAAGTAAACTAACCTTTTTAACTACTTTTAAGCCTAATTATTGCCCAAATCTATGAAACGTATTCTTAAGAACATCGTTCAACAAATACCAAATACGCTCACTTTACTGAATCTCCTGTGCGGATCGCTGGCAGTAATGCTGGCGCTTCGCGGGTACCTCAGGGAGGGAGCCATTCTGGTTTTGGCGGGCTTCTTTTTTGATCTTTTTGACGGTATGGCTGCCAGACTTCTGAAGGCTCATTCACCCATCGGGAAAGAGCTTGATTCTCTGGCTGATGTGATTAGTTTCGGTTTGGCTCCTGCGGCCTTATTATTCGGCATTCAGGAACAACTTGGAGAGGGAGGACCTTTCTCCCTTGGCTTACCGGCCGGTACAATTATTCTTCGCTTGCTACCCTTTTTGCTTCCGGTGTCCGCCGGATTCCGGCTGGCCAAGTTCAACATCGATGAACGTCAATCCCATCAATTTATCGGGCTGCCGACTCCTGCCAACGGTTTAATGGTGCTCGCCCTTCCGCTTGTCATGTATACCCAGCCTGACTCCTTTCTGGCAACCTGGCTGAATAACGATCTTTTTGTGCCCATTTATTCGGTACTCGTTTCTTACCTTATGGTCAGCCCGCTCCGGCTATTTTCAATGAAAATCAAAGGATTTGGCTTTAGGGAAAACAAGTTCACCTATCTTTTCATTGTTATTGGACTTGCGCTTGTGATCCCATTCCGGTTTACCGGAATATTTCTGGCTATTCCTGCATACATTTTATATGCCGGCATTCTGGCGGTGACGGTCAGGCACTAAAATTCAATCTTCCTTATCGGGAAGGTGATTTTCAAATTTTCTGATCGCAAATCTTATGACATAATAAGAGGCTACTATCAAGGCAGGCCAGGAGAGCAACCAGAGGATTTGGGTTAAGTACATTCTTTAGAAATTATTAGTTACGAGTGATAAGTGACTGATTTAATCATTAGTAGAGATGGTCTTCGGTCTTAAGATCATCACGCGAGATTTTCACCTTGTTCATTGCTCTCCAAGCATACCAGATATAGGCGATCACGAAAGGAACAAGCAATGAAACATAGGACATCGTGGTCAGGGTAAACCTGCTTGAAGAAGAATTTTCAATGGTCAGTGACGATTGCAAGTCGAAAGAAGAAGGATAAAAAGCGGTGTGATTAAATCCGGCGATCATAAAAAGGCTTAGAACGGTCAAAATGGTTCCTGCGCCTGTAAACCATATTCCTTTGGTGTACTTATTCTTAAGAAGTGAAATGGCAATCCCATAGAGAACGCCAATCACTCCTAAAAGTAACAGGGTCAGAACCAGTGGCATGTCGCGCAAATTATGCAGGTATTTGAAATTTTCCAGAGTGACGATTTTCGATTGCGGATCATAGGCATAACCTTTGATAAACAAGAGGCGTATCAGAAAAAATAGAAAAAAGACAAGAAATGGCAGTGTATTGATCAGCAGGTGTCTTTTTGACCTGGTAAAGATGGTGTCTTCATCAACATTATTCATAAAATAGAGTGTTGCCAGGACCCGCGAGAGAAAGAAAACGGCCAGACCCAGGGAGAGGTTATGCAAGCTCAAAGCGGCCTCGAGTCCCCGTGCCTGACTAGTCCAGGTAACATGTTTCATTACGTCGAGGGAGAAGCCGGAACCGGTAAAAAAGGTGGCCACGGCCGTACCAATCAGAATAGTCGCGAGTAAGCCGTTGATAAAGAGGAAGGTTTCATACATTTTTTGACCCAGGAAATTGCCGGCTTTGGTACGAAACTCATAAGATACTGCCTGGATAATAAAGGCGAACAGGATCAAAATCCATACCCAATAGGCACCTCCAAAACTGGTGGCATAGAATAGAGGGAAAGAGGCAAAAAATGCTCCACCGAACGTTACCAGCGTGGTAAAGGTGAACTCCCACTTTCTTCCGAGTGAATTGAAGAGAATTGTTTTCTCGGATTCGTTTTTTCCCAGGTTGCCAATCAGGGTCTGCCCCCCCTGAACGAACATCAGAAAGACAAGCACGCTGCCCAGGAGTGAAACGATTATCCACCAATATTGCTGTAAAACGAGATAGGAAAGTGATTCGAACATTATTTGGTTCCTCCTTCATTTTTGGGTCCGTTCTTAATCGCTTTAACCATGATATTTACCTCAGCAATGGCCAAAACCGTAAAGGTGACGGCAAACAGGATGAATGTCACGATTATACTTCCGGTATCCAGTTTTGTGACGGCGGCAATGGTCGGGAGCAGATCCTGAACAGTCCAGGGTTGTCGTCCGAGTTCTGCAACGATCCATCCGGCTTCTGAAGCGATGTAGGCCAATGGGATGACCCATGGGGCCAGTATCAGCCAGAATTTTCGTTCAGGCAATTCGCCGCGTGCCGAAAAGAAAAGGAACAATGCGAAAAACAGCATGAATCCGAATCCAAGTATGACCATAATGTGGAAACTGTAAAAAGTAAGCGGGACATTGGGCACGTAGTAATTGACATCCTGGCTGAACCCATAACCGAAATATTTGAAATTTCTGTCAAGAAAAGCTTTGTCATAGAACTGTGCCTTCAAGCTATCTGCTTTTGCCAGGTTTCCGGCCGTCTTGGCATTTTTATACCCGGTCAGGGTTTCACGGGCAATTGTCCCCCTCTCTATTTTCTCCGGAATGGAGAGGATACCTTGTTGGGCATTACCTTTAGTGAAATCATTGATTCCGGCAACAAAATGAAGTGGATCGCCAAATGCTAACCACGAGAGCAACTTGGGCATTTCCAGTTTTACCGCAAATGGTTTTCCTGACTCTCTTTTCTCCTGACCGTTCAGTATACCAAAAGCCACCAGTCCTGCTTCGGTTTTGCCATCATAAAGCCCTTCCATCGCCGCGAGCTTCAAAGGCTGGACTGCAGCTATCTGCTTAGCGGAACCATCTCCGGTCAGTGCCAGCAGAACTGATGAGAGAAGCCCAAAAACCGCGGCAACCGTAATGCTTCTCAATGCCATTCTGGTTTCCCGCTTCTTCAGGATAAACCAGGCACTCACACCAATAATGAAAATGGAGGCCAGTACCATTCCCGAAGTGATCGTATGGAGAAATTTATTAATCGCAACCGGTGAGAGGAAAACATCCCAGAAAGAGGTCATTTCATTGCGGGCGGTCTCAGGGTTGAAAGCTGTCCCGGTCGGACTCTGCATCCATGCATTAGCGACAAGTATCCAGAGAGCAGAAAGGTTAGCACCGATAGCGACTAACCAGGATGAAGCCAGATGAAATTTCCTGCTCACCTTGTTCCAGCCGAAAAACATGATAGCGATAAAGGTTGATTCCAAGAAAAAGGCCATAATTCCTTCAATGGCGAGAGGTGCGCCAAAAATGTCGCCAACGAACCATGAATAATTAGACCAGTTGGTACCAAATTCAAATTCCAGGATGATTCCTGTTGCCACTCCAATGGCAAAATTGATCCCGAATAGTTTCATCCAGAATTTGGTGATTTTTTTCCATTCCGGGTCACCGGTTTTCACATACATCGTTTCCATCATGGCAATGATCCAGGTGATACCGAGAGTCAGCGGAACAAAAAGCCAATGGTACATGGCCGTGAGTGCAAACTGGGCCCTCGACCAATCCACCAGAGGCGTTAAATCAATAGATCCTAGCATAGCAGTTATCTTAAAGTTTAGTTTTTGTCAGGTTTTCCAGAACATGATCGGAGCGCTGCTGATCGGTTTTATAGTCCCTTTTAAGAACATCAGGCATAAAAAATAGACGGACAATGACAAAAAGGAAAAATAACTTGATCAGGATAATTATCCAAACGCTCCGCCCCCAGGAAGAAATATCCTTAAATCCATCGATATAAAATCGCCACACTTTATATATAATCAGTCGTTTAAAGTTCTTGGCCATATTTCAATTTTGCAATTGAAAGATAAAAATTTTCTGTTTGTGTTAGAACACGAAGAAGGCAATTGAGCCATTGAATAAATCGCCCTTTTTTATTGGTTTGCGTTCCTTCTGGTGGTGACTGGCTAAAAACATATCCCCTCCACCGGTAAAAAAGGATGCAATCAGCAAGTGGACTTTATCCTTTTCAACCCATGACCTGATAGCATGGTCGCCGTTAGATTCGACTCGGATACCCTGGTTTGAAGCATTTGAAAGTTCCGCCCATTTGATTTTTTCGCGGGTTGCCCTAAAGTCATTTGAGCCCATAGAGGTCTGATCGGCCGACCATGGCCATTCTGGTTTAACTCCAAATTGAAAGAGATTCCGTTTCCCTTCAGCGAAAGGTTTTACCCATCCGTTGGGCCTTCCGATATGATCGTCAGGATAAACAGACCATTGGGCAATCCTATCCCAGGACAGTAATTCGTATTCGCGGGGCAGACCAAAGACCAGTCCGATCTGACGGGGATCAATTCCTGCCTTGCTTGTTAACTGATAATCGACTTTGATCATTCCCAGGGAATCGAGTCGATAGGTTAGAGTAATTCCGCCCTCATCATAGGTCCCTTCGACCTTAATCCAGGGGCCAGTTTTATCAGTTCCTGATCCAGTCACGCGACCATTCCAATTGGAGCAGGTATTATTGAGAGGCAGTATATCCAGTGAATGTTCGGTGCTGCATGGTCCTGTGGTCAGAGGAAGCATCTGGAGAAACGGTCCGTCAACAGGGATTTCGTTACCGGAGGCGGAAAAGCTCGCAACCATTCCCGATTTTGCATCAATGACCATCTCGTGGGTTCCCGATTTCAACATCAAACGACTGCCCTGGACCACCAATTCCGGAGCCTGCTTTGTTCTCTGAATGAAAAGGGACTTTTCGGATGGTTTACCAATGGTTATTTTATACAGATCAACTATATAGTTCTGTGGACTGAAAATTGAAATTTCCAGTTCATCCCCATCTTTAGGTGCCAGAGAAGGGGTTAAGGACAGCATCCCCGTTTGTCCGGGTTCGGCCCAAACTGAAGCGGCTCCCTGTTCATTGCCCAGTCTCCAGCGGAATGCCATTTCATTCAGATTGGTGAACAGATACCGGTTTAATACCGGAATTCTGATTGGCTGGCCGGCTTGTGGCAGTCTCAGGTTATTCATTGCTATTTTAATGGGCGAATATGCTTTCTTGAGGTGCCAGTATTCGGGTTTCGGTCTCCTCCAACCGTCAATCGGACCCCATTCACCATAGCCGACCAGCTTTCCTGACGGAAGATAAAAAGCATCATCTATTCCGGACCAGATCGCCCCTCCGAGGCAACCGGTACTATTGTACATATTTTCGACCATAGGTTCAAGACCACGGCCCCAATCATCGCGTACACCAGGATCTGCAACTATTTCCTGCCTGTTATAGCAGTTCAGGTGACAGTATTCCCCAAAAAGCAGGGGACGGTCGAACCTGAATGCTATGTCAGGACCTGGAGGGCCTGGATAATGGATATTTGCAATCTGACAATCCTTGCTTCCGGCATTGTTGTATCCGCCGTAAGCCTGATCGTGAAAGGACACAGGACGGGTTGGGTCGAGCTGGTTAACCTCCTCCAGAATAGAAGCCCAGATTGGCCCCCAGGTTGATTCATTCGCCATTGACCAAATCAGGATTGAAGGATGGTTCCGATTGTGGGCCACATTTTCAAGAACTTCCCGCCGAATCAATGCCAACAGGTTCAAATCATGCGGATTTGCATTCTTCCAATGTATGTTTGCACCATGTCCAACCCAGCATAGCGGTGATTCACATTCAACAAAGAAACCGACTGAATCGCAAAGGGAAATAAACTCTTCGGCCGGAGGATAATGGGAAGTCCGAATATAATTAACGTTTGCCTCTTTAAACAACCTGACATCAGCTTTCCATTCTTCCATGGAAAGACTCCTGCCTTTGGTCGGATGAACTTCATGCCGGTTCACCCCAAGGAGCTTGATTGGCTTTCCATTGACAAAAACCTGGTTGCCAGCGACCATAATTTCCCGGAAACCTACCAGCTTTTTCACGGTTTCGGTTACCACACCATTATTTTTCAGGCGGATGATTGCTGAATAAAGATTTGGGTGTTCGGGATCCCATTTGTTCGGATTTAACACTCTTAAATTCAATCGTTTACTGATTACCAGAGGGCCGTCGACTCCATCAATATTAAAAGATTTGGTGATGGTTTTTGTCTGGGGTCCGCCAACCGGCTCCAGATCAACCTCTACGATTGTTCCGGACAGGGCTATATTCTTCAACAGCTTAATATCCAAATCTATATCAAGGTCGGCATTAACATATTGATCATCAAGATTTGTCGTGATGTTGATTTTGGAAAGATGAACCTCAGGCACGGCGAAAATCTCAATTTTTCTTGTGATGCCACCCAATTGGTGAGCGGCATACTGGGTTGCCGAAGCCAGGGTATCCGCCAGGGATTCACTGATCAACCCAATGACTACATCATTTGACCTGCCGGGGAAAATAAAGCTGGTAATCTCAAATTCAGCAGGAGTAAACCCCCCTTCATGGGTACCGGCCGGTTTACCGTTAATAAACACCGCTGCATCACTGTATAACCCATCACATTTCAGAAAAACGCGTTTTCCCTGCCAGTCGGCAGGAATTGCAATTTTTCTCCAATAGGCTGCCCTTCTGTTGGCTTCTACGATAAAACCCTGCATCAGCCATTCACCGGGTACCTGGATCGGGGACCATGATAATTTTTTAGGATTTACCGATTCCCAAAACCCTTTTTGGGGTGCAGCACAAAAGTTCCACTCACCGTTCAGATTGATCAAGGGTTTATGAATACCCTGAACACTAATTGGTTTCGGAGTATAAACAGGTATCGGGAGTTCCTGTGCGATTCCGGTGAACGTCAATTGGCATATCAGGATAATAATGGTCAGGTATGATTTCATGCTTGGGTACATTTTGGTCACTAAGATAAGTAAAATCGATTGCCGGGTAAGCAAATGAATCGGACAGGAATCCGGGTCAGATTTGTTCAAAAGCATTGGCAGGTCTCTGGCCAATTTATTATCTTGCTGCGATTTTTTTAAACAAATTTTACGCGTGAAACGAGTTTGGATACTATTTGTTCCGGGAGTTATTACTGGTATAGTTCTGTTATTAATTGGTAATAAAGCGGTTGAGGCTACTTCATCCGACAAGTTTTGTAATTCCTGCCATATCCATCCGCAGGCTGAATTATCCTGGAAGAAATCAGTGCATTATGAGACACAGAGTGGCTATAGAACACATTGTGTTGATTGTCACCTTCCTCCGCAGGGACATGGTTACCTGCCTGAAAAAGCCCGGACCGGGTTAAGGGACCTTTGGAGCTATTGGTTTAAAGATTCAGCGTCGTTCAACTGGGACGCCAAATCAAAACTTGACTATGCCAAGGGTTACGTTTTTGAATCCACTTGTCTGAAATGCCACCCGAATCTATATCCCGCCAAGTTAACCAAGGAAGGTTCTGACGCCCATCTTTATTATGATGCACAGGTCAAGAAAGGCGAAGATATCCGCTGTATTAACTGTCATCTGAATGCCGGGCATTATGATCCGAATTATACCCATAAAGCGAATGAAGGTTTTGGGAAGGAAATCGTTTCAGGCGAGGTATTCACTGAATCGACTAAGGTGGACAAGTTTGAATCCTTTGTTGAGAAAATCCCTAAAACGGGGGTTTCGTTCAAGATGATTGCCATTCCGGGAGGAACATTCAAAATGGGAAGTCCGGACAATGAACCATATCGCAAACCCGATGAAGGTCCGGTAAAAGAGGTTAAGATCAGTCCTTTCTATATGGCAGAAATTGAAGTCAGCTGGAATGAATATCTGGCATTTTATGCCCAGACCGCACGACAGGGAAAAACGGCAGTAAAAACCGATCTGAATACGGTAACTTCAGTTGATGCGATCGTCGGAGCCACCCCACCCTACGGGCAGCCTGATCAGAACTGGGGAAAAGGCAAACGGCCGGTGATCTCAGCTAGTTTCAACGCTGCTCAGACCTATTGTAAATGGCTTTCCATAGTCACAGGAAAAACTTACCGGCTTCCAACCGAAGCCGAGTGGGAATATGCAGCAAGAGCGGGGAAAGAAACTCCCTATTTCTTCGAAGGCAATCCAAAGACTTTCGTAAAATCGAAATTCCTTTCTTCCAGGAAAGATACGACCATGATAAATCGTTTTGTCGTGTATAAAGAAAATAGCCAGGCCAAGACTCAGGAACCATCCTTTGTTTTGCCCAATCCTTTTGGCTTAAAGAATATGCTCGGCAACGTTGCCGAATTCTGTTCAGACTGGTATTCACCGGATACTTATTCCAAGTACCCGGGGGTAGTCGAAGATCCGAAAGGACCAGTATCGGGAACCGAACATGTGGTCAGAGGCGGAAGCTATAAAAGCCAGGCTGACCAGGTGCGATCTGCAGTGAGGGAGGCAACGCAGACGCAATCCTGGCTCAGGACTGATCCCCAGTCTCCGAAGAGCATCTGGTGGTACTCTGATTGTTTTTATGTCGGATTCAGGGTGGTGTGTGAGTATGACGCCAGTACGGGAAGACGGTAGACGGTAGACGATTAGACGATAAGACGATAAGATGATAAGACTGTGAGACTTTTAGACTATTGAGAAACACCATAAACTATTAGCCATGTCAAATAAACCAAATCTTTCAAGAAGGAATTTTCTGGGCCGTGCTGCAGCTGTTGGAGCTGTTGGTGCCATCAGCCCTGCATTGATTACCTCGTGTGCTCCAAAGAGCAAAGGGAAAGCTGTTGAGTACACATTGAGCACCTTGCTCGACAAGGCTCCTGACGGTCCTGAACTTAAAGCCGGACTGATCGGTTGCGGCGGTCGCGGGACCGGGGCTGCCATGAATTTTCTGAGCGCAGGTCCGAATTTGAAGATCACGGCGTTGGCTGATCTTCTTCCCGACAGATTGGCTGAAGCCAGGGCCAAACTTACGAATGACTGGAAACAGGAAATTTCAGACGAAAATTGCTTTGTCGGGTTTGATGCTTATGAAAAGCTCCTGCAAACGAATGTGGATGTAGTAATTCTGGCAACCCCGCCCTATTTCCGCCCGATACATTTTGAGGCTGCTGTTCAGGCAAGGAAGCATTGTTTTCTGGAAAAACCGGTTGCTGTTGATCCCGTAGGTGCACGTTCGATTATGGCATCGGCAAAAAAAGCCGAGGCCATGGAACTTTCTGTCATCACCGGAACCCAAAGGAGGCACCAGCGCGATTATATTGAAATTTATAAAAAAGTTGCAGGGGGCGATATCGGCGAGATTACCGGTGGTAATGTTTACTGGAACCAATCGAAACTCTGGCATACCAATCCGAAAGCTGAATGGAGTGAAATGGAAGCCATGATTCGAAATTGGGTGAACTGGACCTGGCTATCGGGTGACCATATTGTTGAACAACATGTTCACAATATTGATGTGGGACTTTGGTTCATGGGTGCCCATCCGGTGAAGGCATTGGGTTTTGGTTCAAGACAGCGAAGGATCACAGGTGATCAATATGACAATTTCA
Source organism: Bacteroidales bacterium (assembly GCA_041662065.1). Lineage (GTDB taxonomy): Bacteria > Bacteroidota > Bacteroidia > Bacteroidales > UBA12481 > UBA12481. The sequence continues at coordinate 110,473 of JBAZTE010000006.1, read as the reverse complement.
GTGTTGACTATGTATTTGAAGATGGCCGTCACTTGCATAGTATGTGCCGTCAGATCAATGGTTGTGGCGGTGGTGTATTTGAAAGATTCCAGGGTGCCGAAGGTGCTGCCCTGCTGAACGGGAATAACATCAAGCTAGTAGATCTGACAGGCAAGGACATCTGGACCTATCCATATATTGTTAATGCCCAAGGAGAAAAGAGCATCGCTGTTGGTCCTTATGATCAGGAGCACATCGATTTAGTCACCGCTATCCGGAACAATAAGCCGATCAATGAAGCGGAAAACTGTGCGATCTCAACACTGGTTGGCATCATGGGCAGGATATCAGCCTACACGGGCAAGGAAGTCACTTTTGACGAAATGATGAATTCGGATCTGAATATCGGTCCCAAGACTTATGTCTTAGGTCCGGTTCCTGATGTTTCAAAAACGGTTCCGGTACCGGGTGAAGCCGCCACTGAATAGGGAACAGAAGTAACAATCAAAAATTATGGATCCAATAAAGAACAGCCGGAGGGGTTTTCTTCAAAAAGCAGTATTGGGAGCTGCAGCAGCCATCGCAGCCCCATCCATTCTGAATGCCCGGGACCAAATTGAGAAAAGAAGCAAACCGATAGAGAAGGGGCCATTCAAACTTAAATATGCCCCCTCCATCGGAATGTTCAGGGCCACCGTCGGAAGTAATGATCCATTGGATAATATCCGCTTTTGCAACGACCAGGGGTTTCGTGCGATATTCGATAATGGATTGATGGACAGGCCTGTAGAAGAGCAGGAGAAGATTGCTGCCGAATTAGCCCGTCTGGGAATGGACATGGGTCCATTTGTATTATACGCTGATTTCGGCGTGACTTCTTTCGTAACGAATGATCCGGAAAAACGCGCCATGCTGCTTGACAGGATGAAGCAGGGCGTGGAAGTAGCCAAAAGAACCAACGCCAGGTGGGCTTTAGTTGTACCCGGAAGGTACGATGAGAGTTTGCATTGGGATTATCAGACGGCCAACGTTATTGAGAATCTCAGATATTGTGCTGAGATTTTTGAACCTGCCGGGCTGACCATGGTTCTTGAGCCGCTGAATACGCTTCATGATCATCCCGGACTCTTCCTGACCCGCATTCCCCAGGCTTACCTGATCTGCAGGGCCGTTAACAGTCCGAATATTAAAATCATCAATGATTTGTACCATCAGCAGATTACCGAAGGCAACCTGATTCCGAATATTGAAGCCTCCTATGGAGAAATAGGCGCATTCCACCTGGGTGATAATCCCGGTAGGAATGAACCGACATCCGGTGAAATCAATTATAAAAATATTTTTAAATATCTGTTTGAGAAGGGGTATCAGGGGACTTTGTGCATGGAGCATGGCAAATCACTCCCGGGAATGGAGGGTGATGCGAAGGTGATCGCTGCCTATCGTGAAATGGATTCGTTTTAAGATTAAACTCCATTAAATATCTTAAGTCTAAATTCTATAATTAACCTGAAATGAAAATGAAGAAAAATTTTCTATTACTGATTGCGATGAGTCTGGTTGTTTTCTCCGGTTGCAAGCGTGACGAAGTTGCCCTTGCCCCCCAGACACTGAACAATATCGATGATCAGATTTTAAGTTCTGATCTTCTTGATGATGTGCTGGACGAAGTTGAGTATACTTCGGATCTCTTTTTCAGTGAACTCAAAACCGGATTTGAAGATTGCAGAACTGTTACGGTTGAACCGATGGACCGGGTGACCTGGCCAAAAACCATTACGATTGATTTTGGGGCTGAAGGTTGCGAGGTACGCGACGGTGTGATTAAAAGCGGTAAAATAATTGTGAATATGAGCGGACCTCAAAATGGCCGGGCCTGGACAAAGGTGATCACCTTTGATAATTATTTTGTCAACGGCAATAAAGTTGAGGGGATAAACACCACCACTTTTGTCCGTGAAGACAGACATCCAAAATGGACCTCAACCATCCGTGGAGGGCAGATTACTACCACGGAAGGAGTGATCATTACCCGGCAGGCTGTTCATGTCAGGATTCAGACCCGCGGCATCGAGACACCCCGTGACCGGACCGATGATGCATTTCAGCTTACCGGTCGCGCTGCCGGAACCAGAAGAGATGGAAAATCCTTCTCCTGGGTTATTACAGAACCATTGGTGATCAGCAATAATTGCCGGTGGATACGCAAGGGTATCAAGGTCATTACTCCTGAAGATCAGGCAGAAATCACGGTTGATTATGGAGATAATGTTTGCGATAATGTTGCCGTCGTAACACAGAACGGGGTAAGCAAACGGATAACGCTAAAGGGCGTGAGGAGGTGAGGACGTAGAGAGGGTTAAGAGAGGTTAAGAGAGGTTAAGAGAGGTTAAGAGGGGTTATGAGGGGTTAAGATTAGGATTAGATATTTCAAGGCGGACTATGGGGTCCGCTTTTTTTTTGAGCAAAGACAGTTACATTTGGATTTGTTCGCGCAAACCAGTCCCTGATAAAATGAAAACAAATAAGCCATTGGTTCCAAAAGAGTTGATTCTTTCTTTTATTCTTATTACCAGTCTTTTCTTTTTATGGGGTATTGCCAACGACCTGACCAACCCAATGGTTTCGGCTTTTAAAAAGGTCATGCGTGAGCTGTCGAATTTCGAGGCTGCACTGGTTCAATTAGCCTTTTACGGCGGGTACGCTACGATGGCTATTCCGGCAGCTCTCTTTATCCGCAAATTTTCGTACAAAGCGGGGATTATGGTTGGGCTAATACTCTATGCAATCGGAGCCCTCTTATTTTATCCTGCCGCCGCACAGGAGAAATTCGGTTTTTTTCTCGCTTCGCTTTACATACTCACTTTCGGCCTTGCATTTCTTGAAACAACTTCAAATCCGTTTATTTTATCCATGGGACCAGAGGAAACCGCTACACGGAGGTTAAATCTTTCCCAATCCTTCAATCCGGTCGGATCCCTCCTCGGAATGCTTGTAGCCCAGCTGTTTGTCATGAGCACCCTTCAGTCTGACAACACATTCACGCAAAACATACTGGATTCTTCGGGCGAAATTCTGCATCATAAAGGTGATATGATTTATGACACTCTATCTGCGGCTGAGCAGGCAACCATACGCACCAACGACCTGAATCTGATCAGCGGACCCTATATTGCCCTGGGGGTTTTAGTATTAGTGATCCTGTTGATTGTGACTTTGTCAAGAATGCCGAAGAAGAATGATAAAATCAGCCTGCCGGTCGGCGCCACCATCCGGAAATTGATGAAGAACAAGCGGTATTACGAAGGGGTTATCACCCAGGCTTTTTATGTAGGTTGCCAGATCATGTGCTGGACATTTATTTTCCAATACGTTGACAATCTCAATGCAAGCAGGCCGGATGACCAGCAGCTGACGGCCACCTGGTATAATATGGCAGCTATGGGTGCCTTTTTAACCGGCAGGGCTGCAAGCACCTTGCTGTTGAAGTATATAAATGCTGCAAAATTGATGTTTTTCTTTGCGCTAACGGGTATATTGCTCACGTTCGGGACCATTTTGCTTCCGGGAATCAGCGGCCTTTATTGTTTGGTCGGGATCTCATTGACCATGTCACTTATGTTTCCCACGATTTACGGATTGGCGCTCAGGGGAATGGGTGATGAAGCCAAACTGGGTTCGGCCGGTTTGGTGATGGCGATTGTCGGTGGTGCGTTGATGCCTCCTTTACAAGGATACATCCTGGATATTGGTGGAAGCGGATTTTCGGATGTGAAAATTTTCGGGTTTATCCCTGAAGTGAATTTTTCATTTATCCTTCCGCTAATTTGCCTGGTTGTAGTTGCCTTGTACAGTTACAGGTCATATAAATATTACCAGGCCTGAGAATTCAATTCCGCTGCACTTCCCTGATGATTTCCTCACCGATACCAATCTTATAGCCGGAAGAGAGATAGGTTACAGTTCCATCTTTACCGATCCTGATGACAATCGGAAGCTGGCCGGAGAGACTTTTTCCAGAGGCTTTTTCAAGCTCATTCAATGATTTCATGTCAGGTATCGTTGCGAACCTCGACGATGATGGGAGGTTTTTCCAGGAATCAGGCGAAAAACCAGATGGCAGTTTATCCTCAGGGATCAGAAAAATAAACGGGCAATTGAGGTTATCGATTTCTTTCCGCAACAAACCCAAATCCTGAAAGATATGTTTTGAAGGTTCCTTATCAGGTTCCACCCAACAGAGTATGGTTTTGCCGGTTGCCAGAATCTGCTTCCAGTCAAAAGGGTTGCCATCCATTGGTTTAACCTGCCAATCCGGATTAATTGTTCCAATGGCTTCAGGATTCCGTCCTGACTTACGCATGGTGATCATGACTTCCTTCTTCTCTCCACCGGTCAGGGTAAAGAAAGTAAGGCTGCTTAGGACAGTACCTCCCGGAATGCGATTTCCGGTAACCAGCAGGTAATGGCCCTGGGGCAGGGTAAGCGGTCCGGAAAGCGGATCACCGAATTCATATCCATAGGCCATGGTTGCGTATTTCCCTTTTTCATAACGAGCCAGGGTATAGTGGGTCTCATACTGCGGCTTAACCGGATTAGCCGGATTGCTCGAAAGAACCAATATAGCTTCCGGTAATTTTGCTGATGCGTCTTGTCCAAAATCAGCACTGACCCAAGCATCATTGAACAGATATTCCACTTCCAGGGTACCGGATTTCAGTCTTGAAGGGATTCCGAAGGTCCGGAAACAGGCAACAGCAAATATTTTACGGGAATCCTCATCAGCCACTCTTAGGTTATAAACCCCGACAGGAGTCAGCGGAGTATTATAATAATTCTCGGAGGAGGTCATTTTTATCTCCCTTTTAATCCAGCCGATCAGTTTTTCAGGATTTTGAATGGTTTCTTCGATAAAGGCCGGGCCAAAATGTTCTTTAAGGAAGCTCCTGTAAGCAACAAGCATTTCATTCGCTACACGGGGGTTAAGGAGGTCGGCTTCCATATTATCGGACGGGGTCCCCGCCTTCGCGGGGATGACAGAAAAGTTAGATAGGTGGTTGGTTAAGATGGAGGCTTTGGTGTCGCGGAGGTCCTTGTCAGCGATCAGCCCAAGAAGGGTAAGTGCAGTTGGGCGCAATGAAGGATCGGTTGATTGCAGGAATGCTTCTATTTCAGTAAAGTTTCCGCGGCTGCGGGAAATAGAATTCCAGACCCGATCGGGATCAAGGTTTAGTGAAGCCGCAAAAAGACGGGTCTGTTCTTCCGTCCGGAAGGTGCTTTCGTAGCTGCCACGAATGGAATCTTCCTTTCGAAGCATAAGGTTATTTTGTTCGCGGCAATCGTTTGCGATCTGCAAAGGTTCCCGCTGAATCGGCGGGATCATATCCAGATCAACCTTAAGATCGGCGTAGGGAACCTGATCCAAAGTCAGTCTGAGCGTGTCGGTATCTGCGACGGTTATTTTCCTAAAACCAAAATAAACATCATTATGGGCCCATATCAGCAAATCACCAAAACCTGTGACAAAAGTACAGAATCCATTTTCGTTGGTTTTTTTGGTGGAAATCGGGTAATACTCTGCATAATTATACAAAGTGAATTCAACGGTTGCATTTTTTTCGGGTTTACCCCCGATATTCAGGACCTCGACACAAATTTCTTTGGTTGGCGCATAGGTTGCCAGGGTATTCAACAAGGCGTAATTTGTTTCAGCGTTTTCGACCCTTTCATCGCCCTTATAATCGCCAAAAGCTTTGGTATGAATCAGCATGGCCCTTCGGGCCGGTTCTGTGAACCAGCCCAGATCCGGAACGCATTCGGGCTCACAGGCTCCCATGTAATGCCATTGACCATCGGCCCAGAATTCCACCCAGGCATGATTGTCATCTGAATGTGCCCATCGGGGGGTATAAACCTGACGGGCAGGAATACCGACTGCACGCAGCGCCGTAACAGCGAAGGTTGATTCCTCACCGCACCGGCCATAGGCCGTTTTCAAAGAAGCCAGAGGACCCGATGTGCGGATATCACTTCCCCGATAAGTCATTTTTTCGTGGCACCAATGATTCACATCCAGCGCCGCATTCAGCATGATCATACCTTTAATCCTGTCTTTCAATTCGCGGAAAAAGACAATTCTTGCAGTATCGGCATTTTCATTATTGACCCGGTATGGCAGCACAAAATGCCGGAAAAGGTCTTCGGGGATCCCGGTTCCCCAAGAAAAAGTATCACGCGTTGCCAGGCTCCAGCGTACCTGGTCGAGGAAAAAATCGCCCTCATAATCCGCCAGGTCGCTCAAAGGCATATAGGCATAGAGAAACTTTAACCCTTCTGATTCACTGACGGTTAATTTTTGATTGAACACGTCGAAAAGGATAGAATCCCGATTGGACGCCAACGCTTTGCGTTCCGCAAATTTGGCTTCAACGCGCTGGCTGTAGGCGGGATCGGAATAGATATGAAAACCGGGTTTTGAACAGGAGGACAGAAAAGTTAAGAATGGTAAGAGAGTTAAGAAAGGAGAGAGAGTTAAGAGAGATAAGACTTTGATGGGTAAGTGGAGAGGGGATTTCATCTTGTTCAATAAATTATTATTAAGCCAATTAACTAATCGATAAATGAACAAATCTAGCTTTTGGAAAATCAGCTTATTGTAGGTGAAATTAATATTTTTTAAGATTAGGTTTGTTTATTCAGAATCGGTTTCTACTTTTGACCTCTGAAAGTAAATAATTATGCAGGCGTTTTCGGGAGTATATTACTTTTTCTTCTTCTTTTTCGGCTTTTATTATAAAAGCACGACCGGGAGCGCCACGATCAAAATGTAGAATCATAACAAGATCAAAATAGGCGAATCCCGGTCCAAAAGACCGGGATTTTTGTTTTAAACCGAAAGTATGAAAGACACGAAGACCATCAGGGCAGCAATACAGGGGATAGCAGGATCATTCCATGACCAGGCCGCCAGGGAATATTTCCCCGACCGTGACGTGGAGCTGATTCCCTGCGATGCGTTCGAGGATTTATTTAATGCCGTGAGAACAGGTCAGGCTGATGTCGCAGCCATGGCTATTGAAAACACGGTTGCCGGTTCGTTACTCCCGAATTACGCATTACTCCGGTCTTCAGGATTCACCATATTCGGCGAGATCTTTCTGCGTATCAGCCAGCATCTGATGGCCCTGCCGGGTCAGACCATGGAAGATATCACGGAGGTGTATTCACATTACATGGCAATTGCCCAGACACGGAACTTTTTCAGGCCATATCCGGGAATAAGGCTCATCGAGGCAGACGATACTGCAGCGAGTGCAAAAAGGGTCGCAGAAAAGGGACAAGCCGGATTGGCAGCCATCGCCGGTGAACGCGCGGCCGAAATGTACGGACTGGAAATATTGGCACGGGAGATAGAGACCAACAAACGGAATTTCACCCGTTTTCTTATGATTTACAAGCCAAACGGGATTCAGCCTTTCAAAGTTGATCAACCGGATAAGTCCTCATTATCCTTTACACTGCCCCATGAAACAGGGAGCCTTTCACAGGTTCTGTCCATCTTCTCATTTTACCGCATCAGTCTGACAAAGATCCAGTCCATTCCGATCATTGGTCAGGAATGGGAATATCACTTTCTGATTGACCTTACCTTTGATGATCCGATCAGGTACCGGCAGGCACTGGATGCCATCCGTCCGCTGACCCATGAATTAACCATCCTGGGTGAATATATCCAGGGAAATCATATCCAATGAAAAAACCGGTCATTGAACCATCTTCAAGGATTGAAGGATTGGAAGAGTATTATTTCTCCACCAAGCTTAAGCAGATCAGGGAGATGAACCTCAGCGGAGAAACAGTCATCAACCTGGGTATCGGGAGTCCGGATCAGGCACCTTCGGTCAATGTAACCGACGAACTGGCCAAGGCCGCCAAAGATGAAAAATCTCACGGCTATCAGCCATATCAGGGAATTCCAGAATTGCGACTGGCATTCTCAAGATGGTATTTAAAGTCTTATGGGGTTCAACTGGACCCGGACGACCAGATTCTACCTCTGTTTGGTTCCAAAGAGGGACTAATGCACATTGCTATGTCCTTTTTGGGTCCCGGTGATGCGGCATTAGTTCCGGATCCGGGTTATCCCGCCTATTCAGCGGTGACCAGGCTTGCAGGGGCCAAGGTGATCACCTATCCGCTTTTACCGGAAAACGGGTGGCTCCCTGATTTGAATTTCATTGAATTGATGGGATTGCACCAGGTTAAAGTGATGTGGGTCAATTATCCGCATATGCCAACCGGCAAACGGGCATCGATGGAATTTTACCATGAGCTGGTATCCTTTGCAAAATGTCACCAGATACTCCTGGTCAATGACAACCCCTATAGTTTTATCCTCAATGATAATCCGATCAGTATTTTAGCCGTTCCGGATGCCATTGAAACCACACTTGAACTGAACAGTTTAAGTAAATCACATAATATGGCCGGGTGGCGAATCGGGATGGTTGCCGGCCGGAAAGAATATCTCGGTTATCTCATGCGTTTTAAAAGCCAGATGGATTCAGGAATGTTCAAACCGATGCAGCTGGCTGCAGTAAAGGCGCTGGAAGCCGGTCCGGAATGGTACGAAGGAATTAACCGGATCTATGGGGAACGTAAAATACTAGCCCATAAGCTTCTTGATAGTTTGAATTGTACCTATGACAAAGATCAGTCCGGGCTGTTTGTTTGGGCAAGGATACCTTCAGATGAGGAGTCGGGCCAGGTTTTAGCCGATCGGCTATTGCAGGAAAAGAGAGTATTCATCACTCCGGGATTCATTTTCGGACCGCAAGGCGACCAATTTGTCAGAGTTTCCTTGTGTCAACCAATAGAAGTCATTTTGAGTGCTATAGCAAGAATTAACGGAGGCAAATCATGACGGTATGCATCATCGGTTTAGGTTTGATCGGGGGATCCATCGGGCTTGATCTTAAAACCAAGAGGTTCTCTGAACGGGTGATCGGGGTAGAAAAGAATCCGGCTTATGCAAGGGTTGCATTGGAAAGAGGGTTAGTGGATGAAGTGCACAAGTTGGTAGATGGGATTCAGCAATCGGATCTTATCGTCCTTGCCATCCCGGTGGACGGTATTCTTGAATTGTTGCCATTTGTTCTGGATTATGTTACTCATCAAGCTGTTACAGATGTCGGATCAACCAAGATGAGTATCACGGAAAAAGTCAGGAATCATCCGAAAAGGTCAAATTATGTTCCCTCCCACCCTATGGCCGGTACTGAGTTTTCCGGACCGGAGGCTGCACTGCCTGGTTTATTTCATAAAAAAGTGGGCATTATCTGTGACATGGCCATGAGTAATTCAAAAGCTCTCGAATCGATAACCAACCTGTATATGGCCATGAACATGAGGCTCATTTTCATGAGTTCGAAAGAACACGATCTTCACACCGCTTATGTTTCACATATTTCCCATCTCACTTCATTTGCGTTAGCCCTCACAGTCCTTGATAAGGAGCAGAATGAAAAAAACATCCTGAACCTGGCTTCCGGGGGGTTTGACAGTACGGTAAGGCTTGCTGCTTCATCCGCAGACATGTGGGTACCGGTCTTTGATCAGAACCGGGAGAATGTAGTGGAAGTGATGGAGACCTATATTGAGAAAATGACCCTGTTTAAAGACCTGATACAGAGCGGAGAAACGCATCAGGTGAGAGATCTGATAAAAAAAGCAAACATCATTCAAAAAACATTAAGATTGAATCCATGGAATCAAAAATAGAAACCCCTTTTGCAGGCTGGAACCTTGACGCCACCAGACCTTTAGTCATTGCCGGTCCTTGTTCGGCTGAAACCGAGGAGCAGGTCCTTGAAACTGCCCGCCGTTTAAAATCCACCCGCACCCAGGTATTTCGTGCAGGAATTTGGAAGCCCCGCACCCGCCCCAACTCTTTTGAAGGTGTGGGTGTTAAGGGTTTGAAATGGCTCAGGATGGTCAAAGAAGAAACCGGTTTACTCACTACCACGGAGGTGGCCAATGCACAGCATGCATACGAAGCTTTAAAGCACGGGGTTGACATGCTATGGATCGGGGCCAGGACGACTGTCAACCCCTTTACCATCCAGGAGATTGCTGATGCCCTGAGTGGAGTGGACATTCCTATTTTTGTAAAAAACCCCGTAAATCCGGATGTCGATTTATGGGTAGGATCGATTGAAAGACTGCAAAAAGTTGGTATCACCCGTATAGCAGCCGTACATCGAGGGTTTTCAAGTTTTGGGGAAAGCCGATACCGAAATGCGCCCAACTGGCAGATTCCCATTGAATTGAAGCGAATCCGACCGGATTTACCCATGATTTGCGACCCCAGTCATATTTCCGGTCGACGGGCTTTATTGCAGGAGGTTTCCCAAAAAGCCATGGACCTGAATTTTGACGGATTAATGATCGAGACCCATCCGGATCCCGACAGTGCATGGTCGGATGCGAAACAGCAGATTACCCCGGAGGAGCTGGGAGTGCTTCTTGATCGTCTGGTTTTGCGCCGGACCGATCCCGGAAGTAATGGTTTCATGCACCAGCTTGAAGCATTGAGGTGCGAGATTGACCGTCTGGACCAGGAATTAATGAACATTCTCGAGGATCGCATGAAGGTTGCAGCCGGAATTGGTCAATGCAAAAAAGAAAATGGTGTCACAATCTTACAACCCGCCCGTTGGGATCAGATCATATCAAAATACCTGTCGGTTGGCCAATCGAAAGGATTTTCCGAGGAGTTTATCCGGAAATTATTCATGGCGATACACCAGGAGTCGATTAACACGCAAACGAAGATCATGAACGGGGAGTGAGGGCGTTAAGAGAGGGTAAGAGAGGGTAAGAGAGGTTAAGAGAGGTTAAGAAGTGGAGAATTGGTACTTTTAAGGGATAGATTTCAATTATGCAGATTACGGTTCAGCGGTCAAGGATTTCGGGTGATGTGGTGGCGCCGGCATCAAAAAGTTATTCTCAGCGAGCATTGGCAGCGGCATTACTGGCCAAGGGAACTACCACCATCCTGAATCCGTCGCGCAGTGAGGATGCGCTGGCAGCCATGGGAATTATCAGCCAATTAGGCGCCACGATAGAAGATAGGGGTGATCAGCTACTTATTAAAGGCGGGTTTAATCCCAAAGGTCAGAAGCTGGATTGCAGAGAAGCCGGATTAAGTTTGAGAATGTTTTCGCCCATTGCAGCACTGGCTGACCAGACTATGCTGATGAACGGCAGCGGATCGTTACTTATGAGGCCGGTCAATATGATTGCCGATGCGCTGAATCAGCTCGGCTGCAGGTGCCAGACTCAGGACGGATTCCTGCCCGTCTGGATAAAAGGTCCGTTGAAAAGTGGAAAGGCAACTATAGATGGATCAGTCTCTTCCCAATTACTTTCCGGAATGTTGATGGCTTTACCTACTGTCAGGGGGAATTCCGAAATTAAAGTAAACAATTTGCAGAGTTTGCCGTATATTGATATGACCCTTAGTATATTGAAACATTTTGGAATATCAGTAACCCATGAGCAGTATTCGACTTTCCTGATTCCCGGGAAGCAAAAATACAGACCGTCGGCAATTACGGTTGAGGGGGACTGGAGTGGAGCCGCTTTTCTGCTTGTGGCAGGAGCCCTTGCCGGTAATGTTACCGTCAGCGGATTGCAAGCGGAATCCCTGCAAGCCGACCGACAGATATTAGCAGCTCTGGGGTTTTGCGGAGCCCGGTGCGAGATCGGGACGAATTCCATAACAGTCAGCAGGAATGAGCTGAAGGCATTTGATTTTAATGCGACCCATTGTCCCGATCTTTTCCCTCCGCTGGTTGCATTGGCTGCCCATTGCAATGGAGTAAGCCGGTTAGAAGGAGTGGGAAGGTTGGTTCACAAAGAGAGTAATCGGTCGAAAGTATTGCAGGAGGAATTTTACAAATTGGGAATATCCATGAGAATCGAAGGCAACAATCTTTATGTCACGGGTCCTTCGCTGATGAAAGCCGGCGAGGTGGACTCCCATGGCGATCACCGGATTGCCATGGCTGCCGCCACCGTGGCAATGGTTGCCAGGACACCGGTAAAAATCAACGGAGCAGAATGCATTGCAAAATCATATCCTGGTTTTTATCAGGATGTAAAAAACCTGGGAGGAAGGATAAATGAATAGCTTTGGCAATAATTTCAGAATCAGCATATTCGGCGAATCGCACGGACCATTGCTTGGCATTATTATCGATGGATGCAAACCGGGGATTGCACTAACTGAGTCTGATTTCACGGAAGATATTCAGCGCAGGCAGCCAGGTGCCAGAGGCACCACCCCACGCATTGAAAAAGACGAGCCGAGGATTGTATCAGGCTGGTATAACGGTTACACAACCGGGGCTCCGCTGACGATAGTCTTTGAGAATCAGAATACAAAATCAGGTGATTATAACAAGCTTCTGAAGCAACCCCGGCCAGGACATGCGGACTGGGTGGCCATGATGAAGTTTGACGGGTTCAATGATCACCGGGGAGGCGGGCACTTCAGCGGAAGGTTGACCCTTGCATTGGTGGCAGCAGGCGTGGTTGCTAAGAAAATGATCGGTGACATCAAGATTTCCGCACAGCTCATTGAAGCAGGCGGTTCGAAGGATATTGAAGCAGCCATTGCCAAAGCTGTTGAAGAGAAAGACTCCATCGGCGGCATCATTGAGTGCATAGCCAGGCCAATGCCCATAGGCATGGGTGATCCATTTTTCGATTCCATCGAATCTATGCTTGCCCATGCTGCTTTTGCGATTCCGGCGGTCAAGGGAATTGAATTTGGCAGCGGTTTCAAAGCTGCCAGAATGAGAGGTTCGGAGCACAATGACCGGATCATTTCTGTGGATGGGAAAACAGATACCAACTTTGCCGGTGGGATCAACGGCGGATTGACCAATGGCAATGACCTGATTTTCAGGGTGGCCGTCAAGCCAACGTCCAGCACTTCCCAACCCCAGCAGACCATTAATCTCGAAAGTGGAAAAATAGAAGAGCTTTTAATCGGCGGACGGCATGATACCTGCATTGCCTTAAGGGTGCCGGTGGTTCTCGAAGCGATTACGGCCATTGTGCTGGCAGGGTTTTAACAGGGAAGAATTTGCTAATATGCTAATGTGCTAATGTGCTAATGTGCTAATGCGCTAATGAAAGATTCTGCTGTTGGGCTACGTTAATGTAAGGAACCTGACTATGGAAATTTTGCGTATTTTGGATAGATAAAAATATACCTTAATACGTGTTAAAATGAAACCTTTTGATCCGGCTTCGAACATTCAAGACCTGCTGCAATTTGGTGAATATGGAGATGTTAACCCTTCGATCACTGACAGCGCCACGTTTACTTTTATGCAGGCCAAAACAATGGCCGACACTTTCCATGGAGAAACGCAGGGATGTTTTCTATATTCACGTCACTGGAATCCCAGTAATAAATATCTTTCCGACGCGCTGGCTGCCATGGAAGGCACCGAAGCCGCATGGGTCACTGCATCCGGAATGAGCGCGATTACCTGTGCCATCTTGCATTGCGTCAAATCAGGTGATCATATTTTATCGAGTGTTACGTCGTATGGCGGGACATTTGCGTTTATGAGTAATTGGATCAAAAGGTTCGATGTGGAAGTATCCTTTGTTGACATCACGGACCTTGAAGCTGTAAAAAAGGCCATGCAACCCAACACCCGGGTGATTTATACCGAGACCATGACCAATCCGATGCTTCAGATCTCCGATATCCCTGAACTTTCAAAAATTGCCCATGCCTGCGGTGCCAAACTGATTGTCGACAACACCTTTACCCCGATGATCGTAGCACCTTGCCGCCACGGTGCGGATGTTACGGTTTACAGCATGACAAAATTCATCAACGGAAAAAACGATTGCGTAGCAGGAGCCATTTGTGCATCTGCCGAATATATCAGTTCTCTGATTGATGTGAATTGCGGTACCGCGATGTTGCTGGGACCTGTTCTGGATCCGATGCGTTCATCATCGATACTGAAAAACCTGCACACGCTTCATATCCGTATGAAACAGCACAGTCACAATGCACAATATCTTGCCGAAAAATTCAAAACCCTGGGTTTAAAATTTAACTATGCGGGTGTTCCGGAACATCCCGGCCATGAACTCCTGAAATCGATGATGAATCCTGACTTCGGTTATGGGGGGATGATTGCCATCGACCTGATCACTGCAGAAAAAGCAAGTAAAGTCATGGAAGCCATGGAAATGAAGGGTGTGGGTTATCTTGCAGTCAGTCTGGGATACTTTAAAACGCTTTTCAGCAATTCCGGTAAAAGCACATCATCGGAAATTCCCGAGGAGATTCAGCAGGCGATGGGATTATCTGAAGGATTGATCCGATTCTCGGTTGGTTTGGACAATGACATCGAACGGACCTTTGAATTGATAAAGCAATCGCTGAAAGAATCGGAATAGTTTTTTGTATCTTATCAAAGGAATAAAAAGAGTTATGCCATGATAAGAAAAATTGAAAGCACCCTAGGAAGTACGCCGGTTTTGGAAGGAGCAGGCGTGAAATTGCAGCGTGTATTCGGTTATCCGCGAAAAGGTTGGTTAGATCCCTTCCTGATGCTCGATCATTTTGGATCGGACGATCCGGTTGATTATATGGCCGGGTTTCCCTGGCATCCGCACCGCGGGATTGAAACAGTGACCTATATGCTTGCCGGTGAGGTGGAACACGAGGATAGCATGCGGAACAAAGGGACTATCAAATCAGGAGACATCCAATGGATGACGGCAGGCAGCGGCATTCTTCATCAGGAGATGCCCCGGAAATTTGAGGGGGTGATGAGCGGGTTTCAACTGTGGGTTAATCTGCCGGCCTCTCATAAAATGATGGCTCCCCGTTACCAGGATATTTCGGCCCATCTCATCCCCGAGTTTGACTGGAAAGGGATCCATATCCGGCTGGCTGCCGGCAAATTTGGAGAATACACCGGTCCGGTAAAGGATATCATAATCAAACCTCTTTTCATGGATATGACCGTCCCGGTGGGAGTTCAACAAACCATTGAAGTTAACCCCGAGCATACGGTTTTTGCTTATGTTTTTGAAGGTTCAGCCTATTTCGACCAGAAAATGTCGCACAAAATTAAGGCCGGAACGCTGGTAAAACTGATCACAGGTGACCAGGTGTTCCTTGCTTCAGACGATACCAATACCCGTTTCCTCCTTATTGCGGGCAAGCCCCTTAATGAAGAGATAGCCTGGAGAGGACCGATCGTGATGAATACGAAGGAGGAGCTTTACCAGGCATTTGAGGATTACCAGACGGGGAATTTTGTGAAGAAATAAGCACGTTTAGAATACCGGGAGCGGTCCCCGCCTACGCGGGGATGACAATGCTCCGAAGGTCCCCGCTTTCGCGGGGATGACACTTCTCCGAGGGTCACGGGTTAGTAATCGATCCTTACAAATTTTTCCTCAAAGGCCCTGAGTTTCACTGATTGTAAAGGCTGGCCAATCTCTTCACCGATAATGTTGACTTCGATCATTTTCCGTATCGGCCGATCGTTGATCGCTGAGGTGACGTTTATGGTGCCTGGTGTTCCGTCAAGTTCGCGAAGGTGTATCAGAATACTGCCGGTGTTATTAAATGCCGGACGTGAATTTACGACCATAATATTCGCCGGTCCATCGGTTTTAAGGATTTGGAAGACCGATGAAGCAAGTTCATTCTTTCCTGCCGGGAAGGTCCTGGTAGGGAAGGGATTGCGCACTCCCCGTGCAAATTTTGACGCAGCAGCATTTGAGGTGTCCCTGGTTGTAGTCAGCTGATAGGTCCAGTGAAATCCACCCTCCTGAAAGGCCCTGAAATTGGTAAACCAGTAATTATTCATAACCCAGGAATAAAGCCAGGGTTTGCACGGGGCCTGATTTCTCTCAAACTTCCCGAGGTTGAAACCGCCGAACTGCCAAAGCGGGATTTCGTCGCTGACGACAACGATCTGTCCTTCAGGACTTCTTACCGAGACAAAATTCTGGACTACATTCCAGTCGGAAGATGAACCAGGTAACTGTTTTCCCTGTGTTAAAAATCCACCGATGGTTTCAAAAACGATTCTGGAATCAGCCAATTTAAATGGGAAAGTGACATACAAACCTTCCGGGCTGGTCAGGATTTCCTTTCTGCACATGAAATAGAATTCAATCAGCTTAGTGTTATTGTACAACCGGATTTCCCATTCCAGTCCCATTGGAGATGCTTCTGTTCCTTTTTCAAAGCCTTCAAGGTCAGCCAGAAACTTTACGCTTTGCCACAAGTCACCATAGGTACCCCTTTCCATTTTTACATTGACCACCGTAGAATGGGCGGTTTCCTTCATGTTATTGCGGTCGTTGAGGGTTTCACGTACCAATTGACCAATTTTCCAGGGATTGTCCTGATCGATCAACTCCTTTTTCAGTTCCAGATCATACAAACTGCTGATTCCACCCGTAGCGGCATCAAAGGTTATTTTATAATATTGGTTTTCAAGGATTTTAGAGACCTCCCCGATGTTTACCGGGTTCTTGACATCCAGTATTCCGGACTCAATTTTAAAAGCTTTCCAGCCCATCGCGGGCACATCTGAAACACTTAATGCCCAATAAGCCCCTTCGCTGCGATTTCGGAGCAACTGAACCAGAACGGGCTGATTGGTAGTAAGGTCGATGATCCTGAATTGTTTCCGGAGGGGAAGAATCTGGTAGTCAATGAAAATTTCAACATTCCCTGATCGCTGCCATCCCATTGAATTGACGACATAAATCACCGGGAAATCAGCTTTTTTTAAATAGGGTTGCAGACGGCCCAGGGCATCTTCGTTGAGTAATGTGGCTTTCTTCAGCGCCTCCCAAGCGTAAGCCCCTTTCTGAAGCCATTGCTCGGTTGAATTCTCAGAGAAAGGCCGGTCGATGCTTTCATCAGCACCGACGGTATGTTCATCGAAAAAAAGAGCATTTTCGCTTATATGTTCTATTTTGCTTTTCAGATCATTTGACAGATTACCACCAAGCATACTGATCATGGCAAACATCCCCTCGTCGATCTGCATCAAATTCTGAGTTTTACGGGTTTTAGCTGTTTCGCGTGAAGTAGAACCGAAACCGTCGGTCCACCAGTCCAGCCAGGCATTTCGATAAACCGGAAGGGAAGCGGAATAATTCTTCTCCACGTAATCAAAGAATTCGGAACTGGTTGCCAACCGGAGTTTGGGAGATTCATACTGTTCATTCCAGGCTTTGATAATCTCACAGGCACCAGTCGAAGGGGGTGAATTATCAGTCATATAACCCGAAAACTGTGCAGCAATGCGGTCGAACGGATATCCATTATTCTCAAGGTTTTTCAAATATTCAAACACCTTATCGGGATCGAATGAGCTTGCGTCCGGCAATCCGAAAGTATTTCCAGTCATATAATGATCACTGCGAAAAGCCAGCAGGCGAGATCCCGAAGGTGCTTCCCACCAGAAACAAGTGGGGATTTTAAACGGGAGGATGGACCGTGTTTCATTGATCCCCATGGTCAGGTATTTAATCCCTGTATTTTTAAGGTAATCAGGCAGGCACCAGGCTACCCCGTTCACATCATTCTGCATGGTAGTTTTAACTGCAATCCCCTGATCTTTAATCTCCTTAAGTGGCTGAAAGAAATCAAACATAATATTTTCATCAGCTATTTCAGCCATATTGAAATACATTCCGGTAACCTCTACCCTTCCCTCGCTGATACGCTTTTTAAAACGATCGATCTGCGACCGGGGACGGGTGCGCAGATATTCCCTGACCACCCAGGTCGATTCGCAGGTCCACCGGAATTTTGCATCATCAGGCAAGTGATCTGTCTGATCACAATAATCCAGCGCATAATCGATATACCGCAAATGCTCGGCCAGAATCTCGGATTGAGGACGGGTATAGCCTATATCGGTATGAGCATGCTGAACCAGGTATATCTCCCATTTTTTAACCGGTGAAACGGTGGTGGCAAGATTTTCAGATGATCCCTCGCTGTATTTTATATTTATGGTCACCTTCTTGTCTGACTGCACAACGGGTACCGGGACAAAGAATCTATTAAACCCGATTTTGGTTTGACTGGTCAGGAGCAGCTTACCTCCTGAACTAAAGGTAATGGTACTGGGATTCCTGAATTGGATTTGAGTGATCGTCACCTGTTGGCTGGTCCCCTCCTTTTCTTTTATCAGAACCGGCGAGTTACTAATGGTAGTCAGGTTTTCCAAAGGCTTTTTAAAAATGATAATCCAGGAATTCCTGCTGGATGGCAATAAGGTCACTTTCAGTTCAAGCGGCTGTCCGACCTTTATCCTGTTGGTTGGCAGAGTCAGGATCATAAATCCATTGATCTCAATTCCAGGAAGGTTCTTAGCCTGATAGAATGCCAATTCTCCACCCATCGAACCTTTTTCAGTCCAAACCCTATCCTGATTATTGGTAAAATTGAATATCTCCCCATCGCCAACCTGAAGGCTATACTGCACGACCGGGGTATCAGTAGACATGGCTGCCATAAAGACAAACGCCACTTTCCCGCCGTTGCTTGCCTTGTTTACCGAAGCTGTCTTCCAGGTCATGTCGCGTTTTTCAAAAGAATTCCTCAAGATATAGGCGTCAAGGTTCTGCGGAAGAGGGGACCGGTAATTAAAGTCCACTCCACTGATCCCCTGCTCAAATCCCGGCAGGTAGGTCAATTTGCTATCTGGTTGTGCAAATACAGAACCACTGTTAAGAGCCAACAGAAGAATCAGTTGAAGACCGATAAAGGCGGATATTCTTTTCATAGGGATCAGTTTTTCTAATCAACAATAACCAGTCAGACCCGGATAACGGGGTGCGCTAATTTACTAATCAAAGATGAACGAAATGAAAAGTCTTTTCAAAATTAAGGTTGTGGAAAGGGAAAATACAACTATTTTTCAGTAGAATATTGTCCCATCACTAATGGAATATTAAAATGAAAATGCGACCATTACTCCTGACCATTGGATTACTGGCAGGCACTCTGTTTTCTGCCGGGGCTCAATCACAAAAAGATGCGAAATCGCTGTATTTGCAAATAAATGGCAAATCACCGGCCAATACGCTTGATAAAAAAGAGAAGAAAAAAGGCTGGCGTTTATTATTTGATGGCCAGACCACCCATGGCTGGCATGGATATAACATGAAGAATTTTCCGGCATGCTGGACCATCGAGGATGGGTCACTGACGATGAACAGCAAAGGTGGCGGGGAAGATCAGGACATCATTACAGATAAAACCTATCGGAATTTCGCTTTAAGTCTTGAATACAAGCTAACTAAAAGTGCCAATAGCGGCATCATTTTCCAGGTGGCGGAGGATCGGAAATATAAATTCCCCTATGAAACTGGTCCGGAGTTTCAGGTGATCGACCATGAAAACTGGCCGGATAAACTCGAGGATTGGCAGATCAACGGAGCCAATTATGCGATGTATCCGCCATTGGTAAAGCCATACAGGGCAGTTGGAGACTGGAACCAGCTCTTTTTGGTTGTTAAGGGGAATGAAGTGACTCAAATCCTGAACGGAAAGGTAGTGGTTCATTATACCAAGAATTCCGAAGAATGGCTGAAATTGCGTAACAGCGGTAAATGGTTGAATTTCCCGGATTGGGGAAAATTTGATGAAGGTTATATTTCACTTCAGAACCATGGTACCAAAGTTTGGTACCGGAATATCAAAATAAAAGAGCTTTAACCCCGATTTAATCAATCAGAGACATGACTTCAAATAATTTCACCCGGCGGAGTTTTCTTAAGAATGCGGCCATTGCCACTGCAGGTATCTCAATAGTACCCAGCAATGCCGTCAGTGGATTAGGGCACAAAGCTCCAAGCGACAAACTGAATATTGCCGGAATCGGGATCGGTGGCAAGGGGCATCCGAATTTAGTTGGCATGTCCACGGAAAACATCGTGGGATTATGCGATGTGGACTGGAAATATGCCGACAAATGTTTTAAGGATTTTCCGAAAGCAAAAAAATACTGGGACTGGCGGAAGATGTTTGATGAGATGGCAGGATCGATTGACGGGGTTATGGTGGCAACCGCCGACCACACACACGCCGCCATTGCTGCCACGGCATTGTCACTGGGGAAGCATGTGTATTGCCAGAAACCGTTAACGCATTCGGTTTATGAATCCCGCCTGCTCACCAGGCTGGCTGCCAAACACCAAGTTGCCACACAGATGGGAAATCAGGGCAACTCAGGTCATGGGGTCAGGGAGATCTGTGAGTGGATATGGAACGGGGAGCTCGGGGAGATTCGTGAGGTCCATGCCTGGACCGACCGTCCGATCTGGCCGCAGGGTTTACAACGGCCAACTGAAGTCATGCCGGTTCCCAAAACATTGGATTGGGACCTGTTCATTGGCCCTGCCAGGACAAGACCTTACCATGAGGCGTATACCCCATGGAACTGGAGAGGTTGGTGGGATTTTGGAACCGGAGCTTTTGGCGATATGGCCTGTCATGTTTTAGACCCGGTATTCCAATCGCTGAAACTTGGCTATCCCGAACTCATTCAAGGCAGTTCGACCCAGATAAATACTGAATCCGCCCCACAGGCCGAAACGGCAAAATTCTCATTTCCGGCACGTGACAATATGCCCAGAGTGGGCATGCCGGCCGTTGATCTCCATTGGTATGACGGAGGTTTGCTTCCGGGTGTTTTTGAAATGCTGCCCGAAGGTGAGAACCTGATGGCAGATGGTTTGGGTGGTTGTCTTTTCATAGGATCAAAAGACACGCTGATATGCGGTTGCGGAGGTTTTAACGGCCGATTGCTGTCGGGGAGGGTTCCCAAGGTAAGTCCTTATCTGAAAAGGATTCCGGGAGCAACGGGTTATGTCGACGGACCTCATGAGCAAGATTGGATCCGGGCCTGCAAAGAGTCACCGGAGAGCCGGATTGAAGGGACTTCTAATTTTGCTTATTCCGGGCCTTTCAATGAATCGGTTTTACTCGGAGTGTTAGCCATCCGGCTGCAGGGGCTCAATAAAGCGCTGAGATGGGATGGCGGAAACATGAAGTTCACCAATATTTCAGCAGGAGAGGAATTGAGAATTGTGACAGCTGATGAGTTTAAGGTGATCGACGGTCATCCGAATTTTAACACCAGTTATTCCAAATATAATGCATTGGAAAGCGCCAATGAATATATCAGGCACACCTACAGGGACGGATGGAACTTGCCAGCTATGCCTTAAATCATCTTTTGAAAAATCATCAAACTTTAATATTTAAGCATTTATGAAACTTAGAGTTTTAACATTCATTCTTCTCCTGGCCGCCATATCGGGTTTTGCGCAGCCTAAATTACCATTGAACGGTCATCCGAATATCCGTGGTTGGGCCAGTCTATTTAAAGAAGACTTATCGGATGCTGACTTTGCTCCAAATGTATGGACTTGTGACAAAGGGATTTTTACTGCCGACGAGGATCAGATTGTTTTTTCGAAAATCGAATATGAAAATTTCATTCTGGACCTTGAGTTCAATGTCGAACCCGGAGCAAACAGCGGCGTGGTTGTTTATTGCACGGATAAGAAGGATTGGATTCCTCATTCAGTTGAAATACAGATTCTTGACGATAATAGTGAAAAATGGGCATCGGTTCCCGGCACCTGGCAATGCGCTTCGATCTTTGGTCATCTGGCACCCTCGTTAAAGATGACAAAAAAGCCGGGTGAATGGAGTAGGATGACCGTTGCATGCAAGGGTAAGATGATTTATGTGGTGTTAAATGGAAAACCGGTGACCACCATGGATATGTCGAAGTGGACCAGTGCGAAAAGAAATCCTGACGGGTCGGACATTCCTGAATGGCTAAGCACTCCTTTTTCCGAACTCCCAACCAGGGGATTTGTCGGTTTGCAGGGGAAGCATGCCGGAGCAAAAACGTACTACAGGAACATGAAGATCAAGGGGTTGTAGAGACGCATATATGCGTCTCTACTTATCGTCGGGCATTGACTTTGCCAAGTCCCGAAACGTTCTGCCGAACGGCAGGGTTGCCATAATAGTCGATCGCGCCGATACCTTCAACTGTGGCGTCCAGCTGGGCGGTAGCCCAAACGGTGGCTTTGCCGACTCCCCTAAGAACAACTTTTGCTTCCCTTGCCTCAAGCTGTGGCCCGTCAAAACTGCCGGCACCCTTCATGGAAACCGCCAGCCGGTCCGTTTTTCCAGCCAGTGAGACTCGTCCGGCCCCTGGTAGGTCAATATCAGTCAAACCTGCTTCAAGTCCGCTGATCACAATTTCACCGGCACCTTTTAAGGTCACATACAGTGATTCCGTTTTCAATCCCTGCATTTTGACCGAAGCGGTACCCTGAACGAAAATTCCATCCAGGCTTTTCACCATGAGATGATATTTCAGCACACGGCCTTCAACTGCGCTTGTAACGGCACTCCAGGTTTTATCGAACCATCCGGCATCAATATCCAGAATTAATTCACCTTCCCTTACAAATGTTTTTACTGTCGAGATCACATCCTGTTCGCCTTCAATCCGGAGGCTCTCTTCTTCTCCCTGACTGATAAAAAGATGGCCATAATCTTTAAGAAGTACCCTTTTGACATCCTTAATTTCACGTGTTTCCGTAGAAAAATTCGTTGAATTCATATCAATATCGTTTTGCCCTAAAGGTACGAACCAAAATAGAATTTTTAACTTTGGTCAAACTTTTATCCAATGGCAACCAAACAACAAATCGAACAATTTCTTTCAAGCGGGCCGATTGCAATGGCTGGTGTTTCGCGTAATCCAAAAAAATTCGGCCGGGCAGCTTATGAAGAACTAACCCGCAAAGGGCTGAACATTTTACCCATTAATCCAAACATTGAATCTATCAATGGGAATGTCTGTTATGCAGAGATCAATGATCTGCCGGGTGAAGTCAATTCCCTGTTGATCATGACCAGGAAAGACCAAACTGCCAAGGTAGTGTCTGACGCTTTGACAAAAGGGATAAAAAATATCTGGATACAACAGTCCTCAGATACCCCTGAAGCTCTGGCCCTGCTGAAAGATAAAGATGTTAACCTCGTCAGCAAGCAATGCATTCTGATGCATTATCATCCTGACAGTTTTCATAAGTTTCACAGGAATCTCAAACGGTTTTTCGGCGGTCTGCCAAAATAAACTGAAACCCGATACCGTGGCGGTTTTCAATTCTGATTTCCGGATCGGAACTCAGGTATTTTCTTAATCGGGATATATAAACATCCAGACTCCGTCCGGCGAAATAATCATTGCCGCCCCATACCGATTCGAGGATTTGTTCGCGTCCAAGAAGCACTTCCTGATTTTTGAGAAAATAATTAAGCAGTTCAGCTTCACGGAAGGTAAGTTTGATTTCACCGGCCTCTCCCGAGAGAATAAGTTTTGCAGGATGCAAGGTGAATTTCCCAATCTTTATCTGTGTTTGCGAAGAGGGATCCTGGTTGGTTTTCGAACGCCGGAGAAAGATTTTGATCTTCAGGATCAACTCCTCGATACTGAAGGGCTTGACCAGATAATCATCCCCGCCCAGGAGCAGACCTTCCAGCTTATCTTCCTTCAGTGATTTGGCTGTGACAAAGATGATGGGGACATCCTGATTAGCCTCCCGGATTCGTCGGGCCAGGGTAAAACCATCCATTCCAGGAAGGTTTACATCTAAAATGCAAATATCAGGGTTTTGTTTTTGAAATATTTCCCAGGCCTCCACTCCATCTGCTACAGCCAGCACCTTGAACTGTTCCCGTTCAAGGTTATCGGTGGTAATGAAGTTTAAAGTTTCATCATCTTCAACATAAAGAATCAGAGGCTTTTCCATATTTCATTGCATTTGTATCGGAATAATTATCTGAATGGTTGTTCCTTGCCCCTCCTGGCTTTCCAGTTTAATTTTCCAGCCATGAGCTTTTACGGCATTTCGCGTGAAATGCAGGCCAAGGCCGAATCCCTTGGTTTTATGGATATTTCCTGTCGGCACCCGGTAGAATTTATCGAAAACCCTTTTTTTCAATTTGGGGGGTATTCCGATTCCGCGATCTCTAATCTCGATGACCAGGGTATTGAAAATATCCCGGACCGAAACCTGAATGACCGGCAAATCTCCTGAATATTTCAGCGCATTATCGAGGAGATTAAGGAGGATATTTGTCAGATAAAGCGGGTCAGCTTCAATGCTTTCAACTCTTGATTGATAATCCAGGGTGAGGGTTCCTTTTGAATATTGAATCCGGGGTTCCATCTGGACACATATCTCCGAAATAAAAACCCTTAATTGAACCGGTTCCCGTTTGATCACCAATTTATCTCCTGCCGGTCCGCCCATCTCGAGTACCAGTTCAACTTGTTTCAGGAGATGATTTACCTGACTTCTGATAATTTCACCATACCGGAACAAACGCTCGGGCTCCTGAAGGATTTCCGGTTTCCGGATCACATCGGCCGACATGGACAGGGAAGCGAGAGGAGTTTTAAACTCATGGGTCATGGTATTGATAAAATCTCGCTGCACCTCTGCGTATCTCCGCTGGCGCAGGATAATCATCTGAGTGTAAGCAAAGAATATGATCACCAATAACAGGATAAAGCTAAAGAAATACCAAATCCCCATGGAATCCATGATCATATGGTTACGACCGGCAAAATGAATCCCAAAATAATAGAGATAGTCGGCTGATTTTGGCAATTCCTCCTGCATGGGTTTGATTTTAGGATTCTCGCCGAAGCGGACCAAACGTCCATACACCATCTTATCGGTCTGACAATCGTAAATACCGTATTCAAAATCCAGGGTCAGTCCCCTGGTTTTAAACTCGGTTACCAGAAACTGTTCCAGGATTTCCGGCTGGATATGAGTGTTGACATTTACGATATAATAATCCGGACTATGGTGAAAAACCGGACTCTGGCGGGGCAATTCAGCATCGTTAAAATGGGCAAGATCCTCTGCCACTGAGGTAAGTGCGATCGTAATGGTCTGGTTCAGCTGGCGGTTTTCCTGGTTTATGGCCTGCCTGATAAAATAAAACTGAACGCTGATTATACCAGTTATCGCAAGGATTCCGAGTATAAGAACAATGCGTATGGCTGTCCGGTTCATAGTAGCGAAGATACCGGATAAACCGGTGGCTGCCAAAACTGCTTAACAACCCGTTAACAATTATTTGATACCCTTTAACTGACAAGCATTGAGCAAGGACCTATTTTTGACTCATAATTTAAACAATAGAATAAAATGAAAAAATCGATCCTATTGCTTCTGGTGGCCGGTGCCATGGTATTCAGCACCTTACCGGTAAAAGCTCAAAAAAAGGTTACTCTTCAGGAAATTCAAAAAGAAACCCTTAAAAACCAGGGAAGCCAGGCTGGTGCGACAACTGTTGCCAACCCAGCCGGTGCAACAGCCCCGGTAAAGAATGGTTCGGGAGTCAAACCCGGTGCAGTTCAGTCGACCATCACGCCGCAACCCAATGTTGTTGCTCCGGTTACTCAAACCGCTGCTGTAGCTGCCCCTGCCGTTCCTCCAACCCCATTAACCTGCACCTGGGATGTAACCGATTATGATTTTGGCAAAAACGTGACCCAGGGAAAACCTGCCAGTGCAACATTTAATATTACCAATGCCGGTAAAGAACCCGTGACCATCACCCTGGTTCAGCCAAGTTGTGGTTGCACCTCGCCAAAATACACCAAGGAACCGATTAAACCAGGCGAAAAAGGGGAAGTGGTTCTGACCTATGATGCAAAAATCAGTGGTTATTTCTCCAAATCCGCTCAGGTAAAACTGAATGACGGACAAAAATATGCCCTGACAATTAAAGGTGAAGTTCAGAAAGTTGATCAACCTGCATCAACAGACGTTATCAAGTAAAGTAGGGTTTACTTATCTCAGAAGAATCCCGGCAGTATTTTACTGACCGGGATTTTTGTTTGCTGGAATTTTGATACGGATTCGCTAATTTGCAGAAAGATCTTTAAGCATTTTGTCCCTATTAAACTAAAACCAAATGAAAACCAAGTCTGGCATTCTTCACCTGATTTTCCTGGTGATTGTTGTATTGGAACTTATCGGCACAATTAACGGCAGCAAATGGCTGGATTATCCCGTGAAGCCCTTCATCCTGATATGGATAGCAGTCTATTTCCTGATCATGACCAAGCCACAGCCCTACCGGTGGCTTGTCCTGCTGGCTTTCTTTTTTTCCTGGGCCGGCGATATGCTGCTCATGTTCGGCTCGAAAAGTGAAATGTTCTTTTTTGGAGGCGTTGGAGGATTCTTTCTTTCTCAGCTTACTTACATCCAGGTCTTCAGGAAATTTGCTGTTAACCTGGATAAGGGATTGATCCAGAAAAAACCTTTATGGGTCCTTCCATTCGTTATTTATCTGTTGAGCATTTTTGCCTTTTTGTACCCCAGTCTTCAAGGGGTGATGATTCCTGTTGTAGCTGTTTATGCCCTGTCACTCCTGGCCATGTCGGGAGCTGCCTTTAACCGGATCGGCCAGGTGGATCAACATAGTTCAAGCATACTTTTTATCGGTTCCGTTTTCTTTGTGATATCGGATAGCTTGCTGGCCATCAACAAATTTGCGACCCCAATTCCGTATGAAGGGTTCCTGGTTATGGCAACTTATATGCTGGCACAGTATCTTATCATGATTGGGCTGGTGAAGAGCGGGAGGACGGGAGGACATGAGGAGGGGAGGACGTAAAGGGCGGGAGGACGTTAAGAGAGGTAAGAGAGGTTAAGAGAGGTAAGAGAGGTTAAGAGAGGTAAGAGAGGTTAAGAGAGGTTAAGAAAAGATTAGAGAAGGTGATGAATCAGGGTAATTCATTGGAGAATAAGTTTCTAGCTCAGTTTTTGGAATCGGTATATGGGATCAGGGGTAAAGTCAGCAGACTGGCTGGTTATCAGGATCGCAACTATTTGATTACTTGTTCATCAGAGGATCGATATATCCTAAAGATTACAATGGCGGTTGAAGATCTGGAATTTATCAGGTCACAAAACAGGGTTTTGCTTGCACTTTCGCAAAAACCGGTCGGGAAAATCCTTCCCAGTCCCATGTCCAATTCAAATGGGGGTTTTTATGCTGAGATCCTGCTTGATGGCCAGCAGGCATTTACACGTCTTTTCCCTTTCATTGACGGATCATTTCTTGCCGAAGCCAATCCGGCCGGTTCATTCTATGCTGATTTAGGCCGGGTCTTTGCACAGATCGATCGCGACATGACCGGGTTGGAAGATGCAGTGTTGAAAAGCCGGACGCATGCATGGGATCTGGCGAGGGTTATGGAGATTACCGGGGATATTAATCTAATCAGCAACCCGGGTGACCGGAGGCTCGTTCACTATTTCCTAATGAAATACCGGGAGGAGGTGGCTCCTATCTATCACCTGTTACCTAAGACTTTGTTACATGCGGATGGAAATGACTGGAATATTCTGACAATAGAAGGGGGTGGTGGAAGGGAAGATACTGTTGCGGGAGTGATTGATTTTGGGGATATGGTTTGGAGTGGGCGGATACATGAAGTGGCTATTGTTCTGGCTTATTCCATGATGGGAAAGAATGATTATCTGAATGTTTTTAAGGAGGTTATTAATGGTTATCAAGAGGTTATAAGGTTAGCCGACTTGGAATTATCGATAATTTATTACCTGATTGCGGCACGCTGGTGCCAGACGATGGTGATGGCTGCCCGGCAGGAGCATTTGAATCCCGGAAGCGCGTATCATCAGGTTAGTGTTGGCGGGGCGAGACGGATGCTGGAACTTTGGGTGAGAGAGAATCCGACAGGAATGGTTAAGAGGGTTATGAACGGTGAGAGAGGTGAGAAAGGCGAGAGAGGTGAGAAAGAGTTAGAGGAGAGGGTTGAGGAGAGGTACAAGTATTTTTCGAAGGCGGTGTCGTTATCGTATCAGGAGCCAATATATATGGTGGGTGCGGCGATGCAGTATATGTATGGAGAGGATGGAAGAACTTATGTTGATTGCGTTAATAACATCCCGCATGTCGGACACTGTCATCCAAAAGTGGTGGAGGCCGGACAGCGGCAAATGGCCAGGTTAAATACGAATACCCGGTATTTATATGATAATCTGGACCGCTATGCTTCCAAATTATTGTCGAAATTTCCACCATCCCTAAACAAGGTCTTCTTTGTGAATTCGGGTTCAGCAGCGACGGATCTTGCCGTAAGGCTGGCCGAAGCCCATACCGGACGATGTGAATATATTGTTCTGGATTACGCTTATCACGGGAATACCAAGGCTGCCATAGGGCTGAGCCCGTATAAGTTTAACCGGAAAGGTGGTAAAGGAAAACCGGACAACGTAAAGATACTGAATCTCAATCCCAACATGGTACCTACAGCGGCGCAGGGACCTCCCCCTGGCCCCCTCCTTAGGAAGGAGGGGGAAGACAGCCGGCGCACTTTTTTTGCAGAGTCGATAGTGGGCTGCGCCGGGCAATTAGTATTGTCGAAAGGACTTATGCAACAGACGGTTAATGAAGTTAGAGCGAATGGAGGGATTTATGTTGCCGATGAAGTCCAAACCGGTTTTGGCCGGGTGGGGCAAAAGTTCTGGGCTTTTGAATTATATGATGTGATACCCGATATGGTAATTCTTGGAAAACCAATGGGCAACGGACATCCGATGGGTGCAGTGGTTTGCACAGAGGAAATTGCCAGGAGTTTTGAAACCGGTATGGAATTCTTCAGCTCTTTCGGAGGAAATCCGGTGAGCTGTGAAATCGGAATGGCTGTTTTGGAGGTTATCGAGGAAGAGGAATTGCAGGAGAATGCCCGCATCGTCGGTGATTTTTTGATAAGCGAATTGAATAAATTATGCAGTCGAGAATCGACCGTAGGGGAGGAGCAACGGCTCCTCCCGTTCGGAAACATGCCGGAGGCAGGTGGCAGTTCGGATCACGCCTCACCTTTCAAGTTTCGTATTTCCGAGGTCCGAGGATCTGGGCTTTTCCTCGGTATCGAGTTAGTTGAAAGTGAAACGGGCAAGCCAGCGACAGAAGCAGCGGTTGCCATCGTTAACGCAATGAAAGAAAAAGGGATTCTGCTCAGTACCGACGGCCCTTTCAATAATGTGATCAAGTTTAAGCCACCGATGTGTTTTTCAATGGAAAATGCACAAGAGTTGGTGACAGCATTAAGAGGGACAATCCGTTGAAGGGGTCCCGGTTTGGGGGAATCCTACAAGCGCGACGGGGTTATTTCTGGATATCAGCCTTTATTTGGGAGTGGGCAGCGAGTTTTAACGGATCGGTAGGTGTACTCTCATTGCCTGCTTTATCAACTGAGGTTATCCGGTAATATTGATTTTTTGAAAGGGGTTTGCCATCAAAACCCGGGGCATCATCCAAAAACGAGTTCATGGAAGCCGGAACGAAGGTGACCAGGTGTTCGGGTCCGGGCAGAAAATCCTCATCCCCGCTACGGTAAATCCGGTACCAGAAAGCCCCCGGTACGGTGTCCCAGCTGATCGTCCGGTTATTGACCCTGGCACCGGAAGGTGCATTCAAGTTGAATAATCCGGGATTAGCAATGGTGATCATCGTCGTATTGCCGGGAACCGGCCACCGGACAAGGTTGTTTCCATCCGAAACAGTCAGATAATATTCGATTAATCCCCCTGCGGGAATAATTTGTGAAAAGATTGCCTTAACCCGTCGGGCCATCGGGCGGACATTCCAATCCTGAGCACCTGCCTGTCGCCAATAAAGGTGCGCAGATACTTTTGCATAATCCCGTCCGTCGATCACTCGCACGGTAACAGTTGCCGGCTGTCCGGCAAAGGTCGACGAGGGTGCTGATATTACTACCGGATATATGTCAGGTTCAATTGAAACAGGTTTTCTGACTTTCCCTTCCCTTGGGAGGTAATTTAGCTGGACAAACCGATTCTGGCTGCTCATGACATTACAGAGCGATGAAATATCGGTCACCCGATGAGTGAAATTCCGTACCCAGGACTGCATAACATCCGGGAGTGCGGTCCACAGAGTATCGCTGAACCGCTCGTTCATCAGGATATGATCTTTAGCTGCACCGATCCGGCATCTCAGGTTTTGCAAACGAATCTTTTGCCCGGGACCTGCCGTCGAAATACATTTATCAATAACAGCCAGCTGGGCCTTGGCTTTATCAAATTCCGGCATAACGGAAACCGGTGGCTTCTCCAGAAAACTGAATATCAGGTGGTGCAACCCGCTGACTGGAATTATCCTTGCCGTGATATTAATCCATGACTGCCATCCCTGGGTATCGTTCACAGTGCAGGATCCAAGGATCTTGCCTTTGAGCGAATCACACCTGAATTCAATGATTCCGCCATGAGAGGCTGATGCCACTCTCAGAATAAGGCTATCTGTTGAACTGCCGAAATCAATATTGGTGAATTTCAGCCAGCTGCCTTTGCGTATAAACCCGACACACTCACCGCCTTCGCTGCAGGGCGCTTTCTGAGTATCAAACTGATCCGCCTCCTTCGAGGCAAGCCTCATTTTTCCATTGATTATGATCGTTTTAATATTCAGAAGGTATTCGTCTTTGCCTGCAAGTTTAAATCCTGGTGTTTCCTGACACTCACCGAATCCTGAAGCAAAAGGCTCATTCTGATTGATAATTTCAGTTATTGCATCCGCAGCTGCCGCTCCATAGTTCAGCACTGCATATTCGTGATAAATATCTTTTGATGTTTTTTGAGACATATCATTCCAGGCAGCTTTACTCATAAAGGACATCTTGGGATCGATGGCATCAGTAAGCCTCCAGGTGAGGCAATAGAATCCCTTCATATTGGGTGCGCGGTTATTCCAGGCTTTTATAGTATTCGACAGATTCATGTTGTAGGGATAATAATACTCTGAGCTATTAAAATCCCTTTCAAGCCAGGGACAACCCCAATATTCCCGGTCTCCATAAATCGCACCTGTTTCGCAGCCATCGGAATAGGCCGAAATCGGTGCACAAATCACATCCGCCGGCAAGGTTGCCGTATTCACCGGGTTAATACCCCATCCGGCCACGGCCAGGCGGGTTTTGGGTGATTTTTCTTTCATTCCCTTGTAAAATCCATCGAAAACCCGGCGCCATTTTTTCCATAATTCTGTTTTGGAGGCGATATTCTCCGATTGAAAACAGAGGAGATAATCCAGATCAGGGTAATTGGTTGTTACCTCATGTACCTGGGCGGCAATTACTTTCGGATCATCAGATTCCATTTTATATTCAGGGAGTACCAGGTCAATATCCAGTCCCAGGCCAATTTTAACTCCTCTTCGGTGCGCGTAGCCGATGACTTTCTGAAACATACTGATCCCTTTACGGAACACCTGTTCATTGGTCAGCGTTTCGTTATGAAGGGCTACATCGGCGCCAAAATCATAATCCCCGAAAAGTTCGGATGCGCCAAACCGGTACTGGTTCACATCCCAGCCCGGACAGGCCCAGCCATGACCCGTTCTCGCCGTAGCCATCCATACTCTGGAGAGAATTCCGTTGACTGAAAAATTATGATACATCTCATTATGACCTGCTTCCCCGTTATAATTGTGGATATGAAGGAAGTTAAACCGCATTTTTGCCATCTGATCGATAATGAATTTCCAGTCGTCCCATGAATAGGAGGTCGCCGATTGAGGAAAATTGGTCCACGGAAGGAAGCCCCTGATGGCAATGGCCGGAGTTTTCGTTTCATTTAATGCGACCGGCATCAAAGGCAGTTTTTTTTCAGGAAGAACATCTCCGCCAAGGTAAAATCCCACTCCATAATGGTCCTCCAGTAATCCATAAACTCCATACAGGACCCCTTCCGGATCGGAGCCGGCAATGATGATATTATCTTTTATTCTCCGTATAATATAGCCCTGGGGACCCGCCTGATCCTTGATCATCTTTTGAATTTGCGGATTTGAAGAGCGTTGTCCGAGAATAAAACTTCCCGGTTTAATATTAGCCTCACTGGTCTGGATCTCCAGTTTTTCGCCGGTCACCTGAAAGAGATAACGCTGCAACTCAAGTGACGCATATTGCTCGATCTCTGTAGCATTGGGTGATATGAAGATAACGCCGGTTTGCGAAAAAGAAGAAAATATCGTAAAGATTGCGAGAAAGAGAAGAGTGGTAAGATTTTTCATATCATTTGAGAATAAAACTTTCCGGCCCGTAAGCATGCAAGATAAACGAAATCTTGCCATTTTCTATTTTCAGCGGACGGGCAAGCTTTTCGCCACGAAGGGTGACAGGTGTTGCGGTGGTGAATCGTGAGCCTTCCGGAAGCGTGACTTCTGCTTCACCCGTTATACCACTTTGCTCCCAAACCCGCAGAATAATTCCTGGTCCATCAGGATTGGGACCGAATGCAATAAGTGCTACTCCTTTGCGCGATATGGTTATACCAGCCTGAGTTACCGGCAAGTTGCCCGGGTTGCCACGTGAGCGACCGGCTTTAAGTGGAACGCGTGTTTCCATTGCAGGAGTATACAAAGCGGATTCGGCGTTGAATTTATCGAAGGACCAAAACCGTACCCGCGAACTCATCCTTTCACCGTTGCCGATCCAGGCAACAAAATTGGTTCTCCAGTGGTTATTGTAAAGATTGATATACACATAAGGCTTCGTTGGTTCGAAATGTTTATCAAACTGATACTCACCGGGAATTCCAAGACTTACTACCGGCGAATCTTCGGAGCAAAAGCCGACCCCGCTCCCGGCTTTGCCGTCATAAACAGCCACCCCGGTATTTATCCAGGACATGTGAAAATTGGAGTTATCAATTTGAAAGTCAGCTACCGGGTCCATGTCGGCACCGAGGCGACCCAAGCGGAACCTGGGATTATCGATTTTAAACGGCAAGCAGATCCAGCCGGCTTCGGGCCATCCATCCGGCTGTTTTTGCCAGCTGACCTCAAGATCAGCGACCGGTTGTCCGGCCGGCAGGGTGAGGCGGATTGAGATTTTCTGCAGCTGTCCCGGTCCCTGGATTGTTCCGGTCATCACGGCCGATACATCGATGGGACTCTTCCTGAGCGTTAGGGTCATATCAGCGGGCAGGGCCGAGCGATAGAGGCTGTCCTTCGGCATATCATAAGCAACAAAACAGAACCGGTGCGCCACATATTGCGGGTAAAGAGATTTTGCGAGCCATTCAGAAAGATCTTTATATCCGAACCGTTCGTACAGGTACTGTCCAAATCCCTGCGGGGCGGCCGGATCCACCAATTCCCTGCCCGATCTTTTATCGATCAGGCTGGATATCCTGCCACGTTTAGAATCGAAAGTGGCTTTGAAGAATGAACTTTCAATGATCCCGGTTTTTTCATCAATGGAGAGTGCAGCAGGTTCGGGCTCCTCTTTTGAGGCAATGAAAGTCCGGTAGCCCATTGGAGGAATATCCTTAACAAAGAAGCGGGATACCGGTGCGGGGTTTTCCAACGCCGGGAACTCGCGGGAAATCATCACTGCCGGGCCGCCGTCTGCAGGCTTGAGTGAAGTGAAAGCAGGCAAGATTCGGGTATCCATGACCACCTCTCCGTCGCGTTTCCAGGGCAATGGATTGTAGACCACAATACGAGGCTCTTTCATGCTGACATTATCCGCAAGGGTAGCCA
This sequence comes from Bacteroidales bacterium, assembly GCA_041662065.1. GTDB lineage: Bacteria > Bacteroidota > Bacteroidia > Bacteroidales > UBA12481 > UBA12481. The sequence continues at coordinate 76,752 of JBAZTE010000006.1, read as the reverse complement.
GGGCATCGTCATAGGGCTCTGTTATAAGTTGTTGTATGGAATTAACATAATCCGCATGGTCGTTCCATGACTTCTCCATCAGCCGGTACTGGGGCGGCAAACCCTGGGCCCACAAGGCATACCAAGCTGGCCCGTAAGGGATTTTAAGATAATGCTGATTGGCCAGTCCCCAGGTATGTTCGCTGTAAAGCAAGCTATTTTCATACGCACCGGCGACTTTCCCGGTTATATCCGGAATAAAGATATTCCAGCATTTCTCGAGGGTGGTCAATGCATCGACCCCGCCAATTTCAGGTCGGATATTCTGGGCCAGTTTGCTTGCAGCAGGCTGACTCATCGGACCATGAATCCAGACATCACCAATATCGCTGCGGACTACCGGAAGGTTGCTGAGATCCTCTTTCAGAATCAAATCAGCGAAATCATCCATGCTCCCTGCCCGGGCTTTTATTCCTTTACTAAGATAAAATGCCAAATCCTTACTTACCGTTTCCGGTCCGGGAGGTCCCTGATTATCACCGGTCATATTTATATAAACCCAGTTTTTATAAGGATAATTTTCGGGAGGTAAAGGATCGCTGCCGTAACCATTATTATAGAGAGTGAGCAGACGGGATCCGTCGGGGCCCTCCCACCAGAATAAAAGGGGCAACCCATGTTCCATATTTACCACCGGTCCGCCCATGTGATAAAAACGGATGCCGGCATTGGTGAACAGTGTTGGCGTAAACCAGGATTGCCCGGGCACATCACTCATTTTGGCACTAATGGATATAGGCTGTCCGAATTTCCTTGAAATCGTCGATGAGATATTCAAACCGCGCACCAGGTCCTCCATTTCCGCAGTTTCGGTATGTGTTGTAAATGGATAAGCATGAACCACGAGGTTGCCGTCGCGAATTGCCTGCTCAATTTTTTGCCGGCGTTCCGGGGCTTGTCCCTCCCAAAGCATCTGTTTCATCGGCCAGCCGGAAACCGTCCATACAAATTGCCGGTCCTCAGGCTGATGGCTGTTTTTCTCGATGGCATCCAGTACCCGGTCGACCATCTCGGTCCGGTATTCATGGACCACATCGTGGACCGTTGAAGAATACCCGATATCGAAATGGGTTTTATAAACAATGATCACATTCTCTACGGCCGGTTTTTTAACAGGATTCTGGCCTTGAAGTGAGGCCATGATCATCATGGCGGCAAGGAGGACGGTGAGGGTTTTCATAGTTTGAAAATAGGAAAAATCGTGACACGTGAAGCGTGAAGCGTGAAGCGTGAAGCGTGAAGCGTGAAGCGTGAAGCGGAAGAGTAACGGTTGCAGGTTGTAGGTTGTAGGTTATCGGTTATCGGTTAGGAGCATTGGCTTGGTCGGTTTAAGAAGAAGCTGTCAGCCCTTTCTTTAGAAATATATATTTAGCAATTTTATGGTTTAGTATCTTTTGACAAATATCAATCAGGTATTGCCGATACACATGATAACCAATACGACATCCGACAACAAATAACAGACCACCATGAAAACTAACCGCAGATCCTTCATTAACCGGTCGCTCGGAGTGGCCGGGGGAGTAGCCCTGGCACCCATGGCATCAGCTTTAGAGCCAGGATTTGAACGGAAATTAAGAGAAGTTGAATCGATCACTCCCGCTGAACTCGCAACAGATGAAGAGTACTGGCAATATATCCGGCAAGCCTTTACCATATCGCCAAACCTGATCAACCTGAATAACGGCGGAGTCAGTCCGCAACCAAGGATCGTACAGGATAAAGTTACTCATTATCAGAGCGTAAGCAACGAAGGACCAGCCCATTACATGTGGACAGTCCTGGGAGAAGAGCGTGAACCTATGCGCCGCAAACTGGCAGAAACGGCCGGATGCTCACCGGATACCCTGGCCATCATGAGGAACACTACCGAAGCCCTTGACCAGATCATTTTCGGATTTCCGCTGGAGAAAGGTGATGAGGTGGTTCTGTGCAAATATGATTATCCTAACGTGATCAATGCATGGAAACAGAGGGAAATGCGCGATGGAATCGTGCTGAAATGGCTTGACCTTCCGATGCCGGTTGAAAATGACGACTTTATTGTAAAAGCCTATACCGGGCAGTTTACCTCCCGGACAAAACTGGTCAATGTCACCCAGGTGATCAACTGGACCGGTCAAATCCTGCCCGTTAAAAAGATAGCCCAGGCAGCGCATGCCAACAACGTTGAGGTAATGGTAGATGGAGCCCATGCTTTTGCACATCTGGTTTTCAAAGTTCCCGACCTGGAATGCGACTATTTTGGCTGCAGTCTGCACAAATGGTTATTTGCTCCGTTCGGAACCGGTTTCCTGTACGTTAAGGCAGATAAGATCAGCAAGATATGGCCTCTGATGGCAGCCCCGGATCCGAAAAGCGCCGATATCCGGAAATTCGAAAATATCGGAACCCGCCCATTCGCCGTTGAACTGGCCATCAGTACTGCCATTGATTTTTATAATATGATCGGTCCGGCCCGTAAGGAACAGCGATTACGTTACCTGAAGGATTACTGGGTAAATGGGATCAAGGATCATCCGAAAGTCAAACTGAACATTTCGATGAAACCGCAATACTCCTGTGGGCTTGGGAATTTCAGTATCGAGGGAAACCGGTCCAATGAACTGCAGGCACTGTTGATGACAAAATACAAGATTCTTACCACCCCGATCAACTGGGAGAAGGTCAATGGCATAAGGGTAACGCCGAGTGTGTACACGACCCTGCCAGAGCTCGATCTGTTTATCAAGGCGGTGCTAGAGTTCGCCGGGTAACCGGAAGAATGGCACGCGGATGACGCGGATCCCTGCGGGAACGAGGATATTCGCGGATCTATAGTTAGTTACCCTAATCGATTACTATGAGGTATCCCTTACCCCCTGGAATGGTTAAACGGTTCAAACCAACCGCTTTCTGAGCAGTCTGGAAATCCTTGATAGCGGGAATGAAAATCTGTGTTTTTTTGGGATCAAGACCGAGTTTTATCCAGTCAATGATCAGGTTAACCGTTTGATCTTTAGCGCTCCAGTTGGCCACAGACAGGATGGAAAGGTCCTTTCCCTGATAGAGGGTTGCCTTTACCAGGGAATTGGTGCAGGAAACAGGGCAGTTTTTATCCCAATAACCAAACATCTCCTTGCTTTGAATCTGATAATTGTCCCAGAAATTCCAGATTGCTCCGGGCGGATTCGCGGTCCAGCCAGCACGGTTTGAAATCCCGTAAACCATTCCCCTCCATGGATTTCCTCCTCCTTCAAGCATTTGCCCGGGCAGTCCGAAGGGTATACCTGAAACCTCAATCAACCAGTGATCAGGCATTCGGTTGTAATCCCTTCCCTCACCGATCCAGACCAGATCGAAATAGGGCAAGAGATCCATGTACAAATTCAGGCAATTGGTAAATCCCGCCCATTGGTTGAAATGGTTCCAGCTGTGCAGGTCCATCCGGCCTTCAGGACGATATCTGTCGATGATTTTCCGTGCCCGCATCAGGGTAAAGCGGTCGAGAGCCGAATCATCAATGTACACCCCGTCGATGCCGATATTCTGCACCATCCAGTCGAGACCGGCCACATAGAAATTGTTTAACCGGCTGTCTGGAGTAGTGATGACCGAAAGATCGGTTTCACCCTTGAATTTTCCATCATTCACCAAGTTGAACCAGGCGGGAATATACTTTCCTTTCAGGTTCTTTTTAAGCCACTCATTCGGTCCGTTGGGACAAATCAATGTTTTGCAGTTGTCACCGGGTCCCGGGAAGATCACCTCTCCATTCAGACTGTAAAAAGCCTCGAATTCAGGCAGGTTTTTGGTCAGCTCCCGTGTGGTATAATAGAATTTCATCCGCAGATTAGCCTGATGAGCTTCTGCAACCAGTTTCTTTAACTCAGGTCTATTCTCATCCAAATAGGGATAATTAATGAACGGATACAGGTCTTCGGCATGATGAATGTTGATAATATTCGCACCTGCAGCCTTCGCATTCGCAATTTTCACCGAAGTATTGGTGCCGCCTCCATGGAAATAGCGATCCTCGTATTCGGTTTTTTTATCGATCGTCCGGAAAGGAGTCAGGAGGAGCTCGAAATCATAATTGAGAACTTCACCTGATTTGATTTCCCGTGGCCCTGAGAAAGCATTAATGACTACATCATCCTCTTTTTCTGACAGATTAACTCCGCCCTTGCCTTCATTTCCCCAGGAAGGAGGAAGATTCAGCCTGCCAAATTCATAATAGATATTGATGAGGGGGCGGCGCCAGTTTTCCGCTTTCCACTTGATCCGCAAGCCCCCATTAACAGCCCCGATCCAAAGCATATCCTGGTTTTTCGTGATATCCCACTTCCATTTCCAGTCGGGAGTACGGTATCCACCCTCATGGTTCAATCCCATCATATACTGCGATTTCTCCTTATTCATGGGAATCTCCATACGGATATCCTTTATCTTGACTGCTGATCGTGCTGTCAGTTTCATCTTATAGTCAATGAAACCGTCGAATTCCATTTGTCCGGATACTTCCAGATCAAACTCCTCTGAAGTATTCAATACCTTCCAGGTCACTTTTGAAGGAGCATGTTCCTCAATCGTTAACTGGCCTGGTTTTAGCCGGATGATAGTTCCGTCCGCCATTTCGATAACAAAACGGAAGGCGCTGTTCATCAGCGGTTCACCCCACTCCTTCAATTCCTGGTTTGAATGGGTGAAAAAGGTCGTAAGGGCGACCGGCAAACCATTATCTCCAAGCTCGAGGGAGCGGCCGAGAATACTGATCCTTTTACCAATCACATTAACCGGGATAAATCCTTTGGTGATGCTATCATCAATCCCGACTTTGGAATTCAGCCAATTGAGCCGGGCCAGGCTTTTCCCCTGGTCGTAGCCATGGTTCTTAACAATATCTCCTTCCACTGAAATTTCGATGGGTATGATCTGGCTGGTACTTCCGGAACTGATCGTCAATGAACCCTCATAATCTCCTCTTCCAACTCCCTCCAAATCAATCCCCATCCACAACTCCTGGCTATTTCCTGATGGGATGTCGATTCGTTTAGTAAAAGATTTTCCTTTAAAATCAATCCCACCCGAGTTGAAACAGGAGAAACGGGTGGAAGGTATCGGGTGTCGGTTATCAGGTATCGGGTGCCGGTTATCGGTAACCGGATCCAGGTTGGAGAAACTAATTCTAACATCGTTCAAGTCATGAGTTTCGGCTGGGACGGTAAGGTGAAACACAAAAAACTGGCCGGGACTTGCACGATAACGTATGGCTGGAAGAGTTGCTGAAGCTCCGATCTTAACCGCACCTGATTTCAGGAATTCCTGCATCTTGTCAATGTCCTGCAGGGTCAGTAAGGACTTGGCAGCCGTCTCAGGTTGTGGGACGGCATTCGATGTTGTCCCCGGAATGGCATACCAGAAAGCCACCAGTGAATAATCCAAAAGGTTCCAGGGTTCGCGGATGTCGGTCCCTGGTGAGGCCTCCATATCGAAAACCAGACGGCTATTGAACGGGATCACATCCAATATCCTGTTTCTGGTGCAGATGTTGTATCCCCTTGGATCAGCCGCGTTACCATTGCACACATTGGCGCCAACCGGAATCGAAAACGTATCCCGGCCTGTCGGGACCACTCCACCGGCCCAGCCGTAATAATCCTCGGTCCCGGTTCCGAAATGTGAAGGAAATCTGCGGGCAACATCAGGTTCATCTATATATATTTTTTCATCGCCCTCACCCCACCATCCATGACCGGGACTCAAAACGGTGAGTGCATCACCGACCAGCACCCCTTTACCCTTGATATCAATGAAATTCAAGTCGGCAAACCGATCACCGGACAGGGTTCCGACCTGGTTCCAGGAAGCGCTGAAATGCATGGAATTCCTGTCCCACTTCCACTTGCTACCTTTCACATCAATTTGGATTTCAATAACCTGATCCTGTAGGTTTATCAATCTGATTTGTGCGGTTTTTTCGTATGGCATCACATACCGGCACGACAGGGTTCCATCGGACAACACTTTGCGGTTCCAGGTTTGAAAGGGATTTACTTTATCAGGGCTGCAGAAGAAGTCCCCAACCGGACACCATACGGTCCTTACGCCGTCAAAAGTCATTTCAAGGATGGTTGAACGTAAAGCCCGGGTTCCGCTTTTGGGATCGAGTCTGATCGTCAGTTCGCGGATCGCCTTGGCCCCGGTTGGCAGGTCAATGTCAATGCTTTCATTTGGATTCAACTTGTTTTTCTTCGCTGTGGCCCAATTTATAGAGGCGGATTTCGGATTCAACAGGGTTTTAGCCGTTTGTTCAATCAGCGTAATCTCTTTTGCAAACTGCTTCTGTGTGAATGTCCTCACGCGGGTCCCTTTTTCATAAGCCCTGTAATTGACAATATGATAGAAGGCCTTACCTGTCATGGTTATTTTGCAGCTCCGAGCAAACGGGATGGGCAAGAAGCACACTCCAGCGCGTGCGGTTAAACTGGCAAACGGTGGTTTTACGGATCCCTTGCCCGTAAGCAACCCGATAAAATTCTCATTGATCACGGGTTCAGGATGTCCGTCCAGGTAAATTTTGATATCGGGGCCTTGGCGGTTGTTAAAATCATAGTAAAAAAATGGGGTCCAGAGCCGTGTGATGCATCCGGGTCCGGAATGTTCCATGACCACATATTCTGTTTTGCCATCCTTCTGCTCCTCCCTGATCCAGGCGACGCCGTCGGAATCGGCAAACCAGCCGGACTTGTCGGCTGATATGGATGCACGGTTATAGCTGCTCGCCTGCAAAGACTGATATTGCTTAACAGGGAATTGGGCCATTTGGCAAGGGTCGGTCATTTCACGAAGGAGGGAACCAAGGGAAATCACCTGCGCTTCTATTGCCATTCCCAAAAACAGTGGCAGCAAAATAATTGGTACTATTCTTTTAATCATTGTGTTATGATAATGTTACTATGGCTTTGGAATCATTTTAAGAAAGGGCAATTTACTGATTCTAACACAGAGTTGGGGGGAGGACACGAGAGGGCCTTACCTGACGATGCATAAAGGGGTTTAAGAGGGAGGAGCCGTGGCTCCATAGCCGTCAACTTAAGGATCTAATTGGTTTTTTTAAAGAGAAGTTAAAAGATTGAGATTCCAATTCAGAATTCCGAATGCCGAGTTGGAGATTCAGGTTAATATGAAGTTGTAAATTACTACTTCACAAATACTTGGATCTAATTATTCGGCATTCGGAATTCTGAATTGGAATCTCTGACTTCAAACTTTTCCAAAAGAAAGTCGATTTAATCCCTTAGGTTGACGGCAATAGCCACTGCTCCTCCCTCTTACTTATCGCCTGATTATTTTACCGCTGTCCCGAGAAATTCCATTTTTGTCAATGATCTGATAATAAATCAGTCCGGCAGGTAAGCCCCTGATATCCAAATTTGTATTCTCCTGATCCACTATAAATTCCACTAAAAACATTCCGAGTGAATTATACAATCTGATCCGGCAATCGGGAGCAGCAACTTTTGAGCTAAAAAACAGTTGATCACTAACGGGGTTGGGAAACAATTGGTACTTGTCATTGATCAGGTCTGACTTTTCTTCCGGAATTGCTGTAATGAGATTTGTCAAGTCGATCAGGTAAGCATCGATACTGTAGTCCTCTTCGATATGTATCCGCCAGTTACTTCCAAAAAGAACCCGTCTTCCCGAATGGTCAACTGTGGCATGGGGCTCAGCAAAATAAACGGCGGTTTCGCGGTCTGGCGTGGCCGGTGAATATTCACGGCTTCGGTGATGGGCATAACGTTCAACCCCCCCTGAACCATCCATTTTCAATGCAAAAACCTCATCTTCAAATGGCAGCCATCCCTCCAAACCATCGGTCAGCCGATATTCAGAATCGAACGTGCTGATATATACCCAACCCGGCCTGTTCATAGCCCGGCAGGAGATATGCAAATCAAAAGGCTGAGCCACCGACAGCAGCTGGGTAGTAGTTCCGTTGGCCAATGAATATTTATTGATGTAATTCAAGTTGGAATCATCATCATAAATATCCATAATTAACACCTCCTCACCCGATGCATCCAGTCCGAGATCGCTATGTCCGGCACCCAGACCCTTCTGCCAGATAAAATTAAAGTTACGGTCGTACACTTCTATCCCATGATACCTGCCGGTTTCCTTATCAGCATAATCCACAATCACATAATTGCCAAGAGGGGATATGGATACCCAGTCGAAATCAGCCAACACGGCCGGGAGTGCCATGGTACTTGCCACCCTATCCTCCTGAATGTCATAAACGATCAGATCCCGGAAACTCACTTCCCCTGTTACATTATCATAGGTGCGCCCAACCACTGCATAATATCTTCCATCATTGGAGATATTGCCTTCCCCACGCGTATTTGCCCAGGCATAAGAATTAAAGGTATGCACGGTCCGAACTTCATCTGTAATCACATTATAGCTGAAAAGCACTGTATCGGGATTGAACAGAACCAGTTCCGGATTTGATGGGTGCCAAAAAACATCATCGCCGGCAACACCCTCCAAAGCTTTTATAAACTGATAATTCTGACCATTATAAAGGTATGCATCACTCCAGCCTGAACGCAGGAGCATCAGGGTCTCATTGCTGTTCCATGCCTGGCGCTTTGAGTAATCGGGAAATAAACCGTGAATACCCGAAGTCCGGGCGTCAGTCAGTCTTACTACCGGAGTGTGGAAGTTCGGATCCGTAAATAAAATTCCCGGTAAGGGCTGAGCCAGATCACCCTGATAAACGGCATTATGATGGGTAACCAATTGTGCAACCATGCTCTGGAACGCTAAAAACCCCAGAAACATCAAAAAAAAACGCTTATTGGCTTTCATGGCAAAATTCAATTAAACGTATCATTTCCATAAAGTTAGAAAACTATTTCAGGCTAAACAAATAAAAGTTCATCGATTAAAAAGAAACAGAACCTTATCTTTACGGCCCACAAATTGTTCAACAATGAAAGTAGCCTTCTGGAATTCAATCAAACATACCGGTTTGCTGATCTTATGTTTTATCGCCGCACTTCCTTCATTGTCGCAGGATCTGACGAGTCCCGTTGATCTGGTCAATCCGCGGATCGGAGGGATCAGCCATGTATTAATGCCAACCTTCCCAACGGTTCACCGGCCCTATGGGATGGTCCGGTTTTTTCCGGTAACCAGTCAGGGCATTTCCGATTCCTACCTGGGCGGGCGGATATACGGACTTCCGCTGAACAGGCCCGAGCACCGCGGTCGTGCCGTGATTACCGTGATGCCGTTATCGGGACTTGAATCCCTTCAGAACCCTGACATAAGCTCCGCCATCGATCATGATTTTGAGAAGGTTACGCCATACAGTTATACCGTTTTACTTGAGGATGATAATATCACGGTAGATTTTTCCCCCACGGAAAGATGCGGTTTTTACCAGTTCTCCCCCGAATCGACCAAGGATCTCGTATTGGTTTTCCAGACGACCGATGAAGGAAGTTTCGAATTGAAAAATGAGCAGAATCTGGCAGGCAGTGAAGCATTCAGCGGAGTCCGTCAATTTGTGAACATCTGGTTTAACCGCCCGGTTAAAAAATCGGGTTACATCGATGCAACCGGCAAGGTGATCAACAAATCCAAGGGCAAGGGAAAAACCATGAAATTCTTTGTCGTTTTCAATGGTGCCGAACTGGTCAAGATGAATTACGGTGTATCATGGATTGATGAAACGCAGGCTGGACGTAATCTCCTGCAAGAGATCCCCGGTTGGGAATTTAACAAAGTGGTGGATCAGGGACGCGATGCCTGGAACAAAGAACTTCTCAAAATCAAAGTAAAAGGGGGGACTGAAAATCAGCGGATCACTTTTTATACTGCTTTGTACCGGTCGATGGAACGTATGGTGAACATCAATGAATACGGACGCTATTACAGTGCTTACAATAAGAAAACCGTAAAAACCACGCACAATTTTTATGTCGATGACTGGAGCTGGGATACCTTCCGGACACTGCACCCCTTGCGTTTCCTGATCAGTCCGGACCGTGAAGCGGACATGATCAAATCCTATATCCTCATGGGGGAGCAGAGCGGGTGGATGCCAACATTCCCACAGGTATCCGGCGACGCCAAATGCATGATCGGACATCACCAGGCGGCCATTATTGCAGATGCCTGGATGAAAGGGATCCGGGGTTTTGACCTGCCAAGGGCTTACAAATTATTACGAAAAAATGCCACCGAAGGGACGATGATTCCCTGGCAGGAGGGTCCGGGAACCGAACTCGACAAATTCTATCGCGACAAAGGCTGGTTCCCTGCACTGGCTCCGGGTGAAGCCGAAACAGTAAAACAGGTGGGACCATTTGAAAAGAGGCAAGCAGTAGCGGTGACCCTCGAAGAATCTTATGATGATTGGTGCCTTGCCCAACTTGCCGGAGAATTGAAACAGGCTGATGACCAGAAGCTATTCCTGGCCCGGTCAGGCAATTATAAAAACGTATTTAATCCGGCCACCGGATTCATGTCGCCCAAAAAGGCCGATGGCACCTGGGTTGAGCCATTCGATCCGAAAACTTCAGGCGGTACCGGTTGCCGCGATTATTTCGCTGAAATCAACTCCTGGAATTATTCCTGGTTTGTGCCTCATGATATTGATAACCTGATGAGTCTGATGGGCGGCCAGGAGAAATTCACCTCCCGCCTGGATCAGCTTTTCGAGGAATCCCTGAAAGGGTATGCAAAATGGACCACGATCACCACCCAGCCCGATGCCTCCGGTATTGTAGGGCAGTTTGTGATGGGAAATGAACCCGGGTTCCATGTTCCCTATTTATATGTATATGCCGGTGAAGCCTGGAAAACCCAGAAGCGCCTGCGACAATTAATGGATGCCTGGTTCCGCAATGATGTGATGGGAATCTGCGGTGATGAAGACGGCGGGGCTCTCTCCTCCTGGTACGTTTTTACTGCAATGGGTTTTTATCCCATGACACCGGGGAAACCGGAGTATGTGATCGGCAGTCCGATATTTGAAGAGGTCACGATTGATTTGGGCAACGGGAAAGAATTAAGGCTCAGGGCACCGGGCACAAACGCGCAGAACAAATATGTAACCGGGTTAACGGTCAACGGGCAGGCGGTTAATAATTACCGGTTCAGTCATCAGGACATTTCGGACGGTGGGAAAATTGATTTCGAGATGGCATCACGACCTCTGACAGTAGAAAAGTAGGAAGGGTGAATTTAGAGATTCGATGACCAATTTTGAATTTTGATGGTTAACATACAAGGTTATGTCGGCGGATGCAAACGTTTTTGGAACCAAACCCTCACCTTTTGCATATTCTCCAGCTGCCAGCCGGGAACATGGCGCCTGCAGGCTGAACACTCCTCACTTTTTGGTGCGGCTCCCCAGCGGACCTCGATGCAATCATTTGGATTATAGGCCATCTCGAAGGCCTCTTTTCTTGTCAGGAGGTCTTCGATTGTAATTGTTTGTTCAGTACCGTTTGTCCGGGTATAGGTTATCGAAAGTTCAGAGATCTTTTTGGCTAAAAAATCTTCCAGCCTTCGTTTAACCTGATCTGGTGAACTGAGTTTCGGCATTTTATAGTCGCCCGGCGAACGGACAATTTTATCCGGGAAATCCTGAATGGCATCCATGGCTATCAACAGCCGGAGATCGCGGTTTGGGGTTGAAAAATCTTCCCATTGCCCCCCCGCCTGAAATACTCCGGAGGGTCGGCCCGGCATCCCGATCACCTCACCGGGATGTGATTTCATGTAAGCTTCACCGTTAGCTACCGAATTAACGCGAACCATCAGCTGTTCGTGCAAAGCCTGGATCAGGTCGAGCAAAGCTTCTTCCGGATCCAGCGGTTTCGGGTTGATGTTCCGGTCCATCGTTTGATAGAAAACATCCCCGGTCATCCCTTTTTGCTGCATCGAGAAAGGAACCATTCCGGGCAAGGCTGATATTTCATCGTTTTTCATCAGCCGGCGCTGATCACCATTCATCACGATCGGACGGAAAGCCTTGAATCCGGGCTCACCGACAACTTCAGTAGTGGTAAACAGAAAATTCCCTTTCCAAAATCGTTTAACGGCCACCGTTCCATCGGGCTGGGCATCCACTGATAAGAGCAAGCCCGGTTTGTTGCCTGTTTGTGGCACCCAGCGCACCAATATCAGGGTATGACCGTATGGATCGGCAAAAACAACACCGGGACGGAGGGCATCCCGGGTGAGGGGAACGGGATAGTAATCAGAGGATTCATCATTCAGGGCCGTGCGTGCGGTACCGGAATGAACACCATCCATCACCCTCCTTAGAAAAGAATTGAATGCCAGGACCGGATGGGATTTTGAGCTCGACGAACTATTGGTGACCCAGTTACCGGTTTGGGGAGATTTACCAAGATATCCCCGATCACATTCATGATAACCGAAGGGCAATCCGAGTTTCCAGGCAAAGTAAGCCCTCAGGTAAAACGGATTGTCAGCACAGTCGGGTTCCATGATCACCCTGATTTTTCCGTTTGGGTCATCCTCATTGTATCCCAGATGGTTATATAAAAAATTCTGTTTAGGATTTTGCATCACCTGGTCCAGTGCAGGCCAGGATGAGCGCTCGTCGGCCTCATAAAAAAGGGCGTTTATCCAGGCCGAATAAAGGGCTTCGGTTTCGCTGCTCCACCCCTGCCCGGTTTTCCAGATGGTGCCTGAAGATTGTACGGATGGCTTTCCGGCAGATACAGTAAATTCAATGCTGCAGACTGTTTGGCCCTTTTCAACCAAATGGGCCTGATACGTGCCTTCGGAAGCTGCCTCAAATTCATCGATCCTCCAGAAAGGCAAACCATCGCCATTCCGGTTTTTCCCTGATTTGACGGAGCCTGAAGGGCCGGAGATTTCAATCCGGCCTTTCCGGATGTTCTTTGCACCGGTTGCCAGGATTTGGAAGGATTGTCCCGGTTGCGGTATTTTCGGTGATACCATCAATGCATAGACGGTCCGGGATTTTTCTCCGGTATCTGTTTCATCGACAGAATCAGCTTGGATTTCGGAGCTTGTTCCCGCTACCTTTCGGACTGACCGGTCACCGCAGGAAGGTGCCCCAAGGAACAGTACCGATAAGCCTGCTAATGTCAGCACCAGGCGTATTCCGATCAAAGCTTTTCCTTCTGCCATTTGGACTGTAGAAATCTAATTTTTAGGCATCAACACCCCCCGGATATACTGCTTGCTGTCCAGATATTTTCCTGCCGTACGTCTAATATCTTGAACGGTCACTGCCTCCACTGCTTTTGTATAGGATTCCAGGCTATAAATCTTATTACCGTTTAAGTAAAGATCCTGAAGGTTGCCGATCCAGAAGGAATTCTGCTTGATGGCTTTTTCATAATCCTTGATCATCGTTTCCTTAACTTTTGCCAGATCGATATCAGTTGGACCGTCCTTCTTAATGCGCTCAATTTCACTAAAGACCGTTTGTGTGAGGGTGTCCACCTTTTCGGGAGCGCAACCCCAGTTTGCAGTAATCTGGAATTCCTGTCGCGGAAATTTGCTCAGGCTTTCCTGAAAACTGACCCCATACACCCCACCCTGCTCTTCGCGCATTAACTCCCTGAGCCTGATGTTCATGGTTTGCATCATGATATTGAACAGCAACTGCCCGGCATCAGTATATTCAAATTTTCCATCGAAAAACATCATCACCATGCTCTGCGGCTCACTATTCAGGTCCATCTTCTGATCAATGACCTTGTCGGAAAACCTGGGATCGACATCTTTGAAGGTCTCCTGCCGGTGTATGGAAGGCAATCCTCCGATATAAACCTGAAGCAGAGGCAGTATAACTTCCTGCTTGAATGAACCGACAAAGAAAAACTTGAAATCGGAAGCATCCTTGATGCGCTCGGTAACGATATCATAGGCTTTATCCAGTGATACTGCATCGATCTGTTCTAGCGTGGGGATCATAATCGCTCTCGGATGGTGGTTATAGGCAAGTTTCATGACCGAATCCATGAAAATAAACTGTGGATTGACCTTGAAATTCTTTAACGAATTCTTGTATTTATCAATGAAAGACTTAAAGACCTCAGGATCTTTCCGGGGATTGGTAAACCACAGGTAGTTAAGTTGAAGCATCGTTTCAAAATCCTTAACATTGGAGCTTCCCGACATATTTTCAGTCAGTTGCTGTATCGAAGGCATGGCAGATGCGCGAATTCCCGTGAGTTTTTTCCTCAGACCGATCATGTCAAAATCCCCGATGCCACCTTGCTGCATGATGGTTGTTGCCAGCTGTCCGGTTACCAGGTCGGCATCAGAAACAAGCGAAAGGCCACCGGGACTGAAAGCGGAAAAATTGATTTCATCATGCTTAAAATCAGTGCTCTTAAGAACCACCACCGCTCCGTTACTGAAAGTAATCTCGGTATAGCCGGATTCCTGATTCTCGACAGTTTTAACGACATCACCAGGCTTGGGCTTAACGGCAAGCAGTGGAGCATCCGATAAATTCTCAACATATGGTTCCACCTTTTGGTCACGTGCCGACCGGATGATTCTGATCACCTCGGCTTCGTCAGGGAGTGTTGTGCCCAGCTTATCCGGTCCGACAATCACTGCTGCAATATTTTCATTGGTTATCAAGTCTTTGGCCAGTTTATTAACGTCTGCCAATCCGATCCCTGGCAACAAGGACTGTACAATTTCCTGATTCTGGTCGGGGTTCATGATCAGGCCTCCGGTAAGGAAATTATAGATACATCTCGATGACCAGGAGCCCGATTCCACGTTATCCGCCTCCTTAACTGCATTCTCCAGACTGGTCAAAATAGCCTTCTTTTCCCGGTCAAGTTCAGCCTGTGTAAAACCATGCTGACGAACCCGCTCATTTTCAGTCATCACCAGACTGAGGCTTTCACCGATTTTGTTTTCTTTGGCATTTATACTGATTGAGTAACCATTGGTCAAACGACTGTAAAATGGCCGCGTAAAAGCAGATGCGCTGATAAACGGGGTTTCGGTTTTTGTCCCTATTTCAGCCAATCTCTTGCTAAACATGGAATTATACAGTTGTTCAACAAGTTTCCTGCGGTAGTCGCCGATCGTTTTAACCCTGTATCCCGGATATTTAAAATTTACCTGGGCGCTGAATCCCATGGCCTCCTTATCCGTAACAATACTTATCAGCGGATCTTTATTTCCGGGGACATCGTATTCCATCCTGTTGAGTTTTCCTGTGGCTTTCGGGATTTTTGAAAAATGGGAATTCAATTTATTCTCCATCTCTTTTATATCGATGTCACCAACAACGACAAGGGCCATATTATCAGTACGGTACCATGATTTATAAAAGCTTCGGAGGGTATCCGGCGGGAAGGTTCTCAGGATCTCTTCTTTGCCAATGATGAATCGCTCAGCGTATCTCGATCCTTTAAGTAAAACCGGTTCATATTTCAGACGCATTCTTTCATCCGCCCCTAATCCAAGCCTCCTCTCTTCGAGAATTACACCCCTCTCCTTCTCAATCTCAGCATCTTCCATGGAAACGAGATGCGCCCACTCCTCCATAACCTGAAATCCTTTTTCAATATTATCGGGATTATCGGCAGGAATCTCAAGCATATATATCGTTTCGTCATAGCTTGTAAATGCATTCAACCCGTCTCCAAACCTGACACCCATGGATTCGAGCATACTGATCATCTCATTCTTCTTCCAGGTTTTAGTCCCGTTGAAACACATATGCTCCATAAAATGGGCAAGACCCTGTTGACTGTCATTTTCATTTACCGAACCGGCATTAATGGCGAGTTGAAGTAACAATCGCTTTTCAGGCTTCGGATTTTGCTTCAGGTAATAGGTGAGCCCGTTCGACAGTTTTCCGATTTTCACGGTTGGGTCAATAGGCATTTTCTGAGTCAGATCGGGCTGCTGTGCCGATGCTGAAATGACAATGGCTATCAGTAATAAACTGGTTAATAAACGCCTTACATTCATGGCTGATTATTTTGGTTTGAGTTTGATTTGAAAATCAAGAGATAAGAAATTTCAACGCTGAGGTACCTTGATCAGGCCACTGACCGCATATCCCCGTTTTATTGCTTTTTCCACGAGCCTTTTATATGTTTCATCAGGCAGCGAAGGAGTCCTGCTTAATATCCAGAGAAAATGATCAGACTTGCTGCCGATCATGACATACTGGTAATTCATCTGATCGAGTTCCATGATTAGATAATCAGCATAAAAATTCAGGAAAAAGGAAACTTTCAATTTCGACAAATCCTTTGGATCCTGAATCTTAGCCTTACCCACCGCCACTTTATGCTTTCCGTCCAGAGTATTTTTATATCCTTCATTCAAGACCTTGATTTTCCCATCGGGACGCAAGGAATACGTAGCTGTGACACCTACCAGTCTACGCTCGAAAGAGTGGTCGAAACGGGCGATTTCATACCATCTGCCAAGGTATCTATTGAGGTCGACCCCGGAAACTGTGCTTTTATCTACCATGATTGTTGATTGTTGGGTTTGCGTTTGGCAGTTGCTGCATACAAACAGGAACAGGGCTGCAGTAAATATTGATTTTTTCATTGCGGGTTCATTGAGAACATAAAAATAGCAAAAGAAATTGGTTCGCTTCGCTCACTAATTATGCTCCCTTCGGTCGCTAATTAGGGAGGGGAGGTGGAATAATTCGTAACTTTCTGACTCCAATTAGGAGTTAATTTCTTTGAGTTATGAGAAATATTTCGGTTGATTGGCTGTTAAAGAGTGATCCTTGGACGGAGTACCGGACACGGATGGATATTCTGGGGCAGTCGCCTGATGAGCAGGAGGTTAAATCGGCAAGGGATAGGATGTTGCATCATCACTTGGTGAGGGGGATGATGGACAAACTGAATGAATGGCCTGGTCCATTGGTGAACAGTCATAAAAGTGCGGGTCAGTTTTTTCATCTTTTACCCTTTCTGGCAGACCTGGGATTAACTTATTATGACGATCCACTGCCAAAAGTTATTGAAAAAATCTTCAGACTCGCCTCCTATGAAGGACCATTCGGGGTTGTTATGAATATACCCGTGCACTTTGGAGGGACGGGTACCGACACCCCGGCATGGGCTTTGTGTGATGCCCCCCGTACCGTTTATGCGTTGGCAAAACTCGGTCTACGGGATCATCCCGACGTTTTAAAAGCACGCGATTACCTGGTGGGCTTGGGAAAGGTGAACGGGTTTCCTTGCAAAGTTTCGAAGGAACTCGGAAAATTCAGGGGACCAGGAAGGAAGGATGATCCCTGCCCATATGCGACACTCATCATGCTTAACCTGATAAGTTTATATGATGATCTGCGAAATTCTGAAATTGCGCATCAATCTGTGAATGCACTGCTCGATCTCTGGGAGAACAGCTTGACCCGGCATCCCTATATGTTCTTTATGGGTACTGATTTCCGAAAATTGAAAGCTCCGCTGATCTGGTTCGACATTCTTCATGTGTTGGATACCTTGTCAAAATTCAGATTTGCAATCCATGACAAACGATTTATAGAGATGGCAAAGGTTATGGAATCCAAGGCCACACCTGCCGGTACATTTATTCCGGAATCTATATGGAAAGCATGGGAGGGATGGGAATTCGGGCAGAAGAAGGAGGCTTCTCCCTATTTAACGATGCTTATCTGCCGAATACTCCTGACGATAGAGATGTAAAAATTCACAGATTCGAAGACCAGTTTTGAATTTTGAGCGTCGCAGACGCATTTATGCGTCTCTACTTTTTTTCTATCTTTCGGAGCAAATTACTTACCAGACTAAATCTAATGGCAACAACGGCTACTGTATCTGCAAACGGGCAAAAAAACTCGTATGCCACTTCAATCATTATTATCGGGGCACTTTTTTTTATTTTCGGATTTGTTACCTGGTTGAACGGAACCCTGATCCCTTTTCTGAAAATTGCCTGCGAGCTGACTAATTTTGAAGCCTATTTTGTCACATTTGCCTTTTACATCTCTTATTTCTTTTTAGCCATTCCTTCTTCCTGGATCCTTCATAAAACCGGTTTTAAAAATGGTATGGCTCTCGGATTATTCGTAATGGCCATTGGCAGCCTTGTTTTTATACCGGCCGCTCAAACCAGGACTTTTGCCTTATTTCTCACAGGACTGTTTATTCAGGGAGCGGGACTTTCACTGTTGCAGACTGCTTCCAACCCATATATCGTAATTCTCGGCCCCATTGAAAGTGCCGCCAAAAGGATCAGCATCATGGGTATTTGCAACAAGACAGCCGGCATTCTAAGTCCGTTGATTCTTGGTGCAATTGTTCTGAAAAATGTCGATTCTATTAAGGATACGGTTGCAACAACCACAGATGCGGCATTAAAAACCAACCTGCTTAATGACTTAGCCGGCCGTGTGATCATTCCATATATCATCATGGCCATTGCGCTGACCCTTCTGGCTGTATGGGTCCGTTATTCCCCTTTGCAGGATATTGATACCGACAAGGAAGATCAGCATGTTAATGATGCAACCCATGGAAAAACCAACGTATTCCAGTTTCCGTATTTTGCATTGGGAATCATCACCCTTTTCTTATATGCAGGTTGTGAGGTAATCGCGGGTGATACCGTCGCATTATATGCCATGTCGACTGGAATCGGAACCAGTAAAGCCATTATTTTCACTTCCTATACCTTATTTTCGATGGTAGTAGGATATATATTAGGTATTGCGTTAATTCCCAAAACGCTTTCACAATCCAGGGCGCTGGGAATATCCGCTATCCTGGGATTCCTTTTTGCTGTTTCTGCCATCCTGATTAAAGGGCCTGTATCGGTTTACCTGATTTCACTCCTTGGATTTGCCAATGCCATTATGTGGCCGGCGATCTGGCCGCTTGCTCTGGGGGGATTAGGCAAATTCACAAAAATCGCTTCCGCTTTATTGGTCATGTGTATTGCAGGGTGTGCAGTCCTTCCGTTGGTTTATGGCCGGCTGGCTGATATTTTCAGCCGCCAGCAAGCCTATTGGCTGGTTGTTCCCTGCTATCTGTGGATTGCATATTATGCATTCTGGGGTCATAAAATTGGAAGGCCTGTTGAAGTAGGCGACTAATAGTGTACGCTACCTGGTCGGTTTGAAAGGAAGAGTAAAAAAGAATTTTGTCCCGACACCTACCTCAGAGGTCAATGTCATTTTGCCTCCCAAAAGCTCAACCAGTGCTTTGGAAATTGGCAATCCCAATCCTGCACCTCCGAACGGGCGTGATAATGAGTCATCGGCTTGTTGGAACCTGGCAAATATCGAATCAAATTTTTCAAGAGGAATACCAATCCCCGAGTCAATGACAGAGAATTCGATGTCACTTTCGCGGATCAGGTATCCAAATTCAATTACGCCCTTCTTAGTAAACTTAACCGAGTTCCTGAGTAGATTTAGCAATATCTGAGTGAGTTTTGCTTCATCCATCAGGATCAGAGAATGATCATCTTCCAAACCAAGCTTTAGTGAAATGGCAACATGGTCCAGTCTGCTTTCACTATCAATTTGATTATGAATCCTTTTAAGAAGCCCGTTAAGGTTTATTTCCTTTACGTGAATTTCCACCTGCCCCGAATCAATTGTTGATATGCTAATGAGGTCAGTGATCATGTCAAGCAGCCGGTGGGTGCTGCCTGTAATAATCCCTGTAAATTCCAACCGTTCTTTTTCAGTGATCCTCGGATCCGTCAGCAGTTCAGAAAAACCAACGATCGCATTCATCGGGGTCCTGATCTCATGAGAAAGATTATTCAGAAAGGCAGTCTTTAACCGGTCACTTTCCTCCGCTTGTTCCTTGGCAAGAACAAGTTCCTGTTCAATTCTGATTCGCTCATCAATTTCCTCAACCAACTTCTTCTTTTGGTTAAAAAAATCATTCATCAGCCGGGCAATATGACCAAATTCCGACTTGCCCTTTAAAAGGCTGTGGATAGGTTTCGGATCATCGGCAACTAAGCTGTATATCAAATTCCTAAGCGGCCTGTTGATGAACCTGACAAGAACGAAAGAGACACATCCGAGAACCACCAGCAGGGCAATCACCAGAATGATCAGGTTATCACGTGAACGGTCCCGGAATTCCCGTGCATATCCCAGAACTCCGTTGGAACGAATGACTGACTGAGTTCGTCCTTCCCAATTCTGCATCGGATAAAAGTTAATAAACTCGAAATCGTCCCGGATGATAGAATCCTGAGGTACTGAAAATGGAACAGGGTTGAGAATATTTATGGAAGTGCCGGTAAATTCTTCTATTTCCAATAGATACTTTTTCGTCCACATCCGGCCGACAAAGAGGTACCCTTTGGGTTTGGTTTTTCGCTCAGGATCGGATGTGGGGTGAATGGACCCTCCGGATATCTGCATTAATCCCAATTCTGTATTGACGAAAAAATCCCATAGAGCACCCTTACTGACCAACTTTTGGAGTTCACTATCATGGAGCGGCATCCGTTCAACCGGTTCAATGCTATCCAGGTTGGTTGAATACAAGAGTGTCAGGTCAATCTGATAAACCCATGCATAGTCGATATTGAAAGTGGGTAAGGAGACGTTTATATTATCATCTGCCCATTGGATATCCTTCGTCCGGGTATAATTAACCATATCATCCCAGTAGGTATAATCATAAGCGAAATCGCGCAAGCTCCTGGACTTAAAATCAACAACGCGGGCCAGAAGAACAGCACTTTCCGTCTTTTTTTTGTCGAGCATGGATTGGATATGGCCTCTCTCAACCACTCTCGACAGAATAATACCAACAACCATGGATACAGCGATCAACGCTATCAGTAAGAAAATACGATTTTGAATACTCCTGATCATAATCATGTCGCCCCAAAGGAAAAGATAAATTTCCGTCGCTCCAATGCAATTAACTAAAATTAATCAAATAATGCTACCAGACCATATGCGCTCAAATTTCTATAGACGTTTTCATTGGGCCAAGATAAACAGTGGAAGAAAGTATCCCTTTGAAATCAAGTGTTAATGTGGTCGGAATAGGATAAACAGCTAACTTTGGTAGCTGTAGAATTGTTTAAATCCTCAATAGAATATATGACTGAACACAAGGAAACTTTAAGTGAATTTGCGCCATTTGGGCTGACCGGATTATCCGGCCGTGTGTGTGTGGTCACAGGTGGTGCAGGAATTATCGGCACTGCAATATGCAGAGGTCTGGCAACCGCCGGCATTAGAACAGCCATTCTTGATCTGAATGAGGAGACCGCTTCAGCTCTGGCCTTAAGTATTGAAAAGCAATACGGAACCAGATGCATCGGCATTAAAGTCAATGTCCTTGATAAGGATTCGGTTGAGCAAGCCAGAATAAAACTGGAATCCAAATTCGGACCTGCAGATTTCCTGATCAACGGTGCAGGAGGAAATTCACCAAAAGCCACCACGGATCTGGAAGCTTTCAATTCCGCACAACTACCGGCACGGACCATTTTCGATCTTGATTTATCTGGATTCCAGGGCGTATTTGATTTAAATTTCACTGGAACACTCTTACCCTGCCAGGTCTTTGGTAAAGGTATGGCAGAGAGGGGCAAAGGGGTCATACTGAATATCAGCTCGATGAATTCTTTTCGCCCGCTGACTAAAATACCTGCCTATTCCGCTGCCAAAGCTTCGGTTAACAATTTCACCCAGTGGCTCGCTGTGCATCTGGCTCAGACAGGAGTCAGGGTTAATGCCATTGCCCCGGGTTTTTTCCTCACTGAGCAGAACCGGTTTTTACTGACCGATAAGCATACCGGCGAACGCACGGCACGCGGAAATAAAATAATCGCCAACACGCCTATGGGCAAGTATGGTACACCTGAAGACCTGCAGGGGGCTGTGCTTTTCCTTCTGTCTGATCTTTCTGCCTTCATTACCGGGGTGATACTGCCGGTTGACGGGGGATACTCGGCGTACGGAGGAGTATAAAGAAGTGCCTGGAGTACTTTGAGTTAAGAGAGTTACGAGAGTTAAGACAGTTAAGAGAGTTAAGAATATGAGCTTGAAAGTTTGAGACCTGATACCCAAAACCTGATACCTGATACCCGATACCCGATACCTATGAAAAACGTCATCATTGCCCAATCAGGAGGCCCTTCTTCGGTGATAAACAATACCTTGAGAGGCATCATAGAGACCTGTAAATATTTCCCCGATAAATTTGGAACCATCTATGGAGGCTGGCATGGGATAGAAGGTGTGCTCAAAGAGGAAATTCTAAACCTGACCGCCCAGCCCGAGCAGGAAATAGCCCTGTTACGGACCACACCGGCCGCAGGAAGCATCGGAACCTGCCGGTACAAATTAAAGGATAAGCAACAGAAAGATTTTCAGCGGATACTGGAAGTTTTTAAAGCACATAACATCGGATACTTTTTCTATATCGGAGGGAATGATTCGCAACATACCGCTTTCAAAGTGAGCGAAATGGCCAGGATCGGGGGCCTCGATCTGATCGCAGTCGGCGTTCCAAAAACCATTGATAATGATGTCGGGGACAGCGAGTTTCAACTTATCGATCATACACCCGGTTACGGAAGTGTCGCCAGATATTGGGCTCATGCGATTCAGGCAGCCAACGAGGAAAACCAGGGTTCATCAACCGCTGATCCGGTCTTGGTTCTGCAGGCTATGGGCCGGAAAATCGGTTACATCCCTGCTGCTGCCCGATTAGCGGATCCCAACCGTGAGTTGCCTCTGCAGATCTACATGTCGGAATCAGGTGTAAGTGCAATGGAAATGGCAGACCGGGTGAACGACCAGTTAAAAAAGGATGGCCGGTGCATCATTGTGGTCAGCGAAGGTTTTGAACTCGTTGGGGAGGACCCGCGAATTCTCGGCAATGGGGTTACCCATGTAAAGGATTCCTTTGGCCATGTTGAATACGGAGCCGCTAAACTCGCCGCCTATCAGCAGGTTGTCAATTTCCTGAATGATGTGGGACTAAAGTCCCGTGGATCTGCCAGGGGCCAGGTACCAGGCACGGATCAGCGGCATGCCATGATCTATGCATCAACAGTAGATCTGGATGAAGCCTATAAAGTGGGTCAGAAGGCGGTCGATATCGCCCTGAACGACGGAAACGGCTGGATGGCCACCATCCTCAGGACCCAGGGGCCGGTATACTTTGTGCGTTACGATAAGGTTCCCCTTGAAAAAGTGGCCCTTTCGGAGCGCAGTTTCCCTGAACAGTGGATCGCACCGAACCGGATCGATGTAACGGATGACTTTATCAGATATGCTTCGCCCCTCATCGGCCTTGACTGGCCCTCAGTTCCGCTGGTAAACGGATTGCAGCGGTTCACGAAATTCAACCCAATATTTGCCGACAAGAAACTTGACGCATACCAGCTTGAAGCAGAATAATCATAAGTATTACCATGACTAACCAGGATATCCTCCTCGCACTTCGTCCCGATCGCGAATTTTTTGTCGGCATTGATTCCGACGGATGCGCTTTCGACACCATGGAAATAAAGCAAAAAGAGTGTTTTTGCCCAAATTTCATAAGGTACTGGGAACTTCAGCCCATAGCTACCTCTGCCAGGCAAACCTGGGAGTTCGTCAATCTTTATTCAAAACACAGGGGTACAAACAGGTTTCTTGCCGTGATCGAGACCTTTCAGCTTCTTTCGGAAAGGAAAGAAGTGAAAGCCAGGAGCTTTAAATTACCTGATGTTTCTGCGCTCCGTGAATGGACCCGAAACGAGAGCCGTTTGGGCAACCCTGCCCTCACTTTGTATGCTCAAGAAGTGAACGATCCCGAAATCGACCGGGCTCTGGCGTGGTCAAAAAAGGTAAATGAGGATATCAGCCAGATTGTATTCGGAATCCCACCCTTCCCCTGTGTAAAAGAGAGTTTGGAACGGTTGGTGAAATTTGCTGACATGATAGTGGTTTCTCAAACTCCGGGTGAAGCGCTGAAACGTGAATGGGAAGAGCATGGAATCGATCAGTTTACCCGAATTATCGCCGGTCAGGAATTTGGAACCAAAACGGAGCATTTAAGATACGCAGCCAAAGGAAAGTATCCCGATACCAGCATACTGATGATAGGTGATGCACCCGGGGACCTGAATGCTGCAAGAACAAACGGAGTCCTCTTCTATCCGATCAATCCGGGGCGCGAGGAGTTTTCATGGGAACATTTCTTCCGGCAAGGCATCGACCGGTTCCTAAACCGGAATTATATAGGAGATTATCAGGACAAGCTAATTGCCGATTTTGAGAAACTTTTACCCGAAAAGCCGCATTGGGGTTAGCAAATGATTTTATTTTCATCCGGATCGGAAACCCACAATCTTACATCTGATGATCTTAAGCACGGATTATCAGAAGCACTGAACAAAATTGGTTTCAAAAAGAAGGTTTTGGTCATCCCCCCGGATATTACCCGTTTCCATTCGCGGGCAGGCGAAATTACACGCATTGCTTATGATTACTTTGGTGACAGGATATCGGACATCCTTCCGGCATTAGGCACACATAAGGCTATGACCAGGGCTGAGCTCGACCGTATGTTCCCGGGTGTTCCCCATCATCTTTTCAGGGTACATGACTGGAGAAAAGATGTTATGCGAATCGGTGAGGTCCCTGGGGATTTTATTGCCGGAATATCAAACGGAGCTATATCTTACTCATGGCCCGTCGAGCTGAACCGTATGATCTGGGAAGGAGGTCATGACCTGATTCTTTCGGTGGGCCAGGTGGTACCTCATGAAGTGATCGGGATGGCCAATTACAATAAGAACTTGTTGATCGGATGCGGTGGTCCTGAAAGTATCAACAAAAGCCATTTTCTTGGTGCGGTATACGGGATGGAAAGAATTATGGGCATAGCTGACAATCCGGTCAGACAACTCCTCAATTTTGCATCCGAAAAATTTCTGTCAAACTTACCGGTTCTCTATGTACTCACTGTCCGGGAGCAAGTATCGCACCGGAGTATGCCGGTTCCCGGTTCCGCTGGAATGGCACGTGCACCGATGATTACGCGGGGATTGTTTATTGGGACCTCTGAGGAAGTATTTACCGCTGCAGCCGATCTTTCAAAGAAAGTAAATCTCACTACAGTTGATTCGCCCCTGAAAAAAGTTGTTGTATTCCTGGATCCCGAGGAATACCGCAGCACCTGGCTGGGCAATAAGTCCATTTACCGTACCCGCATGGCAATCGCCGATGGGGGTGAATTAATAGTTGTCGCACCCGGAGTCATGGAGTTTGGCGAGGATCCGGAGATCGACCGGCTTATCAGGAAATATGGTTACCACGGAACACCGGCCACTTTAAATGCTGTCAGGCAAAACGAAGAACTCCGGAACAATCTCAGTGCTGCAGCACATCTGATTCATGGGAGCAGCGAGGGGCGGTTCCGGATTACCTATTGTCCGGGTCACCTGTCACGTGAAGAAATTAATAATGCCGGCTATGCTTTCGGCGACTTAAAATCAATGCTAAAACTATATTTTAATTCAGAGATGCAAGATGGTATGAATCAAAGCATTAATGGAGATCAATTTTACTTTATTTCAAATCCCGCAACCGGGTTGTGGACCTCCGGCAAGCACATGGTCAAAACAGAACAAGACCAATCCTGTTAATTTTGGAAATCACCTGGCGATTTACCATGCAAATCGCTGTCTAAAAATATTTTATCAAAAAAATACTTTATGTTTTGATATTATTTTTTTTTCTATTTTTGATTAACCTTGAGAGGATGGGTATTATCGAACAGTTTAATTATGTTACTAAACCTTAAATAGCTTTATATGAAAAAGACAAACCCCATTGTCATGATCGGATCAGCACTGCTGTTATCCGTTATCCTGCTTAGCTCATGTAAGAAGAACTCCGCTCCTGTAGTGGCTTCGGTTGTTATTAACCCGACAGCCGTTGATCCTGGTCAGACGGTAAGTGTTACGGTAACTGCAACAGATGCCAACAACGATCCACTGACCTACGCCTACACCGTTAACGGAGGTGCCATTAGTGGAACCGGCCCGATGGTTCAATGGATTGCTCCAAGTAACTCAGGTGCCTACTCCGTTTCTGTTGTCGTTTCTGACGGCCAGGGCGGAACCGGTATGGGTAACGGCGCTCTGACGGTTAATACAGTGCAAACCTTTACCGGTGTTTCCGGAACCGCCAGTTTCCTCGCTGGTACGGCGGGTGACTTGTCGAACTCAAAAGTCAGCATCTACACCAGTCTGGATAATTGGAACAACAATTCTCCGATTAAATTCGGGGCTGTTACCGGAAGTGGTGCATCGGTTACTTACCGTTTATCAGCCAACCCGGGCAATTATTATCTGGATATTTGGAAAGACAATGACAATAACGGGTTCTGGACTGCAGGTGACTTTATTGGATGGTATGGATCCGGCGGTTTGGGAGCTCCGGCCCTGACAGAGATTCAACTGCAACAGGGGCAGAATTTTACCAATGCCGTTACGATGTACATTTTTTAACATCATGTAGAGACAGATAATTATCTGTCTCCAATCGCATTAATCGTGATTTAAGGTAGAGACGGATTGTTATCCGTCTCTACTTATTTTGTGATGAATCGTCCTGTCATCACCTTGTCCTTCAGGCTTATCCTCACTATTCCGCTTCCGGCAGGCCATGTGCTGGTATTAATTTCTATTCTGTTGGATTCGGAAACAACTCTTTCCTCGCGAAACAGGATCCGTCCAATTAAATCTGAAATGGTTATCAATACCTTGTCACCGGCAATCCCGGGAAATTCCACGAAAAGCCGGTCATCGGCCGGTACCGGATATACAAGCAAACCATCCCCCAAAGGATTAGTAAAGATCCCGGTAGTCCCGGCAAGGGTTACCACCTGGACATATTGATTATTGGTTTCATCAGATTCCGTTACCAGGCCCTCCTTGTCCACCATACCGATCAGGAAGTATTGTCCGGGCAGATTTTGCGACGACATTACAAAACCGCTGTACATTAACAGGTTGGTTTTCCCGCCAAGAAGACGTGTGGAAACTTCACAAACTTTCAGATCAGACTGATCCAGAACTTCATCCACCGAAAGATAAAATGTTGTTTTAACCGGAGCGGCCTGCACGGGACCGTTATTTGCCACATTAAAGGTTATCCTAACATTGCTTCCTGCCACGATAACGACCGGGAAGAGAGCCATATTTGTAATGAGAAGGTCAGGGGCGAGACCTTGTGCAGTGATCGCTGTTTCCGTCTGATTATTATCTTCGTTGGATTCAACCACGGCATTTGTGGCATCTACAACCAGAATGGCATACCAGCTACCGGTAGCCAGGTTATCCGGCAAGGAGATATCCGATCCGGTAACAGTCATTTTTGCACCTGCTTCCAGGGCATCAATATTGCCATATGCAAGATAAATATCAGAATCATCTGGTTTTAGGTCTCTAGAAAGATAAAGCCTTACCTCGTTTGTCCCGGCGACGGCACCACCAATATTAAGCACTGAACAAGATATATCCAGGGAACCGCCAGGAGCCACCTGAACCGGCGTTACAAGAAGGTCCTGCGCAGTCAGGTCGGGTTTGGCATCATTGGAAAGGGTTACCGTCACCTCATTTGATTTGGATGAAACTCCAACAGGCGCGCTGTAAAACGCAGTCAGATAATAGGTGTATACACCGAGAGCGAGACCCGAGTCGGTAAATTCAAGTGTCGCCGGATTGCCGATGGTGGAAATATTTGAACCGTTACGATACACATAATATCCGGCCAGTGTTCCACCACCTGCTTCCGGCTCCGTCCAGCTAAGCTTAACAGTGGAAGCTGATACCTGAGCGACGAGGTTTCTTGGTGGATTGAGGGCAGGATTTCCTACGGTCAATTCTATCGAGGCCTGATTGTTATTCTCAATGGATTCAGCCACTGCTCCATCAGCATCTGCAAGGAACAGGACAAACCATTTACCAACATTAGTGCTGGCAGGAATTTGTATGTTTTCTCCTGAAACGTCTCTTGAGGCGCCTGCATCAAGGGCATCCATGGTGCCCGACGCCAATTGCCTGTCGCCGGAATCAAACTTATCATCCTGGCTCAAGTATATCCTAAGCATGCTTGCACCTGCACCGGCGGTACCTTGATTCTCAAGCTTGCAGGTAAGTTTGACCAATCCTCCAGGCTCCACATTTCCCGGATCAACCGCCGGATTGATAATGACGAGATCAGGCCGTGCCTCCGCGCTGACACTTACGGTAACGGTGTTTGAAGGCGCTGATTCTCCCGTAGGCGACGTATAACGCGCAGTCACATGGTATTGATAGTTGCCGTCGGCAAGGTTGGATTCAGAAAAAGTCAGGGTATTCGGATTATTGATCGTGGTCATGGCAGCCCCGTTCCGGTACACTTTGTATCCTGACAGGGTCCCGCTTCCGGTTTCCGGCTTCAGCCAGGTCAGGGTAACATTTCGGCCACTGAGATTGGCAGTGAGCTCCCGGGGAGGATTCAATGCCCCTCCGGTTCCGACGGTAAAGCTGATGGTTTCACCGATCGGCCCTATATTTGAAATCCTGATCCCTCCTGCAGTGCCATTGCTCAGGAAATCGGAAGGCGCTGTATTATCACCAAATTCTGTGCGTCCAACACTTGAACTGAAGGTGGCATTATTGATATTCCCGTTTGACCTTGATGTCCCGTTCTGACGGTAAACATAAACCTCATCAGGCGGACCCTGGGCATTACCATCCAGGGAGGGATTCACCCGGTATATGATCAGCCCTGATCCGACTACACTGGATTCAAACCTGCCAGCGGCTTTCCGGTATTCAACGACAAAATATTCGCTTGTGGAATTGGGTGAGGCTATTTTATAAGCAGCAAAACCATCAGCAGCCAATGGCTTCAGAGAATAAGTTCCATCAGTGGTAATGGAGGGAATCTGAGAAAACCATTGGCCATATTTCATCTTCATGTAAGCACTCATGTGCTGTGGAGGCGTTTTGTTATGAGCCATCAAATCCCATGGGCCGACTGGAGTAATGTCGTCATTGACATACCGATACAAGTCCGGGGCACCCAATGAATGAAACATCTCATGGCAAAGAACGCTCACACCCAATGCTTCCGAGAGCTGGAAGTTAAAATCATACACCCTTTTCCCGCCGATCCGTACATCATAAGTATACAACACCCATCGATGGGGCCAGAGCAGATCACTCCAGCCATCGGTAGGCCCCTGAATAATAAAACACACATTATCGATATTGCCATCATTATTATGATCATAATCAATGCCACTGGCAACTACTTGTGCACTAACGAACTCCGAAGCACTCTTCAATAATGTCATCTCCCGGGCAGTAGCCTCATTATCTGTTCGATAGCCATCAGGATTTGTTCCGCTGTAGCGCTGGTAATACTTCCGGGAATGACTGTCCTGGTAACTGACAATGGATGTATTGGTTGTTGTAGGATAAAAAGTGGTATTGATAATCAGTTGGGATTTCGAAACTTCCTTAAAATATTCAGTCATGGACACAGTACCAGTACTATTGAACTGGGTGGAATACTGTGTCAGCGGTTCGGTATACTCATTCTGGTTACTGAACCTTACGAAAACAACCAGGTTATTAAACTCACCCGTGTTGGAGTAGGAGCGGGTTGACTTGGTCGCGGGTTCTTTAAACCGGCCGGCAAAATACTCCCGGTATTTGGCGTCGCTAATGTTCACTCCCGCCTTTAAACCGGCACGCGAAGGATCGTCAACCCCTGGTATGAGGTTGGTTGGAATTAAGTCATCCCCCGTTTTGTCGGCATAAACAAAAAATCCCGTTAACGGATTTTGAATAATTGTAAAGCCGTTTGCATCATGTAGCCAATGATAATATTCATCACCGGATGCAAAACAATTAACTATTTTACCATCCGGCTGAGTGATTTTTTGAGGTACGTATTCAAGGTACGCAGCGCACAGGCTTCCGGTAATACTAAGAAGCACCATCAGAAAGAACAGGCGGATAGGTTTCATAATCACTGGATTATTGTTACAATCTAAATTAAATAAAAATCAGATTCTGCAAATTAATTGTCATGGGCAATAATTTAACAATCTGCATTAAAGATGGTTTCAATATGTGCATTGACATTTCACCGGAATTGTCGAGGACTGTTTTAACTTTGTTGCCAACACTGGAAAATGAAATTGGTAATCGATCATAAGATTCCTTTTATCAAGGGAATATTCGAGCCTCATGCGGAGGTTCTTTATCTTCCCGGCGGAGAAATCAGACGTGAACATTTGTTAAAGGCAGATTGCCTGCTCGTGAGAACAAGGACTCAATGCGACCAAAAACTGCTGAAAAAAACAAATGTTAAATTTATAGGTACCGCCACCATCGGTTTCGACCATATCGACACTAAATGGTGCGAGAATAACGGCATCGCCTGGACCAATGCACCCGGATGCAATTCCGGTGCTGTCATGCAGTATGTCACCTCAGCTTTATACGAAATGGCCAGACGCAAAAATTTTCATCTGGCAGATAAAACTTTAGGAATTATCGGCGTTGGGAATGTCGGGAAAAAGATTGCGAAAAAGGCCAGGGAACTGGGGATGACGGTTATTCTGAACGATCCTCCCCGCCAACGGACAGAGGGCGGCAATGAATTTACCGATCTTACAACCCTTTTGAAGAATGCTGATATTATTACCTTACATGTTCCCCTCAACCGCGATGGCACAGACAAAACGATTCAGATGGTGGACGGGGAATTCCTGAAAAACATTAAACCCGGAGCCATTCTGATCAATAGCTCAAGAGGGGAGGTTATTGAAGAAGGAGAGGTGTTGAGAGAGTTAAGAGAGGTAAGAGAAGTAAGAGAAGTGAAGAGATTGGGGGGGATAGTGATGGATGTGTGGCAAAATGAGCCGGATATTAACCGGGAACTCATGGATCTGGTAGATATTGCAACGCCGCATATTGCGGGATATTCCGTTGAAGGAAAGTATAATGCGACAAAAATAATCGTTCAGGAAGCCTCCAGGTTTTTCGGAATCCCGTTGTCCACCTTTCCTCCTCTTATCAGGGATGGTAGGGAGGTTAACCAGACCGGACCGATGGAGCCATATGATATTTCATCCGATGACAAAAATCTCAGGGAATCCCCTGAAACTTTTGAACAACAGCGTAACAATTATCCGGCCCGCTGGGAATTCCAGTCTCCTTGTCTCAAAGTCTCATAGTCTCTTAGTCTCTTAGTCTCTTAGTCTCATAGTCTCTTAGTCTCAGAAAACTGCACTTTAAAAATGGACACAAAATCAAACATCGGCCTCATCGGTCTCGCCGTGATGGGCGAGAACCTTGTATTAAACATGGCGAACCACGGTTTCCGGGTCAGTGTATTTAACCGCACGGCGGAGCGGGTTGACCTGTTTATCAATGGCGCGGCTAAAGGTAAATCAATCATAGGGTTCCACTCAATCAAGGATTTCGTGGATTCTATTGAACGTCCGAAAAAGGTGATGATGATGGTAAAAGCCGGTAAACCTGTTGATGACCTGATTGAACAATTGATACCGCTTCTTGAGCCCGGCGATATTATCATTGACGGTGGAAACAGTCATTTTCCCGATACCAACCGCCGAACGGCTTATATTGAAAGCAAGGGACTGTATTTCATCGGGACCGGTGTTTCCGGTGGTGAAGAGGGCGCCTTGAAAGGCCCGTCGATCATGCCTGGCGGATCGGTTGCCGCCTGGCCATTGATCAAGCCGATATTTCAGGCCATTGCAGCCAAAGTAGATGGAGGCACCCCGTGTTGTGAGTGGGTGGGGGAAAACGGAGCCGGACATTTTGTAAAAATGGTGCATAACGGAATTGAATACGGTGATATGCAGCTGATCTGTGAAGTATATCAAATTATGAAAGACCATCTGGGCATGACACCCGGCCAGATGTCGGAGGTATTTGCCAGGTGGAACCAGGGCAAGCTCGACAGCTATCTCATCGAAATAACGGCTGACATATTGAAATTCAAGGATGAGAGCGGTCGGCCGCTGGTCGACCTGATTCTCGATACCGCAGGTCAGAAAGGTACCGGCCAATGGACCGGCAAGGCTGCACTTGAGCTGGGAGTCCCGCTGACGCTGATCACCGAGTCGGTATTTTCAAGGAGTCTCTCTGCAATGAAAGAGGAGCGCGTTAACGCTGCCGGCCTTTTCAATAAAGACTATGAGACTTTGAGAATGAAAGACTTTGAGAGAGAGGAGTATCTGGGTCATCTTGAGAAAGCTTTATACGCATCGAAAATAATTTCATATTCTCAAGGATATATGCTGATGCGGGCAGCAGCGAAGGAGTATGGCTGGAATTTGAATTACGGCGGTATTGCTTTGATGTGGAGAGGTGGCTGCATCATCAGGTCGGCATTTCTTGGAAAGATCAAAGAAGCCTATGACCGTAAACCTGAGTTGACAAATTTACTGATGGACACTTTCTTTAAGGGTCAAATTGAAGATGCACAGGATTCCTGGCGGAAAGTAGTTTCCGATGCTGTGCTCAGCGGCATTCCGGTTCCGACACTCTCGGCTGCCCTTTCTTTCTTTGACGGCTACCGGAGTGAAAGGCTACCTGCTAATCTGCTCCAGGCGCAGCGCGATTATTTTGGTGCTCACACCTACGAACGCACAGACAAGCCCAGGGGGGAGTTTTTTCACACTAATTGGATGTAAAGATGAAGCCATTTATGGATGAGGGGTTTCTGTTGGGGAACCAAACAGCTGAACAACTCTTTTTTGATCATGCTGCCAGAATGCCGGTGATTGATTACCATTCGCACCTGAATCCCAGGCTGATTGCAGAAAACCATCAGTTCGAAAATATTACTCAGGCCTGGTTATACGGCGATCATTATAAGTGGAGGGCGATGAGGGCCAATGGCATTTCAGAACTGTTCATCACGGGTAATGCCACCGATTATGAAAAATTCGAAAAATGGTCGGAAACGGTTCCATATACTGTAGGTAATCCCTTGTACCACTGGACCCACCTTGAACTCCGGCGCTACTTTGGTGTCATAAGTCACTTGTCACCTGTCACTTGTCACTCTATTTATGAGCAAGCCTCCTCCATGCTCCGCAAACCTGAATTCTCGGTACGGTCCCTGCTTGAAAAAATGAATGTTGAGGTGGTATGCACAACAGATGATCCGCTGGATTCGCTTGATTACCACAGACAGATTGCCGGATCTGGTTGGAAGGTAAAGGTTTTACCTACCTGGAGACCCGATAAAGTTCTTGCCTTCGACTCTCCCGAAATATGGAACCGTTATATTGACAGTCTCTCAGATATCACAGGGATCACGATCAATCATTTTGACGACCTTTTGCAAGCCCTGCGAATCCGGCACGATTATTTTCATAACCATGGCTGCCGGCTTTCGGATCACGGTCTGGAAACCTTTCCGGAATCGGACCTGAATCCAGCTCAGATCGAGGCGTCTTTTAAGACTATTCGCAATGTGCGGTCCGGCCTCAGTGCCGACCTCAGCCGTCAGCTTGAGCTGGCCATCCTGATTGCTTTGGCTCGTCTGGATGCGGAAAAAGGCTGGGTCCAACAATACCATCTGGGTGCCATAAGAAACACCAATAGCCGAAGTTTACATGAATTAGGTCCGGACACCGGATTCGACTCCATCATTGACCTTCCGCTTGCCAGGCCCATGGCGCGATTCCTGGATCGTCTTGAAGCCGATGGCAAACTGACTAAAACCATTCTTTATAACCTGAACCCGGCCAATAATGAAGTCATGGCTTCGATGACGGGAAATTTTCAGGATGGATCGGTTCCGGGAAAAATACAGTGGGGATCAGCCTGGTGGTTCCTTGATCAGAAAGACGGGATGGAAAAACAAATCAAGACACTTTCAAATTTTGGCCTGCTGAGCCGGTTTATCGGGATGCTGACTGACTCAAGAAGCTTCCTCTCCTACCCGCGCCATGAATACTTCCGCCGGATCCTTTGTAATTTCATCGGGGAGGCAGTTGAATCCGGAGAATGGCCAAATGATAAGGAGTGGCTTGGTACCCTGGTTGAAGGAATATGTTATGGAAATGCGGTTGACTATTTTGATTTCAGGTAAATAGGCTCGGCTGCGCCTCGCAAATAGGCTCGGCTGCGCCTCGCTAATTGGTTCGGCTTCGCCTCACTAATTTTGCGCTACGCGCTAATTTATATAAAGTCAGTACGATGCTAATAGAGAAATTTTCGTTTGGGGTGGGTGACAGGTTTGGCAGGGAAGGTAAAGCGCAGCTGCGGGCTATTCAGGAGATTAATCGTCTCGGTGTACCGGTGGTCCCGGTCTGGAATAAATCGAACCGTGAGCATGATTTAACCGGAACCACCCAGGCATCCGTTCGACAAGAGGCGGATGAAGCGGTCCGGGTCGATAAATGGACTGACAGTTATTTCGTCGATGCT
Organism: Bacteroidales bacterium; assembly: GCA_041662065.1. Classification (GTDB taxonomy): domain Bacteria; phylum Bacteroidota; class Bacteroidia; order Bacteroidales; family UBA12481; genus UBA12481. The sequence goes on along the minus strand of JBAZTE010000006.1, from coordinate 42,213 downwards.
GACCATATCAACTTTGGCAATATTGATAAGTTTTTGGAATACAGCGATTTCTTTACCATTGATATCGCTAATTTCATTGGTAAACCGGCGGACCCCAAACTGAAATCTGACTTTTTGAAACGGACAGCAAGCATTGTTATTCCGGGTTTTTCAGCTGAGATTTCAGATTTCGATCTATCCGGATTTGCCGACCAGTACTTAAGCGCTATCCATGAGGTTAAGAAGGTCTTTGACTATATCTCCGGCAAAAAAAATAGCACATTCATCACCGAAATCTCCATGGATGAGGTAATGACAGCCCAATGTCCAATTGACTTATTCCTGATATTGAAGGAGCTAAAACAGTTGGAAATAGAGCCCCACACCATAGCCCCGAAATTCACCGGGATTTTTGCAAAAGGTATTGATTACATTGGAGATATAGAATTGTTTACTCATGAGTTTGAACAGGATATCCGGATATTGAAAACTGCACAGGAACAGTTGAGTTTAAGTCGGGAAATTAAACTGAGTGTTCATTCCGGATCCGACAAGTTTTCCCTCTATCCTATTATAAGGGACCTATTGAATAAACACAGGGCCGGCGTGCATGTCAAGACAGCCGGCACGACCTGGCTCGAAGAGGTGATCGGGTTAGCCCGCGGCGGGGGGGAAGGATTGCGTATTGCCAAGGAAATTTATATTCGGGGCATGGCCCGTTTTGAAGATCTTGCAGCTCCATATCTTACTGTTCTGCATATCGATACAGATCAATTGCCGCCAGCAAAGGAGGTCATGACGTGGAGCTCGGCCCGTTTGGCTAACACGCTGATTCATGAACAATCCTGCAGGGATTACAACCCCGATTTCAGGCAGTTGATTCACATTTCCTATAAGATTGCTGCGGAAATGGGTGCTGAATTCACCGATGCCTTAGCTTACTATCGCGAACCCATCGAGGAGCAGGTATATGTAAACTTACTAAACAGGCACTTAAAAAGGCTATTTCAGTAACTCAAAACCATTCTCCAGATACTCAACGGAACTGGTTCCCACCATTACCCTGAACATTCCCGGTTCAGCTGCAAAAGTCAGGTCAGCGGTATAAAACCGAAGGTCATCCGTGGATAATTTAAAGGTAACCTGTTGTGATTCACCAGCTTTAAACATCAGCTTTTTAAAACCTTTTAATTCTTTAACCGGTCGGGTGACACTCCCGACCAAGTCCCTGACATATAATTGCACGACCTCTTCACCGTCAACCGTACCGGTATTGCTCACCGTCACCCTTACCAAAAGGGTATCAGTGGCAGAAATAGTGGATGAGCTCAATGTTAAATCTGAATATTTAAAATTTGTATAGCTTAATCCAAACCCGAATGGGAATAAGGGTTCATTTGGAATATCGAGGTATTTGGTGGTGTATTTATTGGCTGCATCCAACGGTCTGCCCGTATTTTTAGTGGCATAATAAACCGGTATCTGACCTTCATTCCTTGGAAAGCTCATGGTCAATTTTCCTGATGGGTTGTACTTGCCGGTCAGAACATTTGCGATAGCACTTCCGGCACAGGTTCCTAAATGAGACGTATTTAAGATAGCCGGAACATGTTGCACCATCCAGGGAATCACCAGGGGACGACCGGCCATCAGAAGCACCACAACCGGTTTACCGGTAGCAAGGATTTTCTCCAGCAACTCCTGCTGTACACCCGGCAGACCCAAAACCGAACGACTGGCAGCTTCGCCACTTTGCTCCCAATTTTCACCCAACGCTATGATTACCAGATCAGAATTAGCTGCTTTGCTCACGGCATCCTGAAATCCATAACGCTCCTCACCAAAGGTTTCGCATCCTTTAGAAAAGCTAATCTGACTTCCGGGAAGGGCACTTTTCAATCCCTCGAGTACGGTGACCACCCGCCCGGCATCACCGGCCGCGTGCCAGGTTCCCAGCATGTTAACCTGATCATTGGCCAGCGGGCCTATGATAGCAATTTTTCTGACACCTGCGGACAGTGGGAGCAGTACTTCCTCTTTAAACGGTTCATTGCGAAGCAACACGATGGACTTCTGCGCAATATCAAGGGAATGGGCTAACATTTCCACCGATAAGGTATTCTCTTTCTCCCTCTTTAAGTCGAGGTAGCGATAGGGATCTTCGAATAGCCCTAAATCATATTTAAGATATAAAATCCGCCCGACTGCCTGATCTATCTGGCTCTCGGTTATTTTTCCTTGACCCACTGATTCAAACAGATAATTCTGATACACTCCCCCCTGCATATCCATATCCACACCGGCTGAAAGTGCCTGTTCTCCAGCCTGTTTCTCATCGATGGAAAAACCATGCTTCACCATTTCATTGATGGAAGTATAATCCGTAACAACGACACCCGGGAAGCCCCATTCTTTTCTGAGAACCTGGTAAAGGAGAAAACGGCTTCCGGTTGCCGGTGAGCCGAATAATTCATTGAAAGAGGACATAACGGTTGCCGCACCTGCTTTGATGGCCGCATGGTAAGGTGGCAGGTATATCTCGCGAAGTGTCCGTTCCGACATATCCACCGTATTGTAGTCCCGGCCCCCTTCTGCGGCTCCGTATGCGGCAAAATGCTTGACGCAAGCCGCCAGGGTGAATGGATCAGACAATTTTGACCCCTGAAAACCACGGGTGCGTGCAGCAGCAATGAGAGAGCCCAGATAAGGATCTTCACCCGCACCTTCGGCCACCCTGCCCCACCTTGGATCCCTGGCAATGTCGACCATCGGTGCAAAAGTCCAGTTTAAACCCGCCGAAGCCGCCTCTTTAGCGGCCATTCGGGCTGATTTCCCGATCAGTTCCAAATCCCACGAGCACGACTCAGCTAAGGGTATCGGAAAAATCGTTTTAAATCCGTGTATCACATCGTAACCAAACAAGAGTGGGATTTTCAAACGCGTTTGTTCAACCGTCAGCTTCTGCAATTCCATATTGTAAGCAACGGTATGAGCATTAAACAGATTGCCGCAACGACCGGCAAGGATATCTTTCCGGTAATTTTCATTTAACGTCGGCCCCGTAACATCCCACCCACTCGTGTATAAGGTCATCTGCCCGATTTTTTCTTCGAGCGTCATTTTTGCAATCAGATCATTAACAAATTTCTCCCGGATCCGGTCAATTTCTACCCTTTTTGTGCAAGAAATTACCGTCAACCCTGAAAGAATAATCAAAACACTGAACTTTAACAGGCTACTTTTCATAAGGAAAAATCATTTTAGGTCTTCCTATCATTTGATCTTACCCTTGCAGGGGATTAATAGGTAAATCCCATGCGGGTTAAGCCGGTTCTTACCTCCTGGGATTTCATGAATAAATCCCAAAGCAGACCCGACCGGTAATTCTCTATCATAACCACGATCGGGCCCTGATCAATCGAAATGTAAGAATCGCCCCACCATCCATCGGTTATATTAAACGCGTCATAGAACCCAAATAGGCCCCAGAGTTTGTCGCCCAGCTTATAGTAATAATGGCGTATAGCCCTCATGGAATTTTCAGGGGTATAAGGGATGGAAGAGATAGCGGCAGTCGGGGTGATTACACCAAGATCGTTAGTAGGTGAGTGAGCACTGTATCCGGATTGATTATCGCTGGCGGTCAGACCCCAGCAATCTGCACTATAACCGATATACTTTTTAGGATTAGCAATGCAATAGCTATTATTGATGCGGGTCTGATTGACATTTTGAATCCAATAATCAGCATACTTGTCCTTCAAATTTCTCGGATCAAGTCCAAGAAAACTATAATGCGTAAAGAAAAGCGGTCCGCCGAAATCCGGTCCCAGCGGCAGGTTGATGCCAAAAAAATCTTTACCGTTCCTAATGGCCCCGTTACCAGCGTAACCCTTATCATAGGCTGAGGTCGAAATTCCATGTGTTGGCGAAGAAATGGCCAGGAGATAAGTGATCAGGGTTTCATTATAACCTCTTATCCTGTAATTCATATTAAAGAAATTGGTTGGTGACCAATGCCAGAACAATATCTCCTCGCCATTAGTAAACCAGTCCCACTCCACAGTCTCCCACAGCTGGGATATCCTTGCTATCAGGCCCTGCTCACGCGGATTGGTTCCGTCGAGGTATTCCCTCATGGCAAGCAATCCCTGGATCATAAACGATGTTTCGACAATATCTCCTCCATTATCGAGCGTACTGAATGGAATAGTTTTACCGGTTACGCCATTGAGCCAGTGCGGCCAGGCACCATGAAAACGGTCGCAGGTTTCCAGAAACTGAAGCATCTGCCCCAGACGGTCCAAACCCTGTTCGCGAGTAACATATTGCCTTTCCATGGCAGCAATCAGTGCCATAACCCCAAAACCGGATCCTCCAATTGTCACCACGTCGCCCGATGAATTTCTTTCCCTTGCCAGTCCGCACTGGGGATGGCCGAAATCCCAGAAATAACGGAAGGTCTGATGTTCCACCAGATCAATAAGCTCTTCATCAGAAATCCTTGGGAATTTATCGATGGAATCCAGCGAAGTATAAAATGCATTTGAAAATCCGTCAAAACCAAACCCGGCCTGAGAGGTGAGGTTAGATGATATGGTGAAAAAATATTTTGTATACCCTTTAAGCGGATCGAGGTTACTTACCGAAACGGATTTATTGTCGGCAGATAGGGTGAATTCCGCAGCAGCACCTCCGGATAAAGTAAAAAATGTTTTGTAATCGTTTGGTTTCAAGGGATCGGAAAACTGCGCGACCATTGTGATCTTCTTGTTGTCAATATTGATCAATGGCTTGATTGTTTTAAATGATGCCCCGTTCAGGGTAATGTTTTCAAGCATGAGTCTTCCTTCAGCCGTGATTAGCTGGAAAACAATTCCTGGAAATGTTTCATGGAGGGCGCCCCTGATGGTATTTGTGACCGACAGATTATAACCCGTCAGATAATCGAGTTTCTGAACCGGTGAAAGGATAATGGTGGCCTGGTCAGCGGAAAAGCCATACCGGCAACTTACCGGATTACCCTTGTCATTTTTCAGGAATACAGACTTAATCACACTTGATGTATCCAGAGCACTGGCAAATTCTATATAGAAAAGTGAAGTTACATTGATATCGGTATTTGCGGCGACGCTATTGAGCGTGATGTCTCCCGCCCTGACACTCACCATTTGAATGATGCCGGGTGAAATTTCCGGTTTGCAGGATACCAGTGCCGATACTACGCCGGCAAGACTCAGGACAAATAATCTTAGTTTTCTCAATTTGGTAAGAATGATTAAAAAAGGAGGGTCCGGGACGATCCCGGATCCTCCCCTTCTATTGCAATCATGCAGATTACTTTTCAGAGTTATACATTAGTAATATTTCATTATCGGTCAGGGCTTTGTGAAAAATTCTCACTTCATCAAGCTGTCCCTGGAAGTGATTGGCACCCGGGAGATCATATCCGCCCCATGCTTCAGTATCCCAGAGGGTACCTGCCCTTGACTGGACAAATCCGAATGCCAGTTCATTAACCGTTTCAGGAGCAACCCCGGCATATTTCAGTCCGACAATCCCGGTTTCTTTATAAGGAACTCCATTATCATCAAACCACAGATTATGGTCTTGCTTGACAACCAGTTCTCCATTCAAAAACATAGCCCGCTGCTTGGTCAGGCTGTTATAGACGTATGTAATATGAAACCATTTCTCTTGTAACAAACTTGAAAGGGTGGAATTTTCCTTATTGTAAACGGTCCCTTTCCAACCACCGTTATCTTTGGTTTTCCCATCTCCGTTATAAAACAGGTCTCCACCCGTGCCGCTAGTTCCATCTCCGTAATCAAACTGAACAGGCATTTTGAAGCTGGAAAAATTTGCGTTGAGTTCAAACTGGAATCCATAAAATGCGGCAAGTCCAATGATAAAATGGCCTTTGCCGGAATTCGCCGGTTTAACCCAGAGACTCAAGGTGAAATCATGGGTATTCATCAACTGGTCTCCGTTCGGGATCTCAATAATACTGGTTGTTCCGTCGAAGTTAGCAGCCTTCCCGGCAGATGTACTGTGAGAGGCAGAATACGTGATATTGACAATTCCGCTGGGCAGAGGGTCGAAAGTGCCAACCACATCATTAGCATTATCCTCAAAGTTCCAGTGAGCGAAAGTACCTTTCGGTACGAAAGTTCCGATAGTAGTAAATTTCCTGATCACCTGAGTTAAAGCCAATCCACCGGTGGATTTGAGCCCTGAACTGAGCGTAAGGTTGTATAAGGCTCCGTTTCCAAGGTCATCAACCGGTGTAATGGTCAGTGTTTTCCCGCTTGCCGTAACGGTCACAATTATTACGGCTTTGTCATAATCCTGGATGAGTGAAACGTTGGCAGGAAGAGCCGTAGCCACATCAATGTCAGTATTGAAGGTAGCAACGATTGCAGGTTTTACCGGAACCGTATTGACTGAAGTGGCACCGTTCAGGTCAATGGTTCCTGTCACCAAAGTGGCGAGAGTGAAATCCGTTGGATCCTTTTTACAACTGTTCAGGACAGCTGCGAGCATCACGGTCAGAAGAACCGCGCTGAATAAAACATTTTTCCTTTTCATAAATTAATCATTATGGTTAAACCTTATTTAAAATATATGCTTTCAATTCCAATTCGGATTTTGGGTAAGCGATCCCTGGGAGATATCAATCTCGCTCTGCGGTATCGGGAACAATTCATTTTTCCCGGCCACAAATCCTAACGGACCCAGTACTTCAGCAGCTTTGCCTGTCCGGACCAAATCCCAGAACCGGTGACCTTCCAAAGCCAGTTCCGAGCGACGCTCCTTCAGAATGATATCCCGAAGTGCATTTTTTTCAGTCGTGGTTATTTCGGCCAGAATAGAACTATTTCCCTGACGAGCCCGCTGTCTCACCATGTTCAGATAAGATAACGCCTGGGAGGGTTTATTATTCTCGTTCAGTGCTTCAGCAGCCATCAAAAGTACATCTGCATAACGGAGGATCCTCTTGTTATGCCCGAACTGAGAAGCGACGTCGGTGCCCGGAGTCCATACTTTCCGGTTGTAACATTCAGTTTCTAAAATATTTCCCTCTGCATCTTTGGTCACATCCGGTGTTGTACCATCTCCAAAAATGGTAATTCCATCAATGACATCACCAAGATCTATGATGGTTCCTTTCAGCCGCGGATCACCGGCTTCAAATGAAGCCCGGAGATCTGGAGTTGGCCTGTTGAATCCCCAACCCCGGTTCGGAGTTCCCCGTACACCTTGTACATTCCCGTATCCATCCCCACCCGGTCCTTCGATCCCAATGGCACCTATCTCGAAAACCGATTCGAGCCCTTGTTCTCCATTCACCCCATTGGCATCGGTAAAAACCGGTTCCAAACCGTACATATTAGAATCCATCACTTCCATGGCATACTTTTCAGCATTAACAAAGTCTCCCTGAAAGAGGTAAACTTTGGCCAGCAAAGCCCGGGCTGATCCCTTTGAAGCGCGGCCAAGCTGGGCTGAAGGTTGATGGCTTTTTTCATCCAGGTCATTGATGGCGGCCAACAGGTCTGATTCGATCTGGTTGTAAACATCAACTTTAGCTGACCGCTCCAAGTTTACCGGAGGATTCAGTGCAGTAATCAGGGGCACATCGCCCCAGGCACGCACCAGATCGAAATAGAAAAGCGCACGCAGAAATTTAGCTTCCGCGATATAACGGTTTCGCAGCGGTTCTTCCATCTGAATACCAGGCACTTTCTCAATGACCACATTGGTTCTTTTAATACCCTGATATAAAACTGCCCACCATGAACTAAGTTCGCTGCCGGTTTTTGTGAATTTAAAATTGTCGTATACGCCTATCTCTGAGGATGCATCGGTCGGGTTACTGCCTTTCCTGGCATCGTCCGACATGATATCCGTGAGCGGGAATATCCCGGAATGGAAACTTAAGTCGATCATCGTCGCATAGGATGCATTAACAGCAAGCAATGCATCAGATTCCGTTGTTGGGAAAGTGGCCTGCGTTAAAGCTCCCTGAGGGTCTTTATCCAGAAATTTTTCACAAGCCGAAAAGGTGAGCGCAAGCACAATGATAAAGGCTACGCGGTATGTTGCTGATATCTTTTTCATAGCTTTCAGAAGGTTAAATTAACACCAAATGAATATACTGAGGTAATAGGATATATCCCGGTATCGATTCCGTTGGCCAGCACATCGCCGCTGCCTATTTCAGGAGTGTATCCGGTAAATTTAGTCAGGGTATAGAGGTTGTTCCCTTTCAGATACAGACGGAATTCTGACACATGGATTCTTTGACTGAATGCCTGTGGAAAAGTATATCCGATCACCAGGCTTCGCAACCTCAGGAATGATCCGTCCTGAATGAATTTATCCGAGGGAATGTAATTATAACCACCGAAGGAAGCACGCGGTTCAGTGGTGCTTGTTCCTTCACCCGTCCAACGATCCATTACGTGTTGTTCGAAATTATAGGCATCGGGCCTGATAAACTCTTTGGCATTAAATATCTTGTTGCCGGTTTGTCCCTGGAAGCTAAAAGACACATCGAAACTTCTAAAAGAACCTTCCGCATTCAAACCAAAGATGAGTTTAGGTATCGGTGAACCCAGATAGGTGCGGTCCTGGTCATTAATTTTATTGTCACCGTTGACATCCACCCGGCGAAGGTCACCCACGGTGGCATCACCGGTATGAGGATAAGCGTCCAACTCCGCCTGATTCTGAAATATCCCATCCGTTTTGTAACCATAAAATGCCCCGATAGGCAGGCCTACACGGCTTTGAGTTAAAAATCCCTTGATATTTCCTCCATAAAGGAGTGAGTCGACTCCGCTGCTGCCACCAACGGTGAGAACTTCATTATGAATGGTTGAGGCCAGGATTCCTATGCCGTATTTGAATTCTCCCACCTCATCGCGCCAGTTCACATTGGCTTCAAATCCACGGTTGAGCACTTTGCCGGCATTAAAGGTTATTTTCTGTCCCTGTCCGTTACCCAGGAAACCCGGGGTGGACAAATCCACCAGGATATCGTCGGTAATCCGGTTATAGAAATCAAATTCCCCGGTGAGCCTGTTGGTGAAAAGTCCGATCTCCAAACCAATATCTGTCTGTGAGGTCACTTCCCATTTCAGGTCGGGATTGCCGCTCCGGCCATAGGAAAGCCCCGGATATAAAATATCTCCCTGGCCAAATACAGTGACCAGATCCTGCGTGAGTGAGAATCGGTTTGAATAGGCTATTTTCTCATTCCCGATTTTACCCCAGCTGGCCCTGAGCTTAAGTTTTGAGAAATCCGTAAATCTCTTCATGAAGGACTCCTCCGATATGTTCCATCCGGCCGCGAATGAAGGGAAATTACCATAGCGGTTGCCGGCGGCGAATTTCGACGAACCATCCCGGCGGAAAGTTGCCGTTAAGATGTATTTGTTGTTATAGGAGTAATTGGCCCTGGCCAGGTATGATATCATTGAATAATAACCGTCGACCCCATTGCTCAGCGCACCATTGATACCGCTTCCGGAAATGTTATTGTATTGCAGATACCAGAAATCACTCCCGTCCCTGATAATATTTTCACCGGAAGCATTCAAATATTCGGAGTTGGTATTTTGCATGGTATATCCGGCAACCGCGTTGATGGTATGCTTTTGGAATGACTTATTATAATTCAGGGTGTTTTCCCACAACCATGTTACATTATCGGAGGTTCCTTTAAAGAGGCTGCTTTTGGTGTGTTTCTGCATCGATTCAGTTCCATCGTAATAAAGGACCGTGTAGGCCGGAGAGAAGTTCTCGCCCTTGTTATAACCGGCATCAATACCCAGACTGGTTTTGGCTGTAAAGTTTTTAAGGAAAGTGGCTTCGGCGTACATATTCCCAACAGCGCGTATCCCTTTGTTGAAGCTATTGGTGTATTCGATATTGGCCATGGGATTCCCCACCCCCTGAACACCGGCGAATGACCCGTCCTGGCGGTAAGGCAAAAGTGTTGGCCATGCTCTGTAAGCCTGGAAAACAACACCGGGTTCATTTTGCTGCGAATAGGGTGACAAGGTGATATTGTTACCGAATTTCAGAAAGTTGGTCAGGTTATAAGTATTATTGAGTTTCAGGGTCACGCGTTCATAACCCGATTTATCGATAATACCCTTCTGGTTAAAATAGCCCAGCCCGATATAAAAGGTACTGCGCTTTGAGGCCCCCCAGGCTGACAACTGATGGTTATTTATCGGGGCCATATGAAAGATCAGGTTCTGCCAATCCGTATCAGGTACGGCATCAACATTGTTATAATCAGGCTCTCCCGGAATCTCATTGGCGATGGTTGCAAATTCCTTCCCGTTGAGTAAATCAATTTTTTTGGTCAGTGCCTGAATGCTGTATTCGCCTGAATAGCTGAAATTCGTTTTTTCCTGTCCCAGGGTTCCGCTTTTAGTGGTGACCAGAATCACGCCGTTGGCACCTCTTGAACCATACATAGCGGTTGCCGATGCATCTTTCAAAATCTCCATAGATTCGATATCGGCGGTATTCAGAAAGGAGATATTGTCGAGAATAACCCCATCGACCACATAAATCGGAGAAGAGTTATTGAAGGTCCCCACCCCACGGATCCGGACCGAAGGCGTGGTCCCCGGAGCTCCGGAAGTAGTGGTGACCTGAACCCCTGCCACTTTACCCTGAAGACTTTGTTCGGGGTTAACCGAGGTGATTTTAACCAGCTCCTTGGATTTGACGGAACTGACTGCCCCGGTCAGATCACTTTTCCGGACAATCCCGTAACCAATAACCACAACCTCCTCAAGCGAGGAGTTTTTAATGGCAAGAATGACATTAACCGTCGTCTGGTTTCCTATCTCTATCTCTTTTGGCTCATAACCGACAAAAGAAAAGACCAAAATAGCATCACCCGGTAATACTTCAATCTGGTAGTTACCATTCAGATCGGTTATAGACCCCCGGAGTGTTCCTTTAATTGAAACTGATGCGCCTGGAAGTGTTTCACCGGTATCAGCCCCGGTAACTTTCCCGGTCAACATCCTGTTCTGTGCAAACACAAAAGAGGATCCGAAAAGGACCAGTGTTGCCAGAATCAGAATCCTGTTTCTTACATTTTTCATAAGTTCACCTTTCTACTGGAATTAGGGTATGTTTGATTTTATCTTATCGAGCCAACCGCCTGAGAATCCGGCTTTACGGAGGCCATTGACTATATATTTGTTTTTCTTTAGAGTATTCCATATCAATCCGCTTTCGAAATTCTCTAACTGGATCAGAATGGGTCCCTGGTCGATGCCCAGATAATCAGGATCAAACCATCCACCGGGTTGCTTTGGGTCAAAAGTATAAGTTGGATTGAAAGCATCCTTGAAGCCGTACTGCTGGTATAGTTTGCTGCCATATTTCTGCTTCATCGAATACAGTGTATTGATGCAGATTTCAGGTTCAAAAGGAATAGACCCTCCGGCTGCCGTCGGGGCGATGGTGCCATCATCGTTTATATACAGCGAACTGGCGCCCTTTGCACTGTAGGTGGCAAAACCGACCGGTTTTCCATTGATGTTCCTTGTTTCATTAGCCGGGCCATCGGATGCGGTTAATCCCCAGACAGTTGCAGAATAATCCTTCATCCCTTTCGGATTTTCCTTACAGTATGCCCGGTTTGAGAGAGTTGCCCTGCGGGAATTTTCAAAGTAATCAATTCCCCGGGCCTTCATGTATTCATCACTTATACCCTTGAAATCAATAAATTGCTGCGAATACTGGTGACCGAACAATGGGCTGAAATTCACCATCTCAAACCCATAAAATTTTCCCCAGTGATAGGTGCTGCACCAATGTTGCCAGGAGTCATCCGGGATAGAGTGAGTTGGTGACCCGAGAGCCAGGATTATCAATACCATCGCTTCATTGTATCCATTCCAGGTTGAGGGGATGAATCCCTTTTCAGGGTGCCATCCCATCGACATATTTTCCTGTCCGTTCATGGCCCAGTCCCATTCCACACGCAGATACAGGGAGTCTGCCAGATTCCGTATCCTGGTTTCTGCGGGATTATCCTGGTCGAAATAGGACTGACAGGTTAATATTCCGGCCATCAGCAGTCCGGTATCGATGGTCGACAGTTCGTTCTTTTTAAATCGCGTCCCGGTTTTATAGTTCAGAAAGTGATAAAAAAGCCCTTTATAACCGGTCGTTCCCGAGGGATCTGGCCCCTGCCTGCTTCTCCACATCCATTCCAGTATTTTCAATACCCGGCTGGATCCGGCTTCGCGGGTAATGAATCCGTTTTTTATCCCAACGGCATATGCCGCCAACCCAAATCCGGTGGCTGCGATACTTGTAAATTGAGTGGTCGGGTACCGGTCATCAGTTTGAAATGTCACTGGATCTATCCGGTCCCAGAAAAACTCAAATGTTCTTTTCTTCAAATCCCCGGTGAAAGCTTTTTTCTGTTCCTGAGTCGGCTGTCCGGCAGGTGTTTGACAGGAACAGGTCAGCCAAAGGAAAACGAAAGCGGTGGTGAGGACATTTATTCGATACATCACAGGAATAATTGAAACAAATTAATCAGTGAAGGGAATTTAAGTCACTTTGAAGGACAGTTTCTCAAAGGTACTACTTCTTTTAATGAAATATTCAGCTATGAGTTAACTCAAAAACTGAGGCCGCTTTGAATCAGAATTGGATCGATTATCTTTGAATCCTTAAAATCTATTCAGAATGGAAATATTTCTGCACGCCGAAGCCTGGATTGCCTTATTGACCTTGACCTTCCTCGAGATCGTCCTGGGTATCGACAACATCATTTTCATTTCCATTGCCACGAGCAAATTGCCAAAGAAACAACAGCCCAGGGCAAGAACTATTGGTATGGCACTGGCGCTGGTTTTCAGGATTCTTCTGCTGATTTCAATAACCTGGATAATCAAATTAACACAGCCTCTATTTACCATCGGAGAAAATGCTTTCTCGATTCGTGACCTGATCTTGTTGGCGGGCGGTATCTTTCTCATCTGGAAAAGCGTCACTGAAATTCATCAGAAAACGCTTGCTGAGCATCCTGAGCTCCATGTAAAGAACAAGATCAACCTCAGAGCGGTCATTTTCCAGATTGTTATTTTGGATATGGTGTTCAGTTTCGATTCGATACTGACGGCCATTGGACTCAGCAAGCAATTGATCATCATGATACTGGCAGTGATTTTAGCCATGGCGGTGATGATTTCCTTTGCCGGCGCCATCAGCCGGTTTATCAACAATAACCCGACCCTCCAAATACTGGCACTTGCCTTTCTTATCCTGATCGGATTTACGCTGGCCATGGAGGCCTTTCACAAGGAAATACCCAAGGGCTATGTTTACGTTGCCGTCCTTTTCTCCTTTGCGGTTGAACTCATTAACCTGCGCGTACGAAAGAAGACCGAGCAAAACAGGTCAGGTGAAGACGGGAGACGATAGAGGGAAGACAATGAGACGATGAGACGATGAGACGATGAGACGATGAGATTATGTAACTGGCAAATATTTAAATGAAAGCAATATTCCTGGTAAAGAACGGCGAAAGCCGGGAAGCCTTTGAGATGAGGGAGGCAGAAGTACCGGTTCCGGGTAAGGGGGAAGTGGTTATCAAGGTGGCGGTATCCGGTTTGAATTATGCCGATGTTATGGCCAGGCGCGGGCTTTACAAGGAGGCGCCTCCCATACCGTGTGTTTTGGGCTATGATGTGGCCGGAACCATCCATGCGATCGGACCGCAAACACCCGGATTTAAAATTGGCCAGCATGTGGCTGCGATGACCCGTTTCGGCGGTTATGCCGAATATGTTAAGACACAGTCTGCTGCGGTTATTGCATTGAAAAATGAACTGGATTTCGGATTGGCCACTTCACTGGCCACTCAGGCTTCTACTGCTGTTTATTGCGCCGGCTTTGCCATCCGGCTATATAACGGAGAAAGGGTTCTGGTTCATGCAGCCGCCGGGGGCGTTGGCACCCTGCTTGTCCAGCTGGCTAAAGAAAAGGGATGTATTGTTTATGGATCTGCTTCATCGAAGAAACATGGTTATCTTAAAGATCTGGGAGTAGATTTCCCCATCGATTCACATACCGGGAATCCCATCGCTGAAATTGCCAAAGTTTTGGGTCAGCAAAAACTCGATGTCATCTTCGATAATATCGGGGGGCTGAGTTTCAAGAAAGGGAAAGAACTTCTCGGACCCGGGGGGCGAATGGTATGTTACGGAGCGGCGGCTCAGAATGCAGGGAACAAATCAAAACTACAATCCCTTCGGGTGGGCCTTGGATTTGGCATTTATTCCCCGGTTGGACTTATTGTGCAGTCTCAGACTATTGCCGGGGTAAATATGCTGCGTCTGGCTGACCATAAACCTGAAGTACTCCGGGAGGTGATGACGGAAGTAAGCCGGCTGGCTGAGGCCGGGATTATTCGTCCGGTATTGGGTAAAACTTACAGATACGATGAAATTGCCCAGGCCCATGACTTTCTCGAATCCAGGCAATCAGTTGGCAAGGTTGCCTTACTCTGGTAAGCAACTATCTTTCTTTATCTACCTCTTCTTCAACTCCTTGCTGAGTATAGCCTCGTTTTTCCCCGAGGCCACCTTGATGGAAAGGAGCTGGTCCGTGGCATCAACCTGAACAAAGTTTGATGTTCCATTGATCAGGATAGGAAATCCAAAACCGGAAAACGGCGGGGAAAGCCAGAGATGGCGGTGTGTATGGCCCGCTATCATCAGATCTGCTCCGGCTTCACGGATCACCGGTCCGAAATGTTCAGAAAGAAAACTCGGTCCGTAGCCCCTGTCTTCCTTGATCAGGAAAGGCAACCGGGCATAAATGAACCGGTACGACGGAATAATGGGCATGTGGACAAGAATCACCCTGAAAGCGGCATTACGGTATGCAGGGGTTTTTACCTCTCTCTTGAGCCATTCCAATTCCTGCAGACGGTAATTGTCATAGTCAGCCAACCCATAATAATACCGGTTGTTATCGGGTTTATCTTCCCCGCAATCCAGAACAACAAAATGCACCGGTCCCTGATCGAATGAATAATAATAATGATTATCAGGGTAATCCAGGTAATCTTTCAGTTTTCTGGCCATGAAACCACGGGTTTCATGATTTCCCCTGATAAAAACAAAAGGAACTCTTGAAGCAAAATACCGGACACTGGTATCGATGATCGGGCCCAGTAACTGCGACTCCGATTCAAAATTATCCACGATATCTCCATTGTAAAACAAAAGATCCTGTTCAGCGGCATTGCCCGATCTTAGTAGTCCTCCGAGCTTGGCTCCATCTGTATGGATATCATTTACTACCATAAAACGAGTAGTTTTTTTTGATGGATTAAGAGTAGTAAACCTGAACTCTTTACCTTTTACGGTATCACCAAAATAAACCTGGTACGGACGCAGTTTCAATAATTCTACGGAATGCATTCTATAGGAATAGGTTGTGCCGGGCTGCAGGCCGGTAATCCTCACCTGATGCAGGGTACCACCCACGTTGATCAACCCGTCGGTGGAATTTCGGATAAGCGAATCCGTCATAGGCTGATCGCGTACGAGCCAGATACCCGGCACGGCGGGGAGATTGGTGGTCCAGCAAATCGTAACCCCGTCATCAGTTTCGTTCTGGAGCCAGGGACCGTGGGTGATCCGCAGGGATTCAATACTCTGACTGAAACAAGGGGCAACAAAAAAGACAAGGACTATCAGGAGGAAGTACTTTCGCATGGGGAACCATATTATCTGCCTAAAATATAGAAATCGCTGAAGGCTTCCAAAAAAACCGGCCAGTGTTGACCGGAAGGCCCTAATTATGGATTTGTAAAGCCAAAGTTGCCAATGGTTGGATGGTCCTGCTGAGACCACCGGAAGTTTGATTATTTTTATTCCCATTAAATCTAAACCGAGATTTTTGGCATTTATTTTAAACGCCTCTTTATGAATCACATTTGTCTATTTAGAAATACATCGATTCTGCTATTCTGCTTTTTCTTCGTGCTCATCACACCCACCTTGGCGGCCAAAGAGACTTTTAATGCTTTGAAGGTCTCTACCCCACCGGTTATTGATGGAATTCTTGATGAGGAGGTGTGGAAAACAGCAGTTCCCTATTCGGATTTCACGTCTTTCATTCCTGACTTTGGTAAAGTTCTTCCTCAAAAAACCACGGCCTGGCTGGCGTATGATGAAGAAAACCTTTATTTCGCCTTCGATTGCCAGGATCCTGAGCCTGAAAAAATAAAGGCCAATGTTTCGGCGCGTGATGCCATTGTTCAGGATGACTGGATTTGCTTAAACATTGATTCCCGTTTTGATCAACAGGGGATTTATGCTTTTTATATTAATCCGCTCGGCATACAGATGGATACGCGATTTGATGCCGGCAAGGAGGATCCGAGTGTCGATCTGGTTTGGTACAGTTCAGGAAAACTTGTGGAGGATGGCTACCATATCGAAGTAAAAATCCCACTCAAGAGTATGCGTTTTTCAGCCAAGGATCCTGTAAGCATGGGGTTACTTCTTGAGCGATTCGTAAGCCGCAGTGCCACCCATGTGGGTTATCCGGCGCTGGATCCTTCAATGGGCTACAATTTCATACCCCAGCTGATGCGGGTCGATTATTCCGGGGTTAAGCATTATGCGCTTTTTGAGGCTATCCCAGCGGTTACTTACACCCATAAGGATGTGAGCGATGGAGAAAAGTTGGTGAAAGATGTCAGGAAGCCTGATTTAAGCCTGACCCTGAAGTACGGCATCACATCGGATCTGGTATTGGATGCCACGGTTAATCCTGATTTCAGCCAGATAGAATCGGATGCCGGGCAGGTTGATGTTAATCTCAGGTATGAGTTGTATTATCCGGAAAAACGTCCATTTTTCCTGGAAGGCCGGGAAAAGTTCAACATCGGTGCTACCCAGACATCGGTTATTGATCCCATGTATTTTCTGGTCCACACCAGGACTATTGTCAATCCGATAACCGGTATGAAGTTTACTGGAAATTTAAACCCAAAAAACTCAATTGCACTTTTATACGGGGCTGACGAAATGCCGCGAGACTCCGGTTCAGCTCCGCGCCGGTACGCCCATTTTCCGATTTTCCGATACAAATACAAGTTGAAAGACGACGGCTACCTGGGTGCCCTGTATACCAGCCGTGAATCCAACGGAGGCAGCAACCGCGTAGCGGGAACAGATGCGCAAATCCGGGTGAATAAATCCAGTTTGCTGGAATATAACTTTTTTGGCTCGCAAAATTCTGATGCTTCCTCATCCAGGGCAAGCCATGCCGAAGGAATCTATTACCATTCGGAAACCCGTGATTTTAACTATGGTATTTCCATGAAGAATATCGGTAAAGACTTTTCCGTGGCAACTGGTTATATCAATCGGACCGGGATCAGCCAGGTTACCGGGCTGATCAAGCCCATGTATTATACCCGATCACCCATATTCCGGGTATTTGATTTCGAGTTTTTCACTTCCGCCACTTATGACTGGAACTATTCCATGTGGGAGACCTTCAATCATGCATCAGTTCAGGCCCTGCTCGGAGGAACGACCCAATTTAAAATAAAATATTCCTATTCCAATGAAATTTTTCTGGGCAGGCGCTTCAATACCGGAGGTCTTTCCGTAAATCTGCAAGGCCGTATCGGGAATTGGTTTTCAGGAGGTGTCGTGTACCGGCACACCGGTGCCATTTATTACACAGCTGATCCGGTTGGCGGATTGAGTAACCGGTTGACGGTTCAGGCTATATTTCAACCCTGGCCAAAATTTGAAATGAACCTGAGTTTTGTTTATGCTGATTTTATCAAGAATCCGGATCAGACCATTGCATACAAGTACCCGATTGAAAGATTAAAGCTTACCTATCAGTTTAGCAAACAATTATTTATCAGAGGAATCATTGAATACAACGGATTTCGGAAATCGTTACTTACCGATTTGCTGATTTCTTTTACCTATATTCCCGGTACGGTTGGCTACCTGGGATATGGATCTCTATTTGAGCAGACCGATGATTCGCAGCCTTTCTACGGGGGAAGCAGGAACCCGATGGAAATGCAAAGAGGTTTCTTCATCAAGCTATCCTACTTGTTTCGGAATTAGGGCATCATCGATGTTGCAACCATTTGGAAAAAAGTTTGTTATATCACAAATCTTAATAGATGGAAAGCAAGATTATTCTGATAACCGGTGCCAATTCCGGGATTGGTAAAGCAACCGCTACTGCCTTATCCGAAATGGGTGCCCATGTCGTGATGTTATCACGTAACCTTGAAAAAGGTGAAAGGGCACGGCAGGAAGTTATCAGGAGCAGTAAAAATCACCAGGTCGACCTGATGGAATGTGATCTTGCGAGCATGAGCAGCATTCGCAGTTTTGCATCCGCATTTATTGAAAAATATCCCAGGCTGGATGTCTTGATTAATAATGCCGGGATCTTTACCGATAAACGCATGGTTACCAAGGATGGTTTTGAATATCAGATCGGGGTCAATCATCTGGGTCATTTCCTGCTCACCCGGCTGCTGCTCGACTTCTTAAAAAAAAGCTCCCCGTCACGCATCATCAATGTATCATCCGGCGCTCATTTTGGGGGAGATATTGATTTCGAAGATTTTCAAATGGAGAAGAGGTACTCCTCCTGGAAAGCCTATTCCCAATCGAAGTTAGCCAATATCCTTTTCACATATGAATTGGCTCACAGGCTCGCAGGAACAGGGGTCACTGGAAATTGTCTGCATCCGGGATTTGTCAACACACGGTTTGCCTTTGATCGAACTACCGAGAAACCTCATCCTATGATGCTGCTGGCAAAACCTTTCACGATATCCCCTGCAGCAGGGGCAGAAACATCCGTTTACCTGGCTGCTTCACCGGAAGTGGAGGGGGTCACCGGCAAATATTTTGTCAAAAGAAAGGAAAAAGCATCTTCCAGGGCTTCTTACGATCTTATAAAGGCCGAAAAACTCTGGAACCTCAGCATGATGCTCTGCGGAATGTAGAGACGGATAATTATCCGTCTCTACACGCCGTTAAATTGTTGTAAAACAATATTTATCATGGGAGAATTACCTAAATTAATTCCCGTTAAAATTAAGTACCCATGAAACACAAACTGCTTTTTTTCAGTATCTTATCTACAATGGTTCTTGCTTCATATTCCCAGAATGTGCCTATGGGACAAGTTTTGGAAAGTTTGTCCATGACGAGTTCCATACTCGGTCGCGATGTAAATTATGCCATTTACCTGCCTGCAGATTACCAGGTTGGCACACGTTTTTATCCTGTAGTATATCTTCTGCATGGATATACCGACACCGAAACAGGATGGATTCAGTTTGGAGAGGTCAATAGGACCGCCGACAAAGCCATGGCTTCAGGGGAAATCCCTTCGATGATCATCGTTATGCCGGATGCTAAAGCAACCTGGTACATGAACAATGCCGATGGTTCAGAAAAGTTTGAGGACATGTTCACGCAGGAATTTATACCATTTATTGATAAAACTTACAGGACACGTGCAAAGAAGGAGTTCAGGGGGGTATCAGGATTATCGATGGGAGGATTCGGATCCTTGCTTTATTCGATCAACCATCCCGAACTTTTTGCTGCCTGCGCAGCTTTCAGTGCTGCCGTTTGGACTGATGAAGAAGTAAAAGCCATGACAACCGGAAGTCGCGACGGTCTTTTTGAAAAGCTTTTTGGGGTGACCAAGGAAAAAACATTTCTGACTCCGCATTATCGCGAGAACAGCATCCTCGACCTGGTCGCTTCCACTCCAAAAGACAAAATGGAGAAGGTTCGGTTTTATATTGATTGCGGTGACGATGATTTCCTATACAAAGGCAATGCCGCTTTACATGTCTTGCTGCGCGACCGCCAGGTTAAACATGAATTCAGGGTCAGGGATGGCAGTCACAGCTGGATTTACTGGCGAACGGGGATTGTCGATGGGCTGAAATTCATCGGAGAGAGCTTCCATCGGTGAGGACGTTATGGATGTTAAGAGGGTTAGGAGAGTTAAGAGAGTTAAGAATTGTATAGACCTTAATATTATTCTATTATGGAAACGATTTCGGCGTGCGGTCTGGTTTGTTCGGACTGTGAATTTTTTAATAAGACCTGTACCGGCTGTTACGGGGTGAAAGGCAGTACGTTTTGGGCAAAAGAGATGATGCCCGACAAAGTGTGTCCATTATTCAAGTGCGCATTATTCGATCATGGTTATGAGTCCTGCGGCGACTGTGATGAACTCCCGTGCGCATTATTCCTCAGCATGAAGGACCCATCCATCTCGGACGAAGAGCATCAAAAGATGATAAAGGTGAGGGTGGAGAGATTGAGGACGTGATGAACGTTAAGAGAGGTAAGAGAGGTAAGAATGGTAAGAAAGGTGGTGGAAATGAGACTGGCAATATATATGTTGACTGCGGTTTGCCTGACAGTGACCGTTTATTCCCAGGATGCCGCAATCAGCTTTTCAAGCGACGATCAGGCGCTGGTCCAAGGTTTCAATTGGGCCAAACAGCAGGCGATGGCTTATGTATTCCGGAATAATGACCCGGTAGGGAACTGGTATGAGGCCGCTCTGCCAAAACGTGAAGCATTTTGCATGCGTGATGTTTCTCATCAACTGGTTGGAGCACAGTTGCTCGGTCTTGCCGACATCAATAAAAACCTGCTTTCGAAATTTGTTGCAGCGATTTCCGAGAGCCGCGACTGGTGCGGCTATTGGGAGATTAACCGGTATAATTTACCGGCACCGGTTGATTATAAATCCGATCAGAATTTCTGGTATAATCTGCCGGCGAACTTTGATATCATTGATGCCTGTTACCGCGCCTGGCTCTGGACAGGAGACAGCACCTACCTGGCAGATCCGGTTTTTGAGAATTTTTATAAAAAATCCTTGAATGAATACGTTAAAAGGTGGGACCCTGATGGTGACGGCTTAATGGAGGGGAACGCCGACAGCACCAGCAGCAGGGGCCTGAGTTCCTATAATGAAGAGCAGTATGGCCGTGTAGGTGTCGACCTCCTGGCTGCACAATACCTCGGGAATGTTGATTATTCAAAAATGCTCCTTCTCAGAAACAATATTGCCGAAAGCAAGGTGTATCTAAATCGGGCGGAAAAGATCAGGAATCATCTGAACTCCAACTGGTGGGATGCAAAAAATCAATTATACCACCATTATATTCTATACAATGGTAAATGGCTCGATGACAAGCAGATGATGTCGTTTCTATTACGCTGGGATGTTGTTCCTGCCGAAAGGGCTTCAGCAGTCATTGACCATTTGATCTCCGTGATTCCCCAGACCTGTGTTGAGATGAACACCTATTATCCATTGGAAACCTATCGGTTCGGAAAAGCCGAAGATGCCTATAAGTTACTGGTTCGTTTGATCTCTCCCGAACTTAAACGCCGTGAATACCCTGAAGTATCCTATGCTGCAATAGAGGCTTTTGCATTGGGTTTGATGGGTATTGAGGCTGATGCCGGCTCATTAACCATCAGGACCCGGTCGAGGCTGACTTCTTCCACAAAATGGGCCGAGCTGAAAGATATACCGGCATTTGACGGAACCATAACCCTAAAGCATGAGGGAACCACGTCATCCACGCTCACCAATAATACCAGGGGAACCATACATTGGGAACCGGTGATCAAGGGTAAATCGTACTATTTTATATTAAAACCGGGGCAAAACTGCACAATCACCAGGTAAAGAGCAATTCAGGGTGGATATCTGATCCTTAATGCTTTTTGCTTCCATTTTGATCAGGTTTTAGCTTAACAAGGGACTAACCTTCGTCTAATTTTGCCATTAAAATAATGGCTATGAAAAATCTTTGTTTCCTTCTGACTCTTATTGTTACGAGCCTTATTCCTTGCAAAAGCTTGAGCCAAAATCTTCTCCGAAACCCCGAACACATCGTGTATGACCATTTGCACCAGAGGTACCTCGTCACCAATAATGGCAACGGGACCATAGTTGCAATTGACAAAACAGGAAACCAGCAAACAGTTCTTACCGGACTGTCCCAATGTATGGGTATCCATATTCAGGATACCATACTTATGATCAGCTACGGTAAAAAGATCCGGTTCCTGGACCTGAATACCCTTCGTCAGTTCAGGGAAGTGACCCTGAATACCTCAACCTGGCTCGACGGGATGATTACCGATAATCAGCGCAATGTTTACGTAATTGAAAGTGGCGGAAAGATCTTTAAAGTCAGCCTGGATACCTTTGAGGCAACAACCATAGTATCATCGGGAGTTCCTCCATATGCACAGGATCTGGCCTTTGATCCGTTAAACAACAGGCTTATTGTAGTTGCCTGGGAGCTCAATTCATCGATCAAGGCAGTTAATCTATCCGATTTTACCGTTTCAACTCTTATGACCACCCAACTCGGCAATTTCGATGGAATTATCAGGGACAGTCTTGGCAATCTTTATGTTTCCTGTCATCGCAATGGTGGCAAAGTGTATCGTTTTGATCATTCCCTTCAACAGGCACCCGTAATTATCTACTCCGGACTCATCAGTCCGGCGGGTTTGGGCCTGAATGATCCCGATAACGTTATCGCAATCCCAGATTATGATGGGAACACGGTCAGCTTTTATAACGGGATTTATAGTGGAATAGACCAGCCAAATGATAATACCAGGGGTGATATCAGGATCATCGGAAATGAATTATACATTTCCTCTGACGAACCGTGTCTGTCCATTTCAGCCTATTCGGTTGACGGAAGAATTTTGTGCTCACTAAAGGTTGAGACTTCTCCTTACCATATCGATCTAACCGGATTAAAACGCCATTACGGCAATCAAATAATCATTTTCCGTATCCAAACCAGGAAAGATTCCTATTCAAGAAAAGTTTTTCTGGCGGAATAGAACCCGGCATTATCCGCGAATATTTATTTGGGTGACTCACTTACACTTTGATCCGTTTTTGCATCAGATCTGGATAGGGTATTGCTTTGCTCTATAGTACGTTACAAATACTTTAGTTGATAATTTGTAAAAATCCCAATAATAAATGAATCATGAAAACTTTTAAATTCTATTTAGTAGGCGCAATGCTGGCATCAATGGTGTGCCCAAGCAATGCCCTTGACCGGAAAGACATCCCCATCCGGAAAGAGAAGGTCACCAAGAATATCATTCTTTACAAGACAGGCGAAACTTCAGCAAATCCCAACATGGTTGCTGTTAAAACATCCAAAGGAATTGTGGTGGTTGATGCCTTGCAATATCCCGAACTGGCCGGTAAGGTCCGTAAAATGATTACAAGAGAGTTCGGAAATAACATCGCTTACCTGGTCAACACTCACGCTGCATCCGATCATACTGGTGGAGCAACAGCATTCGATGATATCCCCATCATCGGACATTCCAATATTAAAATGGAACAGAAGCGCGAACATGAAATGGCCAGTTCATCTCAATATCAAGAATTCCTTGAGAAAATGAGTACGCCTTCGGAAAAGTTCTGGACCAACTATCCGGGAAATCCGTTGGAAATTGATGAATCGGTTGCCAATACCAGGAATATGCTTTCAGACATTAAAAACAATGCCCTAAAACTTATCGTTCCTGACACCCTGTTTGATGATCAGTATGTGCTGAATATGGGAAACAGGACATTAAAAATGTATCATAATATACCCAGCTATTCTGAATCCGACATCATCATATACATACCGGAAGAAAAAGCTCTGATCATCGGCGATATCTTCAATAAGCAAAGACTACCTTGGATCAATCAGAATTTGAACCTGGAATCATGGGAAAAACTATTCGCACCCTATCTGGCCGAACCATCTGAGGTGAAATATTTTATTGGAACTCACGGTTCCGTGATGACCAGGGACGAGGTCAGAGACCAGTTCAATTACCTGAAAAAACTTCTTTCCGAAGTTCAGAGATTAAAAAAGGAAGGGAAAACAGTCGAAGACGCTTTAAAGGAATTAGCACTGGACAAGTTTCCTTATCTGAGCAATTTCAATCCGTACTTTTATGGTACCCCAATACACATGCACAACAGGAATATTCAGGTTATGTGGATGCAACTATCCTGATGAACAATCATATAAAATCGTAAATGCAGGTGATTGAATATGAAGTTAGCTATCCTATCGGATATCCACGGTAACTCCTGGGCTTTATCGAAAGTGTTAAAAGATATTGAACGCAGGAAGCCCGACCTGATTCTAAATTTAGGTGACAGCCTTTATGGTCCGCTAAATCCGCAGGAAACTTATAAAATGATTAAATCATATAATATCAGAAGCATATCGGGTAACGAAGACAGGCTGATAGCCCAGAATATCGGGAAGGATCATCAAACCGGCACACTGGAATTTGTAAAGAAGGCATTGAAGGATAATGCCATCGACTGGCTGATTTCCTTACCCAAGACGACAATCCTCGATTGCCGTGTTTTTATGTGTCACGGAACACCTCATTCAGATACAACCTATTTAGCTGAAAAAATACAGGAGGATTCTGTATCTCTCAATGAATCTGACACCATGGACGAAATATTGCGTGGAGTAAAACAGTACATCGTGTTTTGCGGACATAGTCACGTCCACAGAATGGTTCAAACCCCGAAACATACGATAATTAATCCAGGCAGTGTCGGTTGCCCGGCTTATGAAGTTAATTTCCCGGTTCATCACAAAATTGAAAACTTCAATAACCACGCTCAATATTGTTTTGCTGAATTAAGTGATTATGACATTACTGTGGAACAGGTATCAGTTCCCTATGATGTCAATAAAGCCGTCAATTGCGCAATCAGGAATAGCCGTCCGGATTGGGCAAATTGGTTAAAGACTGGAAGAGTCAAATGAAAACAACGAAAAAAATGAAAAAAAAGGTGATTGCTCTTTGCTTACTGGTTATGCCGTTGGCAAATGTTTTCTCTCAGACATCGGAGAGCGAAAATTCTCTTCCGGTTGATTCCGGGTACGTTATCGTTGATGGTGGAAAACTGTATTATGAAGTTGCCGGCAAAGGTCCGGATATTGTCCTGTTGCACGACGGAATGGTTCCTTGTACAATATGGGATGAGCAATTTCAATGGCTTGCCAAAAACTATCATGTGGTCAGGTATGATCGCCGGGCCTATGGTAAATCTACCGATCCTGCAGCGTCCTACTCCCACATCGAGGATCTTAATCAGGTATTTACCCAGCTGAAAATTGATAATGCCATCATTTTCGGGATGTCGTCCGGTGGAGGTCTGGCCATAGATTATACACTCAAATACCCCGAAAAAGTGCGTGGATTGGTTTTAGTCGGAGCTGTGGTTGGCGGATACGGTTATTCATCGCATATGGGCACCCGGGGGGGCCACATGCCCCCGCCCTCCGAACGCGCTGATATTCAAAAAGTGCATAGATACTTTATCATGGATGATCCCTATTTAATTTATAAAGAGAATATCAAGGCCAAAGAAAGAGTGATGGAAATGATGAAGCCCTATATGCAAAAAGCAAGGGGGGAAGGGATACCGGTAAAACGAGCCGACCGGTCGGCGCTCCAGTGCCTGCCGGAAATAAAAGTCTCGACTCTGATCCTTGTTGGCGAATATGATATCCCCGATGTACATGCTCATTCCGGGGCCATCAATGCCGGGATCAATGGTTCGGCCAGATTAATCATACCCGATTCCGGGCACCTGATTCCCATTGAACAACCCAAATTATTTAATGCGGCGGTTGATGATTTTTTAAAATGGTTCCCGAGGTAGTCCGATAAAGGAAGTATGGCACAATTCACACTTAGCAACTGCAACATAATCTGGATATGAAAGCGAAAATATCTGTTTTGATGATGGCTATCTATTTGATTGCAGCACAGGCAACACAAGCTCAGGCGATATTCGACGCAATTAAAAATAATGACTCTACAAAAGTCAAGGTGCTTGTTGCCGATGACAAATCCTTTGTGAATTCAAGGGACCTGGCCGGCAATAGCCCATTGCACGTTGCTGTTGTCAGAGGTTATATCAACATCGCAAAATTGCTTTTGTCGGAGGGAGCTGATCTTGAAAGCAAGAACAACATGGGATACACTCCTCTGGGTTTCCTGTGCCGGTCGGCGGGGCAGTTTGAGACTGCACGTTTACTGATCGGGAAAGGGGCAGATATTAACGCTAAAGATCCATTGGGGCAGACACCGCTGAACAATGCAGTAATGTACAATGAGGGCAATAAAATCATTGACCTGCTGCTTGATCACAAAGCAACGGTTGACACTTCGCAGCAGTCTTTAACTGACATGCTGGCTTCAGCCGGCGGAAGGGGACATTTAAGATTATTCAAGTTTATTGCCGAACAAGGAGGCGAGGGTCTGTTCGGTAATAAATCCACCGACCGCATTTTCATGAGAAATGCGATAATCGGAGGTTCACTTGAAATTGTCAAATTACTGCAAGCCAAGGGAATCCCCCTGGATCTGTCGGCCAATAGCAATGGTCTGAACCCTTTACATGGTGTGGCCAGCATGGCAAATGCAACAGAAATGATTGAATTCCTGATCAGGAACGGAGCGGATATCAATGCAAGAACGATTAACGGGAGGTCGGCCTATAACATTGCGGTGGCCAATGGCAATAAGGAAACGGCGGATTTAATCCTGAAACTTGGGGGCAATCCGGAACCACAGAAGTTTCCATTACTCACGGGTCCATATATGGGGCAGACCCCGCCAGGGAATGAACCGAAAAGGTTTGCTCCCGGGATTATTACCCTTGATCATGGAACCATTACTATGTCAACTGATGGCACAGAAATATACTGGGGTACCGGCAAATCCATCCTGATGTCGAAAATTCGGGAGGGTAAATGGACCAGGCCGGATTATGCACCTTTCAGCGGTCAAAATGATACCGATTTCTATGACGATGTTCCATTCATAACACCCGATAACCGAAAGCTGTTTTTTACTTCCAAAAGGCCGCTGGGTTCGGATACCATGGGGAAAGAGAACATCTGGTATGTGGATAGGATATCAGACGGATGGTCGGAGCCGAAGCCGGTTTGTACCGCTGTTAACGGGATGAACCTTCATTGGCAGATTTCGGTCTCGGCTTCAGGTACCTTATACTTCTCCGGCAGCGCGCCGGATAGTTACGGGGCTTCGGATATTTACTATTCCAAACTTGTTAATGGAGAATATACTAATCCGGTGAATATGGGACCGGTCATTAATTCCAAAGAGGGTGAATCGATGCCATTTATTGCTCCTGATGAATCCTATATCCTCTTTTATAAAGTTGTACTTCAAAGAGGCTTGCTGCACATCAGCTTTAAAGCCAAAGACGGTCTATGGCTGACACCCCAAAAAGTTACTCAGATTTCGCCCTATGTTGGCGCTATCGTATCACCCGATGGACAATATTTTTTCTTTTATAATCAATGGGTTTCAACAGATTTTATAGAAGAGATGAGACCAAAGGAATAAATTGGATTGATGAAGATGAACAAGGAGAGGTGAAATGAAATGGTTTGCATTTTTTGTAACAGGCATTCTGGTTTTTAGCGCCACCGCTATAGCCCAGAATCCTGGATTTGTAATCAAGGGTAAAGTCTATGACTCCAAAACCAAAGCACCAGTAGCCAATGCAAACGTCTATGTAAATGAATCATTTTCCGGAACCTCGACTAATTCCCATGGCCAGTATCAATTAAAGGTTCCCTCCACACCGGCGATTATTGTGTTTTCCTGTGTTGGATACACCCGTCGGTATGTAACTTTAATGACTCCGCAGACTTCTGATTTAGATATTTCTCTGGATCCATCACGTAATGAAATTCCCGAGGTGGTAATCACGGCTAAACGAACACCTGTGAGCATTTCTGATGAACAGGACCTCTATGTAACCGATTATGATTTCTATGATAATCACATCCTTTTATTGGGACATCCTGGAAAGCGAAGCGTCGAAACCCTCCTGGTCCTTATGGACCGGATGGGAAAAAGGATTCTTAAAAAGGAGATAACGAAAGGGAAAAACCTGTATCGCGATCCCTTCAACAACCTCCATTTGCTGACAGCCGATACAGCCTATCAGATCTATTACGACGGTAAGGATATCAAGCTTCTGTATCCAAATGACAAAGAGACCTTCATGTCTGCCTTTCCGGAGTTTCTTGAGCTCTACCGGAATAAAATCATCCTGCGTCAATATGATTTTGATGACCAAGCACTTATGTATTATTTCTACAATGTGGGAGATTCAACGATCCAACGTTTCTGGGCTGAGGCTACACCAGAAGTTTTCAGAAAGGTTGACGCATTGAGAAGCAGTATCCGTATTACCCCGGACGGAAAGGGATCCAGCAGCTTTGACCTGTTCAATTCCGATGAACGTTTCATAAAGATGGCTTTTTATTCGCCCGTCTTCTGTCCGCTGGAGGTAATCAGGGATACCATTTACATTTTCAACTTTACCACAGGCCTGATCGAAACGTTTGGTCCAAGGGGATTTCATATTGATTCTCCAACTTCCATGACCTTTCACCAGGCTGATGGCTGGCAGCGCCGATTATACAAAGACCGGGTTACCGGGAAGATTTATACTGAATATATGCAGCACGGAATCAGCGAGCTGCGGGAGATCAATATAAAGACCGGCCACCTGACCCCCCAGGTAATCAAGATCCCTCAGTTTGCATTTATTTCCAAACTTATGGTGCATGACGGATTTCTCTACTTCCTTTATGAAGAAAAACTGTTCCCCAATTTCATGCGCCTCTACCGGATGGCCCTTTAAACATTTAAAAAATCGGATATGACAAAGATAAAATATGAACGTGATGCCTGGCAAGCACCAAAAGGATTTTTCATAAAAAGGGCATATGGTTTATTGGGTATCAGCAAAAATTATTGAAGAGATAAGTCTGAAGAATAATTAAAAATCTTTCGCATGAAATCAATTTTAACAGCAATAATTTTAATCCTTTTTCTGATTCAGAATGGTGATTGTCAAACCAACCCCAAGGATTTTCCGGTTTTAAGAGGCCCCTATATTGGCCAAACACCGCCCGGTAATCAAAGCAAGGTTTTTGCGCCTGGTTTTGTTTCGACGGAGTTTGGAGAATTGAATTCTGTTTTCAACCGCGATGGCAATGAATTCTACTTTTCCAGACGCGGAGTTCCGGGAAAACAATCAAAGATTATGGTGACCCGATTGGAAAATTACATCTGGACAGAGCCTGAGTCTGTTGGTTTTTCAACCTCTTGCAGTGATATCGACCTTTTTGTCACCCCTGACGGGCTATCGATGGTTTTCTGCTCAAACCGGATTCATCAAAAGGGAGATGGCGTTAAAACGGATCATGATTTCTGGATTTCGAAACGGGAGGGAAAGAAATGGGCTGAACCCCAATTATTTGCCAAAGAAGCACTTTCTGAGTTTGAGGATTATTTTCCTATTGTCACGAACAGCGGTAATTTGTATTTCAATTCCCAGCGCGGAGGACGCGCGACGAACGACATTTATTGTTCAAGGTTTATTGATGGAAAATACTCAGGTGCCGAAAAGCTTCCGGAGCCAGTCAACACCCAATACCGGGAATTCGATGCGTTCGTAAACCCGGATGAGAAAATGATCCTGTTCTCTACGGAGAGACCCGGAGGCTTTGGCGGCTCCGATATCTATGTGAGTTTTAAAAGACCTGATGGCAGCTGGTCTGAACCGAAGAATCTCGGGAGTGATATTAATTCGGCTCAATCGGAATATGGCGCAACCCTTTCGCCGGACGGGAAATATTTCTTTTATACCAGCGGAAAAAATGGGAATGAGGATATTTTCTGGGTTTCAGCAGAATTCATCGAAAAATTGAAACCCGTTGAAGATGTTTTTAAAGTCATGGAATTAGTTACGGGTCAAAAAAATGCTTCCCTCTGGCCAAACTTCAGTTCCACCGAAATCCCGGTACTGGTGTTCGACAGTATCAATACCTGGCTTTTCCATTCGGAAATCAAACCGGATGGTTTTACGGAGGTTAAAAACCATCCAGGTGTTTATTTCTTTAGTGGGCAACATCCTCTGGTTCGCGGGAATACTATTACCAGGATGGGCGACACATGGGTAGCCACCAGCATTTTCAGCACTTATGCACGGAGAACGGGTGAGAGATACACTGCAAAGGATCTGGCTGGAATTATCATTCATGAACAATTTCACATTTATTCGCGCAACAAGCACCCTCGCTGGGTACCGAATGATGGACTCCTTCTGCTGTACCCGGCTGAAACGGAGGATGCCCTGTTCCTGCGACGTATTGAAAAAGAGGCATTCAAACGGGCGGCCACTTCGGAGAAACCGGAGGATATCTGCGGATGGGTCAAAGAAGGCCTTAAATACCGTGGCCAGAGAATGAGCAGCCTGCCTCCGGCTTTCCGACCGTATGAACCGGATCTCCAGCGAACGGAAGGATTATCGGATTACATCGAAAAAGTTGCCCGGGGACTCGATCCGCTGAATGCATCTGAAATAACCAATGGGATTGCCCCGGCCGGCGTGAGAGATCTGGGTTATGTTGAGGGACGATGGATCGCCATGATCCTCGACAAGGTGAACCCCGGTTGGAAAACGATTTTGGAAGCATGTGATACGCTATACCTGGAAAACATCCTGAAAAATGTGGTCAGTGATTTACCCTCTGAGTCTAAAAGCTTCTCCAGTGTAGAAATTGATAAGATTAAATCTGAAACCAATAGTGACTTGCTGCATTGGCGGGAAAAACAAAAAAAGGAAGTTGAACAATTCGACCAATTACCCGGTTTCCGGGTTGAGATCAACGCTTCCTCAAAACCGCTGAACATCCGGATATTTGAGCCTCTCGAAATCGAAATCCTGGATGATGGCAGCGTATTTCACCGGCTGATCTTTTCCGCCGGAAACGCATCCGGATCCTTGCGGATCATGAATCAGCCCTGCATCACCTGGTTCGACAACGCTCTCAGGATTGAAAAGCTGGTATTAAACGGTCTGAAAGAGGCGCCTGAGATTAATGAAAACGAAAACAAACTCATCATCCGCAATACCAACATTACGCTTGAACTGAAATATTTAAAAATAAGTCAAAACGGCTCCGTTTATAGCATTGAACTTTAATCATCATGAAAAAATTGAATATTTATTTAATCCTTGTTTTAGTCCTGACCAGTTTCATAACCGGATCCTTAAAAGCCCAGGAGAAAATAAGTGAAATCGAAAATAATTTAAAGGATTTTACCGGTAAGTCGGAAACCCCGGTCAGTCTGACGGGTGAAATGGCAAAATACAATGTACCCGGACTTGGTTTTGCTGTTATTGACCAGAATAACATTGCCTATGAAAAGTACTATGGCATTACCAGGATGGGTACCGAAAAGCTGGTTACCAGCGTGACTTTATTTGAAGCAGCTTCAGTTACAAAAATGGTGACTGCCATATTGGTAATGCATTTCGTGGAGGAAGGTGTAATAAAACTAAACGATGATATAAATAAGTATCTAAAAGGCTGGAAAATTCCACCAAGTGAATTCACTAAAGAAAGTCCGATAACTATTGATCAAATCCTGACCCATAGAGCTGGATTCAACCGTCCGGAAGGGGGATTTTCGTTTGCTTCAGGAACAACCGGAACTTTAACAGACGTTCTTAATGGCAAGTATCCGGCTCAAAATAAACCAATAATTATTGAGACTAAACCCGGAAACTGGAATTATTCAAATTTTGGATATGTTGTTTTGCAGCACTTATTGGAAGAACTGTCAGGCAAATCTTATTCGGTATTGGCTAAAGAATTAGTATTTAAGCCCTTAAATATGAATAAAAGCCATATGGGGTTGCCTTTGACTGAAGCTCAGCTCAGTGAAAAGGCATATAGTCATTCTTCGTCAGGTACACAGGCACAGCATGGATTACAGCAGGTGGCATTTGGTCACGGGGCGCTGGTCACAACGCCTGCGGATTTGGCCCGGCTTGTCAGGGAATTAATGCTTTCCTACATGGGGAAATCTGACAGGATTTTATCCAGAGAATCCTCCCGAAAATTAATTGATAACAAAATTTCATTGGATCCGGCAGTATTAGGAGGGATAGAGGCAGGTCAGGGTTATGGATTGATGGTGAAAGGCGATGCCGGTAATATTTGTTTTCTAATGGCCGGGCAGAATTTTCCGGGAGCCACCTGTATTGTCGTTGGATTTCCGAATACGGGACAGGGCGCCGTGGTTATGACTAATAGCGACATGGGGGAACTGGTCCAGATCGAAGTTGTATCAAGTATAGGAAAGGTGTTTAACTGGCCTTCATCGAAAGTATTTTAATAATCCGGCTTTTCTGATGCAATCAACAATGGCCAATGAGAAAAAAAATATCGGACTTTCGGGCAGACTCCTGCCCTATTTGTTGTTACTCCTTCTATTTGCTCCCGGTGGATTTGGTTACGCTCAGGAAAAAAGAAAAATCACGGATGTACTGCTTGAGGTAATAGGCCGGGACGGAATTAATGCAGCGATTTCCAACTATAGGGAGCTAAAAAAAACGGACTCCGTTTCCTACGATTTTAGTGTATCTGAGCTGAACGATCTGGGATACAAATTTTTAAATGCAAAAAGATTTCCTGAGGCGATTGAAATCTTTAAACTGAATATCGAATCCTTTCCAGACAACTCTAATTGCTGGAATAGCTTGGGAGAGGCTTACATGCTGGCCGGACAAAGGGAAAAGGCAGGTGCAGCTTACATGAAGAATTCTGAATTGAATCCCAATAACCTTATTGCTAAACACCTGGCCTTTAATCTGGCGAATTACCAAAAACGGGAGTTCGATATCCCTATGCGGGATGGGATAAAGCTGAGGACAATCCTATACATACCCCTCGATCAATCTCAGTCCTATCCCTTTTTAATGAGGCGCACCCCCTATGGAATAGGCCCTTATGGGGAAAATCAATACAAGTTTTGGATGGGAACCTATTTGGGGTTCGCTGAAAAGGGGTATATTTTTGTTTATCAGGATGTTCGCGGGAAATATATGTCGGAAGGTGAGTTTATCGAGCTCACACCTTTCAAACCAAACAGGAGCAATGGGGATATTGATGAGAGCACCGATACTTTTGATACGATTGAATGGCTGTTGAATAACATCCCGAATAATAATGGGAAGGTTGGAATGTACGGCTTTTCCTATCCTGCATTTTATTCGCTGATGGGGGCAATATCAAAACATCCGGCATTGGTGGCTATTTCACCTCAGGCGCCTCCTGCCGATGTTTTTACCGGTGATGATTTTCATCGCAACGGAGCCTTTTATTTATTGGAATCCGTGAATTTCTTTAATGCAAACGGCGTTCCCCGGTCCCGGCTGACTGAAAATCCTGCACCCGGTATTCTTGACTTTCCATCAAGCGATTTGTATTCATTCTTTTTACGAACCGGACCTTTAAAAAATTGGGATGAAAAGTATTTTACCGGACGGATCCCATTCTGGAACAGCATGATGGAACATGGCACTTATGATGCCTTCTGGCAGGAAAGGAATATCCTTCCACACCTGAACCATATTGGAGCAGCGGTTCTGAACGTAGCGGGCTGGTATGATGCGGAAGATTTATATGGACCACTGAATGTTTACAAAACCATCGAGGCGAAGAATCCCGGGATTGTAAACCAGATGGTTATTGGCCCTTGGTATCACGGAGGCTGGACGCGAAACGATGGCAGCCGGTTAGGGGAAATATCGGTAAACAGTTCCCTTGCGTCGGAATTTTATCAGGCTAATGTTGAACTTCCATTCTTCGAGTATTACCTGAAGGGGAAAGGCAAGTTTGAATTACCGGAAGCACTGGTTTATGATACCGGACTTTGCAAGTGGGATTCACTCTCTTCGTGGCCTCCACTAAATATTTCAACAAAATCCTATTTCCCTGGACCGGGGAATTCGTTGACTGAGGTCACCAAAGCAACCGGGAATAATAAGGGATTTGATGAGTTTACCAGCGATCCCGCGAAGCCGGTTCCCCACAGTAACAAAATTATAAATAGCTGGGATACTGATTTTATGGTTTCCGACCAACGATTCGCTTCCTGCAGACCCGATGTACTTTATTACGAAACGGAACCGCTAAGGGAAGACTTGATGATGGTCGGAGAAATCGAAGTGGAACTCAATATATCCACTACCGGGACTGATGCCGACTGGTTTGTAAAAATGATCGATGTATTCCCCGACAATGAGCCCGACTATGAAGGAATTTCTGAGAAAACACATATGTCAGGATATCAATCTCTTGTCCGTCTTGGTGTAATGCGTGGGAAATTCAGGAACAGTTTTGAAAAACCGGAACCCTTTGTACCAGGGAAAATTACCCGTGTTAATGTTAAGCTGAATGATGTCTGCCATACTTTTAAGACAGGACATAAATTGATGGTGCAGGTGCAAAGTTCCTGCTTCCCTTTGTACGACATCAATCCTCAGAAATTTGTCGATATCTATCATGCAGAAGCAATTGATTTCCTGAAGGCTACCCATAGATTATATTATGGTCATGAGCACTTGTCAACTATTAAAATAAATATCCTAAGAAAATGAAAAACCTAAAATCGATATTGGCAATAGCACCGCTGGTGTTGTTCACAGGAACAATCTTTGCACAGCAGGTTTTTGATGCCGGAAAGAAAAATGATCTGATAAACCATGACAATTTGGTTGAAGATACCCGTCAACTGGCCAGATATATTGAAGAATCTCACCCCGAACCCTATCAGGATTTTGGTGGCAAAATCTCTTTTAATCGGGAGTTGCAAGGAATATTGCTTTCCATTTCTCCTGCCGGCATGACCAAAAGTGAATACTACAAAATAATAATGCCTTTCGTTGCCAGAATTGGCGATATGCACACCGGATTTATAAATAGTGGAAGCTCAAAACCGAATTCTCCAGGATTGCCTCTTCAGTTCAAAATTGTCGGGAAAGATCTCGTGGTTACTGGTGTTTCATCAGATAAGGATAAACAACTTCTTGGCACCAGGCTCCAGTCAATCGAAGGGATTCCGTTAACCGGCTTAAGAACCCGCCAAACCAGATTAAGAGGAATTGAAAATGAGTATGGGGAACTTGTCTTTCTCACCATCAGCCTAAAAACGGCGAACGGCATTAAGAACCTGATTCCGGAATGGAACAATCCCGAAAAGATAGCTGAAGTGCTAAAATTGACCTCAGGAAAAAACAATGCTGTCAGCTATCAGATGGGAGCAGCGCCGACTGAGAATCCATTATCCTTTGCGTCGAAAATAAAAAAGCCATCCATGGAATCATCAGATGTGGCATTCAATTTTTTAGATGACCGCAAAGAGAATGCCCTTTTGATTATTTCCAATATGGAAAGGTACCGGGAGGCAAGTGAATCCTGGTTTTCAAGCGGAATGAAAGAAGCAGCAGAATTAACTGGAATTGCCTATAAATACTTTAATAAAACAGATGTGCCAGCGGATAAGGATTTGCTGCTAAAGGGAATTCCTTCTGCCACTGAAACCTTTATGGCATTAGTATCAGAAATGAAAAGCGCCCATACAAAGAACCTGATTGTTGACCTAAGGGAAAATACCGGTGGGAATTCAATGATGAAAGAGATGCTTGTCTATTTTCTTTTTGGGAAAAAAGGGTTGATTAAAATGAATCAGGGTTATCAGGTAATCAAATACTCCGATTTGTATTTTGAGAGTTTTTCCTCCGGCAGCCTTGCTTTAATTAACAAGCTACAACCTATTATCCTTAATAAGGATGACTATGATTTTAGCAGCGAAAGAGCTTTTAAAGACAATTATTCCGACTTGAGTGAAATTGAAGCGGAGTTGATAAAATCCCCAACATTCTGGGATGTTTACAAGACAGGGCGTTTCGACAATCCCGCGATTAATCTTGAGAATATTATCGTTCTTTGCTCCCCTTTCACAACAAGTTCCGGGTTTAATTTGCTGACCGCTCTTACTGAAAAGGGAGCTATGGTTGCAGGCACTCCTTCGGCTCAACCGGGAAATAACTTTGGTGATGTTTTATTTTTTCAATTGAAAAATTCCGAAATCAGAGGTTATGTTTCTTATAAACAGAACATTACCTTCCCTAATGATCCTGTCAAAGGAAAGTGCCTGATGCCAGACTATTTATTAACCTATGAAAAATTTGCTGAATACAAATTTGATCCGGATGCTGAGATCATTTTTGCACAGGAAATTTTAAAAACTCTAAGGGTAAAATAAAAAATGGAACTCAAAACAACTAAAAATAACCTGAAAATCCTGATTGTGCTTCCCCTTTCATTCTTCTGCATTTCCCTTCTGTACTGCCAGTATAAACAAGAAGATAAGAAGGATAATTTTCGGATTTATTCGAAGTCAGAACTTGAAGAATTGATGAAAAGACCGGCCTGTCTTGAAGGTTACCGGTCAAACCAATCGGGCCCGCTGAGCAGGATAGATGCCAAAGATGGTGAAAAGAGCGACAGCACTTTTACGGTGGAAAAGATCAGGATACCCAGTGAGGGTCTGATCATTACGGGCTGGCTATACCTACCTCTCGGAGAAGGAAAATTCCCATTGATTGTATTGACAAATGGAGGTGGCGACGGCAACATGCCCATAAAATCCCTGTCGAATTGGATTGCCCCTATCCTGGCCCATTGCGGTTATGCCGCTTTCGTTCATGATAAAAGGGGTACGGGCGAATCAGGAGGGATTTTTGTTACTTCAACCTATGAGGATTTCATCTGTGATGCCGGGAATTGCGCCATATGGTTATCGAAGCACCCAAGGATCAACTCCGATAAGATAGGGATCATGGGAGGCAGTGAGGGGGGAATTACTGCAGTATCCGCCGCCTGCCGGTATCCCGAAATAAAATTTGCTGTCAGTTTCGCCGGAACCGTCGTAACCGGGGTAGAGGATCGGTTGAACGCTCAGCTTAACGGAATGGTGGACGGCCGAACCCTCAGCGACTCTCTCCTCCCAATTATTAAACCCCTGTGGGAAAGTTCGTTCAAGGCCTGGGCATCCCATGATCGGGCAGAACATCAGAAAGTTGATTTGATGATCGATCAATGGCGAGAAAACTACAATCGTCAGTTGCTGCCCTACAAGAAAAGAGAAATGGATAGCATTCCGGCATTCAGCAGGGTCCTCCCAACCTGGAATTCGATCGGCTTTGATTACCTGACTGAACTCAAAACATTCACGAAGCCCTGGCTTGCCATTTATGGAGAAGTTGACCGGGTGGTTCCTACCCAGGCCAGTGTCGGCAATATTCAGCAGTTGATGAGCCTGAGCGGGAATGTGGATTACAATATCGCAGTGATCCCGAAGTGCGGGCATGCACCGGTCGATATTGAAACAAGAAGGTTAATCAGAATCGATCACCTGGTCCTGAACTGGCTGACCGAACATTTTTCCAAAACCGACACTGCTAATTGAATGAACTAAATGAGGTCCTCAAAACAATTATCATAATGAAAACAATCAAAACAAAAAGAGCAATCCTCGTTATTGCTGTAATTATTCTGTTCTCGATCTCTTCTTATTCTCAAGAGAAAATCACAACTCTCACACTAACCGAAAAGAAAGAAATAATAGAAACCATCGGCCAGCGTCTCAACCGATTTTATGTTTTCCCTGAGGTTGCTCAACAAATGGAAAAGCATATTAAAGCGATCCATAAAACCGGAGCTTTTGATCAAATCACCGATCCGAAGGAATTTGCTGATTCAGTTACCAGGGAGTTGAGATCAATCTGCAACGATAAGCATTTAGCCTTGTTTTTCGGATATAATCCTGATTTACAACCCAAGGAAGATCAGGCATTGAAAAGGATTCTTGACCGGATTGACAGGGAGTCTCAAAACTATGGATTAAACAAGGTTGATATTCTGCCTGGTAATATCGGATATATAAATCTTCAGTCAGTGATGTACTATGAACCCATCAAAGAGATTGTATCTGCTGCATTGAAACTATTGTCCAATACCGATGCCATTCTCTTTGACCTTAGAGAAAACCGGGGAGGTGATCCTCAATATATGTCTTATTTATTCAGCTATTTCTTTGACAAGCCGACTCAGCTTTCAAGTTTATACTTTAGAGATCGTGATCGCACTTTCGAATACCGGACTCAGGACAATATACCAGGTACCATTATGCCGGTTGTACCACTTTTCGTTTTGACCAGCAGCAGGACTTTCTCTGCCGCTGAGTCATTTGCTTATGATTTGCAAAGTCTCCATCGTGCAACCATTATCGGCGAGGTAACAGCTGGTGGAGCCAATCCCGCCAACAGTTTTGTGATTTATAAAGATCTCCGGATTTCGATACCGTTAGGACGGGCAATCAATCCAGTAACCGGGACCAATTGGGAGGGCGTGGGCGTCAAGCCTGATTTTATTACATCAGCGGATTCGACTCTGATCGTGGCCACCTCAAAAGCAAAGGAAGCTGCAGCGAAATTTCACGAATTGAAAAAAAACAGGATAGTTAAAATATATCACGACTGCCTGTCTGAAATAGACAAAGCAGATATTCTTTTTAATCAAGGAAAACTAAAGGAGTGTGAAAACCTTATAAATTCCACTTTAAATCAGGGCTTAATAAACAACGTTTTAATCCAATCCCAAATTAACCAAATGGGGTATGATTATATCGGCCAGAAGAAATTTGGAATGGCTGTTTCAATTTTAAAATTTAATGCTGTAAAATTCCCCGAATCAGCCAATGCATTTGACAGTCTCGCAGAAGCTTACATGATGGCCGGAGATAATCAGCATGCCATTGAGAATTATGAAAAAACTTTGCAGTTGAATCCGCAGAATTCCAATGCAATAGAGAACCTTAAGATACTTAAAGGATTAAAGTGACGATATCGGTTAAAACACATATTATGAGCGCCTTCGTTGCCACCGTTTTGCTATTTCTGCTTGTACCGCCGTTTGCCTTTTCTCAACAGGTGACACGAGATGGCCCTGCAAAAACCCCAGCATTCTCCAGCGTCACATATATCGCCAATGAAGGCTTCCTGATTGAAACAGCAAATCACAAAATCCTGATCGATGCACTATTCGGAAATATCCGGGGCAATTGGTGCGACCAGCCCGGTGATTCTGTGATCAATCTTATACTGAAAGGGGTTCCTCCTTTTGACAATACCGACGTTCTCCTGGTAACGCAAAAGCATATCGATCATTTTAATGAAGCAATGACTATCAGTTTTCTGGAGAACAACATGAAGTCCGAATTGATTTGTCCTGATCAGGTGAATGAATTGTTGAAGCATAATGCCCATTATTTGCAGGTGGCGGAAAGGATTCACTCTTTCCGGTCAGATACCATTTTTGACCACTCATTATCTGTCAATAATATAAAGATCAGGACCATGAGATTCAGGCACGGGCCATGGTTCGAAACAGATTCCATGACCGGGCAAAGGTACGATTTACATCAGGGGGTGGAAAATTTCGGTTATCAGGTGGAATCTGACGGATTCAGGTTGCTCCATACCGGTGATTGCAATACGGGGAATTTATCTCAATTCATTAAGTATGGACTATTCAATCAGGAATTTGATGCTGCCTTTTTCGACCGGGTATTCCTCAAGCCTGAAGGCATGAATTTAATTAATCAATTCTCCGGGATAAAGAACTTGATACTCATGCATATCGAGCCCGGCCGAACGGATTATTACTAATCAGTCATTAAGGACATTCCCGGTTTCTATATTTTTTCGAAGCAATACGATAGGAAAATGCTTTTAAAATAAAACCATCCGTCTATTTTTTTAAGGCATTTATTGGTTGAAATAACTCATTTGCAGGTTGATCATTTTATGAAATTAATTTGACTCGTTTTTGGCTTCGGGAATAAAACGTTGCCCCGGATCTTTGCCATCGGTTTATAGTTAACCATTTGGCTGTCAGACACTCGATCGAAGGAAAAAAAATCAATGGAAACCGCAATAAAAGAAAACGTTAAACAATACCGTAACATGATTAATTCATTTTGGAATTTCAATCAAGCTTCGCATTTTTTTGCAATGGTTATATTAGTGACCGTTGGATTTACCCGGGCCAATGCACAAAGTATTGCTCAATTCCGCGGTATCAACCGGGATGGGCAATACAATGAAACCAAACTTTTGAACCAATGGCCGGAAAGCGGTCCGGAAATGCTTTGGGCGACTGAAGGTGTCGGGCGTGGGTATGCGGCTCCGTCCGTAACGAAAGACAAACTATTTATCAATGGAGAGATTGATAGCATAAGCCACCTGTTCGCCTTTGACTTGAAGGGTAATCTCCTATGGAAAACGGCCAACGGGAAAGAATTTTTTGGAAAAGGATATTCCAGTCAGTTTCCGGGAGCCAGGTCGACACCGACGGTGGTGGATAATCTGGTTTACAGCTGCTCAGGCCGGGGCCGGATTATCTGCTGTAACGCATCTTCCGGAACAGTGAAATGGGCGATCGATATGATAAAAGACCTTGGAGGTTATGAACCTGAATTTGGAATTGCCGAGTCACTGCTGACCGATGCTGAAAATGTGTATTGCTATCCAGGTGGAACAACCAACAATATCGCAGCACTCAACCGGTTCACAGGAAAAACCGTTTGGACCTCAGAGGCTGTGAAGGATACCTCTTCCTTTTGTTCTCCCATATTCATTACGCTGCCGGCCCGCAAAATTCTGGTGACCTTTTCGCATCATTATATTTTTGGCCTGGACTGTAAAAATGGGGACCTGCTCTGGAAATATCATCTGGAGGGCTTTGAGGCCGAAGGAGACCATTGCAATACTCCTGTATATTATGATGGAAGTATTTACCATGTAACCGGTGACAGGCTCGGCAAAGGGACTTTAAAACTAGAATTGTCGAAAGATGGAACAAGCATTCGCGAGGTTTGGGTTAACCCTCAAATAAAAAACATCTTTGGTGGATTTGTCATAACTGATAATCACCTGTTTACTACGGTCAAGGGCAATTACCTCAAAAAATTGGAATTAACCGATGGCGTTGTTTCTGATTCTGTGAAAACCAGTACCGGCGGACTCATATATGGAGACCGGAAATTCATTTGTTATGGTAACAATGGTGAATTAACTCTGATAAACTACGAAAAGGACAAGTTTGAGATAGGTGGGAAAATCAAAATAGAGAAAGGGAATTTTCAGCATTTTTCCCACCCCGTTTTGGCTGATGGAATTCTGTATATCAGACATGGCAATGCATTAATAGCGTATAAATTAATAACAAAATGAAAATAAATGTTAGCGATGTAGCAGAAACCGCATTTCTTACCCTGTATTGTCATGCGATTGATGCACAGTCAAAAAGTCCGATCCTTAATGACAAAAGTTCAATTGAGACGGTAAAAATACTGAATAATGAACTATTCGGCTCTGATAAAAAATTGCACAAATTATTGGTCAGCGGAAAAATCAAAAAGGAATTGGTGGTTCATACGGCCATACGGGCTAAGAAATATGACGAATATGCCAAAGAATTTATCAGCAGGCATCCAAAGGCTACCATTGTTAATATCGGTTGCGGATTGGATAACCGTTTTGAAAGAATTGATAATGGCAAAATTGTATTTTTTGATCTGGATCTGCCGGAAATCATTGATCTGAAAGAACAGTTTTATACTGAGACCAAGCGTTACCATTATCTCTCCCAATCCGTTTTTGATTTCGGCTGGATGGATCATATCAAGACCAATGACCTCCTGTTTATGGCTGAAGGTGTTTTTATGTATTGTGATGAAAAAGACGTGAAATCGTTGTTTTTGCAAATACAAAAGACTTTCCCGGATTCGGAAATGGTTTGTGAGGTATTCAATTCAGTTTGGCTGAAAGGATGGTTCAAAAAAATAATGAAGCTGAAAATGCAAAGGGAATTTCACCTGGGCCAGGATGCTTCATTTCATGGGGGAATCAGACGCAGCGATGAAATCGAATCCTGGAATAAAGGATTATGGCTTCTTGACGACTGGTCGTATTTCGACAGCATGGAAAAAAAGCTGGGATGGTTAAAGATTCTGAGACACATCGAACTTTTCAGGAAAACACAATGGACCGTACATTACAAACTGGAAAAAACTATTTAGCGAC
>JBAZTE010000005.1:0-272557 GCA_041662065.1 Bacteroidales bacterium | reverse complement strand
GACGACTGGTCGTATTTCGACAGCATGGAAAAAAAGCTGGGATGGTTAAAGATTCTGAGACACATCGAACTTTTCAGGAAAACACAATGGACCGTACATTACAAACTGGAAAAAACTATTTAGCGACAGTTTTGGTCATGAGAACAAAAATTATAACATTAATCCTGGTCCTCTGCTTGATCAATCTACCTGGATTTTCGCAAAACCTAAGTGTGACTTTTACCGGTACAGGCGCATCGACTGAGATAGACAGCATAGAGGCCACAAACCTCGCAACCAATCAATCGATAACCCTTCCCGGAAACGAAACGCTGGAGCTTGGAAATGGAAGTGGAATACCATCCGATATTGACCTGACGGATAACAATTCCGTTTTTCCAAATCCCTTTATTGGACTGGCAACATTCAGCACCTATATTGAACAGGCTCAGACAGTTTATTTGAAGGTTCAAAATCTCCCGGGTCAGGTTGTCGCGGAATATTCCGGTTTTGTTGATCAGGGAAAACAGCAGTTTTCGATCCAATTGAAAACAGCAGGGATATATTCGATCACTTTATTGACTGATCAAGGTGCAGCTAGTCAAAAGATGATGTGCACAAACACCGGAAACCGGACAAACAGCATTCGGTATGACGGAACAAAAGCTGACTATTCATTCGACGGGAATAATTCATCAAAAACAATCCTGAAAAGAGCCCAATCAAGCTATTTCCTCGGATTCACCGCAGGTGATGTAATGCGTTATAAGTGTTCAAGCGGTGAGTATGCCACGATCAAAATCGATTCTCCCTCAGCTTCAGTTGATTATCAGATTGAGTTTTTCGAATGCGCCGATGATGATGGCAAAAACTATCCGGTTGTAGCAATCGGAGATCAGGACTGGATGGCTGCCAACCTGGCTTATCTTCCCAAAGTGGATCCTTCTTCGGATGGTTCTGACAGCTCACCCTATTTGTATGTGTATGGCTATCAAGGTTCTGATGTCAGCCTAGCATTGGAGCATGACAATTTCAAAATGTATGGGGTATTGTACAATTGGCCGGCGGCACAAATTGCCTGTCCCGAAGGATGGCATCTTCCTACCGATTTAGAGTGGGCATGGCTTAAAGAGTTTTCAAATGCATCTTGGTTAAGCGGTTTTGATGCAATGCCCGGCGGCATCCGCCAAAATGATGGCACCTTCGGCTCCGTTGGGAAATCTGCCGGTTTTTGGACCTCAACGGATACCGATCCGGCTAGCGCAATAGCCAGAAACCTGAATTTTGAAAACAATCTGGAAAGCCAGGAAATTGAACTCAAGAATACGGGGTTTTCGGTTCGCTGCGTAAAAAACCAGGACCCTTCCATCACTCTTCCAATTGTCAATACCTATCCTGTTGTTGGAATTACTTCATGCTCAGCGGAAGGGAGGGGCAATCTCATTTCCAATCACGCGTTATCTGCCACGGTATGGGGAATCTGTTGGTCGACCACCCAGAATCCAACCCTTTTGGACCATAATGCCGGCCTGAGTGAGGGATTGGGAGAATATACCGTTACCCTTTCCGGGTTAACCGCCGGTACCACCTATTATTACCGTGCTTTTGCTACAAATGCAGCGGGAACCGGATATGGCGCGGAACTAAGTTTTACCACACTTGAAGGAGGAACTTTCACGGATTCGAGGGACACCAGAACCTACCATTATGTAAAAATCGGAGGTCAGTTCTGGATGGCCGAGAATCTGGCATATCTGCCGGTTGTAAGCCAGCCGGCAAGCATGTCAGCGACCGATCCTCACTATTATGTATATGGTTATGACGGTACGGATGAAAATACCGCAAAAGCAACCGCCAATTATTCAACTTACGGGGTCCTTTACAATTGGGCGGCTTCTTTAGCTGCCTGTCCTGCCGGATGGCACCTGCCTAACAAAGCCGAATTTACGACCCTGATTGACCACATGGGGGGTGATGCCATCGCCGGATACAAAATGAAATCCATGCATGGCTGGAATGATAATGCCGGGAAAAACGGTAATGGGGATAATTCGTATGGGTTTACGGCATTACCCGGAGGTGACCTGGAAGGCACGGGTGTATTTCTCAACCTAAAGGACTATGGATCATTTTGGACCTCAGGGGCCGATGGTGATGCCAATGGATTGATGTGGCTCCTTGACAATTTTAATGTCGGGGCTTTTCTGCACAGCTACCCAAAATCCATCGGGGTATCCGTACGTTGCATAAAAAACTAATTTGTAATTCATTAAATATGAAAACCGGGATAAATGAAAACCTGAAGAGAAAGGATGATGAATCTCCGTTTGTGATCATGAAATTGAATTGGAGATACCATCATGTTGGTATTCCGACTAACACCGGTCACTCAAAATCCTCATCCATGGCAACGAAATTCTTGGAGTTTTCCAGTTTCACCCCGTCAATTGCACCCAGTCCTGAAAAAGCGAAGTGAATTCCCTTGATTT
Organism: Bacteroidales bacterium; assembly: GCA_041662065.1. Lineage (GTDB taxonomy): Bacteria > Bacteroidota > Bacteroidia > Bacteroidales > UBA12481 > UBA12481. Next base: position 270,089 of record JBAZTE010000005.1, on the reverse strand, counting down.
TGCCTATGTTATTGACCTGATGCGAGGAGTAAACTTTTGATTTTCCGACATATATGGTCACCGTATTTCCAGAGACTACCGATTTGAAAGTGTTCCATCTGTCTGATATATACTCGAAATCTGTGAGATCGGGATAAGTTTTCATATTATCGGCTCCGGAAAATCCCAGCTTAAAAAAAGCTGAACAGCCCAGGTCTCCAATCGTAAAGAAGTGCTTGCCGCTTTCCCCAACGATAAAAACCGTACAATACCCGCAGGGTTGAGTTCCCAGGCTGGTTGGGGGATTGCTGATGCTTCCGGAAATAGTGTAATCATCGCCATAAATTGGACCAAGGTCATTAACAAAATAATAACTAGTGAAGATTGCCGAGTTAGGTTCGAGGTTTTGGGTGTTCACCATCTGCTCGGTGACCTGGAGGACCCCGTCATGAATGATTTTGCTGTTTTTTATGTACAGTGGAACCAGCTGCAGTCCAGTATGACGGAGCAGAGCCGTCCAGCCCGAAGTCTTGATGTATACTCTCTTTTCGCCAATAACCTGGTGATCGGCGATGAATTTGCACAAATGGTAGCCCGGATAACAGTAAATGGCTGTTGTATGTTTTTGTACCGGATCAACCCGGATAATTTCGTCCTCATTCCAGTAAAGTTGCAATCCAAGGCTATCCGGCCTGTATTTTCCGAGATCATAGTCGATTTGAATAGTAGCCGGAACTCCGGTGATATCGGTGTTACGAATGTTAAACCTGATGTCTTCCGGATGTATGGGCCGATGAGTAAGAAGTGCCCGGGATCCGAAAAAAATGAAGACTAAAACTACGACTATCCCGGCAGCATAAACCCACCAAATGGGTCCTTTCACGGAAGCAATGACCGGAGGATTGGGTTTGGAAATATTGGAAATATCATCACAGGTGCAGAAAGAATGCCAGGTATCGAAACCGATATATTTTGCCAGTGCATCCAACGTTACCTTTTGAGGCTTATACCGGTCGGGCGCTTTAAACAACCTCGATAGTGTGGAAACACTTAGTATGATTTTCGTTTGCTCTTCGATCAGTAAACTCAGTTGTTCATAATCACGCTTGGTCCAATCTTCCCAGTCACCAAGTCCGGATTTTCCAACCACCAGGTTAAGGCATCGTTTAAGCTTGTTTTCAATCCCGGTCATGCGGAAAAAATTAAACCGATTCTAAGTTAATGTATTTTTTAAAGTCAGATAAAGATTTGCCAAATTTGTAAGATATCATGGTAAAGGCAGTACGGCTTTAGCATCCTTTGATCACTTTTTGATCCGTTTTTACACACCGAATGATACATGGAATAGCCGGATGAAGGCTTACTTTATCTTGTTAAACATAGATCGGATCGTTATGGGTAAGAAAGTACTTCTATTCCTGCTTGTTCTTTTGACCTTTTCCTGCAAACCCCGGGTGACACCCGGTGAAGAAATTCAGTCTGTCTTATCTGTTATCGATTCCAATATCGGATGGGCAAAAACAAAAGATACAGCACTTTTATACAGCACCATGATCCGGTCCGATGATCTCTTTTTTTTTCAACCCGATTCGGAGAGTACCATCGAAGGCTTTAACAGCTTCAGGAAAATGACTGAAGAATTCTTTCTCCGTCCCGAATTTCAGGCTGTCAGGCATGAGCTGAAAAATCCGCGGATCCATTTGTCTAAATCCGGAACCTGTGCCTGGTTTTCTGCCTATCTTGATGACATTAATACGTGGAAAGGTAAAGAAATCGCCTGGAGGAATGTACGATGGACAGGTGTCCTTGAGAAAAGTAAAGGTCGATGGGAAATCGTCCAGATGCATTTTTCATTCCCGGTAAAGCAATGAATTCTGGCCAAAAATTGGCTCAATTATCATGAATAAAACGATTATCACATTATTAGCCATCTGCTTATGGTTAATCGGTTGTAAAAAGGAGGAGCCGTTAATTCCGCTGTGTAATCCCGGGAATTATTTCCCTCTCGAAACAGGGAACTATTGGGTATTCCGGAATTTCCGGATAAACGACAGCGGAATTGTGGAGGAAAGGGAAAACGACAGCATGTATATTTCATCAGATACCCTTATGCTGGGTTTCAGGTATTACCATCTGCAAGGAAGTTTTTCTGATCATCCGATCAACAGCTTTTTAACTCGCGATAATAACCAGATCAGAAGTTCGAAAGGCTATGTTTTTTATGAATGTCCAAGAATTTTCGACTCAAAAAAACTCTACCCGTTGATCGATTTTGATTACCCCGGGACCATCAGTACCAGGCGCATTGATTCATTGTTAACGGTCCCGGCAGGTGATTTTGATCCGGTGATGCTGTTTGAGGCGCACAGCATGTTTCAGGACACTGTTTGGATCGTTACCTATAAATGCTATTATGCAAAGAATGTTGGAATGGTGAAATTCATTGCCCGATGTGTCGGTTGCGAATTTGAAAACAATTCCGAACTGATTCGTTACCATGTTAACAAATAAAGGACAGGAATTCCTTGCTTAGCCCAAAAATTTTGCCGCAACGCTGAATACCTGATGAAAGGCCTGATTTACCTGCGGATGCAAGAGTGAGTTTCCGGTAGGGAAAGGGTTTTCATGCGAATATGGATATGGAAAATCCAGGATCGTCATGGGTATTTTATTCTTGTTTTTGGGGCCGCAAAGAGTTTGAAGAATAGATTTCGCGGGTATCACCTTGTCCCTCGACAGCCCAAGGGCGGAAATCTGATTCCTCAGGCGGTGAAAGGAGCGATCACGGAGCGTCTTCGCATGGTCGGCCCGCAGCATAGCCATAAATGCCGACCAAAGTAGATTAAAAGTATTCAGTTGCTCGATGTCAATTTTCTGTTTTATCGCTTTTGGATCCTGGCGGATATAGGTTTCCTCCAGGCGGTCGAAAGCTTTGGCATCCATAATGTAGCGGGATATACCCTGCATTTGCTCGAAGGAACTTCCTCCCAGGAACAGAAAACTTTTCGATTCAGAGAATAATTCTTCGGGATTGGCTATCAGCAATACTTCCAGAAGAAACGCTCCTACCGAATAAGCGAAGAAGTCAACCGTCGCTCCGGTATTAAACAGCGGATGAAATCCGGACCGGATGATCCGTGTCAAAGAAATGAGGTCATAACAACTTTGCAGACCGGAGGTGCAAAACCATTCCGGGTGACTGTCGAGGCGGGTGCTCAAAGCGGCATTGATCGGGGTTGCCTCGGTATTTTGAGGGGTCTGACAGATCCTTTCCTCCGCAACCCCCTGCATGATCCTGGGATCACTCCAAAAACCAGGTGACCTGTTCACATGAAATGCCATGGGAAACAGAATGACTGCTTTACCTGTGTTTTCACTTGTATATTGAGCCCAGAACAAATATTTTGACCAGTTCCTCTCATTTAACCCATGAAGCATGATGATAGCCCCATCAGCCAACGCTTTTCCATCAGGCATGAAGACGGGGTAGGTGAAGTTGTAATTCCCTTTAAAAGATCGTGCTAAAAGCTCAGGGTGACTACCCGCAGGAATATCAAAAGAATCATCAAGCCGGGAATCAGGCTTAATGACCGATTGAAAATCACAATTTAAAATACGAGACTTTGATCCGGGTATGGTGATGTCACGTGCATGGAAGTCATAGCACGATCGCAGTATCATCTGATTTTCAAAATAATCCATTCAGGTTTTGTTTCTGGCTACGAATTTACAACCACTGAATAGCTGTGTCAATAGCCCGGTGCCCAAGGAGCCATACCGGTGATAAAATCAGAATTTTTGGGATGAAAACCTAAATACAGGGACCAAACCGACAGTATGTTTTTCTCTAAAAGGAGCTTATCTTTGTGTAATTTTAACAGATGAATCTTTCCCGGCTCCTACCTGATTTCTTCGTCAAGTCCCGTAATACGGTGATTCAGATCATCTTTACCGCACTTTTTGCCTATTCATTTATCCTGGTGTATCATCCGTTTGGTTCCGACAGCTGGTTTAAAATCACTACGGGTCAATTTGCCTTCGCAGTCGGATTTGTTGTTATCGTTGGTATGGCGGTGGTCATTATCAGCCGGGTGATTATGACTCAGTGCCGTAAACGATGGCCAATTACCATTCTGGGCTACTCTGTAATGATTACTCTGGAAGTGCTGGCTATGACCGGCTTTTACATGATGATCCAGAAGGTTTTTCTCAAGGATACGAGGTTCTGGTTTGAAGTCTATTATATGGCAATTTTCAATGCCACCCTCATTCTCCTGATACCGTACCTTATCAGTTTACTCTACTTTGCCTGGTCTGATAAAAAGCAGAATTTCGAAAAGCTTCTGATAGAAAAACAATCTGTATCCGAACCCGTGCCAGAGTCCCCCCGGTTTGTCAATTTCAAGGATGAAAACGGAGATACAAAACTGACAGTCAAACTGGATGACTTGCTCTATATTGAAGCGAGTGAGAATTATGTTACGGTATATTACCTGAACCAGACACAGCCTGGCAGGATGCTCCTTCGAAACAGCATGAAAAGGATGGAGGACCAGTTGACCGGATTTCCTATTGTCCGCTGCCACCGGTCATATATGGTCAATACGAATCGTATACGACTGGCAAAGAAAACCAAAACAAGGATGATAGTTGAGCTTTCCGCATCCGTTCCAATCCGGCTGCCGGTATCGGAGACATATAAGAGTGAGGTGGTGAGGACGTTGAGGAGGTGAGGACGGGAGGACGAAAAGGAGGTTAAGAGAGGTTAAGAGAGGTTAAGAGAGGTTAAGAGAGGTAAGAGAGGTTAAGAGAGGTTAAGAGAGGTTAAGAGAGGTTAAGAAATTGGGGCAAAATGAAAAAAATAGCTGGTTTGATTGGATTAATCCTGCTGGTGGTGGCTTGGCCGGTACAGTCGCAGGTTACCTTCGTGCTTGAGACTATTCCGTCATACACCCCTGAAGCCGGACCGGTTTACATCGCCGGAGATTTTAATGGATGGAACCCGGGTAATCCCGCACAAGCCCTTCAAAAAAACTCCTCCGGAAAATGGTGGATCACTCTTCCGGCAAGAAATGCCGGTACGGTAATGCAATACAAATTCACCCGCGGAAGCTGGGCTACGGTGGAAAAGGGGGCCGGTGGGGAGGAGATCGCCAACAGGACCTATTCTTTCAGCATCCCGGATACCGTTCCTATCACCATACAGAATTGGGCTGATAACAATGGTGTTACCACAACTGCCGCAAAGAACGTGTCGAAGATCTCTGAGAATTTCTTTATGCCGCAGCTTAACCGGACCAGGAGGATCTGGTTGTACCTGCCACCCGACTATGAGACTTCCGGGAAATCTTATCCTGTTTTATATATGCACGACGGCCAGAATGTCTTTGATTCCTATACCGCCTATGCCGGAGAATGGAACGTCGACGAAAGCCTGAATGAGCTGGCTAATGAGGGTCACGAAGTGCCCATTGTGGTTGCTATTGACAATGGCAGCAGCCACCGCATGGATGAATATTCACCCTGGCCTAATAACCAATATGGCGGAGGCGAGGGCGACCAGTACATCGATTTTATTGTCAATACACTTAAACACTACATTGATTCGGCATACCGGACCAGGAAGGACCGGGCATCAACCGGAATCATGGGCAGCTCCATGGGTGGTTTGATCTCCATGTATGGGGCATTTAAACGACCCGATATTTTTGGGAAAGCCGGGATTTTCTCCCCATCCTATTGGTTTTCTTCGGATATCTGGGCATTCATAAGAAATACCGAAAAGGTTCACCCCATGCGGGCATACCAGATCGTAGGGTCGTCCGAGGGAGGTTCAATGCCATCAGACATGCTCGCCATGCAGGATACGCTGAGGAAGTACGGATACGGGGATAATGAATTGAAATCAAAGGTGGTCGCAGGGGCGCAGCATAATGAGCTTTTCTGGAGATCGGAATTTAAGGAAGCATTTCTTTGGCTCTTCTCCGAATCCTCCGGTATTGGAAGTATCCCCAAACCGGGCCCATATTTGAAATTGTTCCCCAATCCCACACAAAACGCACTCTACCTGAATGTTGAAGGGTTTACCGAATCGGTTCACTTAAGGATCTACAATATCATGGGTACCATTCTGACCGATTTAGAGCACTTTTCGGGCAATAGAGTCGAAACAGGTTCGCTGCCGTCAGGAAAATACCTGATAAAAATCTCGGGCAAGGAAGGTGAAGTTACAGGGTGGTTTGTAAAGGAATAATGCACTGGTATGACGGGATCCCAGCTTGTACAAATCCTACTAGCGTAACGGGGTCCCGGCATTCGCCGGGATGACACTGCTGCCGATGTTGCTTACTGCTTACTGTCTACTGCCCATGGTCAATCTCTTCGATATACATCGAGGTCCCAATCCCCAATCCACCTTAGCACCGGCAAGCCATTTTCCCAGAGAACCGGAAGCCAGATGTATCTTCCGTCGATGGCATTTCCCGGGTTCCAGCGGTCCGCCATGAATATGAAGGCACCGGGACGGCCAACAACCGGTTGGATGAAGGTGCTTTGGGAATTAAAGGTGATTTTGATTTCAGATTCAGCTCCCTTGCAGGGATTCCCCTTCTCCGTCCATGGCCCCAGAATGGATTCCGCTATTGCGACCGTGGCAGCATTTGGTGCCCATCCGGTGCAATCCGAAGTGATCAGATAATAGGTGCCCTTGTATTTACAAACGGCCGGCGCTTCGCGGTAGCGGCCGTTCAATATTTTCGCAAACTTTCCCGATGGTTTGAGATAATCATCACTGAGCTGAGAAACTACCATCGTGGCATTGTCTTCCGCCGCATAAAAATGGTATGCTTTCCCGTCATCATCAACAAAAATGGTCATGTCGCGCGCCATTTCCCCGTTGGGTCGCATACTTTCGATAAAAGTATAGGGACCGGTAATCTTGTCGGCGACTGCCACCCCGCTGCGCGCGGCTTTATACCCCTGCCCTTTAAGTTCCAGATGGAACCACATCACGTATTTCCCTGTCTTTACGTTAAAGATGACCTTCGGGCGCTCCAGAATGCAGCCGGCTGAAATATCGCTGGCCTGGTCATCAGAAACTTTCAGTGCAATCCCTTCATCCTTCCAGTTATAAAGATCCCCGGATGAGTAACAATGAACACCGACCCAGGCATTGTTTCCTTTCTTGCCTTCAATTTTATGTTCACCGAACCACCAGTATTTCCCTCCGTCAAAAAGCAATCCTCCCCCGTGGGCATTGATCATCACTCCATTATTATCGAGCCAGGGTTGTCCCGGTTTGAAACTTGTCCGATCTCGCTTTCCACCCTGCACGTTTGCCTGTCCGGGCACTGACTCAGGTTTTAGCCTGATCATAACCACCCCATGTGAAGGAACTGCAGCAATATATTTTCCGGAAAATGTCCCGGTATCCTTCTGTCTCCAAAGGTCACGGACTCTCTGTGGACCGGTAGCTCCAAATTTGTTCAGGTCAAGTTCATAGTTCTGCGACTCCTCACCCAGATTGAAAATCCCAACCGCTCGGCTTCCATCGGCCATGGGTTTCGACCACACCTGGAAATTACCGGCAAGGATATCCCGTCCAGCCTGTTTACCGAGAGCATCCTGGTTGACAGACAGGACATCATCATTGGTGATCAGATTGAGGGTGAAATCATCCAGACGAGTCAGGTCACAGCCCAGTAATAACGGGGCCGATAACAAGCTCCACAAACTAATGTGGGTATACTGCTCATCCGGGGTCAGTTTGCTCCGGTGAAGGTTCGGTCCCCATCCTACCCATCCAACGACCAGCATATCCGGATCGTTCCAACGTCCAGGTCCGGCATAGGGCGTCTGCCCGGTCTGGGAAAAACCGCATTGTAGCAAAGATTCCCAGCTGTCATTGATATCTTCTGTTGTTCTCCAAAGATTTCCACCGACCTCGGCACCCCACTTCCATACTTCACCCATTCCATACTGGCAAAGACTATACACGATATCACGGCCCGATTTTTTCAGGGCATCCCTCATTACCAGATATGGTTTGGTTAGTTCGGGCTTCTCCAGGTTTTTAGCGATCTGATCATATGAACACCAGTCGTACTTCAGATAATCCACCCCCCAGGCACCATAACTCTCCGCATCCTGACTTTCAAACAAATAGCTAGCGGCATATTTTCCACAGGTCAGGGGTCCGGGTGAACTGTAAATTCCGAATTTCAGTCCCAGCGCATGAATGCTGTCGCCCAAGGCCTTCATATTCGGGAACTTCTGATTCGGAAGGATGTAACCCCACGGATCTCTTTTAGGTTCCTCATTTTGATATTTCTGCCATCCGTCATCAATATTGATATAAGAATACCCATGATCGGCCAAACCTTTTTCCTTGAACACACGGGCGCTGGCCACCACTTTTTCCTGATCCACCGTCAGCCCCCAGCAGTTCCAACTGTTCCAGCCCATGGTCGGTGTCAGGGCAATATGGTCTCCAATAACAATCAATAACTCTCTCGAAGCTTCACCTAAAGTGTTCTTCGCCAGGAGCATTACCCGATATTCCCCCGCTTCCTTAACCCGGCCTGTGATTATTCCGGTTTTTGAATCCAGGGTAAGTCCGGCCGGCAACCCTTCTGTTGCAAAGGTCATAGGCCGTTTGCCTGATGCTGGGATAGTGAACAGGAAAGGCTTTCCCGGTCGGGTACCGTACACTGCAGCCCCGTTAATCCTTGGAGTTTCAGGGGTTTTTGGTGTGAGGATGTAAGGATATTCGTCACCGATGGATAACTGGTCTTTAACCTGATCATAAACAAACTGGTACACCACCCGGTTCGGACCGGTCGGTACCGGAATGTTATAGCTGAATTCCTTGACTGAAGCTGGTGCTACCGTTACTTTTTCCTTCAGGATAATTGATGCAGTCCGGGTCAATTTATCGATTAACGATATGGTCAGTCGTCCAGTAACCGGAGACTTGGAATAGTGATTCCTTAGAACTACCGATTTCCGGATAGAACCGTCACCTGCCTTTTCAGGGGCTGACTGATTATCAATCCGGAAGTAATCCGACAATTTTCGCATCCGGATCGAAAGGTCACCAGCATAAATCCCACCCATTCCCCCTTCATCGAAAATTCTGATGGCAATGATATTCTCCTGATCCCATCTAATTCTCGGATCATTTACCTGCAGGATATAATTACGCTGAACATCATAGGTGGCCATCGGTGCCTTTATGAATGCCGGATCCGGCGAAATGCCCGGAGCAACAGTTTGGCCGTTCATTCCAAGCAATTCACCATTCAAATAGGACTGATCAAAATTATTGATCTTACCCAAGCCAAGCTGGACGCTGTCTTTCAGATATACATGCTTTTTCAATGACGATGGAATGACCACTTTGATGCGGTACCAGGCGTACCCGTCATAAACATCGAAGCCCTGCAATTCCCAGTTTTTGTCCATGGCCATCGTTTTCCAGCCGGTATCTTTGAAATCCGGTTTAACACAGGCTGCCTGATCACCTGTGGCGAACTTCCATCCTGAAAACAGGGAAACGGAGGGTTCATTCTGCGCAGTAATACCTTGAATAATGGCGCCAAGGCAAATAATGAGGACTAAATTTTTCATATATCTGAATATAATAATCAGACACGAAGTTAAATAATTAGCGAAGCCAATTAGTGAGCGCAGCGAGGCATTATTATTATCTTCGTACATGGACTGGAAGGCTGAACAAGAATGGATGGTCATACGGTGGTTCAGGGAATCCTTCCCGGAATTTCCAAAAGGAAAGCTGGTCAAGGATGAATCGCCGGATTTTCGTTTATGGATATCAACCAGAAAATTTATCGGGATTGAGCTTACCCAGGTTCATCAGGGAAAAAGGGCTGAACCGGGGCAAAGCATTCTATGCAAACCATTTGCTGCCGATCAGGTTCTAATATCGCTTGAGGCAAAAGAGGAAAAGATTCGTCTGTACCGCGGAGACTACCCCCATAAGCTCTGGCTGATTATCTTTGCTGAATATTCGGAGCCTGACGCCATGATCAAGGTTAGCGACCATTTTCGAGACCACGGAATAGAATCCTCATTCGACAAGGTTTTTATTTTCGATCTGGATACCCGTCTGGCCTGTGAACTAAAATGACAAAATGGATACAATCGTTTTAATTGGGATAGCTATCGGTCTCTCGATGGATGCACTGGCAGTTTCGGTTGCCAATGGCATTATGATCAAGAAATTACAGGTTCGCCATGCTTTCAGGATTGCTTTTTCGTTTGGTTTTTTCCAGGCCATTATGCCCCTGATCGGCTGGGCAGCGGGAATCACTTTCAGCACTTACATCAAGGATATCGATCACTGGGTCGCTTTCGGTCTCCTGGTATTGGTCGGCAGCCGCATGATCTGGGAGAGTGTATCGGCTTCACAACAAGAAGAAGCCATCCGGAACTGCCTGCACTTCCCTACCCTGCTCATCCTCTCGCTTGCCACCAGCATTGATGCGCTGGCTGTTGGGGTGAGTTTCGCTTTCCTGGATATGACCATCTGGTTCCCCATTCTTTTGATCGGGCTCATCACTTTTGTGATTTGCTTTGTCGGGGTCATACTGGGTAATAAAATCGGGACTTTTTTCGGAAACAAGCTGGGAATTATCGGAGGGCTGGTCCTTATCGTAATCGGAATAAAGATATTGATTGAGCACTTGCTGGATAAGGCGTGAGAACCAAAGAACGTGAGGGCGAGAGAACGTTAAGAGCGTTAAGAGAGTTAAGAGAGTTAAGAATGTTAAGAACCCGATACCTGATACCCGATACCCGACACCCGACACCCGATACCTGATACCCGACACCCGATACCCGACACCCGATACCTGACAATAGAAAAACTCTGTACAACCATGAACCCAATCTTAATGCATCCGCGGGAGCAAATTACTGAGATCATCAGCAGGATATACCATCGCGGGCTAACGACTACCTCCGGCGGAAATATCTCCATCAGGGATGAAAATGGCGATGTTTGGGTAACTCCTGCTGCCATCGACAAAGGATCTTTAAGGTCTTCCGATATTTTATGTGTCCATCCGGACGGTTCTGTTGCCGGTCCGCATAAACCGTCTTCGGAATTACCTTTTCACCTGGCCATTTATCAGGCCCGGCCGGACTTGAACGCTATCGTTCACGCGCATCCGCCGGCGCTGGTTTCGTTCAGCATTGTTAGGGATTTTCCAAATACCAATGTAATTCCGCAAGCCCGGCAGGTCTGCGGTCCAATCGGTTATGCAAAATATGAATTGCCCGGTTCCCAGGCACTGGGTGAGAAAATTGCCGATGAGTTTGTGAAGGGTTTTAATGCCTTGATCCTCGAAAATCATGGAACCGTGGTTGGTGGCACCAACCTGCAGGATGCTTTTGAGCGTTTTGAAACTTTCGAGTTTATCGCCCGGATCCTGATCAACTCTAGAATGATCGGAATACCTAATTATCTGACTGAGGATCAAATACATGCCTTTGAGGCACAGTATAGCGATGCCATTCCGCACATGGATACCGTTGACTATCCTTCGGATGAAAGGGAATTGCGGACCGACATTTGCCGGATCATAAGAAGGGCTTGTGACCAGGGTTTAATGATCAGTACCTATGGCACGGTTTCGACCCGTTGGAGGGGAGAGGATTTTCTGATCACACCGCGCAATTTTTCACGTTGGGACATTGAGCCGTCCGATGTGGTTCAAATCCGGGATGGCAAATGTGAGCCCGGTAAAACACCCAGCCGGTCCATCCACATTCATCAGGAAATTTACCGGAGGAATCCGGCCGTAAAGGCCATCATCTTTACCCAGGCGCCCTATTCCATGGCATTTGGTGTTACGGGCCAGAGTTTTGACAACCGGACCATCCCTGAAAGCTGGATCCTGCTTCAGGATGTTCCGTTATTGCCATTCGGTGCCCACTTTGCAGGTCAGGAGCGAATCAGCCAGTCGCTGCGGTCCGATCATCCGGTGCTGATCATCCAAAATGACAGTATCCTGGTCACCGGCAACAGCCTGCTCCATGCCTTCGACCGGCTTGAAGTAGCGGAATTCAGCGCCAGATCACTGATCCACAGCGTTCCGCTTGGAATCATGAAACCGATCGATGAATTCCAGATCGAAGAACTCCGTAAAAAATTCCTCCCGGATTAATCCTGAAACAGATATTTACAACCCGGTTTTTTGTCTGATTTTTCAGCGCTAATAAAATAATTTGCAATTTATTAGGCTAATTCTATAATCCTCAATAAACTTCCTTACCTTTGCACCGGTTTTAAATTAAATTGAATTATGAAAATTTATGTAGGAAGTCTGCCTTACCGCGTTAGCGGAGACGACTTAAAAGGAATCTTTGAAGAGTACGGCGAAGTGAGTTCGTCAACAGTTATTTCTGACAAATACACCGGAAGAAGTAAAGGTTTTGGTTTTGTTGAAATGACCAATGAAGAAGAAGGAAAAAAAGCTATTGAACAACTGAACGGTGCCGAAATCGAAGGCCGTACCATTGTTGTCAATGAAGCCATCGAAAAACAGGACAATTTCAAGAAACGTGATAGTGGTGCACCACGCCGGGATAACTTCCGGAAAAGTTACTAGTGTCTGGAAGCACGTCGTGTTAAGAGATTTTTCGAACTACCCCGCCAAAAGCGGGGTTGTTTGTTTATAGCCGATTCGGGCCGATTGATTATTTTTGGATCAACTTCGAAATTATCCAACCATGGCACCTTTCTCTATGCATCCTTTACGTTCCTCACGTCCTTACCTCTTAGCCTCTTTACGATCCTCACGCCCTTACGTCCTTACGTACCTCACCTTCCTCCTGGTTTCCCTCCTCCCCGGCTGTACTCCGAAGACAAGCCCTGATTACCCCATTATCCCGGCAGAAATCAGCCAGGTCACCCTGACTGACTCATTCTGGGCACCACGGATTCAGAGGGATATAGAGATTACCATACCCGCGGTCCTGCAGAAGCTATACGAGACCGGACGTATCCGGAACTTTCAGAATGCCGGAAAGGTCCTTCAGGGAAAATCCCAATCCGAAGAATTTTGTACCGCTTTTCCGTTCGATGACTCCGATGTTTTTAAGCTGATCGATGCCGGAGCCTATGCAATCCTGAACCTCAAGGGAAAAGCGGAACGGACCAAACTGGAATTACAGATCGACAGTTTGATCAGGCTGATCGGCGCAGCTCAGGAGATAGACGGTTATCTGTATACCGCCCGTACCATGAAGCCCAAGGTGATCCCGGATATGTCGGGTAAGGAACGGTTTATCAATGAACAGGAAAATAGTCATGAACTTTATAATCTGGGACATCTGTATGAAGCAGCCTGCACCTATTACGAAGCCACTGATAAGAAAATCCTTCTCAATATAGCCACCCGGAGTGCCGACTTCCTGTACAAGGTCTTTATCGAAGGAAAACTTGTCCGGTATCCGGGGCATGAAGAGATTGAAACCGGTTTGGCAAGGCTTTACCGTACCACCGGCAACCCGCATTATCTCGAACTTTCGAATTACTTTCTCGAAGTCAGGGGACCAGGCGGTCTGGATTACAATCAGGCCCATATCAAGCCTTTGGAGCAGACCGAAGCAGTCGGACATGCCGTACGGGGAATGTACCTGTACAGCGGAATGACCGAACTCGGTGTTCTAAAACCTGATACGGTTTACCTGAAGGCTGTCGGAAAAATCTGGAACGACATTGTCCGCTCAAAAACCTATCTGACCGGCGGAGTCGGATCAAAATCAAGCAACGAGGGTTTCGGTGACCCTTATGACCTGCCCAACCATACAGCTTATTGTGAAACCTGCTCGTCAATCGGTTTTATCCTTTGGAATGAACGTATGTTCCGGCTCACCGGGGACAGCAAATACATGGACCTGCTGGAAAAAACCCTTTATAATGCCTTCCTTTCAGGCATAGCCCTGTCGGGGGATCACTTTTTCTATCCGAATCCGCTTGAATCCTGGGGCAAAAAGGTGCGGCCCGACTGGTATGCCTGTGCCTGCTGTCCGCCCAATGTGGCCCGTCTGATCCCGATGGTTCCGAGGTTCATGTATGCCCGGTCGGGAAACAAGATCTTCTTGAACCTGTTTGCATCCGGAAAAGCTGTTCTGAAAGTGGCCGGTACAAATTTTACAATCGGTCAGGAAACCCGTTACCCCTGGGATGGCAAGGTTGAAATAGCGGTAAATCCGGAGAAATCCGCCCAATCTGCTATTCTCCTGCGGATCCCCGGCTGGGTGGTCAATCAGGCATTTGCATCTGATTTGTATTCCTTTACCAGCGCTTCCGGGAAAAAATATTCGGTGAGCATCAATGGTGAACCTTATGAGGCACCCATCCAAAACGGATACGCCGCAATTGACCGGAAGTGGAAGAAAGGGGATAAAATTTTGCTGAATCTTCCGATGACAGTCCGGCTGGTCGAGGCTAACGCGAAAGTGACCGTCGATGCCGGTAAAGTGGCCGTTCAGCGCGGTCCAATCATATACTGCGCCGAAGCAGCCGATCACGATGTCTCGGTCCTGACCATGACCATTGATACGACAACCATTTTCAACGGCATATACCAACCCGATCTGTTGAATGGAATTTACAAAATGGCCTGCCTCGCCAATAGCTTTTCCAAGCCTTCTTCACTTGCCTCCCGCCCTCACCCCCTCACGTCTTTTACCTCCTCACTCCCTCACATCCTCACGTTAATCCCTTACTTCGCATGGGCCAACAGGGCACCTGGAGAAATGGCGGTGTGGTTTGCAACAGCACCACAATATATTACCCGGTTTCCGGAACCGCCGGGCTTGGAGGCCAAAGCCAAAGGATCAGCATCCTATGCTTACGACAATTCGATTCCTTATCTGAACGATGGTATTGATCCGGTGAATTCAGCCGATCGCGGGAATAATGCGTTTCGCCTTCATCCGCATAAAGGCACCGATGAGTGGATCGCCTACGAATTTGACCAGCCGCAGAAACTTTCGTCGGTAAAGGTTTATTGGCTTGAAGACGAATCGTATTGTCTTCCGGTATCATGGAAATTATCCTATAAAAAGGAGGACGGCAGCTGGGCTCCGGTGGATAGTTTCTCTCCCTACCTCATTGAAAAAGATCAGTATAATGAAGTTACCTTTGTAGCTGTGAAAACAACCGGACTTAGGATCGACATGAAGCTCAATCAGGTGGGTCCCGGAGGAATAATCGAATGGAAGGTTAATTAGACGTTAAGGACGGGAAGAGAGTTAAGAAAGGTAAGAGAAGAGAGAATGGTAAGAGAAGAGAGAATGGTGAGATATTTGGTTTGCCCACAGTGCGGGATTATCAGGTTTGTGGTCAAGAACAGTGAGGGTGAAAGCCTGGTTGTTCAGGTGACCAGGGATTTTGAGATCGTGCCGGTGAATATCGGCGAGAGCCTTGAGGGATTCAACCTGGATGTGCTCCATTGCCTGGGTTGTTCATGGAAGGGCAGCCCAAAAAGTTTAAAAAAGTATTTATCGATCGGCTGATATGAGGAAGTTTGCAATTTTTATCGGCATCCTGGCCTGTCTGACCGGAGCAACCATCGGACTGTATTACCTTCTCCGGCAATCCCCCGAACCGGAGGAAACTATGGATCATTCGGAAGGGACTGCCATTGTCATTACCGGAGCTGCAGCCAGGATACCCCAGGAAGCAGCATTGCTTGAGCAGCTGTATAATTCTGGTGAAATGAAACATGTGGCTTTTATTTCGGGAGTCAGTTCCGGTGCGCTCAATGCGGTTATCCTCAATGCCATTCTCGACAGAAAATATACCTGGAAACAATACCGGAATCTCCTTTTTTCCATGAAGAACCAAAGCGTGTTCTATACCACAGATAAACCGCTGCCGGTGAATACCGATCCCTTGCGAAAGTTATTGACGACTATTCTTCATGATACATTGGGTTACCATAAACTAAGGGATTTACCATACCCAACGTCACTCTCCACCGTTAGCCTGAACATTAAATCATGGGCCGATCACACCTTCCGGTTATGTAATCTCAAAATCAACATGGAGAGTGATCCGGAGCTTGACCTGGTGGAAGTTTTAATGGCTTCGACCGCTTTCCCACTGGCATTTCCCCCGGTGAGAATCAGTAAGAACAGCACCCTTCCTGATGGCCGGTTCATCGATGGTGGAACCACGGCTGATTATATCCCTTACCGCGCGGTGTTGGAATTCGAAAAATATGCGCGCCATAATGTCGACCGGATGATCATTGTCAGCCGTAAACTGGATACCGAAGAAGGACTCAGGGGAGAGTTGTTCAACATGGGTATCAACAGGTTCGACCTGATTGATAAACTGGGCATAGTGATCGAGGATTTAGCCCAGCGATCCTTTTTCTCAGGACTTGAATCATTAATGAAGGAGGCTCCTGTATTATCTGAAAAAACATACATCTACCTGCCAGCCATTCCCGGAGAATACCCATTGTTTGATTTTGATAACATGAAAGATCAATATATTGCTTCCCGGGAGTGGGCCCGGACGCACAGCCCGATCATCCTGCCGAAATTCCTTAGTGAAGGAATTTCTATCTATGAATAATCATTACTTATGGAACCTACGAAATCGTCTCAGTTGGTTGAGCAGGTCCGGGAAGTTATCCTGACAGATTTTGCACGGACCATGGAATCCAGTGAAAGCGTAATCGGGAAATTCATTCTTATAGCCGTCGGAATTGAATTCCTGGGAGCCTGTCTCGACAGGCAACACCCGAATGCAACCGCCCGAAGCGAAAAGCGGTTCAACCTGGCCATCCTGAAGCTTTTTCCGAAAAATTATCATCATTTCGTCAAACAGGAATCCATACCTTATTTGTTTACCGACTTCAGATGCCCGGTAATACATCAGTTCAGGGCAGAAAACTCAATTTTCCTCAGTTCGATAAATGAAAGGAAGTTCGACCGACATCTGACATACAATTCAGATGGATCACTGATACTGCTTGCTGAAGAATTTTATAAAGATCTGGCTTCAGCAGGGTCGGAACTGATCCTGCGACTGGAAAGCCCGGGAATTGGCTGACCCTGTGATGTCACCCTTGGCGGATTTATGATTATAAAGCCTATTTTTACCCCATGGTGCGATTGAAATTACTAGTGGTTAGCGGCTGGCTCTGCCTCTTTACCCTGTTCCTGATGGAGCAGACCATTTATCCCGTTATTTTATCCGATCTTAATCACCCTGTCACCGCCGATGAACCTTTATCGCATTTTAATCAGGCTGGTCCCCTTAATGATTTCTATATCCTTCCCGGCAACAGTCAGCCGTCCGTTCCGGTTCCGGTGATCCGGGAGCCCTTGTTTAAATGGAAAACTTTTCTCCCGGAAGGATCCATGGATCTTTACTCCCAGGTATCAGGGTATCCCGAATTAGTTCAGGATAGCTGGCGGTGTCCGTCGGTCTCCCTCGTATTATTCCCTTATCATGAGTTCCTGTAAGTAACCTGATTATTTCAGCCTTACAAAACTTATTGATTAACTGATAAATAATACAACCATGGGTACAGGAACTATTATAATGGCCGTTATTGTTTTGGCTCTATTTGTCATACCGGTAATCTCCTTCAACCGGTCAGGAAAGAAAAAAGGGGAATAAACCCCTTGAGATTTTCTAAAATGCACCGGCGTTTGCCGGTTGTTCAGTAGAGACGCATATATGCGTCTCTACGCATTTTATACGGCAATCTCCCTGATAATCTTCAGGCACCGGTCGATTTCGGCCACGCTGTTGTATATATGGGTGGAATGTCTCAAACCATGGATATCACTGGAGGATCTTGGCCTGAGTTTATCGCGGTTCCACATCAGTTCCTGCAGTTTCGGTCCGGTCCATCCATCCACATTATAAACAGTGATACCACCACACATATTTTCATCAAGGGGGGAATACATCCTGACTTTCGGCAACTTGCCGAGTTCATCACGCAGATATTTTCCCAGGAATTTTATCCGTGCTAAAATTTTGTCCTGTCCGATTTCATTGGTAAAATCCAGTGCGGCTTCCAGTCCATGGAGTAAAGTCAGGCTCCCTGTGCCACGCTGGGTAAAGCGGAACCCTTCATCAACATGGTTATCCCATTGTGAACTGGCGATAGTGGTGGAAATCTCCTGGGCCCGGTCCTTTCGGACATAGAGAAATCCATTACCGCTGGGGGCCAGCACCCATTTGTGAAAACAGCCGACATAAGTATCGCAGCCAATATCGTGAATATCAACCGGGATCATCCCAAAAGCCTGCGCACCGTCGATCACGGTAAAGATACCCCTAGAACGGGCCTCGGCACAGATCTCTTTTACCGGCAATATGGCGCCGCTCCCTGAGATCACATGTGACAGGACCAGTACCCTGGTTTTTTTAGTAAAAGAGCTCACAACGATATCCAGAACCTCTTTGGGTGAATGGGCCGGTTTGGGTATGGCCATTTCCCTGTAAATGATGCCATCGCGCTTCTGACGTGCCTGCCAGGAGCTTTTACCTCCCGGATGCTCCTGGTCGCTTGTGATCACTTCATCACCCTTCGAGAGTTGAAGTCCCATGCATACAAAACTCATAGCCATGGTAACATTCTCGGTGAGTGCAAGTTCACCCATTTCAACATTTAAAAGTTTTGCTGCTTTAGTGCGGATGCCCTCATAGGGAAAATACCCCGACATCATATCCCCGTCAGCAACATAGTCCCACTCGGCAAGATTGGATGCCGCAACATGCAAATGCTCGGTCATGCGCGCAACCACAACACGTGGCATCGCGCCCATGGTTCCTGTATTGAAGAAAACCTCATCTTTCCGCAACATAAACTGATCGCGGATCTTCGACCAGAACTTAGGATCATTGGCACCCGGAATCGGCGGAATATCAAATCCTTCACGAAGTTCATTCATTCCGCTCAGCTGTGCGGCCCATCCATGCTGACTTAATAACGGCAATGCAAAGGCCGATAAAGCCATGGTTTTCATCAGATCTCGCCTGGTTGTCATCGTATGCGTATTGTTTATTATGAAGGGCAAAAATTACTAAAAATAAAGCGATTTGAAAGGGGTGCGGGAATTCATATATTTGAAGTATAACCAATAACCAATAACCTCCTCCCATGAAACACCTCCTCCCCCTGATCCTCCTGCTGGTCTTGATGACTGGATGTAAAAAGGACCATGGTTATGACAATTCCGGCACCATTTTCGGTCAGGATTACCGCAAATGCATGTGTTGCGGCGGATGGTTTATCGAGATAGAAAAAGACACTTTGCGCTTCCAGACCATGCCTGAAGGTTGCGCCATAAATCTGACCGATGCGTTATATCCGGTTGAGGTGTATCTCGATTGGCACTATCCCGATCCGCAATGTATGGGAGATGAGATTATCGTTACCCGAATAGAGCTGAAAAAATGAGGAAACCATATATAATTTTAATCTTCATTATCGCATTCGCCTCCTGCACCACAGTTAAAAATGATCCGGCCAAAGAGGAATGGACGCCCCTTTTCAACGGGAAGGATCTGACCGGTTGGGATATAAAAATCTCAGGATCACCCCTTAATGTCAATTTCAATAATACTTTTCGTGTGAAGGACGGGATTTTGCAAGCAAACTATGATCAATACCAAAAATTCAACGGGGAATATGGGCATATCTTTTATCAGGACAAGTTTTCTTCATACAAGATCAGGGTTGAATACCGTTTTATCGGGAACCAAACCCCGGGAGGTGCCGGATGGGCCTTCCGGAATTCAGGTATCATGCTCCATTGCCAATCTGCGGCAAGTATGACCAAAGATCAATCTTTCCCTACCTCTATTGAGTTTCAGCTTCTGGGCGGGTCAGGCGAGGCAGAGATGCCAACAGGAAACCTTTGTACCCCGGGAACCAATGTGGTCATGAAAGACTCATTGTTTACCCCCCACTGCATCAACTCCTCATCGAAAACCTTTAACGGAGACCAATGGGTTGAAGCTGAAGCCATTGTACTGAGTGACTCCATAATCACCCATGTAATCAATGGCGATACCGTTCTATCCTATACCCAACCTCAACTCGATGAGCGTGAGGCCACCTTTTCCGAAATGCTGGCTCATTTTGGAGGTAAAATGCTGAAAGAGGGATATATATCGCTCCAGGGCGAAAGCCATCCAGTCGAATTCAGGAAGGTTGAATTATTGAACCTGAAAGGTTGTATAGACCCTAAAGCCTTGAATTTCAAATCTTACTATACCGAATCAGATCAAAGTCAGTGCCGGTATAAGTAAATAAACTGCTGGATCGGGGAAAAACATTTTTTTTTGCCGTTTTGTAATTCGGACATTTTTTTACATTTGGAGAAAATCTTGAAGCCATGAAAATCTTTGATGACGAGGAGACATTCTTTGATACCGACGCTGATGATCAGACTGATGATCTGGACACCGAGTTTGCCGATGAAGAAGATGAGGATGATTACAATTTCGAAGATGAAGAGATTGATGAGATCTCGCTTGATGAATTAGATGATGAGGACTTTGATCTTGAAGACGACGAAGATCTGGCTTTCGACGATGAAGATGAAGATGAAGATGAAATCGGCATCGACGAGGAAGATCTGTAAACCAAATCAAGCGGTTCTTCAGCCGGCAACAGCCATCAAACCTTTGAGGTACTTGCCTTCAGGGAAGCTGGCAATTACCGGATGATCAGGCGCCTGTGAAAGCCATCGCAGAATTTTCAATTTTCTTTTAGCATCAAGTGCCGCATCGGCGACTATCTTTTGGAACAGCAAATCTTCCATATGACCCGAACAGGAGAATGTAAATAAATAACCACCCGGGTTCAGCAGCTGCACGGCAATCATGTTAATATCCTTATAAGCCCGGGCTCCCTTGTCAATCTGGTTTCGCGATTCAACAAATTTCGGTGGATCAAGAATGATCATATCGAACTTCCTGTTTTCTATTCTGAATTTTCTAAGGGCTTGAAACACATCGGCATTCATCAGTGTAAATCGATCTTCCGGTATCCCGTTCAGGTTAATATTCAAAGTTGCCTGATCCAGTGCCGGACCGGAAGAATCGAGAAGGGTAACATGCCTGGCACCGCCGGTGAGGGCAGCAACGGCAAAGCCGCCGGTATAACTGAAACAATCAAGCACATCCAGGTCCTTTGAACATAATCCGACATGCGACCGGTTGTCGCGCTGATCGAGATAGAAGCCGGTCTTATGGCCGGTGCGGACGTTTACCTGATATTTTCTATCTTCCTCAGTGAATTCAATCAGTTCAGGTGGCTCTTCACCCCAAAGCAGCCCAACCGATTCCTGCAGGCCCTCTTTTTTCCGGACCGCCAGATCCGATCTCTCGAAGATTCCTTTGCATCCGGTGGATTCCCTAAGTATCTCCATAAGAGTATTCTTCCAATACTCAGCTCCTGCAGTCGAAACCTGGCAAACCAGGAAGTCACCATACCGGTCAACCGTCAACCCGGGAAGTCCATCAGATTCGGAATGAACCAACCGGATCCCCGTGGACCGGCTATCCATCACCGGTGGCAACCTTAAACTGACGGCCTCTTTTATTTTTATTCTGAAAAATTCCGGACCAATCTCCTCATCCGAAAAGGACCACATCCTCACAGACATCTGGGATTCAGGCGACCAGAAACCCCGGCCAAGAAACTGCCCGTCGGCAGACACGAGCTCAATGGTTTCACCCGAAATCGGAGTTCCGGTAACTTTTTGTATGGCTCCGCTAAAAACCCAGGGATGCCAGCGCTTTGCCGACTTGTCACGGCCATGTTTCAATATTACTTGCTTCATTTGAGCAAAAATACTGATTTAGCCTGACATGCCTGATGTGAGGGGATCATGGAAACCGGGAAGAATGATCTTAAAGCCCTAACGGTAAAGGAAAGAAGCTAGTTCATCAGCATTGCAGGAGAACCATCAGGATTTTGTACCAGCTCAACTTTACGACAAGTACGATTCAGCCGGAGTGATTGTTCTGCCCATTTGATTTTCCCATCAGCAGATTCGCCGCTTATGGTAATTTTAATCCCACCATCCTCGGTATCATAATAAACACAACCCGGTGAACCACATTCGGGAGCCTGGTCATATTTCTTGGAAACCACTCCTACCTGCTGGCCGTTAACATAAACATTAATCGCACTTTCGGAATTAGTCCAAACGGTCACTCCAAATTTACGTGCTCCATTTCCATAACCTGAATAGTCAAGACTTGTATAATTTCCGCTATAATTACCGCAACCGACAACAATAAGTGCCAGCATTAATAAAGGCAATGATTTAGCTAATTTTGCTTTCATAGTTGGGTTTTTATTATTTGAGACTAAAATACAAAAAAGTACAATTCAATGCCCGAATGACAAAAAAATCTGATAGCGCATTAACATTCCTGTTGCCTGTCGTTCTGATCATTCTGATGGCTTCCCTCTTGCGGGCACGATTGAACTTTTCCTCCGCGATGATCCCCGGAATCAACGGGGGATATTATCCGCTCCTGGTACGCAACCTGATTGAATTCGGTTCGGTCCGGTATCCTGATGCACCGCTGGTTTACTGGATACAGGGCGGAATGACCTATTTGATCCGTTTGTTATCCGGGCTCTCTCTTGATCAATCCGTTCTTTTGGCTTCACGTCTCTTTGATTCTATAATACCCACCCTCGCCTACATCCCAGTCTTTCTACATGCACGTGAACAACTTGGAAACCAGACCGGTTCCCGGATCTTCATCATTACCATTTCCGCTTTCAGCGTTCTCTATCTTGCCTCTCTGATCATCCTCAGCTCTGAAATGCAGAAAAATGCGGCCGGATTGGTCTGGCTGGCCTGTTATATCTATTCGTTAAGAAAAGCTTTTCTTCCGGATCCAGGTAAAAAGGTATGGCTCAGTATGTTATTCTTGATACTGATTGCCCTGACTCATATTGGCTGCTTTGCCGTTGCCTGTCTGCTGACGCTTATCTACGGATCCATTTTTCTGATAAGAGGTGAAAAACGGATCAGGGTTAAAACCGGTTTGATTATCCTGTCCATTGCGGGTGGAATTTTCATGCTGAGCATTCTCATATTATCGCATGATCCGGCCAGGATGCACCGGGTACTTTCTTTGTACTTAAATCCTCTGAGGATTTTCGAATCGCCTTATCTGTTCCTTTTACTTACAGGCAAGCAAATCTATTTTGGATTTCTGTTTCACAATTTCCTGCTGATCAATGCTCTTTCGATATCCGGTTTAGTCATTATCCTGATTAACCGCAGAAATCTTTCATCGTCAAATTATACTTATGCCCTGAGCCTTTCCGCCCTGAGCCTTTGTCTGTCTTCTCCTCTGATCGGTATCGAATGGGCGTTGCGTTATTATTTAATGGCCTTTTTGCCCATTGTATTTCAATTTGTATATGTCTATAAATCAATAATTAAAAAATCCATAAAGTTTTCGGTAACCGCCATTGTTCTTGTTCTCACCCTCCTTTCCATTGTGCTGGCATCGACTACCAGGCGAAATCCTGCGATCAGTGAGGATTCCTATGCTGATCTGCATAGGTTAAAATCTGAAGTCAGAATAAATCCCGGTGACCTGATTGTTGCCCGTCATGGTCTTGAATGGTGGACCGGCTGGGTATTGCATTGCCGAACGGGAAAAGAGTATTGCCTGCGGCCTGACGATTGGTTGGTGTACCCGAATATTTATCTGCTCCGCCAGAAAAAGGGCAACAATTATCCGGGCCAGGGGGGTACCGGACAATTTGCAGAATTTCCTGTTCCTGGAAATGCGGAAAAAGTATCGTCGAATAATTCATTTGACCTGTATAAACTGCCTAAACCTGAGGCTGAACTATACTACCCCGGCGAGCTGCCCCTGATGCAGGGTACCATCAGGTCCGTTGATGGCTTGACCATCACTGTTCATTCACAAGGGTATCTGCAGAAAGTTGAATTAGAAACTTCAACCCGGTTCTTCAACAGCGAAATCACTGACCTGAAGCCTGGTCTACGCATTGATGTTTGGGGTAAACGCATGCCGTTCAGCCTAAGAATTCATGCCGAAAGGGTGAAATGCTACCCGGTGGAACCCGGTGACTGATGAGTTCACCTAAACTTAAAACGGGATGAAAAGGCCTATTTCCACTTTATTCCGCAGCCAATACCAGGCTTTTGCGTACCGGGAACAGGTTCACCGGCTAATACATGGTCCAATGCTACAGCCAGATCCTCCCCGGTAACGGGAATATTGTTTGAAGGCCTGGAGTCATCCATCTGTCCGTGATAGACGAGTGTCCTATTCCGGTCGAAAACATAAAACTCCGGTGTGCAGGCAGCATCATATGACCTCGCCACGTTCTGGCTTTCATCATACAGATAAGGGAAAGGGTACTGATACTTTTTGGCTGCCAGGGTCATCAGTTCCGGTGAATCGTCAGGATACCTCGAAACATCATTGCTGTTTATGCCAACGAAAGCTACGCCGCGTTTGATGTAGCGATTGGCCAGCTCCACGAGTCCGGTATTCACATGTTTCACATAAGGACAATGGTTGCAGATAAACATGATCACGGTTGCCTTGCCGGATTTGATATCTGATAAGGAAAGCTCTTTCCCCGAAATGGTATCGGGGAGCTTGAAATCCGGAGCCTTGGAGCCGAGGGGAAACGGATTGGAGGCAGTGAGTGACATTGGATTGAACAAGGATTATTTATTAAAACAACTATAGCCTTGTAATTGTTAAATTTAGGCAAATAATTATCTTGGTATATTAATTTCAAAATCGCGACCATGAACAGGTTTAAGTTTATCATGGTCCTTTGTTTTTCCCAATGCTGGCTGGTTTACTCATTTGGCCAAAGAGATCCCGGTGCTACCGCTGAGAAATTCTTTGCTCAGAAACTGGTTGATAACCATCTGCCCATTGCATTTCATTTTGATGATCCCATCCGTTATGGTAATCTATGGATTTTTGAATGTTCGGATCCGAAGGGTTTTGTTCTGGTCAGGAAGTCAGACAGTTGCCGGGTTGTCGGTTATTCTGTAAGCAACCTTTTTACCCGCTATAAAATCATTCCATCTCCGGCCCTTGCAATCCTTCAATCGATATCCGCCGGCAACGATCAGGAAAACGAAATTGAACGCAGAAAAACTGCCTGTAAACCGATCGGCCCCTTGCTGAGGACAACCTGGAGCCAGGAAGGGTACTTCAACTATTATTGCCCGGAAAATGCTGAAGGCCCTGACAATCATGTTTATGCCGGCTGTGTGCCTGTTGCTATGGGCCAGATATTAAGATATTTCGGAAAATTCAATGATTTTCAGCTGACTGTATCCTACGAGGATTTTCCTTATGGAACTCTTACCGCAAACTTGGGGAATTATGATTGGGAACGCATGGAAAACCGGCCGATTACCCTTGATACTGAGGTATCAAAGCTAATGTATGGGTTGGGAGTGCTCACGAAAATGGGCTATGGACCGTCCGGTTCAAGCACTTCGAATTTCAATGTTTATGATGGATTTAAAAAACTGAAATATTTCACAGCCATCCGTATGATCAGGTCCGTAACGACGCCGGAAGTCTGGAGCCGGAATTTTCATCAGAACATTTCGGATTTTCAACCCATATATGTTTCAGGATCTGGTCATTCATTTGTATGCGACGGAATTGATGCAGAGGGTCTGTTTCATTTTAACCTCGGTTGGTATGGTTATGCTGATGGATATTATCCGCTGAACCAGATTTTCTCCATTGACCCCAGTGAGGCAATCTTTGACCTGAGGCCCTATTCCAACAATCTTCCTCCAGCCAACCTCATCCTTGACACCCTGAACAGTCAGAAAATCCTGAAATGGGAAAAGCACAGGCTTGCTGAAACAGATCCTATCCAATACAGGATATACCTCAATGATACCACCTCATTCGTAACGCAGGAAACTACATTCAACACTTCCTATTTTCCGGCCGGCAATCATGAAATAATGGTTACCGCAATATACCCGCAGGGTGAATCGTGTTGGATCGGTCCGATTCAGTTTGCGGTTGAAGGAAATACACTGGAGATTCCTGATTTGTCCTTAAAAAGAGCCATCGAGGAGGAATTGATAGTAGAAGATATCGATCTCGGTACAAATTTCCCCAACATTAACCAGCTTCTGAAAATCAAGAAGCTGGAGATCAGTCAACCTTTAAGTTCCCTGGCAGGTTTGGAAAATTGCCATAATCTGCAAGTGGTAAAGATATTACCAGGCGAACAGGTCGATATTGACCTGGGTCCGGTATCCTTGCTAAAACGGCTTAAACAGCTTACACTGGAAAATGTTAGTGCGAGCACCATTCCCCTGATAGCCCGAAATGACCGTCTCACCTATCTTGAACTGAACCATTGTCCGTTAGACAATCTCGATTTCCTGGCGGAGATTTCAACTCTGTTAAGCTTAAAGCTGAGCGATATAGCAATAACTAACACTGATATATTCAGCAAATTACAGTCCCTGAAAAAAATAACCCTGACCGGGTGTGGGCTGACCTTTGCCGGCTTCATTCAGGACCTGACTAACCTTGAAACAATTGATTTATCGCGAAACCAACTGCCCAGAGTACGCCTTAATGCGAAATTGACCGAACTTCAGGACCTTAACCTTAGCCGGAATCAGATCAATGAACTGTTTTTCCTGGAGTATATTCCGAATATTAAGAAGTTGTATCTGAATGACAATCAGATTACACGGTTCAGTACCGGACTTAATTTGAAATATATCAAGGAACTGAATTTGCAGAACAACCTGATCGACAGTGTGTGGTTCGGGGTATCATTGCCTACACTGACCAGACTGTCCCTCGGTGGGAACAAAATCCGGACCATCCGGCAGTTAAATGATTTTGTTCCTGAATTAACTTACCTGGATATAGGGCATAATCAGATCCGGGATTTTTGGAATTGCAGTTTGCAGTACCTTGAGTACCTTGATTTCTCTGAAAACAAACTTGACCTTATCAATGCATTGGTGGCAAACCCGGGCTTGAAACACGTTGACCTGTCAAACAACCTGCTGGCCGATATTTATCCTGTAACCGATCATACAAGCAGCAGCAATATCCAGTTCCTGGATTTGACAGGCAACCCATTGTCTGTTGAATCTGTTCAAGATCTCTCACCTTCAATCCGCGAGATTATTGATACTTTGTTACTGCCAGCCTATCCGCAAACCATGAGTCCCGGCCATCCCGTTCCAACCCGGAATCAAGCAGTCAAATCCCCAAACACAGAATTATCCTGGGAAACCGTTCAGCTTCCGGCAACCGGGTATTACGAAATTTTTACGGGACCTTCAGCAGGCAGCCTTAAATTGGCTGGTCAGTCTTTAGTTCCTTTATACCAGGTTGATCTTTCCCCGGGGCAAAATCTATATTGGAGAATCCGATCGGTTTTACCCGACACCTCCTATTTAAGCGGAGTTTTCAAACTGGTGACCTATGAGCCATTCAGCCTTCCATTTAAAGAAACATTCGAGAATTATGCCGCATTCGGACAGTTTTCCGAACTATCGGACTGTTGGATCCGGGCATCGAAAGAAACCTCATCGACTACCGACGGAATCATCGATCCCTACCGGCGGTCAGAAGGCAAACAGTCGCTTAAGCTTTACAATATATCGGATTTGCACCTGCCGATGAGCCATTTATACCAATCGTCACTGTACATCTCGATGCAATTGCTGGTCAGCACCGGGAATATTGGATCCGTCCGGCTAAATGACATCAACGGGGCCAACCTTGAATTATTTTTTAAGTCGAATGGCAGGTTCGACTTATTCCTGAACAACAAGTTTCTTTCGGAATTGCCCTTTTCAGTGGCTGAGTGGTTTACCTTGCAGTTCAACCTGTACAGTAAAGGGAATGAAATCTGGATCAAGGTTGGAAATACCGATATCCCGGTGCCTTTTGTGTTTACGGGCCATACCGTTCATGTCGGTGAGATGCAACTGGCATCTGCACCCGGCCGTAACTGGCCCTTTGACGGTCAGCCTCTTTTTCACATCGACAATCTGGAGATTAAAGCATACGGGGCCATGACATCGGAAACCACAGGCTTTTCACCGGAGATCCTCCTATATCCAAATCCTGCAAGTCAGTATATCGTATTGGAAACTTCTTCACAAGTTGACCATCCCAAGATCTGTCTTTTTGATTTTTCAGGCAGGAGGGTTGAAGCTGAATTGAGTGCAGAAGGTTCCGGCAGATGGCGGATAGACCTCATGAACCTGGTTCCCGGAATTTATCTGATCCGGATAGATTCAGGATCCTCTTCGTATTTCGACAAATTCTTGATTTCCAGGTGAGCTTCAGGAATTCCGAAAAATTTAGGTTGGAGATTATGTGCAATCTCCTTCAATCCATGCTTATATTAGCACATTAACCTGACTCGATGCTTAATCCCATTAAAATTGAAGCCATCAATCTCACCAAGCGTTTCGGTGAACTAATGGCGGTCGACCATATCAATCTGGAAGTCAACCCTGGCGAAATACTGGGTTTTCTTGGGCCTAACGGGGCCGGTAAGACCACAGCGATCCGTATGTTTTGCGGACTGTTGAAACCTGATGAAGGAGTGGTGCTGTATAATAGCCAGTCACTTCATCAATTTCCTGACGGCAAGTCCTTGCTGGGTGTTTGTCCGCAGGAAAATGTTCACTGGGAAAGACTGACGTGCAAGGAGCAGATGGTTTTTACCGGTGAAATGTACAATTTACCCCGGAAACTGGCCAAGTCGAGAAGCCTGGATCTGCTTGAACAGCTTGGACTATCATCCCAGGCCGGCAAACAGGCACGGAGGCTTTCCGGAGGCATGAAGCGCCGTCTTAATATTGCCCTGGCACTCGTGCATGATCCGGCGGTTCTGTTCCTTGACGAACCCGAAGCAGGGCTTGACCCGCAAAGCCGGGTTCTTATGAGGGAATTCATTACCGGCTTAGCCGGATCGCGGACGGTCATTCTAACCACGCATAATATGGACGAGGCTGACCGGTTGTCTGACCGGGTAGCCATTATTGATGAAGGGAAAATCCTGCGGGTGGATACACCTGAAAATCTTAAGCATAGCATCGGGACCAACAGTACGCTGGAGGATGTTTTCATTCAGCTAACCGGTAAAAAATTACGAACATGAAACTTCTGGCAGTCATTCGTAAAAGTTTCACCGAGCAGATCCGCCAGGTCTGGATTTTGCTGCTGACTATAAGTATGGCACCCTTTTTTGTGGGAATCTTTTATCTGATCTATAAGAGTACCGCTCTCAACCTGCAAGTGAGTGTCGTCAACCTCGACAGTCAGTCTGCCGGCCATCGGGATGCTGATTTCGGAAAGGAACTCCTCAGGTACCTTGAATCCGTAAAAAATGACACGATTCCGGTTGCTTTCAATGAGGTCAGCGACCGCGCAACAGCCGAAGAACAGGTGAGAAATAAGCAGGCACACGCCATGATTATCATCCCTGCAGGATTTTCCGACAGCATTTTATTCAAGAGAGAGGGTGGTAATGTCAGGGTACCTTTTGAATTATCCGGTAATCTGACTGAAACTAACTACATGATTTCGGCCATTCTGGGAATCACTTATGTTTCAGGTTATATAAATTCTGTGACCGGAACGCTTGAACCCTACCATTTCATTGAGACTCCTGCCGGATTGTCGTCAAAATTGAATGATTTTACTTTAGCCATTCCCGGGTTACTGGTTTTGGCGACCATCATGCTGATGTTTTCCGGTGCCATTGCCTTTGTTGTTGAACCTGAGAAAAAAACGATGCTCCGGTTGAAACTATCAAGGGTCAGGCCGGTGACCTTCCTCACCGGGATCGCCATTGTTCAGGTATTGGTCGGACTGGTCAGCATCCTGCTTACACTGTGGACCTCCTATCTGTTCGGGTTTGATTTTTCGGGCTCTTTCTGGCTCTTCCTTCTGGTTTGCGTACTGACCTGTTTATCCGTCATCGGGTTTAGCCTGATCCTCGCCGGAGTAACCAAATCGGTGAACGAGGTTCTCGTTGTGGGCAACTTTCCCCTTTTCCTGTTCATGTTTTTCTCCGGGACTTTTTTTTCAATCCAGGGGGCGACTTTATTCACTTTAGGTGGTTATGCGTTTACCATACCCGGATTGATGTCGACCTACCATGGAACGGAAGCATTGAAGCAGGTTCTGATTTACCAGGCGGGCATCTCTGAAATCTGGCCACAGCTTGTTTCGATTTCCGGACTGACAATCATTTACTTCCTCATCGGTTATTGGATTTACCGGAAGAGACATATGGTGGTGTTTTGAGGCAGTTATTTATCATAACTAACGTTCATAAAATCGATCCCCTGATTGACATTGCCGCCAAAATCAAAGAAGGTGCAGTTATCCCATGCTGACCCCTGGCCCCATATGTCCCTGGCCGATGAGCTGATCCAGGCAGGTTCCCAAACCATGATGCCCATCCCGCCGCCATCCATGATGGCCCGGGTGAGATCGGTCAGGTAACTTAACTGTCCTTCAGGGGTAAGCTGATATCCGGGCTGTGCATCGGCAGGAGCGTAAATATTGTTATAGTTATCACCATTATCTCCGGTCCATGGATAGCTGGTTTCCACTATCATGACCTCCTTATTAAAGCGCTTTTTAAATTCAGAGACATAATAACTGATCTTGCCGATCGGGATATCGCTCCATTTTGAATAGTAAGAAAATCCGATAATATCAAAATCGGCAACGTCTCCCCAAAGGGTGATATTCTCAAACCAGTATTTCACATTTTCCGGCTGGGCGATATGCAGGATGATCTGCATACTGGCACCGGTGAGTTTTGAAACCTCGC
The DNA here is from genome assembly GCA_041662065.1 of Bacteroidales bacterium. Lineage (GTDB taxonomy): Bacteria > Bacteroidota > Bacteroidia > Bacteroidales > UBA12481 > UBA12481. The sequence goes on along the minus strand of JBAZTE010000005.1, from coordinate 239,202 downwards.
GGGTTGCCCTGATTCCCGAATTGATCAGGGTTCCGAGCTGCTGCCAGCCGTAAGAGGCATAGCTACCGGTCGGAAGCAGCATCCCCGGATTGATCTCATTACCAATCTGAACCATTTCGGGCATCAGACCTTCATCGCTTAATGCTTTCAGAGTTTTATAAGTATACTGGTAAACAGAATCGCTCAGGGTTGTTGCGTCCAATCCCTTCCATGCCGCCGGTATGATCTGCTTGGCGGGATCCGCCCAGGTATCGGAATAGTGAAAATCAAGGTTAACGGCCAATCCGGCGTCTTTTGACCTCCGGATTGCCACTTTAACATCTGCCAAATCGTTAAACATTTTAGTACCGGCACTTCCATAAACTTCTTTAGTCCAGGCTGGTGTGTGCCAAAGTCTTAAACGGACCAGGTTCGCACCATGATCCTTAAATATCTGATAGGGATCCTTGATTGCACCGTTTTCCCGATATACTCCGCCATGTTCCAGAATCTGGTTCACGTAGGAAAGATCGGCACCCATAACGAATCGGGTTTTACCCAGGATTTCCTCTTTTTTGCATGAAGAGGAGAGATTCAGGAAGGCAAGAAACACTAAGGGGACCAGCCGGTATGGAAATAATCGGATCATGGGATAAATATACCGAAAAATCATTAAGTACTTATGGCACAATGGCACATTAGTTCATTGGCAAATTGGCAAATTTCCTACCTTTACCGGGTTCGATCGAAACTTTAACAAATCCAGCTATGTCGCGCGCAACTGTACTATTCATGACCGGTTTGATGGCCATCTGCTTCTCATGCAGCAAACAGGAACCGAATTATCCCGCTAACAGGGAACCTCTAAAAGCCAATGCTTTCATTCAACTTCCGCTGGGTACCGTAAAACCGGCAGGATGGTTGAAGGATCAGCTTCAGATTCAGGCCAATGGCTTGCCCGGCCACCTCGATGAATACTGGCCTGACCTGATCACCTCAGCATGGCACGGAGGAGAGGGCGAAGCATGGGAACGAGGCCCGTATTATCTGGATGGCATGGTCCCGCTGGCTTATCTTCTCGATGATCAGCGTTTGCTTGGAAAAGTTAAAACCTGGATTGAGCCGATCCTGGCATCCGGCCAGCCTAACGGGTGGTTCGGTCCCGCCAAGAACAGGGACCGCTGGCCTCTTGCAGTCGGACTGAAAGTATTGAAAAGCTATTATGAAGGCAGCAAGGACCCCAGGGCACTTGAGATGATCAAAAAATATTTCACCTATCTGGCTGAAAACAAATCCGACTGGCCGGATAAAGAGTGGAGGGGCGTGCGCGCCATGGAAAACGCTGTTACCGGATACTGGCTTTTCCGCCAAACCGGCGACACCACCATTCTTAAAGCACTTCGTTCCATCCACGCCGATTCCTTCTCCTGGTCGAAATATTTTACGGCATTTCCATGGGATTCCACAGCCGCACGAGAGGGCCGGATTCCAAAAATCTGGGATGCCGTCGGCCTCACCGCACATGTTGTTAACAACGCCATGGCCACAAAATACCCCGGTATCTGGTCGCAACAGTCTGGCAATGACGCTGATTTACAAGCCTCCTATACCGGATTAGCCAATCTTGATGCCCATCATGGCCAGGTTGGCGGCCGTTTTTCAGGCGACGAACATCTGAGCGGGCGGAATCCTGTTCAGGGAACAGAAATGTGCGCAGTGGTTGAATATATGTTTTCACTCGAAAACCTGATCGAGGTCACAGGTGACGTGAAACTGGCCGACCGTTTGGATATCCTGGCCTTCAACAGCCTGCCTGGAACCTGTACCGCTGATTATTGGGCTCATCAGTATGACCAGCAGGCCAATCAGGTCCTGGTCAGCAATGCCCCCCGCCCCTGGTCAAGCAACCGCCCGGATGCCAATGTTTTCGGCACTGAACCCGACTTCGGATGCTGCACGGCCAATGGGCACCAGGGCTGGCCAAAATACACCCAGTCTTTATGGATGGCTTCTGCCGACGGCGGTCTGGCTGCCATCAGCTATGCCCCCTGCACGGTTAATGCGCTGGCCGGGGCTAAAGTACCGGTAGGCATCGAGGTTCAATCCAACTATCCGTTTGAAGATAAAATCGTCATCCTGATCAATCCAGAAAAAGAAACTGCATTCCCTCTTTATCTGAGAATTCCTGAATGGGCTTCAAAACCAACCGTTGCAATCAATGGCGAACCCATGGCCTGTAAAACAGGTGAATTCCTCGTGATAAACAGGAAATGGAAGAAGAGTGACCGTATCGAGTTGGTCCTTGCATCACCGATACGCATTGAGACCCGGTACAATAATGCTGCCGCCGTTGCCAAAGGTCCCCTGTTTTTCAGCCTGAGAATAGCAAAGAATTTCACACCGATCACAACCATTAAAAAGAACTATCAGTACATGGGTTCCACCGACTGGATGATCGAACCGGCAAGTCCATGGAATTTCGGCCTTTTAATCGACAAGGCCGATTTATCCAACAGTTTCGAAGTGGTGAACAATCCGGTCGGAAAATATCCCTTCGGGGATCAGGGTGACCTGATTTATAACACAACCACCGGAGGTTTCGACACACTCAACCAGAATCCTCCAATCATGCTCAAAGCTAAAGGGAAAATTATTCCTGACTGGGTGATGGAAAACAATAACGCCGGATTAACCCCGCAATCACCTGTCGTCCTGAGCGGAGATACTCCTGTCCGGGATATCCTGCTGGTGCCTTATGCATCGGCCAAACTGAGGGTGAGTGAGATACCATTGGTTAAGTAAATAACACGGGTCAATTGAAACAGCCATGAAGAAAGAGTCAATTTCCCTCCTCCTGATATCCATATTAATTGCCTGCGGGCCAGAAGGAAGCGAATGGAAGACCGATCAGTTTCAGATGAAACTTTCCCCTGCAGGAGCTATTACCAGTTTATCGGATCCGGCCGGCGGGAAGAATTATCTCGCCAGGAACCAGCCTGCTCCTCTGATGCAGCTGAGGATCGGCGATAAGTACCTGTCGCCTTCGTCGTGTAAGGTGGATCAGGCCGGACGGCTTATCACGCTGGTTTTCGACACCGGTCATCAGGCCAAGATCAGCATTGAAGCCAAAGCCTCGCATATCGTGCTGAAACTGAACGAACTCACCGGTGCCGATTCAGCCGATCTGATCGTATGGGGTCCCTACCCGACGACCATCAGCGAGACCATTGGAGAAACGGTCGGAGTGGTGCGTGATTCATCCTATGCCATTGGAATTCAGTCATTAAATCTGAAAACCCTTGGTGGATTTCCAACGGAAGAAAGCGATATTGAACCTTCATTTGACATTTTTGAAACCAATAACCTGATTGACGTTTCGGATTCGGTGAAGGTTATTTACCGCGGCCAGACCGCACGTAAGGAACCATTCGGGAGCATAATCCAGGCCTACTGCAGGAACCGTAACCGGGAGCGGATAATCTCCAATTGGGCCCATGAATACTATGTGGCTCCGGCATTTAACGACGGAGGGGTTACCGGTTCGTCCATTGCCCTTTTCGGGTGTAAAGCCCCGGATGCATTGAAAACCATCGGTGATATTGAACTCGCCGAAGGTCTTCCCCACCCGGTCATCGATGGAGAATGGGGAAAAACCGCCAAAGGAGCTACTGCTGCCTACCTGATCATGAATTTCGGAGTCAAGGAACTGGAAGACGCCCTGGCGCTGACCAAAAAGGCCGGTCTGAGATATTTGTATGAAGAGGGCCCATTTGAGACCTGGGGGCATTTTAAACTAAACCCGGTGATGTTCCCGGAAAATTGGGAGACCATGAAACTCATGGTAAACCGTGCATCTGAAGAGGGGATCCGCCTCGGGGTTCATATTTTATCGAATTTCATTACCACCAATGATCCCTATGTTACTCCCGTTCCTGATACGAGATTGGCCAGGGTGGGTTCATCAACCATTAGCCAGTCCATAGGAAAAGAGCAACAATCCATAACCATTAAAGATCCAACGTTTTTCAACCAGATGAAAAACAACACCTTGCGATGTGTGGTTATTGGTAATGAGCTAATCAGATACAAAGAAGTCTCAACAACTGAACCCTGGATACTTAGCGGTTGTGAACGAGGCGCATTCGGGACCACTGCCACGGAACATCAGGCCGGAGCGGATATCGGAAAGCTGATGGATCATGGTTATCAGACATTCCTGACGAACAACGACCTGTCGATGGAGATGTCGGACTGTCTGGCCAATTTCTTCAACTTCACCGGCTGCCGCCAGATCTCTTTTGATGGTTTGGAAGGCAACTGGTCGACAGGCATGGGGGAATATGGACGCCAGCGATTCACACAGAACTGGTACGATCAGCTGAGGCCTGACCTCAAAGGTCAGGTAATCACCGATGCCAGCGGTCCCGGACACTATTTCTGGCACATGTACACCCGGATGAACTGGGGAGAACCCTGGTATGCCGGGTTCCGCGAGAGCCAGACACAATACCGCCTGCTTAACCAGCTCTATTTCCAGCGGAATCTGATGCCCGCGATGCTTGGCTGGTTCCGTATGACACCCGAAACAACCCTTGAGGATATTGAGTGGCTTTTAGCTCGTTCAGCAGGATTCGACGCCGGTTATGCACTGGTGACTTCACTGGCCTCAGTCGGAAAAAATGGCTTTAGCGAAAAAATACTTTTAGCCATCAGGGAATGGGAGCGCGCCAGGATGGCCGGAGCTTTTCCCCGGGAAGTCAAATCCCGGATGAAGAATATCAAAAACGAATATCATCTGGAGCTGGACGGTCCGAATAACTGGAACCTCTATCCTTATGCCATCTGGCGGGCGGACTACCTTCCCGGCACGGTTCCGGTCATTCTTGATATCGACAATGAGAATCCCGATCAGCCGGTGCAATTTATCTTATCCTCCGGACCTGAAAATTCCATCATGGGTATCAGCCTGATCATGGATGGCGCACAGCGGGTACGCGTACCGCTTGAACTGCCTGCCAATCATCATATCAAATACACGGGTGGAAGTTATGTATACCTGTATGACTCAACCTGGCACGAGGTTGGCAAAGGCCAGCTTACCCAATATGACCTGACTATCTCGCAGGGTAAACATAAGATCGGGTTTGAAGCGATCTTTACTTCTTCGGGACCTAAACAGGGTATCAAGATTGAGATGAAAACGGCCGGGTTACCCTATCATCTTTGAAAAGGTAAGAGAGGGGAGAAAGTTAAGAGAGGAAAGAAGGATAGATGACTGGACAACAATGGGATAGATTACTCAGGTTGATTGATGGCGAAAGGCTGGCTCCATTGCCATCGGGTTTTATCATTGATTGTCCGTGGCTTCCAAACTGGGCCGGAGTGAGGATGATTGATTTTTTCACCCATGATGAAACCTGGTTCGAATGTCACCATAGAGCATCTGAAACCTTTCCTGATGTTATGTTTCTGCCGGGATTTTGGTCAGAGTTCGGGATGTGCACCGAACCTTCTGCTTTCGGCGCCAGATGCAGCTTCCCAGAAAATGAGTTCCCTCATGCACATAAGGTTATTCATTCATCCGAAGATATTGACCGGCTGGTCATGCCCAATCCCGCGACCGACGGATTGTTGCCTTTCATGCTCAACAGGCTGGTGAAATACAGGCAGCGGATAGAACAATCGGGTCATCACATCCGCTTTTCCGTTTCGAGGGGGCCGCTTAATATTGCCTCATATCTGATGGGCACTTCTGAATTCCTGACATTGATTCTTATGGATCCGGACAAGGCTCACCAATTGATTAGGCTGATTACGGATTTCCTGCATTCCTGGCATGATCTGCAGCAAAGGAAAATCGACAGTATCGATGGGATTTTCATACTTGATGACCTGATCGGATTCATGAACCGCGAGCAGTTTGAAGAGTTCGGGCTACCCTATTTCAAGGAATTGTACGACCGGCCACTCGCAGTGAAATTTCTCCACAATGATGCTCCGTGCAGGGAATCGGCACCATTACTGAGCACTATGGGGATCAACCTTTTTAATATGGGCATTGATATCACCCTGAATGAATTGCGTGATCTCGCGGGTGACGGAATAACCCTGATGGGCAACCTTCCGCCGCGTGATGTACTGGCATCAGGTACCCCTGAAGAAATTGGGCAGGCCACCCGTGAGATGATTTCATCATTGAACGATACACGGCGAATACTGCTATCGTGCGGTGGAGGCATCCCACCCGGGGTTACTTCTGAAAATATCAGGACCTTCTTGTCCGGGATGCCTTCTTCTTAAGATCAGATATTCATCAGCAGACAATTAAACAGCCAGGTCCCAGGCTTGTTTTAACCATTTGATCAGCTGATCGTCAATCTCGTCAGCACTTTCGATTTTAATTGAATTTGAAAACCGGTGGTTCACGTAGGGCAAAGACTGGTACACCGGAAATTCATCGATTCGGTCAGCACTGATAAAACCAAGAGCCAGATGATGCTTCTCAATCATTATGGAAAGGAAGGTGGTCAGATGTCTGACGCTGAGACCCCATTTGCCGGCACGAACCTCCACGTCACCGAATTCTTTAACTTTTCCAATTAAAATGAAACAAAGATCCCTGGCAATGTCCGACTTCCCGATAAACAAGTCCTCCGGATCATATTGAATACAAGAATGACTCTGTTTATTCCTGGAAAATTTTCGACCGCATTCCGGACACGTCCACATTTCTTTTCTTTTGCCTTCTGCCTTCTGCCTTCTGCCCTAATAAGTGTTCGTCATCCTGCTCTGAACAACAACCACATAGTCGGCTTTCCCTTTGCCCTCTTTTTCAAGTTCCTTCAGTTCATCCTGTGAGACAGTGGTAATCACTACGATTTTTGCATTTGGCTGAAGCTTCTTCAGATACCAGATAATGCCCTCGTGGTTATCGGAGTGATAGGATCCGTTGTAGTGGATGAATTGATTGCCGGGTTTGTAATATTTATTCATAAACCAAGCCATGGTAGCATCCTTCATTGCCTGAGCCTTCACCGTATTCTGGCCGCCATGAGTAGTCATCTGGGTGCTGAGTGCCGGACCGGGCGTGGAAGAGGCAGAAGCAGCAGCCGGCATGGCCGGTTTCGTTGCCGGCATTCCAGGCATAGTAGTGGCCTTTCCGGCAGGTGCCGGGGCTGACATCCCTTCCATCATGCTAAGCATATTTTTGTAGCAGGGAACTTCCGGATCAAATTGTATCGGGAGAGGCGGTAAAAAACTTTTGGCCTCCGGTGAGAGCGAATCCAAAACCTCGAAACCCTTGGAAGCAACCAGTGAGGCATACCTCCGGGGAATATTGGTAGCTACAAACGGAATCTTCTTTTCCCTGGCAAACATGAGAAGCGGCTTATAATCGGTTGGATAGTTTTTCCACAACCGGCAATCCTCGGTGAATTTCTTATCGGTTAAAAAACCGTTAAACAATTCATCAATAAGTATCTGATTATCAGTTTCAAACATCTCAGCGCCAAGAACAAGGTCCTGGCCTTTTCCCTCGAAAAGGTCGCGGGTGATCTCCAGTTCCAGCCAGTGAGCGATTGCATTGTTATGAAGTTCGCCATAAAACACAAAATCAGCCTTCGAAAGCTCCTTCATCATCTGTTTATATTTTACCTGATCACCATTGCCTTCAAAGATCTGGTACGCCGGTTTATCCTGGGCGTTGAGAATGATCGCGAAGAGAAGTGCTGCAGCGGAGAGGAGAACTTTTTTCATATTTGTTTATTATCAAATTAGATTTGCGGGATGCGAAGCGCGTGTTGCGTGATTCGACAAGAGCACAAAATAGGATAAAAATTAGCAATTTAAGACCCGGAAAAGTTAAATTCCATATAAAATGAAGAAGCCTCTTTTTTTATAACGATGTTACTGGATATACTAAAGGTTAAGAGGAGAGGGAGATTTAGCGTAGAAATAAATTGGATACGAGCATTTATACATTGAAGGTGCGCAGTCACTTGCCCCTGGTCACTCGTCACTTTTTCAGGCACAGAAATTGTTTTGCATCGGAAGTATCAAACCAAATCAAACAATAAATCAACAAACTGTCATGAAAAAATTTACTAAATCACTGATATTCTTCATATTGTTGAGTATCGCGGCTATTCCGGCGAAGAGCCAGGAAGAAAATGAATACCTGTACAAACCCTTTCAGATAACCTTGTTTCCTCCCATCAGTACCAACGGGCTGGACAGTAAGGATTGCGTGAACAAACTTTCCTTAAATGTTTTCTGGGGAGTGAATGCCGGATTGCAGGGGGTTGAGTTCGGAGGGATCGCCAATATTGAAAAGGATTTTATGAAAGGAGCCCAGTTTGCCGGGGTGGCAAATATTGTCAGGGGCGACGTTATCGGGTTACAAGCCAGTCATTTCGCCAATATTGTTGAAGGGAATATTCTGGGAGCCCAGGTAAGCGGTTTTGCCAATTTCAACCGCGGGAACTTTCGCGGAGGCCAGTATGCAGGATTTGGGAATTTCAATCAAGGTCTTTTGTTTGGAAATTCAGCCGCGGGCTTCATAAATACCGCATTGGAGGTAAAAGGCCTTCAGGCTTCCGGATTCATAAATATTGCAGATTATGCACAGGGAGCGCAATTATCAGGATTCATGAATATCTCTGATGAAGTCCTGGGTGCTCAGGCCGCCGGATTTCTTAATATTGCCGACGAGGTCGAGGGAGCTCAGGTATCCGGGTTTATGAATGTGGCTGGCAATGTAAGAGGAACCCAGGTCGGGTTTATCAATATCGCCGATAATTATGAGTCGGGTGTGCCGATTGGATTCATCAATATCGTTAAAAACGGATATCATGCCTTTGAAATTTCCGGCAGTGAGATCTGGAACCTGAACGTAGGTTACCGGCTTGGGGTAGACCGGCTGTACACCCAGTTTATGTTCGGATCGCGATGGGACCGTCATGATAATTTCTGGGGATTTGGTGTGGGTATCGGATCCCGCTTCGGCATCACACACTATTTAAAGGGATCCGTCGACTTCACATCCTACCAGCTTGTCGAACACCACCATCTGTATGCCCAACATCCTAACCTCCTCGAACAACTGCGTTTTACCATGGATGGAAAAATCTTGGGAAACTTAAGATGGTTCATCGGCCCGACGTTCAACATGTTGATCACTCCTTATGAATATCCCGAACCCTCATTCCTTGAGCAGTTTACACCCTGGTCTGTTTACGAAAATGCCAGCGGCGTCAGTTATATCAAGATGTGGCCGGGGTTGAGCGGGGGGATTAGATTCTGACGACTGAAGGGTAAGAGAGGTTAAGAGGGGTTAAGAGGGGTTAAGAGGGGTTAAGAGGGGTTAAGAATGGGTAAGAGAGGGTAAGAGAGGGTAAGAGAGGGTAATAATGGTTAGGGGGTTGGTTTGGGGGGCATGGTTGCTTTCCCATGTAAATGCCGAATGTGCCCATTAAGTTGGAATGAAATCTTTACACACAAATCATTAAAAATCTTCTGATCTTCTGGGATAATCAACTCCCTCTCCAGAAGGATTTCAGACCAGCTCAGGGCCTCAAGCAATGAACCTCTTGCATTAAAGCCGAATTTCATTTTATCTTTGTAATGATATCGGCCCTGACCCTCGGCGATATTTGCTTGCACTGAATCAGCAGAACGAAGTAATTGATCACCTGTACAATACTGAAATTGTTTGGGCATTTGGATATAAATTCTCCAAGCTGCACGGCTTAATTCTCTGGCAGTTTGGTATAACTCAAATTTGTAAAGATTTAATGTTTTCATATTTTAGTTCCGTTTTAAAATATAGATGTATAAAATGGTCCTTAATGGAAAAACGAATTGAAATATTATAATCCACCTTAATCTTAACATTCTTAACCTCTCTTAACTCTCTTAACCTCTCTTAACCCAATTTACCCATGTCCGCCCCTGATCCCCGCATTGACACCTACATCAACAAAGCAGCCCCTTTCGCTCAGCCGGTTCTCCGGCACATCCGCAGGTTGGTGCATAAAGCCTGTCCGGAAGTTGAGGAAACCATAAAATGGGGTTTCCCCCATTTTGATTACAAAGGAGTCATGATCAGCATGGCCTCTTTCAAGGCACATTGTACCCTGAATTTCTGGAAAGCCGGACTTATCGATGGTATCAGACAGGTGAATGAGGAAGATAGTGCCATGGGTCAGTTTGGCAGGATAACCTCGATAAACGACCTTCCGGATGACGAAACCCTGCTGGGTTACATGCGTGAAGCAAAACGGCTGAACGACGAGGGCATCAAATTGCCTCAAAAACCCAAGGAACAGTCTGTAAAGGAATTGACCATCCCCGATTGCCTCGTGGAGGCATTGAAAGAAAATCCGCTTGCGGCCGATACCTGGGACAAATTTGCCTACAGTCACAAAAAAGAATATGTAAGCTGGATTAATGACGCGAAAACTGAAGCAACCCGGGCTAATCGTCTGGCTACAGCAATTGAATGGATGGCTGAGGGTAAACCTCAAAATTGGAAATACGCAAGAAAATAAGGAAACCGAAAACCAATGAAAAACCTTTTACGTTTTGCTTTTTTACTATTCTTTATTTGTTCGGGAACCCTTTTTTCACAATCGGTCAGGCATACTTTCGTCCTTGGACAGAAAAATTTTCTGCTTGATGGCAAACCCTTTCAAATGATATCGGGAGAAATGCATCCGGCACGGATCCCCGCCGAGTATTGGCGTCATCGCATCCAAATGGCCAAAGCCATGGGATGCAATACGATAGCAGCCTACATTTTCTGGAATTACCAGGAACCAACCGAGGGAACTTTTGATTTCAAAACGGGCAACCATGATGTTGCCCGCTTTGTTCAAATCTGCCAGGAGGAGGACATGTGGGTTTTATTCCGTCCAGGCCCCTATGTTTGCGCAGAATGGGAATTGGGAGGCATCCCTCCCTATCTTCTTCGGATTCCCGATATCAAGCTTCGCTGTCGGGATCCACGGTACATGGTTGCGGTTGAACGGTATCTGGGTGAAATATCGGGACAGATCAAGCCGCTCCTGATAACTAACGGCGGGCCGATCCTGATGGTCCAGATTGAAAACGAGTATGGAAGTTTCGGAAATGACCGTGAATATTTGGAGGAACTGAGAAGCATTTGGCTCCGAAACGGATGTGATGTCCCGTTTTATACTGCAGATGGAGCCACTCCTTACATGCTTGAAGCCGGGAACATCGATGGTGCGGCCATCGGATTGGATTCAGGGTCCAATGAAAAAGATTTTGAACAAGCGTCAAATAGGAATCCGGATGTACCGGCTTTCTCGAGCGAAACCTATCCGGGGTGGCTGACTCATTGGGGTGAAAAATGGGCCAGACCCGATACTGCCGGTCTCTTGCAGGAAGTAAAATTCCTTCTCGATACCAAGCGGTCATTCAATCTTTATGTGATACACGGCGGCACAAATTTCGGTTTTAGCGCCGGTGCGAATTCAGGTGGCAAAGGCTATGAACCGGATGTCACAAGTTATGATTATGATGCCCCGATATCCGAACAGGGATTGCCCACTCCGAAATATATGGCCTTACGAAGCCTGATCTCCCGCTCGACCGGTCTGACCAATGATATGCCGGCAGCTATTCCGGCCATGGAGATCAAGGATATTCAAATGCAGATCTTCACCTCCGTATGGGATAATCTCCCGGCACCTGTTTGGTCGGTTCAGCCAAAACCCTTCGAGGCCTATGATCAGGACTATGGATTTATTTTGTATAAAACCAAACTGATCGGTCACAAGAAAGGCAAACTAACGATTACTGATCTCCATGATTATGCAACTATCTTCTTGAACGGACAATACCTGGGCAAGCTTGATCGCCGGTTAGGCGAGAAAACCATTGATATTCCGGCCAGTGAGGTAAAAGATCCAGTTTTGGAAATTCTTGTCGAAGGCATGGGACGTATCAATTTTGCCCAATATTTGATCGACAGAAAAGGGATTACCGACCGGGTAACACTCAATGGAATGACACTGATGAACTGGGACGTGTACAATTTACCCTTTGATGAGAAGTATATGAAACACCTCAAGGCCGGCAACCGGCAATTGACAACCGATAATCAATCCCTGAAGCCCGGTACCTTTTTTCGCGGTACTTTCGAACTCACTGATCCGGCTGATACGTTTATCAACATGACCAATTATCAGAAGGGGATTGTGTGGGTAAACGGTTATAATCTTGGACGCTATTGGAACATCGGACCTCAGTTCAGGCTATACTGCCCTGCCCCATGGTTGAAAAATGGAACGAATGAGATCGTGGTTTTCGATTTACATCAGACAGAAGCAAAAAACCTGAGCGGAAAATCCACTATGGATTAAAAATTGTTCAGTATCTTTAAGAATAAGACGGACCGTTAGGAATTGACTTGCAACTTTCTAAGGGCTTTTGCGTTTTATCAGTGAAAACTCCTCTTTAATCTATCTAAAACCTAAAATTATGGACGCACCAGCACCTTGGGTTTTATCAGGTCGGGGATTCATTCTGATGTACCGCTTTCCTGCCGCATTTGTCCGTGACTCCTGCTTCTTGCCAGATGAATGGAAGGAATCGAAATGGTCGGGAATAGGGTATGTCATGCTGGTTGATTATCAGTCATCACCCGTTGGATCTTATCGCGAACTGTTGATCATTCCTGGCAAAACTCGCTTTGGCGGCGTAAAACTTGCGACAATTTCGAAGATCTATGTGGATTCCTGTGAAAGCATGATTAACGGACGGATCAACTGGGGAATACCAAAAGAGCTGACCGATTTCACATGGACCGAGGAGAACCGGTTACATACGATCCAGGTTGGCAGTAATAAACCATGGTTCCAACTCGTCCTGGAAACCGGAAGTATCCCGTTTCCGGTAAATACAAAACTACTTCCGATCCATCTGTATCAGGAGTTGGACGAAAAAAAATTCCTGATTAATCCTTCGGGTAAAGGTACAGGCCATTTTACACTAATAAAATATGCAAAAGCAGATTCCGCCTTTTTCCCTGATCTTGACCAGGTTGAACCATTGGTAGCCATTTACGTAAATCCTTTCAGGCTAACTTTTCCTGTTGCCAACGTGGAGGCGATGAATGGAGATTAGCAAAACCAACATTATTATAACCGGTGCAGCCTCGGGGATCGGACTGGCATTATTGCTCAGGCTCCTTGAATATGAATGCAAGATCATTGCCGCCGACTTGAATGCCGGACAGTTGGAGAAAATAGCCCTTTCGAACATCGGTCAGGTCACGCCTTTTGTTGGAGACCTCTCAAATCCAGACCAGATTGAACATCTTTTTGAATTTGCACTCCAGACTTTGGGTTCTGTCGACATTTTCATTGCTAATGCTGGATTCGCTTATTACGAGCAGCTTGCGACCGCAGACTGGCCGCATTTGGAAAAGATTTTCAGGTTAAACACTTTATCGCCTGTCTATTCACTGTTAAAGATGCAGCGGCTAAATGGCCACCGGACATGGAAAACGGTGATGATCAGCTCCGCAATGGCCGAATGGACTGTTCCCGGTTATACCGTTTACGGGGCAACCAAAGCAGCAATTCATCGTTTTGCCGAAGGTTATCAGTTCGACAATTCGGGGAATAACCTGATGGTCGTCTATCCCATTGCCACCCGTACCAAATTCTTTGAAACTGCCGGTAATGATATTCCGGTGGCCTTTCCGGTACAGACCGCTGAAGCGGTTGCGAAAAAAATTGTCCGGGGAATACTTAAAAACCGGCGCAAGGTATATCCATCCGTTCTTTTCAGGTTCATTCTGATTATCAACAGGATCCTGCCGTTTATCAAGCCTGTCTATCAGAATATAGAATTCGGAAAATTCAAAAATTGGCTGAACGCTAAGCCTTCCTGATCAGTTCATTTTCGAGCTGTTCCAAGCTCTTACCCTTCGTTTCGACCAGCATCTTTCTGACAAAAAAGAAACCAAGGATACAAATGCCGCCATATAACCAGAAGGTCCCCGATGCTTTTAACGAACTATTAAGCATGGGAAATGTCATGGTTAATACAGTACAGCCGATCCAGAGTGAAAATGTTGCTATCGACATGGCCGTGGCACGAATCCGGTTGGGGAAAATCTCAGACAGCAATACCCAGGTTACCGGAGCGAGAGTGGTTGCGTAAACGGCAATAGCCATCAGGACAAGGATAAGAGTAGGCAGACTGAATGATTTCAAAGCTCCGGGGTCTTTATTGATAAACAGGAAAGCGGCTCCCATGAGGGCATAAATGAGGGTCAAACCCAGGGTACCGATCAACATCAAAGTTTTTCGGCCGAGTTTATCCACTAGGGCCATTCCGACAAAAGTAAATATGAGATTCACGATCCCCGTCAGTAAAATGGTAAAAAGAACATTGGTTTTATCAATACCAGCCGCTGAAAAAATTTCCGTAGCATAATTGTAAATCACATTGATCCCGCACCACTGCTGAAGAATCGCCAACGCAACTCCAATAAGGAGAATCCGGGGCATCCCCTTCTCAAGTAAATGGCGGAGGTTCACTTTTCGAGATTCATTGACCACTGATGCTTGGATCTCTGATAATTCTGATTGGGCATAGGCAACCGATCCTATTCGACGGAGGATCAGACCGGCCTTCTCCGATCTCCCGGATTTGGTCAGCCATCTGGGACTTTCGGGCAGTAAAAAGGACATGACCAGAAAAATTCCGGCGGGAACCGCACCAGCTAAAAACATCCATCTCCAGCCATGGGCAGCCATGTCACCTGCCCATTGCTGCCGGGCCACATCAATAAGCGAAGGATCCGCAGGTGTATTGAAGCGCCCGATCCAGTAATTGGTCATCTGGGCTGCAAGAATCCCAATCACGATGGTCAACTGGTTAAGGCTGACCAGGCGTCCGCGGTATGCCGAAGGAGATACCTCGGCAATAAAAAGCGGCGAAAGCATGGAAGCCAAACCGATACCTATACCGCCGAGGATACGGGCGGTCATGAAACCACCGAAACCGTTAAAAACAGGATTATCACCGCCAAACCACCATGCCTGGTCGATTGAACCCACCCAAATTGCTGACAGTGTAAAGAAAAAAGCAGAAATAACCAATGGCTTTTTTCGCCCAAACCGGTCGGCAATCCATCCTGAAATCATCGCACCGATCAGTGTACCCCATAAAGCGCTGCTCATGGCAAATCCCTGGAGCCACTCGAACCTGACCTGTGCGGTGCCAGCCTTTGCTGAGGCCCAAAGATCGGAATGGGCAATAAAATAAGCTTCATAATGTGGTTGTGCACCCCCGATGACCACCCAATCGTATCCAAACAGGAGACCGCCGAGAGCAGATATGATGGAAATAAAAAGAACATAGGTAAAATTGATCCGTTCACTTTTCATGATTCGTGCAATTTGCGCGGGAAGATAATGATTTACGATTTACGATTTGTAATAGATGGGTGTTGGATGTAGCAAAATGAATTTAGGTTCGTCTTATATAAAAACCAAACCCATGCTAACCAATTATTTTATAGTAGCCGTGCGTAACCTGATACGCCAAAAGGGTTATTCACTCATCAATATTTTGGGACTTGCCCTCGGGATCTCAGCCGCCATGTTCATCTTTCTCTGGGTTTCTGATGAAGTTTCCATGAACCGGTTCCATATGAATCTCAAACGGATATACCGTGTTGAGCAGGACCAGAATTATAACGGGGATATTTATCATGTCAATGTAACCGCATTTCCGGCCGGCGAAGGCTGGAAAAAAGAGATTCCTGAGATAGAAGCCACCCTCAGAATGACTCAAACCGGGGCGTTGTTGACAAAATACGGTGAAAAAGTATTCTATGAAAGCGGTATCATCTGTGTGGATTCCACTTTTTTTAAAGTGTTGACTTTCCCGCTTGTAAAAGGAGACCCTGGAACAGCGCTCAGCGAACCATTCTCGATCGTCCTGACCCCTGAAATGGCACTTAAATACTTTGGAAATGAGGATCCAATGGGGAAAGTGATCATTGTTGACAACAAATACAATTTCACCGTAACCGGCCTGTTAAAGAAACTTCCGGTCAACAACAGCTTCCGCTTCGACTTCCTCATTCCATTCGATTTTACGCGGACGACCGGAGCCTACGTTGACCATTGGGGTTCCAACAACATTTTTACATTCGCCATGCTTTTTAAAGGGGCGGATCCCATTCCGGTCGACGACAAGCTCACGGAAACAGTCAGGAATAACATTGATTTCACCGGCAGTGGCACTGACCGGAGTCAATACGAAACCAAGTTCATGCTTGCTCCGCTTAAAAAACTTCATCTGCACGAGTACTTCGGGTTCGGCCACCCCGCCGGAAGAATTCAGCGCGTGATTATCTTTTCCCTGATCGGCATTTTCATACTGCTGATCGCCGCCATTAATTACATGAACCTTTCCACGGCACGCAGTTCCCGGAGATCCAGAGAAATCGGATTGCGAAAAGCACTTGGATCTCAAAGGAAGCAGCTGATTTCACAATTCTTCGGGGAATCATTAGTCACCTCAATGACTGCCCTGGTTCTCTCGATCATCATCATTGGTTTCCTTCTCGATCCATTCCGGTTAGTATCTGGAAAACAGCTATCAGCGAGCGTATTAATTTCGGGGCAATTTATTCTTGGCATGATCGGAATGACCTTGTTTACAGCGATCATTGCCGGTATCTACCCGGCCCTTTATCTTTCAGGCTTTAAACCGATGGCGATACTGACAGGTGATCCCAGCGATTCTAAAGGGAAGGGCCTGTTACGGAAAATCCTGGTGGTCTTTCAATTCAGCATCTCCATATTCCTTATATCCAGCACATTATTAATATTCCGACAAATCCACTATATGCAAAGCAGGGATTTGGGATACAACCAGAAAGACATACTATACGTCAGGTTGTTTGGTGACCTCAATAACCACTATAGCGCACTGAAAGAAGCATTTAAAATGAATACAGATATCCTGGTTATTTCGGCAGGGACCCATCTGCCCATAAATATTGGAAGCAATTCGGGTCGTATCACCTGGGATGGTAAAGACCCGGACCTGAACCCCCTGGTCAGTATCAGCAGGGTTGATTATAACTATTCAAGTCTGATACAGGTGCCAATCAAAGCGGGTCGTGGTTTCTCTGAGGAGTTCCCTGCCGACATATTTAATTCCGAAAACTCCACCGGAGGCATGCTGATTAACGAATCGCTGGCAAAGATTATCGGGAAGGATGATGTCATCGGTATGAAAATTTCATTTACCGGCGTGACAGGCCCTGTGGTCGGGGTCATCCGTGATTTCCATTTCCTTTCCATGCGAACAGAGATCCCTCCTCTGGTTTTATTCCTTTATCCGGAGAACCGTATGCGCTATATGATGATCAGGCTCAATCATGGGGAACGGGGTCCGATGATTGAAAAACTTCGTTCCACCTGGAACTCCGTACTGCCCGGGTACCCATTTGACTACTCCTTTATTGAGGATGACTATGACCTGTTGTATCAGAATGAGATGCGGTCCGGAAAGTTGATGGCCTATTTTACGATTATCGCCATCATCATTGCATGCCTCGGCTTAATTGGGTTATCGAGTTACATGGCAGAAAAGAGAACCCGCGAAATTGCTATACGTAAAACCTTCGGTTCCACCAATATGAGTATTGTTTTGTCGATGATTGCCCAGTTTACCCGGCTTGTTTTGATCGGGATCCTGATTGCCATACCTATCACATGGTATTATCTCAATCAATGGCTGAACGACTATGCCTATCGAGTTTCAATAAGCTGGTGGGTATTTGCTGTTCCCGCATTGATATCCATTGTTCTATCAACGGTAATGGTAGCCTTTCAGGCCTTTAAAGCATCACGTACCAATCCGGCAGTCAGCCTCCGGCACCAATAATAGGATTTCAACAGGGTTTGTGCTGCTATTTAATAATCAAGCACTAACTTTACCTGAGATAAAACAAACACCCAATGGCTGATCAAGTCCGCACCAAAAATCCTTATGTCAGATATGGCATTCTCGTCCTTGTACTCGGCGTGTTCTTATGGAATTATTTTCAGGGGCAAAAACCCCTTATAAAGACCGGAACCCTTGAATACCGGATGGTAACCGGTACAAAGGATGGGAAATTGCAGGTAATACTTCTTGAAACGTCCGACCGTTATGTCATCCTCGACTCAACCTACCGGGAGATTCTTGTTTCGGAAGATGGGGAATTAATCAGCCGGCCCAAACAACTCCGCCTCCTAGAGAAATATCAGAATATCGAGTACCGGGCAGGTTTTAATGAACAATCCTCCGGACTAAAACCCGGTTACCGGGTAACACGTGAACTCTTTAATGAACTCAAATTCGGTGAACCAATTAAATATGAGGTAAATAAAAAGCAGCGCGACTCGCTGACCGGCCTGGCGAAGTAGAGTTTCAGTTCCCGCCTCACGATCCTCACGTCCTCACCTCCTCACGCCTCACGATCCTCCCACTATACCTGGTAGAGGAATCTCTTGATTTTCTTCGTCGGTGTTTTCTCGAACGGGGTATCCTGAATAATAACGGATTGCACTCGGGAATAACGGTTTACCTGCGAGTTCACAAATTGCTGCAATTCGCTTTTCATCTCTTCAATCTTTTTCTCCATATGCTGACGGGCTTCATCCTTGAAATGCGCGAATTGCTTTTCCAATTCCTCGTAGTTAAAATGCACGAGGGCCACTAGTTTTCCCTTTTGTTCGACCACAACGGATTCGAGAACATAATTAAACCGATTGATGACGGACTCGATTTCTTCAGGATAAATATTTTCTCCTGAAGCTCCCACAATGACATTTTTCAGGCGGCCCTTAATGAACAGGTAACCTTCGCTGTCAAAAATTCCCAGGTCACCGGTACGAAACCAACCGCCTGGCCTTAATACCTGAGCGGTTATTTCCGGTTCATTATAATAACCTTTCATGACATTGTCTCCTTTTGCCCATATCTCTCCTATGCCTGTTTCGGGATCCGGTTCATTGATTTTCAATTCAACTCCGATGACTGGTTTCCCGGCAGATTGTATTTTTACTCCGGATGGCCTGGTTCCGCTTAAAAGCGGGGCTGTTTCAGTCAGTCCGTAACCGATGGAATAAGGAAATCCACCTTCTTTAAGAAACCGGTCCGTAGCGGCATCCAGTTTTGATCCGCCGATGCCGAAGAATTTCAACCGGCCGCCAAAGGTGGCCATCAGTCTTTTCGCAGCCAGTTTATGGAAAAACCTCCTGAATGCGGGCAATTGGTATAAAACACGAAGAATCGCCGAGCCATCGACTTTCCCTTTGATCTGTGTCTTAAATATTTTCTCGATAACCAGAGGAACACTCACGATATAGGTAGGCCTGACCTTTTGCATGGCCGGAATCAGGACAGCAGCCGTTGGTAGCTTATCCAGATAGTGAATGGAGGCGCCATAAGTCATCGGCAAGAGCATGCCAACTGTGTTTTCATAGGTATGCGACAAAGGCAGAATCGATAGAAATACATCAGAAGAACCGAGGGATTCAATACCATAGCACTGCCGGACATTGGTCACCAGATTAGTGTTGGTCAGCATGACTCCCTTACTGAATCCGGTGGTCCCCGATGTATAAATCAAGGTGGCCAGATCTTCAGGTTCAACCTTAACGGTAAAAGGATTCATTGATCCTTTATGAACATATGGAGTACAGGAAAGCTCGTCATCAATATGTTCCCGGTCTGTTAACAGGGAAAAATCCTCCAGAATCATAATCTGCGGAATAGCCTCAATGGTTGCTGACGCCAGCCTTCCCAGTTGTTTTCTGCTGACAATGATCATTTTAACGGATGAGTGTTTCAGAATATGATCAATCTCCGCAGCGTGAAAATCGGGCAAGATCGGTACTGAAACGATACCGAGGGAAAGGAGTGTAAAATAGGAGATGATCCAGTTCGGGGAATTCGGACCCAAAATTGCCACTTTATCCCCCTTAACCAGCCCCAATTGAGATAAAGAAAAAGCAAGATGTTCAGACTGGTCCTTCACCTCACCATAAGTCAGCATTTGTTGACCTACTATTCCAATGGCCGGGAGGTTGGAGTGCTTTTGAAAACTTTCCCAAATCAAGTCCCTGACCGTCAATCCCAAAACTTCTGTATTTGTCATTTTGAAATTTTTACAACATGCAAAATTACAACTAAAACCTGAGAATGCCAGAAAAACCTGTGGATCTCGATTATGCGGCATTTACATATTAATCCCACTCATTTATATTCTGTGACTACTATATTAGAAAATACATTGACTCTATAACCCTCTGGCCTATTGATATTTGTATTTTTACAACTTACCTTTAATATCGGAAAGACAAGGGTAATCGGTTGACCTGTCTGGAGTTGTTTAACATACATGGAAATTAGGTTTGGCTGACCTTAACAATGTGAAAGGTACAAAACGGTTGGGGGACACCCGTTCGAAAACAATCACGCTTTTTCTAAAGTCATAGGCAGCTCTTCGGCAGGTCAACCTTTTTTTTGCACGCATTTTTTCTTCCATATTCTCCGCCCAAATATCAAAAGGGTCCATCTGAAAAGACGGGCCCTTTTCTTTTAGGATTCATGCGGATTCCGTTAGCCGTTATTTGCTGCTTTTGTGACGTGATGCGAGTACTTTTGCGACATCCTGAAGTGAGCATCCCCTATCCACAAGAAGAATAATCAGATGATAGATAAGATCTGCGCTTTCATTCAGAAAAGCCTCGTCATCCGGTTTCATCGCTTCAATAACCAATTCAACGGCTTCTTCACCTACTTTTTGAGCCATTTTGGCGGTACCCTGCGAAAAAAGTTTGGCGGTATAAGAGCCCTCCGGCATAGTCCGCTTGCGGTCCTTGATCAACTCCTGCAGAAAATCAAGGTAAACCAGGTCGGCCTGATTGATTTCATTAAAACAGGTATCGGGACCATCATGGCAAACCGGTCCGTCGGGCCTGGCCATAATCAGGAGGGTATCCCGGTCGCAGTCAGCAATTATCTTTTTCATTCTCAATGAATTACCGCTGGTTTCACCTTTAGTCCAAAGGATATCACGGGAGCGGCTATAGAATGTCACCAAGCCCGTTTCGCGGGTGATTTTTAAGGATTCTTCACTCATATATCCCAGCATCAGCACCTTACGGGTTAAATCATCCTGAATAATGGCCGGGATCAGTCCATTACCCTTTGAGAAATCTAATTTTTCATCCATGATATTTTGTATTCGTCATTTTAATCGAACGGTTATTCCCTCCTGGTAAAGGTACTTTTTAAGTTCCGGGATTGGAATATCCCCGAAATGAAAAACGCTGGCTGCAAGGGCAGCATCAGCTTTACCTGAAATAAATGCATCCCGGAAATGTTCCGGTTTCCCCGCACCTCCTGAAGCGATGATGGGTATGGTAAGCCGGTTCGATAATCTGGCCAATGCCTGATTTGCAAATCCATGTTTTGTGCCATCATGGTTCATGCTGGTGAATAGAATCTCCCCGCATCCCCTTTCCTGCCCTTCCTGTGCCCATTCAAATAAATCCAGGCCCGTCGGTACTCGGCCACCATTTATGTAAACCTCCCAATTCAATGTTTCCCTGGCATCAATCGCCAGAACGACGAACTGATTTCCAAAACTTTTAGCCAGCTTATCGATGATTTCCGGGTGATTTACCGCCGCGGAATTAAGACTGATTTTATCAGCCCCCGCCTCGAGCAGGACAACTGCATCTTCAAAGGTACTGATGCCGCCGCCGACAGTAAATGGGATATTCAGGACCTTTGCAATCTGTCTGACCAATGAAGGGAAAGTCTTTCGGCCTTCAATGGTGGCAGTAATATCGAGAAAAACCAGTTCATCCGCGCCCTCATCAGCATACCTGACGGCTAATTCAACCGGATCCCCGGCATCCCTGATATCAATAAAATTTACACCTTTCACGGTCCGCCCGTCACGGATATCCAAACATGGAATAATCCGTTTGGCCAGGCCGCCAATTGCAGGAGGAGTTGGGGAGCGGACCTTTTGACCTCCCCCGACCTTCACCTCAGGAAGGAGGGGTATAGGGAGGTCGAGACGACCTTCGTAGATCGCTTTTCCAACAATCACTCCTTCTATTCCCGCTTCTTGTAAAGCCAATATATCTTCAGGTCCGGACACACCACCGCTTGCGATTAGTTCAATACCGGGAAACTGAAGTAAAATCCGTTGGTAAAGTTCAACTGCCGGTCCTTTCAAACCACCGTCGCGTTCCACATCGGTACAAAAAATACGGTTGATTCCTTTAGCCAGCCATGAACCAATAAATTCCTGCCATCCGATGGCGGACTCACTTTGCCACCCATGGTAGGCTACTTTTTCGTTTTTTACATCCACTCCCAGAAAAATCCTGTCAGCACCGAAATCGGTTATCCAATCCGCGAGTTCTTCAGGTCTCGTGACCGCCAGGCTGCCGATACTTACCCGATCGGCCCCGGCATCCAGAACCGATTTGAATGAGTCCCTTGTCCGGATGCCTCCCCCAAAATCCACGGTCAATCCACCGATTGAACAAATTTCCTTCAGCAGGCCGATATGAACAGGGTTTCCGGTTCTGGCGCCATCCAGATCGACCATATGCAGATAGCGGACACCCGAATCGCGAAATTTCAAGGCCATATCAAAAGGATTGTCCGAATAAATCTTTGCAGTATCGAACCTGCCTCCGCTAAGCCGGACACATTTACCCCCCATGAGGTCAATCGCCGGAATGATCTCGATCATAATTCAATAAAGTTTTTCAATATCTGCTGTCCGATCTCTCCGCTCTTTTCCGGATGGAATTGGACGGCATAAAAGTTGTCCCGGTAGAGAGCCGCGCTAAAAGCGCTCCCATACACACACGTGGACAGTGTTTCTGCTCCCGGCTCGGCATAATAGGAATGGACAAAATAAACATAAGACCTGGTCACCAGGCTCTTGAAAATACCATCCGGAATAAACTGGATGGAATTCCAGCCCATATGGGGAACTTTGACCGGTCTGCTGAACTGTTTGACCTTTTCATTAAAGATCCCTAATCCCGGTGTGTCGCCTTCTTCCGACCAGGAACACATTAACTGCATGCCCAGGCAAATGCCGAGAACAGGTTGTTGCAGTGCGGGAATAATGAGATCTAATCCTTTATCTTTCAGATATCTCATGGTATTACTCGCCTCACCCACGCCCGGAAAAATGACTTTATCCGCATTCCGAATCCGTTCCGGATCGTCGGTTACGGTACATGACCTGCCCAGCCGGCCCAGAGCATTGGAGACCGAGCCGATATTGCCCGCATTGTACTTGATTACAACAATTTCCATTCGTTCCTGTTAATTATGCTCCCTGCGGTCGCTAATTGGTTCGGCTTCGCCTCACTAATTATGCTCGGCTATCGCCTCGTTAATTGGCTCCCTTCGGTCGCTAATTATGGCCTATGTACCTCAATTAGCGCGAAGCGCATAATTAGTTCGCTTTAGCGAACCAATTAGTGAGGCGCAGCCGAGCATAGTTAGCGAGCGCAGCGAGCCTCCTAGTCTATCGCCCCCTTGGTACTCGGCACCCCACCTTCCCCATCCCCTGCGATGGCTTGCTTTAGTGTACGGGCCAGGGCCTTGAATATCGCTTCAATCTTATGATGCTCATTCTCACCGGTAGCTTCAATATGCAAAGTACATCGGGCGCCATCTGAAAAGGAACGAAAAAAATGCGGAACCAGTTCTGTAGGTAATTCTCCCACTTTCTCCCGTTGAAATTCCGCGTTCCATTGAAGATATGGCCTGCCACCCAGATCAATGGATACCGAAGCTTCAGAATCATCCATCGGCAAAACAAAACCATACCGGTTCATTCCTTTGAGATCACCCCAGGCCTTACGGAAAGCCTGGCCAAGGACAATTGCAGTATCCTCGACCGTATGATGCTCATCCACTTTCAAGTCACCATGGACTTCGATTTCCAGGTCACAACCGCTATGCCTTGCTAATTGATCCAACATGTGGTCGAAAAAACCGATGCCCGTTGAAATCATCGATTTACCCTCCCCGTAAAGGGCTACCTTAACCAAAATATCGGTTTCCCTGGAGGTTCGCCTGATTTCAGCAAATCGCTCCTGCCTGATCAGAAAATCTGCAATTTCTTTCCAGGTAGTTACTTTTAATACGCAATGCTTTTCATCTTGAGCCTGCGCCCGGCTGTTCCATTTATCCAATGACCCGATATAAATACCCTGACAGCCCAGATTGGCCGCCAGGCGGATATCGGTAGTCCGGTCGCCGATAACATATGATCCGGCCAGATCATATTCCCAGGAACAATATTTCTGTAGCATCCCAATTCCCGGCTTACGGGTGGGGAGGTTCTCAGGCTCAAAACTTCTGTCGATCAGAATATCCGAGAAAACAATGTCTTCCTGTTCGAAAGTCTCGACCATCCGGTTATGTACCGGCCAGAAAGTATCTTCGGGAAAAGCGTCAGTGCCTAACCCATCCTGATTGGATACCATGACCAGTTCAAAAGGCAGCAGCCGGGCTATCCTGCCCAGATGGGTGAAAACCCCCGGCAGGTAGTGGAATTCCTCAAAGTTATCAACCTGTTCATTTAAGGGCTCCTGAATCAGGGTGCCATCACGGTCGATGAAGAGAAGCTTTTGCATCAGTTTTCAGTTTTCTGTTGTCGATTCCCGGATAAGCGTCCGGTCAAAGCAAGGATTTCGATCAGCTTGTTATTTTCGGCTGGAGTTCCTACCGTAATCCGGAGGCAACCTTCGCAAAGTGGCTGGGTTGAGCGGTCCCTGACAATGATCCCGTTTTCGGCAAGATACCGGTAGGTGGATTTTGCATCTTTGAATTTAACCAGGAGAAAATTCGCATCAGAAGGGTAAACTTCCAAAACATCTTCAATCCCCCTCAGCCTGTCGGCAAGTTTGATTCGTTCAGTCAATATCAGTCTTACATCTGGTCGAAATACAACATTCTTACCATTCTTAACATTCTTGTCTTTCTTAACGATTCCCTGACCAGTCCCGACAACTGCCCTGATGGTCTCAATCACCTTTGCTGCCGTCAGAACATTGATATTGTACGGGTACTTGACTTTATTCATCACCTTGATAATCTCCGGAACTGCAAAGGCCATCCCCAAACGGACACCGGCAAGTCCCCATGCTTTTGAGAAAGTCTGCAGAACAATGATATTTGGATACTCATCAATCAGGTGCAACGCGGACGGTCCATCGGCAAAATCAATATAAGCCTCATCCACCACGACAGCACCACTGAAATGATTGGTCAGGTAGATAAGTTCGGCCATTGACACCTGTTTTCCAGTAGGATTATTGGGTGAACAGATGAACATCATTCTGGTATCAAACCGCACGGCCTCAATCATGGCTTTTGTATTTACGGTATAATCGGGATTCAACAAAATCCGATCAACCTGCACATCCTGGACAGCGGCGCAAACAGCATACATTCCGTAGGTCGGACTCAAAGTTATAATCCTGCTTTTACGGGGCTCGCAGAAAATCCTGATCAACAGATCGATGGCTTCGTCGCTGCCATTACCGAGGAATACATTTACCGGATCAACTCCCTTGAGATCGGCCACCAAATTCCGTAGTTCTGTCTGACGCGGATCGGGATAACGGTTCAATCCGGTATCATTCGGATTTTCGTTGGCATCCAAAAAAATTCCTTCTCCACTGGAATGTTCATCCCTTGCCGAAGAATAGGGCACCATTTCTTCAATATTTTTCCTGATCACTAAAACAGGACCGGGCTTCACCACCGGAGCCTCAGTATCTTCCGGGATGAATCGGTCGAGAAGATTCAGCGGATTCATCTGGCTTTCCGGATCGAGGATATTTAAAGGATATAACAGGTTCAACGGATTCAGGTATTCAAGGAGATGATGCTTATCGCCTTGCGGTAGAGACAGATTATCATCTGTCTCTACACGTTGGTTATTCTCCTTACCGGTTTGCCTGACATCTTCTTTTCTTATTTCTACAGCGCGTGCATGGCCTTCAAGTCCTTCAGCCCTGGCCATCAATGCGATGACCGGATCAATTGATAAAAGCCCTTTGCCGGTAAGTTCCTGGAAGGTAATCGTCTTCATAAAAGAATCGAGGGTAAGGCCGCTGTAAGCCCTGGCATAACCTGAGGTGGGAAGCGTATGATTTGTGCCGGTGGCATAGTCACCCGCGCTTTCAGGCGAATAATTTCCAAGGAATACCGAACCGGCATTTTGTACTTTTTCAGCGACTTGCTTGTAGTTTTTCGTAGCCAGGATAAGGTGTTCCGGAGCATAACGGTTAACCATTTCCATTAATGACATCTCTTCGGATAAAACGATGATCTTACTGGATTCCAATGCTTTTTCTGCAATCTCTTTACGTGGAAGTTTTGATAACTGCCTTTCGGTTTCATCGTGAACCTGTTCAGCCAGCTCCCAGCTTGGCGTGAGCAGGATGACCTGGCTATCAGGCCCATGTTCGGCCTGGGAGAGTAGATCTGCGGCAATAAACGCTGGATAGGCTGAATCGTCGGCCACCACCATCAACTCCGAAGGCCCGGCGGGCAAGTCAATGGCAACGCCATCACGGCTGACCAATTGTTTAGCCCGGGTAACCCAGGCATTACCGGGTCCAAAAATTTTGTCAACCTTTGGTACCGGTCCAATTCCATATGCCATGGAAGCAATCGCCTGAACCCCACCAATCCGGAAGATGGTTCTGATCCCGCAAAAAAACGCTGTGTAAAGGATGGCTGGGTTAATTTTTCCCTGACGGTTGCCGGGAGTGCAAAGGACCAGCTCCCTGCATCCTGCAATCCTGGCCGGAATGGCAAGCATTAGGACGGTTGAAAACAGGGGCGCCGTACCTCCGGGAATATACATCCCTATCCGCTCCACCGGCAACCACCTCTGATAACAACTGATACCGGGAGAAATATTAACCTGAACCGAGTCGCGGACCTGCGACTCATGGAATTTGCGGATATTATCTGCAGCCTGTCCGATAGCTGTTTTGAGTGATTCCGGCAACAGGCTTGCTGCTTCCCTGATTTCATCTTCCGGCACCAGGGCCGGTTCAGGTGAATAGCCATCAAATTCACCGGTCATCCTGCAAACTTCGCTCCAGCCGGATACCTTCAGTTCATTCAGCATCCGGGATACGTTTTCGTCAGTGGCTTCTCCCTGTGCAGAAGGTCTTTCCAGGATTGCATCCCATTGACCACGCGGAGGGTTAATCAAAATCTTCATAGATGTTCGATTTATAATATCATTTTTTCAATGGGTATCACAAGAATTCCTTGTGCCCCTGCCTCTTTCAACTGGTTGATAATGCCCCAGAATTCGTTTTCGCTCAAAACGGAATGAACTGAACTCCAACCTTCGAGCGCCAGGGGCATTATGGTTGGACTCTTCATTCCGGGCAAGGCGCGACAGATCTCATCCAGCTTGTCGTTCGGAGCATTCAGCAGTATATATTTATTATTACGCGCTGCCAGGACTGATTTTATCCGAAAGAGGAAATTATCAAGGATCGCACGTTTTTCATCAGAGAGGCCAGGAGCAGCAACGAGGACTGCTTCAGATTGCATCACCGTTTCAACCTCTTTCAGCCCGTTGCTGATCAAGGTACTTCCTGAACTGACAATATCAAAGATACAGTCAGCCAGTCCGATAGCCGGTGCAATCTCGACTGAGCCATTCAGAAAATGGATCTCCGCACTGATCTGGTTCTCTGCCAGAAAAGTACGAAGAATTTTTGGAAACGAAGTCGCGATTCGCTTTCCGCTTAACCACTTCAATCCATTATAATTCTGTTCTTTAGGCACCGCTATGCTTAAATGGCACCGGCTGAATCCTAAACGGTAAACCACCTCGAGGGGATACTCTGATTCCCGGAGAACATCTTCCCCTATTATTCCTGCATTGGCCACGCCATCAGCTACATACTGAGGGATATCATCATCGCGCAGGTATAGCACTTTCAAAGGGAAGGTTGAAGAATGGGCGATGAGTGTCCGCTTCCCGTTTGTTAGTGAAATACCGGCCTCAGTAATAAGCTCCTGCGAGATTTCACTAAGGCGTCCGGATTTTTGCAATGCTATTTTCAATGTATGCATTTTACCTTATTATAACAGAAAAGGCCTGCAGATTTGCAAGCCTTTCCCGGAGTGTTACACTACCGATATCTTACTTCTCTGCATGAGTTTTTGGCATCATAAAATGATGGAGATGAAACAGCTGATGCAGAAAATTGTTATTCATATTTTCTAAACTGCCGCAAAGATAATTCAATAATTATACATATTGCCAAATATGAGTCATAATTAATTGCATCACTTTACTCAACCTGCAGAACTAATCATCCAGATTCCCCTTTAAATGCAAAAAATAGTTTGCATCATCGCTTTAGTAATCTATCCCTTAATTTTTCCGGGGCAAAACATCAGCCTCACCTTATTGGGAAGTGCAACATTAGTATTGACAACAAGTGCCGGCATCCCTGATTGCGTGAAGGGGGCCCCGCGCGGGAATTCAAGGTAGGGGTAGCGGTCCCCGCTTTCGCGGGGATGACACTTCGCCGAGGATTGTTTAGTCCTATAAAGTATTAAGTTGAACTGAACAGATCAGGAATGTTCTTTTCTTAAGTCTTAAGGTTTAAGATCTTAGAACTAATTTTTGCCTTCTGCCTTCTGCCTTCTGCCTTCTGCCCTTTGCCACCTGTCTACTGCCTACTACTCTGCCACCAACTGGCCGTAACAGCTTGCTTTTTCATACCCGGACCTTCAACTGCAACAGAGAAGGTGAAGTCGACAGCACCATTGTAATATTGCAGCTTTACCTTATGCAATCCTGCAGCCAGCAATACATAGCCTGCTTCCTCGGATTCACCATGCGCACCGTCGTTGTCCGTGATCAACAAATCGTCGATGGTAATTGTTGATCCGTCATCGGAGGTGGTGAAGAAAGTGTAAGCTCCGGCGACCGGAACTTTAATATATCCTTCGTAAACCACACCAAAGTATTCGGCACGGTGATCAGCCGGAAGCGCCGGCGTAAGGCAGGTACCGGATTTCAGAGGAGTCAATTTCGACCAGTCGGGCATCCGTCTCCAGCGGCCTTCATAATAAGACCAGGCAAGACCCGGCTTAAGATCGGCAGGTGCATTTTTGAGTGCTTCAATTGGTTTCAGCCCTTCAAATGAAACCGGCTCATTCAATTTTGCAGCGGTTGCCAAAGTCCTGGCCGGATCACGCGGAAATTCAACGCCGATCGGACCGGCTGGTTTGGATAAGCGGTTGCCATCGTTCGAGATGGTAATAGCTGCTATGCGGATCTCATTTGAATCAGGAAGCTGCAATATTTTTGCTCCAGCCGGAACCTCAATGGTTATCTGGAACAGGTATCCGAAAATGTAAGCTTCATTCAAATTGGTTTTGCCCAGATGGCGATGTGAGGCAACATATCCAACCGGAACATGCTTGATAAAGGCCGGAATCGTGGCGACAGGCTTTGGATGCGCCACACCATTGATTCTTACCGATTGTTTGTAGCCGGTCCGAAAATCGCGTTTATCCCACTGGCCGATATTGCCTGAATAATAAGGAATGTCCACCTGAATAGTTTTACCATCCACCTTGAATTCAGCTTTCTTATCCAGATCGGCTGATGAAACCAGCAGGTAAACAGTATTAAATCCGCCTTGAGGAAGGTTGATTGTCTGCCCTTTAGCACTTAAAAAGTTTTTCTGTCCGTCAGCTGATGAGCCCATTTTGAAAACGATATCGTTTGAAACGATTTCCGAAGGCCACAATTCAGCAGGATAGGTATTCCCCTGGCCATCGAAATCACCGTCGGTCCGGTTTTCGTCGAAACTTACACCATCCGTATCAAAGTTAAGAGCCAGCCATTGTGAAGTTTTCTTGCCGATAACCTCGGCAGGTTTACCAATTTTAACGGCAAAAGTCTTTGGCTGATAGGATTTCAGGTCAAATACCAGCTGACCGTTTTCAACAACGGCCTTACCGGTAGTCTCTTCGATTCCGTTTACTTCCCGCGCTGAGGTGATGCCTGTCGGGAAACCCATCATTACTCCTTTGGCATCCTTGCCAAAAAGTTCCTGTACGCGTACTACGATTTCGTCAGTCAGTTCGGCTTGTTTCAGCGCTTTCACTGCCACCTGGTTTGTGCTCACGTTCAGCATGCTGAACGACTTGCCGAGTGACCCTTCGTGTTTCGGGGCATTGAATGCCACAAGGGGCTGGTTCAGGCGGGTTGCGGCCCACTGTGAGCCGCCATTACGCCAGTCGCCTTTATGTCCGCCAACGGCAAATGAGAATGTATGAAATCCGATATCATTGGTGGCCTGGTCCATATAGCCACGACCGGTGGTTGCGGTATGCATGAGGGTTAAACGGATCAGGTTATCTGAAGGCTTATCCCATCCCATTTTATAATCGCTCATTACGGTTACCCCATAACTGTTATCTCCCTGGGTAACATCGGCCCATTGCTGAGCCGGGACTTCGTACAATTTCGGCTGGTTGTTGTCGCGACGGATAGTGCCGATACCAAGGTCGTAGGTAGCCTGGGCGTTTGATACTGTCAGCGGGAATGCTGCCTTCAGCAGGGTACCCTGACTGTTCCATTCGAGCTCATTCCTGAATTCCAGGCGATCACCGGCCGATCCGGCGGCCAGACTGATAAATTGTTTCATTACCGATCCATCTTTTGTGCGGACAATGCAAAGCGACACCCGGGCAGGACCATTTTCAGCAACCGTTATGGTTGGCTGATCAAAATAACTTCTCGGGGCGGCAGTCACGGCATCATACATAATTTCCCATGCCGGCCACGAAACTGATTTATCATTCAGCATTTCCAGACGGATAGGAGCCTTCAGCATCTCCTTTTTCGCTGTCTTGTCATAAATCGATGATACATCACCATTTTTATCGACAGACACTTTATACCTGTTATTCTCCATCAGGTTCTTCTTCACTGACAGACCGGTAGCGAGAGCACACGAATTTGCTGACGGAACCACATCAAAAACCTGGTAGCTTACAGGAGCGCAATGAGCGGCGATGATAACGGATGCAATGCGGCCATTCATTGCTGTTACCTGTGCGGGAACTTCCTTGCCGGCTGCGTCATAAACCCTTACCTGATCAAAGGTTCCGGGTAATTCGACACTGGCTGCAACAATATCTTCCCTTTCGATTGAAAGCGGGTTATATACCACTACTGGTATTCCGCTTGCACGGGTATCCAGCCCGCGAATCACCCCTCCTGCCGTGTTTTCCAAAATTCCGGCAAACTGGTTCATACTCAGCAATTCATCATTCCAGGAGAAGGCATAAGCTTCCGGAATACTGGTGCCGGTAAGATCATCATGAAATTGATGCCACAGAAACCTGACCCAGGCTTCCTGGAGAGTCTTTTTAGGATAGTAGGAAGCTCCAAGCCAGCTTGCCATAACCGATGAACGTTCAGCGGCGTCTGCAAGCAATTCATTCTTGCGATTGAGCAGTTTCATTGCACCCTGTGAAGTATAACACCCATTCCCATGGGGGGATGTCAGTAATTCACCATTAAATTGTGGCAATTTATCCAGTTGTACTGAAGTCATCTGGCGGGCCATTAAATCGGCAGGAGCGCTGATAATTTTCAGGGGCCCATCGGAATGGATGGCCTTTTCCAGATAGAAAACGGATGAATCCTCCGGTGCGCCGCCGACATCGCCTGTCCCGAAATAGCGGTAACCCAGGTAAATACCCGATTTCTCGCCCGTCTTATCCACGGTGGTATTCCATTTCTGATCTTTCGACAGGTCGCCCCTTAATTTTGCCCCATATGAACCCCCGTTCAAGGCTGCGAACACCCTTGAACCGTCGACGCCAGTCCAGGTCCCGATATCGAACGGCACGCCGAAGGGGGCGCCCCAGGTCAGTTTTTGCGTTGAAAAGCCTGAAAGCCCGCAATGCCTCATAATGGTGGGCAGTGCATAGCCAAAGCCAAAACAATCTGGAAGAAAAATATCATAACTTTTGATCCCGAATTCCTTTTTGTAATAATCCTGACCGATGAGAATGGTCCGGATTACGGCTTCGGGTGATGAAATATTCACATCGGTTGCATCCAGTGAGCTGCCGCAAATGTTCCAGCGACCTGCTGCAATGTACTCTTTCATCCTTTGAAAAGCCTCAGGATAATATTCCTTGATCATCATATACTTGATGGCGCCTTCAAAGCTGAATTTATAGTCGGGATACTTCTCAAATAGCTTGAAATTATCATTAAAAGTATTGGGGAGATATTGGTTAATGGATGTTTGAATGGTCCATTGCCACTGCGTATCGAAATGAGCGGTTCCGATGACGTGTAGTGCTTTGTTTTTGGCGCTGGTCCCGTCCTGAGACCTGGCCGGCCCAAAAATGGCGGTAAGCCCGATCAGAGTAATCAGGCAGGCTTTAAGAAATCTTGTCATGGTGAAGTATTTGTTTGGGTTACGAGAAACGCAAACTTACCCTATTCAGGACTGAATAAAAAACCATTTCCGTTAAAAAACGTGAAATTTCAACCCACCTTATAGTGGTCGGAAAGTATCCATGCCATCAGGGAATGTGGCAGGAATGGTTTGAGGCGGGCGATAAGACGCTGGTCGAACCGACCGGCGATATAGCGGAATTTCGGATTTTTTGTCCTCACGATTTTTTCAATCGTACGGCCGAGAACTGAAGGATCTGATCCGCCTTGTTCGTCCTTTTCGATCACAGCAACTGCCTTTTTGAATCTTTGACCGTAATCACCTCCCCCTGTGTCTTTTGCAGTAAAAATACGATTTGAGGTAAATCCGGTTTTAAAATCACCGGGATTGACAACGATCACCTTGATATTAAATGGCTTGACCTCCATAAACAGTGCCTCGCTAAATCCCTCCACAGCAAATTTCGCCGCCGAATAGTGACCCTGGAAAGGCAAACCCATTAATCCGCCTATAGAACTGATATTAATAATCTTGCCGGATTTCTTTTCACGCATGTATGGAAGCACGCAACTGGTTAGCCGGGCCATTCCGAAAAAATTGGTTTCGAACTGTATTTGGACCTCAACAGAAGAAAAATTTTCCAATGCACCTCCAACACCCATGCCGGCATTGTTCACCAGTACATCTATCCTGCCTTCTTTGGCAATAATCTCTTTCATGGCTGCCTCAACGGACTGCTGGTCGGTAACGTCCATTAAAACCGGATGGAATCCAACTTTTTCCTGCGCCGGGTGACGACTGGCGCCATAAACAACATGTCCGCGGGCAATCAACAATTCAGCAGCCGCTTTTCCTAATCCGGAGGAGGCACCGGTTATCAGTATAACCTGGGACATAGCTAATTGGCTTAGAGAATACCTAACATCTTTGATACCCGGTAAATATTATCAACCGCCTTGTCGACCTGGGCATGGGTATGTGTGGCTATCAAGGAGAACCTGATCAACGTATCGTTTTTCGGAACAGCAGGTGGTACAACGGGATTGACAAATATTCCGGCTTCAAGAAGCAGCTTGGTCAGGATCAGGGTTTTGTCCATATCGCCCATCCTCAGTGGGATGATAGGACTTTCGGCCAGGCCTGTATTAAAGCCAAGTTGTTTAAAGGCATTAAGAGAATAACGCGACAACTCCCACAGGTGGTCAATCCTTTCAGGTTCGGCCTTCATCACTTCGAGTGCAGCGATCACCGTTGCGGTTGAAGATGGAGTCATGGAGGCACTGAAAATAAGGGCCCTGGAATTATGTTTCAGATAGTTGATGGTATCGAAATCACCGGCGATGAATCCACCGAGGGAGGCAAATGATTTACTGAAGGTTCCCATGATGACATCCACTTTATCCGTAATTCCGAAATGGTCAGCTGTTCCGCAACCATTTTTCCCAAGCACGCCAATGGAATGGGCATCATCCACCATAACGGATGCATGATATTTCTCGGCCAGTTCAGCGATTTCGGGCAGACGTGCAATATCCCCTTCCATGCTGAATATCCCGTCGACAACAATAAATTTCAATTTGCCATGTGGCAAAACCTTAAGTCTTCTCTTTAAGGAATCCATGTCGTTATGTGCAAACTTCACAGTTTTTGCAAACGACAAACGGGATCCCTCGATAATGGAAGCATGATCCAATGCATCCAGTAAAATAAAATCACCGCGCAGTGGAATACAGGATAGAACACCCAGGTTAGCCTGGAATCCCGTACTGTAGCATAAGGCTGCTTCTTTCCCCACAAATTCGGCTAATTTATTTTCCAATTCAATATGGATATCCAGCGTCCCGTTCAGGAACCTGGATCCTGCACAACCGGTACCATATTTTTTGGTAGCTGCTACCGCTGCTTCAATGATTTTCGGATGGTTT
This sequence comes from Bacteroidales bacterium, assembly GCA_041662065.1. GTDB lineage: Bacteria > Bacteroidota > Bacteroidia > Bacteroidales > UBA12481 > UBA12481. The sequence continues at coordinate 204,716 of JBAZTE010000005.1, read as the reverse complement.
GTCAGGCCTAAATAACTATTGGAGCCAAACATCAGAACTTTTTTACCGTTAATGATGACCTCTGTGTCCTGTTCAGATTCGATCACACGGAAGTACGGATAAACCCCGGCCGCCTGGACCTTTTGAGGTGCGTCGTACTTTTTAAGTCGGTCTTGTAGTATACCCATAAGGAGCAATATTAATGCTTTTCTTAAATATTTGCATACCCGGATCCTGATTTTCGGTAAAGTTCAGTATATATACCGATTAACTTGGCCAGTATCCGGTCCTCATCAAACTGGTCAAGCAGTTGTTTTGAAATGGCCGTTCCTTCTCTGTAAAAACTCTTGTCATTCATCAATTTTCTGATTCTTTCAATGAACTCTCCAGTGGTTGAAGCTTTTTGGTACGGGTGTTCATATAATAACCGGTATTCTGGCAAGTCCCTGAAAACTACAGGGATACCACTCGCAGCAGCTTCTAACGGGGCCATGGGACAATTTTCCTGAAACGAAGGGAAAATGAATGCATCAGCCGCTGCATAAATCATTGGCATATCAGACAACTCGAACATTCCAGGAAAAGAGATGTGCGGAGCAGCAGAGGCAATCCGGTGATTGATCCTGATTAATCCTTCCGTTAAAGCTCCGAAAGGCCTCCCCCCCACCCATACGAATTTTGCTTCCGGAATTTCCGCTGCGATGTCAAGAAAATCTTCCACACCCTTTCGGCCTTCCAGCTGTCCGACCCCCAACACTACAAAATCCTTTTCATTCAAACCCAGGCGCTCCCTACCCTTTTCCCTGATTTCCGACGTGCGATGCCAAAAAGCGATGGGAATGGGATTATACATTCTGACGATCCGCGTTTTGGAATGCAGTCTGCGAATAGCCCTTTCAACCGTAGGCGACAGAGCGATGCAAACATCCGCATAAGAATATACCTGACGGAAATACCACCGTATAAAGGGCATCATCAATTGCCAACCGGGGATAGATCCTTTTGCCGAATCGGGTATGACATGAACAGTCAGTATCCTCCTTCCCTTGTAACCCAGGCCCCATAAAAAATAAAGCAAGCCGTATGAATGAGCATGGTAAACATCTCCCCGGCCCTTTCCATTGATAACCACCTCAATATCAGATCTTTTCTTAAGGAGGTCTACCATCTGGACAAAGACGGTATTTACCCCGTTAGCCCTCATTTTCTCAATCTCATACACAAGGTGAATCTTCATAATCTATTCAATTAAAAATTGCGCCTTACCCATTTGCAAATCCTTCTTTTTCATCATTTTAATGCTGATATTCCTGCCAAGAATGCCCGGATCTATAATATTATCTTTGATAATCACTCCTTTACAGGATTCAAGGGAAACCGAAAACTTGCGTGGATGCCAGGGTTGGAATCGATGGCTGGCAGTCAGTATGTTTTGGGTAAAAGTCAGGTTATCAACCGATTTGGCATATAAGACCGGATAATCATACAGGTCAAACTGATTGTTTTCTATACGGATATCGCGATGAAACCCTGGTTTCGTAATATCCGGTTTTGGGATTTCAGGATAAATGCTGATTACGGCTTCGCAAAATTGGTACATGGAAGTCAGGCACTGATCAGTGAAATGATTGTTCCTGATCAGAACATCTTTCACCCCACCCGATTCATACCAGTTATTCGCATCTCCGGCAATCAGGATAGCCGAACCGCTTGATTCAAACAAATTATTCTCAATGATGACCTTACCCGGCGTTGACATCAGAATACCCCGTGCGCGACAACTTTCAAACCGGCAACCCGAGATAAGCACGTCCGGGGTCCACGATAGATTTTCCAGGGCAAACCCTGTTTTAATTCCATCCGGCACCGGGTTTTTGAAACGAAGCCGGAACAGGTCTGTCTGAATGGTTTCGAATGATTCCACTTCACCTTGGGCCACGGTCAGCATGGATTCATTTTCAATCAACCCGATATTTTCCCCGGGTCTGGCCCATACAGTACCCACACTCTGCTCATGCATGAACTTACAGACCAAAGTATTGGCATCCGTTTTTTCTATTATCCTCACAGAGGTTCCGTGAACGTTTACCGGATCATCCATCAGGGCATGAAAACGGCACTGGTCGATCGTGATTAGCCCCGCACAATTGGAAAAATGGAGACCATCGTCATGACCGGACAATATCCTGTTTTTCAATGGATTCGGTACAGAATTAACATTTCTGAAAGTCAGATTTAAAGAATACTGGGATAATATGCCTAACCCGGCATTGTGGTACATATTGAGATCCCTGATCAGGACATCACGGCTGTCAGTGATAAAAATTCCGGCATGGTCACGTTCGCTATGGCGCAGAACCAGGTAATTACCTTTAGCGGGAATTCTTTTGAAAGCATAATGCAGACGAAGGAGCCCGGGCGACAGTTCCTCAGCCCGGTATGAATTCCATCCACCGCCCAGGCATCCCCAATCGCCTGTTTTATAAGCGACCGCAAGGGTTTCCCGGTCAAATTCCATCGTACCCCACCAGGGACTTTTCCAACCTTCGCCTACAAAAACAATTTTTCCTTTTTCGAGAATGAACGGGGATTCCACCGGGTCAATACGTATATCGATGTAGGCGGGATTTATTTCAATTACCTCTGCTTCGGCCGTCAATGGGATATCCCAGTCGATACTGACATCCCTGATTGTGATGCCTTTGCTTTTATCCACGGTAAAAGGCTGCATCCGGTCATGAAATACGAAATCCGATCCCCCGCAATCAACCGTAAGGTCATTTAATCCTTCCAAAAGGATGGCACATCTCCTGGGATTATTTACGGTTGTATTTGACTCATAGTAAACTTTCTCCATGCAGTGATCAGGCCAGAAATCATAGCGTCCTTTCGGAAAATATATCACCGAGCCTGATCTACCCTCGCAGGCCTGTATGGCCTTCTGAACATAAGTAACAGCATTGACCCGGCAATCCGGGCTGAGACCGAAACGGGTGATATTCACGGTGTCAGGCTTTGAAAAAACAATTGAAGAGAAAAGGAACGAGCAAATGACCAGAAGTGAAAATTTCATAATCTTCAACCATTAAATAAATGAGGGTTCATAAATAAGGACGAGTCCAATAAAGGAATAAACCGGGATATTCCGGAATTGGCCGTGCGGGTTGATTCCCTGGTAATATCGAAAATAACCGCCGATACTTCCGTGATGTTCCGGTTGCTTCGGCTGATGCCAGCCGGCATAAAAATTCAGGCAGGGTGCGTAACTCTCCGGTTTGAGGATCTCCTTCAAACCATTCGGCGATGAAGTGTCTGTTTCATAATAAGGATAACCGAATTTTACCCGAAAGCGTACTTCGGCCGAGATAACAGGGTAAAAATCTCCGATTCTGAGGGGTCCGTCCGGACCATCGTACTGGTAGCGAATGTAACTTTCGAGCCTTCGGGTGGAGGAAACAAAACCTGCAGTCTCTCCTTCCCAGGGATGCATCGAATAAAAGCCCCTGCCACTGCGCAAACTATATAACAGCTTTCCACCCAATGAAATAGCATGATTATTTCCTTTAACCGCACCAGGATCATTCAAGGTTATTGATGCTTCGCCACTCTCGTAGGACACATCGATCCTGCTGATGGGAAAGCCGGCAGATTTACGATATAGAGTAAGTTCATCACCGATATGGGTGCTTTCATGTTGCAATGGAGCGATCCTCAGTAAAAAATTCTTTAGATAAGTTGACGTAAATTCTTTCAACACCATGATCTCCGGACAGGAGAGGCGATAATCCACATTGAGAATCGGTGCGGAGATGGGGTTGAGGAAATCGAACCATATGACTGATGACAGTATGCCTGAGACAGACAATCTCCAAACCTGGTTGGCCGACCGCAATTTGGTGCTGAAAAAAGGGATATCTGCTCCCAGTGTAATTTCCTCAAGGATCAGATGGTCATCTGTCCGTTCCGGGTCATTATTAAAATCAGCGCCATTCGAACCCAAGCCAATTTGTATATTGGTGACCGGAGAATACATATCCGACAACAGGAAGCACCCGAAATCGCGTGGCTTAAACAGTCCTGAATCCTTGGAACTTGCTATCTGCCCCTGACTGTCGATTTGCGGGAGCATAAAAAATCCGATAATTAAGATAATCCGGTGCATTTCTATCATTATTCAGTTGAATCATCAGTCACATGCATTCCGCATGGCCATCAGGTTCTCAGCAGGTGTATTAACTGAAATCTCACATCCTCCGGACAGCATAAACCTCCGGCCTCGTTCTCTTTCAACAAGGACTTTTGATCTTGTAAAAATCTCTTCAGCACTAAGATTCTGTATATCCACGGGATTCATATTCCCGCAGCGTACCACCTGAGGGCCAAATTGCCGGTAAGCCGCCTCAGGATCAGCCATGTAATCGAGATCGAAGATATCCAGGCCAAGTTTTGATAATGATGGCCAAAGATGCGTGGTATTGCCGCAGATATGGAATTTCACGAAGGCTCCCAGGGAATGGATATAATCCACCAATTCCCGGTGCCGCCTGAAAACAAAAGTATCATAGGTAGCTTTATCTATCTGGGAACAAATGGCATCGCCCACCCCAATGATATCGCAACCGGATGAAACCTGTTCCCTGGCAAAATCCCTGGCTGTCTCGAGGCATTTATCCATCAGCAAATGAGCAGATTCAGGATTCATCATCATCATGATAAGCATTTCGGTCACTCCGGTCAAATCACAGGCTTCGGCCAGAGGTCCCTCCACCCAGCCCATCACTGGAACTTCATCCCCGAGAACCTCCTTATAATAGGCGGCTCCTTTAATGCGGTCAGCGGTTCGGACCGACTGCAGAACATCAGGTTTCTTCAGCGACACAATATCATCAGGTGATTTAATAACCAGATCGAGGCATCGTGGCACACCTTCATCAATATATTCTATCGGGGCACCAAAGGCAGATGTTTCGCGATAAGGGTCGGAGATCAAACTGACCATATTGAAATCAAAATGTCGGAGGCATTTGACATTCGATTCAACCAACAAATGGTAATCCGAAGCAAAATCGCCATAGGTGCACTGATTAAAGCGCGCGGCAAAATGCATCAGGATGGGATAAAATAATATCCGTCCGGGATCCCCATCTTTCATCAGTTTCAGAAAATCTTCCTTTTGGCTCATGTTATTTCTTAAAAGTTACCTGCCTTAACAAAGTTTGTCCCATGGGCACCAGTTGAACCGTTTCATTTTTTTTTGTATCCGGATTAATCAGCTGAGTTCTGAAGACAAGTTTTTGAGCATCCGAAAGAAAAATCTGGTTATCATCAGAATAAAGATAAGGATTAATCTTCACGGGTTTATAAAGAACGTCCCTGAATCCCGGCAACGCATATTCTCTGCCCATCAGTGGCGTACCTTCGATAGGCAGAGCAAGCACCAGCGGTCCAAAGGTAAAATAGGTCCCCTTCGACCTATCTTTTTTCGCCACTATCTGTGGAACAAAATCAAGCACAATTTCATCCCCGTTGTTCCAGGTCTTTCTAATCTCAATGAAACCATTCCGTATGCGGTAATCCTGATCCATGCGGAATCCTGTTGCCCAGGAGGGCTGTCTGAATTTTAGGGTGAACCTTTGCGGCTTTTCGAGGCTGATGGTGAACCTTATCCGGAAATCATACGGATAGGCTGTTTCTTCGGTAATTCCGATTTGCCGACCATTGAATTTTGTGTTCAGTTCACATGGCCCGTACAAAAGAGCGGCCAGACCCTCTGAATCCCGCATCCACATTGACTTAACAAAGTAAGGTCCTATTCTGCCTGCATTCGGAACGCAGCAAACCGCTACATCCTGATGGACCGGAGAATATTTGTACCGGGTTTGCCTTTTAACCGGTACGGTATCATTGAGCGGGCCTATCATGGCATAAGAGTTATCGGATTTCAGGTAGGCGATTGAACTTTCTTCCGGATGGCGGGCGCCTTGGGCGGCATTAAAGAACAATCCTTCGACCTTATCACCGTATGCTGGTTTTCCTGATTTCTGGAGAAGCAAAGTATAGGAATCCAGCAGTTCATGGATGGAACAATACTCGTAACCGGTTTCGGTGGCATCAGCCTTTCTCCCGCCGATCCATTCATCCCCGACCGGTCCGCCGGAAGGGGTTGTTACCGTGTCGATCCTCCGGAGATAAATATCAAGCGCATTTTTCAGTTGAGGATCACCTGTTGCAAAGTAAGCCACGGTAAGAGTACGAAGGTGCTCATAGGTATGCACACCATGACCCTTAAGTTTATAGGCCGGATTGAGAATATTGTCGAGGCAGATATCCTCCTCCATCAGCTTATGGCTGGAATAATTGCGGTAAAGGAACACGGCATAATCCAGGTATTCCCTTTTGCCGGTTAGTTGGTGAAGCCTGTCGAGGACATCGGTAAAAACCAGGCCGTGGCATATTCCCGCAAAGGATATATCAGCTTTAAAAGGGTCCGATCCGTTTAATGGATAATTCACCATAACATCATTCACCGCTTGTTCTATCGAGTTCAGCAGGACATCGCTGTTACCGGTGCCTGATTCATAACAGGCCAGCATACCACGGAGTAGTGTGGCTTTTGCCCACAACTCCCCGTTTTCGCCATTGAAATGGTACCGAAGGTTCTTATCGTAAATACCGAGATAACCATTGCTGTCCTGGGTACTCAGAATATGCCCGAGATAGGCGGATACTTTTCTCAGATGCTCCTCAGCGCCGGTGAGTATGGCCTGCCGGATATATCCGTCGCGCCAGTTCGACTGGCTCTCGCTGTTCCACCACAGATATTGGATTTCCCAGTCGGCTCCCTCCTTGATGTTTCCCACATCCTTGTTTTTATCCCGTTTAGTGAGCCGGTTTTTTCCATAAATATCATCCCTGAGGATCAGGTCAGGAGCCAATTCGTCCAGATGACCGGTAAAACCGTCAAGATCGCGGTCCATTTGTTCACGAATCCAGCCGGTCGGCCGGATTTCACCAAACCTCAGGTAATCAAACTTTTCTTGAGGCTTCATGCAACTGGTAAGAATAAGAAAACCAAGCAAACCGATCCATTTCATTTTTCAGGGTTGACAGTATTAACAATCCCATTGCTGATCGTCTCAGCCGTTTTCAGATAAAGCCGGTCGACAGCTGCCGCCGAAAGCCCAGGCAACGGCTGGATTTTTCCTTCTTTAAGCATTTCCCTGCGTTGAAAAACAGCTGCAAATGATTCAAAGGCCAGACGCATTTGTGAAGCTTTGAAAGTTGGAGCCAAACCTTTGATCTGCATCTGTTTGTATTGATCAAAAATTTTAAGTATCCGCATTTTCAAATCTGCAAAACCGGCCGATGTATCGCTGGCTGCCTCCAGGAATTGCCGTGAAACGACTGTTTCCGGCTCCGACTGTGACACGCTGGTAGTTGCAGTTTTGGAATGACCGAAGAGGACAGTAATGGTGGCCTTTTCGGGTAATTGATCATATCGCAGTGTTACTGAAGTTTTGGTGAATGATGGCCACTTTTTCCCGTTGACCAGCACTTCAGAGATTTCGCCTGTACCCGCAGCCGAAAGCCATATTTTTTTTGATCCGAAACGGACCGGATCGAGTTGCTCTATCATTGAAATTCCTTCCGGAACATGCGGATACAGGATCAGCCGGTCGGATTTGTAAAGGTACTCAAAAAGGCCACGCAACATGGCGGCTGGAATGGCAAATGCATCATAGGTAACATTATAGGCCTGAGCGGGCTGATAAACCTCGCTCCCGAATTTCGTGAGCGGATTGTCCATCCTGAAATCATCTGCAAAGGAGAGAATCCTAATCATGGACTGACGCATGTCGTCGAATTTTCCAAGCCGGGAATAGGCCATCATCATACGTCCTTCGCAGGTGGACCAATGGCCCCCGTTAACCCAGGTTCCGAATTTCCATATCCCGGTTTCTCGCTCATACATATCATCATAGGCTGGATAATTGGGAATCACAAGCTTATAAGGCCGGAGGCCGGGGATGGATTCTATTTTTTTGAAAATCGCAGCCGACTGCTTGTCATCCGTAACACGAAAAGCAATGGCATCATGGTTGGGGCTTGCTTCAAAATATCCATGCTTCGATGCCCCATATACTCCATGAAAAGTACCATCGGGATCAATCGAACGCATAAAATAGTCTTCGGTGGTCAATAGTTTTGGCAAACCCTTCCGGGCTAAGTCACGTATGCGGGAATAGTCCTTTACCTTGATTGTCCGGCCGGCCAGTTTTTCAACTTCGATGAGGCGGTCGAGGGCAGCTATGAAAGTCACTGAAAGCTCGGCAAGGTAGGCCTGGCCATAAGTTCCGTCAGGCTTCAGCCAGCCAGCATAGCTGGGGGCCAGCAAGTTGCCGGCAGGGCCCGCGAGGTAGAGGTTATTGGCAGGATCGCGTCGGGAATCAATAAAATTTGCCGATCGTTCGAGCATCGGAAGATAATGATCGATTGCCTTCCGGTCACGGCTGATCAATAACAGCTCCGATTGCATGAGCAAACCGGCAGCAGTAAAACCAATGCCCCAGTCATGAATGTTGATCTTGCCATCGCCTTGCTTGTACATGATCCATCCCGGGCGCGCACAATCACAAAGACAGCCGTCAGGGGCCTGCCAACCGTTGGCGCCGATCCGCTTTCCATCACCCATCTGATCAAACCAGAAATCCTGAGCATTCTGGAGGAAAGTAAGGTAGGGCTCCTGATAGAATGGCAAAGCGCAGTAAGTTGTTCCATAGCTATTTTGTATCCACCAGGCATCCCAGGTCGGACCCTCAACAAGACTGTTCAGGGTTGATGAATAAAGCATTGAAATATTGGGCAGGACGGGATCGGGATCGAAAAACCGGCGGGCCTTTTCTAATAGTTCAAGGTATCCGGTATCACCGGTTCCATGGTAATGTTTACCGAGGAATTCATCCTGTGCATTCAGGCTAACTAGTAGCGAATGAAACAACAAACTGATAAGCAATACTTTGCACCTCATTGAGCACCAATTCATTTTTATTTCTACTCTTTCTTTATCACCAGACCTTCTACCGGCAAAAGTTTCGGAAACGGTTGATGAGGTTCGGTCTGGTACCAGTAAGCCACGGAGGCCATATCGTCTTTAAGCGGAAGGTAGCGGCCTTCACTTTGCCAACCCAGGAGCTGAATGGTTACTCTCAGGTCTTTGTCGAACCTTACCGGATCCATGATATTCCACCGGTACTCACCAAATCGCCTCTGCAGGGTTTTATTTGCCGGATCTTTAATGAAATGAAAACCGGAATAAGGAGTAGTGAAATCCGTGTAGTGATATTTACCCAGACTATCGGTACGCTCCTCAAATCCATAGGAACCATTGAAGTAATCCTCGTCACCGGTTCCGCAGATGGTCGGGAATCTGGTATCCCCGTCGAGGTAGAATTTAACTTCACCCTCACCCCACCAACCCGGACTGTTGGCACCATGGGCAATATAGGTACCGACAAACTGGCCTTTACCTTTTATCCCGTCGACAATGGTATAATCCTGTTTATCCGGGGTAGGATTGACCCGGCGGAACTGGGCATGAAAGCTGGCGGCATGCGGATCGATCTCCGTTTCGGAGTAGTCTACCTGATAGTAAAGGATCAGCCTGCCTGCTGATTTATTTTCCATGGTGATTTTGCATTTCTTATGGAAAGGCATGGGCCAGTAGCAATTGAATCCATTTTGTGGATTAACGCAAACAGCCAGGGAATTGATCTGAGGCTCATTGCCCCAGCCCCAGCCCGAACAGAAAAAGTCGCCCACCGGGACTTCAACCGATGGTTCCGTTTCATCATCCCAATAAATCCGGAATATCGCCAGGCGATAATCTCCGGTCGGGGTCATCCAGATGTGGTTGACGATTCCAGAAGCATTTATGTCAGCCATTGTAAATGTAGTGCCCGGCTCAATCCTGACATAAGGATTGACTTTCCAGCCCTGGCCCAGTTCACGGGCAGCATGCGCTGCGCTTCCCTTCTCAAGGGTGGCCATACCACCCTGACCTTTTGCACCGGTGAGGTTTTCGGGACTTACCGACCGGGATTTTGCATTCGACAATTGGTACAGGCTACCCATGCTGTTTTGAAGCTGAGCCTGTGCAAATAGGAGCGCAGGGAGAAGAGTGAGGAGGAGGGTAAGGAGGGTTTTTGTTTTCATGGGAGTATTTTTATTGTTTGTTGTCGGTATTTGGAAGAAGAAGGAGAAGCGTTGAGATTCCAATTCAGAATGCCGAATTCCGACATTGAGATTCAAGTATCTATGAAGTGGCATCTTTTAACTTCATGATGCCCTGAATCTATTATTCGGAATTTGGCATTCTGAATTGGAATCTCAACATTTAAATTTCATCCTTGTAAAAATTGAATTACAGAACCTCTGCAGATCCATACTCATCACGTTTCGGCCTTCTCCGGTAGGAGGCACCCTTGTTGCCCAGAAATCCCCAACCCCCGCTTCCAAGCAGGAAGCCAAAAGCATACCAGGTACCATTGTTATTTGGTGCATACATGACAATACGATCGGAAAACAACATTCCGATAAAATCAAACGGGGCGATAAAGCCATGCAGCAGTCCGCTTAAAAAACCATAAGGATGAGGGCCATTCATCTGATCAATTGGATCTTTATATGCGCAGCCGCTCACGATTACTGCCAGGAGGAGAATCCCGGCCAGCAGAAAACCTAATTTGTAATACTTTTTCATAACTGTTGACTATTGGATAAATGGTAGACCTAAAGATAATAATTTGCCTTTGAAATCGGGCATATTGATCCGCAGGAGCGGGCCCTTTTATCGGAGCTTCAGGATATGATTGAAGACAAATCGGTCTGGATGGTAGCCCGGTAATCCGCTACCCCAAAGTCAGATTGATTCTTACGATTTCCGATTGAGTGCCTATCCTTACCGGCGCTGCCCACAATCCTAATCCGGAGGAAACATAATAGTGGGTATTGCCAGATTTCTGATACCCATACGGCAGTGGATACAATTTCTTTACAAAATAATTCAAAGGGAAGATCTGCCCGTTATGGGTATGACCTGAAAGCTGCAGGTCGATATTGTTTTTCTGAGCGTCACCCAATCGGGCGGGGTTGTGCTCAAGGAGTATTCTGGGCAATCTTGCTGTAACACCGGAAAGAATGGTATCCAATGATTTGCGCCGGTGCTGGGAGATGTCATCACGGCCGGCAAGAATAAATCGGTTATCGATAATCAAAGCAGTGTCCCTGAGCAGTGTAATTCCGGAACGGGCATAAAATTCCGTGGCTTTCTTTATATCGCCATAGTATTCATGATTGCCGAAAATCGCATATACGCCATACCGGGCTTTTAACCCCCTCAGCTCTTCATCCATCTTTTTTGCTTCAACCGGCCTCATGTTGTGATCGATCAGGTCGCCGGCAAATAAAATGATGTTTGCATTCTGGCGGTTCAGCAGTTCAACATATTTTTTCAACCGGTGTTTCCTGATAATGTTTCCGAGATGAACATCACTGGCAATGGCAATGGTGATTGACCCGGTCACACCCTCGCCTTTGTCAACCACGAGATTTAATTGCCGTACCTCAGGATGCCGGAAACGGTAGTTGCCCACAATTGAGAACAGTGTAAATACAAGAATCACCGATAAAAATGAAATCAACTTTACTTTCTCATAATTAGCCGTTATCCAATCCGGATAGAAATTCAGAAAATGGTTAAATACCCTGATAATGTCAAAGAACAGTGCTGCCAGGATAAAATAGAGCAATCCGATCACCCAGTAAGCCCCGATATTTTCAAGAACCGTGACTAACCCAAGAGGAAGCACGTTACCGAGACCCATAGCAAAGAAAAACGAGAGTGAGCTGACCAGAAAAACGATGATAAAAATGGTATGAACCAATGCATTCGGGGGCAAAGCCTGCAAGGAGCGTTTGAAAAGATAAAAATTGATACCGCCATATACAGCGAGGGCGATAAGGATTGCGATTCTATTCATGCCGACAAATTAGGGAATAAGACAAATCTTGGGGTTTGATTGTTTATTTGGATATACGCACCTTGAATTCGCCTGATTTGTCAGTGACTACTGGTTGTCCGTTGACGGTGATGACCGGCTGTTTAAACGTATTGTCGACATCGATTTTCATTCTGCCGTTGCGGAACCGGATGCTGGCGGATGCATATTTGGTACCCGGATAGAAATTTGGTTTGATGATTAGGAAGTCCCCGGAAACTAAAAGGCCAAGCCAGTGCCTGATCACAAAGGAGGCAACTTCGGCTGAAGTCCAGGGAACGATACCACACCATGGTACCTGGCTTCGGTTGAGAGGTATTTCTTCAAACCAGGCACCCGCATTTCCACCCTGAATATCATGCAGCCATTGTATGGAACGCCGGCTCCGCTCGAGAAGTCCAGCCTCATGCTGGGCCCGGGCTATAAAGGCGGTTCCAAAGGTCCAGGGTCCGGGTTGATCGATCTGTGAACTTGAATGGTAACGCTCATATCCACCCATATCCCAGCGTGCATTCCAGATGGATTCCAGCTTATCCAACGACTTTATCGCCAAATCCGAATGAGGGTTAATGATTCCAAGCATGATTGGTAAAGCGTAGGTAGCATCGGGATTTAGCCGGTGATAATATTCGGTTGGAACCGGAGCATCATTTTTATAGGTGAGCTGGCGGCCAGTGGTCAGATCGGCAATCTCCCCGTTTACATTCCTGCGCTTGATCAATGCACCCTGATCAGTGAGTGACCGTGTGGAATGATTCAGCATGGCATTCAGGAACACATCTGCTTCCTTCCGCCAGAACCGAGCCTTTTCGGTGGCATTTAGATACTCCGACAGATCAGCGGCATCTCTCAGCCCCTGTATCATATATGTTTGGTAAGCCAATTCATAAGCGTCACTGAAAGTGCGTTCCCAGAATTCCCGCCTGTTATGGACCATTCCCGTTGAATCCCTGAATACCGGATTCAGCGGCCGTTCAATCAGGGCTAATATTTTATTCCGATAGGTTTTCAGGAGAGATGTATCACCGGTCCAATCGGCATAGAGTTTCAGACAGTTCATCAGGACTCCCATCTGGTCGAACTCTTCACGATCAGGTTCATCAAATCCGCCGGCAATCACCGTTGTGCCCTGATCGGAAACCAGGTCACTGAGAATATAGTTCAACAATCCCCTGGCAATCTCAAATGATCCGCTGTAAATCAAGCCCATGGCCACATTCGACCCATCGCGGACCCATTGGTTTCCGTATTCAAAAACCCCTGCATCCATCCTGCCGTTTGCCGCTACCATTCCGGGCAGAGAGTATGAGGCGTTCTGGAAAAGCGAAGAGATCAGGGAGTCGGAAGTGATTAGAGAGGTAAGAGGGGTAAGAGAGGTAAGAGGGGTAAGAGAGGTAAGAGAGGTAAGAGTGGTAAGAGACGGAATAACGTATTGGATGGTAATAGTTTGGTTTTTTTGGATCGGGATGGGACCGGAATCCGGCTGATCGTCAGAAGCGGATAATCGTACCGTATCATTGCCCGATAAATCGGCGTTAGTCAATGAAATGATCCGGTTAAAGGTGCCGTTTGTTTCGGCTGGTTCTAAAAGTTCTCTCACCCTTATGCCGCCGGCCCACCAGTTAAGCTCTACCGCAGGATTTCCATTATTGATCACCCATCCTGCCCGTGAATTATGACTAAGTGCTGAAAACTCTACCTTTCCCAGGACAATTTTCAACGCTGTTTGCGAGAAGTTAGTTCCGGGAAGGTAATTCAGTGCGTTCTTTTTACTTCCGGTTTGCGAAGGGTTTTCCGCATCAAAAAGCATATAGGTAAAGGCCGGCCCCATTCCTGTTTTATCAACCTGAATGATCATTTTCACCCGTCCGCTGCGGAGAAAGAAATACTCCCGCCCTGTCTGAAAGGAATTCATGTAATCAGGATCATCGTCCGCTACGGTAAGAACCTTACTTTTTGACGGGTCGGCATCGGTCTGCGCATTTATATAAACCGGCACCAACCAGAAAAAGATAAGCACCCCTGTTTTAATTAAATATCTCACTTTCATAGAAGTTAATACAAAATCATGCCCACATACGATACTGATGCTACTCCATTATTGTAGGGGATTCCACATGAGGTGACCAGGGTTGTGACATCGATGCCGTAAGCTTCGATTGAGGCCAGAGCCTCGTCGGGATAAAGGCAATCCTTATCTGGAAAGGTGCAATGATCACAAAACCTGCAAACACCTGCATTGAGCGGAAGAAAAGGATCAACGAGCCCCTGTTCCCGGACCTCTTTGAGAATCTTCCGGTAAACCGTATCATGGATGGTGGCGGCATTCATCATGCCTTCAAAATCAAACGAATCTTCCAACTGATAGACGGTCTGAATAACCAGTCCTTTATTCAATCCCATAACCTGGCTTTTAAGATCTTCGAAAAGTCCGACAGCCGGGGGGCACATCCAGTTGGTCTTGTATTTACCGCATGAGTTCATTTCACAGAGTTCGCGGAAACTCTCGGAGAAATGAATATCGGGTACATTAATAATGCCGGCGCGGGTGGCTCCGAGACGGAGGGCGAGGGAGGTGAGTTCAGTTTCGTTGGGCATTGCCGGTGACTGGTTATAGGTTATTTTACTAATACCGTTGTTTTTAAGGTATCGCGCATATCCTGATTGAAGGAGTTCCCCGAGAAAAAGACCATCCCGCCGGCACCCTCCTCTCGGGAAATACGTACCTCATTGATCAATAATTCCTTAGTAATCTTGTTATGCGAAGTCTGCACCCCGATTCCAGGGTATACTTCATATCCTTTCCTCGCAATTTTCACAGCCCTGGCGGTGTATTGCCGGAAAAGACCCAGGTCATTGGTATAAAACATCGGACAGATAAAATCCAGGATACCCAGATTGGCCCAGCTTTCCCAATCCTGACCGATCAGGACCCTGGATGTTTCCGGATTGGGGAATACATCGGCTCCGAGAACCACATCTTTACCTGATTTCCGGATCATTTCACGTGTTTCCTTAACAAAGCCGGTAATTTGTTCTGCGTTCCAGTTGATCCATTCGCACCAGACCATGCTCCCGTCATCCTGTGAAACCTCCTTTGGAGAATAGCCTGATTGTTTTTTAAAGGTGGCACAGGTGAGGCTGTCATAACTATATCGCTGATTTACAGGAAATCGGATATAATCCAAGTGAATACCATCAATATCGTACCTGAGAGCCTGGGCCATCCTTCGCATCCAATAGTCGCGAACTTCAGGTAGCGTCAGGTTCAGGGCGTTATATCGTTTACCGTCACGGTCCTGGATCAGCCATTCGGGATGATCTTTAATCTCGCCGGTTAACGCCACCTCATGACCGGGGCAGAAGATCGGGTGGATCTTAATGGCCCGCTTGTGCCCTTCATCAATTAACACTGCCAGATAATCCCAGTCAAAACCATTCTCATCCTTTGAGGTGTAATAACAAAAAAGGTTGTTAATCCCAATTTCCTGATAGGAATCAAATAGCTTAACTATCTGAATTTTCGCGATATCAGCCTTTTTATCAAACAAACCGGAATGCAGCCAAATACCACGGAACTCTTTACTTTCCCTGGGTTCATTATTTTCTCCCATTGCTGAAAATGACCAGCAGAGGATCGATCCCAAAACAACCAGAAGCACTCTAAAAGGCAATTTGCTTGTTTTCATTGGAATGGTTTTTTGATGGTTTATCGCAATAAATAGATTACGGCAGCTGCGCAGCCTGTAACAATGACTATCCACCTGAGGACCCCCGGTTTGATGCTTCCGGCAAATTTTCCACCCAGTAAACCGCCTGCCACAGCTCCAACCATCATAACCAGGGCAAAAAGCCAATCGACTTTACCTGAAAAGGAAAAATACAGAGCTGCTGAAATATTGATACTGAATGATATGGCCTGTTTCAGCACATTCAAACTGGTGAGTGAATCATCGTAAATCAACCCGAGAATGGCAATGACGATTACACTAACGCCTGCACCGAAATATCCGCCATACACAGAGGCGAGGAATAACAGGACCGCTGATCCGATCCTTTTTATCAGGGTAATGTGTTTGTGCCCGGCCCTCTCCATCATCCATCTCTTCACGGGCACCTGAATGGCTAAAAGGATGCAGGCCAGAAAGATCAGGTAAGGAACAATTCCGTCGAATGCCTTTTCTCCTGTATTGAGAAGGATAAGGCCGCCGGCAATCCCACCCAGCATGCTTAGGGGGAGAATGGCCAGTAACCGGCTTTTCTGTGCCGCAAAATCTTTTCTTTGCGCTATGACTCCGCCGATATATCCCGGACAAAGGGCCACCGTATTGGTAATATTGGCAGTCAACGGAGGCAAACCGAGCAACATCAGGACCGGGAAACTCACCAGGGTGCCACCGCCGGCGACGGCATTGATAAACCCGGCAATCAGGGCGGCGGCAAGAGCGATCAGGAGGTCGGGGATCATGAGAGGAGCAATGATTTCAGTTTATCAAGATCTTTTCTATGCACACCACCGGCAGCAAGATAGCGTTCCAGTCCGCCGTATTTCGTTTCAATCACAAAAAAAGCAGTATTGAGGTAGCGGGCCTTGACTTCAAATGCTGCCTGAAGATTGCCTTTCGGAAATAATCCCAGGGTAAAAAGCCTGAGCCGTTTCATGGCTTTGCTGATTTTTGGGGATATGAATTCATTAGATTTGAGATATTCCTGCATAACCGTATCATGATCGACACCCATGGCCCATTGGATCACCGCGGCGGCAAAACCTGTGCGGTCCTTGCCCGCCCTGCAATGGATGAGGATCGGACAATTGCCCATGCCGATTATGATCCGGATCATATCTCCGATGGGCTGAACCATCAGGTCGACCATTTCTTTATATACACTGTCGATGGCATCCATAATTTCATCATCCGCTGACCGGCGCAGCAAAAGGGGACGCAGTCGTCTACGTGTGATCTCATCAATATTGCAAGGCATTGAAACTTTCTTGCTGCCGGGGAATGTTCCGGGGGATTTTTCCTGTTCCTCCAAAGAACGGAAATCAATGATTGTCTGAAGTTTGAGTTCACCTATGGCAATATGGTGAGCAGCACTCAGCTTCTGCAGATTACCCGACCGGTACAGTAATCCGGTTTTCATAACGGATCCGCTTCCGGTGGTGAATCCGCCGAAATCCCGCAAGTTGATGGCGGTCATGACCAGCGCCGGGTTGATGGATGTAGTTTTCAATTTATTTTCCAAAATCATCAGATACCTGTATTGCAACGATCTCCCCGGTGACACAGACCTCACCGTTGGCAGTCAACCTGGCTTCGATAACGACTTTGCGTCCTTTAATTTCACGAATGATCCCTCTGATTTCCAAAGGGATATCGATGGGCGTCGGTTTCTTATAATCTACTTTCAATGAAGCTGTCACACAGCGGGGTGCATTGAATTCAGCCAATTCAATTCCATGAGCCCGGGCAAGTGCCAGAGCGGCTGAACCGGTCCCGTGACAATCAATGACTGAAGCCAGCAATCCGCCGTAAACGTAGCCGGGGATGGCAGTGTGAAAATGCTTTGAGGTAAACAGCGTGACCGTTTCATCGCCATCCCAGTTTGTTTTGAGCTGGTGACCGAATTCATTAAGACGGCCGCAGCCATAGCACTGAGCAAAATGATCCGGATAATAATCCTGAACACCTTTATGAACAATTACATTTTCCTGCATTCTTTTATACTGTTTAATGTTTTACTTATTTCGGTGACAAGGTTTTCAGCATTTTCATCATTAACTCTTTCCTTGGTAAATAGTTGAGATCCCATACCCACGCAACAGACTCCGACTTTAAACCAGGCCTTCAGATTTTCCGGGTCAGGGTTTACCCCTCCGGTGGGCATGATCTCAGCCCACGGCATGGGTCCCAGCACCGCCTTTACAAAGCCGGGACCACCTACCGCGTCGCCTGGAAAGATCTTAACAATACCCGCACCCCATTTCCGGGCCTGATGAATTTCGGTTACCGTTCCGCAGCCGGGTATCCACAATAATTTCAATTCTTTACAAACTGTAGCCATCTCCGGATCAATGACGGGGCTGACAATAAAAGAGGCACCCATGGAATGGAACTTCCTGCAGGTCTCCCCATCAAATACCGATCCGGCACCCAATATCATTCCCGGACAATTCCGGTCGATAAATTCTTTGATAACCCTAAACATGCTGGCAGCCCCCGCACCCCGGTTCGTCCACTCAAAAACCCTCAAGCCCGCATCATAACATGCCTTCACCACCCTGAATGCCACCTCCTTATCGGCATGGTTAAACACCGGCACCATCCCCTTTGATAAAATCTCAGTTCTTATCCTATCCATCTTATCATTAGCATATTAACATATTAGCAAATTAGCAAATTAGCGAAGCGTTATTACATCGCGCCACAACCGCGCTTTTCCCGTATCCGGGGCATCCTGCCTTCCATCGAAATTCAGGCCGAAATAAGAAGAGGGCTGCTCATACATATCCTGGCCTTTGAAAGTAGCTTTAGTCAGGTTAACCACTGTAAACGAAAGTTGATTCCCCTTTTGTTCGGTATAGAAAAAATCGGCATTGGTTTCAATATCGCCATAACCGATTTTTCCCGATTCCCAGCTATATTTCGGCCGCTGGTAATCCCTGACCAGGTCCATCTTCAGATCACTCTTGATCCCTACCTGGATGGTCTTGCCGGCCAGTTTAATACGGACCGACAGGCCCTCCTCCTCGGTGGACGATGGTACGTATTCAATGGCCTTGATCAGTTGTTCCGGGTTTTCCAGATTACCATGCGGAACCAGAACGGTCACAAATCCAATATGCTGTCCTAGTTCAAAAAATTGTGCCGAAAATTCCGCAATGGCAATTTCCTCCTGATAATTACGGTTTTCCTTGTTGGTTTGTTCAAACCGGTAGTGGTTTTTCGGGAAATAGATCAGCAGGTTCTGATCCCCGCCGACCGGACGGGTTTGAATAGTTTCATATTTGGTATCATACCAGTGCGTGCCCTGTTTCAGGATTTTCTGGGTATGCCAGAGATTTGCGGCGGTAAAGAATTGTTCAGACCTTGATTTAAACACATCAAATACCACGTATATAGCCGGATCCTTGATATAAACAACCGCCCGGTCATACTCATAACCCATTTCAACATCAGTCATCCGCGTCCGGCTATAATCATGATCCGGGAATGATAAGAAGTCAATTTTCTGGGTAGTCACCTTTCGGTATGAGCCGGCATTATGCATAAAATCCATTAAATTTTGCGGGGTAATGGGAGGATAGTCCGACTGGCTGTAACGGTATTCACCGGCCTTTTGCCCGTACCATATCTTTTCATTCCGGACGCATAGGCGATTATGAAAATAATCCTGCCGGTAAGATCCAAAGTAGCCACTTGGAAGAAAATCGCGGTATCCCCCATCGATCAGAAGGGTTGCTCCTTTATACATCAGAAGCGGGATGCTGTTCTCATCCGCATGTCCATGTGTTACTTTTTCCTCCTCAATAGGAATTGTATTACGCAGATAATCACGGTATAAAAGACCACCGTCCCCTTCATCCCGGTAATTCAGCAACATATAGGAGGACTTCTCATCCCAACCGTTCCGGAATACCATTTTCTTTCCGACCATATCTTCCATCACCTCCTCGCTCAATACTTTAGGAGGTGCCGGTACCAGGTTATCGGTGCCATAACGGTAAGCATCCAGCAGCATATAGCCCAGTCCCACACTGTTTGGCTTGGTCAGGTCGAGAAACTTGTTGCCGATGACAGTCGCTGCCCACTTCATTTCCGGGTTGTTATACTGTTTGGCGGCTGCTTCGAAAAAGACGATCCATCGGTTCCAGTTGGTAAAATTGTGCGCATCGCCAAAATCCGGGATCATTCCCTGAGGCGACATCAGATGGAGGAAGTATTGCGAATAAAAATAGACTTCAGGAGTTTTGAACAAGCCTGCCATCTGTCCCTTGGCATCAGCTGAACCCATTAATGCATAGAGCCAAACGGCATGATACAACGAGGCATCTTCAATTTCCCACTGGCCCCAGTTATCGGAAAGCAGCGCTTGTTCATACATTTTCAGCATGGGTGAAACGGCATGATTTGGCAGAACCTTAACGGCCCAGGACAGAGTTTCAGCCCGGAGTGCCGAACGGTTCATGGCTCCCCACTCCTGGGTACGAAGAATATAAACCAGGCTTTGGGCAATCAGGTCATCGATCTTCGTCATTTCGTCCTGCGACAGGAAACCCTTGTTTTTGAGCTTGTCATAAGCCTGCAGATAACGCATGGTAGTAAAGAAATCAGGCAAAGCCGGAACCCCGTCCGCATAGTCCGCTTTGCGTCTCGAAATCTCTACCGGAAATTCTTTGGTATACTGTCCATAGGTCAGCAAAACCTCTTTTGCCCGGTCGGCATATTTCTTCTTTCCCTCAAGATCGTAGAGCGTAGCATAGATCGCCGCCATTTCCAGGAGGCTGCCTGGTGCACGGTATCCAAAAATGTCTTCCGGATTAATGGTCTTTCTCCATTTGATGACGATGGAATCCCGCTGATCATAAACATAATCAGCCGATGCCCGGGCATATTCGAGGTATTTCTTGAGCGGGATCTGGGTTTGCGAATTGCCTTGAAGGCCAATCGGGAGGAGGAGGAGGAGGAGGAGGAGGTGTTTCATAATTAAGAGGTTTTGGTTAATGGTTATTGGTTAATGGTTAGCCCGGAGTAGCGTGAAGCGGTTCCCGCTTTCGCGGGAATGACACTTCTCCGAAAGGTTCCCGCTTTCGCGGGAATGACACTTCTCCGAAAGGAATTTTCTTCCGCTTCACGCTTCACGATCTTCTTCTTCATCTTCCGATCTTCTTTTTCGTCCACCGATCTTATCTTTCGTCGACCGATCTTCTTCTTCGTCTTCCGCTTCACGCTTCACGATTCCCCTTCCTGTTCCAGCATTCAAATACCTTCAAAACATTTTCCGGCCTGGCTGCAGGTCCGAATTCACATTGGGCGATCACTCCGCCTTCGCGGTACAATTTCTCATAAACCAGGTTGACAGCATTCTGAATATCAGCATCTGAGCCATTCGGCAAGATATCCTGCCTATCGATTTCACCCCAGAAAGTTATTTTCCCTGCAACTTCACTGCTTAACCTGTCGATATCCATACAAAACAGCTGACTGTTGATGGCATTTATGCCGACCTCAACCAATTCAGGCAGGATCTCAGCGATGTTACCGTCAGAGTGCATGAAAACTAACTTCCCGTGCTGCCGGGCGATCTCGCAATAATCACGGTACATTGGTTTGAAATATTTCCTGAACACTTCGGGTGAAAGCATCATGGCGTGCTGGGTGCCCCAGTCATCCATCAGGAAGATGGCATCAACTTCGGTTTTAGACCATATTTCCACCTCCTTGCAGAAATGTTCGTGCATTCGCCTGAGCAACTCAATAAATCCGGGCTCTTCAAAAAGAATGTCGGTCATCGATTGTTCCATGGTCCGGATAAACTGGAAGCGCTCGAGTGGACGCACAATGCTCCCGGCATAAACAAATTTACAGGTCGACCGGCAGAACCGGTTGATGGCATCCACATCAATATCCAACATGGCCTCAGGGGTCAGAAAAGTATCCATTTCCAACCAATCCTTGATTAAGGGCTCATGGACAATGCCCATCAATCCGTCTTCCATATTCACAAATTTACATCCCCACTCATCCACGTAGATACCAGCCTGATATTTACCCCCGATGAGGTTCAATGGACGGTTATAGATTGCCGGGGCCTGGATAATATCATCCGGATATAGCTGCCTGATCTTCTTCACATAATCCGGATACCGCTTCTCGGCCCAGGGTAAGAGCCAGAGATGACGGGGAATTCTCCGGGGAGAAGCAAAGGTAAGGGTATCGAGGACCAGGGAGCGGGAATCCTTCATAATGTGCTGATGTGCTTATATGCTAATAAAATTCTACTAGTGTGACGGGGTCCCGGCCTTCGCCGGGATGACAAATCTTTCGATCTTGTTACTTAGTTTCATATTTCGATCCTATCTTTCGTCCACCGATCTTTTCTTTCGCTTCACGTTTCACGCTTCACGCCTCACGAATCATGCATCACGCTTGTTGTATTCCACAATTCATAGGCTGAGATCATTTTCTCACCAATCCCCTTCACCCAGCGCCGGTCCTTTTCGATGACAACAAAACGGTCGGGAAAAGTCAGGATTTCATTTGGCAGTTCGTGCAGGGCATTGATGCATAATGTTTGGGATAAGGCAGCCTCAGGCGGACAGATATCCGGACCGGGGATTCTGCATTTCTCAATCGATCTGAACAATTTTTTAAACTGATGATCGTCATTCGGATGGCCGTATTTGATTGTCATGCCATCGGAAAGAACTGCGACAATTCCCCCGGATTTTTCATCCAGCGTGACCACTGCTTTTTCAAATTCAAACTCAAACGCAGGGTCCACCTTGTTTTCGGTAACATGAGAGGCATAAAACAGTAACTCAACCTCATTGTCAGTCAAGACCCTGCAGACCAGCGTATCAAAATTCTGAATATCATAAGCCCGCCAACGCTCACCGGTTACTGAAGCGGGAACCGAACTTTCATTCATTGACGGACCGGTGAGAAAGAACAGGTTATGGAGAAAATGGGCGCAGGCATTATTGGCCACACTATCAAGCACCAGGTTGCCATCCTCGGCCCAAACACGTCCGGCCCAATCGTTCCGGTTAAAATAGGCAAATGGCCGTGGCCACAAACAAATCGTTTTTAATCGGACCGGTTTGCCGAACTTTCCGTTCAGGATGTCTTTTTTCAGATTCCGGATCGGGTCTGAGAAAGACCATTGATAACCCACCTCCACCCAACGACCCGATTGATTCCTTGCAGCGACCAGGCGCTTAAGTTCACCAGGGGTAACTCCTACAGGTTTATCGACCAGCACGTTGCTCCCGTTTTTCAAGGCTACGATCGACTGAGGGACATGATATTGCAAGGGAGATGAGATCACCGTCAGGTCGGCGCTGTTACCATCCAGAAAAAAGGATTCAATATCTGCATAGATCGGAATACCCCTTTCGACAATGAAAGGGAAATGGCCTGACTTTTCGGGTTGCGGATCAATAACGCCGCAGATTACAGCCTGATCCTCCGGAATCTCTTCCAAAAGGGTTTTCAGGTAATAGAAACCATAACCGGAAATTGCTGAAAACAAAATTCGGATCGGTTTCATCAGTTTTTTTGAGTTAAGATTCACCTATTTGTTCAAATTATCGGTAACGGTCAGTTTTGCTTGGTATAATAAGTCCTGCATTCCTTTTAACTGGCTAATCAGTGTGGTCATCCCTGCTGTCCAGTCCCAGGTATTGGTAAAAACTACCAGGGTGATGTCGGAATCCGGATCATAGGCCATTTGTGACAAGTAACCCTCATGGGCTCCGTTATGGCCATAACCAAGATTATTGGTGTAAAAAATACCGCATCCGTAATTTGAATTGCTGGTGCTGCTGCTTGGCAACACATTGAGCATGATACTATTGACAGTTGTTGAATTGAGGATACCCTCCCCCCTTATCAGCTTTCGCAGGAATCTTGCCAGATCAATCGGAGTAGTAATCAGGTTGCCTTCTGCCACATTCGCCGAAATATTGGATTCCGTTACATTTTCAATTTGGTCCTCAAGTTGGACAAATCCCGGTGCAAATGATTGCGGAAGCTGCTGGTCATTGCCTGCATCGGGCATGGAGGATGACCTCATTCCCATGGGAACTAATATTTCATCGTTGATAAAGCGGCCATAAGTTTTCCCGGAAACACGCTCAATGATCTTTCCAAGAATCGAATAGCCGGTATTGGAGTAATGGTAATCTTTACCAGGTTTGAAATCATACAAACCACAAGTGGCATTGACACCGATCATTTCATCAAAAGTAAAAGTATGATCCGGATTCTTTCCCATGACATATTCAATATAGGATTGGCCTTTGTAAGGCACATCAACAGAGATGGAATCCGGAACAACAAAATTTGACACATCAAAAACTCCTGCCCGATGCTGCAGCAGTTGCAGGATGGTGATTTTTTTCTTAAAAGGAATGTCAAAATCCGGGGTATCGGGCAAATAGGTTTTTCGTGAACCGGGCATGGTATCGGTAATCCTTTGATTGATATCGATTTGCCCCCTTTGCATGAGTAATAGGATTGCTGCTGAAGTGAGTGTCTTGGTGTTACTTGCCGCCCGGAAATGGATGTTGTTGGTGGCCTCATGCCCCAAACCGGCTGAAACAAAGGCTTGTCCGCCCGGATAGGTAACCTGCAACGCAAAACCTCCCGGAAAATCAGGATTTACCGATTTAATCTTCCTCAGATGCTGGACCACATTGGATTCCAACTCATCTCGAATAAGGTCATTATCCGTATAGTAGTTCATCCCATCCTTGTGGCATGAGGTGCCAAGGACGAGAACTCCCATGACTAAGAGAACGTGTAAAGTTTTCATATCCAAAGTTAATATTTAGGTTGTCACAATTAACAGGAATTTGCTGATTTTGCTCACCTTTCAGCCGGATTACGCTCGAGCAGGTACTGTTCGCAAATTTCTTTAGTCAACAGGTGAATTGAAATGGTTTTAATTTCGAATCCGCTGAATAGGAGAGGGAAGTTTAAGCTCATGGACGGGATCATAACGGTTACCTGTTTATTGACTCCGGTCGTTTCAAATAATCTGATAATCAACCGGTCGTTACTTTCTGACATTTTAAGTACGGCAAACCTGATAGATTTATCGGTCAGGATTAAGGCGCTGGCAGGATATTTCCCTCGTTTTGTTGGGAAACAGCAAAGATTCATTGAACCGGCATTGAGAAGCCGGCTTTCCAGGTCCGCTGAAGCAAGTCGTTCGCTGACCGGTCCAGCGTTGATCCGGAAACGGAACCGGTGTTCCCCTTGGTCCATTCGTCTGGTGAACCTGTCCTGACGGACGATCGGGGTTGTATCATCCACCGGATGACCGGCAAAGGCAGGAGAGCGGAGCAGCGAAAGCCTCAGTTCTCCATCAGCATAATCGAAGCCGTATGTTGTTTGATTGGCTACGGTCAGTGCCCTGTCATTAGCCCGATCAAACAGCCCGACCCATTGATGTGCCACCAGTTCCTCCCCTTCCCTGTCAAATCTCTGCAAACCATAAGCTACCTGACCAAGGCATTCAGCATGATTGAGCATTCCGGGAAATGCAAGCTTCAACAATTTATCTTTTTCGTTCCATTGAACATGAATTTCAATTTCCACCTCCGCTCCCTCTTTTGGTATTAAATACCTGACGGCAGCAGTAGAACCATTATACCGGAACAACGCCTCAACCACCGTTCTCACTGCACCTTCCTCAATAATCCTTACCGGCTGAATCGGTCCATTGGTTCCGGCAAATCCGGCTGTCTCAGCTGGACTCATTAACCGGAATCGGCCTGCCAGGTTGCGGAACGAATTTACCTTCATTCCCCAGGGATCGGCATTGTCATCCATGACCAGCAGTTCAGCGGAATCCGTTTTCAGATAATTCACGCCGTTCACCCTGTACTGATCAATAAGGCCGGATTCCTGACTTATGCGCAGATCACAGAGGTCATTCGTAAAATGCAGCTCCTTCTGAACCGGGCTCATGGGTTTGTCCAAAATGCTCACCTCCCGCAGATAGCACGAGAAACGGTTCATCGAGGAAGCTTTCAGATTAGTCGTGAATACCAGCCTCTTGCGGTGATCATTGGCGATGTTGGCCGACTCCTTTTCAAGTTGGTAAGCTATCCGGTTGCCCGATTCATCGAAAAGTTCAGGTAAAAGAAATACATCCGGGTTGAAATTGGGTTCTGCGCCCTGTAATTCCACAATTAAGGTTTCTTCCATATCGAAAGGTTCAGGATTATAAACCAGGATCGGAAATTCACCACTGCGCGCTTCTGGCTGGCCGGCCAACAGTTTAAAGAAAGCCCTGGTATTAAGACGTGACAGGATCTCCAGACCATGGCCCATTCTTTGGATGGCATAAGCCTCAACCTCCGGAATCCCTGACCCGGGCAGAATATCGTGAAATTCGCAGAATAGGAGGTCTTCGAGGGCCTTCCTGAGTTCAGTCCCCGGATATTTCATCAGCCCGGCTAAAACCGCGTGAGTCAATATCTTTTCTGTGAAATAATACGCCTCTTCCAGTTCACGGTGCATTTTCTTGACGCGCTGCATCGAGGTATAACATCCAACCGCCCATGGATTCAAATCGATATCAATCCTATCCAGGCCACTCCTTCTTTGGTCCAGCGCTTTAAAAAACTCCTCCGGCCACGAATGCTTAATCACCCACCCCCCTTCATCCTTACTCCCCACACCATTCAAAATTCTAATTTGGAGTTTTCCAAGGTCCACCTTGGAAGGTCCGCCACCGTGATTGCCGATTCCCCAAAGAAACAAACCTACTTCAGTATCCGGATGTTGTTCAATCCAATAATCCAATTTCTCTGCAGCCTTGCCCTTTTCCGAATTGTAATGCTCCTTTGACCGGTGAGCCAGGATCTCCGATCCATCGAATCCTGTCCAGATGAAATTATCCGGAACTGAAAGCTGGGATTCGCCCGGCCGGCAAAAAAGATAGGAGTGATAACCTGATTTTGCCAGGATCTGTACCAAGCCGCGGGAGTGTCCAAACGGATCGAAATTGACTGCGGTTTGCGGCTCAATACCGAACTTGTCAAGAAAATATGTCTTCCCCGTAATTAACTGCCTCACCAATGATTCACCCGAGGGAAGATTGCAATCCGGCTGGACAAACCATCCCCCGATAATCCTCCATTTCCTTTCGGCAACCAACTTCCTGATCTTACGAAACAATGCCGGTTCGAATTCTTCAACCCATTGATAAAGAAGCGATTCGTTGTGACAGAAAACAAATCCTTCAGATTTTGTACAAAATTCCGCAGCAATCCTGAAAGTTGAAAGGGTTTCCGCTAGGCCTTCCTCCCAGTTCCAAAGCCAAACCGGATCGATGTGGGCGTTGCAAACCAGATAAACAGTGCGGTCCGATTCTGTTGGTTTCGATAAACAGGTCATTGCATTCTGGTTGAGGAGGATTGGCTTATGGTCCGTCTGAATCAATAAAAGAAGGAATAAAGATAACCACTTCCGGTGTTATACCGTACCTGAATTCTTCCCCAGCCCAAACCATTGA
Organism: Bacteroidales bacterium; assembly: GCA_041662065.1. Classification (GTDB taxonomy): domain Bacteria; phylum Bacteroidota; class Bacteroidia; order Bacteroidales; family UBA12481; genus UBA12481. Next base: position 177,429 of record JBAZTE010000005.1, on the reverse strand, counting down.
CTACCTTCCTGATAATCAACCACAACCTTAACCTGGTTATTGAATGTAAACGTTTTCAGAATTGTGGATATGTCCTGTTTCAACACTTCGATCGCATTTTCAATCAGATCCTTACGATATCCCTTCTCTCCAAGATACACCACATGATCCATCGAGATAATCCGGCTCAGCAAAGTCCCCAATTCAACCAATTTGCGTTGGGGCAGATCGAAATTCAGGTCGAAACTGACCAGGTCCTGCAGCCGTCCGGCAGCACGGGCGGCATAACCTTTTAAAAACTCAAACAGGCTTTTTTCCTTAAGGACCCTCATTATTTTCATGACCGATTCAGCTATCTGATGATATAAAATATCATTGGAACCCTCAAAAATCTGGAAGGGACGACTGTCGACAATCGCCTGGCCGGCAAAATCATTTTGTTTATACCCACGGGCACCGACCAACTGCAGCAACGACTGTGCTGATTCCTGCATATAATCGGAGCTTACGGTTTTAATGACGTTAGCCTCTAATCCCATACCCGACACGTCGTAGCCGAAATCAGCAAATTCCCCGGATTTCAGACAAAAAGCTGAAAGAACAGTGAAATTCGATTGTAACCGTGACAGACGTTGCTGAACCTGATCATACTCAAATAGTTTATGGTTACTCACCTTCCTGGTTTTGGTATGGTTGATGGCTTCATCGAGGATGCGCCTGATAAAACCATGCCCCATGCCTGCGAATTGAAAACGGCTGCGATGAAGAAGGTCAAGGAGCATCTTTATTCCTGTTGATTTGGGAATCAGTCTTTGTTCAGAGGGGATGAAGACATCAATATTGTTCCGGCCGTATCGTATCTGATATAGTCCAAGGTTTTCAAAATATTCTTCAACATCAATGTTCTGTCCAGGCACTTTTTCCTCGCAGATAAAAATATCGATATCACGCATCAGGTCTCCCGCCGGAGTCCTTTTACGTGCGGTAAGTAACCAGAAATCTGCCTGTCCGGTTAGTCCGGCCCAGTGTTTCTGGCCAAGAACATGATAGAAATGGTCAGATTCGGTAAAAGAGGCTTGCATGTTCAATGCATCACTGCCGTAATCCGGTTCGGTTATCATTAAACCACCCATTGCCTGATGGTTGAGAAATTGATTGAAAATCCGTTGCTTGACGGCTTCCTGCCCGTACCTTACCACCGGCTGGATAAATAGGGCTGTGTTGATACCAAGCATGAGTGAGAGAGTTAGGGATTCATAGGCTGTGGACGATTCAAAATGGATGCTCTCCTCCATGCTGCTGCCGATACCTCCGTATTCTCTGGGTATGCAAACAGCCATCGGTGTTCCCGACATCAATTCCCGCAGAACTTGTGGAGGGTAACCTCTCTTTCCTGCAAAATCTTTAATCTGAAAATTTTCGTTAAATGCCCGCCTCATACACTCCTGAAATTCCTTCAGGAACTGGATGAATGATTGGGGATCTTCAACGGTAGCTATTGATTTATTGTCACTTAAGACATATATACTTGACATGATTTACGACTTGAAATATCCTTCTTAGCATGGGAATTCAGTCGTTTCACAAAAATGAAGCGTTGCTCAATTGTTCCTTTACTAAACAATTAAAACAAACGGCTTCATGGATTGTTTAATATCGTTTTGGCTGCTGGATCTTTTTCGGTGGCAATCATGGGAAGACTTACATTGACTATGGTTCCGTCAATATTGGCCATAAAGGCTCCGAAAAAGATCACGCTGATTAACATCAGCTGATGCCGTTTATCATTAATAAACAGATCTTCCAAAAGGAAGTTCTGTTTAGGGATTTAGTCCGTACAAGATATTCAAAAATCGCACCAGGAGCATATCCGGCACAATCGGTTCCGGGGCTTCAATATCACAATTAAAATAAATGATAACCGTACAATCCCTTTCATTGCTGTGATACATGGATGAAGTAAAACCAGGCATCCCTCCGTTATGACCATAAAAGGTACCCCTTCTGGCCAAACATAATCCATAGTCAATCCCTTCCGCAATATTTATCATATCGTTCAGTCTCCGATGCTGAAGCGAATCCGGGAGAAATCCTCCCCAAACGAGGGTCTCAACATATTTTTGCAATTCGCGGGGAGTAGAGTATACCGATCCGGCAGCCCATGCCCATGAAAGATCAAAGGCTTCAGTCATGTCTTCATTTTCAACGTACTCTCCACTGTAATAACCTCTTCCATGCAATCCGGGTAAATCCGGTCCAGAGGTAATGAAACCGGTATTGGTTAACTGGAGGGGTTTAATAATGCGGTTTTCGATTTCAGACTGCAAGGTATGTCCGGTGATTTTTTCAATGATCATCCCAATAATGAAGGTGTTCGTGTTGGAATAGGTCCAACCGGTACCGGGTTGGAAGTAGAAATCCTTCGACATCCCCAGGTCCACAAGCTCCTTCGGAGTCCAAACCCTGAAGGGATCATCGTTCGCTTGTGCGACCCATTCTTCGGCATCGGTATAATTGAATATTCCACTGGTCATGTTGCACAACATGGTAATGGTTATGCTGTCCGACTTGGGATAGTCGGGGTAGTACTTTGACAATCTATCATTGAGTTGAATCTTTCCTTCATTAACCAACTGCAGCAATACTGTACCCACAAATGTTTTGGTATTGCTACCGACCCTGAACGTGTAATTCGCATTCATCGGCGCTTTCGCCGGAATATCGCTGAGACCTGCGGCATATAACCAGTTAATTTCTTTTTTATGATCAACCACCAGGGCAACAATCCCCGGAACATGGGTATTGGCAATGATGGAGTCGGTCACCGTTTTCATCTGGTCGATCTGCTCCTGATTGGGATCCGGTCCGGGATCATGTTTACAGGAAGAAATAAGAAGTGCGCCGGACAGCACAATGGCTGTGAAAAAAAACAAATTCTTTTTCATAAGGCTGTATTTACGATTATTTATCTGCTGATCTTTTGAGAAAATCCCCGACTACCTTCAGATATTCCTCCTCGCTTTCCAGTGGATGTTCATGCGATGCGCCGTTGAAAACATAAACCTCCGATCCCGTGATCTTGCTCTGATAATACCGGGTGGTTGCGGGGGTTGCTTCGTCGAACTCCCCGCAGGTAAATAACACAGAAATTTTTATCTGGTGGAGCTTATCCGTCACGTCAGCATTTTTAAGAGTACCTGTTACGGTAAATTCGCTGGGCCCCCACATATACTGATAAACCTCCAGACCCATACCGGCAAAGGCCCTGTTCAGACAATCCGGCCATGGATCCAGGCGGCAAACGTGCTCGCGGTAAAAAGCCATCATGGCATCCTGATACCCGGGAGCTGCATAATTCTTGTTTTCCTCGTACTTGATAATGGAATCCCGGACATTTGGAGGAAGCTGCGAAATCCACATCTGCTGATCCGCCATCCATCTCGGGGTACTCAGAAAAGGTCCGGAGAGGACCATACTGACAATACCTTCTGGCTTTTTCCTGAGCATATATTCCACGCCCAGCATCGTACCCCAAGAGCCGCCCAGCAAGTGAACCTGACTGAGTTTGAGAAAACTCCGCACCTGATCCAACTCCTCCACAAAACGGTCAACTGTCCAGAGGGCGGTATCCGAAGGCCGGTCCGATTTTCCGCATCCCAGCTGATCATAAAAGATTACAGGACGCTCATCAGCAAGAGTTTCCAGGGGTTCGAAGTAATCGTGCGGGGCACCAGGACCGCCATGGAGAGTTAGCAACGGGATGCCTTTCTTATCTGCACCCACTATGTGATACCAAACTTTGCCGCCGGTGACCGGGATGTAGCCTTCCTTAAGGGAAGGAATAACAATTGAATTCTGTTTACAGGAGACCATCGACAGAAGGATAATCCCTAATGTGAATAAAGCTGATTTCATGTGGTCATCTCCACATGGAATAAAATTTGTTCCCATATCTATAAATGTCTGATATTCATTCCACCACTCAGTTCGATTACCGTACCTGTTGCATAGGGAATTTCCCCCGAAGCGAGCGCGACGACTGCTTTGGCAATATCTTCGGGCTGTCCCCAACGGCCTTCAGGGATCAGCCCTTCAGCAATCTTTTTATCGTATTTTTCTTTCACTCCTGCTGTCATGTCCGTATAAATCACACCCGGTCTGATCTCAAAAACCGATATTCCGGTGGTGGCCAGCCGATCAGCAAAAACCTGAGCTGCCATGCTCAAACCGGCTTTTGATATGCAATACTCAGCCCGCTCCGGCGATGAAGCCACTGCTGAAACCGAAGTTATGAATATAACAGTGCCTCTCTTGCCTTCCTCACGTCCTTTACGATCCTCACGCTCCTCACGTTTCAACATTTCATTAACGACCATTTGCGTAAAGAAGAACGGACCGCGTAAATTGATGTTCATCAACCGGTCGAAACTCCCGGTACCAGCATCGAGAATATCCACACGCTTTAGCGGAGCCACCCCGGCATTGTTCACCAGCAGGTCAATCCGCCCGAATTTTAACTTGACCTCACCCAGAACGGAGAGATGACTTTCAATATCCGAAATATCTGCCCGGATGGTCATTGCGAATGGTTCACCCGGTTCAATGTTCCGGGAGATTCCAACAACCCCGTATCCTGACTTGGACAAGGATTCCGCAATAGCATGGCCGATTCCCCGGCTAGCACCTGTGACAATGGCAACTTTCATATTATGGGTTTATGGTATCGGGTATCAAGTATCGGGTATCAGGTATTAGGCATAAGAACCGGTAACCGATAACTGACACCCTATTTTCTAAATTCCTTCCAAACCTGTTCGAACCACATCTCTTCTTTGGGTATCGGCCTGACCGGCACCCAGTTCTTCAGGACAGTAAGGTTTTCATCTAAACAAATTTCTAAAATATTCTGATATTTATCTTTCGATGATTTAATATCTTCCGCGACGGACTCCAGATAAATGGCGTGGGTCAGACAGAGATCAAACACTCTTAATGCCGCAATGATTTCCGCTGGGGCGACGGCTTTCAGGTCATGATTAAGCCGGTGCCAAAGGTCCCATGCTTTTTTCACCTCGCCTGAAATAGTCTTCGGGTTTCTTACCGGTCCACCATGTTTCGACATGCGTTGCCTCAGTTCGGACAGTGCATCGCGGTAGTCAAGCTTTCCGATTCCGGCACGCATTTGGTCGATCCGATCGTGAAGCGAAACGATTGACACGTGAGGAGTGACGTCAGAATGCCTGACAAAAATTGGCGTCCCGGCGATTTTCATGGCCGCCCGTATTGCACCGACCTGTCCGGAATTAAGCGCAGAGCCACCGGGACGGGTATTACCGTGCGATCCGTTGACCTCACCGACCGGGAACAACTGCTTTATGTTGGATTCCCACCACATGTCGCCGGTGAGACCGCCGTTGTTGTGCTGTGCGCAGACGGCAATTTCAAGCGGATCGCGGGTGATATCTATGCCTTGATTTATAAAAAGATCGATCGCAGGCAGGTTCAGGAGCTTCAGCCTTTCAATTGGAGTACCAGCCAGAGCTCCCGATCTTTCAAGATATTCACGGGCTTCGGATTTCAGAATATCCAGCCTGAATCCATCAGGATTCCGGGTAAAATCAAGATAAACCTTCCTTCCATCGGCCGTTTCCTGTTGTACCAGCAAGTCGATCAGGGAGGATCCATGATTCTCCGCCTTTTTAGGATCGAAAGGCCATTGATAACCTTTCAGGAATATGGCTGTGAACAGCGTCTCATCATCCGGAAAACCCGGTCTCAGAAAATCTCTTTCATCCATACCATTTTGATCGACAGAATAGTACCTAGGAACTACCTGCTGATAAGAACCCGACAGATTCCACCGGAATTTGACCGATGCGATCCCGAACTGTGAAATACCCAGGTTTTGAGCTTTGGCTCCTATTTTCAGGGCCATACCGATGGAACCGGTTTGGCTGACAGGATAAACAGAATTACGGTAGATCCCGGCCGGTCCCCCGGTCGCGAGGATAACATTTCCTGCCTGATAATTGATCAAACCATATCCGGGTTCTGTGATTTTAGCGGTATCAATCCCGATTGCACCCGCAATTTCCTTTCCTTCAGCAGTTTCGCGGGTAACCAATTCCACTATTACGATCCGGTTGTGGACTGGGATTCCATATTCCCTGATTTTCCTTCCCAGGCAATCAAACATGAGGTGCGAAGTAAGCGGTCCGGCTGAGGTAGCGCGGGACCGCGGATCGTGATCGGTTTTATATCCGGGATAGGCGCCGTATTGGTTGTGCGGGAAAGGAACGCCCAGCCTCACCAGGTTATAAAATGCCTGCAGGGAATATTGTGCTTCGCAAAGGGCGATATCCCCATGCATGGCTCCACCCCGGCAAAGGTCGGCTGCCATTTCATTAGCTGAATCAGCCACTGATGGATCAAGAGACATTTTATAATAGGTCTGTTTATCTGATCCGGCATTATTCGAAGTCCCCCCGCCCCATTGCTCTGTTGCGATGATTATATCCTTCACCCCCGATTCCCATAAACAAAGCGCGGCATTCAGGGCAGCTGCGCCTGAACCAATGATGAGGGTATTGGTGGTATGGGTCATGGCAGTTACGATAAGATCGTGAAGCGTGAAGCGTGAAGCGTGAAGCGGACGAGAATGACCATTGATGAGTGACAAGTGACAGGTGACTGGTGACGACTGACTTGTGATGGTTGGTCTCCAGCCTTGAGCCAGGGGTAGGTGAAGTTTACGAATTGGGTACTCTGCCTCTCCATCTTATCTTTTCTCATCTTATCTCTTCTAACTAATTTTTGCCTTTTGCCTTCTGCCTTCCGCCTTCTGCCTTCTGCCTTCCGCCTTGTACCGTTCATCCCTCACCGCGCAACCGGTGGGCACTCCCAACCTCATGAATTCAGTGCATTTCGAGCAGGACACACAAACCTTTTTCGGGTCAAGCATGCCCTTCTCCATGAGGTCCTTTGGAGCATCCGGATAGGCAAACGAACTTCGGCCCAATCCTATAAAGTTAACATTTCCCCCAGAAACCACACCGGCACCAACGTGTGGTGAATATTGCCGTAACCAGGAATAGCCTGATCCCACAAATTGGAGATCCGGGAAGGATTTTTTCAATTCACCGGTAACCCGGATGAGCCTGTCGATCCCGACAAGAGGATGTTCATCCGGAGGTGCTGCATTGAACACTCCCCGGTCGTACGGGCGGCCGATGTGTGCATTGTGACGGGGAATTCCCGCCGAGATATTCCAGAGCGGAACAACCGGGGCGAATTCAGCGATTAACTTCTTCACCTCAGCCAGGTCAATTTCTATTGACCCATCCTGTTTCATTCCAAATCCGTATGGATATGGAATAAGGTCAAATGCGCTTAATCTGAATGCTTTTATAATGGTTGACGGGACATTAAGCACCTCCCTAAGGAATCGGGTCCGGTTTTCGAAGGAACCGCCATAATGGCTATCATTCCGGTCGTAAGCAAAGAGCATCTCATGCAAGAGGTAACCGTGGCAGGCCTTGATATCGACCGCATCGAAGCCGGCCTGTTCGGCAAATTTGATTCCTTCCAGATAAGCCGTTTTGATAAGGTCAATTTCGGAGTCGGAATAAAAAATTGGGTATCGGGTGTCAGGTATCGCGTAGGTGCCGGTTGGGAGGTGAAGTGGTTCAGCAAGAACAGGATTATCTGAGAATATCTTCGGCTGAAACCCCGCGTATGGTTTGCTGTAACGGCCGGAATGGGTAAGCTGGAGGACGAGGAATGGCTTGTGATCCGAGCCAAACGTATCCCCGGCAGTTTTCCGGATATGATCGGTCAATCTCTTGTACTCATGAACATTAGCGGCGGAGATCATCATCTGGTGTGGATTCGACCGTCCGTCAGCCAATACGCTGCAAGCCTCGAACCAGATCATCCCGCTTCCCCCGGCTGCATAGCGGCCGTAGCGCAAGAAAGCCAGTTCCCCGGGAGTGCCGTTGTCATCAGAATCGAAGCCCTCCATCGGCTGAACGGCAAGGCGGTTGGGTACCCGGAAACCCCGTATAAGGACTGGTTCAAGCAGGACCTCAACGGAATCCGACCATGGTAGGTTAATATCCAATTCCAGAGCTTTAGTTTTCAGCTCTTCAGATGATTTAAAACGGAATCTTTCGTGTTTTGACATTACTTTTTCATTCTGACAACAACTACCACTTCATTACCCGGTAGTTGCTGGTTATCGAGGAGGTCCTAACAGGTTTTTCAACACCTTTACATTTCCAGCCATCCGCTTTTCACATACCCCAGCCCAATCTTTCCTGTCGAGCACAGACAAAGTACCGGAGTCCATCTTTTGCTTTGTTGCCCATGATAACCCAACCAACTTTTCCATCTCATCATCGGTCAGGTCGGGAAATGCCTTCCTGAAAACAGGATCGAACACCGGAATATCGAAATCGCCGCCATGATCTTCGATGTTTAGGTTAAGAGGGAGGTTAAGAGAGGTTAAGAGAGTTAAGATGGTTAAGAAGTCGATAATACCGCCGCCTACTGGAGCGGTGAAAGTTTTAAAACCATGTTGGGTTTCAATAATCCCTCCGTCCTTGATGTGGGTAGAGACAACCCAGCGCAGGATCCGCTCGGTGGCCATAACGGGATCCTCCAGCATCGTGAGGAGATTCATCGTATCCAGGCATATCCCCAGCCACTCGCCGGGTTTTGCACCGCATGCTTCAAATACGCGCAGGAGCTCAAAAGTGGTGAACTCAAAATGGGTTTCAATGGCCAATATCACCTGATGATCCATCAGCATCTGTTTTTGGGCTGACAAGGCAATGACCATCTCGTCGAGGAGCTGATTTGTCGGAATGGATCCCGGATTCCAGCGCATCAGTCCGCCGGAGCACGACCGGATAATCCGGATGCCAAGAATTTTCGCTTCGGCGGCAGCCATCCGATTGTGCTCAAAAAGATCCTTCTTTTCCCCGGTGGCCAGATTTCGCGGCACATGCTGCCCGCCACCCCACTCGAGATACATATCGTTTTCTGCAGCAAAATCTTTCAGGCGAAGAAGCGCATCGATATTGATCTGATTGTGCTGAAATTCATCAAACCCTGAAAAAGCAACTCCTTCGGCACCATGATCAAGTGCCCATTGCATCGTTTCCACTGGATCCAGTCCGAGAGGAAACAATCCATAATTATCAATTCCAATCCTAAACATTACCCATGAATGAATTGGTATATAGGCCCATGACTGTCCACTTAAAATAGATTGAGTGACAGTTGGTTAGAAAATAGTTCTTTGACATCTTTGTAATCTATAACGGTAAGTAGTTCAGCTACAGGTGTTTTGTCGAGTAAAGAAATTCCCAAAACCTGTAGAATTTCGTAGGTGGAACGATTTATTTTTAATTCGGAGCCAATAATAGCAACAAGGCAATAAGCAATCAAGGCGGAGTAAACCTGTATGCGTACCGCATTTTCGGTGGTTCCCCAAAACGACTCGATCTTCAGGTGCTGCTTTATCTATAAAAAAAAGTTCCACTTGCCATCGATTATTATCAAGGAGAGCAATCTGTTCAGCCGTCAGGGCGAAGTTATTGGTGAAAAAAACAAAAGTTCGTCTGGTCTCTTCATCAAAGAACTAATAATTATTTTTACTGGACAATAGTGATTTTAAGTACAAAAATGTAACTATTTACATATCTGTATCGTAGGAATATATTAAATCCTAAAAAGGTATGAAAACAGAGAAATGGAACCTCATTTTGTTGGTTCTTGTAGGTTGTCTATTAATTGCATCCTGCAAGAAAGCCGACACTGTCTCCTGTACGGATAAAGTCGGTGGAACCGCAGATCCCGTGAAGTTTTCCACCAATTTCAACGATATGCAATTGGTGGAAAGTGTCAGTGGATTACCCGGTACGGAAGATTCTGACAAGGGTCTTACTTTCAATGCATCAGACCAGCTGGTTATCTGGATGGATTGCAAGGTGGGTACTCCGGTAACCTTTTGCATCCAGCAACGGAACGCTAGCGGAAAGGTCATGTACAACCAGTCGCATAACGTTCAGGCAGGTACTTCAGAAATCAATATCGGGAGTTTTAATGCAAACGATTACGTGATCCGTGTCATCGTCGACAACACGCTGATCAAGAATTTTCCCTTCTGGACCAAATAACTTCTAAAGCCCTTAAGCCTGTTCCTTAACCAGCATACTCCAGCACCGCTTTGATAAATTGATCGGGCTCGGCGATTGTCGTAAACTCTTTCATATAGGTTAATGACACTATCTGAATAATTAATTGTTATGTCTGTTTTCATAATATAGATTATATATGGTTTCAATTCAATTCTAATTTGCTTTTGAATGATGGATATTCATGACTGACCACTTAAATTTAACATGGGAATACATCCGATTAAACTTCAGGTTGGTTTTCCCGCGTATCACAAAGAAAGCCGAATGTGAAGTGATCCGATGAAGTCTCCCAAAGTCGACATAACCCCGATCGAAAATGTAGTAAGCACCAGGTTCATAAACCAGGCAATCCATGGCTTTCACATCATTGACGGTCGCTGGAGTAATATGAACAAAAGCAGGGATCTGAGTGGTGATGTCGAAAAGCGTATGGAGTTTAATCCCTCCCTTGGCTTTCCGGAACGTCGCCCACCAGAAGACACTTAAGCATAAATCAATGGTTGTGGAATCAAAAGCATAGACCTTACCCTTTATTTCGAAATCGTCATTCTGCCTGACTTTACGGGCAATCGCAATCATATGATAAGCAAACTCTTCAAAGATCTTGCTGTTTCTGAATTCGTTGGCCTTAGCCAGGTTGCTACGGGTAACGCTCCTGCCGAAGCCAAGATGATAAGCTTTGCTACTGTGCGCATCCAAGGCAACCATCAGATCCCGGAGGCTATCATGATTGGTCAGTTGTCCGAAAATCATGAAGAGCAAATGATTCCAGCAAGTAAAATGCTTAACGTACTTATTTCCATTATATTCGTCAACCATGCGGTCAAAAACTCGTTGGGGCAGAAACTCAACAATCTGAGCGAACACATATTTTCCTTGGTTCATTGTCGGCCATTTAGGTGGCCAACTTAACCAATTCAAATCGTTACGCTATTAAAACGCTTGTAAGTTATAGATACACAATGATTCCAAAGAACTTTTAAATATTTTTAATGGACACTAGTGATATAGGCCTGTTTCTTAAAATTAGCATATTAACTAATTAGCAAATTAGCAAATTAGCAAATTAGCAAAGTGGCATACCTGCCATTCTCACCATAAAATTATGATCGATATAGGGATCATCATTGATATGCGCCTTCATCATCACTATTCTGTGAGCCATCAATTCCGGCAGGTTGATACCGTACATCAGCGGGGTCTCGCCCTTATCCGTCAGGGCAATGAACTCCAATCCTGATTTAAACAGTTGTATCACATCCTGCGAATTGGCCACCTCAAGTATCATCATCTCCTGTACAGCCAGTTTAAACTTCTGCTTTTCAGCAGATCCGGTGGCATTCATGAACCCATAAACCGAATCGACCCAAACAGCTATGTTGCGCATGGTGGTCATCCAGCAACGGAGGGCTTTAATCCTCACATACTGATCCTTAAAGATCGGTGCCTTTCCCATGCAGGGTTCAAGCAACCGCAGCGCTTCATCCAGTTTTGGCAGCACATTCTGATCAATTCTTAACGCATCTTCCCGACTTCTTTCCGGAGTGGTCAGCGTAAACAGCACATCCTTGCTGAGGTCCACGTTATTCGGGTTGTGCGGGACCGTGCACATGAAATCTTCGTAGAAATCGCGTTCTGATTGCGGTATTTTTTCGATGTCCGGAACAAACGGCCTGACCCACAGGCGGTACCAGGTAAAACCGATGGTTGAATACAGGGATGAAATATTCGGGAATCCCAGGATACCGGCTTCGGTGATGTCCCAGGCTTTCAGCAGGATCTTATAATCTTCCCCATCAACATGATTCTTTGCATAAGATTCCAGCAGCTCTTCAACCGGTCTTTGAGAATTGAGCTGATAATTACGGAGTACCTCGTGGTTGATATTGAAAGGCACCTTTTCAGGCGGGAAGGTACCGCCCATATGTGCCAGGTAATTAACCCCATTTTCATGTAATGTTTCAAGGCGTTTCCGGGTCAGCTTCGGATAAGGAATTCCCATCAATGGTGCAAACATAGTTTGTGGGCCGTATGCGTAATAGAACGAAACCTGTGATCCGGTTTCCTCAATACCCTTGAAAATCGGTTTTTCCCGCTCATCAAAATCCTGCTGGAATACACAACCGGCATTGATATCCTTGCGATCGGGGTACATCGGGTGACTGTAAGGCATATCCCACCCACGCTGAATAAGTGAGGCGGTTTCAATATCGAGCTTACCTTTCAAACCATTGATGATATAATCATGCTCCCCGTAAAACGATTCCATCCGGGTGATGATCCGGAAATATGGATTCATTTCGGTGGCAGCATCTTTCAATACACCGAAAAATCTTAAAGCATTATCGCCGGCGAGTTTGGCAATTTCGGCATCATCCTTCCACTCCCTTACCAGATAAGCCCCGCCGTTGCGCCCCACATAAAGAGATTTGGTATGTTCAAATCCGGCCCCACTGTCGTTTGTCCAGATATTCAGGAATCCAAGATCGGGCACCTCCCTGATCAGTTTTTGGATCATTTCGGCGTAATGTGCCAGGACTTTTGGATGGGTGATCGTCATGTTGTAACGCGGTTTGAAACTCCTGAAAGGATGATCGATGCGGGCCCCCCGGAGCATCGGGTATTTATTGAAAAACTCTTCAGGTACGGCCCTTGGCTCAAAGCTCAACATCCCCGGGATCAATCCGTATTTTCGAGCCAGAGCGGCATTCTCTTTAAGATAATTAAGATTGGCCGACAGATAATAATACGGGTAAATGCCTTTATTCAGAGTGCTGTACACAAACTGATCGAGCGCCGGACAGTAGGTATAGAACATGGGATAAACCTCACCTTTCGGACCCGTTTCGATGGCCATTGGTGATCCCAGTCCGTTCACTTCAACATGCGTAAAACCATTCCGCGCCAGTTCCTTCATATAGGTTTCGCGATCAAGTCCCTGCGTGATCCGGCCTTCCTGGGTAAGAAAATAATCATAGGCTACCCGGTGGGTTTTAAAGGCAGGCTCAAAAATCCGCCCGTTCACATATCCGGTGACATCTTCCGATATCAGATCGGATAACAGGTATTGGGTGAATCCATGCAGGTAATAAGGGTGTGAAGCAACGAGGCATCCGGTTCCGGTTTCATCGATTTTCAGGAAGATAAACCGCTCCGGAAGGTTTTGCGGAAGAATCCGGCTCCGTTCCGGCTCAGATAATTGACTGATAACGGCCAGACAAACCGAATGGGACTGTGGCACTGGATGAAAATCTTTAATCAAATCGATCTTCGGGAAAATTGTCCGAAACTCCTCGCTTATAGATAGGATCAATGGGGATATTTCTTTGCACGATAATACGGTTGTTACTGTTAAAGCCTGATAAAGGGTCATACTATTCAAATTTTAAAGAATTTGTCTTTCATCCAATGTTGCGCATTAGTCATGATATACAATGCTATAGCGTCATAGGATTGTTGTGTCCTGATAATGTGTTCATAATAATTCCGCTGCCAGATTTTGCCTAAAAGCGGCACCTCCGATCCGAAAGGGAATTTGGCTTTATGCTCAGCCAGGCAAGCCTTCATGACCAGTGATTTGTAGGATCCAACGATGGTTCCCAATGTTTCTTTTTCCTTCTTCCCTTTTTTTTGATTTGACTCTTCGGTAGGGGCGGGGCTTGCCCCCGCCCGTAATGGAAATTCCCCCGGTACACGGGCGGGGGCAAGCCCCGCCCCTACGGAAATATTTTCATCCAAAGAAGAGGAAAAGCTAGAAGAAGAAGAAGAAAAGAAAGTGGAAGGGAAAGAAGTCGGGTCAGAGGAACGGATAGTAATGATCCCGTGAATGTGATTTGGCATTATGCAAAAAGGACCAAGGCAAATTTGAGAAAATCGGTCTGGCAACTTATACCACTCAGTTTTGGCGATTTGCCCGATTTCATTCAGCATCATTTTATTTTCGCATATTGCCCCAAAATGAAAAATGTGGTTTTCGGTACAAATCGTAATAAAATAGTTACCGCCCTCCGAATAATCATGATCGAATAATCGAAGGCTTTGCCTGTTGTATTCAAGATCACCCGGCATACTTCTTCAATTCATCTAAAATTTTCTCCACCTCAAAATCCTGATTATAAACATGAAAAGATGCCCTGACAGCATTCAGACCGGCTTCGGGCACCACCCGTACGCGGATCCGTTTTTCGCTGGTCAGGTAGCTGGCGGTTTCCTGGTATCCTTTGTTTTTCAGCCTGAAGGTGATCATCGATGAACGGTACTGTTCCTCGGTGGGTGAAAGGATTTCCATTCCGGGAATTTTCAGCAGTCCCTGATAGAATTGCTCCGCAAGGCTCCGGTTATGAGCTTTTATCTTATCAAGACCAATGGCAAGCAGAAATTGTGCAGCGGTGCTGAGTCCACGGAACAGGGTTTCATTCTGCGTACCATATTCGAATTTCTCGGCCGTATCATGAAGGGTCAGCTCGCCGGTAACCAGATCATGGCTTACATCAGAATAGGCTCCAACCGTCGTTGGATGCAGAAGCGGAAGTTTATCTTTCTGAACGTAAAGAAATCCCGTTCTTTTCGGTCCAAGCATCCATTTGTGCCCGCAGGTGGCAAAAAAGTCAATTCCTGAAGCTTTAAGGTCGATCGGCATAGTACCGGCCGATTGGGCACCATCCACGGCATATAGAATATTTCTCTCCCTTGCCAGCCTGCCGATTTCTGTAATTGGTAGCACCTGTCCGGCAGTACAGGTTATATGTGAATGAAAAATGAGTCTGGTCTTTGGGGATATTAGATTACTGATCAGATTGATATTGTTAGTGCCATCCTTCGGATCGGGTTCAAAAAACCTGATCACGATCCCATTCAATTTTTGGTGGTTCAGCAGTGGAACATTCAGCGCCACATGTTCATGCGTAGAGGTAATCACTTCATCTCCGGGCTTCAGCTGCAATCCGTTCAGAATGATGTTTATTCCTTCAGTAGCGGTATTGGTGAGGGCGAGTTCCTCAGGCTCGCAACCCGGACCGAAAAAGGGTGTGCATGTTTTCTTGATCTGCTGCCACTCCTTTTCATCATGCCCCGGCCGTGGAGACTTCTCCAGTTCCACCATGGTTTTCTCCACCATTTCAAGCACCGCCCTGGGAGATGCTCCGATTCCTCCGGTATTGAAATAGATATAATCTGCCGGATAAGTAAACTGCTCACGAATGCTCTTCCAGAAATCCCCCTCATTACCAATCCTGTGCAGAACTTCAGAAAATTCAGCAGGTGAGGCAAATACACTGTTGACAGGAGTTACGGCCAATCCCCCGGAAACTAATCCGAGCGATTGTAAAAATCTGTTTCGGTTCATCGCTCAAAGTTAATCCGGATATCTGCGCGATCCTCGATTCTGGCTGAAAAATTAATATACTGACTATGTTCGATCATCTCGGTCTTGAATTCAAACAGTAACCCATTAACCTCTAACCTCCTAACCTTATCTTCAGATGCAATCAGCACATGAAACTCTACGTCGGCGGTGCACTCAAGAGCAATTTCAACTCCTAAACCTGAATACTTATACTTATACCCGACACCTGATACCTGTAACCCCTGATACCCAACACCCACCTCGGCCCGGTCCACTCCTGCGGCAATCCAACGCGGTGAAAGCCTGATTTGTTCAAATCTCTTTAAGCGGTCCTCAATCCCGGCCAGCCCTTCGATCAATGCCCAGGCCATGGCCGATGAGCCCCATCCATCGGTAGGCATGGCTTCCGGACTGGTGCTCGTTTCGACCGTTGTCGGGCGGCCATCCGGGAAATACCACAGATAGGTTTCGTTCTTTTCCGATATCAGATCATAATATTGTTTTAATATGGATATCCCATATTGCTCAAATCCGTGGTTGAAGGCGGCCATGGCCAGCTCTCCGCCTGCCAGTGGAAAAATCCCGCCATTGATATAAGCCCCGCCAACCAGTTTTTCATCCCCGAAAATTCCGTCGGGGAAGGGAGGATCTATCGAAAACCATTCGGCAAATGCCTGCGTGGTGATTTTCCTTTTTTGGTATTCCTTTAAAATTGAAACCGCCATTTCATGCGTGGCAATGCCCCTGTTGATGCTCATCGGATTGGCCATGCTCAGCTGGCTGGCCTCATCCACTCCAGGAACCGTTACCGGCGTCAACTTGACAAAATGTGTAAAAAACTCCCCATTCCAGCAATTATCCTGTACCGCTCTTCTTAATTCTTCTTTCTTCTGACTAATTTTTGCCTTCTGCCATCTGCCTTTTCCCTCATATCCAAAATAAGTAAACAGGCATTCCAGAATGGTCAGCGCCTCGTAGTAACCAGAATTGTCGCCGTGAAAAATCCCCCAATAGGTATCTTCATTGAGCTGAAACTGTAACCATTCGTGTTTTCCTGCCGTATAGGCAAAATCCCAGGTATCAATAGTATAGGCCCGCTTGACAAGACCGGTTGCTGGATCGATGCGCTGCGGATGAGTGAAGATATAATCGAGCGCTTTCTCCATCACCGGCAACAATCCGAAGACCCACTCATCGTCACCGCATGCCTGCCATGATAAAAATGCTGCCTTGATAAACCGGAATTCCACATCCGCTTCCACCGGAACCCGCACATATTTGGTCCAGTTCTCCTTTTCGCAGGGGAGCTTTTCCGGAAAAGTGGTGAAATAATCGAAAATGCGTCCGTTGGCTGCCTGAGTAGCCGCAAAATGATTAACGGTGCTTTTTAGATCGGTTTCGAA
The DNA here is from genome assembly GCA_041662065.1 of Bacteroidales bacterium. Classification (GTDB taxonomy): domain Bacteria; phylum Bacteroidota; class Bacteroidia; order Bacteroidales; family UBA12481; genus UBA12481. The sequence continues at coordinate 160,501 of JBAZTE010000005.1, read as the reverse complement.
ATACTTTCCAGCCCGCATCATATCAGAGTGATCCCGTATCCAGATGGATTTGGCATCGGGCGACCTAAAGCCCCTGATTTTCTCGCCATCCACCACAGTTTCAAGAATATCCTGTTCGAGAAATCCTTTGACCCGTGGCACGAGGTCGTCGAATTCCCTCATTCCCGTTTTAATAAACATAAGCCTGGGTAATTGTTGGGCTGAAAGTAGCGAAAAATCCTACAATCCCGCGTCCATCACCAATATCTCGGCCACATCCAGATTGCGGATCTCATCTTCCTTATTCAGATATTTTATGCCATCGGTAAGCATGGTCATACAGAATGGACAAGATGAGGCGATGACGGTGGCACCGCAGGCGACAGCCTCTCCGGTTCTGGCTGCAAATACTTCACCGGAGCCTTTTTCGGCTTCCTTGAAATACTGTGATCCACCGGCACCACAGCAGAGTGAAAAACTTTTACTGTGCTCCATTTCGGCCTTTCCGGATTCCACGATATCCAGCAATGTCCTGGGCGCCTGATATACCTCATTAGCCCGGCCGAGATAACAAGGATCATGAAATACAATGGTATCGCTTTTAAATACTCCTCCTGACGATTTTAATTTCCCGGCTTTCACATTAGCCTCCAAAAAGGTTGTATAATGAACAACTTCTGAAGTATAACCCAGATCCGGGTACTCGTTCAGGAAAGTATTGAAGCAGTGGGGACATAAAGTAATGATCTTTTTTACATCGTACCGCCGGAACGTATCGATGAGGTTAAAGGCCTGCATATGAAACAGCATCTCGTTCCCGGCACGCCTGGCCGGATCACCGTTGCAGGTTTCTTCGGTACCGAGCACCGCATAATCGACATGCAGATGATGGAGCAACTTGATCATTGCCCGGGCCACTTTTTGATATCGGTCGTCAAAAGCACCCGAGCAGCCGATCCAGAGCAGGTATTCAGGCTTATTGCCCTGTGCAACCAGATCCGACATCACCGGAACGGGAATATCCAGGCCGGTTGTCCAGTCGAGCCGCTGATGGCTCCCGTATTGCCAGGGAGCACCGTTGTTTTCCACATTGGAGAACATCAGGTTAATCGGAGGAGGTGCAGCTGCTTTTTCCATTACCAGGTACCTCCGCATATCCAGAATCAGTGAGGGCTGATTGATATTCACCGGACACTCCCTGGCACAGGCATTGCAAAGTGTACAAGCCCAGATTTCTTCAGGGGTAATGTAATCTCCCATGTAGAATTTTCCGTCCTGAAAATCCAATCCGTTTTTCTTTTTCCCGTCACCCAGTTCCTTCATCCGGGCTCTCAGGTCAATCATGATCTTCCGGGGCGACAGGAGCTTTCCGGTGCGGTTGGCCGGGCAAACATCGGTGCATCTGCCACATTCGGTGCAGGTCAGCGCATCCAGATAGTTTTTCCAGGTAACATCATCCGCATCCAGTATCCCGAACCTGCCCGGAGCCGGACCTTCGGCCGGAGCCTGCCCGGGATAGAGCATAGCCTTGACTTCCCCCATCACCGCATCCATATTTTGTGCTTTACCCAACGGCTCAAGACGGCTGAGCAAAACATTCGGGATCGACATGAATACGTGAAAATGCTTTGAGTAAGGCAGGAGGTTGGCAAAAACAAATATAAGGATCAGATGCGACCACCAGCTTATATGCAAAATTATCGCAGCAAGTGCTGAATCCATGTGAGTTAATGCAGCAGCCAGACTTGAACTAACAGGATAATATCCTTCATGGTTCCCGGAATTTGAAAGCAGGTAGGCCGTATTATAGCTCAGAAGGCTGACCATAAGCAGGAAAATCATGATCAAAGCGATCAGTGCATCGAGATGAGAATTCCTCTTCATCTCCACTCCATGAAACCTGCTGACATTAAGAACAATACGTCGTATCAGAAAGACGACGATGGAGATCAGGACGAGGAGTGCAAAAACATCCCCTGAACCCGTAATCAGGTCATATACGGATTCAAGGCCGGCAAAGGATCGTTCCTTTCCCAACAATCCGTCTGTCACCATCTCCAGCGAACCCAGGGTGATAATGCAAAACCCCCAGAATGTGATTGCATGAAAGAACCCGATGACCGGCCGGCGGAAGATACGCGACTGACCGATGGCGACCCTGAACATGATCATTAACCGTTTACCCCAGTGCCTGATTCGATGAGGACCTGTTAATCTGAACCTGTATATATATTTTCGGATAGTCAGGGAAAACACAATCAATGTTGCTGCCAGCAATCCTGCAAAAATGATCTGTCCGGCCATACTTTGCTATGATTTAAGCTTTTTCACTGCCTGGGTAAGTTGAGGAACTACCTGGAAAAGGTCACCTGCGATCCCATATTTTGCAAACTGGAATATGGGGGCCTCCGGATCCTTATTAATAGCCACTATCACCCGTGATGCACTGATTCCGCCAATATGCTGGATAGCTCCCGAAATTCCGCATGCAATATAGAGATTTGGCGCAATCACCTTGCCTGTCTGACCGACATGTTCCTGATGCGGACGCCAGCCTTCATCGGCTACGGGACGTGAGCAGGCCAATGCAGCGCCAAGTGATTCAGCCAATTCTTCGAGGATACCCCAATTATCACCGCTTTTCAAACCACGGCCACCCGAAACCACCACCTCAGCATCTTGAAGCCTGACGGCACCGGTCTGGCCGGTGACCTTTACCACTTCAAATTCCGGTATCGGCAAACCAGCAGCCGGATTAACCTGTTCGATTGAGCAGGCTACCTGATTTTCAGAAATTTGCCAACTGTTTCTGGCCAGGATCAACACTTTGACAGGCGTGAGTATTTCAATGGAGGCGCTGGCTTTACCGGTAAATACCAGGCGTCTGACCATAAATGGTTCAATTTTCAAAGGCAGACCGGCAACCCCGGATACATAGCCCGCTTTCAATTTCACAGCTAAACGGGGAGCGATCGCCCGGGAACTTGAGTTATCAGCAAAAAGCACGCAGGTTGCACCTAATGCGGATGCAGCCGAAGCGATGGATATCGCCGAGCTGCGGTTATCGAACGGCTGACCTGAAGATCCGGCTTCCATCAGGATTGTTGAAATACCGTAATTACCCAGATTCTTGATATCTGATTCCGCCGCACCCCCGGCAACAAAAGCTGTTACCGTTCCTCCGGTCTGATTTGCGAGTGCATAGGCATAGGAGGCTAATTCCAAAAACGATTGCGCGAATTTGCCTTCCTCCTGCTGGATATAAATCAATATTGACATAAGGTTAATTCTTACAATACATTAGCTTCATTTCGCAACAAATTCACGAGTTCGTCCACATTTGACGGATCAACCATTCTGCATTTCGACCGCGGAGCGGGATTCTCAAAAGTAAGTATGCGGGTACCCGGGTCTGAGGCTGAAGGTTCAATCACCGTCAATGGTTTGGTGCGGGCCGTCATGATACCCCGAAGCGATGGTATGCGAGGATCTTTGGCAATCCCTTTCTGAATGGTTAATACGCAGGGTGATTTGGCCGCAATGGTTTCCGTCAGGTTGTCACTCTCGCGTTCCAGCGTGATCATTGAATCGCTTACCGACAGGGAGGATATCGAAGTAAAGGAGGTCCACCCGACCAGCTCCGCCAACATTCCGCCGGTAGCCGATCCGTTATAATCAGCCGAGTCATAACCGGTAATCACCAGGTCATAGTGGTCTTTTTTGATAACTTCCGCGATCTGCAAGGCAACTTCCATTGAATCGGCCGGGGAATAATTTACCCGGAAAGCAGAGTCGGCCCCAACCGCCAATGCCTTCTGAATGACCGGATCCGACTCCTTCAATCCTACATGGATCACCGAAACCTGAGTCACACCGCTGCCGGCTTGCTCCCTGATTTCAAGGGCTCGTGTAAGGGCCAGTTCATCCCATGGATTGATAATCCACTGTATTCCGGTCGTATCCAGGGCATCCATTTTACCCGTGAAACGGATATTGGTCGTCGTATCCGGAACAATGCTCAGACAAACAAGTGTTTTCATAATCTATCTGGAAAAAATATCCCTCGAAATAATCAATTTCTGAATCTCAGAAGTTCCTTCATAAATCTGGGTGAGTTTAGCTTCACGCATCAGGCGTTCCACATGATATTCCTTCACATAGCCATATCCCCCGTGTATCTGGACCGCTTCGGTGGTCACCCACATCGCTGTTTCAGCGCAATGGTACTTGGCCAGGGCACTGGCGGTGCCGTAAGGCATGTTCTGATCTTTCAGCCAGGCGGCATGGAAACAGAGCAAACGGCCTGCCTCAATTTTGGCATACATTTCAGCCAGTTTGAAGGCGACCGACTGATGATTAAATATCTCGGTCCCAAAGGCTTTTCTCTCTTTTGAGTATTTCAGTGCCCTTTCATAGGCTCCGGAAGCAATTCCCAATGCTTGAGAAGCGATGCCGAGCCTTCCGCCTTCGAGAGTTTTCATGGCCATTTTAAAACCAAAACCATCAGCTCCAAGACGATTTTCCTTTGGAACCTTCACATCGGTAAACATAACCGAGTGGGTATCTGAGCTGCGCATACCCATTTTGTCCTCGTGGGGTCCCAGGGAAATACCAGGGGAATTCCGGTCGACAATCAGTGCGTTAATTCCTTTGTGTTTCAATTCCGGATGTGTCTGGGCTATCAAAATATACACCGAAGCCGAATTACCGTTGGTAATCCAGTTTTTCGTACCGTTAACCAGGTAATAGTCGCCCTTATCCTCAGCAAGGGTATGTTGGGAAGTGGCATCGGATCCGGCTTCGGGTTCTGATAAAAGGAAAGCCCCGATCTTTTCACCGCGTGCAAGCGGACGCAAATATTTTTCCTTTTGCTCTTCAGTTCCGAACTCCTCGAGCCCGTAACAAACCAATGAATTATTCACCGATACGATGACGGAAACCGATGCATCGACCTTGGACAACTCTTCCATGGCCAGGACATAGGAAATGGTATCCATCCCGCTCCCGTCATACTTCGGATCCACCATCATTCCCATGAAACCCAGTTCGGCCAGGGCCTTTACATGCCTGGCCGGATAAATGCTTTTGGCGTCGCGCTCCAGCACATCCAGTATCAGCTCCCTGTTGGCATAATCGCGGGCTGCCTGCTGAATCATCTTTTGTTCCTCTGTCAGTTGAAAATTCATAGTGTATTGAGTTTTAGATTATATTCTTTCTTCCGTCTATTGTCTATCGTTCTTCTTCTTCGTCTACCGTTCTTCTTCTTCGTCTATCGTCTTCTACATGTTCCGGCGGTAACTGCCGCCGGTACGGTAGAGGCTATGGGTGATCTGGCCGATGGAACAAATTTTGGAGGTTTCCATGAGGGCTTCGAAAGTGTTTTCACCGGCAATGGCCGCCATCATCAGGCGGTCGAGAACATCGGGCGATTCATGACGCCAGGCTTGATGAAGGTTATCGAGTGTCAGCAACTGGTTTTTCTTCTCGACATCAGTTGCACGGATAACTTCCGGCCTGACGACTGTCGGCGAACCAGTTGAGGACAGGAAGGTATTGACTCCGATGAGAGGCAACTCCCCTGAGTTTTTCAGTTTTTCATACCAAAGGGATTCTTCCTGGATTTTTCCGCGCTGATATCCGGTTTCCATCGCACCCAAAACACCTCCTCTTTCCGTCAGCCGGTCAAATTCCATTAACACGGCCTCTTCAACCAGGTCGGTCAGTTCATCGATAATGAACGATCCCTGCAGCGGATTCTGATTTTTAGCCAATCCAAATTCATGATTGATGATCATCTGAATGGCAATGGCCCTTCGTACCGATTCCTCGGTAGGAGTGGTAATTGCTTCATCATAGGCATTGGTATGCAGCGAATTGCAATTATCATAAATGGCATTCAGAGCCTGCAGGGTGGTCCGTATATCATTGAAATCCACTTCTTGGGCATGCAGCGAACGGCCCGAAGTCTGAATATGGTACTTCAGCATTTGTGAACGGGTATCGGCCCCGTACCGGTATTTCATCGCTTTGGCCCAGATAGTCCTTGCTACCCTGCCGATTACCGAGTATTCAGGATCCAGTCCGTTGGAAAAAAAGAAGGACAAGTTTTGTGCAAAATCCTTGATATTCATCCCTCTGGAGAGATAATACTCCACATAGGTGAATCCATTGGCCAGGGTAAAAGCGAGCTGGGAAATCGGATTGGCGCCGGCTTCGGCAATATGGTAACCCGATATGGAAACGGAATAGAAATTCCTGATTTTCTTTGAATTGAAATATTCCTGCACATCACTCATCATCCTGAGGGCAAAGGAGGTAGAAAAAATACAGGTGTTCTGCGCCTGGTCCTCTTTCAGGATATCCGCCTGGATAGTACCCCGGATACGGGCGAGTGTTTCATCTTTGATCTTCTGATAGATTTCGGCGGACAAAATGCGGTCCCCGGTAATCCCGAGGAGAAGCAAGCCCAAGCGGTTATTGCTTTCGGGGAAACTCCCCCGGTAGGCAGGCCTCGTGATACCCCGGCTTTCATAAATCTCCTGCAGTTTGGCTGACACGCTCTCTTCCAGACCCTGAGCGCGGATATATTTTTCACATTCCTGATCGATTGCAGCATTCAGAAAAAAAGCAACCATTGCCGGTGCCGGACCATTTATGGTCATGGAAACCGAGGTTTTCGGGTCACACAAGTCGAAACCTGAATACAGTTTTTTGCAATCATCCAGACAGCAGACCGAAACCCCGGAATTTCCTATTTTCCCGTAAACATCCGGTTGACGTCCGGGATCCTCTCCATAGAGGGTCACGGAATCATAGGCCGTTGATAGCCTTTTTACCGCGATCCCCCTGGAAACATAATGAAACCGGCTGTTAGTCCGTTCGGGACTCCCTTCTCCGGCGAACATGCGAAGCGGATCCTCCTCCTGTCGCTTAAACGGGTATACACCGGCGGCAAAAGGGAACTCGCCTGGGAAATTTTCCCGCAGTACCCATCTCAGAATATCCCCTTTATCGGTATAGCGTGGCACGGCGATCCTCGGAACACTTAAATGCGATAAAGTTTCAAACCGGTTATCTGCAGTGATATCGCGACCGCGGACCTGGTAGATGAATTTCTCCGACAGGTAATTTGCCTTTTTCTGATTCCAGCCTGCCAGGATTTCCTGGTTTTCGGGGCTGAGTTGTTTGATGAGTTTTTCTTTCAACCCGGCTACCTGCAATTCCGGTTCCAATGCCAAAACCTTTTCCACGGCATTCAGCTGACGGGCAATCTCGGCCTGGCTGTCAGCTGTTTTATTGTAATTTCTTACGGTTTCGGAAATCTCTGAGAGGTAACGCTTCCTTGCAGGTGGCAAAATCGTATACGAACCATAGACAGGGTTAAGCGCCGGATCCAGTTTCACCGGGCCAGTCATCTCCGGGAACCCTGTCTTATTCATCAAAACCCGGAAAAAATAGTTGATCCCGTCATCATTATAGTGAGCAGCCATTGTCCCGAAAACCGGCATCCCGGATGATTCAATTTCAAAAAGTCCGTGATTTCGCTGATATTGCTTTTTGACATCGCGGAGAGCATCACGGGCGCCGGGATGGTCGAATTTATTGAGTACCACCAAATCCGCATAATCCAGCATGTCGATCTTTTCCAGCTGGGTGGGCGCCCCATATTCCGGGGTCATCACATACACAGCGAAATTGCTGTGTTCTATGATCTCGGTATCCGATTGTCCTATTCCACTGGTTTCGAGAAGGATCAGATCGAAACCGGCTGCCTTGACAATATCCAGCGCGTCGCTGACATATTTCGAAAGGGCCAGGTTGGACTGCCTGGTCGCCATCGATCTCATAAATATGGTTGGATCATTGATGGCATTCATCCGGATCCGGTCGGCAAGCAAGGCCCCGCCGGTTTTTCTTCTCGAAGGATCCACTGATATGATGGCAATCGTTCTATTGGGGTAATTCTCTTTAAATCTCAGGACAATCTCATCCACTATGGATGATTTTCCTGATCCGCCGGTACCGGTGATCCCGATGACCGGGGAGGCGGACTGAAGGGCTGCTTCATGAACAAATCCAAAAGATCCGGCATACCTGACGCCTTCGTTTTCAGCCATGGTGATCAGCTGTGCGATCAGGCGGTGGTCCTTTCCCTTTAATGCGGCCAGGGTTTCGTCACCGGGTTCAATGGAACTGCTGACCGGATAATCAGATTCGGAAATCAGATGGTTGATCATGCCCTGGAGGCCCATTTCCCGTCCGTCGTCCGGTGAAAAAATCCGGGCGATCCCATATTCATGAAGGTCGCGGATCTCATCTTCCAGAATCACTCCTCCACCCCCTCCAAAAATACAGATATGTGAAGAGTGCTTTTCCCTGAGCTGATCGTGCAGGTATTTGAAAAACTCCATATGCCCGCCCTGATAGGAGGTAAGCGCAATTGCCTGTACATCTTCCTGAATGGCTGCCTGAACAATCTCACTGGCGGCCCGGTTATGACCGATATGGATCACTTCCGCTCCCGATGACTGGATGATGCGGCGCATGATATTGATGGTCGCATCATGACCGTCGAACAGCGAAGTGGCAGTCAGTATCCTGACGTGGTTTCGCGGGTGGTAAGCGGGAGTGTTTTTGTTCATTGGCATCATAGTTTAAAAGTTGAAAGCTGACCGGCAGTTTCGTTAAACTCCCGGATGATATTTTCCATTATTTGAGAAACCGGCAGAATTTCGGTCACCAGGGCGGCAGCCTGTCCGATTTCAAGTTCTCCTTCCTTCAGGTTCCCCTCAAACATGCCAATTTTTGCACGGCCCCTGCCCAGTAGGGTTTCGAGTTGGCTGTTGGTGGCGCCTTCCTGTTCCATCTCATTGACTTGTTTCCAAAACTCGTTTTTCAACAATCTGACCGGAGCTATTTTCTTCAGCGAAAGCATGGTTTCGCCATCGCCCGACCGGACAATATACTCTTTAAACTCTTGATGTGCGGACGACTCCTCTGATGCGGCAAACCTGGTTCCGATCTGAACCCCTTCAGCTCCCAATGCGAAGGCAGCCAGCATGGATCTCCCGGAAGCAATGCCACCGGCAGCGATCAGGGGAAGGCTGGTATTCCTGCGTATAAGTGGAATAAGGGTCATGGTGGTGGTCTCTTCCCTGCCATTATGCCCTCCGGCTTCAAAACCCTCGGCAACGATGGCATCCACACCTGACTCCCCGGATTTTTGTGCAAAACGGACATTGGCTACCACATGAGCAACCCGTATACCCTTATCTTTAAACCATTGCGTGTATTTTACAGGACTTCCGGCAGAGGTAAAAACGATCTGAACCTTTTCTTCTGCAACAATTTTTACCATCTCGTCCATCCGGGGATACAAAAGGGGAAGATTCACACCGAAAGGATGGTTGGTGGCTTCCCTGCATTTGCGGATATGCTCCCGCAAAAGTTCGGGATGCATGGAACCGGATCCTATAAGGCCCAGCCCGCCTGCATTACTGACAGCTGACGCCAGTCTCCAGCCGCTGCACCAAACCATACCTCCCTGAATGACAGGATAGCGGATTCCAAATAATTCTGTTATCCTATTCACCGCGCTTATATACAATTGATACCAGGGTTTTGTCGTCCCCACCCATATTCAGGGAGAGACCGTAAGGTTTGGACTGCCTGATTCCAATCTGCGCAGCGCCAGCCCTGCCGGTAAGTTGTTCCCAAAGCGTTACGGCCATATGCACTCCGGTGGCACCGGTCGGATGGCCCCAGCCAATGAGCCCGCCGGTGGTATTGAAAGGTACTTCACCGAAACGCGATGTCTGGCCATCCATAACATAATCAGGCCCTTCACCCTGTTTGGCGAGTCCCAATGCTTCAACACCGAGGATTCCTGCAATCGTAAAACAGTCATGTGTCTCCACGGTCCCAACCAGCCCAATGGAAATCCCGGCCATTTTCATGGCTTTTGCCGCAGCAAGTTTACCGGTGGTCATTTCGGCCGGATCGGCGGGTTTTAAAGTTATGTTGCCAACCGCATGTCCAAACCCGGTTATTTCAACGGCATCCCCAACGGGTATTCCTATCCTTCGCAAGCCTTCGGCGGATACAATGGCAATGGCCGATGCCCCGTCTGACACTTTTGAGCAATCATACAAATTCAGATGATCAACGAAGTATTTTCCATTGGGTTCAGTCATGGCCAGTCCTTCCAGATCGGCAACGGTATTATGATACTCCTGCGCCGTTTCGCAGAGCCGGGCATTTTCAATGGCATTACGGTACCAACGGGCAAAAGATTTGCGTGTTTGCTCCCGGCCATAACGTTCAAAATAAACTCCGGCACGGTCACTAAACTGACCGGGGAAAAAGAAGGCATGACCGGCTTTCCGGTCCGCCGCCCATCCGGCTCCGGCCAGGATATCGGCTCCATAGATGGCTTTAACACTATTCTGAACCTCCACTCCAAGAGCCAGAACCACCTCAGCCGATCCCGACAGAACCGACTTGATACCGGTCAGCAAGGCCAGTCCGCCTGAAGCACAGGCTCCTTCAACGCGGGTTGATGGTTTCCCGCTCAGGCCCTGATCAATGAAAGGAGCAAACGCACCGAGATGGGCCTGGTTATTGAACCGGCTTGCCATGAAGTTACCAATTACCGTTTCATCCACTGAATCTGCCCCGCCAATTTTAGCAAGCACCTTTGAACCGGCTTCATTCATGTAATGTTCTAAACCCGGTCTGGGTTTCGACGGATTGAATTCCTTCCGGCCGGTTCCCAGGGAGATCGTATTGTATCCGGCCGTCATATATATTTTCTTTTCCATTTATTTCCTGCGATTAAGATTAGACATGGTTATGAATCGGCCCGACGGCATGAAAGAATCCGGTGAGTAAAACAGTATTGACATCCTCCGCTGAAAGGGCAATCCCATCAGTTACCAGCTGCAAACCGATTTCCCGTGAACGGAGGGCATAGGCCAGGGCGATTTTCGCTCCGGCCGTATCCATCGATTTGAGTTCAGCAAACAGGGTGGAGAAATATTCATCTTTCATTTTGTTGCCGACCACCTGTTTCCAGGGCTGATACGACTGGGGAAGCTGACCCAGACGGGTATCGCAGGATTCGCGGAACTGGTCCGCATCGATATACTGTCCTGAGGTCAGGCCAAACACTGCCACCGGCCGTCCTTTTTCATATTTCAGGATCCCGTTTTTCTGTGAGCCATCGGAATTCTGCCCCCCGCGGATACCAGCTTTCAAATAGTTGATCAGCATCGGGCTGTAGAGCTCTTCACCAGGATAATGTGGATTCATGACCTGCATGATGTAAGTAACCACATCCAGTCCCACATAATCAATCAGCTGAAAAATACCCATCGGGCGGACCAGATAATCCTGGGTCACCTTGTTTATCATCCAGATACCTTCGTACAGTGGAATCGAAAAAGATAAATGCTCGGCTTCGCTGATCCCGTATAAGGCATCCCTCATAAAGTGGCCGTTCCCGATGAAACCGGCCTTGTCGTTTGATTTTACCAACAGTTTCCCCAGGCGTTTGGCATACTCCACAGCAAATTCCTCCATTTCAGGAACTGTAAAATTTCCCGGGATCAGTTCAACCAATTTCTGAACCGCCGGCGGATTATAAAAATGAAATCCGATGATTCTCCCTCCCAAACCTGCATCCCGGTCGAGCTCAGTGATCGGAATGGAGGAAGTATTGGTAAAATACCATGGTTTATGAGAATTGGCCGCATCAATCTTCCGGTAAACCTCCTTCTTAAGCTCCGGATCCTCTTTTATAGCCTCAAAAATCAGGTAACAGTCATAAGCCGCTTCCATCCGGATAGTGGGCCTTACAATATTAAGAACATCAAATACATATTGCTGAATAATCTGACCATTCTCAACCAGGTCTGAACGATCGGCATAAACCGTTCGAAGCCATACCATCTTTTTCTCAGCTATTCTCAAAATCTGGACCCGGAGATATCGCATCAGGCCGGCAAGGCCTTCCATGGAAACATCGATGGCCTGGATGGCAAATGTACGACCGCTGTTTTCAGGTTTGAGGCTGAGATCGGCCATTTCGACCGCTGTAAGCAGCAGTATTCCGCTGCCCATTTTGCCTGCAGCACCCAATACTGCTACTCTTTCCAATTTATTATCGTAATCCATATATTTAGATAAATAGATGTTTAAAAGTAAAAAAATATGCAGGGAACAGGCTAGTAAGATATGGAAATATATTTTTAGTGACAAGTGACGGAATTCGTGACTTTCTGCTAGAGCTGTTATGAGCACCTCGTTGGCGTCAGCCGGTCCCCGCCTTCGCGGGGATGACACTTCTATCGATCAGCTTTCGTCCACCGATCTTCTTCTTCGTCTACCGGTCTTCTTCTTTCGTCCACCGATCTTCTTCTTCGTCTACCGGTCTTCTTCTTTCGTCAACCGGTCTTCTTCTTCGCTTCACGAATTCCGTCACTGGTCACCTGATCGTCACTACCGTCCATAGCAGCAAAATCACCAATCCCACCAGTACCCAGCTTCCGAAGAAGCCGATATAATCGACCCGTTTCCATTTCCGGAATTCCCACTGGCTGTGCGGAAAAATCTTTTCTTTCTCAAACTGGGCAAAATTAGCCCGGGCTCTAACCAAAGCGGCTTCATCCTCTTCAGGTGTAGTCTGAACCGGAGTGTGCAGCTTGGCAAAGAAATGATCTAGCATGGATTTTGAGATCGGCGGGGTGAATATTGAGAGCAGGAACAGAAGTAAAAACGGGAATAATGCATCAAAGAAAAACCTTATGGCAACCAGTTGTGCCTTGGAAAAATGAGTCATATCGAAACCAAACCAGCTGATCACCCAGATCTCTGCATGAAAACGGTCGACGCCCACTTTCGGAGAGTTCAGGTCATCAGGATTCTCCCGGGCAACCTTGTCAAAGAAAATCCCAACCGGGGCCACGGTAAGGCTCTTTTCTATTCTCGCCCCTACCATGACGGCTCTTCCTGCATCCACATCCGACTGCAGGGCCTTGGTCTTTATGGTGACTTCCCGTGGTTGGGTCTCGGCGATCAGAACCTTATTATGCTTAATTGAATCGATTGCCGGAAATAAATTGGGGATTATTGCATAAATGGCGATACAGGCCGCCACCTGAACAATGACTGCCCATTTGGTTACCCGGCGCCACATGAATCCAAGCCAGATCGAAGCTCCGAAGATGGCAGGAATGGAGATGATATACTGAAATAGCTCGAGCAGGTTATCCACCACCAGTGCGATTCCAATCCCGCCCAGAAGGGTAATCCCGATCACGATCCGCCCCACATTCAGGTAATGCTTTTCGGATTTATGAGGATAAAATGGTTTGTAAAGATTCCGGATAAACAAAGCGGCGTAAGAGATGGACGTTCCGCTCAGGGTTGACATGTTGGCGGCCAGTATCCCGGCCAGCATGAGCCCGATGGCCCCCGGGAGCAACAGGTCATTGGTCATAAAACCCCAGATCAGGTCAGGATCGCTAAGCTTTCCCCCATAAATGGCAATTGCCAGAAGGCCTGCCAACGCCCAGAATACCATGATCACCCGTTTGGTGAACATGCCGGTGATCATACCGATCCTTGCCGCATTTTCATTCAGGGCCGAACCGGCAGTTTGCATGCCGGTCACCACCGCCACAATGGAAACCAGGTTGGCCAGCGACATGGCCAGGATCGTGTACCATGCGTATTCACTCATTGTGGCAGATCCGAAAAGCTGAAACATATAATCAGGCACGGTGGCGTGAAGTCCGGCAAATCCGCCCACTTTGTGCAGACCCGCGGGAATCAGGATCATGGAAAATATCAGGATGAGGATTCCCTGGATTGCATCTGTAATTGCCGCAGCACGGAAACCTCCCATCATGGTATACATACCAACCACCAGTGCATAAATCAGATAAAACCAGATTTCATTGGTATATGAAAAGAAGGAATGGAGCTCACCTTTCTTGTTTTTATCAGTCAATTGTTCATACCTGACTTGCTTTTCGGTAGTCAATCCGGTTGCCAGTTCATTCCTCAGGACCTGGAATTCCTTGTATTCCGATATGCTGCGCTGCTCTGCCGGCGTACATATTTCAATGGGCTTGGGAGTCATGGCCACCATTGTTTTGGCAGCAACCATATACCCCACACCGCCTCCGAGCAAGGCCATCAAAAGGGTAAAAACAGCATAACTTCCACCAAGGAACTTGCTGTTAAAACGCTCGGTAAAATAGTCGCCTATCGTGGTTAACCTCACGCGGCGGAAAAAGAAGGTGGAGAACCAGTAAAATGGCGTCAGGAACAATACCAGGAATTGTATCCACATGCCGCCTATGCCCTGCCGGTATACCTCCCTCGATACCGCAACCGCCTGATCGGCATTGGTAGAAGTACCAAAATTCAAAAAAAACTGGTAAGCCTTGCCGAGTTTCCTGCCGGCCAGGAAGAAATCGTCGGTATTCTTATTCTTCTTCTCAGATTGTTTCCCGATATAAAGCATGACAACAATGAACACCAGTATGATGATCAGGTCGATGATGTGGAGGCCGAATAGCATGGTGAGGAAGGTTAGGAGGTTAGGGGTTAGAGGTTATCGTGAAGCGTGAGGCGTGAAGCGAAAGATTCAAGGGGTCTCCGCCTTCGCGGAGATGACACGGCTGTCGATCTTGCATTCATAAAATAATATTTTAGGGGCATCCGAAGATAGTAAAAAGGTTAATTTCTTCCGCTTCACGTTCTTCCGCTTCACGTTCTTCCGTTTACCGACAACGGTTTACTGACTACCTGCCCCCCTAACGATATGGGACTGAAGATAATCATTCCCAATAGGGCGCAAACAATAATGACTTTCCTGGCAAATTGCATTGCAACATCTTAATCCGTTAAAATAGATCAATCGGCTTAAAATCTGTTTTTCGGAGAACAGTTAATCTACCTGGTTGACCCTGAATCCCTGGCGTTCTGATTACGCCGGAAAGAAAAAACGGAGCATATCACCCAGCAGTGCCCGCCATTGCCCCCAGGAATGGCCTTCATTCATCTCACGGTAAATGTATCCGACCTTGTTGTCGTCCAGGATCTTTTTCATCTCAAGCGCCTGCTTCTGAGTATCATGATACACCCCGGTGGTCATATAAATACGGAAAGGAAACCAGTCGAGTTTGGCAAAACGGTCGAGGACTGTTTTATTGAAAGCAGGTGAATTGATACCCAGCAGGTGAAAATTATTGATCCTGACCGCACCTAACCAGGCCGAGGCAATCCCGCCCAGGGAGGTTCCCAGGATCATACGGTCGTCAGGACAGTCATGAGTCTTATATGATTTATCGATCAGCAGGACCAGCTCATCCCCTATAAAATCAGCAAATTTCTGATTGCAGGAATATTCCTTCATCCTGCGGTTATTATTATCATTTCCCGGTTCGCGGGGGTCAATGAATACAGCGATAACAGGTTTAATCTGACCCGAATAAATCAGATTATCCAGAATAATCACCAATGCACCTTTTTCATCGTCAGCATAATCTTGTCCATCAGTTACATACATGACAGGCAGACTCTCGCAACGAGCATAATTATAAGGGGTGTAAACCCGATAGTTCACCCCATAACCAAGCTCCTTACTGATTATCCTGATATTCCCGGTCAATTCACCACGGATCACATCCGGTGCCAGCTGGGTTTCATCCGGAAATTTCCAGCCGGGCATATGCATTTCGGAATTAGGGCCCATACCGCTCATTTGCAAATAGGGATTCTCCGGATCGAGAATCCACCGGTCATCGACAACGATTTTATAATCCAGACGTGCATCCACCGGAAACTTATGAATGGAAATCCATATATTATTCTGCCCCAACCTATTGCCGGTAAACTCCGGATCAGTGGGCTTCCAACCGTTAAAATCCCCTGCCCAGGATACGGATTTTGCCTCTCCTTTGTAAAGGAATGCGACCGAGTCGCCCAACCGGTAAGGAATCTGATTACGCGATTTCAACTTTTGCCATAATTGATCGGTCAGGCTGACCCTGTCGGAAGGTTCCGTAATATTCGAGATGCGCTCCAAATCCTTTCTGAACTCATAAAATGTTTTATACGGATGCCCGGGTGTTTGCCCCATTAAGCAAATACTGGAAACCTGCCATAATATGACTACTGTTAATCGTAATTTATTCATAATATAATGGTTATATCCATATCATTTTTTACTTGCCTTTGCTCTGGGATTAAACTCCAATGCAAGGTCGATCCAATATTCCAGATCATCATCCATATCAACATGGAGAGGGTCGATCATAATAAATCCCTTCATGGATTTCCCTGAAAAGTCCATGGGACTGGCACCGGGCCGCTTTAATTCTTTCTCGTTCTTTTCCGGATCAATCCTGACCATGAGGTCCTGTTTCAGGACTCCTGCGCACATCTTGTCATTGACAAGAAAACAGACTCCGCCAAACATTTTCTTCGCTATGAAGGGCACACGCCTTATCTCGTAAACCCGCTTAATCCGTTCGGCTAAGAATTCATCGTATGCCATTGTAGTTCAATTTATTACTGTCAGGTATACTTGGTTGGTGCAGAGAGACTTCCAAATTCATTAAAATAGATCTTGATCAGCACCACGAAAAGGGTAATGGTTAAAGGACCGAATATCAGCCCGATCAGTCCGAATAATTTTGCACCCAGAATAACCCCCAGAATGGTGATCAGGGGATGAATATTAGCCAAACGTTTCTGGAGCATAAACCTTGCAACATTATCGACCGACCCAACAAGGATGAAGCACCATAGACCTAATCCTATACCCGCACCTACCGAACCGGTTGCCAGGGTAAAAATGACCACAGGCAGATAAACCAGTAAAGCCCCGATCACGGGTATCATGGAAGAGATAGCAGTTAAAACCCCCAGTAAAAGCGGTTCGTTTACACCGAAAATCAGGTAGCCGATAAAAGCGACGATTCCCTGAAGTAAAGCAACGGTTGGAATGGTAATGGCATTGCTCCTGACCATATTGGTAATCTCTTTCACGATTTTATCCTTGTTTTCCAAACTGAATGGCATGTTTCTGTGAAGAAAGATTTCCATTTTCCTCCCATTTACCATCATAAAAAATAAGAAAACGTACATAAAAACAAGAATCATCACTGTTCTCAAAGTTCCACTGAGAATGCTCTGACCAAAGGATGTCAGCTTGCCGCTGAAGTTCCTCAGTGTTTCATGAGTCAGGGGCGATAAACCAAGTTCCTCGCTGATATAGGTATTGATCTGTTTGAAAACGTCAGTAAAGAAGTCAGGGGTTGAAAGTAAAGGCTCTACCTTGATTATCAACAACTTAATAATCAGCCATGAAGGTACTACCACTATTATGATGGTCGCAAGAATTAACAGTACCGCAGCTATCCAATCCTTCATATTTTTCTTCTTCATCAGCCAGAACATCGGATCTTTCAATAAAATATAAAGGGCTATGGCTCCCAGCAACGACGGGAAAAGAAACCCCAGCTCCTTCCACAGTACCCATGCAAAGATCAGGATCACACCGATCAGGATAAACTGATATATTTTTGCGGGATGAATGGTGTTGTTCATGTCAAATTGATTTTAAGCAAATATAATAGATAAGATTGGTATCGGGTATCGGGTATCAGGTATCGGGCTTTACTTGGAACGGCAATTCCTGGGAATTTTGATATCTTTGAATTTAAACTTCGACGTTATGAAATTCTTCTCCTTCCTCCCTTCCTTGCGCCTTGTGCCTTGTGCCTTGCGCCTTGTGCCTTGTGCCTTGTGCCTTATTTTTGTCCTTGCGCCTTGCGCTTTTGCCCAAACCGTGCTGCCGTTGACTGACAATATGGATATCGCATCAAATTCAAATATCAGGATAAAAAGCGGCAGCTATGCCTTTGGAGATGCCGCAAAAGATGGGGTGATCCGGATTGTCAATAAGGAGAATATTACGATCGACGGCGATAGCGTTGAGGTGACCGGTAACGGGTTTGCCGGCTTTCTGATCTATATCGAAAATTCGAGGAATATTACCATCCGGAATTTCAAATCGGTATCACATTATTATTATGCTGTTTCAGCCAGGCAATCCTCTGTCCTGAACATTATTGACAACAACTTTTCTTACAATAAAAAGGATACGGTTGGCTGGATATATATCTGGACCGATTATACCCAAGCACTCGGCGGAGGGATTCTGATGTATCAGTGCGACAGCTCGGAGCTATATGAAAACCGGATGGTCCAGCAAAATGACGGCATAGCCATGTACGAATGCGATAACATTAAGATTCATGACAACCTCCTGAACTGGAACTGCGGATTCGGCATACGCATGAATTTCACCGATCATTGCCTGATAAACCACAATGACTGCTCCCATGTGAACCGGCTCACCGATCCGAGCGACTGTGCAGCCATTCTGCTGATTGTATCCAATGACAATACTGTAACCAATAATGACCTGACTTATTCCGGTGACGGGGTATTCCTTGGCCAGTATGAGTATTCCGGAATCCCGAATAATAATTATTTCGGATACAACGATTGCTCGTATTCTCCCCATAACGCCATTGAAGCCACCTTTGCCGACGGTAATGTGTACCGCGGAAACCGCTGCAATTACAGTCATTACGGATTCTGGCTGGGGTATAGTTTCAACTCACTGGTCGCCGATAACGAGATCATCGGTAACTTCCAGTCGGGAATCGCTGTTGATCGCGGTTTCGGAAACAAATTCGTCAGCAACCTGATCAAGGGAAATCCCTATGGGTTTGAGCTTTGGGAAGGTGGCGTCATTAGTCCGTACGGACAGCAGTTCTCCCATGATTACTGGATCACCGGAAATGTTATAGAAGGTAACATGTGGGGCATCAGCGCTATTAATACCGAGCATTTGGTGGTTAAAGAAAATCAGTTCAACCATAATCAAAAAAACGACATCTATCTTGAAGGCCAGTCATTTACTGACACCATAACCGGCAATATCTTCAAAGCACCAACCGTCTGGTATATTCAAAACACTTCGACCGATCCGGTGCATGCCATCAACAACACATTTATTCCGAACGTCGACAGTCTGATTCACAGCAAGATATCGGGTGATGTCACGTACCAGCCCTATGACCGCGAATCTGAACCTTCGATATCCTGGAACCCGCCATGCGACATGGCTGAGCGTCCCTCGGTATGGACTGCCTATCGCGATCCGGGTTACGGACAGTTTCTTCCTGACATTCTTGAATTTGATTATTCTGACAAGAAAGTCGGCGCTTCATCGGTCAAACTGTTCACTCCGATGGGCTTTGATGTAGCCTTGAATTACCGGCCCGGTAATGATTCTCTGGCGATCTGGAACCTGACGGCATCAGATACTCTTACTTTTTGGGTGAAAACACTCAATAAGTCGAGCTATGGATTTCAATATTTTCATATCCGGGTTGGCAACGCGACGGGCGGTTATTACAAATATACCGCAGCCACCTCCCTTCTCAACAATGCTAAAAATTCCTGGAAAAAATACCGGCTTCCAATCAAAGGAAATTCAACCTACGTAAGAAGTGAATTCGGCCACATGGATCTGGCACAAACCAATTATGTGGAGTTTCATGCCGACACCTGGGATTCGGGTTTTACCATCTGGCTGGATGGAGTTCAGTTCAAGGCCTGCAACCCCACAGGAATTGACGACATTCCTCTTGAAACAACTTTTAATTCCGGATGCTACCCAAACCCATTGGCGACTGATGCCACTTTATGGTTCGACCTGCCGGAAAGCGGTCAGGTTAAATTGGCGGTATTCAACCTCACGGGTCAATGCCTGTCCACGCTAATCGATGAAAAGTTACCTGCAGGGCACCATGAAACCGTTTTCTCAAAAGGAAATCTCGGACCGGGTATTTATTTTTACCGCCTGCAAACGGGGAAAAAATCGGTCACCGGAAAAATCATCATTTCACTCCCGTAACCAGGAAAACCGAATATTCCCTTTCAACTCCGTCCTCTCCCACCCTTGGTAAATTGGCAGCTGTGACAGTCCTGACCTCTTTAAATCCAACGGTCAGGAAATAGCTCATCATGGTTTCGCGTTCAAATCCAAAATGGTGAATATCGGTGTTATCGGAATGAAAAAGTCCATGATCGGGATCCAGGTCGGCCACGCATAGGTATCCTCCGGGGCGGATCGATTGATACATTGTCCGGATAAGGCTCGGTACATCTTTTACATGATGAAAGGTCATGCTGCTCAGGATCAGATCATAAGAACCAGGAAGAATATCCCCCTCACCAAGGTTCAGATTCAGGCTCCTGACATTAACCAAGTTCAGGGACGCCGCTTTTTCCATCAAAACTGCGAGCATTCCGGACGAATTATCGACGCCGGTGAGACTGGCAACTTCCCCTGCCAGAGAAAGGGAAACCAAACCGGTACCGCAGCCAAAATCCAGGATTTCCATCTGTTTTGAAAGTTGCACCTCCTTCCGGATGGCTGCGGACACGCTCTCTGCGAGCCGGACACGGTACTCCCGGGAATCCCAGGTTGAGGCATTTTCATCAAATCTATTCGTCATGAATTGAACAATTTAGAATTTACCAGGGTATTCAATCATATCTTGGCTTTATTTACCTTTGGCGCAAAGTCAAAAAATATGATCCTGAAAGATAAAAGTAAGCGTATTCCCGCTATTGTCATCGAATTTGTCAATCTCATTGTTTCCATGGCCGGTTTTGTTCCAAAACACGCCTCTTTGCTCAGGGTACTGACTTTTGGCGCATCACTTGTTTTTTCCTTTTACCTGACTGCCAATTATGCCGGTCATTCGACTCTGGGAATTATATATTTTATTGCCGGTGAAATCTTTTACCTGGGATTCATCTTCCTTGTTCTGTCAAAAAACGGACTGCGCCACTGGTTTATCAAATATTGGAAAAGTGAGCAGGAAGGTTACCTGGCTTTTGAGGCCATCCTGGGCATTGCATTTTTTCACAATGCAGCAAGCCTGAGTTTTCTTGCCTCGGCCACACCCGGCCACCTGTTTCCCTTTATTAGCCGGGAAATCCTTCTAATCATTGTTATTCTGATGACCGCGGCCGGCTTTATTATCAAAATCTGGTCTGCAAGAATAGTTTCCATCGATATTTATTATTGGAAGGATATGTTCCTGGGTAGGAAGATCTGCGAATTTGTAGTCACTGGTCCTTATAAATTCCTAAGCAACCCGATGTATGGCATAGGACAACTTTCAGCCTATTCCCTGGCTGTCTGGTATCAGTCCGAAATTGGTCTGGCTGCCGCATTCATCAATCAATGCCTTGTCTTTACTTTCTATTACACGGTAGAAAAGAAATTTATCAACAGGGTGTATTTAAAGAAATAGGTTAGAGGTTATTGACAGTTTCGGGTATCGGGTATCGGGTATCAGGTATCGGGTATCGGTTCAGGATCTAGGGGTCCCCGCTTTCGCGGGGATGACAGGGAAGAGTTTGGTACGTTAGGAAGGTTTGCCGGTTTTTCGGAGGGAGGTGGCAAGGACCACCGTGAAAAGGATAAGGGACACCGCACCTCCGGCCAAAAACTCCCTGGGATAAAAATAGTTACCGGTGATTCCGGCCAGAATATAACCGAAGCCCCAGAAGAGGTGTACCCAGGCAAAATGGGCACCATATACCCTGCCCTGTTCGTGGATCGGAATATTTTCCGCAACCATGATTTGTGACGGCAAATAGGTAAATCCCTGTCCCAATCCGGCAAATACCCAAAGTACAAGTAAAACCGTATAGGGCACAAAATTGGCAAATGAGATGGCCGAGATGATCACGGTGGCGGCCAATAATAATAAGAGCCGTTTACTTTGACTCCGGTCGAGGGTATTTGAACTGAAGACCGCGAGAGTCGCCCCGATACCGAAAGCCATCATCACCCAACCATAATGCTGGTCGTTAAGCCCCATGCCACCCTTGACCAGTCCAACGGTATTTACAAAGATCTGAGCCCCGGCAATGGCGATGATCATTTCGATCATGACCGCAAACCGGATTGGGGGATTCTTGAACAGCAACCGGGTACCCCTCGAAATATCGGACCAGGCGCTTATCCTGGCCGGGGCCGTTGACTTATCCTGGCTGACGGCAATCAATTTTCCCGGAATAGCCAGGATTAGAAATGCGGCAACCAGGAAAGTAATAGCGTCAAAAAAGAATATCTGCCGTGCCCCCATGAAAGCGGCTAGACCGCCGGCTAGTCCCGGACCCAGCATTCCTAATAGCTGCCAGGTCCCATTCGACAGTACGATGGCATTGGAATAATTCTCCCGTTTTGATATCACCTGTGGAATAGCCGATTTAAAGGCAGGCGTGAAGAAGGCATGAAAGACATTCAGAAAAAATATCAGTGTGTACAATTGCCACAGCGTTTGAACAAATGGCAAGGCAGCAACCAGTGCCATCCTGATAAAATGAGTGGTGTAGAGGATTTTTTTCCGGTCGAGACGATCGGCCAGAACTCCGGCATATGGTCCGAAAACGATATAGGCGGTTACCCTCAAGGTTAGTGCAACCGACAATATTCCTGCCGAATGGTCGCCGCCAAATTCAAAAGCCAGCAAGGCGATGCCCAGCCAGGTCACTGCATCTCCAAGCAGACTCACCGCCTGTGCAATATAGAGCCGGGCAAATAATTTCTCCCGCAGGGCACTAAAAGGGCTGAAAAATTTAACGAGCCGGGCCATTGCGGTAATCAGTTGAAGGAATCAGGGAAAAATTTAATCGTATATTCTTGAAAATATGCTTCTTAAGATAGGGGAAAACCCAATACGCGACTTTAGTGCTGAGGATCCCGAAACCGGCCCCGGCCACCACATCCGTCAGCCAATGACGATTATTGTACATTCTGAGAAAACCCGTTCCTGCTGCAACCGTGTAACCCGCTATCCCATACCAAACCGAAACATCTTTATACTCCTGATGAAGAAATTCAGCACAGGCAAAGGCGGTAGCGGTATGTCCTGAAGGAAAAGCATTAAAGGCGGATCCATCCGGACGGAGTACATGGGTCAGCCACTTGATACCCTCCACAGAAACACCGGCCAGAATACCTGAGGTCGCAATAATGATTGACCGGTCCAGAAAATTGTGCCTGCCTTTAACTCCGATCAGATTGAGTCCATAAACCGCACCAACCGGGGCATACTGCGAATAATTATCAATGGTGAACGGTGCATGGCCGTCGCTCTGGAGCCGGTTTTTAACCCTCAGGTTCAGGTCAACCATCGGATGGATCGAAAACTGGGCAAACCCATAGGCCGTCAGTACGGCAGGAATGATCAGTTTTTTGCCGGTAACCTGATAAATTGAATCGGTAAAATCAACCGGTTTAAAGCTTTTGTTCTGAGCAGCAGAGCTTACTGTTATGAATGCAGCCAACAACAGAAGGATTATTTTCCCCGATGGGCTCACTTTAAAAAGGGGCTGGGATAAAATAGGGCAGGAGGGCAGAAAGGCAGGAGGGCAGGAAGGAAAGGCTAAAAGTACGAATTTCATAAGGTGCTCAGAATCAACTTTTTTCTTAAATTTTTGAAACTTTACTTCTTGCCTTTCTGCCGTCTTGCCCTCTTGCCCTATGACCCCTGAACTATTTTGTCCCACCCCCATTCTCCCGCCAACAGTGAGATTCCCGGGCACCCTATACCTCATGATTATCGGGCTTCTTAATCTTGTCGTCCAGCCAGCGAAAAGCCATGTTAACGAAAACTACCGCCAGCACACTCACTGCCACCTCCCCAAAATACCCCGCTGCGGCCAGACATCCAATTGCGGAGCTGCACCAGATAGTTGCCGCGGTAGTCAATCCCTGGACATTAATCCCCTGGTGGAGGATGACACCCGCACCCAGGAAACCGATACCCGTAACGATCTGACCTATAATCCGTGTTACATCCCCACCTCTATCCTGCGTGATCTCTAGTGAGATGAGCACAAAGATGGCCGATCCCATGGCAACCAGCCCATTGGTCCGCACACCGGCACTCTTATGGTGCAGCTGCCGCTCCAGTCCGATCAGAAACCCGGCCACCATCGCCACCAATAACCTGATTATAAAATCCTTAATCTCCATAATTTCAAATTTATTCCGACTCCCGTCTCCAAATCTCACAGTCTCACAGTCTCATAGTCTCACAGTCTCACAGTCTCATAGTCTCACCGTCCTCTCCCAAACTTCTGCTCCACCAGCGCTCTCCCCCAAATCTCCGTTTCATGCTCCTCTTCGAGCGAAAAGCCATTCTTTTCATACAACCGGCGAGCCTCCTGAAGAAGGCTTACCGTCCAGAGAATAATCCTCTGATATCCCTGATCCCGGGCAAAATTAATCAATAAGTCGATCAATTGCTGTCCATAACCCTGTCCGCGGAGAGATTCATCCACATAAAACCACCGTAACTGGACCTCCTCCCCTGACACCTTTGCCAGTGCGATACACCCCTTCAACACCCCATCGTCATCGAGTAACCATATCCTTTCGCTTGGGGAATTCCTGTGATAAAACTCCGATAACGGGCCTTCCACATATTTACCGAAATCGTGGTTAAATCCGTAGTTTTCAGCATAATATTCATAGTGATACTGGACAATTTCCTTAATATCACCGGGTGTCATTTCAATCCTTACAGATACCATAATTGGTCGGTTAATGGTTAGAGGTCAGAGGCTAGCGATTAGTACGTAGTTAATCACCTCTAACCCCTAACCCCTAACCTTCTTCAATATTCGATAAAGTTAAGCTTTTGAAGCACCGGGTCTTTCGCAAAATAAAACCGGCTTGGCTGATCGAATAAATAAGGTCCCTTCTTGATTGATGATCTTGTGGTGAGCAGACCCAACGCATTTTCGATATTTGAAAAAGGGTTCTCGTTGAAGTCATTGATCCCTCCGTAAAACTCCATATAATCCGCATAGTCTTTCAAGCCGGTACTAATGGTAAAATAAACCGGACCGAAATATCTTTTCTTTACACTCCGGTCGACCTTCAGGTTTTTATCTATTGCCTGTACCACCAGATCATATGGGATTCGGATCTCATAATACTGACCGTTGATCTGGCCATTATTGACTTTCTGAAACTGAATGGTCTGGGTTGTGATGCTATCGGGATACTCCTCCTTGATTTCGAACCGGAAATCGAGCTCATTCCATGATCCCCCGGACCATTGAATCCGCAATGGACTGTCGGGAACCATATAGATAAACTGTTGCGATGGATTGGGCGACCAGATAACCGGTTCGCGGATAATCCGGGTGGAAGCTTCCACCAGAGGCAAGCCTGGAATTTCAACCTTTAGGCTCATCGTGGAGAATGGTTGCAGCCGCTTTTTAAACTGGTACAGGTATTGTCGCGGAGATGAAAAATAGCCCGGCTGCTTATTGTTCACCTCAACACATTCAGGCTCGAATGTTGCTCCGCCGTTTCCATTTGCGTAAAATAAACTCACGGTGACTTTAGGCTCGCTGAAATACAGTGAATCCGGATTCCGGGAGGTCACTGCAGGTGGTTGGATCCCACTGAATACCCTCTCTATCCGGATAATATGAAGGGTATCCGTTGGGTCAATAACACAATAGATTACAGGTTTTGATTTAAAAGGCTGGTATTGGATTTCAATCTGGTCATCGCAACCGGTTAAAATAAGTCCCCCGAGAACCCATAAACCGATAATTTTTCTCATAATCAGGTTATTATGTTGGCGGGGGACAACCGTAGGAGAGGACCCGTGGGTCCTCCCCAATGATCATAATGTTTTTATCCGGATATTCCGGAAGCGGAGTATTGATCCGTGTCCCAGAAATCCGATATGTCCTTTTGCGTTTTTCAATCCGGGATGTTGGTTATGGTCGATAGTTCCGTTCTTGCTGGCTTCGGCAATGTCACCATCCACGATAATGGTTCCGTTCAATGTTACCTTGATACGGGTACCCTGGATCCATATTTCCTCTTCATTCCATTCACCCACCGGTTTCAAAAACTCGCGGCGTGCGGGAATCACCCCGTATACGGAGCCATGATACTGGTATTTCTGGAGGTTGGCATAAATCGGGGCGGTATTGTCAAGCACCTGGATTTCCATCCCGGAATATGCAGCATCTCCTTCAAGAGGGGCACGGATGCCAATACCGTTGTTGGCACCGGGGGTCAGCTGAAATTCAAAACGGTAAGCAAAATCAGCATATTCCTTTTCGGTGTAAAGGTTCCCTGAACCTCCGCCACCAGTGGGTTCAACCAATATCTCACCGTTATCAACCTTATAATCCGTTTTGTTTCCTACCCATCCATCCAGGTTTTTACCGTTGAAAAGGGAAACAAACCCGTCGGCCTGCTCGGAAACCGTCAGTCCATAGTCCTCGCTGTTGATCTCCCTGACATAGATATCCCGGAATCCCAGATCGGTTCCATGCGCCTGCAATTCAATCGCCCCTTTCGGGAAAATCGGGATTTTACGATCCCAGTAATTTTCCAGAGGCACATTATCAACCACCTTGATACCGTTCAGGATAACGGTAACCCGCTCGCCTATCATTTTGATATAAAAAGTATTCCAGTCATTTACCGGATTATCGGCAACCTGGGTGGGTTTCGATGGGTTTTTGGCGTTGTTGTACAAACCGCCTGATCCCACCTCAGCCCCAACATCGTGCCGGGTGGTATCCCAAATTTGCACTTGCGGCGAACCGCGAAGATAAATTCCGCTGTCACCGGCCTTTGTGATGCGCCAGTCAACCCACATCTCAAAATCACCATATTCCTTCGTTGAACAGAGATTGTTTCCCTTGCCGTTAAACACGATCATGCCGTCCTTAACCGTCCAGCTTTCTCCGATGGTGGCATCCACCGCTTTCTGTTTCTGGGCCAGTTCTTCCTTGCTCATTTTTGCACGGGCAATCGGGTTTTCAACCAGGCCCTGCCAGCCGGTGAGATCTTTTCCGTTGAACATGGGAACAAAACCCGGATCTTTCGGCATGGCTGCCAACCAGTTGCGCATATTTTCCTTGGCATAATCACTCTCTTCGCCGCTGATCACCCCAATGCATTTCGTGAGGATTTCTTTAACGGTTTCACCATACATCCCTTCTTTCGTCCCGGAAGGTGGCATGGCAATACCCATGCATATCCGTGATGCATTATTCTGAACATCCTTATCATCCAGATATTTAGCCACATACACCAGTGTAAGGAAAGTTCTGTTGCCCCCTAACCCATCAATGACCATCTTTTTCTGATCCGCTGTTTTGGCGAGGGCCATCACTTTTCGAAGCAAAAGAAGTTTCTGATCGGCATTGATGCGCGACTTTGAAATCTTATTAATATAGGATGAAAAGGCTTCGGCTTTGTATTTCTCCGGTCCTGTGGAAGCGATAGCAAACAGCTGGTCGCACACACGATAGTCCTTCCACTTGGTCAAAGCTGTAAAAGCCTGATCCTTCGCTGCCCCTTTCTGTGTATTGAATTCGGAGGTAATCAGTTTCAGCGCATCATCGCCGCCGACTCTCGGGATCACTCCGAGCAGTTTTTCGCGAAGGGCTTTCTTTGTGGAGTATGCCGAAAGGATCACACGCGTTCTTTCATACTGATTATCAGTGCCGGAAACGGCAACTACCAATGCATCCTGAACATGGATCACCTGAATGGCTGGAGCGTTTTCCAGGATAGTGATCAGGACCACCTCATCCCCCGGTTTAGTGACCTTGGGTAAAGCTTTGTATGCGGCACCGGCAACTGCGGGATCAGGTGAGTACAGGTAGTTTCTGATGAGGGCTGACTGGCTGGTAGCTTTCCTTGCAGCCAGCAAGTTGATCAGTACCGGCCTGGCTGTTTCGGGAAGTTGTTCAGCGGCTTCAGCCACCTTATCAATCTCTTTAGGCCCAACCAGGCTGTTCAACAGGATGCCACATGAGGCCATTTCTTCTCCGGTAGCTTTTTTCATATTGCGAAAAATCACGGGCAGTGCGGATTTTCCTTCAATCGCCACTATGGAGGCCAGGGCAGCCGAACGAATAGCAGGATCTTCCTTGCCGTTCATTTCATACAACATCGGAATGACCACCGGATTTCCCATTTTTCCAAGCATGCCGATGATATCCACCGCTGTTTCGGAATTGGCCGTTTTTGCTTTTTCCATCCATTTCCTTACCGCGGCGATGTCTTTTATTGAAAGGGCCTGGTATAAAACGGCATCCCTGTATTTCTTATCCGGATTATCCACTCCGGCCAACAACAAATCAATAGCCTCAAACCCGAAATTCTCCACTAGAATGCTCAGTCCGGCCAACCCGTAACTATTGTTTCCGGCATCCTTACATTCCCTGACCAGCATGTTGCTGATCCTCTTTGCGGGGGCCAGTTCGCCGTTCTTTGCCAGGTTATCGGCATATCTGACCAACGAACGGGCTGCTTCGGTTGGTTCGTATGCAAATCCGGCCTGTTTGGCGGCATTCACCATCACCTCGGCAGATTCTTTAGCCCCGATTTGCGATAGGGCGTACAGTACCACTTTTTTAAGCTTAGGGTCGTTCGTTCCGGTGAGTGAACGGATGGCTGAATCAGCACAGAGTGCCCCATAATCGCCTAATGCTTTTACCACCACCATCTGGCTCCTGCCCTTCATTTCAGGAAGAGCAATTTTCAGCGCATGCATGGCCGGATGATTCTTCATATTGACCAGAACAGCTGCAGCGGGTTCCATCAGATAGTCATCCGTCAGATATTTGGCGATGGATTCCACGGCCTCCTCTTTGGCGCAGAATTTCAACTCATACATGTAATAGGACCTTATTCCTTTCTCAGTCGCCTTCTCGATGGCCGACAAAAAAGCATTCGAGACCAATTTCCGGTCGGCTTCATTGGTTCCTTCGCCAACGCATATAACCAACGCATCCAATGCCAAACGGACATTGGTATCATCGCCGGTTCCTGCCGGAACGATCAGTTTAAAAAATTCAGCCAGCCCCGGCTCCCCGAGCTGAATCATGCTTTGAACCACTTTATCACGCTGAACAAGGTCCCGGGCCGGCATCTGTGCGAGAATATCGGCCACCTTGGTCGACAGGAGCCGTACGTCCTGCGCATGCGCGGAGAGGACTAACAGCATCGAGGCTAATACAGTAAATATTATTTTCTTCAGTGTTTTCATATTGATTTTGTTTTTTCGTGAAGCGTGAAGCGTGAAGAGCGACGCGCAGTCATAATTGGCACATTTCTCTAATTAGCATATTAGCATATTAACCCATTAGCATATTGATTATATGGTCCACGGCGATCTCATCGGCTGATTAATCATCCGGTTGGCCCCTTCATCATCGATAAACTCCTGCTTAACAGGGTCATATTTCAGAGAGCGTCCCAGCCTGACGGCAACGATTCCCAAATTGACTACAGTTGCAGAACGGTGTCCGTTCATTTCATTCAGGGCGAACTTGGTGCGGGTTTTCACTGATTCACTGAAGGTCATGATCTGAGGTTCAGGATCAGGTAATGTTTCTATAAAACTCTGCAGATTAGGAATATCCGAACGGAATCCACGGTAAATCTTTCCCAGCGGACCTTCAATATAAGCTGCATTTTTATCCCGGTTCTCTCCGTCGAGAATGATTTTGCATCCGTCGGCATAGGTATATTCAATTCTTCTCCAGCTGCCGCAGGCATCAGGATGTTGCTGCGGAGCATCCACTTCAACCAGGATCGGACTGGTATCGTCCTTGCCCAGCATATACTGGACCGGATCGAGGTAATGCTGACCCATATCGCCCAAACCGCCGCCATCATAATCCCAGTATCCCCGGAATACGGAATGCACGCGCTCAGGATTGTAAGGTTTGTAAGGGGCTGGTCCCAACCACATATCATAATCAAGTTCCTCCGGAACCGGCATCGGTTTGAGATTTATTTTGCCGCTCCAGTAGAATTTCCAGTCATAGCCCGTGATACCGCTTACGGTGACCTTCAGTGGCCATCCGAGTATACCGCTGTCGATCACCTTTTTAAGCGGTTTTACATCGGTCCCCAAACCATAAAAGGTATCCTTAAACCGGAACCAGGTATTCAGGCGGAACATCCGTCCGTGACGGTTTACGGCCTCCACCACTTTAATTCCTTCCCCGATGGTTCGGGTCATCGGTTTTTCGCACCAGATATCCTTGCCGGCTTCGGCGGCTGCCATGGCCATCAGGGCATGCCAGTGAGGCGGGGTTGCAATATGCACCACATCGATATCGGGCCTGGCGAGGAGTTCACGGAAATCGTGATAACCCGTCACTCCTTGACCTGCCTGCTGGATGGCCTGTTCCATGTGTTTACGGTCGACATCGCAAACCGCGAGCAGTTTGCCTTCATAATCGATGTGTCCACGGCCCATGCCGCCCACCCCGATGATCCCTTTGGTCAGTTGATCGCTGGGAGCCGTATACCCCGGTCCGCCAAGCACATGACGAGGAATGATCGTGAAAGCGGCAGCTCCTGCCAATCCTGCCTTCAGAAATTTCCTCCGGTCGAATGTCTGTCTATCTTTCATCTCAGAAAAGTTAATTTTAATAGTAATGGTTTAGTCTCACAAGGTAGGATTTTCTGATGGTGCAGACAATGATAAACGGCAATTTCTGTATCACATGAAGAATGGCACGCGGATGACGCGGATCCCTCCGGGAACCCGGATTCTCGCGGATCTATTTTATATATTTGTGCGAATAAACGATGTCCGGAAAAACAACTTCCTCATCGATCTGTCAAATTACCCAGATGGAATTTATATGCTGGAACTTAAATACGGGAAAAGACAGAATCGATCAGGTTAAAAAAGGCAGGGAGGCGATAAAATGAAGTCAGAGATTCGAATGCAGAATTCCGAATTCCGAAATTTCAGATCCAAGAGTCCGATAAGTAGGAATTTTCTACTTCATGCACCCCTGAATCTCGTAACTCGGAATTCGGAATTCTGCATTCGAATCTCAACTTTCTTAATTCTATCCCTACTTCTAGTGTTCTCCAAAGCTGCCCTGGCTCAGGCCCCCGTAATGAAAATCGGCCTGATAGCCGACATCCAGTACTGCTCCTGCCCTACCGCTTTTTCGCGTGAATACTCTAAGAGCCTGGAAAAGGTGGAAGTTGCGGTTGAGGCAATCAACAAGGACACCGTCAATTTTACAGTTGAGCTGGGAGATATGATCGATCGTGATTTTCAGAATTTCGATCCGGTTATCCAACGACTTAACACCCTGAACAATAAATGGATCTTTATACCTGGAAACCATGATTTAAGCGTGAGCCGCAGTTTGAAGAAAAAGGTTCTGGACAGAATCCCGGCCGAAAAGGGATATTGGTCGGAGGTAATTGATGATTTGCGTCTCGTTTACCTGAACGGATTTGTGAAAAAGGTTGCAGGCTGGAACGGGGCCCTGGGAAGAAATCAGCTCGCCTGGATTATATCGGAAGTGGACAAAGCCAACCAGTCACATCAGAAACTAATCGTTTTTGCCCACCAGCTGATCGTTCCGGGCGATTCACATAGCCTGCTGGAATCGCAGAAAATGATAGAAATCCTTTCAGGCAGTCAGCACATGGTACTCTACATCTGCGGCCATAAGCACTCCGGCAGCGACCATACCATCGGGAATATCAGGATATTGAATCTCAAGGGGATGGTCGAGGCAAAAAAACCTTCATTCGCTGTATTGAGTATATATCCGGATAGGTGGGTGCTGAAAGGATATGGGGAGCAGGAGAGTATTGCAGGAGGACTGAAGTAAGAATTTGGAGATTCGAAGACCAATTTTGAATGCTGAAATTCCAGATTCAAGTATCTGTTAAGAAGTAAACTATTTACAACTATTTTTCCATCGGCAGGGGTAAATCGCATCTATAGCTACAGAAACTTTATCTTATGGAAAATACAATCGCTATAGTGGTCCCGGAAGAAGTGATTATTGATTTCCTGAAGATTTCATGTTCCAGATGACCATAGAAGAATTTGAAAATTGGAAGTCACAAATTGTGACTTCCAATTCAGACAAGATGGGATTGAGGAAAATCCCATTTGTGTTTACAGAACAAGACAAGCAACTCCATACAGAACATCAGGAACGAAGAACAATTGGATTTAAGATTGGAGAATAAGAATAAAAATGATTTGCCATTTGCAAACAGAAAATTGCCCAATTGGCACATTTTGTTTTACCCGAATACTAACCCTCCCCTACCAACCGCTCATTCTTCCACCGCCACTCTAACTCCCTGATCTATCTTTGAACTGCCAAATAAAAGGCGGAAAAGATGAAAAAGGTTACAGGTGTCGGGGTGCAGGTTACAGGTATCGGGTTTCGGGTTCCCGCTTTCGCCGGAATGACAGAAAATGGCATCGGGTTTTGGGGGCGGGTGGTTGGAATGATTCTGTTACTTACCGGGTTCACCGTTCCGGGTGTCGCACAGGAGTTGAAGTACAAATTCAGACAGGGGCAAGTCATTCAATATCAGTATCGGGCTGAATCCAACAGCTATTACCAGCGGACGATTCACAATTATGTGTATGAGTTCGTGGTCGACAGCACCAACCCGACCGGAGCCTTCATGACCCTCATTCCAAAATCACACACCATTAACAGGATTTTAGACCCTGAATCCAAAACACCCAGATATTCGCAGGAATCCGATCTTGACAAAATCAACTTTATTGATATGCCCTTCTGGTACGCTGATATCAATAAAAAAATCCGGTTCCATTTAAGCGATATTGGCGAAATAAGCCGGTTCGGTAATTCACCCAGCCTGTTGGTAAACATTATTGCGGATATCGAAAGAGGCAATTCTATTCCATCAAAATCAGATGTAAATTATAACTGGTTAACGTTGAGGTACTCTGATGAATATTATAAGATTTTAATCCGCCAGTTTTTCCCTCCTCTTCCCGGTAAAGACAGACCCGGCTGCCAGACCCTGGATCTGGTTTACAAAAATATGCCGGTCAGCTTTGGCTTCTGTTGGCTGAAACCCTACCCCGATTCCCTATCTGGAAAATACCGCTTTGCCAATCCAAACACAGTCAATGTGGAGTTCAAAACACAAGGGCCTGCACCCGTGATTGGCCACTGGCGCATTAATGCCGATTGTTTTGGGACCGCACACTGGAATCAGGAACTGGCACTTCTTGATACCATTAAATTCCAAAGCATTAACATGCCGTTGATGCTTTTTGACCTGATAAGCAATATGCTGATCGCTACACCCAACAATACAAATTTCATAAGTTTAACTCAGGAAAAAGTCAGCATTGAACTCAGAAAAGGTTCATTTGACAAATTGGTTAGTGTCAATTTTTATACCGTGTCCGGTGATTCGATGCAGATGGACATGTTGTCACCGGGTGAGTTCATTGAGTCCGACCGGTGGGTGACCACCATTCCCCAGGCTACACAAGATACCTTTCAGTCACAGTATAAAATGCCACTTAATCAGCAAGGCTTATTTAATCTGTATTGCTTTAAAATGGGCCGAATTCCGAACGAGGAATCCTTCAACACCGATAAAGTCATGTTTTATGCCGGGCCAGGAGATACGATTAATATCAGGATCAATTTAAATCAGCCAGACAGTGTCATGTTTTCCGGAAATCATGCCCTTGAAAACAACTTTCTCAAAAGCCTTTTTAAGGTTGATAAATACCTTTTAAAACCAACCTATAAAGGCTGGATTAACAATGCTTTAAATGGAATCAGGAATGACCGGAAGCTTTTTAATTCACGCAAATTGGAGATGGACCCCAAATTTGTCGAACGACTTGATTTTGAATTGACTTACCGGGAAAAGGAATATGAGTTAAGGAGGTTATTGGAAAATCCACCGATTCAGGGAAATGAAGACCTGAGAATCCCACTCCGGCATTACAGGCAGTTCCTCGGCCAGGTCAAATATCCGGAATCGGCCGCCTACCGAAGTTTTCTCTATCAGTTTGTCGAAATCAGCCAGATTAATGCCGGATTATTTGACAATTCTGACCCAAACTTATTCTATTTAGCCGCATCGGTTTTTCTTACTGGCTGGGACCGTTACCGGGTTCTCGCCAGTCTTGCCCATGATGCATTAAAATACCGTAGAGAACTGAATTATGAAGCTAATTATCTGGCATTTATCAAAGAGTACCCTGGAACTCCGTTTGCAGACGAACTTAAGACTCTGTATCAGAATGCAAAAATCACAGAGGATCCCGGACTGACAGCAAAACTGGATATTGCACAATTCCTTGGTCATCCGGTGATCGTATCGTTTGATTATGAAAAAACCAGGATCTTCTATAAGCTTTTCGTCAGATTCACAAAAAGACTGGGAAAATCAGATTTCAGGATCGTCCAGTATGCACCCAAAGGTGATTTGGAAAAGGTATTGAATGAAATAAATCTCTATGCAATTCTTTCATGGGATAAATCTGAAGAGACTGGTTCGGTAATCCATCCCAGGGTAATCCCTGATTCACTACTGGAGCTTCAAAGGAATCTCCGGCAAAATCTATTGCTATTCGACCGGGATGGAAGATTTGTCCGTTACCTGTTGCCGAATAAAAACATCGAATTACAGTTAAGCAATATTCTTTCGTGGCCCCAGCTCATCTCAGTTCCTGCGAAAACCGTCTCCCTGCGGGTTTTCTGGTACTCCCTCGGCGGTGCGGCCTTTCTTGCGATGATTATCGTTCTGGTCCCTCGCCTCCGCTCCCGACGCAAGGAAAAACGGCTGAACCTCAAGCGCAAAATGGCCCAACTGGAGGTCGATGCCGTGCGGTCGCGCATGAACCCGCACTTCCTGTTCAATGCCCTGAGTTCCATCCAGAACCTGATCAATAAAAAACAGATTGAAGAGGCAAACCTTTTTCTGGCACGATTCGGCGATTTGGTGCGGACCATCCTTACCCAGTCGTCGAAACCCGCAATCGGACTGAACGAAGAGATTGATATGATTCGCAACTATCTGCAATTAGAACAGTTACGCTTTCCATTCTCTTTTGATATTCTCATCGATCCGGCTATTGACACGTTCGCTATCGAAGTGCCTCCACTGCTGATTCAGCCTCATGTTGAAAATGCAGTGATGCACGGAATTTCCTCGCTGGGTGCCAATGGGAAAATTGTGGTAAGCTTTATCATTGAAGACAATCACCTGATTTGTAAAGTGACGGATAACGGCCCCGGATATCACCCCGGCACCAAAACCGGCAACGGCGGTCTCGGCCAGGGCTGGAAACTCACCCGGCAGCGTATCCAGCTGATGAAGGAGCAATTTGGCGATGATGTTTCTGTGGAGGTTCAGCCGCTGCCCGATGAAACCGGAGATAACAAGGAATCTTCCGGGACAACCGTTATCTTTAAACTGCCGATGCAAAAACCCGACTGATGAAAATCCGCTCCCTTATAGTTGATGATGAGGCCGCCAACCGCGAGAATCTGACCGGTCTCCTTCACCGCTATTGCCCGCAGGTTCAGGTGGTGGGTGAAGCCTCCACCAACGAGGAAGCGCTGAATCAAATCAATACGCTCGATCCCGATCTGGTTTTCCTCGATGTCCGCATGCCGGGCGGCGACATTTTCGAGATGCTGGAAAAACTAGGGAACATAAGGTTCGCGATCATCTTTGTCACGGCATATGACGAATACGCCTTCAAGGCTTTCCAGTTCAATGCCCTCGACTACCTCCTCAAACCGGTGGATATTTACAAGCTGATCGAAAGTGTCACCAAGGCCACCGATGCCATCAACCTGAAAGAGGAAAATCTACGGCTTAAGAACCTGGTCGACAACCAGAACCGCCATGAGCAGGACAAGCGGATAGCCCTGCCACAGGATGATAAAATCGATTTTATTCCCATCCGCCAGATCATTCGTTGTCAGGCCGAATCCAATTACACCCGCTTTATACTCGAAAACAAAAGGGAAGTTCTTGTTTCCCGCACCCTCAAGGATTTCGAAGCCGCCCTCGAATCATGCGGCTTCATCCGCACCCACCAGTCACACCTCGTCAATGTCAACCATATTCACTCTCTCATTAAACGTGACGGGGGATACCTCAAGATGAGCGACGGATCGAGTGTCCCGATATCCAGGTCGAGGAAAGAAGAATTATCGAGAAGGATGATGTAGGAAAGTTGAGATTCCAATGCAGAATGCCGAATTCCGAGGATGAGATTCAGGGGATTATGAAGGTATGAATTTCTACTTCACGGATACTTGAATCTAGTATTCGGAATTCGGCATTCTGCATTGGAATCTCAACCTTTCACCTTCAAATCCCCGTTGTAATCCTCTGCACAAATTTGATCTGATTGAAAAACTCCTTGCCGATCACACGCAAAACCGTATAGGTCGGAATGGCGATCAGCATGCCCAGCACACCACCGATGGTGGCGGCTATCAGGATAATCAGGAAAATCTCCAGCGGATGGGCCTTCACTGAGCGTGAGAATATCTGCGGCTGAAAAATCACATTGTCAATTATCTTGGTGGTTTCCATGACTACCAGAATATAGATTATCCTGGGCACCAGTTCGGTGGCAACATCCATCGGCATACTCACGGCGGTACCGATAGCCACGGCCATCAGGCTGCCGATAAAAGGACCCACATAAGGGATCACATTCAACACCCCTGCGATCAGTGCAATGGTTACCGCATGGCTCAATTGAAGCCCAACGATCAATAATCCACAGGCAATCAAGATCATAACACAAGTAGATTGAAGGAGTACCCCGATAAAATATCTTTTCAGCAATTCACTGATTGAGGTAATGGCATGACGGATACTGGTTTCTTTATCTTCGGGAAAAAACATCACCACCCCATC
Source organism: Bacteroidales bacterium (assembly GCA_041662065.1). Classification (GTDB taxonomy): domain Bacteria; phylum Bacteroidota; class Bacteroidia; order Bacteroidales; family UBA12481; genus UBA12481. The sequence continues at coordinate 123,627 of JBAZTE010000005.1, read as the reverse complement.
TTCAAAAAGATGCGATTCTTTCATGAAATAATAAGTGATAAACGACACCGAAAGAACAGTGATAAATATACTTCCCAATAGCCCTGCAAAATCTGAGAGAATTTCCGACATACGGGCGAATCCCATTGCCGACCGGAATGAATTAGTTGCCCAGGCCTGGAGCGAAAATCCTTCTTCGGCCAGTCCGAAATCATTCATGAATTTCTCGACCTTTCCGATCGGTTTGCCCAGGTCATTGAGGATACTGTTGATATCGATATTCGAAAAATACTTGAATTCGTTGGCTAACAGAGGAATGAAGGTAAAAAAGAATAGAAGGACGAGAACCCAGAAAAGAATAAGCACTAGAAACGAGCATAAGGCTCTTGGCAGGTGCCACTTACGAAAATGAATTTTCTGCAGAAGGTTTACCAGCGGTTCACCGATCATGGAAATTACGAAAGAGATCAGGATAAAGACCACCATATTGGAAAAGAACCAGATAGCCAGTCCAGCCAACAGGGCTGTTACGCTTAAAATAATAACCCGCTGGGTGTTGGTTATATTCGGCCGGGGTGTCATACTGTAAAAATAGAAAAAAATCCGTCTATCATCCGCGTATCAGCGGATAGATCACCAGTTCGGCTAATAAGTAGGCTATCAGGAGGATGACCGACCAGGAAAAATGCTTACGAACATCCATGTACTGCCGGGCGGGAATACCCATCACCACCCGGGTATAGGTCATCAGGAAAGCCCGTTCAAAATAGTAAGCGATCACTGTAGCCAGTGCAACTCCACGGATTCCCCAAAGCTGGACCAGGATCAGGCTTAGCCCGACATTGATGATCAGTTCAAAGAATGCGGCAGTCATCAGGATCCGTGTCTTCTTCATTGCAATCAGGACTGTTTGCGGAAAAAGCAACCTGCTGGTGATCAATAAAAGAAAGAGGTTGAAAACACCGGCGCTTTCGAGGAAATTTCTTCCATACACGGCCGGAAAGAGGAAATAAGCTAATAAAACCAAGCCAATGGTCAGCGGAAACATCCACGATACCATGCGGCTGCTGCGCTCCTTGAGTTGTTTCAATCCAGCTGCCGGACCGTCGCGGGTAATCGATGGAACGATGGCATTGCTCAGTGCATGGGCAAGAAGCGCAACCAGCGGAAGTTCCCTGGCGCCATAGCGAAAGATGGCAAACATTCCCGGATCAAACTTTGCAGACACAATAAACCCATTGACATATTGTGCTGATCCGCTAAGCAGGACGCTCATGATTATGGGAGTGCCCAGATCGAGGTATTTTTTCCAGAACGGAAAGGAAACCCGGAATTCGCCGTTGCTTATCAGGATGACCAGTATCCAGGTCATCCTGAAACCCCCGGCGGCAATCATTCCCCAAATGGCACCCTTCACACCGAAACCAAGAATGACTGGGATTCCCACCAGAAATATCTGAAGGGTAAATGCGACAATACCGTAGCGGACCAGTTTTTTTGTATGGCCGGTAATCACGTACCAGTACTCCACCAATGTCGAAGGGGCAAACAGCACCAGATAAAGAACCACCAGCCAAATGATCCCGCGCGGAAGTTCCTGTCCGAGCAGCCGCCCGAGTACCGGGCTGGCGAGGAGAAGCGTACCTGCAGCTAATGCGGAGAACAGGAGGAGGAGGAGGAAGGCATTGAAGAATTCACGTGAAGCGGGGGACGAAGAAGAAGATCGGAAGACGGGGGACGAAGAAGAGGATCGGTAGACGGAGGACGAAGAAGAAGATCGAAATGCGGAAGAATTTAGGTTTTGTTTTGGGTGTTTCGTCTGCCGATCTTTCTTTCGTCCATCGATCTTCTTCTTCGTCTCCCGATCTTTCTTTCGTCCATCGGTCTTCTTCTTCGTCCCCCGATCTTCTTCTTCGATCGACGCTAAGGGCAGCAACGCCTGTATCAATCCCGTTACCCAAAAGTAGGAAACCACTCCGGCAAAAAACAGGAAAGCTTCGAAGATACCTACCTGATCGGGGAGCAAACCGGCTCGCGGGAGGATGATGCTGATGAGGAAAACCGATCCGTACCGGAAGAGTTGGAAGAACTGCAGTCCGGATAAAGTGTCATTTGGCAGTATTTTGCGCCAATGGATCGGCAAGTCATTCGATATTTAGCGGATCTTTAATTTTCTGTTTCATCAGTGCCAGGTCGAGTACATCCTGGATGGTTCTGACATAACGGAAAGTTAAGCCTTTTAAGTATTTAGCCTTGATCTGTTCGATATCGTTGCGGTTCTCTTCAGCCAGGATGATCTCCTTGATATTGGCGCGTTTGGCTGCGAGGATTTTTTCCTTGACCCCACCAACCGGTATGACCCTCCCGCGAAGGGTGATCTCCCCGGTCATGGCCAGGTTAGGTTTCACCTTGCGCTGGGTAAAAGCCGAGGCAAGAGAAGTTACCATGGTTACACCCGCCGATGGTCCGTCCTTGGGAATAGCACCTTCCGGAACATGGATATGAACATTCCAGTGCTCAAATACATTTTCCGGCAGGTTCAGTTTTGGGGCATGCGCCTTCAGATATTCCAACGCAAGTATGGCGGATTCTTTCATCACCTCACCAAGATTCCCGGTGAGGGTAAGATTGCCCTTGCCCTTGCTCAGACTGGTTTCGACGTATAATATTTGTCCGCCGGTTTCAGTCCAGGCCAGACCCGTTACTACCCCGGCGAATTCATTACCCTGATATTCATCTTTCAGGACCTCAGGATATCCGAGGTACCCTTTCATTGAGCTCACGGGAATCTCCTTCGGCAGATCCTCGCCCATCGCTACTTTTTTTGTCAGCTGGCGAACGACTTTGGCAATCTTTTTATCCAGGCTCCTGACACCTGATTCGCGGGTATGGTTCTCAATGATATATTCGAGGGTTTCTTTCGGGAAAACGAACCGGTCACCAGGCAAGCCATGATCCACCAACTGTTTGGTAACCAGATGTTTTGTGGCAATTTCCACTTTTTCTTCCACCACATAGCCCGATATTTCAATCATCTCCATGCGGTCGCGGAGGGCCGGACTGATGGTGGAAGGATTATTGGCCGTTGCAATGAAAAGGACCTTCGACAGGTCGTATTCCATCTCCAGGAAGTTATCATAGAAACTGCTGTTCTGTTCGGGATCGAGCAGTTCGAGCAGGGCGGATGCCGGATCGCCCCGGAAATCATTGCCTACCTTATCGATTTCGTCCAGGACGAAGACGGGATTGGAGGTACCTGCGCGCCGGATATAATGTATGATACGTCCCGGCATGGCACCGATATAGGTTTTACGGTGTCCCCGGATTTCGGATTCATCTTTGAGTCCGCCGAGCGACATCCTTACATATTTTCTTTTCAGGGCGCGGGCAACCGATTTGCCAAGTGATGTTTTGCCGACTCCGGGAGGTCCGTAAAGGCAGAGGATAGGGGCTTTCATATCGCCTTTCAGCTTCAGGATCGCCAGGTGTTCGAGAATTCTCTCCTTCACCTGATCCAGTCCTGAGTGATCCTCGTTGAGTATCCTTTTGGCCCGGCGCAAATCGAAATTGTCCGGTGAAACTTCGTTCCAGGGAAGGTCGAGCATCACCTCCAGATAGTTGAGCTGAACCGAATACTCGGCCGATGCCGGGTTGATCCGTTCCAGTTTCTCGATATCACGGGTGAAAGCTTTAGCCACCTCGGGCGACCAGTTTTTGGTTTCGGCACGCTGGCGGATCTCTTCCACTTCCTGCTCAAACGGACTGCCACCCAGTTCATCCTGAATGGTTTTCATCTGCTGGTTAAGCAGATATTCGCGCTGCTGCTGATCGATCTCGAGTTTAACCTTGCTCTGGATATCCTTTTTCAGTTTCTGTTTCTGGAATTCCAGTGAAAGGTGTTCGAGCAGCCTGACGGCCCGGTCGCGGATATTATCGATCTCGAGCAATTCCTGTTTCTCTGTCATGCCGAGATCGGAATTGGAGCACAGGTAATTTACCAGGAACCCGGCGCCTTCAATATTCTTGATGGCAAAACTGGCTTCCTGCGGAACATTGGAGGAATATTGCACGATCTTAAGCGCCAGGTCTTTTATCGTTCCGATGATCGCTTCAAATTCCTGAGGCTCTTCGCTGGGCTTGATATCGGGAAGCGGAGTGACCCTGCCTTTCAGATATGGTTCCTTGCCGGTGATCTCATCCAGGTGAAAACGGCGTTTCCCGTGTATGATGACCGATGTGGTATCATCGGGCATGTTCAGTATCTTAACAATGGAAGCCATGGTGCCGACCCTGTTCAGGTCGCTCACTTCCGGATCCTCGATGGTGGTATCCTTCTGGGCGACTACCCCGATAGAGGTACCGTTCTTGTACGCTTCCTTGACCAGCTTGATGGATTTGTCGCGGCCAACGGTGATTGGTATGACCACACCGGGGAAGAGCACAGTATTACGCAAAGCCAATATTGGCAGCGTTTCCGGAATTTCAACTGCGCTTAGTTCCTCCTCGTTGCCTTCCGACAGAAGGGGGACAAAGTCGCTGTCATCATCTCCGAAATCAAAAAATAAGTTATTTCCCAATTTGATTCCCACTGATTAAAGCAAAAAAAAGCCCCGTGCCGGGGCTTTGGGTTTATTTCGTCAGAATTACTTCTGCGCTTTTTTCTCCAGGCTTTTAGACAACCGGCGGTTGAATTTATCAACACGGCCAGCCATATCGAGCAGTTTAACTTTACCGGTAAAGAAGGGATGCGAGGTATTCGAAATCTCTATTTTGACCAACGGATATTCTACTCCGTCAAGATCTATCTTTTCACGGGTCGCTACGGTTGAACGGGTAATAAAGGTATACTCGTTTGAGAGGTCTTTAAAGACCACCATTCTGTAATTCTTCGGATGAATTTCTTTTTTCATTTCATCATTACTTTAGGGGACGCAAAGATAAGGACTTTTTCCTGTTTATCAAACATCAGGATGAATTTCTTCATCTTTTTTCAACACTTCCTTTCGCAGCTGGCTGTTACCCCCTTCGTTGGTAAACCTGGTAAACTTAACAGACGGGTCGATCATGTACCGGTAGGTGATATGTTTCTTCATGGGCACAGCACCTATCTGTTCGTATACCTTGCGCATCCTGGGATTGTAATCACCCACCCATGAGAGTTCGATCTCCGTATACCAGCTCTTTTGTTGGGTTGACCGTGCGAATTGCAGAAACAAGGCTGCGATCACTCCTGAATTCTGAAACTCCGGTATCACCCCGGCCATTAAAACCCGGTTGCGGGTGATGGTCCTGCCATTTTTCAACAGCATGAACCGTATCCCTTTCCATAAATTCAAACGCCCTTTGAAATGAGCAAGTACCTGATTCACATCAGGGAACGCCACTATCACCCCCACCGGCTTACCATCTTTATAGGCAAACCATATGAATTCCTCGATCAGGATCGGTTTTGCACTTGCCAATATACCCTCCAGATCCTGCTCCCTGAAAGGGGTGAAATTCTCCAGGTAATCCGACCAGGTCAGGTTAACCACTTCCACCAGGTCATGAATATACTTATCGGGATTCCTCTTATCAAAATGGATGAAGGTATAACCGGGACGCGAAGCCAGGTATTCGGCGAACTTCACCATGCGTTCCGGCCAGGGTTTGGTAATGTCTATATGATAGGAGAATTGCTGAAAATAATCCTGAAACCCATAGTTTTCGAATAACCTTTGATAATAAGGCTTATTATACGGCATCCCGTAACCCTGTTTCATGAATCCTTCCACGAGAACCCCCCAATAGGAGAAATTCTCACCGAAATTGATGCTGCCGTCCATGGCCAATGCCCCCCTCGATCTGAGCCAGTTCCTCGCAGCGTCAAAAAGGACATTGGCAGCTTCCTGATTATCCGTGCACTCAAAAAAGCCCATCCCACCGGAGGGAATGTCGGAATGACCTGTTTTCGAAAGTTTGATAAATGCTGCCACCCGGCCGAGCAAGCGGCCCGATTCATCCTGCAAAACCCAGCGGATGGCTTCTCCATTCACAAACATCTGGTTTTTAGCAGGTTTGAAGATATCCTCCACTTCCATATCCAACGGGGCAATCCAATTGGGATCACCCGTATACAATGACCTTCCGGTATCATGAAAGACACGGAAATTCTGTCCGGTTATCTCAATCAGTTTAAATGTCATCCTTTGGAAATAGATTAGTTTCGGCTGTTTATACTGGATAAAAGTCGGAAATTTGTGCCAAAAATAGCATTATCGACTTAAATTTTCAGGAAAACGTTTACATTTGTCGGCTCAAATGGTGGGAGTAGTTCAGTTGGTTAGAACGTTGGATTGTGGTTCCAAAGGTCGGGGGTTCGAATCCCCTCTTCCACCCGCTAATGATCCCTGCCCGAATGGCGGGGATTTTTTTTGATCTTATGAAGAGAATCTGGGTATATAGCGGGATTACGCTCGCGATGTTATTCTGGTCGCTGTCATTTGTCGGTTACAAGGTGGCCTATGAGTACTTTGAACCGATGGCCCTGATTTTTTTCCGCATGGTGATCTCCGCTGTTTTCCTAACCCTTGTCATCAAGCTTTCGCGCTCCGCACAAAAAATTCACCGCAAGGATTATGGCCAGTTTCTCCTGATGGCACTTTTCGAACCTTTGCTCTATTTCCTGGGTGAAAGTTACGGCATGAAACTGGTGACACCGACCACCGGTGCAGTGATCGTATCTCTCATTCCCCTGCTTGCCCCTGTTGCTGCCTGGCTGATATTCCGTGAAAAAATAAGCTGGATCAAGGTAGCCGGAATCGCCGTAAGTTTTACCGGGGTTTTACTGGTATTATTGGGAAAAGATTTCAAGTTGGTGGCTTCGCCCGTCGGGGTGGCACTGATGATGGTAGCCGTCCTGTCGGCGGTGAGTTACAGCCTGATCATTGCAAAGCTTGCACTCAAATACAAACCGCTGACCATTGTACAGATCCAGAGTATCCTGGGAGCCTGCCTGTTCCTTCCCATCTTCCTTTTCACCGATTTAAAGGCGACCATGAATATCCACCTGACCTGGGAGGTTATCCTGCCTTTACTTTTCCTGGGTATTTTCCCATCATCCGTTTCCTTCATCTTTTTCACCACTGCGGTGCGTGAAATCGGGATCACCCGTGCCAATGTTTTTACCAATTTCATACCGGTCTTTACGGCTGTTTTCTCTTTTCTGATTTGGGGTGAAACTTTTACCGGCAACAAGCTTTTGGGCATACCGGTGGTCCTGGCCGGATTGATGCTGGCCCAGCTGACCTGGAAAAAAAAACCTGAACAGGACATTTAAAGATACCAAGCACGCCTTATTTTCCGTTACCCATATAATTTTGCTATTTTTCCGAACCATGAGAAGGCTCAATCTGATATTTATTCTGGCAGTCGTGATTGCTATTCCTTCGCTGGTCAAGGCGCAGATTGGCGGATCAACGGTTTACCAGTTGCTGAACCTGCCCCCATCAGCCCGATCAGCCGCTTTGGGTGGATGGGTTCCCGGCACCTGGGATAATGATCCTGCCCTGGTTTACCATAACCCTTCGCTGGCAAACCCACTGATGAACAATCAGCTCAGCATGAATTATTCCAATTATCTGGCAGATATCCGCTATGGCTATCTGGCTTATTCGCACGACCTTGGCAAATGGGGCACACCGGTGATCGGCATGCAGTATATTAATTACGGGACTTTCATCGAGGCCAACGAATATGGTGACATACTTGGAAATTTCTCAGCCGCCGAATATGCACTCAACCTGAGTTACGGATACGCCCTCGACAGTGTTCTTTCCGTTGGGGTAACCATCCGGCCCATCTATTCGGTGCTGGAGCGCTATACGTCATTTGGACTGGGTGCCGACTTTGGCATTCACTACCACTCCTTGAACAATCGCCTTGCCTGTACATTAGTGGCCAGGAATCTGGGAACCCAGCTAAGCACCTACGCCACCCCAAACCGGGAGAAGTTGCCTTTCGAGGTACTCGCCGGTATCAATTACAAGTTAAAATATGCACCATTCAGAATTCACCTGACCGCCCGGAACCTTCAGAAATATAATCTCAGGCCATCGGATGATATATTGCCCGATGACGCAAGTTTCTTGAAGAAATCGGGCCATACGGCAGTTTTAGCGCTTGATCATGTTGTTGCCGGGGTGGAATTTGTTCCCGGCGACCTGCTGGCCATCCGGATCGGATACAATTTCTTACGAAGGACCGAACTGCGCATGGCGGAGTATGGCGGTTCCACAGGATTCTCCTTTGGCGCCGGCCTGAATTTTGGAAGGATAACCATCGATTATGCATTAGCCAGTTATCATGTAAGCGGAATCACCCATTCGATTTCGTTCCATGCGAATCTGAATAAGAAATCCAGGACCTGATATTAGAATTAACCACACCGGTCACCAAAGATCAAATGAGTATCATAATAGCTATTGACGGGCACTCCTCAACCGGGAAAAGCACTGTGGCCAAAGAGGTTGCAAAAAAACTTGGATTCACTTACATCGACAGCGGCGCCATGTACCGGGCGGTGACTTTATTTTGTTTGCGAAACAACCTTGCACCCGGAGGAGTGGTCGATATTCAGGAACTCAAATCCCGAATTGACCAGATTCATATCCGGTTTGCCTTTAATCCGGACACCAAAAAACACGAAACCTTTCTCAATGGCGAGAATATAGAAGAAGAGATACGCCGGCCGGAAGTGGCCAACCTGGTCAGCCCGGTAAGCATCATTGGTTTTGTAAGGGAGGCATTGGTGAAACAGCAACGGGAAATGGGCAAGGGAAAGGGTATCGTCATGGACGGCCGGGATATCGGCACGGTTGTTTTTCCTGATGCCGAACTGAAAATATTCATGACCGCCTCTCCCGAAATCCGTGCTAAACGCCGGTATGATGAATTGATGGCCAAAGACGTTCAGGTTGAATTGGCCGATATTATGAGCAATATCCAGGATCGCGATCGGATCGACTCCACCCGTGAAATCAGTCCGCTCCGCCAGGCCGCGGATGCCATCCTTCTCGATAACTCAACCCTGAGCCGGGAGGAACAACTTGCATTCGTCCTGAAACTGGCCCATGAACGTATGTAATTAGGATTTTTGCAGATTTTTTCCCTATCTTTGCGGCGTTTTTGTTTTTTTGACAAAGTTATTATAACTATTTGTATGTCAGCGATTAAGAAAGTTGGGGTTTTAACCTCAGGGGGAGATGCCCCGGGAATGAATGCAGCCATTCGCGCTGTGGTGCGTGCTGCTATCTATCACGATCTGGAAGTGGTCGGAATCCGGAAAGGATATAAGGGGATGATCGACGGAGACTTTATTCCATTGTTATCCAAGGATGTCAGCAATATTATCCAGCGTGGGGGAACCATTCTGGGTACGGCGCGCAGTGACGAATTCCGAACGGTTGAAGGCCGGAGAAAAGCTTATGGCAACCTGGTTGGTGCCGATATAAATGCCTGCATTGTTATTGGCGGGGACGGTAGTTTCCAGGGTGCAGGAATATTCAGCAAGGAATATGACATCCCATTTGTCGGTATTCCGGGAACCATTGATAATGACCTGTTTGGAACCGATTATACGATCGGATACGATACCGCACTGAACACCGTGGTGGAGGCCGTCGACCGGATCCGCGACACCGCAAGTGCCCACGACCGGATGTTTTTCATCGAGGTGATGGGACGGGGTGCAGGGTTCATTGCCCTGCATTCGGGTATTGCTTGCGGTGCCGAAGCTATCCTGATCCCTGAAGTCGATGGTCAGGAAGAATCACTGGACGATTACCTTAAGAATCAGGGCAACAAATCAAGCAATATCATCCTGGTAGCCGAAGGGAATAATGTGGGTGGTGCGGAACAAATTGCCCGGGAAATTATGGTCAAGTATCCGGAATATGATGTCAGGGTTAACGTACTCGGACATATGCAGCGCGGCGGATCGCCGTCGGCATTCGACCGGTTCCTTGCCAGTCGTCTTGGCGTTGCCGCGGTTGATGCACTGATTGATAACCAGCGCAGCATCATGGTCGGATTTGTCAACCATGATATCGTTCACGTTCCCTTCAATAAAACCATCAACGCCAGCAAGAACCTGAACAAGATCCTGCTCGACGTTGCCGATATCCTCGCCCACTAAACCCTATTGGTAACCGCGTGTAGAGACGCGCCGCGGCGCGTCTCTACGTGCATTTCACAGACGCGGTTGGAGACGCGGTTGGAGACGCGCCGCGGCGCGTCTCTACAAAGATTTGTACCTTGTGCCCGATTATGATGCCCCGGGAAACATACGCCGATATCCTGCTGCCTCTTGCCCTGCCGGAAATCCTGACTTACAGGCTCCCTGAGGTATTGCAGCCAATGGCAAAGCCCGGACAAAGGGTCCTGGTCTATTTGGGAAAGAATAAGGTATTAACAGGATTGATCTGGCGGATACATTTTACGTCACCCAAATTTGTAGCACGGGATGTCATCAGCATCGTCGATGAAACTCCTATCCTCCACGACCAGCAGTTTACCCTATGGGAATGGATGGCCGGTTATTACCTCTGCACAACGGGGGAGGTGATGAAAGCCGCCCTGCCTGCATTCCTGAAAGCCGATGACCGCGATCCAAAACGCCTACGCAACCCCAAACCGGTAACCGGCGACCGGCGACCGATAACCCTTGTACCGCTGAGCCCATCGCAGGAGAAGATTCTGCAGGATATCCGGTCGGGCTTCAGTACAACACCAGTTCACCTGCTTCACGGAATCACCTCCAGCGGTAAAACGGAGATTTATATCCACTTGATCAATGAACAGATGGAACAAAACAGGCAAGTTCTCTACCTCTTGCCCGAAATTGCACTGACCACCCAGATTATCGTACGGCTTCAGCAGGTGTTTGGCGACAAATTGCTGGTTTACCATTCGCGCTTTACCCAGGTAAAAAGGCTGAAAGTCTGGAAGCAGATCCTAAAGGGTCCGGACGGACAGGGACAATTGATCCTGGGGGTCAGGTCGAGCATATTCCTCCCTTATCATGATCTCAGCCTGATCATTGTGGATGAAGAGCATGAACAGTCATACAAACAGCAGGATCCCGCCCCGCGTTACAACGCCCGCGACGTGGCCATCATGCTCGGCAATATCCATAAAGCACCGGTGCTCATGGGCTCCGCCACCCCATCGATTGAATCCTACCAACAGGCCCACTCGGGAAAATATCAGCTTCATGAGCTGAATGAACGCTTCGGTGGCATCGACCGGCCGGAAATTCTTCTGGCAGATTCACGCGATGCCCGCAAGCGTAAAAAAATGCAGGGTCCTTTCACCCCGCTGATGCTCAAAGCCATTGATGAAGTGCTGGTTAGAAAGGAACAGGCTATCCTTTTCCAGAATCGCCGGGGATACAGTCCTTATATAGAATGCCAGGAGTGCAAGTGGATACCCAAATGCCTGCACTGCGATGTGAGCCTGACCCTGCACCGTGCACAGGGTAAACTCGAATGCCACTATTGCGGTTATGCAATCAGAGTTCCTTCGCGATGTCCGTCCTGCTCCTCAACTGGACTTTCTACGCGCGGATTGGGCACGGAAAAGATCGAAGAAGATCTTCAGCTGTTGTTCCCCGATGCAAGACTGGCTCGTCTTGACCTCGACAGCACCCGCTCGACATCTGCCTTCAGCCGTATACTTACCGATTTTGAATTGGGAAAATCTGACGTGTTGATCGGCACTCAAATGGTATCCAAAGGGTTGGACTTCAGTAAAGTAAGTCTGGTCGGGATCATGGATGCCGATCAGCTGCTCAATTATCCCGATTTCCGGTCCTATGAGCGCAGCTTTCAGCTGATGACCCAGGTGAGCGGCCGTGCCGGACGCCGCGATACTCAGGGTAAAGTGGTCATACAATGCTCTGATCCCTCACACCCGGTGATCCAGCAGGTCATGGATAATGACCTGACAGGCTTTTATCGTAATGAGATCATGGAACGGCAACAGTTTGGCTATCCGCCATTTACCCGTCTGATCAGGTTTAATATCAAACATTCCGACCTAAAGGTGGTAAACGAAGCCGCCATTGATCTGGCCACAGAACTCAAACAGGCTTTGCCGGGGATGGTACTTGGTCCTCAGACCCCGGTGGTGAGCCGGATACAGGGAAAACATATCCAGAATATCCTGATTAAACTAGACCGGAACCCGGAGCTGCTGATCCGGAAAAAGGCCATAGCAATGCTGATCAAAAACTTTATCGATAGAAAAACGTTCGGAAGCCTGATCATCCAGGCCGACGTGGATCCTTTATAAAATATAATACCATGTATTGGAAAAACCAAAAACTGATCAACCAGGAATTCTTAAATGATCCTGACCCGACGCTGGTCCCGATGGTTTATGAGGTATTCAGGGTGTTCAGGCACAAGCCGCTGTTTTTATCGGAACATCTCGAAAGGATGTACCGTTCCATTGAGCTATTGGGTTTCGATAAACCCTATACCTTGGAACAAATGAAGGCTCATTTGTTTGAATTGCTTGACACAGAGCCCGAAAGAATCGGGAACATCAAAATACGTCTCAGCTGGTGGCCCGAGCCGGTGCTCGAGATCGGCTATATTCCTCATCGTTACCCAACTCTGCAGGAACAAACCGAAGGGGTTGACGTTGCCACATTTCATGCCATTCGAAATACCCCGAACATCAAGATTTGGAACGCCGCGCTGCGCGAACGGACCAATCAGGCGCTTAAGGACCTTGATGTGTTCGAAGTCCTTCTGGTCAACGAAGAAGGGAATATCACGGAAGGTGGAAGGACCAATCATTTCTATGTAAAAGATTCAGTGCTCTATACCGCGCCCGTTTCAACGGTATTGCCCGGGATTACCCGGCAAAAGGTGATTGAAGCCGCCGAAATCCTGAATATCCGGTTGATCGAAAAACATCTCCATGAAAGTGAAGTGGGATTGGTTGATGAGATGTTTACCTCCGGTACTTCAGCCGGCGTTCAGCCTATCGCTATTATCAACGGAATCAGGCTGCCGGAGGGCAAATCCATCACGATGTATTTGCAGCATGTTTATAATCAAATGGTTGAAAAACAAATCGGACCGAACAATTATGGATGGTAGACTATATTCTCAAAATGATTTTGACCGGGTTATAGATCGCACCGGAACCGACAGCATCAAATGGGACGGCCGGGAAAGGGTTTTTGGCAAAGCGGATGTAATCCCGCTCTGGGTGGCCGACATGGATTTTGAAACTCCTGAATTTATACGTAATCGCATTGCCAAAAGGCTAGAGCATCCGATCCTGGGATATACCTACCGGGGTGAAAACTTTTCCGGATCATTTACCGGCTGGGTCAAGCGTCGCCTCGACTGGACTGTTGACCCGGCCTGGGTGACCTTTATGCCAGGCGTTGTAGCGGCAGTTTCAACCGCAGTTCTTGCGTATACACAACCTGAGGATGAGGTGATTATCACGCCACCGGTTTACCACCCCTTTTATTTTTGCGTCGAGGGCCATGGCCGGAAACTGATCCTTAACCAACTGAACCAAATTAATGGCCGGTTCACTTTTGACCTTGAGCGGCTGAAAAAACAGATCACTCCCAAAACCAGGATGCTCATCCTTTCCAGTCCTCATAACCCCGGTGGTACTGTTTGGACGCCTGAAGAACTCTCGGGTTTGGTAGCGGTGTGTAAGAAACATGATATCATGATCGTTTCGGATGAGATCCATTCCGATCTGGTTTTCACCCCAAACCGTCATACACCTCTGCTGAAGGTGGCAGGGGATTATCAGTCGCGGATACTGATTACCATGGCCCCTTCCAAGACTTTCAACCTGGCTGCCCTAAGCACTTCGATCGTGGTGATCCCTGATCCGGTTGCACGCAAAAAATATGAGGACCTGGTTCATACCCTGCATATTGGCATGGGCAATATTTTCGGCATCGAAGCCCTGGAAGCCGCGTATGAAGAGGGAGACCAATGGCTCGATCAATTGCTGATTTACCTGAAAGGCAACCGCCAATATATTTTCGACTTCCTCAAGGCTGAACTCCCGCAGGTGGGCATGATGATCCCGGAGGCCACCTATATGACCTGGCTCGATTTCAGCAAATTAGGGATGCCCCAGGATGATCTGAACAAGTTTATGATTGGAAAAGCAGGTCTGGGTTTGAACAGCGGCACTCAGTTCGGAGCCTCCGGCGAAGGATGGATGCGTTTGAACTTCGGCTGTCCGAGGAGCTTGATCGAGAAAGCGATGGAGCAACTAAATGCCGCAGTCATTGCACGCGGATGACACGGATCCCTGCGGGAACGATTGCCTAATAGATAATGAGCATGGAAAGAATAGTAGTAACAGGTGGTACGGGACTGGTTGGCCAGGCACTGATTCCAGTGCTGAAAGCGGCCGGATACGATGCGGTTGCACTGAGCCGTCCCTATTCGCACGATGCGATCGCGGGTGCAATCGCCATTATTAATCTGGCCGGCGAGAATCTTTCATCCGGCCGATGGACCCCGGAACGAAAGAAAAAAATTACCGGCAGCCGGGTAAATACGTTGAATTCCCTTCGCTTGATCCTTAAACAGAATCCGGGTTCGGTAAAAACCCTGATCTCGGCTTCGGCGGTAGGGTATTACGGATCAACCACTTCCGATCGAATTTTCACCGAGACCGATCCCTGTGGCAATGATTTTCTGGCAGGTGTATGCCGCCAGTGGGAAGCAGCAGCCGATTCCTTTGAACCGTTGGGCATCCGGGTGGTGAAAATCAGGATTGGAGTGGTTTTCAGCGATAAGGGCGGTGCTTTGCCAAAACTGATGATGCCACTGAAATTCGGCGTTTCGGTGCCGCTTGGTTCCGGTAAACAATGGCTGCCCTGGATTCATCTGGATGACCTCGTACGGATTTTTCTTCACCTCCTGAAGCATCCCGAATTATCCGGTCCGTTCAATGCGGTAGCTCCGAATCCTGTTACAAACTATCAGCTGATGAAACAATTGGCTGTTCAGAAACACCGTCTGTTTATCCCGGTCGGCGTGCCGGCTTTTCTGCTCAAAGCAATGCTGGGCGAAATGGCGGTGGTTACCCTCGAAGGTTCGAGGGTGTCAGTGGAAAAATTGTTGGGGACGGGGTTTGAATTTATGGTACCGTTTTTTACCATCGCACAAACTTAAGATGTTCTGTCAGCCTGCTATTAACAAGGGTATCAATGAACCTTTGGTTGAACTGGTAATCGATGAGGGCATTATCGGCCCGGCAGGCCATGATACCATATGCATTGATAAGATTTGAATAGGGCTTGTCGATATAGTCGATACTCCAATCCTTGAATTTCAGATAATCTGCCAATTGACCGTTTCCCGTACTCACGAGAATATCAATTCCTAGGATTTTCCGGTAATTTACCTGTCGCTTGTCCTTGATCCAGTGGTTGAAATAATCCAGAAGGTCCTGAGGCAGGATAGCAAAATCGGCACTATTACGAATCCAGTCGAGGTGGCAGGTATCCATTCCCGATTCAGTCACCTCAAGATATTTAAACCTGAAAGTGGTTTCGCAAACCCCTTTCAAACCCTCCCATTGTATCAACACATATTCATCATCATAGAAGTTCAAATCCTTTTTAAGTAAAGGATTTGGCTTAAGAAAAACAGGAGGTTCCATCAGCGTCGTCGAACCAAAAACCTCCGTATTAATTTCAGGCAAATAGATATGCATCACCACACCCCGCTCCAACCGTTCAGTAGTTTTAAACAGAACAGAATATTGGGAGAAAAATATCCCGGTATCCCGCCTGATTTCATGGGTGAGTTCCATCTCCGTCGGTCCGCCACACCATTCCGCCACTACCCTGGCATGCCTGAAATAAAGGGAATCCGGGTTCTGCGCCATAGCATAAGCATCCACCGGACCTGAAAATGACTTGGTCAGCCGCAGATAATGAGCGGTATCCGCTTTATTCAGAACACAATGTACTACAGGATAGGGACTCTCGGCAACTGGCGCGTACACATCTTCATTACAACCCGATAGAATCAAAAGAGCAATTATAAGACAAGGCAATATCTGAAATGGTTTCATCTTATTGCGCCGATTTGATGCATCGAACCGGTAATGCCCCGCCATTTCTAAAGATGGAGTCATTAACAAACCTGATCTCAGTATGGAAATAAGAGGAGCCTACCACATAGGGGCATGGAATATAATGCCTCTTATAAAAGTCCTTCACGAAGTCACTGGTGAAATAAAGCCAGTAAGCATTGCATAAACATTCATCAATGGTTTCCCAGGTTTTGGTCAATTCATGGATTCCCATATAGGTAAGATTGAGTCTCGAGAATCCGCCGGTGCTGATGTACCGGTCTCCATGAGAATAACGCCGCATGGAATCCCAGTCGGCAATGGAAGGAAGTTTCCATCCTGGCGGACAAAGTCCCCGCTTTCCTACTGTATCATAATTGATTACCTCATCCCAGTCATAAAAAGTATAAAAGCCTCCGGAAGGACCCTTAAAATTCGGATCGTTCTGGTAACAGTACTTTTCATAAATACCATTATTCCGGGAAAGCTGAGTATCCGGGATCATCTGGCCGAAATTGAGGTTCTCGGCCATCCACCAGACTCCTGCCAGCTTGACCATCGGGTACGACTGTCCATCGCGGGGATCAACAAAACGGGCGGTATCATTATTGAATCCATAGGTCTTTACAGTCATGGAATCCTGGTCGGCCAACCCATGCCGGTCCGTCACCTCCATACGGATATGGTAGGTGCCGGGAACAGGGAAATACTTTACCAGATAAGGATAGGCCTTGAATTCCGTATCCCAGATGCCGTCCCCATTCAGGTCCCACCTGAACTCCAGAAAATCCGGCATATCCTCCGCATCGCTGCTCCTGCTGGCATTAAGTATAACCGGACGGGTCGAATCAACGACCATCGACGGTCCCAGGCGGGCTTTCGGCGGAGTATTATCAGCATCCGGCTGAACCCCCATCTGCTCGCAGGAAATCAATATCAAAAGCAGAATCACCGGAAGGAATTGAAAAATCCGGGCAGTCATGTTTAAAGATTTAATAATGGGGGACGATCAAAGGTAAGAAAAAGGCTCAAGGCTCAAGGCTCAAGGCACAAGAAAGTATTAATTATTAAAATAAAACCAAGTATAAAGGTTTCATTGACAAACCGATATCTACCTCCAATTACCTTCTTAACATTAGCATTTTAGCATATTAACCAATTAGCATATTAGCATATTATCCTATTTTAAAGGTTACCTGCACCTTCCCACTCACCCCTCCCCTGTTCCCTTCGCTGTTGTGTTTCAGGTCGGAGTAGGCGGTTTGGCCGATTTTGAATTCCAGGTCGATCCTGTTCAATATTTTACACCGGGCGGTGGCAAACCAGCGGGTGCCCGACCCGGAGAGTACCGGTGCCGACCAGCCAAACTGGACATCCGGTTCATAGGCATACAAGGGATCGGTACCGGCTTCAACCGTGAATAAGCGAAATCCGGCGGTAATACGAATCCGCTTTTCAGCAAGTACCACACTGATTGAACAATCCGCTGTTGTTCCTTTGCTGATTATATCGCCGAAGCCCTGGACTTGCTGTCGGATACCTGCCCTGAACCGGACGGCGCCTGACTGTTTGGGATCGGAATCGAGAGCCATCTTCCAGATAAGCTTAGTGGGACGGACAGCCACGGATTCCAGAAAATCAAACTGCAATCCGGCCGCAACTTCCCATAGGTTTTCAGATGTATATTTCAATTGCTGGGAGATCCGGGTGGATGGTTTATTGAAGTGAGCATTCGTACCCGGCCAATATGACAGGTCCATTTCAGCCGATCCAAGCCATTCCATCTGTCTGGCAGGTGCATAGCGAAAAGAGGTGATCACCCGCTGTCCCTCCCTGGTCTGACCGGTGCCTGACTGAAAAAACGTATAGCTCACCGGATAACCCGGTGAGCAACCGCTATACTTAGATGCGGCAGAAAAACCGTGAGCCTCGAACCACCGGATCCCGGTGATCCAACCGAATCCTCCGGCCGGACTCCAGCCCATCTCCCCGAATATGATTCCAAATGGAATCCTGAACTGGCCCGAGAGCCCCAAGCGGCTAAATCGCCCCGAATCCGGCTGCCACGCTGCACCCCAGCCTTCCTTGACCGCCTGTGGAAACTGGCTGACTACCCGGATTCCTGTGCATCCGATCTCATAACCAGGCAAACTTCTCTTCCAACCGAAGCCGGTAATTTGCTCTCCGATCCCATCCTTCCCTGAAGCAAAAACCAATAGTTCTGATTTGCCAAAATCAATATTACCGGCCATCCCCCTGAGAAAACGGCCCTCATCGGTGCCCGAATGCAACCTGATCCCTTTCCCGGGTTTATGCAGCGATCCCGGATTACCAAGTGCAACAGAAAAAACCGGACTGGATCCGGCCACAGCACCGAAACCTGAATTTACCTGAAAATCCCCTGCAATGATCTCCCGGAAAATACTCCCGGGCCTGATCAGCAGACCCATGCTCAGGTGTTCAGGAATACCATTGTCCGGAAGATCAAAACAGGTATCTCCTGCATTTTGATTGGCTTGCATCCTGAATTCCCACCGCTTTGGTTCACTGATCCTGATCCTGTATCTGAGTGAAACCGGTGAAATCAAGCCCCCTGAATCTGCAGTCCAGTCAAAGATTTCAGCACCTACCGGAGCACTCACGGTGACCATGTGGGTTGTCAGCGACCGGTTTGCGATCGCCCCTGCAAACGCACTGTCCATATCCAGCATCCAGTCCATCACAATATCCGGATGCAAACTCACCGCCTCCCATTCGCTTTGCTCCAGCCACTCATTCATTACTGAATCAGGATCCACCCCAGTCACCACCTGACCATCGGCAACCACAAATCCAAACCAAACAAGCATATTAAACAACACCCATCTCATAGTCTCATAGTCTCATAGTCTCATAGTCTCATAGTCTCATAGTCTCATAGTCTCATAGTCTCATAATCTCAAAGTCTCATAGTATCTTACTCTTTCGTCTGCCGCCTACCTGCCAACCACGATGACCGGCGTGATTCCCAACCCATTGGCCTGTTCCAGCCAACCCTGTATCCGATAACCCTTTATCTGATAATTCAATCCAATCGAAAAACCGAAGGGCAACACTTCCATCAGGGTGGCCAATCCCAGCTGATCAAATAATTTAACCCGGATACCAGCGGTGACCGGTCCTAATTGCGATTGGCTGATCCTGAAACCCGTCAACAGGCCCAATTGCCTTCCAGGTTCATGAAACAGCAGGAATTGCATGGCCGGGACTCCTCTGGCGACAGCTTCCTGCGGGAATATCCATCCCGGTAAATCATACATAGTAACCCTCAGTAAAAGGTTTTGACTCATCTGCCAGGATGAGCTGATATTCCCTCCAATCCTGAGAACCGATGGACGGTCCTTCAAGTCAATTACTGAAAACCTGAGCTGAACCATCCCGCTTACCTTCTTAAATTTCCGTGAATGAGACAAATACAGATGATACCAGCTAAAGCCCGGAATACCATCGCGGCAGATTAGAGCAGCCGTTAGCCCCTCACCGCCAGAATAATCAACCGATAAACCGGTCAGATTCCAGTTGGAAACACTATAGTATTGTTTGGAAAAAACCGATAAGCCGATGCCGCTGCGGTCCTTTTCGGCAGCAGGCCAACCGGTTATCCGAAGGACGGTGGACACAGGATCCTGGGCAACAACCGGGAATGCCAGGGTAATCCAGGCAAGGATAAAAAAACAAATCGGGCGCATCTTTCCGTTTTACTGGATATAGATGCGCCCGATCCATCTAAATGGAAATTTTGGGTCGTCTAATTTGTTTTAAACTTGAAGGATACTTCTTTCAATGTTGAATTAGCCTTGACCACTTTTTTTGCCAATCCGGCTTTAAAGTTCAACAATTTGGACTGAAGCGAAGGATTGCCGGTGGCAAGGATTTGAACTGCAAGGATTCCTGCATTTCGTGCTCCGTCGAGGGCCATGGTGGCAACCGGGATTCCTGAGGGCATCTGGAGGATGGAGAGAATGGAATCCCAGCCGTCAATGGAGTTGCCCGACTTGATCGGTACCCCGATAACCGGACAGATGGTCATGGCCGCAACGACCCCCGGCAGATGAGCCGCACCGCCTGCCCCGGCTATAATCACTCTGATCCCGCGATCAAAAGCCCCTTTGGCAAAATCAGCCACCAGATCAGGAGTCCGGTGTGCCGACAGGGCGTGTATCTCAAAAGGAATTTCAAACTCGTCAAACAGTTTGGCGGCCTCTTCCATGATGGGCAAATCGGAGGTGCTGCCCATGATGATGCTGACTATCGGATTCATTCGTTCAGGATTATTGATTACCTTCGCAAGGTAGGAAAAACAGCCAATTCAGAAACAATGGATACCGTTAAAGTTCTCGACAAAACCTTTGTAACCTTCATCCCGCATTTACGGATTCAGGAGACCATTGCACGGATGGCCGCCGACCTCGACCGGGACATGAATGGGAAAGACCCGTTATTTCTTGCCGTGCTTAACGGCTCCTTCGTATTTGCCGCTGACTTGTTCAAACAGATCAAAATGCCAAGCCGCATTTCCTTTGTCAAACTGGCTTCTTATATCGGCACCGGCTCTTCCGGAAAAGTGGATCAGTTAATTGGCCTGCAGGAGGTTATAACCGGCCAGCATATCATTATCCTTGAGGATATCATCGATTCCGGTCTCACGCTCACGAAACTCCTCGAATATTTGCACACCATGCAGCCTGCATCGATACGGATCGCCACTTTATTGCATAAACCCGATTCTTTCAAGGCAGATTTTAAAATCGATTATCTGGGAATAGAAATTCCAAACAATTTTGTGGTTGGATACGGACTGGACTATAACGGATACGGAAGAAATTCCAAAGACATTTATACATTATAACCCAAATAGACGGATTTATCCGTCCTCACAATTTACCCCTATGATCCACGTCATTCTTTTCGGCCCTCCGGGTGCAGGGAAAGGCACTCAGGCCCAGGCCCTGGTAAAACATTATGACTTCATGCACATTTCAACCGGTGATCTGCTACGTGCGGAGATTGCCGAAAAGTCTCCGTTGGGTCTTGAAGCTAAACGGTTTATCGATGCCGGTGAACTCGTTCCGGATGAAACGGTTATCGGAATGATCAGCAATCGCCTGCATCAAATCTGTACCGTTCCCGGAGTTATTTATGACGGGTTTCCGCGAACCGTTGCCCAAGCAATGGAACTCGACAAAATGCTGACTTCCTGCAAAGAAGGAATAACAGCATTGATTTCTCTTGAAGTTCCTCATGATGAACTAGTTAAACGACTTCTTCTTCGGGGTGAATCGTCAGGCCGAACGGATGATGCCGACGTTGCAACCATCGAAAACAGGATTTCAGTGTATCATTCCAAGACTCAGCCTTTAATTGACTATTACACCCAACTCGGAAAATATCATCCCATCGCCGGAATCGGAACCATAGATGAAATCTCCGAAAGGCTGATCAAGGAAGTAGATAAATTATAATTAGCATATTAGCATTTTAGCATTTTAGCATATTAGCATATTAGCATGACAACAGTTTCGTTTATCGATTATGTTAAAATCTTCACCCGCTCTGGCAAAGGCGGAGCAGGATCGGCTCACCTGAAAAGGGTTAAATACAATGCCAAAGCCGGTCCCGATGGAGGTGACGGTGGTCGCGGCGGACATGTCATATTGCGGGCAAACGTCCAGCTCTGGACCCTGCTTCACCTGAAGTACAACCGGCATGTTTTTGCCAAGGATGGGGTTGACGGCAGCAAGGATCAATGTTCCGGCGCCCAGGGCGAAGATGTGTACATTGATGTTCCACTGGGTACCATTGCCCGGGATGCTGAGACGGATGAATTTCTGATGGAAATTACTGAAGCCGGCGAGGAGAAAATCTTAGTTAAAGGGGGCCGCGGAGGTCTCGGTAATGTCAACTTCAAATCCGCTACCAACCAAACGCCGCGTTATGCACAACCCGGTGAACCCAGAATCGAAACATCGATCATTCTTGAACTGAAAATTCTGGCCGACGTGGGCTTGGTCGGATTCCCCAACGCGGGAAAATCAACCCTCCTGTCGGTGGTATCCGCAGCTAAACCTAAAATCGGGGAATATGCCTTTACAACCCTGACGCCCAATCTGGGAATTGTTGAATATCGTGACAACCTCTCATTTGTCATGGCTGACATCCCTGGAATTATTGAAGGGGCTCATGAGGGCAAGGGATTGGGATTAAGGTTTTTACGTCACATTGAGCGAAATCCGGTCCTCTTGTTCATCGTTCCGGCCGATAGTCAAGATATTCGTAAGGAATTTGACATTCTCGTGAATGAACTCGAGCAGTATAACCCTGAATTGCTGGATAAAAAGCGAATCCTGGGAATTTCAAAGTCGGATTTACTGGATAAGGAGCTGACACAGGAAATCCGGAAAGATCTTCCGGATATCCCCTATGTATTCTTTTCATCGCTTACCCACACAAATCTTGATAAACTTAAGGACCTGGTTTGGCAGGTGCTTCATAGTGATTAGACTATGCTGGAAAATCTGATAAATCTTGACAAGAAACTTTTTCTGTCTCTCAATCATTTTGCAACTCCGGGAGTTGATCCGGTGATGAGATTCCTCAGCGGACCGATTCCGTGGATTCTGTTCATCATTGGTTTTCTTGTCATTATCTGGTTCAGACCTTCCCAGACCAACAAAAATTATTTAATCATGGTTGTCGGACTGATCCTGGCTTACGCCATCAGCGAACAATCTTCGGTTCACCTTTTCAAGGAAGTATTTATGCGGCTCCGGCCCTGCCATGAGCCCTCTCTTGAGGGTCAGGTCAGGCTGGCGGCCAATCAATGCGGCGGACAATACGGATTTGTTTCCACCCATGCGGCAAACTCTTTTTGCCTCGCGATGCTGACCGCCCTGCTGATTCACCGTAGAGGGTTTACCCTGGGTATATTCGCCTGGGCTATCCTGGTCAGCTACAGCAGAATATACTTGGGAGTGCATTATCCTGGAGACATAATCGGAGGTGCAGTCCTCGGCGGTATAATCGGGCTGGGTAGTTTTGCTGTCATTAGAAAGGTTTTGGAACAGCCCGATGTTAAGAACGGCAAGAACGATGAGATGGTTAAGAAAATTAAGAATAGTTAAGATTGATTAGAGTATACACCGGCACATTAGCACATTAGCATATTAGCAAATTAGCATATTAACAGGATGAAGCAGGTAAGATCACTTAAAGTAACCACCTTCCCGAAAGACGGGGAAATTGAATCCCATATAAGCCAGATTATCAATTATGACCAGGCTGGGAATGAAATTGCACGATATGAATACAATGGCCCCGGGCAGTTTGAATCCAAAATTGAAACCAGGTACGATGAGAATAAACAGGTAGTTGAAATGACGACTTATCTCGACGAACATGACATTGCCGAGAGGAAGATTTACACCCGTAATGCGGAGGGAAAAATCGAGAAAGTCGATATCGAGTTTACCGACGGATCCATTTCGGTTCAGACTATCGAACGTGATGAGGAAAACAACACTGAAAACTGGATCGAACGCGATGAGGACGACGAACTGGAATCCAGGGAGTTCCTGAAATTCAATGCGGATGGGAAGGTGATCCTGCGTGATTTATACGACTTCAACGACAAACTCACCGAATGTTTCGAATATGAATATAACCCTGAGGGGGAAATGTCGGTGCGCCGTCATCTGGATGAACGCCGCAAGTTAATTCTCGTCACCGAATTCAAGTATTCGGAATCCGGAATGCTTCTTTTAAGGGTAAGCCGTAACCGCCGTGGCGATCTGTCCGATTTCCTGAAAATCGAATACAATGAAAAAGACCAGGTGGTTCGACAATCCTTTTCCGACAAGTATATATTTGTCTATGAATATGACGAACAAGGAAATCCGGTGGTTGAGGAAGAGTACAGCGGTGATCTCATGGATAACCGCATTACCTCGGAATATGATTCCAACAACCGCATTGTGCTGGAGGACCAGGTGAAATTCAGCAAGCGATTTGAGTATGAGTATTTTGATTAAAGTTGATCTTGTGCAGGTAGCCTGACCGATGAACCGGAAACGTTTTATTAGTAGTCTTACATTAATTCCTTGAGCAGGAGCCGCCATGAATCTGAATAAACTCAATAAAATGACCGATCCCCTGAACAGTACCGAGCTGATGCCGGCGCTGTTCCTGGGGCATGGCAGTCCCATGAATGCCATCGAGGATAATGAATTCTCAAGGGGATGGAAAGAAGTTGGGACGACTTTGCCCAGGCCCAACGCAATATTATGCATATCTGCGCATTGGGAAACCCGTGGAACCTTTGTGACCGCCATGGAGAAACCCCCTACCATTCATGATTTTGGGGGATTCCCGCAGGAATTGTTTAATGTTCAATATCCGGCACCCGGCAGCCCTCAGCTGGCAAAAGAAACCAAAAACACAGTCACAAAATCTGCTGTCGGTCTGGATGAAAAATGGGGCCTTGATCATGGAGCCTGGAGTGTGATCAAGCATTTATATCCCAAAGCGGATGTGCCGGTGGTTCAGCTGAGCCTCGATTATATGCAGAACGCCCGTTACCATTATGACCTGGCTAGAGAACTTGCCTCTTTGCGGAGAAAGGGAATCCTGATCCTGGGAAGCGGCAATATGGTACACAACCTGCGGATGGTGTCCTGGGACAAGATCAGGGAACCGGAATACGGATACGACTGGGCGATCGAAGCCAGTGAAAAAATGAAGCAATACATCCTCGCGGGTGACCATCAGTCGCTGATCGATTACCAGTCGCAGGGAAAGTCATTCAATCTGGCCATCCCCACCCCTGATCATTATCTCCCGTTGCTTTACGCACTTGCGCTTCAGGAAAAGAACGAGCCGCTTACTCTATTCAATGATAAAGCGGTTATGGGGTCGCTAACTATGACCTCTTTGAAAATTGGATAGATTTTTAAAGAAAAAAAGAGGAGATTCCAATTCAGAATTCCGAATGCTGAATTTACAGATTCAAGTATCCATGAAGTAGAATTTTATTACTTTATGGTCACTTGCATCTACCACTCGGCATTCGGAATTCTGCATTGGAATTTCTAAATTTTTACCTCAATGGATACCCCCATCCCCACCCCCTCCGGCACTCTCACCGAACCTCCATCACCATAAAGCATCCCTCCGGTAACAGGGTCTTCTTCAAGCATGAGAGGTGTATCAAAGTCGCACCAGGCCACACAATCTGACGACAGCGCCAGATGGGCCGATGCGGTGAATCCCAGTCTCGATTCGACAAAACCTCCTACCTGGACTTGCATACCGGCTTGCTCTGCCAGCAAAATCATTTTTCTGGCATTATGGAGCCCACCGGATTTTCCGAGTTTGATATTCACATAATCACAGGCTTTCAAGGCGATCAGCCGCTCCAGATCGTGATGATCGGAGCACGATTCGTCGGCCATAATCGGAACAGGACTGGCCTTTCTAACCTTCGCCAGACTCATGAAATCCCACCGTGCGATAGGCTCTTCGCAAAACTCGATATTCATATCAGCCAATTCCGATAGCACTTCGATGGCTGTATCAACGCTCCAGCCCTGATTGGCATCGAGACGAAGCGGGATATTCTGCTGGACAACCTTCCGGATTTCACGGATTCTGACGAGATCCTCCTCAGCGGTACCTCCAACCTTGATTTTGACTGCCGGATAGCCCCGATTCATAATTACAATGGCCTCAGCCACCATATCCTTTGGTGTTCCAAAACTTACCGTATAATCGGTAAACAGGGTTCGGTTCAGCTTTCCACCCAGGAAGGCATAAAGGGGCAATGTCGCCGCTTGTGAGGCAATATCATGCAAAGCGATATCGAACGCACTTTTAATTGACCGATTCCCATGAATGGAGGAATCCATGATTCGGATACAAGATTCGATATCCAGAGGGTCACGATCCATCAGGCTCTCTTTCAGGTATTGCCCGACAATGAGTGCAGTATCCATGCTTTCGCCATTGATGGTGCGAAAAGGGCAGCATTCGCCAAACCCAACCCGCCCCAACCGCGTCATAATCCTGACCACCACATTTTCAGCATGATACACCGGCCCCAAAGAAATAACGAATGGCTTCTTAAGTTTGATCCGAAGAGGCGCAACATCGATTCGTACAATCCGGTCAGCCATGGTTTTGGAAGGATAAATTTAGAGATTCGAAGACCAATTTTGAATTTTGAATTTTAAGTTTCAAGTAGCCGCACTGCGTTCCCCTCGGAGAATTGTCATCCCCGCGAAGGCGGGGACCCCGTCACGATGGCAGGATTTCCGCAGGCGGGGACCGCAAGCGGGGACCGCTATACCTTACCTCAGTACCAGGTACTCAATAAAGAACTCCATCATCCTTTCGCTGTTCAAAGCTGTGTGTCCCATATCCGGACCAACCTGAACCTCAAAACTTTTTCCTGCTTTCTGAAGAGCGCGGATAAGCTGAAGTGAGTTAGCCGGGTGAACATTGTTATCCGAGGTGCCGTAATAGATCATAAGGTGCCCCTTCAGGTTTGCCGCATAATTACCCAGAGTACCTGCCTCATATTCTGCCAGATGCTCCTCAACAAGTCCGGCATGACGTTCGGCATAAATGTTATCATAGTTCCGGAAATCCATAACACCGGAATTGGCGCAGGCAGCATGGAACACATCCGGATAGCGGAGAATGCCGGCAGCGGAAGAAGTCCCGCCATAAGAAGTCCCGTAAACCCCCACTTTATCTTTGTTCACATAAGGCCGGGCCCAGAGTGATTTTACTCCCGCTGCCATGTCATCAATCTCCACACCCATCAGGTGAGCATAATAGGGATCCATAAACTTCTTTCCCCGTCCGGCAGCACTGCGGAGGTCAAAAGAGGCAATCAGGAAACCGTATTCGGTCATCGGGTTCGGGGTGCTGAAATTCTCAGAGGCTCCGTTAGTTTCCGGACCACCATACACGGAGACGATCACCGGATATTTCTTTGACGGATCAAAATTCGAAGGAAAATGGAGCATGCCGTGAAGCTCAGTTACCCCATCAGCAGCTTTGAAAGTAAACAATTCAACCTTTTTCAGTCCCAGTTCATTGTATTTTGTCAAATCGCTGTCAACAAGTTTTGCCAGCACTTTACCCTTGATGTCAACCAGCTGGGTAAATGAGGGAATATCATGGGTCTGAGCAACATCGACAAAATATTTTCCGTTGGGTGCAAGGGTAACGCGATGATTAAACGCAGGATCCGTCAACCGGACATCCCCTTTGCCGTCCAGCCCAACCCGGTGAAGCTGCAATTTCATGTAATTGTCACCGCTGCGGGCCATATACCACATGAATCCTGCCTCTTCATCCACCTTAATAATATTGGCCACCTCAAATGGATGGCTGGTAAGTGTTACAAGCAAATTCCCTTTCAGATCATAGAGGTAGAAATTCCGGAAGCCGGTACGTTCGGATGTCCAGATGAAACGGTTATTGTCCTTGAGGAATTGCATGGTGGGAGTATTCTTGGTGTAACTGGCCAGCCACTCCTCATGAACTACGACGCGACATTTTCCCGTTTCAGGATTTGCTGCGGCAAGCTCCATGATATCCTGCTTGCGGTTGGTCCGGTGGAACAAAAGCTCCGTTCCATCAGGCGACCAGCTGATCCCATAAATATAATGTCCGACCACCTTATTGTCGAAAGGTTTCCCTTCACGGACATCCAGTTTTGTGATCTTCCTGGTAACTAAATCATAAACCAGCAAATCAACGATGGGATTGTTTCCACCCACTTTCACATAGGGTTCGATCTCAACCGAATCCTGCAACTTCAACTGATTGTACTGCAGGTAATAATCCAGTACCTTGCCTTCATCAAACTTATAAAAAGCGAGTTTTTTACCCTCAGGTGACCCCCACATGGCGGCTTTCTGGCCCAGTTCTTCACCGTAAACCCAGCTGGCAGAGCCAAACTTGATACGGTTCTTATCATTGCCTTCCGTTGTTAAAGCCTCCACACCCGAGCCATCGGCTTTACTGATAAAGAGGTTCCGGTCCTTATGAAAGGCCTTCAGCGTTCCGTCGGGCGACATGGCCGTGGTATACTGCCGGCCGCGATCTGGCCTTTCTCCTCTTGATGCCTGATTATCGGTAAGGATACCTGCCACCCTCCGGCCGCCCGGTCGATCCGGACCATCAGCCGTGGCCACTCCTGAAGGTAATACAGCAGTTTCGGAAGCCTTGAGTTTCCTTACATCATAGGTATACTTCTTGCCACTCCACTGATAATCAAATGTCTTACTATTCTCCGACCAAGTTACATTCAACGCGCCCTGTTTTACCGAGCCGCGAATTACCGGAGACATCTTCTGATACCGGGCATAACCGGGCATATCCTTCAGCCGATCCTGGGCACTAGTAATTAACAAGGAGCCACTTACAAGAACCATCATGCCGGTAAACAGCCAGCGGAATCCCGGGAAATTGAATAAACTTTTCATGGTTATAGTTTTAACTTTGCTCAAATATCGCAAAAAACCCTTATCCAAAATTGGTTTGACAGCAGCTTCCACGTCCTTTACGCCCTCACGTCCTCACGCCCTCACGTCCTCACGTCTCAACTTTTTCCCATATTTGCGGAATGAATATTGTCATTCACACCGACGGCGCCGCACGCGGCAACCCGGGCCCCGGAGGGTATGGAGCGGTTTTGCAGGCGCCCGGACAGCGGAAGGAATTATCCGCCGGGTACCGGCTGACTACCAATAACCGGATGGAGCTGCTGGCCGTGATCGTGGCACTCGAAGCGCTGAAAATACCTAACAGCAAGGTGACCATTTACACCGATTCCCGTTACGTTGCAGACGCAGTAGAAAAGGGATGGCTTAAGTCATGGGAATCCAAGAATTTCAAGAAAAAAATGAATCCTGACCTGTGGAAACGCTTCCTGGATATTTACAGGAACCATAAGGTATCCTTCATCTGGATCAAAGGTCATGCCAATCACCCGGAAAATGAACGGTGCGATCAACTGGCGGTGGAAGCCTCATTTGGCAAAGAACTGCTGACTGATAGCTATTATGAAGACGTACAGGCTAAAGATGAGGGAAATCTTTTTTAACTTTCGCCCCGCAACATCACAAATCTGAAACATAAAAAGACACGTTATGAATTTCAACCGGCTCAATATCATCACGGGATGGATTGTATTTGCAATCGCCTCAATAGTTTACCTGCTGACTATTGAACCCACAGCATCATTCTGGGACTGCGGCGAGTTTATTGCCACCGCCAAGAATATGGAGATCGGGCACCCCCCCGGGGCATCTTTCTGGATGCTCCTGAGCAAGTTTTTCTCGCTGTTTGCTTTCGGGAATGTCATGGCCATAGCAAAAAGTATCAATGTGATGTCAGCACTGGCATCCGGCTTCACCATTCTTTTTCTGTTCTGGTCCATTACCCACCTGGCACGTAAAATCGTGGCCAAGGACCGGGAGCCTGGCCAGGCTGATTTATGGGTGATCATGGGCGCCGGTATTGTGGGTGCACTGGCTTATACGTTTTCTGATTCTTTTTGGTTCAGCGCCGTGGAGGCTGAAGTATATGCCATGTCATCGCTGTTCACTGCGGCCGTTTTTTGGGCCATCCTCAAATGGGAAAGTGTGGCCGATGAACCGCGCAGCGACCGCTGGCTTATCCTGATCGCCTACCTGATGGGAATATCCGTAGGTGTGCATATCCTCAACCTGCTGGCTATACCGGCTATTGTTCTGGTTTATTACTTTAAAAAATTTCCGGTTACGAAAAAGGGGGTTGTTTATGCCATTCTGGGATCATTCGTCCTATTGGCCATTATAATGTTGGTCGTTATCCAGTTTACCCTCAAGGTGGCCTCGTGGTTTGAGCTTTTCTTTATCAATGTAGTCGGGCTGCCCTACAATTTCGGAGTTATTATCTTCATATTAGCCCTCGGAGGAGCTCTTGCATACGCTATCCTCTGGAGCCAGAAAAAAGGAAAAATCTTATGGAATACCATATTCCTGATGCTAACCTTCATCATGATCGGTTACTCCTCCATCCTGGTACTCCCCATCCGTTCGGCGGCCAATCCACCCCTGGATGAAAACAATCCCGATAACACACTCAGCCTCCTTTCCTATGTTAACCGTGAAGTTTACGGACAGCGTCCGTTGTTTCATGGTGAATATTATAATGCACCCATCACCGATGTAAAAGACGGAAAGAACTTCTATTATAAAAAAGACGGCAAATATGCGATTTCAGACACCCGTACCGATTATGTGTACGACAGCCGTTTCACCACCTTCTTCCCCAGGATGTACAACACCCAGGATCCAAAGTATGAACAAGCGTATAAAGCCTGGGGTAAAATCAAGGGCCGCGCCTTAACGGTTCAGGGCCAGGATGGGAAAGATGAAATCAGGATGGTTCCCACTTTCGTGGAAAACATGCGGTTCTTCTTCCGTTATCAACTGGGACACATGTACTTCCGTTACTTCATGTGGAACTTTTCCGGCCGTCAGAGCGATGAGCAGGGCGACGGAAGCATTAAAAGCGGCAACTGGATTACCGGCGTAAAATTCATTGATGCCATGCGCCTCGGATCACAGGATAACGTTCCTAAAGCAGTTACCGAAAACAAGGGGCATAACAAGTATTTCGCACTGCCACTGATACTTGGCCTGTTAGGTGCCTGGTTCTATTATCAGAAGCATCGCAAGGATTTCTGGATCATAACCCTCCTTTTTGTTATGACCGGTGCGGCAATTATCGTATATCTGAATGAAGTGCCTGTAACGCCAAGGGAAAGGGATTATGTTTATGTGGGATCATTCTATGCCTTTGCTATATTCATAGGAATCGGCGTTCTATTTTTATATGATCTGCTGAAGAAAAAGCTGGATCCGAAAATGTCAGCTCTGGCGGTTACCGGAGTCTGCCTGCTGGCCGTTCCGATGGTGATGGCTGCGCAAAACTGGGACGATCATGACCGTTCAGGCAGGAATACCGCTCACGATTTTGCCTATAATTACCTGATCGGACTGGACAAAAATGCGTTGATTTTCACCAATGGGGATAATGATACCTTCCCGCTCTGGTACATCCAGGAGGTTGAAGGTACCCGAACCGATGTAAGAGTTTGCTGCATGCCATTCCTTCCGCAGGACTGGTATATCGATCAGCTGAAACGTACCTATTATGGTTCAGCAGCTTTACCTATCTCGATGGGATTTGAACAATACCGTCAGGGGAAACGGGGTTATATTCCGATCCTTGATAAACTGAAGACTCCTACGGACCTGAAACAATTGATTGAATTCGCCATCAATGATGACCCGCGGGCCATGGTCCCCTCATCAACCGGACGGCAGTTCAATTATATCCCCTCAGCCACTTTCAGCCTGCCCGTGGATAAAAACAAAGTTCTCCAGAATGGCACGGTTGCGGCCGGCAGGGCATCACAGATTGATTCGGCTATCATATGGAATATGGGGCAGGAACAGATCTATAAAGATGAACTGGTTGTGCTGGATATCCTAGCCCATAATAATTGGGAGCGGCCGATGTATTATACCACCCCGAAACAGTCAGGTTCGGTAAAACTCGATAATTACCTTGAACTTCAGGGCCTCAGCTACCGGCTAATCCCGGTGAAGGGTGAGATGCAGACCGGCATGTCGGGCATGGTTAATACGGATATCATGTATGAAAACGTGATGAATAAATTCCGTTATACCAATCTGAATAATCCGAAAGTTTACCAGGATGAAACCTGCCGCCGGATGATGCAGAACATGAAGAACAATTTCAACCGCCTGGCTGCCGCCCTGATCAAGGAAGGCAAAAAGGATAAAGCAATCGAAGTACTGACAAAACTGGAGAGCGTTATGCCAATGAAAGTGGTCGGATATACGGCTACCGATGTTGACAATGCCAATCTTTGGTATCTGGCCGGAAATAGAGACAAAGCAAGGGAAGTAGCTAAATTCTCTTTCGATAATATCAGCAACAATGTGGATTATTACCTGAGCCTTCCAAACAACTTCTTCCTTTCCATAAGCAATGATTTTCAGTACGCCGTTGGTTATGAGATGAAGAACCTTCTCGATTGCCTGACTGCTAATAAAGAAGATGACCTTCTTAAACAAGTGGAAACCAAATACAACGAGTATTACACCCGGTATATGAGCAAGTCGGGTAATCCGAGGTAGTTGGTATGATCAAGCGATTAGGATGTTTACTGATTTTGGCAGCTGGTTTATTGACCGGCTGCCAGAAACCCGGAATCAAGCCCGGGGAAGCCAGGATTTCAGGTATGCTGTCACCCATTATCCCGGGATATATTGATATCAGTGCCGGTCCTGTCCTCGATAGCGCCAGGATCAGTAAAAAAGGCGAATTCAGCATCACCATCCCTGTAAAGGAACCGTTACACGCCATGGTGTTTTTCGGCAACCGCCTGACCGATGTCTACCTTGAACCGGGAAAAGAGGTTACCCTGACGATCAATTCGGTCGCATTTCCGGATAATATTTCATACGGGGGCAAGCTTGGACCGGTGAATTATTACCTGACCCTCGCCCGTAAACTGGATCAGCAGACTTCAATTGCTGGTGCCGATCTGTTTTCAAAGGAACCGCAACCTTTCATCCAGTATATTGATTCAATCAAGCAATTGAAAATCAAATTACTGGAAGAATATGAAGTCAAGTATAAAGAAATAGATCCCGGTTTTGTTAACCTGACCCGAAATGAAATTGAACTCTACTGGGCGGATCAGCATCTTCAATATCCTATTAAATACCAAATCCTTAAAGGGATTCAACCGGAACTGCCGGCCGGATACCATTTTGATTATCTCACGCGGCTTAACCTGAATTCACCGGCAAACCTGCACAGTAACGTTTATAAAGAATTTATCCAGAATTACCTTGATTACCGGCAGTCTGTTTATCTGGACACGCATGCCGATATCGCCAATCTGATTTTTCCGGAATCCGTGGCACGGTTCAGGGTGATTCATGACGATTTTACGAATCAGGATGTTATTGATTATCTTCTATTTACTGCCATTGATGATCACCTTGCCAATTTCGGGATTACCCGCATCGAGAGTTTCCTGACGGATTTCAGGGTCAGCTGCAAAAACTCCGGTTATGTTAAATCCATCGAATCGCTGGTCACCAATCTTGAAAAAGTCGGTCTGGGTAAAGAAGCCCCCGATTTTACCGCCTTCACCCCGGACGGCAAACCGGTGAAACTAAGCGATTATTTCGGAGAATTGCTGTATATCGGATTCTGGGCATCATGGTCGGACTGGAGTTTACAGGAGATCCCTTATTTCGAGCAACTGCGGAGGGATTTCATGGGTAAACCGGTAAAATTCATCATGGTATCGCTGGATTTCGAAAAAGATAAGAACCGCTGGTCTGCGATCATTAAAAAAAATAATTTCGGCAGCATCCAGCTGATACAGGATCCGAAATCATCCGTTCTGAAAGACACCTATTACCTGAATGATTTTCCAAGATATTTCCTGATCGGAAAAGACGGCAAAATCATTTCGGTTTATGCTCCGCGACCAACGGAGAATATTTCCGAAACCATCAGAAGGATTATAAACATTACCGCCAATTAAATGTAATTGGGAAATTCAAGATGAATGAGCCCCGGAGTTATCTGGATTTCACGAGCGAATTGAAGGGTATCGGTAAAAAAATGGATTTCGCTGTATACTGAGATACCGATCAGGCCCCTCAAACTATCATTGGCCGGATCGTCCTCATGGATCTGAACCTGGATGAGCGAATATTCCCCTCCGATATTCAGGTTGTTGATATGGCGGAACAATGCCGCCAGCGCACGGATTGAATCATCATGAGCATAAAGGACCAGCGTCAGTTGCCGCAATGGCTGGTTTACCCTGACCGGTTCGGGCATTTTCCCGAACAGCGATAAGAACTTTACCAATCCTGATATCAATTTTACCCGGATATTCGATTGGGTCACAAAGAATCTTTTTATTGAGCGGGCATCCCAGGCAGCCATCACCGCTTTTATGGTATTACCCTGGCAGGCCACATAAAACCGGTCGATACTTAACCCGTCGATTTCAGCAATATAGCGCCTAAATGTTTCCTCCGACATCCTCGGGGCAAGCCGGTAACTGCTGTAATACCGGTTATAAAGGGCTACCAGTTCCGGTATATCTTCATCAACAGCCTGCCTGATCGTAAACCTTCCATCGATCTTCATCTTCCGGACCGGGATATAACTGAATATCCGGTTATCTCCCAGGTACAGCGAGGCAGGAAACCCGCCCCTACCCTTGGTAAAAACCATGGGTGCCTCATTGCTTTTCAGGAGGGTGGCCAGAGCCATCCGGGTTCCGGATTCCCGCTCAAATTCAATGGCTCTTTTAACCATTCTGTAAGCGGTCAGCCCCATGCGAAACTCCGGATCCACCCTGAAATCCATAAAATAGGCTGTCCTGACCGGCTTATCCTTAAAGTAAAAATCCGTATGAAGGGTGCCAAGCAAGCCCACCGCGCGGTTTTGACTGATCGAAACCAAATGGAAGGAATCCGGATCCAATAGCCGGTGTATCCAGTTAAAAACCGGTGAACGATCAGGATACATGGTAATCATTCCGACCTGCGCACAGCGTGAGGAAAGCTCGAGAACCGACTGATTATCGCCCTCTTCCGCCCATCGGACCAAAACTCGCTTATCATCTGGTAAGTCTGACCTCATCACTTTGCCAAAAATCCATGAAAAATAGCAAATCAAATCCGTATTTTAGTAAAAAATCATCGCCATGAAACGCCCCTTCTTAACGATCTTAACATTCTTAACATTTCTCACATTTCTCGCGTTCCTCACGCCCACACGTTCTTCTGCGCAAAGTGCAACAGTCCGCGAATACTCCCGCACTTTCCTGACCTATCCTTACGGTGATCCGAATCCCGTTCCCCGCACCGGTAAAATCTATCCGTATTTTCGTTTTGACGGTTATGCCACCAAGGGCATAAACCGCGATTGGAAAATCGTGGAGCTTGAGAATGAGTGGATTAAAGTGATGATTGCCCCTGAGATGGGTGGCAAGATTTTAGGAGCCATTGAAAAATCGACCGGTCAGGAATTTATTTATTTCAATAAAGTGGTAAAGTTCAGGGACATATCGATGCGCGGAGCTTGGACTTCCGGCGGGATCGAATTCAATTTCGGATCCATCGGCCATGCCCCGACCACGGCTTCACCGGTTGATTATTTAACCCGGACCAACCCGGACGGAAGTGTTTCTTGTTTTATCGGTGCCATGGACCTGACTTCCCGTTCGGAGTGGCGTGTGGAGATCAGGTTACCCAAAGATAAAGCGTGGGTTGAGACCAACCTGTTCTGGTATAATCCCATGGACCTGAGTTCTTCGAAATATCATTGGGCAACGGCAGCAGCAGATGCCGCGCCCGATCTGACCTACTATTTCCCGGGCGACCATTATATAGGCCATTCCGGGGAAGAATCCCCATGGCCTGTCCTGGCTGACGGCAGGAACATATCACATTATGCAGAAAATAATTATGGCAGCGATCACAGCTACCATGTGCTGGGCACGGTAACCAATTTCTTTGCCGGGTATTATGCTTCCCGAGATTTCGGGTTTGGGCATTGGAACGATTACACCGGGAAGGTGGGTAAAAAAATTTGGATCTGGGCGCTCAGTCCCCAGGGTGCGCTATGGACCGATCTCCTCACCGACCGGCCGGGGAATATGCAATATACCGAGATACAGACCGGATTGCTGTTCAACCAGGAGGCAGCCGGCAGCACCTTCACCCCCTTCAAGCATTTGGGATTCGCTGCAAACAGTTGCGAACGCTTCAGCGAATGCTGGTTCCCTGTCTTGGGTACCGGTGGGGTCACGGAGATTGGGGAAGCCGGAATACTGAATATCAACGATGGTAAGCAGCCGGGATCAGACCCGAACAAATCAGGGGAAATCAGGTTCAGTCCGCTTGAATATGTCAAGGATACACTGATCATTAAATATGGTACAGATCAAACAGTAAAAGTCCCGGTTCAGCTTAAACCGCTGGAATTATTCATTTATCCGGCCACCGCAGGCCGCGAGCCTTCAGCGGTTTCACTGGCAAATGGCCGCCTCGATTGGTCGGTCAACATCCAGGCGGCCCGCAACTCCGACCGCCCGGTGGTTTCGCCGCCCTTCGACTGGAACTCCGTGCAGGGATTATACCTGAAAGCCATTGAATTCAGCCGCCAGAGGGAATATTCCCAAGCCCGGGATTCTTACCGGAAATGCTTGTTCAAGGATCCCCATTTTCTGCCGGCACTATCCGGGTTGGCCGAGGAATATATCAGAATATTAAAACCCAAACTGGCCGAAGAACTGTTAATGACGGCGCTGGCGTATGACACGTATGATCCGAAAGCGAATTACCTGCTCGGAATCGTTAAGAAAGACGGTAAGAATGTTAAGAACGGTAAGAATGTTAAGAATTTAAAAGAGATTTGGGAGGCTAAGGAAGCCTTTGGGTTTGCTGCCAGATCAATGGAGTACCGGTCGGCTGCTTATACCGGACTGGCTGAGATCGCTCTCAGGGAGAAAAATATGGATCAGGCAATTAAATATTCCGGATTAGCCCAGGATTATGACCGGTATAATATCAAAGCCATTCAATATCAAATAATTGCATATCGACTGGCTGACAATCCGGTAATGGCTGCTGAAGGAATTAACCGATTGTTGGAAATTGATCCTCTGAACCATTTTGCCGGTTTTGAAAAATATCTGGCCGATCCGTCGACCGATAATCTTAACGCCTTTAAAAGTTTGATCCGCAATGAGTTTCCAGAGCAAACCTATCTTGAACTGGCCATTTTTTATCATAACCTTAATCTGGATGCGGAATCAGTCGTCCTGTTGAACCAGGCACCCGATCAGGTGGAAATTCAATACTGGCGCGATTATCTGGGCGGGAAATCCGGCAATCTATCTGCTACGACCTCCCCGACAAAATTCGTTCTCCCATACCGGCCTGAAACCTTGCGGGTCATTGAGTGGGCGGAATCGGTAAAACCAGCCTGGCAAAACCGGTATTATATGGGTCTGATCCGTTTAAATGCCGATGATTCCTTGAAGGCAAAGGAATTGTTCAAATCGTGCCGTGACGAACCGGCGGAGGCCCATTTCTACCTGACCCGCACCAAGCTTTTTGAAGGAATGGAGGAGGAACTGGTATTGCGCGACCTGAACCACGCCACTGAGTTGCAGGCGGATGACTGGCGATCCTGGCATGCACTGGGCGGATTTTATGCACGAAACCGGAGCTGGAGCCAGTATCTGGATGTATCACGTAAAGCTACTGCAAATATTCCCGGACAAATGATCCTCGATTTTGATCAGGCTAAAGCTGAATTGTACCGGCACAATTACGATCAATCGATTGAAATTCTGAATAAATTGATTCTCCTGCCTGCAGAAGGGGCGCGTGAAGGGCATGAAATCTATCGTTCTGCATTAATTCTCAGGGCATTGGAGTATTTCCGGCATGCCCGGTACCTGAAGGCCCTTGCTGATCTCGAGGTTGCCCGTTTGTGGCCCGAATCTTTGGGTGTCGGCAAACCTTACCTTACTGACGAAAGGGTTGAAGATTACCTGACCGGACTTTGTTATCTGCAACTAAATCAAATTAATGAAGGAGAAAAATATTTTAAAAAAGTATTGAATTATGCATTGGAACAAAAACCGGGCTGGGATAGTTCAACCCTCCTGGCTGCACTCAGCTATAAACTGCTGAATCGCGAAGACGACGGGGACAGGGTATTGACCTCCTGGATGAAATCTCAACCAGCCAATCCGCTCATGCTCTGGTCGGTAGCAGTGTATACCGACAATAAGGATGCCGCACAGAAAGCGCTCATACGAATCGGATGGAAACCCGAAGAAACTCCGTGGGGATTAGGTGACAGCCAGCTGCCGCTGGTTTATGAGATCATGAACAGGGTAGCAGTCAAGTGACGGGAGACGAAAGACGGTTGACAGGGGACGAAGAAGAAGATCGGTAGACGGGGGACGGTAGACGGGGGACGGTAGACGGGGGACGGTGGACGGAAGACGGGGGACGCGAGACGTAGGGGAGGAGCAACGGCTCCTCCCGTGTTCAGAAGGCAACATCGGCAGCAGTGTCATCGGCGAGTTTATTTAATTATCTATCAATATATTATGAAAACGAAAATATTAATTTTTATACTGCTTTCCCTGTCCGCCCCGTCCGCCCTCCTATCAAACGGCCTTCCGTCTACCGTCTACCGTCTTGCGTCCCCCGACCCCCGTCTTCCGTCTCTTACTATCTTCCCCACCGGTCCCGGCCCTGAGGATATCGTCATCGACTCCCTAGCTAATCCTCCGCGACTCCTGGTCTCCTGTGCTTCGCGCCGACCGGAATATGCGGTTTACGGTGAAATCGAATCGATCGATCCTAACCTGAATAAACGATTGATAATGAAGCGGTCAGGAGAGCCAACAGGAATGACTTTCAGGCCTCACGGCCTGTCTTTGGTACAATCCGGCGAGATCCAGTACTTATATGTGATCTCACACGATGACCAGCGGGGAGAGCATCGCGTTATTCAATATGAGGTGGACGGGGAGAATC
Organism: Bacteroidales bacterium; assembly: GCA_041662065.1. GTDB lineage: Bacteria > Bacteroidota > Bacteroidia > Bacteroidales > UBA12481 > UBA12481. Next base: position 84,802 of record JBAZTE010000005.1, on the reverse strand, counting down.
TGATTTTTGTTCAGGTTTTTAAATCGGACCTATTGGTTTCACCCAATGCCCTTCAGGCTTACCCCGATGGAAGCCTGGTTGTTTGCAATGATGCCGGAACCCGCAACAGTATGAAAGAGAAGATATTCGGACTAAAAAGAGGAAATATTTTATTTTACGATAGACGCGGAAATTGGTCGATTGTGGCTAAGAAACTAGGAATGCCCGCTGGACTTTCCGGGATCGGGAACAAAATTTTCGTCAGTGCTGCACTGGAAAACAAGCTTTACTCTTTTCAACTCATTGAAGGTGAACTGACCGGCAAAAAAGAAGTTTGCAAAATCAAGGGTCCCGATAATATCCGGGTTTTCAATGGCAGTCTGCTGATCACCAGCCATTCGAAACCGTTTAAATTCATTATGCATGTGAAAGATAAAACCCGGAAATCTCCTTCCATTGTTGTGTCGGTGAATCCCCGCACCGGACAGTCAACCCGGCTTTTCTATGATAATGGCAAACAGCTCAGCGCCGCTTCTGTCGCGGTTTTCTTTCAAAATCGCCTGGTTATCGGCCAGATATTCGAACCATTTCTTGGATTAGCGGATATGCAAAAGGATTAGGTCTGAAATACTATAATTTGATTTTTATGGTTTTACCATTAAAGTTTAAAAAATATGATTCGTTGCTTTGACCAATATAAATATCTGGGCAAAAACCTTCTGTCGATTTGTCTCATGGTCTCCTCGTCTCTCATTCTTCTCCAGGCATCTACTTCCTGTGAAACGGAAAAACCCGGTGATCAGCCGATGTTCAGCCGTAGCAAAATGCTGACTCTAGTGAACAAGGCGCGTCAATCCGGACAGAATTGCGGCAACAAATGGTACCCGCCTGTAAATAAACTCGCTTATAGTGATGAGCTTGAGGAAGCTGCAAAAGCCCACAGTGAGGATATGTACAATAACAACTTTTTCAGCCATAAGGGGAGTGACGGGCATTTCGTTGGAGACCGGTTATACGACCAGCATTATTTCTGGAAGGCCTGTGGCGAGAATGTGGCTTATGGTGCTCTTTATGAAGACGAAGTGATGAATGAATGGTTAAAAAGTGCAGGCCATTGCGTAAATATGATGAACCCTTCTTTTACTGAAATAGGGGTCTGGCTTACCGGACTCTATTGGACCCAGGTATTTGCCAAACCGCAATAGCAGATATCATAACTTCCTTTCGCTTACTCCCATATTATCTGGTCACAACACTTACTCTATATGCACTGAGTTCTTTCCTATATTTGCACCAAAACCTCCATCATGACCTCTAAAGAAAGATTACTCGCTGCATTGAACCGTGAAAAGCCCGACCGCTTGCCGGCCTCACTCCACCAATGGCAGGATTATCATTTAAAAAACCACATGGGTGGAATAAGCGACCTGGAAGCATTTAAAAAAGTCGGTCTTGATGCCCAGATACAGTATTTTGAAGAGATGGACCAGTTTTGGGTGGTTGATGCGGATCCGACCCAATTCAACACAAAAACCTGGAAAGATGTACCGGTAATCGTGAGTCGCGATCCTGAACAGCGGATCGTTCACCATAATATCCACACCCCCGATGGGTTGCTGACCTATAAAACCGAAGGCAACCGTAAAACCACGTGGGTCACCGAGCACCTGATCAAGAATGATGAGGATATTTATCTCATAGGCAAATATATGCCAGTTCCCAAGCTGACCCTTGCCCCCATCAGCAAAAGATACGATGAGGTGGGTGATGCCGGCATTCTCCGTGGTTTTGTATGGGGCGATCAGGCCGGTTGCTGGCAGCATGCCGCCTGTCTGATGGATATCACAACCCTGATTTATGCCACTTTTGAGAAACCCGATTGGGTTCATGCTTTACTGAAAATTCTGCTCGATAAGAAGCTGAAGTTTATCGAATCGATGAAAGGTGCCAGGTTCGACCTGGTGGAAACAGGCGGAGGATCAGCTTCCTCCACCCTGGTCTCACCTGACCTGCATAAGGAGTTTTGTCTGCCATACGACCGGATCATGCACGATGCCTTACATGATCTCGGTTTCAAGATCACTTACCATACCTGCGGCGGAACAGTCGGAATCGAAGAGATGATTATTCAAAACGGGTGTGACGCATCCGAAACATTGGCGCCACCAAGTGTCGGAGGCAACCAGGAACCCTGGGAATTCAAGGAAAAAATCGGCAACCGCATCGCACTGATCGGTGGGGTCGACCAATTCAGTACCCTTTCAGAAGGTCCGGCAGCAAAGATCCGTAAAAATGTTCACGAACTGTTTGAAAAGGTTGGCTACGAAGGCGGATACATCTGCTCGGCTTCCGATCATTTCTTTGAATGTCCGCCTGAAAACCTGGTGGTTTTTGCAGAAGCGGCAAAGGAATGCACCTATTAACTACGAATGCTTCCGGGAGCCTTGCCTAACTTCCTGTAGCATCGCCTCCACCCTCCCCAACGCCTCACCAAATGCTACCCTCCCTAAACCCAGCCTGACCGCCGGCTTGTCGACACCAAAGAGATGCGCGCCGATAGCAAGAACTTCCTTCTTTTCCAGCAAACGCTGACAAAATTTCTCCGCTGATGGTTCCCTGAGCAGGTTAAGCAAGGCAACACTGCCGGCTTTGGGAGGGTTCCAGCTAACCTGATCGCAGTTCCTGTCCACAAATTCATTCACCAGCTTGATATTCCAATTGATAATCGAGAGGTTCCGCGCCAGGATCATCCCCTTGCTCTGAAGGGCAATGATTGCAAGTATTTCACTGGGAGCAGATGCGCAAATGGTAATATAATCTTTCAGCATCAACAGTTTTTCGCGAATTTCCCGGTTACGGCAAATCAGCCATCCGATTCGCAGACCCGGCAATGCAAATGATTTGGACATGCCGGACAAAGATATGCAGTTCATACTCAGGGTCGTGGCACCAGGTAACCGGTCTGCCGGATCGTGTTCCAATCCCCGGTACATCTCATCGGAAAACAGGATGATATGGTGACGGTCGCAAAAACGGGAAATTTCAACCAACTCCTCTTTTGAAATAAAAGCGCCAGTGGGATTATGAGGAAAATTGATGACCAGCATGCGTGTGCCTGGCGAGATCAATGGTAACAGCGAATCCAACCTGAAAAATCCTGATGGGCCTGCTTCCCAGCGGTTCACCGTGCACCCGATCCCGGTGGCAATCTCATGCAGCGATTGATACGAGGGGGACATGACAATGAGGTGGTCGCCAGGCATCATTAAACTGTTCATCACAAGAAAAATCCCCTCCTCAGGCACACAAACCAGAATATCTTCCTGATTGATATCCTCGTACATACCGGCGATCTCCTTCCTGAGCCCAGGGTGTCCCAATGAATCAGTATAAGAAAGACTCAGGTTTTCCCATAGCCTTACCGAGTCGGGCGAAGCCATGGCAAGCAATTCCGGAAGTGACAGGGGCTCGCAGTCCGAACAGCTTAACTGATAAGGTACCGAAAACTCGTATTTGGCAAAATGGCGTTCGATTAAAAAGGGTTGCAGGTTCATGGATGAGAGAAAAATGTTGTCGGTTGTCGGCTAAGTGAATTCGATTGGCGGTTTAAACATAATAATTTACTAACCTAACCAAAAACCGGCAACCGATAACTGACTTCCTTGTACAATTTATTCGCTAAAATTTCAATCTATTCGCCTTGTCTTATTACTAAATCAATCTAATTTTCGATTTGGTTATTTCACAAATTATTCTCAATTTCGCCTTGTTATTTTATTTTTTCTGAATGGAAAGGGTAGTTTTTAAGGAATTTTTATCATGGAAGAATTCGACCTCACGAAAAGTTCTGCTGATCCGTGGGGCCAGACAAGTTGGAAAAACTTACCTGGTCAGGCAGTTGGGTAAGAAATTTCCGAATTATCTAGAGGTCAACCTGGAACAAAACATGCAAGTTCACCAGATTTTTACGCAAACCCAGGACCCGAAACAAATATGTCAACTACTCTCCGCATATTTGGGACAACGGATTATACCTGGCGAAACCCTATTGTTTCTGGACGAAATTCAAGCATGTCTTCCTGCCATTCAGTCACTTCGATACTTTTATGAACAATTACCTGAACTTCACGTAATTGCAGCAGGTTCACTACTTGAATTTGCTCTTTCGGAAATACCTTCTTTTGGTGTAGGACGAATACGCCAGATTTTCATGTATCCTTTATCATTTGATGAATACCTGGTAGCCCTTGGTTTTCAGGATCTATTGGAATCAAAAAAGAAGGCATCTCCCGACAATCCTCTTCCTGATGTTTTGCATTCGAGGTTGATGGAGCTTCTCCGCACCTTTTTTGTCATTGGCGGAATGCCTGAAGTGGTCGCCGGGTACCTTAAAACCAAAGATTATTTAACTTGTCAGCAGATACAAAACGATCTTATCCTGTCCCTGGAAAGTGATTTTGCCCGATACAAAAAAAAATCCCCAGTTCTGGTTCTGCGCGAGGTATTCAGGTCGGTAGTAAATCAGGCAGGAAATAAATTCATTTTCACCAAAGCCGGCCAAAACCTTTCGGTTGCCAAAGCACAGGAGGCATTTGAACTTCTCCGGATGGCACGGTTGGTATTTCCTGTTTATCATTCTCCGGCATCAGGGATACCGCTCGGGACCAATATTCATCAGAAGCGGTTTAAAGCGCTATTATTGGACATGGGACTTCAGCAGCGACTTTCTTCATTCGAGTTGTCTGATTTTCTGCTGACCCGGAATGAAGACCTGATAAATCGTGGAGCAATGGCTGAATTATTTACCGGCCTTGAAATCCTGAAATACCGAAGTCCATATGAACCTCCCGATCTGTTCTACTGGCATCGTGAAGCCCGAAATAGTTCAGCTGAAGTGGACTTCATTATACAAAAAGGGAAACAACTAATCCCGGTTGAGGTCAAATCAGGTTCAACAGGTAAAATGCAGTCGTTGTTCTTATTCCTAAAAGAAAAACAGCTTAATCAAGGCATCCGGATTTCAACAGAGAATTTTTGCAAGTACCCGCCGATAGAAGTTTATCCTTTATATGCAGTGGAAAATCTGGTTAGAAAATCAGCGGAACCACATCCTTAGGCATCGACAATTTTTAAGTTCGTATGATAAGTACCTTCAATTTATGTCATTTTAATGTCGCAATCACAAGGATCGGATTATCATCGGCTGTAGAACCTTTAATTATTTCGATGAATTCCCGGCTCAGGGCAGGGTTCTTCGCCTTCTTGATATCAATCCAGCCATTTGCAAAGTATTCTTTCAGGTCGACCATCTGATAAGCACAGGCAACTTCGGTCATGGACATCTTGATGGTTAAGGGAAAAAGTGGACCGCCACAAAAATCATTCATGAATCCCCAATGGTTATAGACCGGGTTATGCGGAATGCAATAACCCGCCTTGCTTATTTTATCATAGACCAGTTTTTTACCCGTACGGCCCTTGTCAATAATCTGGAAATAGAGGAAATTCTGACATTCCATATACGATACAATCCAACGGTAACCATCAATATCCTTCTCAAACATATCCCTGCTTTCCTGTAATTCCCTCGGGATCCGGTCTTTGCCAATATTGAAAAAGTACTTTGGATGATACGATGAACCGTCAAAGGTGTACACCGTGTCCCAATAGGGCTCCCAGTAGCACCAGTTACGCTGGTCGGAATACTTGGTTGCATTCTGGTCAGGCAATCCTTTCTCGAAGGGCCTTTTATGAAATCTGTTCAACACGTTTCCGGCACGATCAGTTACCGTTAACAGACAGCTACCAGTTTTATAGGAATATACTGATCCCGTATAGAAATAGAATCCATTATCCACCACCTTGACACCGGTGGCGTAGAAACCCAGTTTAATTTCCTTGATGAATTTTCCGGTCCCGTCATATTCTATGAGCTTAACCTGACCGTTATCTAAAATAAACAGGTGATCCGTTTTTGCGTCAAAAGCCATCCCGTAAATCTCCAGAAACTCGCCGGGGCCCTTGCCGATTGTGCCGAATGATTTCACAAACTTGCCCTGCTGCGTAAAAATAAGCAATGACTTCCTGCCATTGGCGACGATAAGGAAGTTAGTGCCCCACCGCATAATCGATGTTACCGATTGGATCAAACATCCTGGTGTTGTCTCGAGTTTGACAAGGTCGATTCCGGAGGCGATCTCACTCAACACAGGATTTCTTTCAGTTTTAAGCAAACCGGAAATATCGATTTCGGTTAATTTCTGTCCCGATACACTAATGCAAAACACCAAAAAAAACGGAATGAAAAATCTCCTCAAGTTCATGACCGGAATATAGTGTACTGGCCTCATGTAATCTGTTAAGTTTGGCGATTCATGAAAGTCATGAATTTACACAGAAAACCAACACCCTGATAAATACCGATCTTCAAGATTTGGTTAAAGGCCATAATCACCTGATAATTCTGCAATTTCATCAATCGTCTCTCAGTCTCATAGTCTCTCAGTCTCTCAGTCTCTCAGTCTCATAGCGCAAAGGGAGGAGCCGTGGCTCCTCCCCTACGGCCTGCCTCCCTATCAATCTGTAACCTAAATCAACCATCTACCCCCCTGTTTGTTATACTTTTCAACCAACTTACATCAAGGCTTTTATATTCATCGTCGGTTTCGTTCCTTTGCTTGGTTTTTCTGCCAGCGAAACCAGGCTTTTGCAAACACCTTAAATGAACAAATCGTATGAAATTGCCAGGATCACCCCGGGTACCGCTGAACGCTGAGGCGCGCGAACTGATCAACCTCTACGCATCGTTGGGCGACCGTGCCACCAATATCCTTCCAGACGGGGTTTTTGAAAAGCTGAAGAATTTTGTACGAATCTGCCACGACGATCTGATGGAGCCGGCCATCCAGAAAGCTGCCGTCAGCCAGGCGCTCCTGGAGGTAAAAGAAGCATTACCAGGGTATAATGATATCAACCTGATGCTGGCCCCGCACCGGAATTCAAAAGCTTTTGAATTCTCGGCCCGCAGGCAGGTTTTTAAAAAGAGACTCCGTACCATCATCGACCAGGAACTGGTAAATCCGGTCGAAAAAAAGCAGCTGGAAAACATTCTCGGCCTTCATGATTTTTCGGTTGGCACACCGCCAACCACGCAGGAAACAATCGATTTTCTATACCGTATACTCGTCGGTGATGAAGTCCGCGTACTTCGCAAATTCCGTGATGTACTGGGAATAAATGAAGACGTTGAGGAAGCCCAGTGGAACTACCTGCTGGATGTCCTCGACCAGATGGTCAATCAATCTACTCATTACACAACGGGAGCTGAAAAAGAAAACTTCCTTGCCCGCACGGAATCCACGGTCAATTTCAAGGGTCTGAACGGACTGATCCGTACGCTGGTTTCGGGAAATGCCGATACCACGATCCGCCTGTTAAAAGAAGAGGTTTTTACACCAAACTCCGTCAAGGTGATTGAGTTTACCGAACCTGCCTCCTTTCTGCAGATCATGCAGGATGATCCGGTCTCGATATTCGCCGTGCGCATTTCCTCCATGCGCAGCAATATCCTTAGTCAACCCGGATTTGCCAACTATCTGGTACGCTGCGTGTTCATCGATGACTCGCCCGAATCCCGGGCAACCAACACAAGCCTGGTTTTTGCCTTCCACAATGGGATCATCAATACCCTCAACAAGGTGCATACCCGCAAAATGGGTACACCGGCCAACACACAGATGAACCTGCGCCTGATACTCGACAAGGTAAACGCACAGAACATCAGGAAATTCAAAGAGAAAATCGATAAAAAGATCAAGGAATATGACCATGAAATTGCCGGACTTAAAAAAGAACAGCTTGCTGAGCCCGACAGCCCGGAGCAGGATGTCATGCTGTACAAATTCGACGAATTTGCCAGTCAGCTGATAAAAGACCGCTATACCCTGTCGAAATTACGCCAATACCTCGAACTGATCGGACAAATCCGGGAACCTGACACTCATAAAAAGATCAACCGCGAACTCATTGCCGAATTCGAAGACCGTACACGGGAATATTTCTATTCAGGAAATAAAAACCTAAGTATAGCCACGATTGTCGAAGGCGGCGGTCGTGCACAGATACGCACTTATGGGGAATACCTGTTGCAGCGCAAGCTGAAACCGGTCAGTACGGAAATTATCCACCGTTGCCAGGTCATACTCGACGTCATCCCAAACACTTATCAGCGGACGCTTCAGAATCATTTTCATAAAAATTTCGGAATCAACCTCTTCCTTGAGAAATACAAGGCCTTCCTCACCAAAGTGGAAAATGAAGCGGACAACAAGGGCCGTTTCCGGAATTTCCTGATCGATCTTGGGATCAAGGACCGGTACGATCAGAAAAATCAGGCTGATCAGGACATTATTAAGGATTTCTTAAGCAAACTGGGAACACTGGATAAAACATCGGTTTCCGATGATGTTCAGATGATTATCCGCGACCTCCTGTTCTGGAAAGGCCGACAGCCCAATCCTTTCATCTATTTTGTTGAGGAGGCTTCGTGGGAGTACCGCGATCTGTTTCCGCCCGACCGGTTCGACATCAATCCTTTTGATATAAACATTGAATTGTTTGAAAATGGAAGGGTCGATTTTGAAAGGCTCCAGACCAAGCTCGAGCTGATCCGCGACACCTTTCACCTTTTCGACGACACGGGCACGCTTTGGGACCGGTTCTGCGAGAATACGGTGTTCGTGATCAACGATCCTTCCAATCCGACCGGCTATACGGATTTCAACAACCAGGCACTGATCGCCTTCCTTAAATTCCTGAACAAGACACAGTTTACCCTGTTCCTGGATGAGGCTTATAATGACGCCGTGAAGCTCGAAGATCCTGAGGAACCCAAATGGCGTACCATATCAAGGTACATCATGAACAACTTCGCCTCTTTCCCGACTTTGGGCATGGTAACCTCCCTTTCAACCACAAAAAACCTCGGGGCTACCGGTGACCGTCTGGGTTCCATTGCCGCGACTCCGGCCAGGCAGGATGTCATCGATTACGCCCGTAACATTTTCTCGGCCGATCGGGCCAATACAAACTCTTTGTATATGCTCGTAAACGTCCTTGAGGTTGCTGAGCTGGCTAAAACCATCAAGATAAGGATGGACGAAAACCTTCCGAAAGATGCTTCCCGTCACAAGATAAAATCCAAACTCGAAGCATATATTAAAACCGCCATCCTGGCAAATAAACCGGAAAAAGGCTCAGGCAAATCAGGCAAAGGACGCCGGGTTTCCCTATTTGAGGGCAGCCCGCTCCATTTGTTTTTACTGGATGAACTCCGATCACTCGACCAGCTCGATGTTCTTGAATTGCCGGATGATTTCAAGTATAAGGGCGAACCCTTCTTCTCTTATTATAAGGATCATATAGTCAAATCATTAAACCGGTTCCGGATCAACAAGGAATTCCGGGGTGAATCCAATCACCGGATGGATATCGCCAAACAGGTTGCCGCCGAGGTACTGGCCCGATATCCGGAGTCAGGGGTTTCCTTCCTCGATTCCGACGGTTCCTATCTTTTCAACCTACATATCCTGAACCTTGCTTCCTTCCATGAACTCGAAGCTTTTGCCACGGCTCTGGCTGGAGAACGCGGTCTGGCAATCTTACCTTACCAGACGGGTTTTGTCCGCTTTGCCCTGGGTGATTATCTCGACGGATCAGAAGCTTCCTATAAGGTTTTTCGCAAGGAACTTGAAACAGCAATGGTCATGTTCCTGACGTACTGGAACAAATTCCAGACGTTGCTGGCTAATGATCCGGCGCGCACCAAGGATCCGGAAACCATCCTGTCGACCGTGTTCCCAAAACAGTCCGGAGCTGATTATGCGCATGCGATCCTCGCGGACTATGCCGCTATTTCAGGCTTGTCAAAAACGGTAAACCGGTCGCTCCGGATAAGGGATATCAAGTCTGTCAACCTACCGTTTCCGGCTGATTGCGGGGTTACGATACACACTATCGCCACCTCGAAAAACAGCGTGATCGAGTTATTCGACCAGATCGGAAGTTGCCCCGACCTCGAATCTTTCGTGGCAAGCAAAGCATTCACCAAGGTATATGAAACCCTGCTCCCGCAGGTTTACAAAAACATTCCAGCCCTGAGAGACCTTGATTATAACGAAGTTACCGCCAGGTTTGGGAAAAGCACTATTCAGAAATATATCCGTTCGAAAAAGGAATTCCAGCCCGACCATCACATCCTCGATGAACCGGATGAACTGCTCGTCATGAAGGAAATCCTGGTCGAGCTTGAAACCATTCTCTTTTCTGATTTTAAAGTTAAGCTCCTGGCGTTAAAGGTAAACGGCGATGATTTGGGTGGTGATCTGGCACGTCTCGAAGGTTACAACCAGATCCTGAGAAAATATATCGGCGAACTCTTTCTCCATTTCGGATTGCCTTTTGACCAGCGCCTGAAAGAACCCGGACTGAAAGAACTTTTTAGACGCACGCTTGGCCTTTTCACGGAAATCACCGGGATCGGCGCCGAAGCCTTCAATCCCACCCTTGGACTGATCGAATTACGCGATCAGCTCAACCATTTCGAAGAACCATTCGATTCCGATCCCAGACCGGCCATGGTGGAGATCACCTATCAGTTTTTCAGGGATGAGGCGTTAAAAGAAGCCGATGGACCCGACCTGCTGTGGATGGATTATTTGCTCACGGGCACCAACATCTTTGTCAAAGCCTGGAAAAGCAGGGTCGAAAAACTGACCGATGGCGTTCGCAAACTCGGAAACGGAGAGGCCGGGCTGCTTGCCTCCTCTTATTTGCTTGGCATCTTTCCTGATGAATGCCGTTATATCTGGCAAAGTTGCATGAAAGCATCCGGTCAGCTGGTGACAACCGTCGACCTGCCCGAAACCGTGAGAACACAAATCATTTTTCTTACAGGGCGGATGAATGCCACCCGCTCGACCGACCTGTACACCCGGTACAACCATTATATATCCAAAATGGTACAGTACGAATACTTGCCTCAGAATTCATCGATCAACGAGATGATTCAGCACGGCTATTCGCTCCATACCGATTTTGTCATGGATAACGCCCTCTCGCGTAACAAGGAATTCCATGAACTCCGCTGGATCAACCGCGTCATGGAACAATGTGGTGTTATTGCTGCGGAGAAAGATGTTCAGACCCATACACGGATAGCAACCGATGCAAAAAAACGGGAGTATCCCTTCCATAAGATTGACCGCACCGGTTATGAATCGGAGCCGTTTGATCTGGTCGGCAGCGGAACTCCAAGGGATTTCATCAAACAGATGAAGACCCGACCGACTTCCACCTTCTTCGGCAACCGGATCTCGAGGTTCTCCGAAACGCTTGATCCCGAAGATTATCGCTGCAAGATCCATGACCAGGGCCTGGTCAGGGAACTATACATATTTCATAAGTCATATCTTAAATACCTGACTGATAATTTCAGGCTCCTGGGCCCTCAAACCATTTCGTTAGCAGAGGTTAAGGAATTTGTCCCCGACATTGTACTATTCTATGGGGCCCCGGAAAAGGTAATTTCCTATCCACGCATCGGATATTTTGATTTGAAAGGCCCAAATGGGAATATCAAGACCATTGTAACGCCACTCAAGCGCAAAGTCGATTATTTTGGAGATATTAAAAAACCAAGGCTCACCTTGCTGAACGAAAAGGTGAAGGAACTTGGCGGCATGCCCGTGCACGGTTCGCTTTTTGCCATTGAAGAAGAGGATGGAAGTCTGTTCGTAGTTCTGATCAGCGGAGATAGCGGAGTTGGCAAATCTGAAATGCTTGCCGCCTTGATGCTTAAATGGTTACGAAAGGACCTGCAGGGCATACGGTCGATCCGGATGATAGCGGGAGATATGCTCCACGTTTTCCCCGACGACCAGGGCAACCTGTATGGCATAGGCAGTGAGATCGGCGATTTCTCGAGAGTGACTGATTTCGACCCTGATTTTATCAGGCAGTATAAGAGCTTGTTTGAGAGCAGTGCCGACAGCAATAAGGAAGACTTGAATTCGCGCAGCACCATCAGCGGGTTATGCGATGTAAGAATGCCTTTTAAAATTGACATATTCCTTACGGCCAGCAACTTCTCAAGAGATGAAGCCGGGATCCGCCGGTACGCTAATCCTGAAAACTTCATTTTGTACCGTGAAAGCCACGGGGAACGTAAAGAAAAATCCACCAGTTCTGATTATCCGCATATCCAACGCACCTTGTTGCGGTATACAGCAGATAAACAGATCGTTGAACTACTAGGACGCCATGGATCCTATCTGGATGATATTCTTGATTGGATTCCTGATCCGCATACCGGTAAGGTATACCTGGGTTCATCTTTTAAGCTGATGGACAAGATCGATCTGGAAGAAGTGGTTTCGGAGATCTTCCGCGGCAAGACATTTACCAAAAACAACCAGATTCTGACGATTGGCAAGATCCGTTTTGACATCATAAAAAACCGTTTCCATGCCATAGCAACCGGCAAGGATAGCGAAGAAACCTTTCTGATCGACCGCGACTTTTTTGGAAAAATGTTTAATGCGCTGGCCAGCACTCCTGCGGGGAATCCGTTTATTGCCGAAGGTGGCGAACTTGCCATTCGCCAGCACCTGATCCGCATACTCAAAGGGGGATCAGACGGATGTGGTTTAGGAAGAAAGATCCAGTTAGGTATTCTCTCCACCGATCTTGGCAAAAAAGGGAAAGAAATTTCCGGACCTCAGAAAGCTGCCGATGACCTGCTGCGCCTGATTCGTGAAGTCAGGCTCCAGAAACCCGAGATCTCGCGACACAAATTGCTGGTCCGCCAGGCCATTCAGGAGAAATATGGCCAGATACTGCCAGCAAATGAAGTTAGTGCAGAAATTTTCCGGTACAACTTCTATCTGTACCAGCTTGAAGGAATGAAAAAAGCAAGGTTTGTCAGGCTTGATCAGCAGGAAACTTCGGTTGATATTAGCCGCTTGCGGGGATTCAGTCCCGTTGATCCTGCTCGGGTTTTCAGCCCGCTGCTCCTGACTCCCACCCTGAATATCGAACTTAATGCGATCAGCGAAACTTACCATCAACTGATGGCTTTGCCCAATAGTCCGGAATTTGCCGCCGGATTCATGGAACAGATGACAACCCTTTATGTTGCTGACGGTTATAGCCAGGAGGTAATCATTAACAACCTGATCATCCAGCTGTTATTGCTCAACGGATATATTACGGTTCATGATCTTGCCAGAGGTAGAATCAGCGAGAAAGTCAACAGGGAAACGGTTGCAGCCGCGAAATTTGCCGTTTGCAGGGTGTTAATGCCAGAAGGCCCTGATCACGACAAAAATACCTAACGTCATAAGGATCACGCCGGTGATGCGAAAAAGCCGGGTCATCACTTTTTCGTTTGCCACTTTGCGAAGCTTGTGTGAAAACAGGATTTTTAAAAGATCAAAGCCAATCAGGGTAACAATCGTACTGGCAAAATAATAGATGATCTGCAACCCGTGGAGGTCCAGACTGGTGACGGCCACAATCATGGCACCGAACCAAAATATAAGGACGCCGGGATTGAGTGTATTGATGAGAAATCCTTTAAAGAGAAGGATCATAATTCCGACTCCTCCAAGTGGTTTTACGGTTTCATCAGGCTTCCTCAGGAAATAGCTTAGTCCGAAAAACATAAAAGCGCCGCCGGCTACCAGTTTGAATATTACATTGTTCTGGATGGGGCCCATCAATTCGGAGGCTCCATAATAGGCAACCACAATGCAGCTGATATCGCTTAACCAAACTCCTAAATTCAACAGCAACGCAGCTTTGGCTCCTCTTCTTATCAGGGTCTCCATGACCGTAAAAAAAGTAGGACCCAGGTAAACACTCAGCAGAAGTCCCGTAAGAAATCCCTTAAGAATAATTAGCAGGATCATAAACTAAACGATCGTCTCTTTCTTCCATAATTGAATAAAACTCTCCCAGTCTTTCTTCTGCCCGTTAAGAACGCGCGGGAATTTATGCTGTCCTCCCTCTTTGCCCTTGAATTTCAGATAATCATAGAAGATCTGATTTGGGATGAGTTCCACAAATATATCTTTTAAGGCAGCCTGCCGCTCCACCGCATAGTCATCGTTCAGCGATTTCAACGCCTGGTCCAATCTCTCTTTTACCTCTTCACTATTCACGTTAGTACTGTCAATTCCCAGGTACCATTGATGTGCAAAAAGTCCCTCATAGGCCATTCCGCATACAGTAAACTCTTTGATATCAAGGCCCATCTCCTCCGAAACCAGCTGAATCCCACGGCCCATATTATCCACCGAAAGATGCTCTCCGCAAAGGCTTAAAAAATGCTTGGTCCGGCCGGTAATTACCATTTTTGCTTTCGCTTTATCGGTAAAACGGATTGTGTCACCAATTAAGTATCTCCATGCACCCGCACAGGTTGAAATGAGGAGCGCATATTCGCGGTATTCTTCAACCTCATTCAGGGTGACCACCTCCGGATTTTCTTTGAGCATTCCGTCGGAACCGAAATTTACCTGATCGAACGGAACAAATTCGAAAAAAATCCCGTTATCTAGAACCAGCTGCATGTCGGAATCCTTTTCGTTCTGGAAAGCCAGAAATCCTTCAGAAGCAAGATAGGTTTCCAGGTAGATCACCTCTTCGCCAAGTAATTTGCTGAAGCTTTTTTTATAGGGCTCGAAGTTCACACCGCCGTGGGCAAACACCTTGAAATTCGGCCATATCTCATGAATATTATTTAGGTTATACCTGGCAATAATTTTTTCAATTAAAATCTGCACCCATGCAGGTACACCGGATATTCCGCCGATATCCCAGTTTGGGGCCTGTTCCACCATTCTTTCGATCTTGGTGGCCCAATCCTTTTCCTTTGCTATCGGCTTGCCGGGCTTGTAAAAACTATTGAACCAGAACGGCAGCCGGCCGGCCAAAATCCCGCTAAGATCCCCTTCAAGGTAACTCTGTATTTTGGTCAATGAAGTGGAACCACCAACCATTAAGGCGGATTTTTCATAGAACCTCGGGGGAAGATTGTAATCAGATAAGGCAAGTAACTGACGGATACCTATCTTACGGATCGACCGGATCATATCATTGGTCAGCGGAACCCTTTTGGAAGAATCATTGGACGTGCCGGAGGTTAATCCAAAGTATTTCACTTTTCCCGGCCAACAAACATTTTTCTCCTCACCGCTCAGCAGCTTGTGCCACCATTCCTGATAGATCTTCTCGTAATTGTAAATCGGAACCTTTTTTTGAAACTCTCTAACAGGATCAGCGGAATCCAAAATACCCTCAAAATCGTAGGTCCTGCCAATCTGTGTATTACGGGCTTTAGATAGAAGTTTAATCAGTGTTTTTATTTGTGCATCCTGCCCTCTGGTTTGTCTCCGTTTGAAATTTGCACTTCTTTTCCGTACTACATTGTTCAGTAGAGCACCCACAACTGCCATAATACTTCCCCTTTTTTGTGACGGGGCAAAAATAGCCTTTTTTACTTAAATCGAATGGTTTTATATCTTAGTGGTTATAACCTAACCTGAACCCTATGAATATTGATTATGTAAGATCCTTTTTCCCCGGATTGAAATCTCCATGGATATTCATGGATAATGCCGGCGGATCGCAGATCGCTCAGCCGGTTATCGACCGGATGAATGAGTTTTTCCGGACCTCTTTTGTACAGGTGGGGGCCAGCTATGGGCCTTCATTCGAGGCAACCGAAAGAATGATGCTCAGCCATCAACTGCTGGCCGGATTTATTGGGGCATCTGATCCCTCGGAATTGGTTATGGGTTCCAGCACCACCCTGATGTTAAGGATACTGTCACAAAACCTTGCCCATCAATTTCCCCGGGGAAGTGAGATCATCGTGACCAACTGCGATCATGAAGCCAATATCGGGTGCTGGAGAGAATTGGAAAAAAATGGTATGATCATAAAAACATGGAAAATCAATCCTGAGACTTTATTTTTGGATATTACAGATCTCGAAAAACTCTTAACCCGCCAAACGCGTCTGGTTGCATTCACGCATGCATCAAACATACTTGGAACCGTAAACCCGGTGAAAGAAATCACCCGGTTGGTCCACAGCCGGGGTGCACTCGTTTGCGTGGATGGAGTGGCCTTCGCCCCGCACCGATTGATTGACGTAAAGGACTGGGATGTTGATTTTTACGTGTTCAGCTTTTATAAAACCTATGGCCCTCATTATGCCATGCTTTATGGCAAGAAGGCCATCCTGCTTGAACTTCCGGGCAACAATCATTATTTCATCGATAAAGATCAGATACCATATAAATTCCAGCCTGGCAATGTCAATTTTGAATTCGCCTGGGGGATGACCGGACTGATCGACTATTTTGATGCCCTTTACCTTAAATCATTTCCGGAAAACGGATCCCCGGAAATCCGCGAACGGCTCCAGGCCATATTCGATCAGATTGAGCAACATGAAAACGAACTCAGCGGGATTCTTCTCGAATACCTGAGGACAAAATCAAAGGTCAGAATCATCGGTCAGATCTTCCCTGCCGCAACACGTGTCCCGACCATCTCATTTGTTGTGCAGGACACCTTGAGTGAAGCCATTGTGCAGCAGATGGATCATCATAACATTGGTATCCGGTTTGGTGATTTCTACGCAAAACGATTGATCATGGATCTGGGTATTGAACCCCTGGGAGGAGTGGTGAGAATATCAATCGTTCACTACAATTCGCCTGAAGAGGTCATGAAGCTGATCCTGGCATTGGATAAGGTTTTACCCTGACGACAACGACTTTATCCCGCTGCTCAACATCAAGGTTGACTTTTAACGATCCTCACCGGGATGGAATAACCCGGATTAATCCTGATACTGTACAGGCCGGGCTGGAGCCAGTCCAGCTCAAGGGTATTCACGGTATTGGCATTTGCTGTGATCTTTTGCCGGTAAACTTCCTTACCCGATATATCGATTATCGATATATTGTAATCACCTGTCTGGGAAAAAGTGAGATTCAGCTGATCGGCAAAGGGATTTGGATAAATACGGAAAAGTTCAGGCCCGGTTGGTTCGAACGACACATCGGAAATGCCCGTGGATGAGGTGATCTTCAAATCATCTAAATAAAACCTATTGCCCACACCATCTGCATTCTCAAACTCGGAATAGCTCGAAAATTCCAGACTCTGCGCACAAATCACCCCTTCCGGAACCATGCAGGGCTCATTGATAAGAAGTTGATTTCCGGCTTTTACAAACATGCTGTTGTTACGGGCATGAGCCAGGATCTCAAAATCCATCCAGTTTTGGTGATCTACAGTGAATGTGCTGTAAAACTTATCATTAAAGTAAAATTTTCCGGTATTGGTAGCATCCCAAACCAGTTTGAAATACATCCCGTTCATGTTCTGAAGCCTTACCTGAGCATGCTTGCCCTGGGGGACCAGTACAGAAAAATGTATTGAAAGATACGGCAGGTTCAAATGCCCCATGGGCAGGATGGCTGTCTCACTTCCACCCAATTCCATGCTGTTCATCCCGGTTCTTGAGTCTGAGGCAACAATCATTGCGGAGTGATTCGATTCTTTCACATCACCTGTAACCAGCCAATTCTCCGATTCATTGACAAGCCAATCTCCTTCATCGTAGGATTCAAAACCCTCCGTGAACGGGATGGCCCATTCAGGTGTTGAACGCAATTCATTGACTCCACTGTAGTAAACCGAGTCTGCCGTGCGGGAGGCGACAACCCAGGAAAAGCTGTTGGAAGGGTACTGGGAAAGCAATACCCTGCTCGACGTTAGTCCCTGCAATAAAGGCTCCAGAGAGTCTCCCTTCATAATAAATATGTCATATACACAATCCTGAAGTGCAGGTTCCGCAAACCAGCTTAACTCGACCTCCGGTACGGTCAGACGGCTGCCATTGGCCGGGGAAACATAGCAGGGACTCAAAGGTTGATAGGATGGAGGTTTGCTGATCGAATCAATGTCTCCGCAAAGCAACGGGAGCCATTCGTTGAAGGATTGTTTTGACAGCGGGTTTTTGTCTAATCCCAGATAGGTGAGTTGGCGGAATAAACAATTTTTCACTAATCCCGACAGATCGCTGATCCTGTTATGTTCTGCATTAAGTTTTTTTAACCGTGGCTGAATCGATATCCAATCAGTTGCGATAAGCTGATTATCTGAAACATTGAGAATTTCAAGGTTCGGACATCTCTGTTTTCCCATATCCCGAAGCATATTATGGCTAAGGTCCAGTTCCGTTAAAGCAGGGGTGTACAAAAGGAACCTCCCGGGACTGATCAGTTTATTGTTGGATAAATCCAGAAAATTTAGAGCTTTCAGTTCAGCCGATATGATGATCCCGGAGATATTGTTCTCCGATACATCCAGTCTCTGTAATGCTTGCAAATAATCGGTCAGCAAAACATCCTTTAACCGGTTTCCTGACAAATCGGCACGAATCAACCTGTTTAACGGAGCCAGAAAACCGGTCCCGGTCAGTTGGTTACCCGACAAGTCCAGTTGGATCAGCTCGGTCATCATGGAAACAAAAGAAGCATCAGTAAGCCCCGTCCGGGGCAAAGCCAATTCATCAATCAGGGGAAGATGGGTGAGCACTTCAAATTCAACCGGGGAGGCATCCGAATACTCAAACTTCATCAATTTCGGCGTCGATTGGAGAAATACCAGAGTTTCCAATGATGTGTTCCTGATCTTTAATTCGGTCAGTTGGCTGAGCTTTCCAATGGATTCGGGATGTTCCATCGGACGGCCATTCCACTCAAGGACCCTTAATTGCCGGAGGTTTTCCAGGGTTCCGGCATCAAGTGCGGACCCCGGAAAACCATTGATGACCAACCGTTTCAGGTGATTGCATAGTTCTAGTCCTTCCAAGCTAAGAACAGGCTGGTCAATTTCCAGCGAATGAATCTGGCTCAGTTCACCCTGGTAAATCTGAAATTGGGTATTCTCGGATGTCCCGTAACCAAGACTCCTTTTAAAAATTGAATAAAGCTGCGGATCCCGGATGGTAAGTAATTCACCGGGTTGAAAAACATTTACCGGACCTATCCATCGGGACTCGCCATCGGCATAAACTGCCGATACGTATATTTTATGCATCCCGGGCCTTAAACTTTGGATATTAAACAGAGTATCTGAGGTCTCAAGAAACAACTGATCATCCATGAAGACTCTGCTGAATAATGGAGTCTGACCAGCGGTATAACTCCAGGTGACCCAGTTGTTGTCATCAGCCGTTTTCATACCCATGCTGAAAGGGGGCTCAGGCCATGAAACCGGCTCCAGCTCCGTAAAGGCCTCATTTACTGGCAATGTCATTACACCTGCCAACGGATAATAACCATCTCCATATCCGTCCCATCCGAGATTGAAATGAAATAATCCATCCAAATTGTAGCCGTCGCAAACAAAAGCATGACCCCCGCCGGTCACCATGACGGGTTTGTATTCGGAAATATTCTGATAAAACACCTCTGCCCATGAATCAGCGGAAAACTTTGACCTCCTCAGAAGAGTTCCACCTACATAACCCAACTCATGAAATGCCTCCAAAGCCCGGTGACTGTTACTTGTTGAACCGGAGACTCCATAGCTCATATTGAGCAGGATACCCATATCGCTCAGCAAATCACTAACTTCCAGATCAACCGAAATAGGAGCATCATCCATGGCAGCCCAATCATAAGGACCGATCCTGGCGGTCAGTTGCCCATAGAATCCACAATGATATGAGTACTGAAGGTTGATCGAGTTAAAACCCGCATAGTATCTGACAATCTGCCCCATAGCCACTGCAACACACCCCGCATAAACTCGTCCGTTGGGGCCCCTGGAATCACGGGGACAATAATAATTAAAGAACCTGCCTTGTCCCCATTGGGTTTGAAGCAGCGGTCCCACTGAACTTGTCAGGATTCGGGTTCCTTTAGACTTATCCGGACCTGACCTTCCCGAAGTAGTCAGTGCGTCCAACAATTCCAGCTGCCCGGCCCTCTCTGAATCCGCATTAAAAAACAGGTTGTCAAATGAATACCCCATAAGGGAATATCCATCCTTAAGGCTCATCAGGATGATAAAGGAAGCCGGATTGAACTTTTCAAAAATGGTCAGGTCGCCCTTCTCAGTTATCCTGTCGAATTTAAAATCACCGTTTACCAAAGACAAAGGGTTATTCTCCATCCAAATCTTCCTGGCCACCTCTGTTGCTGAACCTGATTGCCCTAACAGATAATTGCCCCGTCCGCACCCGGCCGCTAAAATCAGAAACAACCCTATTCTCAGTACCTGTCTCATCATCTTAACGTCTTACCGTCTCATCGTCTCATCGTCTCTTAGTCTCATTGTCTCTAAGTCTCCCTTTTATGTAAAGACTCTCCTAACTCCGAATCTATTACAGTGCGAGTAGACAAATTTTGTATGTGATCAATTCTCCTTGACAGATGTGAGGCCAATAAATTGTTTTTAAAAACTATATCGAATGATATCCATGCAAACCACTTCTAATATACCTTTGCACAATATTTTGGGAAATTATGTCTGCTTTAAAAATTGCAGTGATTGGTTTGGGTCAGTTCGGTCGTGCTATCGCCACCGCACTAACAAAATGTGGTGCAGAAGTTTTAGCCATCGATAACCGGGAAGAGGTAATTGATAACATGTCCGACCAGGTTTCGGCGGCTGTTGCACTCGATGCTACAGACAAAAAGGCGCTTATGTCGGTGAATATTACCGACATGGATGCCGTGGTTGTTGCTATCGGGCAGGACATGGAACAGCTGCTGCTGACTACTGTACTTGTGCTTGAAATGGGATGCAAACGAGTTATCGCACGGGCCACGGGAAAACGGGTACGGCTGATTCTGGAAAAAATCGGCGTTCATGAGGTACTCAGTCCGGAGGTCGAGGTTGGGCAAATCGTTGCAGAACGGTTGACTAATCCCAACCTTGTTTCTTATCTGCAACTCCCTGATAATTACAGAATAGCGGAAATAAAAACACCAAGACAAATCATCGGCAGGACTCTGGGGAATGTTAATCTCCGTGAAAGATACCGTTTGTCGTTGGTCACGGTCAAATCAATAAAAGAAGGCGAAAGCCATATTGAAGGGGTTGTGGATTACGAGTTTAAAATCGACAGTTGCCACACGCTGGTGCTCTTTGGTCAAAACAAGGACCTTGAGCGATTCGTAGCAATCAATCAATAAATTCATAATGCCTTCACCGGAAGAGATTCAACAAATACGCGAACGTATTAATCTGCGGCTTTTTTCCAGTAAAAACGGAATGATGTCGCTCCTTACGTGGGGCACATTCATCTTTTCGATTTTCGCACTCCTGGCAATTGTTTATTATTACGGCTATCCCCAAACTCCGGATACGCTGAAGAGCGTTCACCTGATCATTCGTGCCAGCATCTGGTTTTATATTCTCAAATACCTGATCAGGGTATTCTATGATTTCCACCCGGGCCATTTTATACGGGAAAACAGGATGGATTCCGTGGTATTCATCTTTATGGTCATCGAAGAAATCTTTTATATTGTTTTCGGGCACCAGGCACTTAACGGCCTGTTTATGAAATTAATGAACATCCCGATAGGTGATGTTTCCATTCTTGCCGTTCAACTTTATTTTTTCATTATCGTTGGCCTTGAGCTTGGAAAAGCAGCTGCTAAACTCTCAAAATTAAAGATATCGCCAGCTCGCTTGCTCTCACTCTCATTTATCGGACTGATCGGATTCGGGACCGCGATGCTGATGCTCCCCGAAATGACCACTCACGGGATCTCATTCATCGATTCCCTGTTCACTTCTACAAGTGCCGTCTGTGTCACCGGGCTGACCGTGATCGATACGGCTACTGCCTTTACCCATAAAGGACACTGGATTATAATGATACTCATACAATTGGGAGGTATCAATATCCTGGCATTTGCGGCATTTTTTACCATTTTTTACCGCGATTCATCCAGCATCAAGTACCAGTCACTGATCAAGGACCTCCTGGATACCGATGAGATGTCGAAATCCCGGACTATTCTTCGTAGTATCATCGTTTTTTCCATCCTGATCGAGGCCGTTGGAATCGCTGTAATTTACTTTTCATGGGGTAAAACCGTGGTATTCCACGAGGGGCAAGGCAAGTTGTTCTTCTCGATGTTCCACTGCATCTCGGCATTCAATAATGCCGGATTTAGTCTGTGGACGAACAATTTCTTCGAAGAGGGTGTCCGCCTGTCCTGGGGAGTTCATGGAGTAATTGCATTTCTGGTTTTCCTTGGCGGAATAGGATTTCCGGTACTCCAGGATTTTGTCAGCCTCCGGAAAAAATCGATCAATCCACTTTTCTACTATCGATATTTGCAGCCCAGTTCAAGAATCGCCCTGCGCACTTCATTTTTCCTGATCGTTTTCGGAGCTCTGGCGTTCTACCTCTTCTATCCTGTCCACCCTGATGATGTTTCCAACGGAGGCAGGGTCATGCAATCAGTCTTTCAATCCGTCATCTCCCGTACAGCCGGATTTAATTCCGTGGATATCGGAAAATTCAGCGAACCATTAATTCTGATCTTCTCCTTCCTGATGTTTATAGGCGCTTCACCGGGATCAACCGGTGGCGGGATCAAGACCACCACCTTTGCTGTCATCCTCAAGTCCACATTAATGGCCATCAGAGGTTCAAAACATTTAACCTTTCTGCAACACACCTTGCGACCATCCGTGGTCCAGCGTGCTATTTCAGTTGCGGTAATCTATTCGTGCTGGTTCCTGATCGGCACCATCTGCCTGTCCATTGCCGAACCTCACATCAATGTCATGCACCTTGTTTTTGAAGAGGTGTCTGCACTTTCAACCGTCGGTCTCAGCATGGGAGTTACTTCCACCCTCGGGGCTACCGCAAAAACTATTCTCGTTCTATCCATGTTTATAGGCAGGATCGGATCACTTACCATTATCCTGGCTCTGATAAAAAGGGCATCCAGTGTTCAGTACGCCTATTCCCACGCAAACATCCTGATCGGATAAATTTTAAATTTGTAACATTTGTTACTATTTAGAATCAATCTAAATAGTTTCTTTGCAAGGTAATTTAAAACCCTTTTGTTAAAGAAAGCTATGAGTGAGTTGATTAATAATTCAGAACACAGGAAGTTTATCCTGAAAGGATTGCTTTTAAAAATCCATCAGGGAATCGATCCCGAATCCGTTAAAGCTGAACTGATTGAGGTACTTAAACAAGTACCATACGGTGAAGTGGTGGAAGTTGAGCAGCAATTAATCGAGGAAGGCCTTCCGGCAGCCGAAATCCAAAAATTTTGTGATGTTCATTCCCTGGTCCTGGATGGGAACATCGATCTGTCGGGTGCAGCTTCCATCCCCCCCGGCCACCCTGTCGACGTTTTCATGCAGGAGAATAAGGAACTGCTTAAGGTTGTTGACAGTGCAGCGGAATTACTCGACCAGATAAAAAAAATGACCGGCATGACCGGTTTCATGTCGGCAGTTCACCAACTTCAGTCAGCTTTTAACAGCTTGCTTGATGTCGATAAACATTATCAGAGGAAAGAATACCTCCTTTTCCCTTTCCTTGAAAAATCAGGAATAACCGGTCCGCCAACAGTCATGTGGGGAAAGCATGACGAAATACGGAATCTTCTCAAAGGCTGTATCGAGGTTTTGCGCACCGCTGGTTTGGAGCAGCCCGACCTGGTATCAACCTTTGATCTTCTTTTCGACCCGGCGCTTCAGGGAATAGAAGACATGATCAGCAAAGAGAACGAAATTCTTTTTCCGATGAGCATGGATCATCTGACCGATCAGAACTGGTGGGATATAGTTCAGCAAACCCTTTCCATCGGATTTTGTCTCTATGATCCCCAAATCGCGTGGAAGCCGGCAGGTATCGAGATAAATTCAGCCGAAACCTTTCAAGTTCAAGGTAATACGATTCAATTGCCATCAGGAAGCTTTAATGCAGCGGAGTTGATGGCCATTCTTAACTCCCTTCCGGTTGATCTGACTTTTGTCGACAAAAATGACAAGGTCAAGTACTTTTCACAGGGAGAACACCGGATATTTACCCGAAGCCGTTCCATTATCAACAGGGACGTCCGCTTATGCCACCCACCCGCCAGCGTTCATATTGTGGAGAAAATAATCTCGGATTTCAAAAGCGGCGTAGCCAGCCGTGCCCCTTTCTGGATCCAGATGAACGGTAAGTTCATCTTCATCGAGTATTACGCACTCCGGGATGAACAGGGGGAATACCTGGGCACCCTTGAAGTATCGCAGGACCTGACGGAATACCGCAAGCTGGAAGGCGAACAACGTATTGTCTCTTATCAATGACAATTACTTCAACGATCGATTTCACCACTCCGGCCTTCTGGCCGGGGGCAACCCCACTGTTATGACACATAACTTAATCATCACCCCGACCACCCGGATCCTCGACCTGATCACTGAGTATCCTCAATTGGAAGAAGTCCTCTTCGCCTTGAGCCCGGCATTCAAACAACTCAAAAATCCCTTGCTCCGCAAAACTGTCGCCCGGGTAACCACCTTACAGCAGGCTGCAATGGTTGGAGGATTAAAAGTGGAGGACCTGGTAAACAGGTTGAGGCAGGCAACCGGCACACAAGGCCCATTGGATATCGCCGTAGAGACGGATAATTATCCGTCTCTACACGCCGCTCCGGCATGGTTCTCGATAGAAAAGGTGGTCCAGAGCCTTGATGCCCGTGAGATGCTCAATCGCGGTGAGCATCCTGTGGGTCAGGTTCTTGCCGACCTCCACAAATTAGGAGAAGGGAGTATCTATGAGCTTGTTGCACCCTTTTTTCCTGCACCGCTCATTGAAAAAGCGGCTGCCATCGGCTACCTTCATTATACCATCGAGTTGAATCCGGAGGAATTCCGGATCTACTTCATACGAACCCGTAGGTTAGGGATTGATCGTTGACCATGCGCCCGGAGCGAACCGGAATTGTATACCATTTATACATTTAGCTTAACTTAGCCGCATGATTACGTTGCTGATTATCGAAGATGAGCAGTCGCTGATGGAATCCATGGTATCCTATCTCGAACCGGGAGGTTATCGTTGTATCACTGCCGGAACCTACCATGAAGCTATGAAAGCGATCGACCGCTACGATTATTATTGCGTATTGGTCGACCTAAATCTGCCGGATGGCGATGGGTTGAAAATCATCCGGTTGCTGAAAGAAAACCAGGCAAAATGCGGTATCATAGTCATATCCGCCCGCGATACGTTAAACGACAGGATCCTGGGACTGCAAACAGGTGCGGATGATTACCTGGTAAAACCCTTTGACCTTTCGGAACTCAACGCCCGGATTCAGTCGGTAATCCGGCGCACCCGCTATACCGGGCAGAATCATATCGTTTTCAAGCAATTGGTTATGGATCCCGAAGGTAAAACCGCGGTCCTGAATGGCGAGCAGATAGAACTCACCCGAAAGGAATTTGACATGCTAATGTATCTCATTACCAATAAGAACAGGGTTATAACTAAAGATGCCATTGCTGAACATATCTGGGGCGACAGTATATACGGAACTGATTATACCGAGATGGTTTATACGCACATGAAAAACCTGAGAAGAAAACTGCAGGCAAAAACCGGGACTGAATGGATTCAGACCGTCTATGGATCAGGTTATCGAATTACGGAGGACGAATGAAACTTCAAACCCAGTCCTCGATTTATCTGTCTTCATTCTCCCTGGTGGCATTTGTATTCATCGGCCTTGTACTGTATTCCCTTCTCCGGAAACTCAGCAACGACGAGCTCGATGCCATTCTCAGGCAGGAACAGGCTGAGGTTCTTTCCAATCCCGAATTGCTTTTAATTGCCAATCAGGCAGGTGCACCGTTTTTCAGCCGGCTTATCGCCAATGAAGTTTCAAAACTCCCCGATGATATTGAATCATTCTACGACAGCACGGCTGTGATCAAGGGTTCAGCTGAAAAATCCTCTATCAGATGCCTCAAGTTTTACAAATCCGTTCAGTACCAGCCGGTAGAATTCATTCTTTTCAAATCAAAATTACCATCAGAGGAACTGGTTCAGCAAATCATTCTTTCAATCACCCTGATTGCAGTGCTTTTTCTATTGGGAATTTTCCTGCTTAACAAATTTGCATTCAGGAGAATCTGGAGGGATTTTTATGACACCGTTCAGGCACTTAAAAACTATGGCCCGAAACAAAAAGCCCTTAGGCTTCCTGGATCAAGGATCAATGAGTTCCGAACCCTGAATGAAGAAATAGAAAAAATGACCAGAAGGGTATCGGACACCTATGACAATCTGAATAACTTTACTTCCCATACAACCCATGAGATCCAGACACCCCTGGCGGTGATCCGGCTGAAAAGCGAACTCCTGATGCAAACATCGGACCTGAGCGAAGAACAGCTGAAACTGATAGAATCCATAGGCGACAACAGCCGGCACCTGTCACAGTTAAACAGATCTCTTGCCCTGCTGTTTAAAATTGACCACCAGCATTATTCTTCCGACGGGATCTTTCTACCGGCGAACGGCATTCTGAGGCAACTTGACAACCTCAAAGAACTGATCGATATCAAGGAAATAAAGCTCTCCACCCAATTACAACCGGGAATCACTATCCCAATGGATCCATCCCTGGGTGATATTCTTGTCCATAACCTGGTAAAGAACGCCATCGTACACAATAAACCGGGAGGAACGCTTAATATCATCTTAAAACCGGGGATGCTCACCGTAATCAATCAGGGGCCGGCTCTGTTGCACCCAACGGAATACTATTTTTCAGAATTCATTAAAGGGCCTGATTCAAAGGGTTTGGGCCTCGGGCTCTCATTGATCAAGA
This sequence comes from Bacteroidales bacterium, assembly GCA_041662065.1. Lineage (GTDB taxonomy): Bacteria > Bacteroidota > Bacteroidia > Bacteroidales > UBA12481 > UBA12481. The sequence goes on along the minus strand of JBAZTE010000005.1, from coordinate 57,860 downwards.
AAATATGTGACGTTTCAGGTTTAATCGTAAAATACACGTGTACCCTGGATTTACATCAGTTTGAAGTCACCTGGCCTGAAAAAAATAAGAAACTTGGGTAAATCTTCAGTATTTCTTCAGAATTGGGCCCTATGTTTGACACGTTGATTTGAAAATAGTATTTGTTGATAGTTTGTGGAGAGGCGTAATAATCGTAAAGATTATTACGCTTTTCTGCTTTTGTAGAGACAGATAATTATCTGTCTCTACTCCTGGCTTCAAACTAATACCTTGAGTCGGTACCCCACCCCTGATTCTGTCACCAGTATTTCGGGAATTGAAGGATTCTTTTCAATTTTCTTCCTCAACTGAGCGACATGCACGCGCAGATTCTGGGCATTTTCAGCATAAGGATTTCCCCATATCTCACGCATGATGTAGTTGTGAGTCAGAACCTTACCAGCATTCCTGATAAATAGCGCAAGGATTGAATATTCTAAAGCGGTAAGCTTGATTTCCTGGTCTTTCATTTTAACCTGCCGTAAGCCGAGATCCACTTCCAAGTCTCCATCCTTGAAAACCGGGGATTCACCTATCTTAAAAGAATGTCTGATGGCAACACGGATCCGGGCAAGGAGTTCGGCTGTATTAAATGGTTTTGTCACATAATCATCCGCCCCAAGGTCAAGCGCTTTAACCTTAATTTGCTCAGAATCCTCAACCGTCAGGACAATGACAGGAACGGTCGACCACTCCCTGAGTTTCTTGAGAATTTCCAGGCCATCTTCATCAGGAAGTCCCAGATCCAACAGTATCACATCAGGCCGGCTCATGGTGACCGCAAGAATTCCCTCCTTCCCTGTTCCGACATCAAACACCTTGAATTCATTGGCTTCCAATGAGATTCTCAGCAACCTTCGAATCTGACTTTCATCATCAACAATCAGAATCTTGAACCTGGTTAATAGATCATTCATTGCCGTTTTTTCCAATAATTATAAAAACCGATAATCCCCCTCCTTCTCTGTTCTTAGCAAAGATAATTCCTTTATGAGCCTCAACGATGGCTTTGGCAATGGTGAGCCCCAATCCAGTACCACCGCTCTTGGAGCCTGGAACACGATAAAATTTCTCGAATAGTTTTTTAATGGAATGCTCCGGAACACCTGTCCCGCTGTCCAGGATTTCTAAAACTACTAACCCGTCCTCACTGGTATAGGCTTCAATAAAGATATCACTGCCGGCAGGAGTGTAAAAGATTGAATTATGCAAAATGTTGACAATAGCCTGTTTGAACCAATGAAGATCCACACTCACCGGCGGCAGGTTCTCGGCAATGTTGACCCTGAGATTATGATGAATAAATTCAGATTTCATTCCATTGACAGCCACTCCGATCAGGTCGGCGGTATCGCATATCTGCCTGTTGAGATGAAAGTATCCGGAATCAATCTTTGACATATCCAGGATATTCTCAACCAATACATTTAACCTTTGCGCCGCCGAATTTAGTTCGGCACAGATTAGTTTCCTGGTTTCCGGATTTGCAGCAGTGTTTTCGTCGTCCAAAGTTGAAACTGCTGCAGTGATGATTGAAATGGGCGTTCGCAACTCGTGTGAAACGCTGTTTAAAACTGTCTGGAATAACTTCTGGGATTCCATATATATCTCCTTTTCCTTAGCTATATCAATATTTATTTCGCGGTCAAGTGCTGATGTGAGTTGTGCCGCAAATGATCTCACCAGCAACAGCGTTTCTTCATCCTTGTTTCGCAGTTCATTGAATTGTATTCCTATGACCCCGATATTCCCCCTCTGAACGGTCAAAGGATAGTATTGCAGACCCGAGAGCACTACATGATTGCCCTCAAAAACCGGAAGTGCCAGGTCATATTCCGCTTCACTGAAAAGTTCCGTATTCCCAAATGCCTTTCGCGATAATCCCGAACCCTCTTTCTCCTTCAGAAATACGATGATTTCCGCGCCGAATTGCTTACTCATCACTTCCTGCGTTCTCCTGACTACATCCCGTATGGAGCCTGCATTATTCAAAGACACAAGGAAGGAATTGATTAACCTGATTCTTTCCTGGCTTTTAGCCAGGACCAGCTGATTAGTCCGGATCCTTGTGACCAGAATACCACTTGAAACGGCGACCCCCAGATAAGCGAACAGTGCTATCAAATCATGCAGCCTGGTGATATGGAACGTCATCACCGGTGGAATAAAAAAATAATTCCAGACAACAAAATTCAGGAGGGCAGCAAACAACACCGGGCCACGGCCAATAAAAATCGATAAAACCGGTATCGACATCAGAAATAAAAACCCTACGGTCTGATAGCCAATTGCATGGCTGATAGGATAACTTAAACCGGCAATCACCGAGGTGGTTGCAAAAGCCACAAGGAATTCTACCACTCGTGGTTTGGCTGCTGCTATTTCCAAACTACTTTTTTCCATAACCTTAGCATTAACAAATATCGATGACAATATCTAATGAGAAAATATAGAAAACCTGTCGCAGTATAAAGACTTTATAAATCAATATTCGAATATAGCGAACACTTGACTCCCCCGGTTACTTTTTTTCGGGTTGCGAGCGCTGGAGTAAGGGTATGCAATTGGTCTGAACAGCAAGCGGTACGACTTCAATCATCACATTGCTGGAGTCGAGCCCGTAAGCTTTCACATCCGACAAGGCCATTTTTGAAATGACATCGTAATTATCCATAATAAATTGCTCATTTCCAGGAAAATCAAAATCATAATTCTGTATCCGGTGGATCAGAATGAACTGAAAATCGGCAGCAATATTATGCTTCCTTAATGATGGGTATCTGGAAAGGATATCCACCTCATTTTGCCGGACCATATCCCTCAGCACCTCAGTAAAGAAAAGATTGATCCTTGGCTGCACCTTGAATCCCAACCGGAATTCAACCCGAATGAGAACACCGGGAACCAGATGATCAACTGAATATTCTGCGGTATGGGGATCATCACAGATATGGACATGAAGAAGCCAATAAGTATCGGCCCTTTTCGGACTTTTATTAAAGATCGAATACATGACTTTGGCTTCAACATCAGTGACCTTGTCGGCCCGTGTCAGGTAAACCAGGTTGGTTGCATACTTCGGGACGGATAAATCCAAACTCAAATCCTTCAGCTGCTTATAATACTCACCAACTTGGATGAAACGCGTGAACCGGTTTTTGATCCTGCGGGCACGGAACCAAATGAACATCACATAAGCAATGATTCCGGCAAGTACGATGGTAAACCAACCACCATGAATGAATTTCATCAGGTTGGCTGCCAGGAATGATCCTTCGATGGTCAGATAGGTAGCGACAAATAAAACCAGGAGGTATTTTGGAAGACGGATCTTCTTTAAATAGAACGTCATCAGCAGAGTGGTCATCAGCATGGTTATTGAGATAGCCAATCCGTAAGCTGCTTCCATATTCGAGGAGGTACGAAACATTAATACCACAATCAAACAGGCCGCAAAAAGCATCCAGTTGACCGATGAGATATACATCTGGCCTTTGATCGTGGTAGGATAATTAATCTTCAGCTTCGGCAGGAAATTTAGTGATATAGCCTCACTGACAATGGTATAGGACCCGCTTATCAAAGCCTGACTGGCAATGATTGCTGCAGCGGTGCTGATCAGGACACCAAAAGGCAGGAACCATGACGGCATGATGGCAAAAAATGGATTTGCAATGGACTCGGCCGGACCAGTTTGCATAAGTACCCAGGCTGCCTGCCCCATATAATTGATAATCAATGTTGTCTTTACAAACAACCAGCTAATCCGGATATTCTTATACCCGCAGTGTCCGAGATCGGAATAAAGTGCTTCGGCACCGGTTGTAACCAGGAAGATAGCTCCGAGCAATGCAAATCCGCCCGGATGCAGGATAAGAAGCCTTATTGCATAAAATGGATTGAAAGCCTTCAAAATAGCCGGCATCTGGATCAGGTAGGGTAATCCCAGACCAGCCAGCGTAAGGAACCAGATCAGCATGATGGGCCCGAATGATTTTCCAATCAGTGCGGTTCCGAATTTCTGAATCAGGAAAATTCCGGCGATAATTCCGAAGGCAATAGGTAAAATAGCAAGATTGGGAAAATTAATTTTCAACCCCTCAACCGCAGAAACGACTGTAATTGAAGGCGTTATAACTCCGTCAGCTAATAACGCGCTCGCACCAATGATCGCAAAAAAGAACAGGTATTTTCTTTTTTTTCTCACCAGGGCATAAAGAGCCAGTATCCCGCCTTCCCCATGGTTGTCTGCACGCATCGTGATGAACACGTACTTTATGGTCGTTTGCATGGTCAACGTCCAGATTAAACAGGATACCGCACCGATAATGAAGTCCTTGTCGATTGGTCCATTGGAGCCTAATACAATGGCTTTCATGACATAGAGAGGCGAAGTACCCAAATCTCCGAAAACAATTCCGAGGGTAATGATCAGGCCGGTCAGACTAACCGTTTTATTATCAAGAACTTTTGTTGTTGCCATTCTTATCTTTCAACAAGCAAAAATAGACCGGCCGATATTTGCAGAGCATCAAGATTGTGTTGGACTATATAAAGATTTTATAAAGGAATCCGGTAGATTCCCATCCTCCGGGCATGTATTTCTTAAAAAAAGTTGGCAACTTTATCCTGTCGGCACCGCAACCGTCATCATCATTTTCAATCAAATATGAAAAAGCCGATCATCCTAACGACCCTTCTTGTTTTAATCTCAACTCTTCTTAACGCGCAGGATTTTAAATGGACCACTGCCCCACAACCCTGGCCTGAATCGTTCGGCTCCCAGAGGGCAGTCCTTGAAGTCAGCCAACCGGCAATCGCTGTCGAGGTAGACCTTCTCTGGAGACGACATGATAAAAATCCGGAAGAGAGGCAATTACTGGTTGTTGAAGCCTCCTCAGGTGATACCATAATAAACATCCTTCGTGAAGAAGTCAATGCGGAACATTGCCATTTCTTTTTTGGACCTGTCCTAAAACCCGGATCATACTATGTTTACTATCTGCCATTTGCGGTGGTCGAAGGTTGGGGATATTTTGGTAAGAATTACCTGAAACAGGAGCCAAGAGCCAGTCAAGCCTGGCTTGATCAGAATCCCGTAAAAAAAGCTGCAAAGGCGAAAGTCCTCCGGATCGAATGCCGGACTTCATTTGATTCCTTTTATCCGATGGAAGTCACTCCTACGAAACATGAAAAAGAAGCCTTTCTGAAGAAGTTTTCTGATCCGGTACTGATCTTCACCGAAAGCCGGGATTATCCGATCCGGATGAAAGATGAGATTCCGTTGAAATGGATCCGGTCAGGGCCGTCCTCCTTATTTCAGGGTGAGGCACTGCAAAATGAATATTTCGCTTTCCAGGTTGGATTATTCGCATCAGCTCATGACATTGCCGAACTTGAGATCAACCCCGGACGGCTGACTCTTTCTGGCAAATCCGACGGAAATGAAATCCTCATGACCTGTTTCAATACTCAGGGCGTCGATCCGTACGGTACCTCTGTCGTTAAAAAGCTCAACATACCGGTATCCGCCGTTCAGGCACTTTGGTTTGGAGCAGATGTACCTGAACAGATAAATCCAGGGGTTTATATAGGCCAGATTACCCTTAAAGCTAAAAACCACCCGGAACAAAAGATCAATGTTATCCTGACTGTGAAAGACGGGATCATAGCTGATCGCGGAGACAGCGAGCCCTGGCGTCATTCCCGCTTGCGCTGGCTGAATTCGGTCGCCGGCTCAGACGGTAACCCGGTACCTCCCTATCCGGGTATCAGGAAAACAGCGGATCATACTTTTGAGGTGGCAGGCCATATTATCAGCTTAGCTAAAAGCGGTTTACCCCAACTGATCAGACATAAGGAAGCAACCTTGCTGGCTGGCCCGGTCTCCCTGGTCATTGAAACCCCGGAAGGAACCATTCCCAATCCCTTTGCCATCGAAGGAACTAAGCTGACCGAGGGAAGATACTCACAATCAGCCGTTAACCGGCAGGGAAATCTTCAGGTTAACTACCACTGTCAAATGGATTATGACGGTTATCTTAAATTGACTGTAACGATCAGGAATCTCTCGTTGGACAAGCCACAGCCTGTCCGGGATATCCGGCTCCTTATCCCTATGGCGACCGAAAAAGCCAGGTATATGATGGGAATGGGACTGCCTGGCGGCCTGATCCCCCCTGTACTTGAATCGAAATGGAAAGGCCCGTTCGATAGTTTCTGGATTGGTGACTATGATATCGGTATCTGGTGCGAATTGAGAGGCAGCAGTTACTGCGGCCCGCTCCTTAACCTTTACCACCCCGATCCGCCTGACAGCTGGAACAATCAGGGGAAAGGGGGATTCAGCATTTCGCGGGATACAAACCAGGTGACAGCCAGGGTCTATTCCGGTGCCCGGGCAATTAATCCGGGTGATTCCATCCTGTTTGAATGGGCGATGCTCATTACTCCGGTGAAGGAGCTGAATACCGCCAGCCAGTTCACCGACCGGTATTATCATCGCGGCGACAAGCCGGCACCAGGCAAAGCCGACTTTGATGCCGGGGTGAAAATCATTAATGTGCATCATGCAAATGAGTATAATCCATACATTAACTATCCGTTCATCGCCACCCGTGAAATGAAGTCGTTCATCGATTCCATCCATGCCATGGGTAAGAAAGTTAAGATCTATTATACTGTCAGGGAATTAACTAACCATGTTGCCGAAATCTGGGCCTTGCGCAGCCTGGGTTTTGAAATACTGGATAATGGCCGCGGCGGAGGGTATCCCTGGCTCCGCGAGCACTTTGTCAGTGGATACACACCCCAATGGTACCAGCATTTCCCGGATGGACGCGTGGATGCCTCGGTGCTCAGTTCCCCGGGTGACTCCCGCTGGCTGAACTATTACATTGAAGGCCTGGCCTGGCTCGTGAAAAACATGGATATCGACGGACTATATCTGGATGATGTCACTTTCGACCGCCGGATTTTACAGCGCATGCGCAGGGTAATGGCACAAGCCAAACCCGGTTGCCTGATTGATTTACATTCCAATACCGGTTTCTCCATCGGCCCTGCGAACCAATATGCCGGGTTCTTTCCCTATGTCGATAAACTCTGGTTCGGTGAAAGTTTTCAGTATGATAAGATGTCCCCCGAAAATTGGCTGGTGGAAGTCTCCGGAATCCCTTTCGGCCTGATGGGCGATATGCTCCAGGGCGGTGGCAACCGATGGTTGGGGATGCTATTCGGAATGACGGTTCGTTATCCATGGACATCTGAAGGAGTGCTCTGTGATCCCCTCCCGGTTTGGAAAATTTGGGATCAATTCAGAATCCAGGATTCGAAAATGGTGGGTTTCTGGGATAATAAATGCCCGGTTTCAACGGATCATCCTGAGGTTAAAGTAACAGTCTATTCCAAAAAGGATAAAATCTTACTGTCCATCGGCAACTTCACCGACCAAACACAATCTGTTAAACTCCGGATCGATTGGTCGGCTCTCGGATTAAATCCTGATCAATGCCGGATGTTTGCTCCTGAAATAGAGAATTTTCAGCTATCGAATACGCTTGATCCAAACGATCAGATCCTGGTGGAGGCAAGGAAAGGATTTCTCCTGTATACTGAAAAAATCCAATGAATTTCGTACGCCATCCGGCATCATGTTCCGTTGTTCATATTAATGTTGACAACTCTTCCGGTCCCGTTCACCGCCCCTCCCGTGTCCCTTTTGTATCTTTGATCACTTATGTCAAGCGATCAAGTAGAATCTTATTCCGAGGAATCGATCAAGACCCTTGAGCCGAAGGAACATATACGGCTCAGGCCTGGTATGTACATCGGTAAGCTGGGTGACGGTTCAGCCCATGATGATGGTATTTATGTCCTCCTGAAGGAAGTAATCGATAATTCGATCGATGAATTCATGATGGGCAATGGAAAATCCCTGGAAATTTCCATCGACGACAAGCTCGTCAGGATACGCGACCACGGTCGCGGCATCCCTCTCGGAAAACTGGTGGACGCCGTCGCTAAAATGAATACCGGCGCCAAATACGATTCCAAAGTATTTAAGAAATCCGTTGGATTAAATGGTGTCGGACTTAAAGCGGTAAATGCCCTCTCCAGTGAATTCCTCATCCGTTCCTTTCGCGAAGGCCAGTTCAAGCAGGCTCTGTTCAGCAAAGGGGATCTGATAGAGGAACTGGAGCTTCAATCCACTACTGAAGACAGTGGTGTCGAGGTTATTTTCAAACCTGATCGCGAAATTTTCGGCCATTACCGGTATCTGAACGAATATGTTTCAACCATGCTTAAGAACTACGCTTTCCTCAATGCAGGACTCGTAGTTTACTTTAATGGTGAAAAATATGTTTCAAAAAACGGCCTCCTCGACTTGCTCCAGTCAAAGATGACTGAGGAAGGCCTGTACCCGATCATTCATATCCGCGAGGAGGATATCGAAATTGCCATTACCCATGGAAATCAATATGGGGAAGAGTATTACAGCTTTGTTAACGGTCAGCATACGATACAGGGCGGTACCCACCTTGTCGCTTTCAGGGAAGCTTTGGTGAAAACGGTAAGGGATTATTATAAGAAAGAGTTCGAACCCTCTGATATCCGCACTTCTGTGATCGCTGCCATCAGCATCAAGGTGGAGGAACCGATTTTTGAATCCCAGACCAAAACCAAACTGGGATCAAAAGACATTGGTCCCAACGGTCCATCCATCCGGAATTTCATTCATGATTTCCTTGGAAAACACCTCGACAATTATCTTCATAAACATCCTGAAACCGCGGACATTCTCCTACACCGGATACTGGATTCGGAAAAGGAACGGAAAGCAATCTCCGGCATACAGAAGCTGGCCCGCGATCGGGCAAAAAAATCCTCGCTTCACAATAAAAAACTCAGGGATTGCCGGGCCCATTATAATTCACAGCATGATCAGCGGCTTGAGACGAGCATTTTTATTACGGAGGGAGATTCAGCCAGCGGATCGATTACCAAATCGCGCAACGTTAACACCCAGGCAGTATTCAGCCTGAAAGGCAAACCGAAAAATACGTATGGCGAAACCAAGAAACTGGTATACGAAAATGAGGAGTTCAATCTGCTTCAGGCAGCACTCAATATAGAAGAAGGAATCGATGATCTTCGTTATAACAACGTCATTATAGCCACTGATGCTGACGTCGACGGCATGCATATCCGGTTGCTTCTGATTACCTTCTTCCTTGAATTCTTCCCGGATCTGATCAAGCAGGGACATCTGTACATTCTGCAAACCCCACTTTTCAGGTGCCGGAATACCAAGCAAACTTTTTATTGCTATTCGGAAGATGAAAAACTGAGGGCTATCAAGAAGTTGACCGGAAAACCCGAAATCACGCGATTCAAAGGATTGGGCGAAATATCACCCGATGAATTCAAATACTTCATCGGAGCTGAAATGCGCCTGGAACCGGTTTTGCTGAGAAAAGAGGACAATGTGGAAGCGATGCTTGAATTTTATATGGGAAAGAATACCCCTGAACGGCAGGATTTTATTATTGGCAACCTCAGGATCGAAGAGGATGAGGTGTATGAATAGGGACAATTAGGATGAACGAGGAACCAATCAACGAAATTACTGAATACAGCCAGCCCGATCCGCCAGACCACGGTAACGGCCGAAAACTGGACATCACCCATCTCCCGGGCATGTACGAGAACTGGTTCCTGGAATACGCATCCTACGTAATTCTTGAAAGGGCCGTTCCTTACCTGTACGATGGCCTTAAGCCGGTTCAGCGCCGCATCCTGTATTCCATGCGCCGTTTGGAAGACGGCAGGTACAATAAAGTGGCCAATATCATCGGCCATACCATGCAATTCCACCCGCATGGCGATGTCTCGATCGGAGATGCCCTGGTGCAACTCGGACAAAAGGACCTGCTCATCGATTGCCAGGGTAACTGGGGAAATATACTGACCGGTGATAACGCAGCTGCATCGAGGTATATCGAGGCCCGTTTGTCGAAATTTGCCCTTGAAGTGGTCTTTAATCCAAAAACCACCCAGTGGAAATCCTCATACGATGGCCGTAATAAGGAGCCGGTTTACCTTCCTGTAAAATTTCCCCTTTTACCTGCCATGGGTGTCGAAGGGATCGCGGTTGGCCTCGCTTCCAAGGTATTACCCCACAATTTCAATGAGCTGATCGACGCATCAATCGCTTGTCTTAAAGATGAGCCATTCGTCCTTTTGCCGGATTTCCCGACCGGTGGGATGGCGGATTGCTCAAAGTACAACGATGGTCAACGCGGCGGAAAAGTCAGGATCCGGGCCAAAATCAGTAAACTGGATAAGAAAACGCTGGTAATCAACGAGATTCCATATGGAAAAACAACCAGTACCTTAATCGATTCCATCCTGCTCGTGAACGACAAGGGTAAAATAAAAATTCGGAAAATCGACGATAACACCGCCGGAGTGGTCGAGATCCTGATTCACCTCACGCCGGGAGTCTCTCCCGATAAAACGATGGATGCCCTGTATGCTTTCACCGATTGCGAGGTCCCGATTTCACCGAACACCTGCGTCATCAATGACGGACGGCCAGTTTTCCTGGGTGTTTCAGATATCCTTAGAATTTCAACCGCCAACACGGTTGAACTGCTCCGGCAGGAACTCCTGATCCGCAAAGAGGAGCTCGAAAGTGAATGGCATACCTGTTCGCTTGAAAAAATCTTTATCGAAAACCGGATATACATAACCATCGAAAATTGCGAAACCTGGGAAGATGTCCTGACGACCATCGATAAAGGGCTGGATCCGTTTAAACATATTCTGATAAGGCCGGTTACCCAGGATGACCTGGTCATGCTTACTGAACTGAAAATCAAGAGAATTTCAAAATACGACGCAAAAAGGGCCCAGGAGCAGATCGCTGCCATCGAGAAAGAATTGGCCGTTGTGAATCATCACCTGGAAAACCTGATCGTTTACGCGATTAACTATTTTGAAAACCTCAGGAAAAAATACGGAGCTGATTACCCGAGAAAAACAGAAATCCGGAGTTTCGACAATATCGAAGCTTCCAAGGTGGTAGTGGCCAATGAAAAGCTATATGCCAACTTTGAAGAAGGATTTATCGGCACCTCCCTTAAGAAGGACGCTTTCCTTTTTGATTGTTCTGATATTGATGACATTATCATATTCCGTAAGGATGGCACTTTCCTGGTCACCAAAGTTTCAACCAAAGCTTTTGTCGGGAAAAACATTCTCCATATCGCTCTTTTCAATAAGAATAACGAACGTACCATCTTCAATGTCGTATACCGCGATGGCAAAGCCGGATTTAGTTACGCGAAGAGATTTGCAGTAAAAGGGGTGACCCGCGACAAAGAATATGACATCACTCAGGGTAAAGAAGGATCCAAAATTCAATATTTCACGGAAAATCCTAATGGAGAATCCGAGGTAATCCGAGTGTCGCTTAAACCAAAACCAAAATTAAAGAAACCGGTGTTTGATTTTGATTTTGGCACCCTGGCAATAAAAAACCGGAATGCCATGGGTAATATTGTTTCCAAACATACCCTCATCAAAATATCACTGAAGGAAAAAGGCACCTCAACGCTCGGTGGATTAAAAATCTGGTTCGATAACAGCGTTAACCGATTGAATACCGATGGCCGGGGTCAATATCTGGGTGAATTTGAAGGAGAGGATCAAATCCTGGTCCTACTCGCTGACGGCCAGTTCCGGCTGAGTAATTATGACATTGCCAACCATTTTGAGGAAAACATCATCAGGATCGAAAAATTCAATCCCTATACCATTTTCACGGTCGTTCTCCTGGATGCCGAACAAAAATTCTACTATCTCAAGCGGTTCCAGATCGAAACCGATACTCCGGAAAATAAACTGAACCGGATGATCGGCGATCACCCGGATTCACGCATGCTGAGTATCAGCGACCAGTTCCTGCCACGATTTGAAATCACCTTTGGTGGAAAGCACAGTCTCCGTCCGCCCGAAATCATTGATGCAGCTGAGTTCATCGGGCTCAAAAGTTTTAAAGCCAAAGGTAAACGGCTCACGACCTTTGAAGTGGATACCATCACCGAAATCGAAGCAATAGCGCCCGATGATGAAACCCTGCTGAAATATTACGGTCCTGAATTTGCAGAACTGCTTGGCCGCGTTAACGAACCGGATGAAAACGAAGAACCGGATGAAAACGATGACGCGGAAACGATAGAGGAGGCAGATGGTGAAGTGGCAGATGGTGAAGCAGCAGATAGCGAAGCAGCAGATAGCGAAGCAGCAGATAAAATAGAGGCAGATCAAGAAAAAGTTAAGGACCCGGTCGATACTGAAGAATCTCCCGTAATTCAGAATGTTGAAGACATTCCATTTGAAGTTGAGATAGCAACAGGTGACGAGAACACGAAGGATGGTAAAAACGGTAAGAATGGTAAGAAAGGTAAGAGAGGTAAGAATGTTAATTCTCCCGATCCTCCCGTCGTTGATGACAGCGGCCAATTAGGATTCGGATGGTAATTTCCCCCGACAAACCAATTGTGCTGCTGGGTTTTATGGGCAGCGGAAAGACCACCCTGGGTAAACAGCTGGCTGCTTTGTTGGGATGGATATTCATTGATCTTGACCGATATATTGAAACCGGCGGGAATCGTTCGATTCCGGAAATCTTTGAAAAGGATGGAGAAGCAACGTTCCGGAAGCTGGAAAGCAACGCTTTGAAGGAGGTCCTAAAGTATCCCCGTCAGGTGATTGCTATCGGCGGAGGGGCTCCCTGCAATCCGGCCAATATGGAATTGATAAAAAACCATTCAACTTCCATCTACCTTAAAATAAGTGAAGGTGAACTCCTGCAAAGGCTGTCCACCTCCCTGACCAACAGGCCCTTGTTGAAGGGAAAAATAGAATCGGAAACCCAGACATTGATCAGGGAATTGCTTGCTGCCAGAGAACCATTTTACAATCAGGCAGATATCATCATTGAATCGGATGCGATTACTGCTGAGATGATTTTATCGAAGTTGTAATACCACTTACCGACAGCCTGGAGAATCGGGGGATATCCTTCCAACTTTCTGATTTATAGAACTTTTCTCCAACCCTTTATGGAATTTTCGGCTAAACCGTATCTTAGTGAGCCGCAGGCGAACCTATTCGATCGCATCGAGAAAAGCCTGATTGAGCTTATCAGCGACATTGCCAAACTTCTTGTTATAATCCTCAATGCTTCGGCGAATGACCCCATGAGCCTCTTCACGGCCATAAACATGTGTGATTTCACATCTCCGGTGTATTTTGCCCGGCATGTCCTTATAGGTGAGAAAATAATGCTTCAACCGGCTGATTAAGGTCTCCGGCACCAGTTGAACATCTCTCCAATGCTGGTAAACTTCATCGTTCTTCAGGATAGCAATGATCTTATCGTCAGCCTCCCCGTTGTCTATCATGCGGAACCCCCCGATCGGGATAGCCTTAACAATCAGGTTTCCATGTGAAATATTCCTTTCGGTCAGGATGCAGATATCCAACGGATCCCCATCACCAATGATATCTGACCTGTTTGTCTTTTCGCGGCACAGATCCGCAACACCTTCCCAGCAATAGGTCTGCGGGATGAATCCGTACAATGCAGGCAGGTAATTGGAATACTTCTGAGGCCGGTCGACCTTCAGATAACCGGTTTCCTTATCAATTTCATATTTGACCGTATCGGTCGGAACAACCTCCACAAAAACGGTGACTTCATCCGGTACATCTTCCCCGTAGGATATACCATGCCAGGGATGAGAGGTGAACCTTAGGTCCATCATTTTCCACAAATGCCGCAGTTTTTCGTCGCTCATCCGTTTCTCATCCTTCTTTTCTCTTGATCTTTAAAACCTGCCCGGTCTGCAACTTTGAACCACTCATCTGGTTAAGCTTCATAATGTCCTCATGCCTGATTCCGGGATATTTCTGGGCAATGGTCCATAGGTTATCGCCCGATCTGACCGTATATAGAACGAACTGATCCTTGGGCGCACTTGCTGATGATGCCGTTACGGGTTCTTCAGCCTGACCGGTGCCGTTCTCTTTCCCTACTCTCGATTGCTTTTCAGCAAAAGTCATTCCGTTGATATCCTGAAAATCTTCGGCTTTGGATTTCGGAACATAAACTGTCAGGGATTGGCCCGATTTCAGGCTGTTACTCGCCATTCCGTTCCAATCCTTTATCGAATTAATCCCGACCTCGTACCATGATGAAATGAATCCCAGGTTGTCACCCGATTTGACCGTATAAGTCAGGGCCACATCATCGCCTGACGGAGCTGCAACCGGTTTTACCTTTGCTTTGGATTTTGAAGCACGTATGGGTTCTTTATCCATATTGTTTTTCGCCAGGTATACTCCACGCTTATAATTGAATATGGAATCTTCAAGTGAGATGAATGAACTGATTTTATCTTCGGGCAATCTCAAAGCGTATGGGCCGCCGGCTGCTGGAAGGATTTTTCTCCGGTATTTGGGATTAAGCATTTGGAGTGTTGTCAGGTCGACCCCCAAAACCTCGGAGGCTTGTCCCAGATGAAGTTCGTTACGAACCATAACCGTATCGGAATTGATGGGCATGACCGGTTTGACCGCAAAGAAACCATGATCCTGCGAATAGTTCATAATATAAGTAGCTGCGATAAATGCGGGTACAAATCCCCTTGTTTCAACCGGGAGATAATAGAAAACATCCCAGTAGTTTTTCTTGCCGCCGGCACGCTGAATAGCCTTTTTCATATTTCCCGGACCGCAATTATAGGCAGCAATTACCATGTGCCAGTCACCAAAAATGGAATAAAGTTCTTTCAGATACCGGCAGGCCACTTCCGTTGAACGTTCAGGATCAAGTCGTTCATCCACAAATGAATTGACATTCAGCTTATATAATTTTGCTGTCCCAAGCATAAATTGCCACATACCCTGAGCCCCTGCCCTGGATTTCGCAACCGGATTCAATGCAGATTCGATGATCGGAAGATATTTCAGTTCCAGCGGCAATCCGTATGCATCCAGCTTCGATTCAATCATCGGAAAATAGTAATCCGAAAGTCCAAGCATTATGGCGACCTGCTTGCGGCGGGTTTTCGTGTACAGATCCAGGTAACTTCTTACCTGCTTATTGTAGGTCAGTTCAATGGCGGAAGGGATACCGGCCAATCTCTGGATGAAAATCGAATCAGGAAGATCCGCGATATTGGTTTCCTTTTTAAAAGCGATGGTGGTATCCTGGTAAAACCTTACCGGTAAACGATTACCCTGCCAGGCCAAATAAAGACTATCGAGGCGCTGCATGTACTGCTGATATACCGGGTCCTGTTTCGGATTAACCGAATCTGGTGTAACCGGAATCACGACTTGCTGTCCCACCAACAGTGTAGTCCAGCCCAATAGAATGACAGTAAGGGTATTACGCGTAATTTTTCCTAAATTCATGCTCAATTTTTATTATTAAAAATAAGACTAATTCCCAGTCCCGGTTGCATAGGTCCAACAAACAGCGCTCTTGGACGGATTCGCAGGCTCAGGTCTTCACTCACATCCCAATTAAAGAAATGGGCATCCACATTCGCATCAATAATAGTCAATCCATGCCAAGCAAGCAAGGCCAGAAAAGACATATCTCGGTAACGGCGATAAGTATCAATATTCGAAAGGAGGACGGCTGGCGATTGACCACTCTGATTTTCAGTGGAATCAATACCGTCAGTAGCAGCAATGTAATTCGCTTTTGAATATTTGTAGTTTTTTTGATTGGTCACCAGCATATATCCGGCTGCAGTCAATCCGACATAGACAATCGGGATCTTCCAGTATTTCCGGTTATACGCCTGGCCGGCTCCGGGTAAGGTGGCGGCAAGGATGGTGGCTTTGGTCGGGGAATGGATTTTTGAATCTGTTTTCGGTTTGGTTGCAATGGTGTCGGTACTGTTCTGCGCAGGCGCAAAACCAGCCAAGCCAGGTGTCAGAATCAGTGAAACCGACAGCACCAGCCATTTCATCATTTTTCCCGGAAACCCCAATATTCGACTTTACTCTTTTATTTGGTCTAGCTTGCCCAAAATTCGTTCAAGTTCTTCGTCGGAATTAAAGGTAAGAATAATCTTTCCTTTTCCTTTGCTGTTTCGATTAAATTGGACACCTACCTGGAAGTAACGGTTTAATTGCTCCTGTAATTGCCCATGTTCACCCGGAGCTGCTTCTTTTTCCTTTTTCCCGGACTTAGGTTCGGATTGCAATTGTCTGACTAAGTCTTCTATCTTTCTTACAGACAGATTGTTATCTAAAATCTTTTGGTAAATCACCAGTTGAACGGCAGGATCCTCTATATTGATCAATGTTCTGGCATGGCCCATGGAAAGCTTAGCGGTCCGGAGCCCCAACTGGATTTCGGCCGGCAATTTCAGCAACCGGAGGTAATTGGAAATAGTTGAACGTTTCTTGCCTACCCGGTCGCTCATGCTCTCCTGGGTAAGCTGGCATTCATCAATCAAACGTTGATAGGATATGGCAACCTCAATCGGGTCCAGATCTTCACGCTGAATATTTTCCACGAGGGCCAATTCCAACATGGATTGGTCATCGGCAGTCCTTACATAAGCAGGAATCCGCTTCAGACCGGCAATAACCGAAGCCCGCAACCTTCTTTCGCCTGCGATCAGCTGGAACTTATTGCCGGCAATCTTTCTTACAGTGATCGGTTGTATGATCCCGATCTGCCTGATTGAAGAGGCTAATTCTTCCAGTGCCTCCTCATCAAAATGCGATCGGGGCTGAAAGGGATTGGTTTCTATAAGGCTTATCTCTATCTCATTTATGGATGCTTCAGGTTTCAGGTTAGCGTCCTCCATTAGGGCGCTCAGCCCTCTTCCCAAAACACTTCTCTTGTCCTTCATCCTACTATTACTTGGTTAATCAATGATTTTTTCAGTATCCCGGATTTGTGTCAGTCCGTTTTTCTGCAATAATTCCCGGGCCAGGCTGAGATGGTTTAATGAACCCTTGGAGTTTGCATCATACATCACAACCGGTTTACCATAACTTGGGGCTTCGCCCAGCTTGACATTCCGGCTGATGATCGTATTGAAGACCATCGATTGAAAATGCTTGGTCACTTCATCATATACCTGATTCGACAAACGCAGACGGTTATCGTACATGGTCAGCAGAAAACCTTCTATTGCAAGGTCAGGATTCAATCGGCTCTGTATGATCTTAATGGTGTTCAGCAGTTTACCAAGGCCCTCCAGAGCGAAATATTCACACTGTACCGGAATAATGACGGAATTTGCCGCTGTCAGGGCATTAACCGTCAGCAATCCCAGTGAAGGAGAGCAGTCGATCAATACAAAATGATAATTATCTTTTACCTGGTCGATCACTTTCGACATCAGTTTTTCGCGGTTTGGCAGGTTGAGAATTTCAATTTCAGCACCCACCAGATCAATATTCGAAGGAAGGATGTCAAACCCTGGCACCTCTGTATTCAGGATGATATTTTTGGGATTGACATCGTCAACCAGGCATTCATACAAACTGGTTTTAATGTTCCTGACGTCGAAACCCGCTCCCGAGGTGGCATTGGCCTGTGGGTCCGAATCGACGAGCAACACCCTGTATTCCAGGACTGCCAGACTTGCTGCAAGATTGATCGCAGTGGTTGTTTTTCCCACTCCGCCTTTCTGGTTAGCTATTGCAATTACTTTACCCATTATGTTTTTTTTGGCGGGGTAAAAATAGCGATAATACCGATAACATCCGGTTCCTGCAGTCAATTCTACTCCTGCATCCGGATATCCTTAACCATCAGTTGCATACTGGTGGCACCCCTGAAAGTGTTCTCTTCAACCGTAAAAGCAATGTCGAAAGGGATCCCTTTGTGAATATCATTAAACATTTGCCCCATATTGAAAGCGATTCCTTCAAAATCGGGCTGGTTTCCCTTGACTGAGGTAATACTCAGTTTCAGGTGCTCCCAGGATCTACCAACCTGCCGGCTCTTACTGGTATCCTTTAAATTACGGCAGACAAACATCGGGGAATTGTTATCCGGTCCAAAGGGCTCAAATTGCCTGAGCACCCTGAAAAATTTCGGGGTAATATCAGCCAGGTCGATTTCAGCATCAATAACGATCTGAGGAACCAGCTGGTCAGGGGTAATCGTGGAGGAAACAAACTCCTCAAATCGCCTGGTAAAAGCCTCAATATTCTCCAGCGGCATGCTGAGCCCGGCGGCATATTTATGCCCGCCAAAACTTTCCAGGAGATCGGAACAGGCGCTTATCGCCTGATACAGGTCGTAATTGTCAACTGACCTGGCCGATCCGGTAGCCATTCCGCTCGAACGGGTTAGTATCACCGTTGGCCGGTAGTAATAATCGATCAATCGTGAAGCAACGATTCCCACTACCCCTTTGTGCCATTCGGGATGGTAAAGAACCGTAGTTTTGCGGGTTTTCATATCGTCGAGGCCTTCCACCATTTTCAGTGCCAGGTCGGTAATCTCCACATCTATATTTTTCCGGTAATCATTGTAGGAATCCACTTTGCCGCCAAGCTGCATCGCTTCTTTTTCATCCTTGGCAATCAACAGCTCCACTGCACTCTCCCCTGAAGATATTCTTCCTGCCGCGTTAATACGCGGACCAATCTTGAATACAATATCCGAGGCCGTAATCTGCCGGTCATCACAATTACTGATGGTTACCAGTGCTTTCAGTCCCGGTACAGGATTTTCATTGAGTTTCTTTAATCCATGATAGGCTAAAATCCTGTTCTCCCCGATCATAGGAACCAGGTCAGCTGCTATACTGACACACACCAGGTCAAGATATTTGGCGATGTGTGAAAACGGGATCCCGTTGCGCAAACAAAATGCCTGCAGCAATTTGAACCCTACCCCGCAACCCGAAAGTTCCTTGCAGGGATATCCGCAGTCCGGCTGCTTGGGATCCAGAATAGCCGCTGCAACCGGCAGTTCCAGATCCGGGAGATGATGATCGCAAATAATGAATTCGATTCCCTTGCGCCTGGCATAGTCCATCTTATCCACCGCTTTAATGCCGCAATCAAGCGCAATAACCAGCGTGTACCCTTCTTTGGCTGCAAATTCAATACCCGGATAGGATATGCCGTACCCTTCGGAGTAACGGTCAGGAATATAATAACCGATATTACACAACCTCTTGCGCAGAAAAGAATATACCAGCGCAACAGAGGTTGTGCCATCCACATCATAATCACCGTAAATCAACACTTTTTCCTGCTTTTCAATGGCCTCATTCAGCCGCTGGACTGCCTTATCCATGTCCTTCATCAGGAAGGGATTATGCAATCCTTCGAGCTGTGGCCTGAAAAAATGCCTGGCCTCCTCAAAATCCTTTATCCCTCTCTGAACCAACAAGGAAGCCAGACTTCTGCCAATCCCCAGCTCATTGGATAAACTTTCAACGAAAACAGGTTCAGGCTCAGGCAGTATATTCCAAAGTTTATTCATAAAGGCTTATTCAAAGGGAAAAAATAAAATTAAGCAAATTTCCCATGTTTGTTATAACACCGCTGAAAAGTATCTTTGCAAAAAAATAAATCACGCGACATGCCGGAACTTAGCGAACAGGAACAAATTAGAAGACAGTCTCTTCAGGAAATCAGAAACATGGGTATTGATCCGTACCCGGCGGCAAAATACCCGGTTAATGCCAGTGCGGCCGATACTCACGCTCATTTTGATGAAAAACCGGAAGCCTATGTCGAAGTCTGCTATGCAGGAAGGCTCATGTCACGCCGGATTATGGGAAAAGCTTCCTTTGCCGAGCTCATGGATTCATCCGGCCGGATACAGATTTATGTCAACCGTGACGAATTATGCCCCGGTGAAAACAAGGATCTGTACAATACTCTCTTTAAGCGGCTGCTGGATATCGGTGATATTATCGGAGTAAAAGGAGATATTTTCCGCACCCAAACAGGCGAGATCACGGTAAAAGTCAAGGAACTCACGCTCCTGGCCAAAACCGTCAGGCCTCTTCCGATTGTTAAGGAAAAAGACGGAGTTTTGTATGATGCATTCTCCGATCCGGAACAGCGTTATCGCCAGCGTTATCTTGATCTGATCGTCAATCCTTCGGTAAGGGAGGTATTTATCAAGCGGACGAAAATCATCACGGTCATCCGCGAATTACTCGATTCACGGGGATATTATGAAGTTGAAACTCCTGTGTTGCAACCAATTCACGGAGGCGCCGCCGCCCGGCCATTCGTTACGCACCATAACACCCTGGATACAGAGCTCTATCTGAGAATTGCCAATGAACTGTATCTCAAACGGTTGATCGTCGGTGGTTTTGACGGTGTATATGAGTTCTCCAAAGATTTCAGGAACGAAGGTATGGACCGGTTCCATAATCCCGAGTTTACCCAAATCGAGCTTTATGTGGCTTACAAGGACTATTTCTGGATGATGGACCTGGTGGAGGAAATGATCGAGAAGATCGCCATCGAACTCCATGGATCAACCCAGGTTCAGGTGGGTGAAAACCTGATCGACTTCAAACGCCCGTGGACACGGTTTACCATGTTTGGGGCCATTGAGCATTTTACCGGGATCGACGTAAGCCGGATGAATGAGGACCAGCTGGTTGAGACTTGCAAACAACTTCACATCGATATTGATAAAAGCATGGGGAAAGGCAAACTCATCGATGCCTTATTCGGTGAGTGTTGCGAAGGCAAGCTGATCCAGCCGACCTTTATCATGGACTATCCGATCGAAATGTCGCCGCTGGCAAAAAAACACCGGAGCATTGAAGGCCTGGTTGAGCGATTCGAATGCATCTGCAACAGCAAGGAAATCTGCAATGCCTATTCCGAACTTAACGACCCGATCGATCAGAGGGAACGTTTTGAAGAACAGATGATTCTTGCCAAACGGGGTGATGAGGAAGCCATGGCATTAGATGAGGATTTCCTTAGGGCCATTGAATTCGGCATGCCGCCCACCTCAGGACTGGGCATCGGCATCGACCGCTTGGCGATGATTATGACCAACTCCCCTTCCATTCAGGATGTTATTCTTTTCCCGCAGATGCGCCCCGAAAAAACCGGCGGTAAACCTGAAACAGAAAACGTATAAAAACAGAGACCATGTCAAAAATAACAGTCGATTTGGAGTACACTACCGATTTTCTTCCCAAACAGGCGCTTAATCTATGGGCCAGCGATAAGAAAATCGCCAATCATATGCTCACAAAAAAATGGGGCAAAGGCAACGATTTTCTGGGATGGCTCAGCCTGCCAGAAAAATCATTGCAGCAATTGCCGCAAATCCTGTCGGCTGTGAAAGAATTTTCAGCAGGACTTGAGGCAGTGGTTGTCATCGGAATTGGCGGATCCTACCTCGGTGCCCGTGCCGCCATCGATTCCTTGACCGGTCCGTTCGGGCTCCACCGTCCGGGACCTGAAATCCTTTATGCCGGACATCACCTCGTAGGCAAATATTATATTGACCTGCTCGAATACCTGAAAACGAAGAAATGGGGGATCGTAGTGGTTTCCAAATCCGGAACAACCACCGAACCTGCCATAGCATTCCGGATCCTCAAAAAAGCACTTGAAAGCCAGGTTGATAAGGCAACTTCCGCTCGCCGGATCATTGCCATCACCGATGAAAAAAAAGGAGCTTTGCGAAAACTTTCAACACAATTGGGTTATAGAACTTTTGTCATTCCAGACGATGTTGGAGGCAGGTATTCCGTACTCAGTCCGGTTGGTCTGGTCCCGATCGCCATCGCCGGTTTTTCGGTTGAAGCGATGCTCCAGGGTGCCCGTGAAATGCAGATGGAATCGGAAAACGACATGAAGTTTGATACTGATCCGGTGGCACGCTATGCTACCGTCAGAAATGCATTTTATCACCAGGGCAAGGGAACCGAAGTCCTTTGCAGTTTTAATCCCGAATTGCATTATATCGCCGAATGGTGGAAACAGCTCTTTGGTGAAAGTGAAGGAAAAGAAGGCAAAGGCATTTTCCCGGCTGTCGCCGAATACACAACCGATCTGCATTCAATGGGACAATATATGCAGGAAGGGCCCAGGAACCTCTTCGAAACTATCCTGATTCCAAAAAAGGTAAAGGCTGATCTACCGATACCTGAAGATACCCAGGATCTGGACGGATTGAACTTCCTTGCCGGCAAAAGCCTCTCTTATGTAAATGATGCCGCCTGCCAGGGTACTACACTGGCGCACCATACCGGAGGAGTCCCCGTCATACGCATCTCATTCGATGCAATCGATGAAAACAGCTTGGGCAGTCTTTTCTATTTCTTCGAGAAAAGCTGTGCAATAAGCGGGTACTTGCTGGGGGTAAATCCATTCGACCAACCGGGAGTCGAGCTGTATAAAAACAACATGTTCAAACTGCTGAAGAAACCCGGTTACTGATTCTCCTTCTCAAGCATCCAGATGGCATCCCTGGTGATCTGATCGTCCACTGATATATTATTGATCAGTGCCTTTTCGCGTATTTGCTTCATCCAGGCGGGATCTTTCATGATATTCAATCGGAAATAGCCCACGTCATGCGGGATTTTCCCGGCCTGGTCATCCAGCCAGAACAGGTAATCAGCATTACCAATCAGTTTATCCTGCATGGGGGTGCCGGAGAAATCGGCCTGCTGCTGTATATCATCAAACCATACATAATTCCTCACGATTCCGCGCATGAAATCATATCGGTATTCTCTGGCCGATGCAGGAAAATAATGGTGGTACAAAACATCGGTAAAATCCCAGTCGAACCGGTGATAAAACCGCTCGGTAACCAGGATCAGGACCAGATCCATCCCTTCGACCGTTTTGGGTACGTCGATATCTGCGGTATCCTTCGGCGCTGACCAGGTATCGGGATAAATCGATTTATTGTAGTACCAGAAAGCTTCATTTGCGAATGCCCTCGCCGGTATCTTCGCTCCGAGGATATTAAAGAAATAACTGTCTGATATGACCAGTACCTTTGGTTTCTTTATCGTATCGCTCCCCGCAAAATGAAATACCGGGTAACCCATGGCAGGATGTTTGGGCGCCTTGAGCAAGTTCATTATTTCAATTACATCTCCATCTGTATCACGCAGGCTATCTGACATTTCCACCCGGTCGACCACCAGATCGGGAACAGTAAAATGCAGGGCTACGCTGATGAAGCCAATAAGTGTATCAGCTGCCAGTACCATCCCTCCGCTTGACCAATGGATGCCCCCTTTAGGGAACAGTGGATAGGCGGATGAATTTCTGGAATCCCTGAACAAACGGTTCAGATCAAGAACTGGAATACCCACGCGCTCTGACTGACTCAGAATAGCGTGATAATTAGTATGATCCGATTTAAAACGCAAAAACCTTGATGGGATTTTTTCAGGAAGAAAGGTCGCTTTTCCGGGTTCGAGGACGATGGCTATTTTTACTCCCCTGGCCGCAAGTGAATCGCGCACCTGTTTTAGCCGGTTGAACTTCTGATCCCAGAAATAATCACCGAGATAATCACGCCCGGTATAGGACCGGATATAATCCGTTTCAAACACATAACCCTGCTTGCCAACCACCACCCCTGAAGCATTGGCCTTATGGTAAACGGTATACTCGATTTGATTTTTCAGCCGGATCAGGCCAGGGCGAAATCCGACATTCTCTTCAACAGCCAGGTTGCATTTAACCTGAAATTCATCGGTAAACCATGTTTTTATGCTGAACTTGGGAAAAGCAGCGGGATCAGCCTGTCCATGAAGGGGCTTGACCTTAAATATTCCGGTTTTCTGCTGGATCACAGGTATAACCAGGATTACCATCAGTAGGATAAATATTGCCGTTTTCAGTTTCTGGTTCATGATTAAAAACGGAAATAAATAAATGGGTTAAATCCGGAGGTGGTGAGTGAAGCCATACAATACACCAGCAACCCGACAGCAATGAATCCCCCGATGATGGCCTTACGGGTACTGTATGCAACTTTCAGCTGTTTCTCCTGCCATTCCTCCATCCCTTTTATAGCCCCGTAAAATCCGAAAAATGCCGCAATCATCAGGATTACCCAGAATTGCGTATCAAACCGCCAGGCAGGGAACCCTCCTTCAAATGAAAACATTTTTTTAAGGTACAAACCGGCCTGGTGAAGGTCGGCGGCACGGAAAAGCACCCATCCGATCAAGGTGACCAGATAAGTCATAATCACTGATGGTATTTTGCCGATTTTTTCAGTGAACCTGATCAGGAACAGACGGTCGAGTATAAGGAACAATCCATGGAAGCCACCCCATACGACAAAATTCCAGGCTGCCCCGTGCCACAAACCGGAGAATAAAAATACCACCCACAGATTGAAGAACAGACGGGTTTTAGTCTTTACCCGGCTACCCCCGAGAGGGATATATAAGTAATCTTTCATCCAGCGGCCGAGCGTCATATGCCACCTTCTCCAGAATTCAGTTATGTTTCTGGATGTATAGGGATTATTGAAATTTTCGGGGAAGGTGAATCCGATCATTTTGGCTATACCTATGGCCATATCGGAGTAACCCGAAAAATCGTAATAGATTTGAAATGAGTAAGCGATGATCCCGAGCCATGCGGTTGGGGTGGTAATATTGAGCGGCCCCAGGGCAAAGATCCGGTCCACCTCGGCCCCGAGAACATTGGCGATCAAGACCTTCTTGGCAAGTCCGATAATAAAGCGGAACAGTCCTAACAGACGGTTATCGGTGGTTTCAGCAGCCCTGCGGTCGACAATCTGATCAGCAATTTCATGGTAACGGACAATCGGACCTGCAATCAATTTGGGAAACAGGATGATATAAAGCTGATAATCCCAAAACCGGGTGAGTGGTGCCTGAACACGACGATAAACATCCACTACGTAAGTGACAGTTTCAAAAGTATAAAAAGAGATTCCGATGGGAAGGACAAGCTTTGTCCAGTGTACTCCATTGATTCCAAAAGCCTTGAGCAGGACGTCAAAATTCTCGATGAAAAAATTCGAGTACTTGAAATAGAACAGGAGACCGACATTCACCGAAACCGACAAGGTCAGCATCAACCTCCGATGGAGCTGACTCTTTGAAGCGGCCATCCATTTTACCAGATGGAAATCAAGAAAGGTCGTACCAAGGATAACAAAGATAAACTTGGGAGCCCCCCAGCTATAAAAGAAAATACTGGCAAATAGGGCCAGCCAGTTCCGGTACTTATAAGGAATGAGAAAATAGGACAAAAGGAAAACCGGCAAGAACCAAATCAGGAACAAACTGCTGCTGAATACCATATTCTTACCGGTTTACCCTAAGGCTGTTTATTTGATATGTTTTTTCACGAAGCTGCCTAAAACTTCCGTCAGATCAGGTAACCCAATTTCCTGAAGATCATAGGAGACCCTGGTATTCGGTTTTTTAATCCTGATAATTCGGTTCAGATCAATCGGTGTTCCGATAATTACGGAATCACAATCCGTATTATTGATGGTGGTTTCCAGATCCTTCAGTTGCTGTTTGCCGTAACCCATGGCCGGAAGCAATTTGCCGATGTTCGGATAAATGGCAAAAGTTTCCGATAATTTTCCAACGGTAAAAGGCCTCGGATCCACTTCTTCGGCTGCACCAAATTTGCGGGCAGCCACCACGCCGGCACCGATTTTCATTTCACCGTGTGTCAGGGTCGGGCCGTCTTCAATCACCAGGACTCTTTTACCGCGAATCAGGGAAGGATTGTCTACCTTGATTGGAGAAGCACCATCAATGACAATCGCATTCGGATTTACAGAAGCAATATTCTCACGGACTTTCTGAACGTCTTCCGGACGGGCTGTGTCAATTTTGTTGATGACCACAACATCGGCCAGACGGAGGTTAACTTCCCCGGGATAATAGGACAATTCATGACCCGGACGGTGAGGATCAACAACGGTTATGGTCAGATCAGGCTTATAAAACGAAAAATCATTATTTCCGCCATCCCACAACACCACGTCACATCCTTTAGGATCTTTTTCAGCTTCACGAAGAATCGCCTCATAATCGACTCCGGCATAAATCACGTTTCCACGAACCACATGCGGTTCATATTCTTCCATTTCCTCTACCGTGCATTTGTGCTTTTCCAAATCGGCTATCCCGGCATAACGCTGAACTTTCTGTGCAACCAGATCGCCATAAGGCATCGGGTGACGGACCGCAACAACGTGTAGTCCCATTCCCATCAGGATCTCGATTACTTTACGTGAAGTCTGGCTTTTTCCGCAACCGGTGCGTGAAGCCACAACAGCGATGACCGGTTTAACGCTCTTAATCATGGTTCCTTTTGGTCCTAAAAGGGCGAAATTCGCACCACAGGCATTAACCAAAGCACTTACAGCCATCACACGCTGATAAGGAACATCACTATAGGAGAATACGCAACTGTCCACATCATATTTGGCAATCAAGGCAGGAAGTTCGTCCTGTGAAAAAATGGGAATTCCGTCCGGATACAATTTTCCGGCCAGTTCAGCCGGGTATTTCCGGCCATCAATATCGGGTATCTGGGCAGCCGTAAAAGCAACTATTTCATACTCTGATTTATCCCGGTAATATGTATTGAAATTGTGAAAATCCCGACCGGCAGCACCGATGATAATGATTCTTTTTCTGGACATAAATCCTCCTTAATCTTGTTTTAACATTTTTATAATGCCGTAAATATATATGTTTAGGACAAACCGAATCATGATTTTAATCTGTGTTCAGGAAACAATGGTATAGCGGTCTGTGTCCAGCCTAAGGAAAATAAACAACATCAGGGTAAAGGCCCACAGGGAGGATCCGCCATAACTGAAGAATGGCAGGGGAATCCCGATGACGGGGACAAAACCGATGGTCATACCAATATTTATCGCGAAATGAAAAAACAGGATAGACGCAACACTGTAACCATAAACTCTTGAGAACGTAGATCTTTGACGTTCAGCCAATATGATCAGTCTGATGATTAGTCCTGAAAACATACCCAAAATCATCAGGCTGCCGAGAAAGCCCCACTCCTCACCGACCGTACAGAAGATAAAATCCGTGCTTTGCTCGGGTACGAAATTGAAGCGGGTTTGTGTTCCCTGAAGAAAACCCTTTCCGAAAAATCCTCCTGATCCGATGGCTATTTTCGACTGGTTCAGGTTATATCCTACACCAAGGGGATCGCTTTCAAGTCCGAGTATCGTATTGATACGCGATTGCATATGGGTTTGCAGGATCTCATGGAAAACAAAATCAACAGAAAAGATAAAGATCATGGCACCCATCCAGGTAAAGAGGATAAGCAGCAATGGGTTATGCTTTTTACGCAGAATAATGGTTAACCAGATGGTAAAAGCAATGACCGAAGCGATAAAAAACAGCCTTGCCACCGACCATTCCTGTCCAAGGTAACGCGATGCAAGTATGGCTAGTCCAAATAATGCCCCGAGTGTCAGTACCCCGTAATTGAAAAACCGGAAATTCCTTTGATACAACCAGGTAAGCGAAAGGGCAATCACGCTGATTAACGGAAGCAAAACCGGTAAGGGAACAAGCATGGTCAGGACAAACAGGACGATGGCCAGTCCGGCAACGAATAGCACCACCCATGACAAGCCCTCCCTGAAAAAAACAAGTACAAAGACCAGGAATACCAAGGCAGTCCCAGTGTCCTTCTGGAGCAGGATCAGCATGATCGGTAATCCCAGGATCACTCCGATAGTCAGCAAATTTCTGGGTTTATGGATCTGGAAATTATATCTCGACAGCACCTTGGCCAAAGCCAAGGCTGTGGCGAATTTCACAAACTCTGCTGGCTGGAGGGTGAATGAGCCGATAAATATCCAGGCTCTTGCTCCATTGACTTCTTTTCCGATCAGAATGGTAATCGGCAGGATTAGCAGGGTGAGGGCAAAAATCGGGAAAGAGAAGAAACTCCAGACTTTGCCATCGATCGTCAGGGTCAGGATGGCGATGACAAAAGCCGTCAGTATATAATAGAACTGCTTGCTGTAGCGCTGTGTAAAGTCGAATATCGATCCCGAAGTCCCTTCATTTTGCGTGGCTGCAAAAATGTTCATCCAGCCGAAGCCAACCATGGCCAGGAAGAGGAAAATGGTGAGCCAATCCAATCGCGCAATGAAGCTTGTTCTCGGGTTTGCCATCAGAATTGCTGGTATTCTAAGATTATCCGCTCTTTCTCCGTTTGGGTAATCGTTCCGTTCAGATACTTTTCAATCATCAAACTGGTTATCGTTGCCGCATATACCCCCCCGGCACCGGAATTCTCGACATAAGATACTATGGCGATGCGTGGCCGGTCCTTGGGTGCAAAAGCGAAGAATCCGGAATGATCTTCCTTGCCACCCGAATTCTGAACCGTTCCGGTTTTTCCGCACACGACGACTCCCGGAACCTGGGCCCTTGAACCCGTTCCACCCGGCTCATAAACAACCCCCTCCATCCCATCGGATATAATATCAAAATATTTGGGATCGATGGTTGTGTGCTGGGGCTCCCTGAATTTCTGAGGAATGGTATCCATGCCTTCGATGGCTTTTATGAAATGGGGAACATAATAGAATCCGCGATTTGCTATGATCGCAGCAAGATTTGCGATTTGTATCGGTACGGTTTCTACCTCTCCCTGGCCGATGGAATTCGAATAGATGGTGCTGAATGCCCAGCGATTAGCCCCATACCACTTATCATAATAAGCAACATCGGGAAGCAGTCCTGGTTTGATGCCGGGAAGATCCGTGGGCAGCACCTGTCCTAAACCGAAGGGATAAACCAGCTGATACCAACTCTTCAATCCGATCTGGCTATCCTGGAACTGGCTGGTACTTTTACCCTGAAGGATGATCCTCCTGAAAACGTTATAAAAATAGGGATTGCATGAATAGCGGATACCCTCTCGCAAACCGTGGGCATTCGGATGATTATGGCAGCCAATGATACTCTTATTGCAGTCGACGCTGTAAAATTCATCAACCACTCCAAGCTGCAATGCCACCAAGGCTTGTACTACTTTAAATATGGAACCCGGTGAATAGCGCGACATGGTCGCCCGATTAAAAAGGGGGTTCAGGCTATCGTTCATTAATCGCTCAAAATTCTTTCCCCGGATACGCCCCACCAACTCATTCGGGTCATAAGCCGGGCTTGAAACCATTGCAAGAATCTCTCCGGTGGATGGCTCAATAGCCACGATACTGCCCCTTTTATGGGCCAGCAATTTTTCGCCGTACTCCTGCAATCCGGCATCAATCGAAATGGTCAGCTTTTTCCCCGGTTCAGGAATGGTATCATAACGCCCGTTTTCAAATTTTCCCTGAAGGCGGTTATGAACATCCACCAGCATGAAACTGATTCCCTTGCGGCCTCTCAGGTAAGGCTCATATTGCTCCTCCAAACCCGATTTACCGATATAGTCACCACTCTGATAATAGGAATCGTTATTTATATCCGATTGGTTTACTTCACCGACATACCCAAGTATATGCGGGGCAATGGGTCGTGGATATTTGCGCTGGGTGCGGATCTGAACGGAAAATCCGGGATATTTATACAATCGCTCATTGAGAGCGGCAATTTGTTCAGGACTGATCTGCCGAAGAACTGCGGACTGCCGGTACCTCGAATAATCCCTGGCCTTTTTTAAGGATTCCCGAAACTCAACCGGATCCACCGATAAGATCCGGCACATCTCAAGGGTATCAAAAGGCTTTACCTGCTGGGGCAGCACAAGCAGATCATTAACGGCTTCAATGGAAACCATGACAGTTCCGTACCGGTCGAAGATCATTCCCCTTCCGGGATACTCAATGACCCTGAGCCGGGAGTTGTTATTGGATGAAAGCTGGTAGGATTTGTCGATCACCTGAATGTAAAATAAACGCAGCATAAAAATGGCTGCGACGGTGAGAACCATCCCGCCCACAATGAACTTCCGGTTTGAATTAGGATTCTGCATAAAACTTTATCGGGAGATCTTGAAGCGGATACCTTCCCACAAAAGAATAAAGATCAAGGAAAAAATCCCGCTCATGATCACCCGGAGCAAAGTTCTTAGAAAATCCCGAAGGGAAAGGTCCTCCAGAAAAAAAAGTACGAAATGATGAATCCCTATCATGATCATGGCATAGGCCAGGAACCACAGTATCCCGTAATTCTTTGAATCCGGAAAGGTTCCCGGTTCATATTCATCGCGCGGATTGATCCACCTCAGGACGTTGGGCCGCATAAAGGCAATGAGCAGGGTTGAAGCGGTATGGGTACCCAAACTTGATCCATTGCCAGCCAGGCTCTGTGGAAAAACATCGATGCCCAAACCCAGGAAAAAAGCAGTACCCAGCAACACCCAGCCCGGGGTGTCAAAAGGAAGTACCAGAATATACCAGATATAAAAATAGGGATTGATATATCCGCTGAATTGCACATTATTCAAAATCAGAACCTGGAAAAAGATCACCAGGAAGAATCGGAAAACATATCGGTTCAATTGATCAATCATTCGTCTGCAATTCCAGAGTTTGCTGTTCTACCTTATTAAAATTCCTGATCACATAAACCCGTGTCAGCTTCTTGAAATCCTGGCTAAGCCTGATCGTAAGCTCATAAAAGCTTCCGGCGGGTGTCCGGTCCGCTTTTGTCACGGTACCCACCCTTTCGCCTTCCGGGAACATGGTTCCAAATCCGCTGGTGATCACATTCTCCCCTTCATAGACTATGATATGTCCGGGAATCTCCGATAAAATGGCCTCCCTGTAATTGTGGCCCGGCCAGCTTAACGTCCCAAAATAATCATTGCTGGCGAGTTTAACACTTCCTTTGAATTTAGAATTCAAGACCGAGATAACAGTTGAGTAACTGGCCGAAACATTGCGCACCACTCCGACAATACCTTCAGGCCCCACTACGCCCATATCCTGCCTCACGCCCTGCAGGTAACCCACATTCAATGTAATATAATTGTTCTGCTTGTTTATGGAATTATTGACAACCTCAGCCGGAATGAACTCCATGGAATAACCCGGACGCTGCAGCGTGGAATCGGCCACTCCGCCGGAAGAATTAAAGGGTCTGGCTGCCAGTTGGTTTCTAAGGCGTGCATTTTCGTTTATCAGGATGGCATTCTCATCGGTCAAGTGAAAAAACCGCATAAAATGGTTGGTTTGGGTATAAAAAAACCCATTGACATCCTGCGTCAACTGGAAAAACCTTGCATGCGGCAGGGGATTTCGCTGAAAAACCAGCGTAAGCGCGATGATCTCCAGTATTACGAAAATAATCTGGAAACTAAACCGGATTATGAGTCGGAGGAGATTCTGCATTGTTCATCCTGCTATCTCATCAGGAACGGGAAGCGATGTATGTTTTTCAGTGCCATACCTGTGCCACGTGCCACACAGTGTAAAGGATCATCAGCCACATGGAATGGAATATTCATCTTATCGGATAAACGCTTGTCGAGTCCTTTCAGCAAGGCGCCCCCGCCTGCGAGGTAAATCCCGTTATTGACAATATCCGCGTATAATTCAGGCGGAGTACGTTCCAGTACACTCAGGACAGCCGTTTCTACCTTTGAAAGTGACTTGTCCAGTGCATGGGCCAGTTCGCTGTATGATACTGGAATTTCGATCGGCAGGGCGGTCATCTGATTCGGTCCACGGACAATATAATCCTGCGGTGGGTTAACCAGCAAAGGAAGGGCGGCTCCAACATTCATTTTAATATCTTCCGCAGTTTTTTCACCGATCTTGATATTGTGCTGATGGCGCATATAAGCCTGAATATCCAAAGTGAATTCATCACCGGCAATACGCATGGATTCATTGCAAACAATACCTCCCAGGGCAATAACGGCGATCTCTGTGGTACCACCTCCGATATCCACCACCATATTTCCTTCCGGTGCAAGAACATCGAGACCGATCCCCAGTGCAGCAGCCATTGGCTCATATATCATGTACACCTCGCGGCCGCCGGCATGCTCCGATGAGTCCCTGACGGCACGGATCTCAACCTCGGTACTACCCGAAGGGATACCGACCACCATACGCATGGATTGTGCCCCGAACTTGGATTTAGCAGGGATCATTTTTATCATCCCCCTGATCATGAGCTCAGCAGCATTGAAATCTGCGATGACCCCATCACGCAAAGGCCTGATTACCTTAATATTGTCATGAGTTTTTCCATACATCTGCCGGGCTTTATCGCCAAGTGCAAACAATTTACCTGTCTGAACATCGATCGCCACGATTGAAGGCTCATCCACAACAATCTTGTCATTGTGTATAATAATCGTATTGGCCGTTCCCAGGTCCATAGCGATTTCCTGAGTTAAGAAGGAAAAAAGACCCATATTTTGTCTCCCTTTTTTTAGTGTTTGAAATGACGGATTCCGGTAAATACCATGGATAAACCGTGTGTATTGCAATAGTCGATGGTATCCTGATCTCTCACGGAACCTCCTGGTTGAATCACAGAATGTACCCCAGCCTGATGTGCGATCTCCACACTGTCGGCAAAAGGAAAGAAAGCATCGGAGGCCATCACCGCACCAGTCAGATCAAAACCAAAGCTATTTGCCTTGGCTATCGCCTGCCTGAGGGCATCCACGCGTGACGTCTGGCCGGTGCCGCTGGCAAGAAGCTGTTTATTCCTGACCAGAACAATGGCATTCGATTTGGTATGCTTGACGAGGATATTTGCAAAAAGCAAATCTTCGGTCTCCGTCTCTGTAGGATGGGTTTGAGTAACCAGTTTCAGGTCGGAAGCCGATTCCCGGTTCAGGTCCCTGTCCTGCACCAGCACTCCGTTGAGCAGGCTCCTGAATTGAACCTTGCTGTTCGTTGGTCCCGGTTTCCGGATCAGGATAATCCGGTTCTTTTTCTGCTTAAGAATTTCGAGTGCCTTGGCATCATACCCCGGGGCAATGATGATTTCAAAAAACAACGGGTTGATTTCTTCGGCAGCCTCTCCGGTAACCGGCCGGTTGGTGATCAGGATCCCCCCGAACGCCGAAACCGGATCTGCAGCCAGCGCTTTTTTCCAGGCGTCAGTAAGTGTTTCAGCGGAGGCAATTCCACAGGCATTATTATGCTTCAGAATGGCAAACGAGGTTTCCCCGAACTCATCGATCAGGTTGACCGCCGCATCTATATCCAGCAGGTTGTTATAAGATATCTCCTTACCGTGGATTTGTTCAAATAAACTATCGAGGTCGCCATAGAATATCCCTTTTTGATGAGGATTCTCACCATAGCGAAGGGATTTCCCGGGACTGGCTGCCTTCCTGAAATTCACTTGTTTTTCACCGCCGAGGAAATTACTGATGGCCGTATCGTAGCCGCTGGAAACATCGAAGGCTGCTGAGGCTAACTCATACCGGTCAGCCAGTGATGACATCCCTTTTTTTTCCTCAAGCAGATTCGTCAGTGTGGAATAGTATTCTCTGGATGGGATAATCACAACATCGTCATAATTTTTCGCTGCCGCGCGTATCAGGGAAATCCCGCCGATATCAATTTTTTCAATAATCTCAGGCAGTTCGGCTCCGGAAGCCACGGTTTGCTCGAAAGGATAAAGATCAACAATCACCAGGTCAATTTCAGGAATATCCCACGATTCCAAACTCTTGCTGTCAGATACATGGTTCCGGCGTGCCAATATCCCACCGAAAATCTTGGGATGCAATGTTTTAACCCTGCCTCCGAGAATGCTTGGATAACCAGTCAGAGTTTCAACCCTTTTAACCGGAACATCCAATGATTCAATAAAATCTGCGGTACCACCGGTACTGATCAGCGAAACACCCAACTGATGCAACTTTCTGACAATCCCGTCCAGATGATCTTTATGGTAAACAGAAATGAGCGCACTTCTTATTTGCTTTTCCTTATCCACCCTGATAAATTTTAATTCGGCAAATTTACTAAAATTAGGTTCATTAAACACTCACCTTCCGGCTCCAATGCCTAAAAAAAACACTATTTTTGCTTTTTATGAAGCACGGAATCAAAGCGGTAGTAATCTGGGTCAGAATCATTCGCGAAAGTGTCGCTTTCGCAGTTCACTCCCTGGTTTCCAATAAACTCCGCACCATACTGTCCCTCCTCGGCATCACCATCGGGATCTTTGCCATAGTTTCGGTATTTACGGTAGTGGATTCCCTTGGACGGACGATTAAGAAGAATATATCGGAATTAGGAGATAACGTTGTCTATATCCAGAAATGGCCTATCATGTTCGGCCCCGGCTTTCAATGGTGGAAATATTTACAGCGGCCTGAACCGGAATTGCGCGAGATGGCCGAAATTACAGGGCGCGCAACGACTATTGAATCCGCTGCATTCACCATCCAGGGGCAAAGGACGCTGAGTTATAAGAACAATTCGATCACCGACAGAACCATTCTTTCCGTTTCAGACGAATATGAAAAAATACGCTCTTTCGAGGTTGATGAAGGGCGGTTCATTTCACTTTCGGAGTTCCGCAGCGGTAAAAATGTCGCCGTGATCGGCCGGAAAATTGCCGATGACCTGTTCCCGGGGGAAAGTCCGGTTGGCAAATCATTCGAGATTGCATCGGCTAAGGTCACTGTGGTGGGTATTTTCAAAAAAGAAGGAGAAGGAATCAATGCGGGAAGTCATGACGAAATTGCGATTATCCCGCTCAATTATGCACGGACTCTGATCAATATCCGCAGTTCGAATGCTCGTCCCACCTTGATGGTTAAAGCAAAACCCGGCGTTCCGATCGATGAGATGGTCGACGAATTAACCGGAATCATGCGATCGATAAGGAAATTGAAACCTATGCAGGAGGACGATTTTGCCCTGAACACTATGTCGATGATCTCCAATGCCTTCGACCAGTTGCTGGTTACCCTGAATATTGCCGGGTTTATCATCGGAGGTTTTGCAATCCTGGTGGGCGGATTCGGTATTGCTAACATTATGTTTGTCTCGGTGCGCGAACGAACCCGGATTATCGGCATTCAAAAGGCTATTGGCGCACGCAATATTTTCATCCTTTTTGAATTTCTTTTTGAAGCGGTCGCCCTGTCGCTGATGGGGGGAATGTTCGGACTGGTCCTGATATTTTTAGGTACCCTCGTCGCTAATTCCATGATGGATTTCAAGATCGTGCTCGGTTTGAATAATATCGCCATTGGCCTCACCATTTCTGCCATCATTGGTATCATTGCCGGATTTGC
The DNA here is from genome assembly GCA_041662065.1 of Bacteroidales bacterium. Lineage (GTDB taxonomy): Bacteria > Bacteroidota > Bacteroidia > Bacteroidales > UBA12481 > UBA12481. Next base: position 22,514 of record JBAZTE010000005.1, on the reverse strand, counting down.
ACCGGCCTGGCGGGCATCGAGACTCAGCCCGGTGGTGGCGATTGCGACGGTGTAGGAAGCGTGAAGCGTGAGGCGTGAAGCGAAAGAAAAGATCGGGGGACGGAAGAAAGATCGGGGGACGGAAGCAACATCGATAGCAGTGTCATCCCCGCGAAGGCGGGGACCGGCTTCGGTACCATGCCGGCCTCTGGGAGCAACCGCTCATTTACCTACGATTGACCGCTGACCTTCCTCTGATCTTCCTTAACGGCCAGTTCCAAAAATTGCTCCACACTAAGCTGCTCCGCCCTCAAACTCCCGTAGCCGGTCGATTCCAGGTCGTCGGACCAGATGGCCGACAGCGCATTGCGCAGCGTTTTGCGTCTTTGATTAAAGGCCATCTTCACCACCATTTTAAAAGTGACCGGTGAAGCCGGTAAAGAAATATCAGCTTTCCGCACAAAGCGAATGACCGCTGAAGTAACTTTTGGCGGTGGCATGAAAACATCCGGAGGAACACTATACAAATATTCAGAATGGTAGAATGCACCCATCAGGACGCTGAGGATCCCGTACTCCTTGCCGCCAGGACCGGCAGTAAGCCGCTGGGCCACCTCCCGCTGGAACATTCCTGTGATCTCCATCACCTTTTCCCGGTAATCCAGCAAATGAAACAGGATCTGTGATGAGATGTTATAGGGAAAATTCCCGATCACTGATATCGGACCCTCCGTGAATTTTGCGAGATCAAGTTTTAAAAAATCTTCCGACAGGATTCGGGGAATCAGGGTTGGGAACTTTTCCGTCAAATACTCAACCGACTCAGTATCAATTTCCACTACCCAAAGTCTTTCCCCGAAGCGTTCCAACAACCGCCCTGTTAAAACGCCCATTCCCGGACCTACCTCCAGCACCAGGCCTCCATCCTGGGCCCCGAGTCCATCTGCTATCCGGTGGGCGGTCGGAATATCGGTAAGGAAATGCTGGCCGAGGTATTTTTTTGGTCTGACGCGTTTTGACATGAATTTGGTAATATGAAATCCTGCTGGCGTGACGGGCGGCCCGCCTTCGCGGGGATGACAAGCGCTCCGGATATTGATAATATTTTTATATTTACCTTCCTTAAAACAGACCACAAAACTAGCTATTTTGAAAATCAGTAAGATACAGGGAAACATAATAAAAGTTTTATTGGCTGTTATTGCCTTAGCTTACCTAGTTTACCGGCTGGCTACATTCGAACATTGGGACCAGGCCGGACAGCGGTTTTCAGAAGCTTTTCGGGGCAACCGGCTTTTCTACCTTGCGGCAGCCGTATTATTGATTTTCGTGAATTTTTCCTCTGAAGCGATCAAATGGCAGCGGCTGGTTAACCGGCTCGAGCCGGTGTCCTACCTCAAAGCGATGGCAGGCGTTTTATCAAGCCTTACCATGGCTATAACCACTCCAAACCGCATTGGTGATATTATCACGAGGGGACTGATTCTCAAGCCCGGCAACCGGCTTGCGGGTACCGGCCACACCTTTCTTTGCATCCTCGCCCAGATGGTCGTGACTATCACCCTTGGGCTTATTGGTGCAGCCACCTACCTCCCCTCAAATGATTATCTGTTATCCTATCAGCACGATTCCTGGATGCTGACCCTGGCGGTTTCTATTACGGCCGGACTCATTCTTGTCATCCTCTTTTTCAGCATCGACCGCCTTTCAGGTTACTTTCAACGGTTCAGATGGCTCAAGGTATTTCACTCCTTCCTGAATGCCCTTCAGGGTGTTTCCGGCGCCGACAAATCCTTTTTACTCCTGTTCTCGACCATTAAATTCCTGACTTACATCACTCAGTTTTACCTCATCCTGCACTTCTTCGGGATACATATACCTCCCTTTACGGGCCTTTCCGCCGTTGCCCTGATTCAGCTGATCCTTCATTTTGTTCCGGTACCTACGGTCGGCGATCTGGGGGTGAGAGGTTCGGTGTCAATCCTGATCCTCGGGCCATATACGTCAGACATACCGGCCATTGTTTTTACCACATTCCTCATCTGGATGATCAATATTATGATCCCGGCCGTGATAGGGCTGGTTTTGCTGAGGAAGATACATCTTGAAACGGTTGAACCCACCGGAAACATCGTGGCCAACAAGTAACCCATATGGTATGTCGCTCCCACTTGTCATTCAGGCTCTTGTCATTCTGCTGATTTACTCCATACTGGTTCTTGGCTTCTTCACAGGCTGGCTGCGTACCAAACGCTACCACCCCGGCCGGAAAATCCCGGTCACGCGCATCAGTATTCTCATCCCGTGCAGAAATGAAGTTGGAAACATCCGCCAACTCGCTGTCCTGCTCAACAGCCAGCTATACCCAAAGGAAATTTTGGAGATTATCTGGATCAATGATCATTCAACGGATGCAACGGTTGAAATTCTTGAAGAGCTGACCCGTCGATATGCCAATATGCATTTTATCAACCTGCTGGACAGGGCCGAAGGTAAAAAAGCTGCTCTAAAAGCAGGAATGAAACTGGCCACCGGCGAACTTATCCTTCTCACCGATGCCGACAGCCGTCCGCCAGAGCGCTGGGTCCTGACCATGGCAAAGTTTTTTAACGATACTGGCAGCGACCTGATTTTAGGACCTGTGGTGATTGATCCGGCCCTCTCCCCCTTTGAAAAGATACAAAAACTTGAATATCTGAGTCTTGTGGCCTCCTCTATCGGGGCTGCCGGCATTGGCCGGCCGGTAATGGCCCAGGGGCCGAACATCGGTGTCAGGGCAACCGATTACCGTTCCATTGTCCATGATCTTGATGACCGTTTTGTATCGGGTGATGACGTATTTCTCCTTCAGGCAATGAAGAAGCTATCCGGTAAAAAAATCCGCTATGTGCTGAATCCGGATGCAATCGTCCGATCAAAGCCAGCAGGGTCGCTTTCCGGATTCCTGCGCCAGCGTGAAAGATGGGCATCCAAAGCCAGCGGATACAAGGATGCTTTTATGATCCTCACCACTTTGCTGGTTTTTATGGCCAATCTTGAGATCCTGGCATCCTTCATCCTGGCTCTGTTTGGAATGGTTCCAATCTATTTCTTCGCTATACTTCTATTAATTAAGATCATCACTGATTTTCCGATCCTGATTGCCGCCATGAAGTTTTTCGACTGCGCAAATCTGATCATCTGGCTGATTCCCGCCCAGCTTCTATACCCGGTTTATGTAACCGTTGCAGGCATACTATCGCAAAGCAGGAGGGTGAGGTGGAGGAGAGGTTAAGAGAGGTTAAGAGTGGTTAAGAGTGGTTAAGAGGGGTTAAGAGAGGTTAAGAGAGGTAAGATGGTTCGGGTTATGATCGGCAGCAGTGTCATCCCCCCGAAGGCGGGGACCCCGTCACGCCAGCAGGATTTCGCCAGGCGGGGACCCTGTCGCACTAGTAGAATCTCCGCAGCGGGGACCGTGTCACGCCAGCAGGATTTCGCCGGGCGGGGACCCCGTAATCCTACCAGAATATTATTTTTAAATAACCTCTAACCTCTTATCTTAACCTATAACCTCTTAACCTCTCTTAACCTCTCTTAACCTCTCTTAACCTCTCTTAACCCCTCTTAACTTTCTCTACGTCTCAAAGTCTCATCGTCTCAATGTCCTACAAATTCCTCCGCACCAGTATCGCCCTTGTGATCAGGTAAAAAATCATACTATATCCGAGGGCGAGCAAGAGGTTGGCCCACAGCGGCAGGGTCAGGGCCATTTCCTTGAAACTGGTGTTAGCCTTAAACAATTCGGTGATCGCGATATCCGGCATTGGGGTCAGGCGCACAATGACACGCATGGGAAAGAATAATCCAAGTTTGGCCAGGACGAACTTATTTACCAACAAACGGATGATTGGTTCCAGAATATATTGATATACAATAAGTACCACAATGGCCAGAGTCTTGTTCCGAAGCCAAACCGCGATCATCATGGCAGCAATCATGTGGCTGACAGCCTGGATAAAATAAATCCCCAGCATGTATACATGTGAATAGACATCCTGGAAAGTATATCCTGAGGAATATATAATTCCGAAAATGATGCCGAAAACCAGAACCATCAGGGTATTGGCCAAGGCTATTCCAAAAATGACCAGCATCTTGCCGTTGAGCAGTTCCTGCCTTGAAAGCCCGTTGACGACATGCTGACGAAAGGTGTTGTAGGAATATTCATTACCGATCAGGAAAATGACAATGATGGCCAGGAAAATATTGGACTTGGCGGCAAAATAGGCGAACGTATCCCAGATTTGTGGAAAGTAATATAACGATTTAAGGTTCAGGATATCCTTACTATTAACCATGGCTGTGCCAAGCTTGATCAGGGGGAGAGCTCCTGCTGATAACAGAAATGCACCGGCATATAAGATAGCCAGTATCTGGAATACCCGGTAAGGAAGAACCTTCCCCGATTCGATACGTAAAAGTTTCATCATGGCTTCGGGGTGTTATCTTGTTTAACCAATTCGAGGAACTGATCCTCCAGCCTGTTTTTTCGGGATTCGAGCCGTGTCAGGACAATGCCCTTGTCCATGAGTTCCTTACTCAGGTCACCCGGTCTGGTTCCTTCCTTTATTATCACTTTGTATTCCTCACCCTCACGGGAAAAAGACTCTACCCGAGAAGAGCCTGTCAAGGCCTGTCCAAGCTGATCAGGATCATCGCTTGAAAGGACTACAATTTCCTTACCTTTTATAAGATTATCCACCTCTCCTTCAGCCAGTTTGCTTCCCAATTTCAAGACAATCACATGGGTACAAACTTTTTCCACCTCATCGAGGATATGACTGGCCAGGATGATTGTTTTTCCAGTGGATGCGACCTGCCGGATAAGGGTCCGTACCTCGGCAATCCCTTCGGGATCAAGCCCATTGGTCACCTCATCCAGAACCAGTACATCGGGATCGCCCAGCAGGAGGCTCCCCAGGGCAAGACGCTGCTTCATTCCCAGCGATAAGGTTTGAAATTTCGATTGGCTCCGCTCATGAAGGTTAACCAACCGGAGAACACGCTGGATATCCTTTTCGTCGACACCTTTTATCCGGCATACAATCCTTAGGTTTTGAACCAAATTGAGGTAAGGATAAAAATTGGGAGTCTCAATCAAGGCCCCGATGCGCTTATTGGCCGCAGGACCTGACTGATCACCAAACCACCGGTACATTCCGCCGTCAGGCCTGACGATACCCATCAGCATGGAGAGGGTGGTGGTTTTTCCACTTCCATTGGGACCGAGGATGCCGTAAACCTGACCTGATTCAACCTTCAGGTTCAGATGATTGACCGCATGAACAGGTCCATAGGACTTATCCAGGCTGTCGGTTTCTAAAATAATCATATGAAAATATTTGCAGGTTTAGTTACCCATTTCCGAGATGAACTTGATCCTGATCAGTCTGATATCCTCCTCAGTATACTCGTTTTCCCCAAGTTCGAGAAGGGCATCTTCAACTGATTCTGATTGAGCTTCTTCTTTGAAATAAGTATAAATGGTATCCTGATGCTCCTCATCCATCGTCTCATTGATGAAATAGTCAATGTTGAGCTTGGTGCCACTGTTTACTATCGATTCAATCTCTTTGAGCAGTTCATTCATCTCCAATCCCTTGGATTCGGCAATCACATCCAGTGGAACCTTCCGGTCAATACTCTGAATGACAGAAACTTTCAGACTGGATTTATTGACAATGGAACGTACGACCAGGTCCTGCGGCCTTAATATTTCCTTCTCCTCAACGAACTTGCGGATGAGATCAACAAATTCCTTACCATACCGCTGTGCCTTGCCCAGTCCCACTCCCGTCATATTGGCAAGCTCCTCCACCCTGATCGGATAGTAAACAGCCATATCCTCCAGCGAAGGATCCTGAAAAATAACAAACGGTGGCAGATTATGCTTTTTGGCTGTAGCTTTCCTGAGGTCTTTCAGCAAACTGAACAATTCAGGATCGACAGCCCCTGATCCGCCTCCCCGGGGCGCTTTCTGTTCGTCTGATTCATCGTAGCTCTGGTCCTCTGTCAACATAAAAGATTCAGGATTATCCAGAAATTCCCTACCCGCATCGGTAATCCTCAGCGTTCCATAGTTATCAATATCTTTTTCAAGCATTTGGGCAATCAGTGCCTGCCTTAATACGGCAATCCAGAACCGCTCGTCCTTATCCTTTCCCTGGCCGAAAATCTCCAGATGATGATGTTTATACGTACGGATGGCTGAATTCACCTGACCGGTTAACACTTTTGCCACATGCTCAGGCTTAAATTTTTCACGTACTTCCAAAACAGCATCCAGGGCTAGTGCAACATAATCCCTTCCCTCGATTTGTGTTTTAGGATTCAGGCAGTTATCGCAATTTTCGCAATTATCGTGATGATACTCTTCGCCGAAATAGTGCAGAAGTTGCCGTCTCCGGCAGATGGAAGATTCAGCATATGAGGATGTTTCATGCAAAAGCTGCCGTCCGATTTCCTGTTCGGCAACCGGTTTGCCCTGCATGAACTTTTCCAATTTCTGAATATCCTTGTAACTGTAAAAAGTAATGCAATTCCCTTCCCCTCCGTCCCGGCCGGCCCTGCCTGTTTCCTGGTAATAACCTTCCAGGCTCTTGGGAATATCATAATGAATCACATATCTCACATCCGGTTTATCGATCCCCATGCCAAAGGCTATAGTGGCAACAATCACTTCAACTTCTTCCATCAGGAATTTATCCTGGTTTCCAGCCCTGGTGGTACCGTCGAGGCCTGCATGATAAGGCAGCGCCTTGATGCCGTTAACAACCAGGGTTTCAGAAAGATCTTCCACCTGCTTGCGGCTGAGACAATAGATAATCCCTGATTTTCCGGCGTTTTCCTTGATGAACTTAATGATCTGCTTCTCCGGTTCCACCTTTTGCCGGATTTCATAATAGAGATTGGCACGGTTAAAGGACGACTTGAAAACATCGGCGTCGAGAATTCCCAGGTTTTTTTGGATGTCGTTCTGCACTTTCGGGGTGGCGGTGGCGGTAAGAGCCATGATGGGAGCACGCCCGATCTGCTCAATGATAGGTCGGATCCGCCTGTACTCCGGCCTGAAATCATGTCCCCATTCAGAAATGCAGTGGGCTTCGTCAATGGCATAGAAAGAAATGGTCTCCCCGGCAAGGAATTCGGTATAATCAAGTTTATTAAGGGATTCCGGTGCTACATACAACAACTTTGTTTTGTGCGATTTTACATCTTCCAGTACCCGGGCTATTTGAACCTTAGTCAGTGAGGAATTCAAAAAATGAGCGATTCCGTCTTCCATGCTGAAAGCCCGCATGGCATCCACCTGATTTTTCATCAAAGCAATCAATGGTGAAATCACAATCGCGGTACCGGTCATCACCATGGCCGGAAGCTGGTAGCATAATGACTTTCCTCCTCCTGTGGGCATCAGCACAAAGGAATCCTTTCCGCTGAGCACATTCCGCATCACCCCTTCCTGATTATCCTTAAATGTATCAAAACCAAAATGAGCTTTTAATATCTGGTGTAACCTCTCAGTATCTGCTGTCATTATGTAAATAATTAGCTCAAATCTACGTTATATGGTACAGAAACCGGTTGCCAAAGATGATCACCCCGGTGAATTTTCTTATTACTACTTTTGTAGATTAAATTTACTAAATTTTAATATCCAAATCTTAAACGCATAAAAGTAATGATGATTGCCACCTCAGAAATATTATCCATTGCCAGGGAAACCCTCATGATTGAAGGTCAGGCAATTATTGATATTTCGGAACAATTGGGCGATTCATTTCCAACAATGGCCCTGAGAATCCGTGCATCAAAAGGCCGGCTGATTTTAACCGGTGTGGGGAAAAGCGGACATATCGCTCAAAAAATCTGTGCCACGCTGAACTCCATCGGAACCCCTTCGGTTTTTATGCATGCGACTGATGCCCTGCATGGTGATCTTGGTGTGATCGGTGCATCCGACCTTGTCCTGATCATCTCAAAATCAGGTAATACCAGTGAGATAAAAACCCTGGTCCCCCTGATCCGGGCTTTGGGCAATCCCATTCTGGCTATGGTTTCAGATGCCGGATCCTACCTTGAAAGTCAATCTGAAATTACCGTCCGCATACCCATCCAACGAGAGGCCTGTCCGATCAACCTCGCACCGACCACCAGCACCACCGTTCAACTGGCCATGGGAGATGCCCTGGCTATGGTACTGCTTAAACTCAACGATTTCTCCAGTTCCGATTTTGCCAGGCTGCATCCCGGTGGTCTCCTGGGTAAGCGTCTGAGTGTCACCGTTTCTGATCTTTATCAAAATAATGCACGGCCGCAGGTCCTTTTGACTGACCCGGTCCGCAAGGTAATCATGGAAATCTCTTCAAAAAGGCTGGGTGCCACTGCAGTAACGGGAACTGATGGTAAGATCACCGGTATTGTTACGGATGGCGATTTACGCAGAATGATGGAAAAACATGAAGATTTAAGATCCCTGACTGCCGCGGACATCATGTCGGGCAGCCCAAAACTCATCTCGCCTGACGAACTTGCCGTGCATGCCCTGGAAACCATGCGTACCCAAAGCATTACCCAGTTGCTGGTGGTAAAGGATGGTGAATATCTGGGTGTAATTCATATTCATGACATACTGAGAGAAGGCATCATATAAATCCATGGGACATTTGTCCAGTTAGCTGCTAAGAATCCATGAAACTATTTACCCAAGAACTGGTAAAAAAATATCGCCAGCGAACCGTTGTCAATCAGGTTTCGGTTGAAGTTGAACAAGGCGAGATTGTTGGATTGCTCGGTCCGAACGGCGCCGGTAAAACCACCACTTTCTACATGATTGTCGGGCTCATCCGGCCTAATAGCGGCAGGATTTTTCTGGATGACCAGGATATTACCTACGAACCGGTGTATAAGCGCGCACGAAGCGGGATCGGTTACCTGGCCCAGGAACCCTCCATCTTCAGGAATATGACCGTGGAGGATAATATCTATTCCGTACTGGAGATGACCAAGATCCCGAAGGCAGAACAGGTTGAGCGCGCCGAAGGCCTGATCCTTGAATTCGGATTGGATAAGCTTCGCCGTAATAAGGGAATCCAGCTGAGCGGCGGGGAGAGAAGGCGAACAGAGATCGCCAGGGCTCTGGCTTTGAAACCCTTGTTCATTTTACTCGATGAGCCTTTCGCCGGGGTCGACCCGATCGCTGTAGAGGATATTCAGACTATCGTTTCGCAATTGAAAAAGAAAAATATCGGGGTAATCATCACCGACCATAATGTCCATGAAACCCTTTCCATCACCGACCGGGCCTACCTGTTGTTCGAAGGCAGCATCCTGAAATCCGGAACTGCCGAAGAACTATCTCAGGATGAACAAGTAAGAAAAGTTTACCTCGGACAAAACTTTGAACTGCGCCGGTAGGTTTTATGATCAATAATGTATCTGTCAATTTTTAAAAAAACACTATCTTTGCCCCACTTTTGCGGGTGTGTCGAAATTGGTAGACGAGCCAGACTTAGGATCTGGTGCCGAAAGGCGTGAGGGTTCGAGTCCCCCCATCCGCACAACCATTTTTACTTATCGTTCAGTTACATTTTAACTATGAATATTAGCAGAGAGAATATCGATGATCTGAATGCCGTTATCCGCATTGGAATTGAACCCACTGATTATCAGCCAAAAGTTGATGCCGCACTGTTAGAATACCGTAAAAAAGCCCGTTTTGATGGATTCAGACCAGGCAAGGTTCCCCCGTCCCTGGTTAAAAAAATGTATGGGAAAAGCATACAGGCCGACGAAATCCAGCGCTTGCTGTCTGACACGCTGAACAACTATATTCATGAAAACAAGTTAAAAGTTTTAGGGGAACCCCTGCCGAATGCAAACAGTCCCGAGATAAACTGGGATTCACAAGATACCTTTGAATTTCATTTCGATATCGCCATGGGTCCTGATATCCAATTGAATATCAGCAAGGATGTTAAGATCGACGATTACCATATCACCATCACCCCCGAAATGGTCGATCAGCAGGTGGAAGACTATGCCCGCCGTTTTGGTTCACTGCAGCCTACTGACAGCATCTCAATGGATGATGTTGTAACCGGTGATTTATGCGAACTGGGAGATGCCGGCCATGAACATACCCACAACGACGAACATGAACACGACCACGATCATGATCACCACCATCCTGTTCATGCGCATGGTGCACTGATCTATATCAAAACCATTGCTGACGAAACCATTAAAAACCAATTCCTGACTTCGAAAGTCGGCGATAAACTGGTTTTCAATCCCAACATCGCTTTTCCAAATGAAACCGACCGTGCCAGCCTTTTAAAACTCAGCAAGGAGGATCTGGCTGATATTAATACGGATTTCGAATTCACCATACATGAAGTCTCCCGTTTTACCCCGGCCGAAATCAACCAGGAACTGTTTGATAAAGCTTTTGGTGAAGGCACTTTAGACTCGGTTGAAGCTTTCCGCGAAAGGATTGAGGAGGATCTGCAACGCCAGCTGGCGCGACAAAGCGATTATAAATTCCATATCGATGCCAGGGAAAAACTGATGACCGGCACCGAGGTGCCGCTGCCGGAGGAATTCCTGAAAAGATGGATGCTCATCTCTTCCAAAGATGGAAGCCTGACGCGCGAACAGCTCGAAAAAGATTTTCCGTCGTTCGTGACCGACCTGAAATGGAGGATGATCAAGAACACCATCATCGGGGAACAAAAACTGGAGGCCACGGAGGAAGAAATTCGCGAACAGGCAATCTGGGCCGCACAATCCCGTTATTTTCAGTATGGAATTTATGATGCACCGGCGGATCAACTTTTCCGGCTTGCTGATGTTTTATTGAAAAATGAAGAAGAAAAAAACAGGATTGCGGATGTTATTCTTGAAAATAAGGTCATCGGATATGTCAAAGACTTATTCGGCCTTGAAGAACAATACGTTAGTCTGGATGAATTTAATAAACTGATGGATGAAAACAAAAGATGAATTTAGGAAGTTTGCCGTTGGCCACCTCGGCATAAGCAGTCTTAACCTGGAGCAATACCAGTCCTTATATAATTATTACGTATCCCCTACCATCATCGAGGAGCGTCAGCTGAACGTGGCTCAGATGGATGTTTTCTCCCGCCTGATGATGGACCGGATCATCTTTCTGGGAACACCGATTGATGATGATGTAGCCAACATCATTCAGGGACAGCTTCTGTTCCTGGAATCGGCCGATCCGAAAAAGGATATCATCATTTATTTTAATACTCCCGGCGGGATGGTTCATTCAGGCCTGGGTATTTATGATACCATGCAATATATCAACCCCGATATCATCACCATCTGCACCGGGATGGCCGCTTCCATGGGTGCCGTACTCCTTGCCGGCGGTGCCAAGGGAAAACGCTCCGCACTCAAGCATTCCCGGATCATGATTCACCAGCCACTTGGTGGTGCACAGGGACAAGCCTCGGATATTGAGATTCAGGTCCGTGAGCTTCAGAAACTTAAAAAAGAACTTTACGAGATTCTGGCTTTCCATACCGGAAATCCTTACAAGAAAATCGAAAAAGATTCCGACCGGAATTTCTGGATGACTGCTGAAGAGGCAAAGGAATATGGTATGATCGATGAAGTAATGGTTCGTACCCCTAAAAAATAATCTGTGGCAAAATCAACCTCAGGAAAAACGGACAGCTGCTCCTTCTGCGGAAGGTCAAAAGATGATGTAAACCTTCTCATAGCCGGCGTTTCGGGACATATTTGCGACTCGTGCATTGAGCAGGCTTACACTATTATTAAGGAAGAACTCAAACCTGCCCAAAAACCATTCGACCTGGGGACCATCGAAGTGAAAACTCCGGTTCAGATCAAGCAATTCCTGGATCAATATGTTATTGGTCAGGAAGATGCTAAAAAAGTTCTTTCAGTGGCTGTCTATAATCATTACAAAAGATTAGGCCAGCATGATACCCGCAATGAGGTTGAAATAGAAAAGTCGAATATTATCCTGGTTGGAGAGACTGGAACAGGTAAAACATTATTAGCCAAAACAATAGCTAAAATGCTTCATGTTCCGTTCACCATTGTTGATGCTACTGTCCTGACCGAAGCAGGGTATGTCGGGGAAGACATCGAAAGCCTCCTTACACGCCTCCTGCAGGCGGCCGACTATGATGTCAAGGCTGCTGAGCGGGGGATTGTGTTTATAGATGAAATTGATAAAATCGCCCGCAAAAGCGACAACCCATCCATCACCAGGGACGTATCGGGCGAAGGGGTTCAGCAGGGACTGCTGAAACTGCTCGAAGGTTCGATTGTAAATGTTCCTCCCCAGGGCGGTCGCAAGCACCCGGAGCAGAAAATGATCCCGGTTGACACCAAAAATATTCTTTTTATTGCCGGTGGTGCGTTTGACGGTATTGAACGGAAAATTGCCCAGCGATTAAACACCAAGGTCATCGGATACGGGGCACAGAAGAAAGCAGATGAGATCGACCGCAACAACCTGATTCAATACGTTGCACCGCAGGATCTTAAATCGTTTGGGATGATCCCTGAAATTGTTGGACGCCTTCCGGTCATAGCCCACCTGAATCCACTCGACCGGGATGCCCTCCGCCAGATCCTGACCGAACCGAAGAATTCCATCATCAAGCAATATCACAAACTGTTTGAGATGGATCATGTTAAACTCACTTTTGACCCGGATGTCCTCGATTACATCGTTTCGCTTGCGATCGATTTTAAGCTGGGAGCCAGAGGATTACGTTCCATATGCGAATCAATCATGATCGACGTGATGTTTGAAAACCCGTCGACTAAGCTGCCCAGTATCCGGATCACGAAAAATCTGGCAGAGGAGAAGATTTCCAAGATTACGGCCAACCGGCTGAAGGCAGGTTAAGAGATTCGCTCAAAAATCAAAAAGGTATAGCCAGGTTCACCGTTAAGGTGTTCCTCCCTGTAAGTTTCCTTCCAGATCTCCTTTTCAAGTACAGGAAACCAAACATCCGCGTCAAAATCCTGATTAACAATGGTCAGGTATACCTTTTGTGCCAGCGGCAGAAATTCACGATAGACCAATCCTCCTCCGATAATGAAATTCTCCGTGCTTTCATCCATGTGAATAATCGCATCCTCAATGGATCCGACACAAATGGTTCCGGGGAAGCAATCATCCGGCACATCGGTAATCACAATATTTTTACGGCCGGGAAGCGGTTTCAATGGCAGCGATTCCCAGGTTCTCCTGCCCATAATCACAGGATGCCCCTTCGTGTGCCTTTTAAACCACCGGAAATCCTCGGGGATATGCCATAACAACTGATTGTTCCTTCCAATGGCCCAGTTTCTTGCCACGGCAACGATGATGGATATGGGTTTACCCGGGGTGATGGTCATGCTGATATTTCTGCTTTAATATGGGGATCAGGATTGTAGTCCGTCAGTTCAAAATCAGGATACTCGAAATCCAGGACTTTTTCCTTTTGTGGATTCAGGAGAAGTACCGGCAATGGTTTGGGCTCCCTGGCGAGTTGTATTTTTGCCTGATCAATATGATTGAGGTACAGATGGGCGTCGCCCAAAGTATGAACAAATTCAAAAGGCTGCAGCCCGGTTTCCCGTGCCACCATCATCAGCAACAGGCTGTATGATGCAATATTAAAGGGTACACCTAGGAAAATATCGGCACTGCGCTGATACAGCTGGCAGGAAAGTTTTCCATTGGCAACATAAAATTGAAACAGGATATGGCATGGAGGCAGGTTCATGTTTCCAAGGTCGGCAACATTCCATGCACTGACGATATGCCGCCTGGAATCCGGATTCCTCTTGATGGATTCAATAACGTTGGTGATCTGATCAATGGCTTCCCCATGATACCCTGGCCATGACCGCCATTGAAAACCGTAAATATGTCCGAGTTCGCCTTCCACGTCGGCCCATTCGTTCCATATCTTGACCCCATTGTCGGTGAGGTATTTGGTATTGGTGTCTCCCCTGAGGAACCACAACAATTCGTAAATAATGGATTTCAGGTGCAGCTTTTTTGTTGTCACCAAAGGAAATCCATCTTCGAGATTGAATCGCATCTGATATCCGAAAGTGCTCAGCGTGCCTGTTCCCGTACGGTCACCCTTCTGCACTCCATGCGTCAGTGTGTGGTCGAGAAGAGTAAGGTATTGCTTCATAATCAATTATTTAAAACCTATCCGATCATCATGCCAACTATTGCAGCTGAGAGCAGTGAAACGAGGGTTCCTCCAAGCAGGGCCCGCATTCCAAATTCCGACAGCCATCTCCGCCTGCCGGGAGCCAATAATCCAATACCCCCGATCTGCATCCCAACGGAGGCAAAGTTGGCAAATCCGCACAACATATAAGTGGCCATAATGACCGATTTATCCTGAAAAAAGGCGCCGGCATCTTTTAAGGATGCCAGGCTGATATATCCGACAAATTCATTCGTCACCAGTTTCTCTCCGGCAAGCTGGCCGACAAGAGCCATATCCTGGGGACAAACACCTATCAGCCACATCACGGGTGAGAACAGATAGCCCAGCAGGAATTGAAGATTAAAATTCCGGAACCTGCCATCGGTAACCGTGCTGACCCAATCATTCAGATGTGTCCAGGTTCCTATCCTGATGAAAATGAAGTTTACCATAGCAATAAAAGCCAGAAATACCAGAAGCATGGCCGCAACGCTTGCTGCCATTTTCAAACCCTGATAAGTTCCTTTAGCAATGGAATCCAGCATATTATCCCCAAACGAACGGTCTTCAAATTGGATTTTACCCTCCGCCGGCTCACTCTGCGGATATAAGATCTTGGCGATCATCACCGCCCCTGGGGCGGCCATGACTGATGCAGCCAGCAAATGCTTGGCAAACATCAGTCGCTGGACAGGATCATTGCCTCCCAAAAATCCAATATAAACCGACATGACACCACCGGCAATAGTAGCCATTCCCGCTACCATGACCAGCATGATTTCCGACCGGTTCATTTTATCAAGATACCCTTTAACCATCAGGGGAGCCTCCAACTGGCCCAGAAAGATATTCCCTGCGACAGTCAGGCCCTCGGCACCCGAAATCTTGAGTGCGCCGGTCAAAAGCCATCCCAATCCGTGCACAATCTTCTGAATGATGCCAAGATAGAACAGCAGACTGGTTAATGCGGAGAAAAAGATGATGGTGGGTAACACCTGAAAGGCAAAAATGGAACCGAACTTATCCATATCCAGCAGCGATCCGAAGAGAAAGTTCGACCCTTCGCGTGAAAAATCGAGAACGGTAACAAAAAACCTCCCCCCCAGTTCAAAAATGACTTGTACCGGCCTGACCAGAAGAACGCCCAGTGCCAGCAATATTTGCATTCCCAGACCAAAGAAAACAATCCTCCACGATATCGCCTTCCGGTTAGCGCTGAAAATCCAGGCAACGAAAATCAATAGCCCAAGGCCGAAGAGACCACGGACCAGACTGATAATCGTAATATGGGGAGTATCCTTTACCGGTTTAACGGAAAGACCTGAAGGAACTATTGTTTTGGCTGCAAGAGTGGTATCAATTTCTTGTATATGGCCGATCTGAATATCCGCAGGCGGTGACTGATGAGCTATCGGTATCCTGGCAGCCAGGTTCCCGGTAAAGATCAACATGGTTAAAAGCAGCAACAGGCATCGTGTCCTTTTCATAAACCGGATCACCCTTCCATATCCTGCCGGCGCTTCAATTCGTCACGAATCTGGGAAGCGGCTTCATAATCCTCATTCGCTATGGCCTGTGCCAGCAATTCTTCGAGTTCAGAGAGCAATTTTGATTCCATGGAATCACTTTCATCTGCAATCTCCTCCTCAATATCAGGCTCTTCTTCAACTTTTTCCTCGAGGATGATCCCAGCTTTCTGGAGAATTTCCTCTGTGGTATAAATAGCACATTTAAAGCGAAGGGCCAATGCTACTGCATCCGACGTGCGCGAATCCAGGCGGACTGTTTTATCCTCATGAACAAATACCAATTCGGAATAAAAAATCCCTTCTTCAAGCTTATTGATCAGAACCTCCCTGAGGTCCACATCATAGGCTCTTGAGAAGTTTAAAAACAGGTCGTGTGTTAATGGCCTCGGAGGCTTAAGTTCTTCAAGATGGAGGGCGATCGCCTGGGCTTCAAAAGCTCCGATCATAATCGGAATCCTCTTTTTGCCCGATTCCTCCGCCAGAACCAAAGCGTAACTACCAGTTTGTGTCTGACTGAAAGTCAGACCCATAACCCGCAATTTCACCTTATTCCCCATGTTTCCTGATTTTCTGTAAATGTATCAAATAAATATAAACACGAGGTCTTTGTAAAATAGGAATATGTTTTCTACCTTTGCAGACCCAAATGATATCTGTAATTTTTATTTATTTGTAATGTACGCAATAGTAGACATAGCCGGACAGCAGTTCAAAGTGGTTAAAGACCAGAAGGTATACGTTCACAGGCTGGACGCAGAAGAAGGAACTGACATGGAGTTTGCAAAGGTATTGCTCATCGATAACGAAGGCAAGATTAAGGTCGGTAATCCGGTTGTTAAAGGAGCGAAAATCGCAGCAAAAGTTCTTACACATGTAAGGGGTGACAAGGTTCTTGTTTTCAAGAAGAAACGCAGAAAAGGTTATCAGAAACTGAACGGACACCGTCAGAATTTCACCCAAATACAAATTCAGGACATTATTCTTGGTTAATTTATAACACTCAGGATTATGGCACATAAGAAAGCATCAGGTAGCTCCCGTAACGGACGTGAATCAGAAAGCAAGCGACTGGGAGTAAAAATTTACGGCGGTCAGGTTGCAAAAGCCGGTAATATACTGGTTCGTCAACGCGGAACACAGCATCACCCGGGTTTGAATGTAGGTATTGGCAGAGACCACACCTTGTTTGCCCTTGAAGATGGCACCGTTACTTTTCAGCGCAAGAAAAACGACCGCTCATACGTTTCTGTCCTTCCGGAACCGAACGAATAAGCGATACCCGTCTTAACCAGGAATCTCCTGAATTATCCCGGCAACGGTATAGTTCAGGAGATTTCTTATTTTAGCACCTTCATAATCAACCATACATGCTTCCCCTAAAACTCATACAGGAACAAAGTGATTTTATCATCGAAAGATTGAAAATCAAGAACTTTGATGCAACTCAGATTATTGGCCAGATCCTGTCGGCCGACGAAAAGCGCCGGGCGCTGCAGACCCGGATCGATATACAGTTAGCGGATCTTAATAACCTGGCCAGACAAATCGGCCAACTGTACAAAGAAGGTAAAAGCCAGGAGGCTGAAGTTGCCAAAAACCGGACCTTTGAAATAAAGGAGCTCAACAGGGTCCTGAAAGAGGAACACAATGCCATGGAACTTCAGCTGCAGGAACTTGTCGTTCAACTGCCCAATCTCCCGCATGAACTGGTGCCTGCCGGACGAACAGCCGATGATAATCAGTTGATCCGTACCGGGGGAATGATACCGGAACCCGATAGTAACCGCAAACCTCATTGGGATTTGCTGGCCGGATCCGGACTGATTGACTTTGAGCTGGGAGTTAAACTCACCGGAGCGGGATTCCCGGTTTACCAGAGGGAAGCTGCCCGTTTGCAGCGCGCATTAATCAATTTTTTCCTCGACCAGGGATTGAAAGCAGGATTTACCGAAGTTCAGCCCCCGATCATGGTCAATGAAGATTCAGCTTACGGAACAGGTCAGCTACCGGACAAGGAAGCGCAGATGTATCGCTCTGAAGCAGACGGTCTTTACCTCATTCCAACTGCTGAAGTTCCTGTAACGAATATCTTCCGCGATGAGATCCTCTCAGCCGATCAGTTTCCCGTCAGGTATATGGCTTATACCCCCTGTTTCCGAAGGGAAGCCGGATCCTGGGGCAGCCATGTCCGCGGCCTGAACCGCCTGCATCAATTCGATAAAGTCGAGATTGTACAGGTTCGCCATCCTGATAACTCGTATGCCGGTCTTGAGGAAATGGTGGAGTATGTTGAATCGCTGGTTAACCTCCTTGAACTTCCTTACCGGATCATCCGGCTATGCGGGGGCGATATGAGCTTCACTTCAGCTATGACCTATGACTTCGAGGTATTCGCTGCCGGTCAGGGCCGCTGGCTGGAAGTATCATCCGTCTCTAATTTTGAATCTTTCCAGGCTAACCGTCTCAAGTTAAGATTCCGCGAGAAAGGTGATAAACGCACTCAACTGGCCCATACACTCAACGGAAGTGCACTTGCACTGCCAAGAATAGTTGCCGGGTTGCTCGAAAATAACCAGCAAGGCAACGAAATCTTAATTCCCAAGATCCTTCATCCTTATACCGGCTTCGACCGTATTCGGTTATGAACCCCTCACGAGCCAAGGCTCGCAAAATGTAAGTAACACCATTGAGGGCTCCATGAGTACAAGACAAATCTGAGTATTGCTTGACAATATTATACGAATGAAAATTTGGATTACCGGCATTCTATTATTTATTGGACTTCAGTCGGCAATCGGACAGGATAATACCGCCCGGTTGGCCTGGGAGTATTACAATGAACGCATGTTCGACAAGGCGGCACCCTTATTTCAGCGCATGTATGAGGAAAATAAGGTGTCGACTTACCTTCATTATTATGTTGTTTGTCTGATTGAGCAACGGGATTATGATACCGCCCTGAAAGTGGTGAAAAAAGCACAACGTCAGAACGGAGAGGTCTATCTGAATATTGAACTTGGATACATTTATGAGGTATCCGGGGATATGAAAAAGGCGGATGACGCCTTTAAAGAGCCGTTTAAGAATTTTCCCCAGACCGTTGCCGGCATCATAAACCTGGGAAGCGTATATTCCGCTTATGCCAAGTACCAATATGCTGAAATGGTTTTTCTCCTCGGACGGAAAACCATTGCTAATCCTAATGAATTCAGGCTGGAACTGGCAAATGTTTATTATGCGGAGCGCCGTTTTCCCGAGATGCTGGAGGAATATTACAACCTGCTCCTGTCCGACCCAAAGTATCTGCTAACCGTTCAGGCCATGATTCAAAATGCTTTAATGAACGATATTGACCGAATCTTGTTGCAACTTACGCGGGACAAAACCTACGCCTATATCCAGCAATGGCCGGGTATTCCGACCTTTTATGAGATGCTGATCTGGGTATTGTCGGAAGAGAAAAAATTCGCTGAAGCCGTGGAACAAACTATTGCGCTTGATCGCCGTAACCAGGCACCGGCAGACCGGGTGCTTCAGATTGCCCGGCTGGCAGTTTCGGCCGGCGATTCCGACGCGGCGTTAACGGCCTACAATTATCTGATCAGCAAGGGTCCGGCCAGCATCAACCGTGGAACGACCTATAATCTCGCAAGGGTGGAATACCTGCTCACCCTTTCAAACAAGCTTACTGACACACCCGGTACCCCTACCACAGAGTGGTCAAAACTGGCTGAAGACTTCCGGAAAGCGATTACCGACCTGGGCAAGGAAAGCGTCCTGGATCCGATATATATCACGCTGTCCCATATCCAGGCTTTTCAATTGGAAAACTACGACAAGGGTCTGGCTACCATCGAAGAAGCGTTAGCTCTCCCCGGTAAGACTCCACTTTTCCGGACCGACTGCCTGCTTGAAAAAGCCGATATTCTCCTGAGTTCAGGCGACCCCTGGGAAGCCTCAATGGTTTACAGTATGGTTGACATGGAAAATCCCGACAACCCCGAAGGATCTGCGGCACGGTTCCGGAAAGCACAACTCTCCTGGTTTACCGGGAATTATAAATGGGCTCTTGCACAACTGGATATCATTAAAGGCAGTACCTCGAAAGCAAATGCCAACGACGCCCTGGAATTATCCATACTCATCAGGGAAAATATCTCGGACACCGATTCAACGCAGGCAACGCTTCTGAAACTGGCAGCGGCCGACTACCTGATATTCAGACATAAAAATGACGAAGCCCT
The DNA here is from genome assembly GCA_041662065.1 of Bacteroidales bacterium. Classification (GTDB taxonomy): domain Bacteria; phylum Bacteroidota; class Bacteroidia; order Bacteroidales; family UBA12481; genus UBA12481. The sequence goes on along the minus strand of JBAZTE010000005.1, from coordinate 2,498 downwards.
CCTGGCACTGGATTCCATCCTCAGCCAATCACCAGATGACCCCGCTGTCGATGATTGTTTATATAAGAAGGCGCACATTCTGCTGGAAAAAAATAATCTGGATCAGGGGATAGCTATCCTGACCAAAATCGTTGATGCTTACAGTTATGAGTATTGGGGACACAAAGCACTTTTTGAGCTCGGCTGCATTTATCAGGACAAAGTCAAGGATTCCCGGAAGGCGATCTCGCTTTTTGAAGAATTTATCCGGGATTTCACCACCAGCTTCTATTACCTTAATGCCCGGGATCGGTTGAAACAATTGAAATCCAAGCAATAAGAATGAAACAGCGAACCATATACCTGTTTGCTTTAACGGCAATTCTATTATGGTCGACTGCCGGAACCGCTTTCAAGCTGGCACTCCGGGGAATGGATTTAATTCAGTTATTATTTATATCGTCAACCGTAGCCTGGATTTTTCTCCTTTTTGTCCTGATTTTCAGAAAGCAAACCGACGGATTGTTTAACAATACTCCAAAAAAACTTTTACACTCGGCCATTGGTGGATTCCTTAATCCGTTCCTGTATTACATGATCCTCCTGAATGCCTATTCAATACTCCCGGCCCAGATAGCCGGTCCAATCAATTACACCTGGCCGGTCATGCTCGTACTGCTTTCAATCCCGTTTCTTCATCAGAAAATCCGGCTCATCGAGTTTGTTGCTATTTTGATCAGTTTTCTGGGAGTGGTCATTATCAGCGCCCAGGGGAGAAACCTCTTCACAACCCCGGTGAATGAACCGGTTGGCGTCATTCTTGCTTTGACCAGTTCTGTAATCTGGGCTTATTTCTGGATTTTTAATGTCAAGGATTCCCGCCCCGAAATCATTAAAATCACCCTGAACTTCTTCTTTGGAAGCATTTTTTCCGGAATTGCCTTATTGATTTCATCTAAACCGGCTGTTTGGAACCAATCGGTCTTACCAGCCGTTTATGTCGGTTTGACCGAGATGGCCATTGGATTTGTTTGCTGGCTGACCGCTCTTGAAAACACGAAAAACAACGTAAGAATCAGCAATCTGGTGTTCATTTCGCCGTTTCTTGCCCTGTTTTTCATTCATCTCATCCTGAATGAGAAGATTTACTGGACCACACCCGCCGGGCTCGTATTTATTGTCGGCGGCATACTTTTTCAGCAGCTGATTCCCCACAACCAAAAAAAAATAAATGAATCAGGAAAAAATAATTCTGGGCATTGACCCGGGTACCATCTTGCTTGGATATGGCCTGATCAGAATTTCCGGCAAGCAATTATTCCTGATCGAAATGGGGGTATTGAAACTTCAAAAAATTCCGGACCATTTTGAGCGGCTGGCCAGGATCTTCCAGCGGATCAATGCGCTCATCGTTGAATTCACTCCTGATGAAGTGGCTATCGAGGCTCCGTTCTTTGGCAAAAACATCCAGTCGATGCTCAAGCTCGGCCGTGCCCAGGGTGTGGCACTGGCCCCTGCATTTAACCGGGGTATTCCGGTCTTTGAATATTCACCGCGAAAGATAAAGCAATCCATAACAGGTAATGGAAATGCGTCAAAAGAACAGGTTGCGATGATGGTTCAGAATATTCTGAAATTTACCGAAACACCTGAATATCTTGATGCCACGGACGGCATTGCGGCGGCATTATGCCACTATTATCAATCAGGGCAGCCTACTGGTGGTGCCGGAGTTAAATCGTGGGAAGAATATATCCGGAAAAACCCGGACAAGGTTCGTTAAATCCTTGCCCGGATTTTACCTGCAATTTCCAAAAACTCTTCGTTTGTGAAATTCAGTTTCGGCCGTTTGAAATCGATGTCGTAAACACCATTGATGGGTACCAGGTGAATATGGGCATGCGGAACCTCAAGACCTATCACTGCCATGCCTACCCGTTTACAGGGAATCACTTTTCCGATAGCCAATGCAACAGGACGTACAAAAGCCATCATAGCCGATAACTCATCTGCTGAAAGATCAAAAATGTAATCCACTTCCCGTTTCGGAATCACCAGCGTATGTCCGGCAACCAGCGGATTAATATCAAGAAATGCCAGAAAATCTTCGTTCTCGGCAATCTTATAGCAGGGGATCTCCCCGCTCACAATTCTGGAAAAAATACTTGCCATAACCGTATTTTCTAATTCCAATGCCAGAGGGCGTAAACGTACTTTCCGCAAAATCTCGTGTAGAGACGTGCCGTGGCACGTCTCTACATTACAATGAATTCAAATCCTGGGGCCTCAAGGCACCGAAAAATTTAACGATTCTTTCGCCGATTCCCGGTGCGTTGATATGAACGATGTAAGCACCGCTGGCGATCGGTATCCCATATTGGTTTTTCAGATCCCAATCCAGATAGGTGACTTCAGCGTCCTTCGTAAAGCGACGGATCAGGTTGCCGTTGAGCGAGTAAATCGATACCGTACAGGTTTTCGGCAGGTTGGTAATCTTAACCATGTTATCCAACTGCGTA
>JBAZTE010000004.1:0-287225 GCA_041662065.1 Bacteroidales bacterium | reverse complement strand
TATCTGCTTTTTTACCCACGACGCTCGATCCAAGATAAAAGTAGCACAAATGGGTTCCAGCGACTGTAGCCACCAACCTGTATGATAGTCAATGGCCAGATATCGCGTATCTCAAATATTAATCTGCAATCATACTTATGCTTCAACCTGATCCCATTGAGTATTGTCAGTAGTGAAAGAGATGAAACGATTATGATATCAGGAGAGGGCAAAGACTTATTGTTCAATCTTAAAAGTTTTAATTCAAAGTCAAACCAACTCATAATCCTTCCAATGCTACTCGAACCGTGGTATCTTCGTGTTCTAATCCAAACAGTTTCTACATTATCAATTATTTCTTTGGTGTATGTGTTTTTGAATTTAGGAAAGTTAGCTAAGTGGTTTGAATCTGACGAAATAACCATAGTATTATATCCTAACTTAATAAATTCCTTTGCTAAATAAAAATGTCTGGACGCAAAACCATACTTCAATGGACATGCGTATTTGGATATGTACCAAATGTTTTTCCTCATTATTTCCTTGCGTAAAAGTCTTTTATTGAATCTGCGATGTACACAATCATCTCTTCTGTTAATTCTGGATATATTGGAAGGGACAAAATTTGGGATTGGTAACTGCTGGCAACAGGAAAATCACTTGGGCTATGCCCAAGGTATGAGTACGCTTCAAGATTAGGCAATGCGGTAGGGTAATGTATAGCTGTTTCAATGCCTTTTGATTTCAAGTGTTTTGCTAAATCATCCCTTGATTTGCACCTGATTACATAAAGATGAAAGGTATGCAGGGCTTCAGGCCTTCTCTTTGGTGTTATCACCGTCTCGATACTGTTCAAATAATTATCATATAGATCGGCCTTTTCAATCCTCTTTTCGGACCATTCTAAAATGTAAGGAAGTTTCGCGCTGAGAACGGCAGCTTGAATGCCATCCATTCTGCTGTTGATGCCTTCTATTTTGTGTTGGTGCTTTTTTAGTGCACCATGACGGGCATACATTTTACACTTTTTGGCAAGATCGTCGTCATTTGTAATGATACAACCCGCATCACCATAAGCACCAAGGTTTTTACCTGGATAAAAGCTGAATGATCCTGCAATACCAAATGTACCAGCCCTTTCTCCTTTTAATTCTGAGAAATGAGATTGTGCACAGTCCTCGATAACGAACAAACCATGACGGTTTGAAATCTCTTGAATTTTATCAATAGCACACATTTGTCCTTGAAGGTGAACGGGCATGATTGCTTTTGTCCGCGATGTAATCGCTGCCTCAATCAACTCTTCGTTTACGGAATAGAAATCAGGGTTAATATCAACAAAAACAGGCTTAGCTCCAGTTTGGCTTATAGCTTCGCTACAAGATATCCAACTGTTTGCTACGGTGATAACTTCATCTCCTGTCCCTACGCCCAGCATCTTCATGATGATGTACAATGAATCTGTTCCGTTGGCTACAGAAATACAATGTTTGATCCCATATAATGTAGCAAATGAATTTTCAAAGGATTCAACAAAATTACCCCCAATAAATGCTGTATTTTCAATAACAGACCATATTGCATTATCAATTTCATCTTTTATAGAAAGATATTGAGTTTTCAAATCTACGAAAGGGATCTTGCTTATTGCTATCTCCATTTTGTTATAATTGAATTGATTAATCTCGTCGTATTGGCAACAATTACAAAAGAAGAACCAATATTTATAGTAAGGAAGTTGCCTTCCCCAATAAAACAATATTATTAAGCTATTGCGCTTTTTTATCTTTATTCAATTTTGTAAAAGTCTTGTATATATTCATTATCCTTTCTGACACAGCATTCCAGGAGTTGTATTCCATGGCTTCTTTAAAACCATACTCAGGAATTGAATTGCTAATTTGATACTTTATAAATTGGTTGGTTTTAATTACTAAATCAGGCCAGTTATCTGCTTCATATGTGATTCCCAAATTAAACCTTTGTACAAAATAACCAATTTCGCCAACATTTGTGGCAACTACAGGGCGTCTGTGTTCGACGCTGAGGCTTAAAGGACCACTAAAAGAATAAAAACTCCCTTTATGGGTCAAGAAAATGAAATCAGCTGCGCTGAAGTATTTACTGATATCATTTTCTGTGATGTAACCCAAATGTAATATAACTCTTCCCTCAATATCGTTTTTTTTTATCCTTGCTTTTATCTCATCTTCAGAAATATCCCAAACACTACCGGCAATTAATAAATAAACTAGTTGGTTAATATCTTTAAGAGAATCAATTAATTCTTTTATACCTTTGTCATTTCGTATGACTCCGAAAAATAATCCTAACCTAACAGACTCATCTAATTTGATTCCAAGCTCTTCACGTGATTTAGTTTTATTAATATCTTTAAATGACGAATCATTTCCATAACCTGAAAAATGAATATTTTTCCTGTACTTTTCTATTTTAAGGTTAGAAATAAACCTTTCTTTAAGTGTTTCACCCATTATAGTTGCTCCATAAGCACTTCTAATCAGCGAAGGCAGCATATATCTGAGTAAAGTCTTGTATATATTTATTTGATAAGACCTTCCTTTAATCCACTCAAAATCCGCAGTATGAAAACCAAGTATTGTATTTTTCAATTTGGTCCTATTGTATAGAAAAAAAAAATAACAAGAAATGTATTCGAATTCAAGCAGATGAAAAATCTGCCCTGTACTCGTACTATTGTAAAAGTCTTTTATCAATTTATATGAGTATCTAATACGCATCAACCCATAAACAGTCTTACTAAAAATGCCAAAACCTAAAAACCTATTCTTGTCCATACCTCCTGGAACGAAACTTTCATTGACGATAAGTTTTGCTCCCATTTTTATTAGGTCACTATTTAAAGCATGGTGCTTTAAGGTATAAAGGTGCACGCTATATACTTTTGAAATATACTTGACCAATTGTTGTACGTAAATAGGATGGCCCAATGGTTCAGATGCAGAAGGCGAATATATGTAAACATCATTTTTTGACATCTCAGAAATCATTTCGAATAAAACCCAATTTCTCTTAGATAATTCACAATTCTCTTTATTCTGTTCACAACATTATAGTTGTTTGGGTAATCTTTAAAGCTTTTATTTGGACCCATAATTATTTCATCGAAACTCTCTTGATTAAAATCGAGTTTTTTTAGAATAAACTCTTTGTCCTGTGCAAGTAAAGAAGGATCATACATGGGTTTATTGATATCATCTAAGGCTTGAGGTCTGTTCAACTGACCAGATCGTACAAGATCAGAATAATGGCCTATCCTTTTATCAATATTGAACTTCTCCGGTAAATAGTAACCTTGATAAAATCTCGTGTAAACCGATTCGTAATGTTTCCCGCCATAATAGATCCATCCTAATTCATGTTTCAATAATGACATGGCCTCTTCCTTGATATACTCAACGTAATTTAAAATGGAAACTACGCGAATTCTTTTAATAAAAGTCCAGAAAAATAAATTATAAAAATTAAATCTTGGATAATTTTTCAATCTCTCTTTGCCAAATAACTTGTGAACGTTTTTTATATATTTCCAGTCAGAATGTCCATATGCCCATGCCTCAACAGCCATTGATTCTGTAGCAAAATTCATCCCATTTACTATGTATTTTATTCCTCTTTTGTTGGCTTCTCTAAACAATAAGGCATTTATCGCATGGTCAGTCGGAATTTCACCATCTGGAGTAGAAGATTTTAGAAATGAAATTTGTAAATCCTTAAACATGGACCAATCAATAACATAAGTATATAGATCTATATTAAGCCTTTCTAGAGTTTTTTCAATATTTGAAACTGCTAACTCAGAATTCCATCCGTTGTCGAAATGTACTGCTAAAGGATTAAGTCCAAGTTTTTTGGTTAAATAGGCTACATAAGTGCTATCAATTCCACCACTAACTCCGATAATACAATCATAGTTTTTATTTTTTCCAGCTTTTTTAATTTCTGCAATAAGGTTATCCAGCGCTTTCTTTGCTTCTTCTCCTTTATAAATTCTTTTCGAAAGTAGAAAGTCGTAACGCAGACAATGATTACAAACACCATCTTTGTTAAAAAAAATGTTTGGATCAGATGTGTCCATAATACATCTTGTACAAACCTGATAATTATTATTTATTTTCACTGTGACTTTTTTAGATATTTGATCCTTATTAATTCCTGTTTTTATGATCTTCAGGTGTAAGCTTCCCTTATACACCTATATTCAAAAGTAAACTTTTCCAGTTTGTACAGACCTGATGCAGGGTCCGCTGAAGATTTACCAATATTATTCATGCCGATAACAGATCGATTTTCTTTTTCTGGATGCAAACCAGTAAGTCGGGATGGAAGAATGCCAGACGGAGAAGCGAAAACAAAATCAACTTACATGTCAATACAGTATCATTGGCCAAGGCTGGTATGGAGCGCTGAGAAAGCCGTGAAGGAGATATTCTCCCTGTGCGATGTCAGAGTATTGTTCTTCAACAAAATGCTGACTGAACTTATTTTTTCAAATTTAACTTTAGACATAAATTGCAAAAAATACAGGAGTCTGTTCATAAAGTGCTTTGATATAGGGCGATTACCTTGTTAATGACTGACCGAAGTATTGCAGTTATTAATTTAATCTAAATACCCAATTGATGTAAGCATTTTTTTGTATTTTATTGCTATTTCTTTCCTTGAAAACTCTCTGGATTTCAAAATTGCATTCCTTGAAAGGGTTCCATAGTTATCAATAATGGACATCAATTTCTCAGCGCCATTCATAATTGAATTAACATCTGCAGGGTAACCTACTTCTCCTTCTTCAAACAATCCATCAACTCCTTGGTTTTTTGAATATAGAATTGGACTTCCTTGCGACAGTGCTTCAATATAAACTAATCCAAACGATTCAAGTTTTGATGTCAAACAAAATATATGCGATTCTCTATATAATTCAAGTAACTTCTTATTATCTAGAACTTCACCTATGTATCTAATATTTGGTAACGAAGATATCATTTTTAAAATATATCTTAAGTATTTTTTATTAGCAGACTTATTCAATGTTCCACCAACAATTTTAAGCTTAAATTTATAATTAGGGATAGCTTTTATTATATTAATTAGATAAATTAAGTTTTTGTTTCTAGAAATTTCACCAACATATAACAAATTAAATTCCGAATTTTCTGGCCTTTTCTTTGCCATGAATAAATTATCAAACCAAAAATCAGAAATTCTAAATGGAATAATAAAAGATTTTTTATCAATTATTTCAATAAAACCCTTTCTATTTTCAATTCTCTTCTGTAGCTGCAATTTATAAACAGGATTCGTAAAAATTATTGCTCTTGCCTCTTTAAGAATAGCTAAAATATATTCTTCAAGATGAAACAAATATTTTAGTGCATAATTAATATCACTATTCGTGATTGTAACAATATAATTAATTTCATATTTCCTATATAAATAATATGCATAGCTTCCGTTTGAAAACAATGTATGAGCATGAACCAAGTCAAAATTATTGTATAATATTAACTTATTATTAGTGGTTTTATGAATGAAATTATTTCTTACGATCGGAATTATCCTTCCAATTTCTGAAATAAAACTATTCATCTCAATTACACAATCTAACCAAGTCTTATTATCCTCATTCAATGCCACATAATTCCGTGTAAATTGCTTTTTTCTGATGAAACAAAGAACAGTTTGATCTATATGTATAAATTCAATAAGTTCAAATAAGGAAGAATACACTTTGCTTCCAAGATAGTCATTTGCGATATGAAGTATGTTCATTACAAACCATATTTTTGATAGATACCATAACACTCCTTTATGCTATCGCTATAGAAAATGTGTAGCTAAGCATATATTATCTTTGATATTGAAGAAATAGGATTTATTTGATATAATAATTAGTGAGAGAAATTTTTAAGTGCCTTTTTCAAAATACTCAATTCAATATCTAGTTTGTAAGGATGGTTTCCGATAAAAAAACCATTCTCTTCTATTATTTCAGTCGCACATAATTTGAACGGTATATTATATTGAAAAAACTTAATTACCGGATTTTTTGTGAAATTTCCACCTACAATTGGTCTCGTTTCGATACTATTTTCTGTAAATCTATTTAAAACTTCTATTCTTTTAATTCCACTTTCTGGTTTTATTATTATAGAAAATCCAAACCAACTGCTTTTACCAATTTCTTTTTGTACAATGAACTGAGGAAAATCTCTCATAATTTCATGAAACATTAACGCATTTAGTCTACGCATTTCCATAATATGATCAAGTTTTAAAAGTTGTTCTTGTCCGATTGCTCCGCTTAGCTCTAGTGGGCGTAAGTTATAGCCTGGTAGTACAAATTTATATGATTCCTCAAAACTGTTGTCTGATTTGTTTCCGGTAATTCTATTTTGTGCTGGCAAATTTCTGGTCCACCCATGAGCTCTTAAAGATAAAAGTATATGAAATAACTCTTCGTCATCAGTAACAATCATTCCTCCTTCCATAGTTGATATGTGATGACTATAAAATGAACTGAATGATCCCATTAACCCTAAAGTTCCAGCATAAAATTCTTCATATGTCGCTCCCATAGACTCACAATTATCTTCAATGAGAATTATTTCGCTATTACCGACTATTTCCTTGATGCGGCTAAAATCATTTGGATTACCTAAGAGGTTAACAATAAGAATCATCCTCGTTTTTTTGGTAATTGATCTTGCTAAAGCTTCAAGATCATAATTTAAGGTTTTCAAGTCTATATCAATAAACTTGACCACTAGCCCATATTGTTGTAAGGGTGTATAACTTGTTGACCATGACACTGCTGGAACTATAACTTCATCACCAGGCTGCAAACCAATTCCTTCCTGACGAAAAAATAAAGCAGCTACCATCAACAGATTAGCAGAGGAACCAGAATTCACCATTACGGCATAACGCTTTCTGAACTTTTCAGCAAATTTTTTTTCATACAATGCAACTTCATTTCCCATTGTAAAGATTGAAGAGTTAATGACACGCTGCATAGCATCATACTCTTTTCGATCCCAAGTTGAAGTTGCCAGTGGATACTTTATTCTCATATAACCGCGTTTTCTATGTAAAACTTAAATGTTTCTTTAAGACCCTGTTCAATTGTATAAGAAGGTTCCCATCCAATCTTACTCAATTTGTCAATATCTACGAGCTTCCTTTTCATACCAGATGGTTTCGAAAGATCATGTGTAAACTGTCCATTAAACCCAACAACCTTGGCAATGATTTCATAGTACTCATTAATTGAATAGTCATATCCTAATCCAACATTTATTAACTCTGGAATGTCATCAAGGTGATCGATTATATACCAAATACAACCCGCAAAATCACTTGCATACATATACTCCCTTCTAGCTGTTCCATCTCCCCAGATTTTTACTGATTCGTCATTGTTTATTTTAGCTTGTAATAATTTCCTTATGACCGATGGAATCATATGCCCCCACTCGTCATCAAACTTGTCATGTTTACCATATAAGTTACATGGTACAAGAGTTTTAAAGTTACTAGAATGATTCTCTCGATTGATATAACTACAAAGTCGTTGTGTAAAAATTTTTGCAATTGCATATCCTTCATTAGTTGGTTCCAGCTCACCGGTCAAAATCATATTCTCTTTTAATGGTTCGTTGATGTTTTTTGGATACATGCACGAACTACCAAGATTGATAAAAAACCTTACCGAGTTTAATGCAGCGGCCCAAATAATATTGTGACCCATAATAGTGTTTTCGCGCAAAAATTTCAGTGGATGCTTTATGTTTGCCTGTATTCCTCCAACAATACCGGCCGCATGAATAATGATCTCTGGTTTGGTCTTTAAAACATAGTCATTCACCTTTCCGAAATCGAGTAAATCTAATTCTTTAATTGTCGGCTCGAGAATTTCAACGTTTTTAGGCTTCAAATCGGATATGTTTTTCCCAACCATCCCAGCAGAACCAGTCAACAGTATTTTCATCTATTCAAAATATTGATTAATATAAAACCCTCCCTGTCTCAAATATTCTTCTTTCTTCATCAATTTTATGTCTGCATGTATCATTTCTTTAATTAGCCCATCAAGGTCATAGGTTGGCTCCCATTTAAGTTTTATTTTTGCCTTTGATGCATCTCCAACTAATAATTCGACCTCAGTTGGCCTGAAATATCTTTTATCTATCTCCAAGAAAACACGATTATTTTCCATTTTTTTATTATTCGGATGAAGTGATTCTTTCAAGAATCGATTCAAATACTTCTCTCCAACCGCTTCAGCAAATTTCCTTTCATCTACTTCAACAATTGTTCCTTTTTCATTTATTCCTTCTCCTATAAAATTGATAATCAAGCCAATTTCTTTGCATGTTTTCTGTATGAAATCACGGATGGTTGCTGTTATACCGGTGGCAATAACATAATCATCTGGTCTATCTTGTTGGACTATTAGGTACATTGCTTTGACATAGTCAATTGCATGTCCCCAATCTCTTTGTGAGGAAATGTTACCCATATAAATCTTTTTTTGCATTCCTAAAGCAATTCTAGCAATTGCTCTTGTTATTTTTCGTGTTACAAAAGTCTCACCTCTGATCGGCGATTCATGATTAAAAAGTATCCCATTACTGGCATGTATTCCATAAGCTTCGCGATAGTTTACTGTTATCCAATAAGCATATAGCTTTGCAACTGCATATGGTGATCTGGGATAAAAAGAGGTTGTCTCCTTCTGAGGTACTTCTTGCACCAACCCGTATAATTCAGAGGTTGAAGCTTGATAAAACCTTGTTTTTTCAGTGAGTTTTAACAACCTTATCGCTTCTAAAATCCTAAGTGCTCCTATAGCATTAGCATTTGCTGTATATTCAGGTGTTTCAAAACTGACTTGTACATGGCTCTGTGCTGCCAAATTATAGATTTCATCAGGTTGAACTTCTTGAATAATCCGAGTAAGATTCATTGAATCAGTCATATCGCCATTATACAGAAAAAAATTTCTGTTTTCAATATGTGGGTCTTGGAAAATATGATCGATTCTATCAGTATTAAAAAGTGATGCTCGCCTTTTAATACCGTGAACTTGATAATTCTCTTTTAGCAAATATTCTGCAAGGTAAGCTCCATCCTGTCCTGTTATTCCTGTTACTAGTGCCTTTTTCATATTTATATATTAAAGTTATTATAGTTTTAACCTTCAATCAATAACATAAATTCTGAATAGATAAATCACTCCATAATAATCTTTCACGAATGCTAGTTGTCTTGTCTTTGTAGTAATCAATACTATTTATTAGCTTACTAATGGCCTTTTCTATAGCTGTAATATCTATTCCATCTGAGGCTAATGCAATTCCGCATTGATATTTTTCAACTAATTCAGCCATGGGCTCATTGGAGCCGACAATTACTGGAACTCCGAAAACTAATGATTGATAAAACCGGTTCGCTTCGCAATAACGTTCATTTGGCGTGTTCGTCTGATAAAAAACCATGCTAAACAATGCATTTCTAATTATTGATGGTGTGGCCAGTTGATTAATCATTCCAGTAAAATATATCCGTTCATAAAATTCTTGGCCAAATTCTGATTTAAGTAATTCTATAATCTCTTCGTTTTTAAAGGATCCAACAACAACAATTTTTAAATTAGTAGAACGCATTATCGAAATTATGGTATTGAAAGGGTATCTATCTGGAGATGAAATACCCTGTAAATAGACATAAGCACGATCAGACAACCAGCTTTTAATGTCATTGTAACCAGGTGGTTCTAGGTTGCTATTAATGAAAGTTTCATCAGGGAAATTTCGTATAGAACGATTTTTAGATGGAGTTTTAATCATTCCCCTTTCGACCAAATATTGTATCCTGTGTGGATTGGCATGTATAATTACTTTACTCCTCCTCTCGATATAATGAAATAGTTCCTTAAGAATTGGACGGTCGAAAAGTTCGGGAATCTCATGTAAATCCCATATAAATTTACCTTTTTTTGCCATAACTGGGAAAAGAAAGTTGTATTCCTCATGTGCCCATATTAAGTCATAATCTTTAAGCTGCTTTTTTGTTTTCCAGTAGAACTCAAGGGCTTTTAATAAAAGGTATCGGCCAGATCTAAATCGTTCACGAGTGTAAAGTCTGAAGGATTGATATGGAATACCGTATGAAGTAATACCTTCTTCTTGGACATTGTTTTCGAATGCGACCAACAGCTTTAAATCAGCAATTTTAGAAAGCGATATACATTCTTTCCTTACCCTGTCATCATACTCGATTCCTGGAGTCCGGAGTATAACAGCAATTTTCAAGCGTTTCTTACTTTGACCCATGAGATTTTTGTTTCTATTTCAAAAAAACTTTCGAAATCTGCAGAAAGTCTTAAGGTTTGTGATTTTTCAATCACACCGTATGAGGGTGAGACTTCATCTTCCATTACTTCCAGTCTATGAGATTTTCTACAATTAAATTTTAGGTCACCATAAAAATTGCCATCAGCCTCAAAACGAACTATCTCGTCTTTTATATATAAGTTAAACTTTGGCGAAAAATGGTAAAACATTTTAACTGTATGATTGCCTATAAGAGACATTTTGTCTATGATCTTGCAGGAATCTGTTCTCTTAATATGTACTATTTCTCTCACATGGTGCATTACTTCTTTTTCCAAACTATGAAGTGAATATGAACCAATAAGCTCAATTTCCAGTTGATTTTCCTTTATTATTATGGGATTAGGCTTAGCATTAGATGACACGGAAAAAAAATCGTCTTCCGACAGTTTGTGATGATTAATATCATCAACAACAACTGTATTGTGTATACTTGATGAACGAAACTTATTTCTATATTTCATAGAAGAGGTGTAAACGTATGAACCAGGATCGATTATAAAATCCTCTGGTCCAATTGCCAGTTCAAATGAAAGCAAATCCGCATGTGTGTGCGTGCCAAGATTTTTGTTAGTTAACCTAGCATAACGACTTAATCCACTATTGCAAAAAAACAAATAGAAATCCTCATATCTGACAATTGCAAAACCGCCATCTGAATAAACTTTCGATGCTAATGTTTGATTTGAATCATTTTGTCTGGTAGGGTTCCGTTTTTTGGTTTGGTTTAATATAAAGAAACCTTCTACAGTGCCATTGAGTGCTTGTTTTGTAAAAACATCATTAATATATAATTCATTAGCAATCCCAATCAAATAACGATGGTCTCTGAAATCATACTTAAAGAAAGGGAGTAATCTGCCATCATCGTTATCTCCAATAATGGGAGAATGTCCATTTGGCTTCGAATAGTTTGCAACAAACTCAAACATACTTTGAATTCTGTATTGTATGTCCAATGGCACATCAAGCCCCATTCTTATCAACATTAAATATGGATAACTAAAAAGTTCCGTCATCAACCGGTGATATGATATACTGAGTTCAAAATGAACTCCGGAAGGTAAAACCTGATGACGAATTTCCATGAAATATTCATTCAATGCATAATGCCACCAGGCTTTACCATATTTTGTGCCTCTGAAAAATTGACCCAGAAACAAAAGTCCTGTTATGTTAGATGCATAATGATTTGCACTATAAGGAAATCCTTTCTCGAGGTTGTTGTATATATAAAAGGCGTGCTCAAAAAGAGATCTACTAATTTTTCTGGAGAAGGTATCATCCACATAATCAGATTCAATAATCATGTTTGCAGCATACATCCAATTCACAGCTCGGATAGACACATCCATAGCACTGGTCCAATTTATGCTATACATAAGCGGGTTTTCTGCAATCCAATTTTCAACCTGATCTACAACTTCTTTAGCGTATTTTGGTTCATTTGTCAGCAAATAGGCCTCACCCAGCCATAACAGGTGATGGCAACGACTTAGCTCCCAAGGCACCTTAACATCGGCATCGTTTGATGTATCAACCTGTAAATAATTCCTATAGAATCTTCCTCTGGGCCATCTGAATCCACTTTTAAAATCGACGTGCCAATCGATTGGATCGAGTTTGGTTAATCCTGAACCAAGGTAATCGAACTGATGAGCTAAAGTTTGATTTGCCCATTTAATTATATGACTCTTATCTTCATCATTTATATAAATCGAAGGGAATTCCTCAAAGCAACCAAGAATCCTGGTAAGCTCTTTTTTGAGGTCTGCTTTCCTCATTATTTTAAAAAACTGGCTTGAACGATGTTTTATAAACCATCGTACTGGGAAAAACTTCCATAAGCGGTTCTTCTCAAAAGTAATCCGGTTGATGATTTTAAAAAGGGTTATATAATGTGGAGTTAAGTTCACAAAGAATTCTTAATCATATTTATAAATTTTCTAGAAATATTTTCGATTTATTTGCTAACCTGGATGCTGAGTCTTGTAGTCTGGAGCAATGACTCTAATGAGATTGGCCATTGGCCGTTTTTTAAAGCTTGATATAAAGTCTGCCATTCTTCGTTATGTCCTTTTTTTGAAATTGAAGATTCCAAGTTATTCACTTTTATGCCATACCCTTTCAGGCTTCTGTAATCATCCAAGATAATGGATTTATTGTCAAAATGAACTTCGAGGTATTCTTTTGAAAGAAATTTGCTGCCACAAGCAAAATAGTCAATCGCTGCTATAGATCCATCTTTAAATGTAAGGTTAATGGAACGGTTGTCGGTTGACTTAAACTTACCACCATTTGAATTGAAACTGCTTACAGCAAAGTCTGTTACATCCGATTCTGTTAGAAATAACATTAAGTCAATGATGTGGCAAGCTTCGCCCACGATACGTCCGCCATCTTCGTGTACCCAATTATCGTAAGGAATATATCCAGGATTCATACGATATCTTAAAAGTACTGGAGAAATTCTATTAGCCAACATATGCTTTATTTCAATAGCATATTGACAGTATCGCCGATTAAACCCAACCATTAGGATGGGATGCTCATGTGTAGTTGAATTGCTATAGAACTTTTCAATATTTTCTAATTCTTCCATTGTGGTTGCCAATGGTTTTTCAACAAAAACATGCTTGTTTTGTTGCAAACTTTTCAGCACAAGTTCAGCGTGGTTGTTGTGACGTGTACATATCATCACCAGGTTTATATCTGGATCATTAAACACGTCATCAGGATTTGAAGAAGCTTTTTCAGCTTTAAATTGTCTTGCAACATTAATGGCTTTATCTCCTGTACTGTTTACGATGGTCTTTAGTTGGAACTTATCACTGTTATCTAAAATTATTGGAAGCAAGGTACTCGTGGCAAAACTACCTGCACCAATCAATCCTATGCATATTTTCTCCTTTTTAATCCTTTTGGGTACATTTACTACGATTGCCTTGTTACTTCTTGTCTCATCAAAATCTTCATATTTTAGGAATATAAGGATGTGATTTTCGGGATTTTCTTCTATTTTATTATAGGCCACAGCTACTTCATCAACATTATATATGACGGGCTTAAGTATATCTAATCTTATTATATTAGTGTTAATAAGGTTTAAAAACTCAGCCATGTTACGGTTTTCGGTCCATCGCACATAAGAGTATGGATAATCATGACCATCAAGTTCGTAGGTGCTGTCATATCTTCCCGGACCGTAAGATGTTGATATTAAAAAGTCAATTTCGTCCTTAAACATATCCTCCCTTTTTATATGCATGCCTGAGACACCAACTAAAACGACTTTGCCTTTACGACGGCACATTTGGAATGCTTGTGATAACGGTTCATCTTTATCAGTTGCTGCCATGAACAATACAGCATCTGCGCCATAGCCAGATGTCCAATTTCTGATAGCTAAGACAGGGTCTTCCTCAAGCGCATTAACAACAAAATCAGCACCCAATTGTTTCGCTAATAACAGACGCTTTGTATTGATGTCCACACATGCCGTTTTTATTCCAGATGTTTTTAGTATCTGTATTGCAAGTAATCCCAGCAATCCAACACCGAACACAACTCCATACTCTCCGATTTTTAAGTCAGCTCTTCGCACACCATGTAATGCAATTGAACCAATCGTAGCAGTAGAAGCTTTCATTAAATCCATGCCAGACGGTACCTTGACAACCAGGTTTTTTGGCACTACAACTTCCTCAGCATGAACAGCAAAACCACTCCCACCTGCTGCCACCAAGTCCCCGACTTTAATATCAACTACACCATCACCCACTTCTAATACTTGCCCAGCAATAGAGTACCCTATGCTATTTAACTTTTCAGAAGCTGAGGTGACTTTATTCTTTGCACTTTTCAACCCATTTGATTTTACAATTTCCAAGACCCTGTAAAGTGTCGTTGGATCTTCAATTGCTCGACTTATTAAACTCTTACCAGTTCCTATCACAGTTTTCAATTCAGTGCCTTTCGATACTGCACTGAAAGCCACTTTTATTTTAAGAAAACCCTTTTTAACAGTGGGACTAGGTATATCAATTGGTACAGCTTTCCCTTTAATGATGAATGCTTGCTTCATTTCTGTTTGGCTATTTCTTTGTCTATAAGATATTATTCAATCTATCCGTTCGGATCCTTCACAAATTAAAAAGAGCCTTTTATATATTGCTTCCACCACATGGCAAGGTTTAATAGCGGCCAAGTTGTTGACTTATATTTCGAATCCAACAATATCTTTACTGATTCGTAATCGAAATAATCCGTTTCTGTACAAAATTCTTCTAAAATCTTTTTAGCCTTTTCCCCTAACACGCTCTCATACCATTCTTGAATGGGTGCACCAAATCCCTGCTTCTTCCTATCTATAATTTGGTCAGGGATCAAATTTCTAACAGTTTTTTTTAGAAGATATTTAAGTTTGCCCTCCCTGTATTTTCTTCGGCCAGGTATACTCATCGCTAATTCCACTATATTGTGGTCCAAGAAAGGCACACGTGCCTCGATTGAAACACCCATACTCATTTTATCCACTCTCATCAATAGTAACTCCGGCAGCCTCAAATTTAAATCCATATAGGCCATCCAGTTAATTATGTCCTTCTTATCAGCTTTGTCGCAATATTTTTCCCAAATAGGTTTTATTATCTCAAAAGAGTTTCGATCTCGAAATTTATCTCGCATTCTCTTACTAAATAGTGACAGTTTCTGTTTGTGCGTGTAAGATTCTGATCCAGACCAAAAAATTGGTTGCTTTTTGTTTGCCCTGCATAAGTATTCGAACCAAAAGGAATCCGAAAATTTACTTTTCGCTAAAATCCTTTCTATTATTTTCTTTATTATTCTTGGTACTGGTAAATTATTCATTTTTTCAAGCTTGAGCAATAACTCCCACCCCCTATAGCCGAAAAAAAGCTCATCAGCACCTTCACCAACCTGACAAACAATTACATTGTTATCTCTAGCAAGCTTTGAAACATAATAAACAGGTACACAAACGGGATCCGCTAATGGTTCATCCTGTAGGTAAATCATTAAAGGTAAAAATTCAATAAAATCATCTATTGAAAGGATTTTTTCATGATGTTCCGTTTTAAATACATTTGCTACTGCTTGGGCATAATGCAATTCATTAGTATAAGTTGCATAATCCTGATCGTAGCCAATAGAAAATGTATTTACTGTCTCTTGAGCTTGAGACGAGAATAGAGCAACATTTGTACTTGAATCAATTCCGCCTGAAAGAAAAACTCCAACAGGTACGTCACTCACCTTCCTGAACTGCACTGACAATTTTAGTTCTTTAAGAATTCTTTGTGAAAGTTCATCCTCTGATACTAATTCATAATTATTAAGCCGATCCAAAACATCATAATACTTCTTCTTTTCAATTTCACCATTTTTATTCACTCTTAACCATGTACCTGGCTCTAATTTAAGAATACCCTCGAAAAGAGTAGCCGGAGCTGGCACAGTTAAAAAAGAGAGATAATGAAATAGTGACTCTTCATCTATTTTTCTTCCAACATTTTGATCTTCCAGTATCGCTTTAATTTCTGATGCAAACAGAAGTCTTCCATTCTGTATATTATAATAAAGAGGTTTAATACCGATTCTATCTCTAACTAGCCATAATTCTTCGGATCTATTGTCCCAGATCGCAATCGCAAACATGCCCCTGAATTTATGAATACATTCGATCCCCCATTGCTCAAAAGCGTGTAAAATAACTTCAGTGTCAGAATGGCTTGTCTTCCAATAGTACTTACCAACTGATTCAAGTTCATGACGAATTTCCAAATGATTGTAAATCTCACCATTAAAAACAATTCTTATCGATTCTGATTCATTAGTTAAAGGTTGATTTGCACTCGTTGATAAATCGATAATTGATAAACGCCTGTGAGCAAGACCAACATCTTTTCTTTCTGAGATCCATAACCCACCACTATCAGGACCTCTATGGAACATCTTATCACGAATTTTTAATAAATATAAATCTATAACTTTAAAATCAGAATGATTATAACTTACGACACCAGCTATTCCACACATAATTCATTTTTTTTCAAATTGTATCTTTTCAATATTGCATAAGCGTATAACATAACTATAAGCCTTGATAAACCACCTGGCCAGAACATATATAAACCCTTGAAAGTTATTACAAACACTATAATAGTTATAAATAATGGCATTATATCTTTAGAAACTGCCCTCTTATAACGTTTATACATATATATTTGAAAAATTATTAATAACAAAATCATTAACGCCCCTCCTATGTAGATATAGTTAACATATCCAATATCAGATGAGCGGATTATGTCGCTGTATATGTAAGCTCCCTCTCCAAATATTTTGCCGAATAATGTTTCTGGAAAATGTAATTCATTTTGTGCAAGTTGAGACACTGTGTTATTAAATATATAAGGCGAATCTAAATTTTCTAATCCACCAAAGAATAAGTAAAATGGATATAATATCCAATAATATGTTACCTCACTAAATCGTCTCAACCAAGGTAGCATTATGTAAATGAATCCAATAAAAAAAAATATCGGAACAATCATTCTTTTTTTCTTCGATTCAAAAAAGAATAATAAGATAACACCACCTAAGAAAATAAATAATCCTAGTCTTTGATTGAATATAATAGATATAATAAGGACTGGTAAAAAAAGCCATAAATAATTTCCTTTTTTTCTATTGTTCAGAAGTATCACAGCAATTAAACCTTGGATGGTTCCATAAGTTCCCATAGGTGACTCAGCTAATGCAAAGCCTCTAGTAGCAATTCTTTGACCCGGTAATAACTCGGTCTCAACTATATTTACTATTTTAGTGCTTATAAATGCATTCATCGTTGGACTAATAATCATAATAATTGTTATAAATGATGCAAGCAGACCAACAAGAACAATAGAAACTTCGAAGTCCTTTCTTAGTACTTTTTCGTTGAAATAATAAATAAATGATGAAACAATGAAACCTTCAAAAAACCATATAAGAATCTGATAGGAAAAAACTTTGCCTGAACCCTCCCCTATCAGTGAAACAAATAAAACATACAGGGAAATAAAGAAAGAAAATAATAATTCGCTTCTAAATATAAACAAGATCCTTGAAAGACTTCCATTAAGAATAAGATATATGAAAGATATTAATAATGTGATCTTTACGGAGCCGATTGGTAAAAACGTAAAGGAGGGATTATATAAATAAATGAAAAGAAAAAAGATAAAGAATAAACTAATCAACGATTTCATTTCGATGCGACAATTTTGCGAATTATTTCTTTATACTTTTCTGTAACAACTTCGGCTGAGTAATCTGACAGTAATTCTACCCGTTTACTTGAAATTATCTTATTTATATATTTTTTCTTATCGTTAAGCGCCTGAAGAATCATAAGCTTTATGTCATTCAAATCTGACACAATTATTCCAATTCCGGTTTTTGATACAAGTTTAGCCAATTCACTGCTTGGCTGACCAACTACCACTACTGGCCTTCCTGTCTCGATATAATCAAATATTTTACCTGTCGTTACAGTATCTCCGAGTGCACCATTAAATCCAAATACGAGCAAGAAATCTGCCTTTATCAGTTCATCCATTAATGACCTTTTTTTTAAATATCCTTTATTTACAATGAAGCCATCTGGTAGATTAACTTTCTCAATCTTTGGAATTAATTTATTATAATAAGAACCATAATAATTAATAATAATGCGACCCTTATTTATCTCAGATCTAAAATGAGTTAATCCTTGAAGAAAAATGTCCCAGCAGTGATTCTCATGAATTGCTCCTGCAAAAGCAAAGTGAACAAAGTTATTTAAGCCAAAATCAGTTGCCATCGGTTCTACAAGTTCCGGGTCATATACATTCGTTATCACAACGACCTTACTTCTATCGACTTGCAAGCTGTCAGCTAAGGTTTCATTAACAGTAATAACTTTAGAGGCACTTTCTAAATAATATTTTTCAATACTTTTTAAAATTTTATTGTAAAAGGATCCAAGAGGATATTCTCCGAAATAGTAACTGCTCCAACCATCTCTCATATCTGCTATCCATGGTATTTTAGTCTGATATGATAACCTTCTTGCAGCTCTAATGCTAACTGCATAAGGATGAGTAGCAATGATTACATCAACCTTTTCTGACTTTATTATCAATTTTGCTGATCTAACAAGTGTTCCTGCACTCCACCAATACACACTTGGAAATCTTGCAAGTTTTCCCAAGAAGTTGATTGCCATCGAATAAATCAATGATAATATTGAAATTCTCTCTTTGCTATAACTCCTTCTTGTTTGTTCGAGTTTGATATTTTGCTTTTTTACACTTATAGTTTTCATGAGCGTGTCTAATAAACTGCTCTGAAAATCAACCCTTATCACTCTTTCACTCAATACTGAATTATTGGAATTTGAGTAAAAATTTGAAGTTATTACAAATATAATATCTTGGCTACGCATAAAGTATTTTGCCAATCGATTCCAACGCGCGGCACCGATATCATCATCTGGATGAAAAGATGGAGCAATCAATAATATATTCATAGAGTAAATACTATTCGCCAAATAGGCTAACAACTATTCCATAAGTTTCTGTCCTGCCCTTTGAACTAATTAGATATATATAGTTTGGTAAAAGTAGAAAAAATACAAGTTGAATTCATTAATATTTTGCACTAAAGATTAGGTTTAAATCTGGCAAAATCATGATGCTTCACAATCCAATGTTTTAAACCCCTTATTAATTTATACAACTTTTTTATAGCGTTGTAAAGAGTACGATCATCCCTACTTGTCAGTATCCAATCCCACATTGGTTTTTCAGAAGCATAAAACATGTGCGGTTTACCCGGCCGTGTAACATATTCTTCAAGTTGTGAATTCGTCCATCCCATTTTCTTTAGAAAATACCGTTTGTCAGCTTCAAGGTCTGCTTCTGACGGGTAAGGAATTCGCTGAAGATCACCCATGGCATCTTCCCTGGACATTTGTCCTGATGCTACAAGTGTCCCTAAATGCACACGTCGTTTATCCACATTGAACTTCCGAAGAAGAATGAAACCCTGATAGAAACGTGTGAAAACTGATTCATAGTGCTTATAAGGATATGGTTTATAATCATATTCGGCTTGCAAAATTTTCATGGCATCAAGCTTATTGTAGTCAAAATAGTCGGGGAAAGGTACCCATTGAATCTGCTTTATATGTTTGAAATAAATCAAATCCAAGGTGCCGATAGCGGGAAATGTCTTTAGTTTTACATCGCCAAACATTTTACATATGTCTACAATATTTTTCTTGTCAAACTTATGCCAATTCCAGGTTTTTGGAACTTCCATACCCTCAGAGGTGGTGTTCATGCCACTCAATATGTACTTGACTCCATATTTATACGCTTGTCGATAGTTAACAGCGAACATTGCATTGTCATACAACAGTTCGACATCAATTACATCGGAGTCAAAAAATGCCTGCATGAGGCTGCGGTATTCTTCCCAATCAATAACATGTGTGTAAAGATCCACTCCAAGCTTGCCAACCAGATTAGCAATGTTATTCTGAGCTAATTCGGTGTTCCAGCCGTTGTCCATGTGGACAGCTAGTGGTCTCAGACCAGCCTTAACAGTCTGCACCAACGCCCAGGAACTGTCCACTCCCCCAGAAACGCCGACAACGCAATCGTATTTCTTGCCCTTTCCCGCTTTCTTAAGAACTTCCAGAAGTTCGTTGAGTTTTTTTGATTTTTCTGCCGATTCTATTGCTAATACAGGCTTTGCTGTCTCTAAAAATCCAGAACAGTAATTACAGATCCCATTTTCGTCGAAACAAATGTCATCAACACTTGTATCCATCACGCAACGTGTGCAAATTTTATAGGAGCGATTCTCCATAGTCAACTTGGTTTAAATAATTCCTCCAACTCTTTGTATCTAGGGTAAGTAATCAATACCGCTCGGTGTGGACCGTTAAAAACGAAAAAAGCACCTGCAGAAACGGCACTTGCTCCTGCATCAACCGCAGCTTTTATGTCTGATAAGCTGCCAGCCCCACCGACTGCAATTAGTGGGACTTCTATCGCAGCAGCCCCTTCTCTGATGAGTTCCAAATCCATTCCTTTCAATGTGCCATCCCGGTCTACCGCATTTAGCAATACCTCACCTGCACCTGCAGAAACGGCATCCTTGATAAAACTCAGCCATGACTGGGTTAAAGTTTTACCAGTTGCGGATGAGTACAGTTGATATTTGCCAAGCCAATTCGTTTTAACATCCACAGAGACGAGAACACTTTGATTACCAACCTTCTTTGCAATTTGTTCGACAAATTTCAAATTTTGAAGGGCTGCAGTTTGTAAACAGATCTTTTCTACTCCTAATTCAAAAAGCCGTTGAGCTTGATCGAAGGTGTGTACGCCTCCACCGTAACACAATGGCATGTAACATTCTCCTGCGAATTGTTCTACCAAAGTATAATTGGGTTCCACACCTTTTTTACTCGCCATGATATCCAATACCATCAACTCGTCCACTTCTTTGTCGTTAAAGATTCGAATTGCATTGATCGGATCACCTACATACTTGGGATCAGAAAATCTCAGGGTTTTAACAAGCCCTCCGTTCCGGAGCAGCAGACAGGGAATAACTCTATGTTTTAACATTATAGTGCAATATATCTTTTGAAGAATTCTTTGCCGAACTTGTGACTTTTCTCGGGGTGAAACTGAACACCAAAGATATTTTCTCTACTTAAAGCAGCTGTTACTTTGCGACCATATGGTGCTGTTGCTAACACATCCTGATTGTCATTACAGTGGACGTGGTACGAATGAACAAAATAGAATCGCTGTTCTGATAGAACTTCCTTTTCAAATAAAGGATTGGGTTTTGTTATCTCAATTGTATTCCACCCCATGTGAGGAATCTTAAGGTTTGGTATTTCCGGAAAATTGATTCTTATAACAGAAGCGTCTACCCAACCAAGTCCTGGTAAAATACCTTCTTCACTTGATTTACACAACAGCTGCATACCGAGACATATACCAAGAACCGGCACTTTTTTTTCCAAAACCAGTTTATCCAAGGGCTCAATCCAATTACCCTCTTTCAATCCCGTCATGCCGTGATCAAATGCTCCTACACCAGGTAAAATCAGTTTATCAACGCCATCAAAATCTTCAGGCGACATTAAAATCTTACAAGTACCCCCCACATGTCTGATAATGTTCTGAATAGATTTGATATTGCCCAAACCGTAATTGATGATTCCAATCATAATTGCTTATCCTATTTTCCTGGCCGGATTGCCAGCATATGAACCCGGTTCCAGAATTGGCTTTGTTACCACTGCACCGGCCCCAATCACTACGTAGTCACATATTTCTACGGGTAATATGGTCGCATTGCTACCGATGTAAACATGGTTACCGATCCTTGTTGATCGATAGATTGACCGATCCCCCTCCGCTGGTTTACCCCGTGAAAATGTGTCATTGATGAACATAACCCCATGACCGATGAAACAATCATTTCCTATTGTCACCATATCACAAATGAACGAGTGTGATTGAATCTTACATCGTTGGCCAATGATCGCACCACTTTGAATCTCTACAAACGGACCCACAAAGCTATCTTTGTCAATGGAACATCCATATAAATTCACCGGTTGTACTAAGGTAACATTTGTCCCAAATTTAACATTTTTAATTCCTATTTCTTTTCTATTATAGTCCATCTCTCATTTCATTTCCGCCGCCTGGTAAATCTTTTCAATTATCTCTACGGTCTTCATGCCTTCGTAAAAATTAGTAGCGATTGCCTTTCCATTTGTCAACACGTCCACTACATTTTCATAAATTTTGTCATGATTGCTCATTGAACCGACATAGTTTCCATAGTTATTCGGCTTGTTACCTGCAGGCAAGTCCTTGATTTCGTAATTTTCAATATTCTGATACTCTAACTCGTTCAAATATTGTCCACCAATTTTGATCGTGCCTTTTTCCGCAAAAATAGTAAGAGAGCCCTCCATATTTTTACCATAACTGTTCACATTGTAGTTGATAGTTCCGGTGGCTCCATTTTGAAATTCCAACGCTACCACGCCGGAATCCTCAAACTCGATGATATCCTTATGAGCATAATTCCTGATAATTGGATAAACCTGTTTTACATCTCCAATCATCCAATACAACAAATCAATGAAATGGCTAAACTGAGTGTACAGCGTTCCGCCATCCAGGGATTTGGTTCCTTTCCACGAATTATGGTAGTAATCCCTGTTACGATTCCAAAAACAGTTCAGCTGAATACTGAAGATTGTACCCAACCTGCCTTCATCAATAACATTCTTTACAGCAACGACGGGGGGATTGAATCTGTTTTGCTTTATCACGAACAGGCGTTTGTTGGCTTTTTCACCGGCAATAATCATCCTACCACAATCAGCTGTTGAGATCGCCATAGGCTTTTCGCATAACACATTATATCCCGCTTTCAAACAAAGTATTGTGTGTTCCGCGTGCAAACCGTTTGGAGTACAGATAGCCACCACATCGATTTCCACTTCAGCATTTAGAAAGTGTTCAACATCATAGTAAGCTGTGCAATGGTACTTGTTAGCTAAAAGGTCGGCAGCACCTGGCAATATATCGCAAACAGAAACCAATTTTCCAAAGTTGGAAATATGCTCTGCATGTCTCTGTGCGATTCTTCCGCAACCGATAATGGCAAATTTGACTTTTTCAATCATATACTTATTATACTAATGTTTCCAAGAGTCTTCGATATTTTTTACTTTCTTCCTCAAAGCATAATTCTTTAGCAGCTCGATCGCTGTTTCTCTTGGCCGTGTTAATATCTTCTAAAGTTAATTTATCTAGGGTATCGACCATAGAATCAATGCTGAATTCATTTGATATAAATCCACAACTATACTTTGATACAATTTCTGCCATATTCGGTGATGGACCGATTACCACAGCTAATCTTGACTGTATAAACTCAAATATTTTGTTTGGCAAATTGTAAGTTACATTAAAGCCAATGGGTTCAAGAAAATAAAAACCAATATCGTAGTTGCTTAATGTTGGGATGATCATATCGAATTCGACAGGATCATTGAATATAATACAATCGTGTCCCTTTGCCGCGTCTTTCAGTTCCTCAATATATTTCACAGAGCCAGTGAGATAGAAGTCCAAAGAATAGCGATTATCAAGTCGTTTGACTATTTCGATCATATTTCCCAATCTGCGATTCCGGTTCGCAATTCCATGATGAACAAGTTTAATCATATTCGTTTCTGCTGGTTTTATTTTCACTTCCCGATAATCGGGAGTACTCAAGATAACTTGAGGATTTGCGCCGAATTCCTTTGCATAAGCATTAGCTAAGCCAGGTGAGACTGTAATAAATTCATCACAAACCGGGAGGTACCTTCGCAATAAAGCATTTCTGCGCTTGGCCTCAACAAAACGAAACCAGCGGTTTTCTTCATTCTGCTTAGGGTAGTATTCTCTGGCATCAAAAACAATGTTTCCAAGATGTCGAATGAAATTAGCGACGGGTAATAAGTCCAAATCCTCAACTACTATTAGGCTATAGCTGTTCGCTTTTAAGTCGCAACAAATTCTTTTAAGATTGAACCGGTTAACATATAACTTGTCCATCTCGATGCCAAGATATAAACCCGCGAATTCGTAAATTCTAATACACTTGTTCAGAAAAAACCACATTACTCGAGCATATTTCTTTCTGCGCCCATTCGATGGAATGATATACGCTTTATTGACTGTTCGAGATGCTTTATGTCCATATGTCAATACATCCACTCTATAATGTAATTCATTTAAAAGCCGAACCGTTCTTCTTGGCCTTGGATCTGATCCAGGATCATTATAAACCATGACTAAGGCTCTCTTGCTAAGCATCATTAATTTGATAATTAAACTAATCTGGGATATTATTTAACTTGGCTTATGAACAAAATATGCTGTGACGCAATGCATACACTCTTTGCATTTTCTTTAATAATCTGACTCTATAGTCCCAGTTTTTAAATTCTGAGTAATGGTGTTTGGGAATGTATAAATATGAATCCAATTCATTTGTGGTTATTCCCAGCTTTTTAGCAACGAAAAGTTTATCCTGTTCCAATTCAAATTCATCATATAGAGGTTTGGACAAGAGTTCTATAGCTTCGCTTCGTGTCATATCTCCAGATAGAATTCTAGATGAAAAATGTGGCAATCTTTTATCATAACCAAACCTTGTTGGGAGAAAATAGTTCTGAAAAAACTTTGTAAAAATCGATTCCCCATGCTTTCTTTTATAATACCTGTAACCAATTTTTTCCAATTCTGAGATGGCAAGACTAACCCCATAAGGCAAATAATTTAAGGGGCGAACTTGCTGAAATCCACGTATTCTGAATAAAATATTCCAATCCAAAAAGCTTATTGTTTTATAACCATTCAGTTTACCATTACCAAATCGTTTGAATATCTCTTTGATGTTGATGCTGTCCATGGCATCTCCATGCCAGTTTATTGGTAAAACATACTCAGTGGCCGCATTACCGCCACTCATAAATACATTGCACCCATTCGTCAACGCTTCAGAATGCAGAACAGCAAAAAAAACATGGTCTTGCGGTACGTCTAAATTGGAAACCCCTGATTTAAAATATGCAAGCTGCAATTCTCGCATTATGTCCCAGTCAACCACATGTGTATGCAAATCGAACTTGCAGTGTTCAATAATTGTCTGTATATTATTTACGGCAAGTTCAGAATTCCAACCTCCATCAACATGAACAGCCAAAACCCGTAAATCATATTCTTTTAATATTAGGGATAAATAGCTACTATCTAATCCTCCGCTTATTCCCAGAATGCAATCATACCGTTTATTCTTGTTCTTTTTCTTTATGCCGTCAATAATAGCATCTAATTTAAGCTTACCTATGGAAGAAGGGTCCCAAATGGACCTAATGTTATTTTCATAACTGATACAATGATTACATACACCTTCTTCATTGAAATGAATCGCAGGGTCAGAAGTATCCATTATACAACGATTACAAACTTGGTATTTTGTGTGATTATTGATGTTCACTTGTTCTGTTCTAATTTTGTTCAATGGTTATTCTGGGCATAAAAATATAGACATTCTTAATTATTGTCTATTCCTATATTCAATCACTCTAGCTAATATTTTTTTAGGGAAAATACACATTATTATAGCACGCGATAACTGTCTCACTGGTCGCATCATCATTTGATACATAATGTTCCTATGAAATTTTCTTTCAGCTTTGTTAAAGCATAATCGTGAATTTTGCGAAGTGTCTTCAGTTGCTTTTGATCCAATAAGTGTTATAATTTCTTTTATCAGAGATTCAACCTGAAGTTCCGGCATATTCAGAAGATTTTCCCGACAAAGCTCGACAATTTTCAGAGCTTTCTTTTCATCATTTAGGTACGACAGTACTTCATCAATATTAGAGCAATCCTCAATTAATGGTACATAATGTATATATGGTTTAAGCATCCCACTATAAGGTCCTGGAACTAATAATTGAAGCGTTCCTAATGAGGCAGCTTCCAGATTCCTAGGTGATATCGCTGTATAATTTTTATTTCTGTCATTTTCGTGGATTACTTTTTCTTCAACCTCAATAAGGTTCGCAATTGGGTTTGCAAGTTTGTAATCATTTATTTCTTTAAATACAGTATGATTACGAAGCAATACACTGCTTCCACTATTACTTCCAAGAATTGATCTGGAATTTGAAACAAAACATATCCAATTGTCGCCATTAATTATTTTCCTGGGATCAGTAGATATATCAATGCTACCAATGGTTTTATCTTTAAGTGCATCCTTGAAACGTTCACCAATTATGCCTTTAATAATACCAAATTGATTTGGGGCTTTGGGTATCTTTGTTGCACGATAGACAACCCAATTCTTACGATCATTCCATGGTTTTGATAACGATTGAGCTTTTCGAATATAATCAGTAACATAACATGTATAACCTTGCTTTACAGATTTTCCAGTCGCTAAGAATCTTGGAATCAATTCATCCCATGATTCAGGTGAAATTACAGGGTAAACTCGGTCAATACCCCAATCGACGTAAAATGTGTCTCGCACCTCGGAGTACCAATAATCATCCTGAGGAAAAGCGATTTTCACACAATCGAATTTCTTTAAAAAATCATATCTCTTTGAGAATTTACTATTTAATCCATTCCCGACTATTTTATCTAAAAAAGTGGACATAATCAAAACGCCATCAAATTCTGATTTCTGAAGCACTGTTGGTGGATTCAAATAACAGTTATGAACCAAGTATCTATTTTTTCTATCGTATTTCGGGAACATCAGCTCAGTATCGGCAATCCCAGAAAACCATCCTTTTTTGGGGCCCATGCCGTGCAAAACAAGTATTTGTAGCTCTCTATTCAAGTTTAAATTCCCTCTTAGATTGGTGGATTCTTAACAAAGTTTTGGCTAACTAAATTGTATTATTCATTAGAAAGTAATCCAACTATTTGCCATCCTGCATCACCTTTACCATAGAGTGAATGATCATTTTGGATGGTCTTATTCAGCATTGAATAAAAGCAATCGAGAATATTATTATTCGCCAAAGGTGGCGCTAATTTGTTAACACCTAACCTTATTAATTCCACCCACTCCGTTTCATCACGAATCGTCACACATGGCTTTTGGTGAAAATAAGCCTCTTTCTGAACCCCTCCACTATCTGTTATAACGACTTTACAATGTTGTAATAACCATTGCATTTCCAGAAATCCCATAGGTTCAATAATCTTAAAATTGGAATTTTTCTTGGTTTGTGGCATTTTTTTTATCACACCAGCTGTTCTCGGGTGAATTGGAAGGATGACCGTATACTCAGAAGAAATTGTACTAAGAGCATCTAGAATTCGATTCAAGCGTAAGATATCGTCAGTGTTTTCAGCACGGTGAATCGTACAAAGCACAAAATTCTCTGAAAATCCCTCAAAACTCGGTGGACGCCTGGTGCGATTGCAGTAGAAAAGTGTTGCATCGTACATCACATCGCCAACTTGATATACCTTCCCCGCATCTATTCCTTCATTTCTCAGATTAAGTACAGAGGTATCGGTTGGAGCAAAGAGCAAGTCGGCGGCATGATCTGTCAACACTCGGTTTATTTCTTCGGGCATGCGCCGATTGAACGAGCGCAACCCCGACTCGACATGTGCTATAGGAATATGCAGCTTTGCGGCTGCGAGTGCCCCGGCAAGGGTTGAGTCGGTGTCACCATAAACGAGCACTTTCTCCGGGCGAAGTTCGATCAACACATTTTCAATAGCCTCAATCATGCGTCCCGTATTCTGGCCGTGAGTGCCTCCGCCAATACCAAGGTTATAATCCGGCATGCGAATGTCGAGCTCATCGAAAAATACGTCCGACATATTGGTGTCGAAATGCTGCCCGGTATGGATCAGTTTTTCATCAATACCATCCGTATCACGTATCACCCTTGAAACTACTGCGGCTTTAATAAACTGGGGACGTGCGCCGACAATTGTGGCAATTTTCATGTTTTCTCGCTTTGCCGTGAATCTCTATTGAGTTGTGCCATAATTAGATCATGATTTGCTATGGTTCTCTCGATTAGCTTCTGATTCACTCTTGTCCATTCTACTGTTCTTTCTAAACCTTTCTGGATATCTGTTTCCGTAACGAAACCAAGTTTGTCTCGCGACTTTTCAGTCGCACCAAATCGTTTACCAGATCGATCCCAATCTCGGGCCGGTCGAAGGTAAACCGAAGATTTGTTGCCAGTAATGACATTGATCCTGTTTGCTAACTCAAGCATATTGGTCTCAACCCCCGTAGCAAGATTATAGGCTTGCCCTGGCTCACCGTACTCAATACATGCAATTAATCCGCGTACAATATCCTCCACAAAAATAAAATCTCGACTTGCATTACCTGCATTATCGAGCGGTAAGGCTTCACCATGCAATGACTTCCAAATGAAGGTGGGTATAACATTACGCCAAATCGTATGAGGTGTGCCCCGCCATCTTCCAGCACCTAAAATTTCCCTTGGGCCATATACATTCTGAAAACGTGCCTTTACGAAAGGAAATCCATATTGCCGAAAGTAATAGTTTCCATACATCTCACCGATTAGCTTAGATATGGAATAAGGGCTATCATGAAATAAAGAAACAGGCGCATCTTCAGATGTTGGCTTCGCGTCACCGAAGGTCTTTTCAGCTACTGCGCAACCAGCAGCTGCATATACAACCTTTTTGAGATTCTTAAAACCCTTTAGCAAATCGAAGAGCTTCAGACTGGTGACAGTGTTGTTTGCGTGATCAGCCAAAGGATCAGCTATTGAAGACTGATTTCCGTGGTAACACGCCAAATGAAAGACCACATCAAGGTTCGTCGGTAGAGCGTTCAATATCTTGTCGTTAGCAATAGATCCGAAAACGAAGTTTACCCTCGAGTCGTTTGGTACATTGGAAATATCTGATGAAAGCAGGTTATCAATGATCCATACGCTTTGTGGAGCATGAAGGTCCAGTAAGTGATGCGCCAGGTTACTTCCGACAAAACCTGCTCCACCTACTATGAGTATTTTAGAGTTTGTTAATATCATATATGTCTTTTTTAATCACTTCGATCCGGCCAGATGGCTGAAGATATCGTTCACTCCATATTTATCGTACCATTCCAGCTGGTTTATAATAGTCTTTTTAAAATCGATATCAGCTTTCCAATTAAACACCCGCTCCGTAGCGGAGGGATCAAGAACAACTTTGGGTACATCGTCTGCACCAGGTGGAACTATCGGAACTTCCGATACATTCATTTTGAGATACTCCGCAACTGTATTGAGTACATCCAGGATTGAATTCCCTACACCCGTCGAAACATTATAAATACCCAGTTGATCACTGGCAAATAAAATCCTGTCCATCAACGAATAAAAATCATGAATGTCCAGAAAATCACGTATGGTATCGCTGCAAAAACAATTTTGACCTGCCTTCAGACGTTTATAGAATGTTGGAATGGGTCCAATGGCTAGTCGAGGAGCGCAAATGTTCGCTAAACGGAGGGATATGACTGGCAATCCACTTTTCATCAGATAGGCTTCACCGGCCGTTTTAGAAATCCCATAACTTGTAAACGGAGCCGTCGGATGATCAATCGGAATGGGTACTTTCGCCGGTCGACCATAGCACAGTGCAGTTTGAAAGTTGATGATTTTTTGTACTTTGAACTTCTCCGCTGCCTTTGCGATATGAATAGATCCCAGGACATTGGTGGAGGTATCTTCCCCCCATGCTGTCGGATACTTGTAAGAAGCTGCACTATGAATGACAATGTCAGGCCTAAAATGCTCAAAGACATCAAACACTAATTTCATATCGCTAACCGAACCTTCAACCAAATTGAGACCGTTCACCTCCGGAACTACTTCCCGTTTGCCTGTAGCAAAATTGTCGATGACACATATTTCATGGTCTTGGGGCAGATAACGCTCAATCAAATTTGATCCAAGGCATCCGGCGCCTCCGGTAATTAGTAATCTCATCTATCTTAGTTCTTTTCTTCGCGTAAATGTGTGTATTCTCCAAGTGTACCGTAGGTTTTATAGTATTGTATAGCCTCCGCAACCGTTGTTTCTATGGGCGTGAAATCAATCCTCCCAAAATCGGTATAAGTTCTTGACGGATCTAACAGAATGGAGAATACATCATCCGGGCCGATGTCTTTGATTTCCGGTTCAGGGTATTCAGTAAAACCCATGGCTTTGACTACAGCATCATAGAGCTCTTTAATAGAAACGTCAT
Organism: Bacteroidales bacterium; assembly: GCA_041662065.1. GTDB lineage: Bacteria > Bacteroidota > Bacteroidia > Bacteroidales > UBA12481 > UBA12481. Next base: position 256,900 of record JBAZTE010000004.1, on the reverse strand, counting down.
TGCCGGTTGAGAAATGGTATACACCATACCCAGTACCATCGCAAGCTTTGAGAACCGTTTTTGCAAGATCTTTCACAAAGACAAAATCGCGACGTGACCTGGTTACAAAACATTTTTTGCCGTCTTTCAGCCTTTGGTAGAATATTGGCAATGGACCGGCGACGTTCCTGGGTCCTATTACATTGGCAAGACGGAATGTTACATAATCGATACCAGACAGTTCAACAAACAATTCATTTGTTGTCTTGGTTATGGCATAACTGCTTCCGGAAGGAATACGAGGATGTTTGAATGTGATCGGTTGCTCCTGTGGTTTCTGACCATAACACAGGGCCGTCTGGAAATAAATAAATCGCTTTACTCTGAAAGTTTTAGCAGCTTGTACGATGTTTGCTCCTCCAACACAATTGGTTAGAGTATCGTTATACCAATCATCCGGATCTTTATATGAAGCAGCAGTATGCACAATGACATCCGGTTGGAATTCTTCCGTCAGGCTGAATACCATTTCTCTTTTGGCAATAGTATCAACCACTAATTGAAGATTCGGATAGCTATGTAGGTGTTCTTTTCTTCCAGTTGCTAGGTTATCAATAACCAGAACTTGATCCCCCCGCTCCAGGAGCATTTCCGCAATGTGTGATCCAATTTGTCCAAGACCACCTGTAATGATTACTTTCATTCTTTTTTCTGTTTCTTTTTTAAACTAAAACACGAATCAATACCTGCCACTTGATTCTTGTAAAGTGGCCAACCTTTTTCATCAAAAATGATCTCACTCAAAAACTCCCGATGTTCTCGTGGTAGTTTCCTATTTTGAATAGCATCAAATCTCTTTGGTAATATGGATAACTCTGTTAGTGAAATGGATACCCCTTTAAGCTTCCCTATGAAACCGAATTGTTCAACATAGGATGTAAATTCATCAGACTTATAACATTTTGATATAGGGCAATCGGGTCCGTCTGTAGTATGTTTAAAAGCTTTTCGTATATCTAAATCTGCATATAAATTACGTTCAATTTGATGCATGTACGCAGTATATAAATGTAACCATAAACTATCGTAATTGTAAATCATTATTTGAATTTGTCCATCGTCCTTTAAAATTCGATAAAACTCCATAAGAATTGCATCTAAATTCTTACAATGATGCAGGACACCTGAACTATGAATCAAATCAACAGATTTGTCAGGAAGCGGTATTTTATTTTCGTTTTCTTCAATATGTATCAAATCTATTTTCCCTCTATGCAATTTTAAACGCTTTTCAGAGGCAATTAAAGCAGTTTTTGATACATCTAAACCATATAACTTTTGGGGTTTCGAGAATTCTGTAAATCCAACCAAATCATTACCTGGTCCACATCCGTAATCAACAATTACCTTGTTATCATAGCCTGAAACAGGCATCAATTCAATATAACCGGGATACTGGGCATTCCTCCAATGAAAATGATCTAAGGATGATTCACGATCCTTAAACGTCTCATCAGCCACCATATGAGAAGTCCAATAAGCAGCAGAACCTTTCCTGGCAGCTGATCTTTTTTTATTTTGTCTTAAATCATTTATGATCATGGAGGCTATTGCTTTTAAATATTTCATTCGTAATTTCTATTTAGATAATTTTTAAACATTTGTCCTTTATCAATAAACTCCTGATTCCATAGTTCCAAACTTAACAGACCCCAAATTTTTCTTCCATAATGACTTTCTTTGTCAAGCTTCTCCAGTACTTTTCGGTTATCAATGATATCTCTGTTGAGGGCCGCTTGTGATCCCAAAATGTCGAATACAAATTCCCCGGCTTCTCCTTTGATCCAGTCATTGAATGGGGTCGGAAAACCCATTTTGTCTTTTCTTTCAAAGATTTCTTTAGGCAGCCATGGCCTCACGACCTGTTTGAGAATATGCTTCATATTCCCATTTTTGAACTTGATATCCGCAGGAATAGTCGCCGCTAATTCGACAATTGCTCTATCGAGCAAGGGCACCCTTGATTCCAATCCATGGGCCATGCTCATGCGATCTTCCACTTGCAGCAACCCCGGAAGTAGTGTTTTGAAATCGAAATGGGTCATCAAGTCGAAATAGGACTCCTTTTTAACATTTTGACCATTGAATATTGCTGAAAAGGTTTGCCGCGCGGAGTAGGGTTCGAGGCAATCCCAACGAATTTCGTCACCCAGGTCTGGAGCACGGTTAATCAATTGAAAGTATCGCCTGTCCATACTTTCGAATAAACCCTCACTCCAAAATTGGCGTAACATAGGTTTATAGTTTTGCAATGCAACCAAATTCGGGATGATGGATTCGTAGGTAACCACGAAATTTCCATTGTTTGAAGATCCATCGATGGCTGCTTTGATGCATTGTTCGAAATATGCTATTAAATAACGGGTGTATCCACCAAATATCTCATCCCCACCCTGACCTCCCAACACCACTTTTCTATCCTTAGCTGCCAGTTTTGAAACCATGAATTGAGGGAAAGACCCAGGTCCTGCGACAGGATAATCCAGGTGATAGATGACCTTTTGAATATTCTGGATAAAATCTTGTGCTTTAATATCAATGGTTTTGAGGAGGAACTTCTTTTCATCGGCGATCAATTGCGCGTATCGACTCTCATCAAATTGCGGCCCATATTCTGAAAATTTTCCAGTGAATCCCATCATATCTCCAAGATTCTGATGGTTTGATGCAATGGAGGCAATTGCACTGGAGTCCAGGCCACCACTTATATACGATCCGACAGGTACGTCACTTCGCAAGTGAACCTTTATCGAATCTTCTAAAAGCTCCCTTAGTTTCTCTTCAAAATAAAAGCTGGTTCTTGAATAATCGGGCTCAAAGTATACTTCCCAATACTTGTTGATTTTTATTTCTGAAGCATTTATTGTCATCCAATGAGCTGGAAGCAATTCTTTCACTCCTTCGAAAAGTGTTTTTTCCCCAAGACATAGTTGGAAGGTCAGGTAATCTTTCAGCCCCTCAATATCCGTTCTGATGGAATCCAGGAATGGAAGTAGTGCTTTGATTTCCGAAGCAAAGTAAAATGTATGATTAATTACAGTATAGTAAAATGGCTTAATGCCAAAGTGATCTCTGGCGCAAAACAGTATCTGCTCTTTTTCATCCCAGATGGCAAAAGCGAACATGCCCCTAAACTTGCTTACACAACCTTTCCCCCATCTTCGGTAAGCATGCAAAATAACTTCCGTATCCGATTGTGTCCGAAAAAATTCCTTCCCTAACTCATCCCGAACTTCCCTGTAATTATAGATTTCACCATTGTAAACGATCCAATTTCCCTCATGGTCGGTCATGGGCTGACTGGCATTCTCAGATAAATCGATGATGCTCAATCTTTGATGTGCAAACCCCACCTGATTGGATTCATGAACCCAAACTCCGCTGCCATCCGGGCCGCGATGTTTTATCAATTCGCCCATCACCATTAAGTGGTGATGCAATTCCTGCTTAGAATCTATTAAGTATTTAATACCAGCAATACCACACATAATCTACAATTAACATTATAATTTTAAAAGAATCCCTTCCAATTCCTTTGCATTGGTTTCTGGATTAAAATGTCTTTCGGCAAATTCTCTAGATTTTCTTCCCGCATTTATTCTGAATTGCTCATCCTCCACCAGATTCTTTAATACATCATAGATATTCACTTTATTCGCTTCAACTATAGGAAGCTCATCATATTCGGGAAACGTTTTGAAAAAAAACTCCTTCCATTCTGGCCTTAAATAACAAACAACAGGCTTGCCCAAAGCCATGGTCTCTACTCCGGTTGATCCCCACCAACCTCTTATTAATTGTTCAACAACGATGTCAGCTTGGACCTGAAGGAATCTCATCTGATTCGATGAAACGTCTTTGATAAAGAGGAACTCAATATTATAACCTTCATCTTTTAATTTTTCGACAGCTTTTTGTACAAAGAATGATCCTTTGATATCTCCACCATGCTTTTTGATACGCTCATCAGAGAACATGCTTGAATGAAGAATCCTTAGGTTTTTCGTTTGGGGCAATTTGTAATCATCAGGTATTTTTATATTTGGGTGCCAAAGATTTAGATCTATTGATTTATACTTGATATGTCTTGCTTTAAATTGACTTGAGTTAAATGTACCTTGTCCAATGTTGAGGTCTGAATATCTTCTTATAACTTTAAAGATCCTTTTCATTTTTTTCGAATCTTCGAATTTAAGTCCAGTTTCCTCATTTCCTAATTTTTCAAGTATATGGGGCATATCTTCATCAGGCACTCCTGTTGGAAGGTATATTATTTTTATTCTCAACAACTTAGCCAACGATAGTTCTATTCTAAATTTTGGATAATTAAATATTCTACTTAAATAATGATGATAGAATATACGATGAAAAATATACATAATTACAGAATACTGCTCTAGCCCTCCATAGAAAAAAAAGTATTTATATTTATAGAAATTTTTAATATGATAAATTAGATTATTTTTATTGCTTAATTCCCTATGATTTGTTATTATATCCTTTTTGGAGTACAGTAGTTTTAGAGGGTACCAGGCAGGGACAAAAATATCTGCTTTCCAGCCAAGTTTTCTTAACTCATCCCTGTAAAAAAAGGAACAGTGATAATCAGGAGTCAAAAAAATAATACTCTTCTTCATTCTTATTTTCTTTTTGTTGCGGGATTTCCATACCATGTTTCTCCGGAAGGAACATTTTTGGTAACAATTGATCCCATCCCAATAATGGAATTATTACCTATTGAGATGTCATCTCTAATTGTTACAGCAGGTGCTATCATTACCTCAGTCCCTACCTTAGCACTACCGCATATCGTTGATCGAGTCCTAATATGAGTATTTAGTCCAATAAACACATTACCCCCAATATAACAATATTGACCAATTTTAGCACCAGAATCAATTTTTGTTTTTCCAAGAACGCCAGAACTAATATAACTAAATGAGCCAATTTCTACATTACTGCCAATTTCCACACCACCTATATATGGAAATTTTATAGAAATACCGAGATTATCTTTAACATAATTAAATCCTTCACCACCAATTATTGAATTATCATGAATGAAAGCACCATTACTTATGCAAACTCGATCATGTATTATGCAATTCATACCTATTTTTACATTGTCTCCTATAAACGAATCGCCAATATTTGAATTAGGACCAATAGTAACATTCAGACCAATTCTTGCATTTGAGGCAATTACTACGCTTTCATGTATTCCGCTCTTTTGTTTTGGATAAATGAGTTCTACAATTCTAATCACAGCGAGTTTAGCATTCTTTGTAATAACAAAACATTTCTTATTCGTGGCGTAAATAGAAAAATCGATATCTCCTGATTCTTCACAGATTACTAATCCTGCTTTTGTTGAGTTTGCTATTTCAATTTTATTAACAATATCGGCTCGAATCCATGACAGCGAATTTTCATCCGCTTCCCCTATTGGCATTACGGAATTTATTGAAATTGAAGAATAGTCACCCAAAATAGAGACCACATCTGGGATAACAGAAATTAGTTTTGAAACAGGTGTATTTAACATATTCTTGACCTCTTTAAATAATATCTATGCGCTGATAAAATTGTTTGATGATAATATGATAAGAATTCTAATTATTAACAGGTTCTCTAATGCAAACTTAGGTGATGGAGTAAAGGAATACTTGGATATTTTCAAAGTGCAAACTTAACGTAAAAGTAATCTATTTTGGTCACTAACCTTCCTAATAACAGCTTTATACTCACTCCACCTTTGCATTATAAACTGCTGGTTTTTATCAACTATCTTTTCACCCTCCTCTTTTTTTACTTCGTCTGCTATTCCACACTTTGCAATGCCAATCGAGCTATTGTAACCAAGACCATCGTAATGGAAATGCTGTTTCCGTCCCCACTTAGCTACTGTTTTAATTACATCACACAGGTAAACACATCCATCTTCCAGACAAAATCCCTCCATGGTTGTTCCTCCACGAATCAATTGATTTCTAACATTGATCCATTCTAAATGATCCGAATCCTTGTGACCAGTAACTTGTTGCCAAATAACACCAAAAGTGACGTTAAAAATTTGCCAGCCATCAATTTCTAATTTGGATTCATTAAAAAAAACATTTATCTCACTGTCAGGAATTTTCCATTCCATAGTTATCATTGAATTGCATAATGCTTTAATCTGGCTTTCGTGGAGGCCCCACAGTTCGATAAATAGAGCCTGAAACTGCTCAGTGTTCCAGAGGTAGTCGCAGAGTTCAAAGAGCCTTGGGTTGATGGGCTTAAGGAAGTTGATCACCTGGGCCGCTCCCGCAAGATTTTCACGCCTATAGGTTTCAAGAATCTGGTCGTAGAGGCCCATTGTGGCCTTGGCTCTGCCGTAAGCTGAGCGGAAAATACGTTGCCTAGGTGGCATTGGTTTGTCCTGCCACCAACCAGGATGCGTGAGCACCTGCAGGTAGGAATCTTTTGCATCGGAGAGCACATCGTATAAACGCCGAAAACGCCAATAGCCATTTGAATCAGAGCAATAGGACACTTCCGTCTTAAGGCGCTTTGAATAACAGTTCACCAATCCACCGTATGTTTCCGCCTCGCAGGTCAGATGAAAATTAGAGGGGTTATGAAAGCTGAATGCAGCGGGTCTGATACCAAAGAATTGCTCAAGAAGATCGGCCTCTCGAGATACCTGCTCATGCAGTTCACGCTCTAATGCTGTGGCGTAAAAGGTAGCGTCAAAATGCAATCCGATATCATGGCCGAGTCGGGCAATTTCTTTTATCAGTGCGAGTTGGCCACTCTCCAATAAATTATAGAACTCGCAGTGAGGATTAACAAAAAAGGTCGATTTAATACCTTCATCTGCCTCGATCCTTGCCAAATCCAGTGAGCGATTCAAAGAATAATCACAGTCGTGGCGCCAAAGAATAAACCTCTGGCCCCAAGGTATCGCCTGATAATCTGCCGGCTGGTAAGAAGCCAAAGCTAGATTGATGAGTTGACGATAGGCATCAACCGTAAAATCCTGGTGGTTTGCTTGACGATTTATGGGTTGGTTTTCAATGAAAATCATGTGAGACGTTTTCTAATTGACTTGATCCAGACATTCGGACTTGACACCTCGCCACCATATTCCGCTGACAAAATCCTGATTTTCCCCTCACCACAAGCCACCTCAACAAACCCATTACCGATTCGGGTGATCTGCCCTGGAACGGCGCAGAAATTCTCGAACTCCTCCACCAATTCCGCATCCCAAATGATAAACTGTTGCCTCTCAAAGTCACAGACCGCGCCGGCATAAGGTTTGTTGGAAGCGTTTATCAGACGTAATACCGATAATGCAGATTGCCGCCAAACAATCCGGCCATCTTCTGGCAAACGCGGATAACAATGGTGCGCATCTTTCGGGTCTTTCGACTGAATTTCCAAAACAAATGCTGGGTCAATAGAAAGTTGATTTACTGCTTGCACAAAAAGTGCTGGTATTCGTCGCTTAAACCATTCCCATACATCAGTAACCTTGGTGTTGTAATCGATAGGGAGGTATTCACGAGCAATGATGTCTCCACTATCGAGTTCACCACCAATCATGCGATGGATACACAAGCCGATTTTATCCTCACCATTCAAAATCGCCCAAGCTTGACAGGCATTTCCACGGTAACGAGGCAAATCACCACCATGTGCATTGAGGATACCAAAAGGAAACATAGAAGTAATTGATCCAGGTATAATACCTGAAAAATTGATGCTTACTCCAATGTCTGCTGATGAATTGTGTATCAATTCCTTATATTTAAGGATATCAGCTGATTGAGCAAAGGGGACATTTAAGACCTTAGCCAAATCATAAAAGTCATTAGCTTTGACCGAGTATTCGGGTGCCTCTTTTGCAGTGATAATGCATACAATAAGGTGGCCTGCTTCTTCTAATTTCAAAGCAATATCATACATTATTTCACTTCGTCCGATGATCGCAACTTTTAACATTTTACTTTATTCATCATGAAAACTATACAATAATAATACGGTTGCTTGCTTTGCAATATTAATATCACCTATGAGCCAATGATAAAAGTCTTAATAACTGAGTTCTTATTCCCACTCCATCATTTTTATATAGTGACAGTTCATCAGGTTTGTGATGAAGATGTCTTGTCTGTTCGTAGCGATGCAAATTTTCGCTGTTCAAAAAAATGTGAATAGGATGAAAATCATAGATCTTCAAACCAGTGGTTGAAAATGTTTCCTCAATTTTAGTATAAGCTAACTGACAAACAACATCATCTTCCCAAAAATAAGGTACCCTTATAATATTAGTATTCCATAATGTGTAAGGTTTGAGACAAATACCGGAATAAAAAGGCATGAACTCATTACAATCAAATTTTAAACCCAAATCTTGGTAATCATTATAAAAACTTGAACTTTGCGTTAATGAATGCGACCTTACAGAAACAGCTTCAGGAACTATGTCCATAAAATGCTTAATAACAGTTCTACTATTACTTCCATATTGAAAGTTGCCTTTCAGAAGCGGATTATAGTTGGGATGAATTCCTATTTCAAAATGTGGATTTTCTCTTAACCGCTGTAATAGTGAAGTTTCATGCGTAATAAACCATGTTGCACAAATATCGTTTTCTTCAATTAAATCAATGCAATATTTTAAAATCTCATCACAGCACCAATCAATATCTATGGTGATAAACATTTTTTTTGTCCATGATTCCGGTTCTTGAACCTTAATATCTCTAATGTTACCAAAATCATACATAGAAATACACTGTTATCGTAACCATTTATGTAAGGTTACTTCTTCGTACACTGAATAAAATCCAGATTGAGAATGCAGTTTTGCAGAAATGTGATTTTTAGTTGAATAACCTGAATCTATTATTTCCGCACCTTGGGTGAAAAGTACTTGGCAAGTTCCATTAAATAGTCTTTTCCCTAACCCGAAGCCGCGAAAAGATCCATCAAGTGCAAGTGATTTCATTCTACCATATTTATACCCAAGAACCTTTGATAATTTTTCATCAATCGCTGAAATAAAATATCCTGCTACTTGACCGTCGTGCTGAATTACAATGATATTTTCTTTCCTTTCCCATGCGGAGGTTACCCATTTTGCATACATGGAATTAACTTTTTGTATATCAAAAGCTTTTTCACAATGATAATGACCACGTTGGTACTGGAAATTTGAGGCTATTCCCTGTACTATTGGCAATTCGTTTTCTTTTATTAACCTGATTTCATCAGGTTGCAATATAAGTTCTTGAGGACGCATTTTAATAGGCCATATTACATTTTCGAAATAGCTAAAACCCGCATTTTCAAAAGCGTGTATGAAATCCAAGTCATCACCATTTATTCTTATGGATACAAAACCTACAGATCTTATTTGGAAAATTTTCATTAAACTTCTGAGTATTCCAGAAATACTTTGCTTGGAATATCCACCAGTATGGTAAAAAATTGTAACATGGGCAATAGCCAAACCGAAATGTGTTTTATCCCATTCGGAAAATCTAACCCCAATTAAACATGCTTGATTTTGATCGAAGAAATAAATTATTTCATTTTCAGAAATTGCTAGATGAACTTTAATTCTTTCAATTAAAAAGGATTCCCAATTATTTTTGCTTTTTGAAGGGTATAAATAGTATTGATCGAATTTGTATTCAGAGAATCCCGGGATTATATTAGGAAGAATTTCATCCAGCAAATATGTCTGGCCATTTCTAATTACTTGATACTTTTCCATATTGATAATTCTCTTAATATAGAAACGTCTTCGTCCACATTTCAAAATTCAAAAAACTCCATATCAAGAGGCGGTGGTTTCTTCCCAAGCTAGTATGTTCCGTAACAATTTTTTTAATGTAATCTTGATTAATAAAATCCGCACAAACAGTTTTACGGTTTATCAATATTTCCTTCACATAGGCGGCATTCTCACCACGATACCAACTTTCGTCAGGTGCAGAAAAGCCTTGCTTATTCCGGTTAATAATTTGTTCAGGTATCAATTCCTGCATAGCTTTCCTCAAAACATTCTTTCCATCGTCATATTCATGATATTTCGTTTTTTTTCTGGACATATTTTCGTCTATCCTTTTAATCTCGTGTTCCAACCTCCCTAGCTTATGCTTAACAGGAATTTTCATTGCAAAATCCACCAAGTCATTGTCCAAAAAGGGGAAACGTTCTTCGAGCCCATTAGCCATGGAGAGTTTATCGCCGACAATTAACAAACCGTGTAGAAATGTTTTTATTTCAAAGTATAGTGAGTTCTGTATATAATCTTCAGGCCGTTCGTATTTTAACTTATCATTGAAAGTAAAAACTCTTTCAAAAATGGTTCTTGGTTCCTTAAGGTCAATTTGTTTGAATACTAAGGAAGTAAACAACTCACTTTTAAGGTCATCTGGAACTAATCGTTGCCAAAATCCGTAATAAGAATCAAAAAAGTTTTTCTGTGAGATAGAATCAAAAACATGATAATAACGCCAGGGATAACCTCCAAAAAGTTCGTCACCACCGGTTCCTTGTAAGCATACCTTTACAAATCGGGAAGCCAGACGAGAAATGTAATAATGGGGATAGGACATACCTACCCGAAGATCCTCCAAATGATATACCACTTTTGGCAAAGACCAACGTATATCCCCAGCATTTATTACCTGTTCAAAATGTTCAGTATTAAAATAGCTTGCCATTAGCTCGGCATCTCTGCGTTCATCAAAATTGGATTCCCTTCCTGATACGGTACTCATATCAAAACCACAGGTAAATGTAGATAAACGATCAGTAAGGCGAGAAGCTACTGCTGTAATTGAACCCGAATCCATGCCCCCTGAAAGATAGGAGCCAACTGGTACATCCGCAATCATTTGACGCTGAACGGCTTGTTTAAACAATCGCAACGTTCCAGAGCGAGCTTCCTCAAAGGTCATTTTCTCTTCCGGTTTAGAGAAATTATAATCCCACCAGGAACGATGTTTTACAAAAACACTTCTACTATCAACCCGAATAGTATTTGCTTGTGGTAGTAGAGCTATATCTTTGAATAGAGTTCGATAAGTAAAAAGGTTTTGAAATGTAAAATACTCATTTAATGCCCCAAGGTCAACATCAATGTGATAATCAGGATGTTTTAATATAGCCTTAATCTCAGAGGCAAACACAATTGTTGCTCCATTAAACCAATAATAAAGTGGCTTTACACCAAAACGGTCACGACTTAGATAGAGTGCTTTTTCCTCTGTATTCCAAGCACCAATGGCAAACATGCCATTAAATCTCTCAAAAATGGCAGGGCCGTATTCAGAAAGTCCTTCAGTAATGACTTCAGTATCACTATTTGATACAAAAGAATGCCCCTTCTCTTTTAATTCCAGCTTGATTTCAAGGTAATTGTAAATGCAACCATTAAAAATAACCACCCAATGTCCATCCTTGGAGGTCATTGGTTGTGCACCCTTTTCGCTGAGGTCCAAAATTGACAATCGTTTATGGCCTAGGGCTATGTTCTCTTTAACGTAAAAACCTTTACCGTCCGGTCCGCGGTGGTTCATGGTCTCCGCCATCCTGACGAGATTACTCAACAAAAAGTGCTTGCCATCAAGATTAAAAACTCCAACAATTCCACACATATTAGATAAATTCTAGTACTTTGTTAATCAAGTAGTCTTGTTCGGTTTCTGATAAATCATGGAACAAGGGTAGAGTAAGACAATGATTAAATGATGCAATACTTCCTTTGAAATCACCTGAATGGGTAAAGGATTGGGCGTTTTGGAAAGCAGGGTGCATATGTAAGGCGTATGTTCCTATCTGAACCTCCAATCCTTGTTGTCTCAGCGTATTCATGATTTTATCCCTCAAGGGGGTCAAGATACAGTAGGATTGGAAGGAGTGCCTCCCATCATTAACAACTGTTGGCAGTTTAATACCTGAAACATGTCCAAACTGGTTGTTATATCTTGAAGCAAGAAATCTTCTCCTTTGCAGAAGGTCATCAATGTGTTCCATCTGACCTAAACCAATGGCTGACTGAAAATTAGTGAGTTTATAATTTGTCCCGACAATATCAAACCGGATACCTTCTCTCGAAGTATTGTTTATAGCCATACCGAAATGCTTATAAGAATTCATCCATTCGGCCCATGCATCATTTTCTGTTGTAATCATGCCTCCTTCACCGGTGGTTATGAACTTCCTTGGATGTAAACTGAAAACTGTAATATCAGCAAAAATACCCACTTTCTCCGCTTTGTATTCGGCTCCAATTGAACAAGCCGCATCTTCCAGAATATATAAATTGTGCTTTTCTTTGATTTGATTCAATCTATCATAGTCCAAAGGATTACCAAAAAGCGAAACCGGAATAATAGCTTTTGTTTTGGGGGTTATGGCTTTCTCAATGGCATCATAATCAATCAGCATATTTGAGGCATCCACATCCACAATAACACAGTGAGCCCCAACAATAGTCACAACAGAAGCTGTTGCAGGGTAAGTATAATCAGGTACTATTACTTCATCACCTTGTCCAATTCCCATTGCTCTGAGTGCAATTTCAAGGCCGGTTGTGCAAGAAGTTACCGCGATAGCATGTTTTGCATTCACATAGGATGCAAACACTTTCTCAAACTCCTGAGTTACAGGACCTTCAGTCAAGTATCCGCTGTCCAGTACGTCCAGCACTCTTTTCTTAATGTCCTCTGTGATATAAGGCTTGATAAGGGGAATTTTCATCTTTTATATTTAATTAACTAAGATAAATTGTTAAACCTAGATCTTTTCTGATGTTGTCAAAAAACAGGTTCCAGCACACAGAAATGAAACCGCTTTGGGTAAGTTCATAAAAGTGATATTTTTTAAAAACATTATTTATCGCCTGTCTAGACCTGTAGCAATACGCCACTCGCAAAGTTTTTGAAGCCCCGCCTTTAATTCGAACTTGTACTTGAAACTGAGTTCTTTTTCAGCTTTAGCTCGTGAGCCTATGCGATTTTGGACCAATGCCCTTGCATCATCGGCAGAATAGGGTTTGTAGGTAACCTTTACCAGTGAAGATTTAAGCTCAAGAATAAGGTTACAAAGCTCCCTTATGGAAGTTTGCACTTCGGTGCCTACATTATAAATGCCGAAATTCACCTCACTTTTTAGGGCTAGCACATTACAGCGGGCAACATCTTCCACATAAATGAAATCATAGGCCTGACTACCATCACCATTAATCACGGGTGACTCGTTCGCCTCAATCTTGTTAAGCATAATGGGTATCACTCCAGTGTAGGCAGCAGTCTGGTCCTGGTGAGGTCCATAAACGTTCATATATCGAAGACCAATAACAGGAAGGCTATATCGATCATTGAACGCAGTTGCCATAGCTTCACCAGCAATTTTCGTGGCACCATAAAAGTTTTTATTAGTAAATGGATGACTTTCGGTCATGGGAAGCTCAACTGCGTCCCCATATACCGATGCAGAGGATGACCAGACCAGTTTTTTAATATTATGCTTAACACAAGCTTCAAGTACATTAAAAGTACCGGTAATATTTACCTCAAAAGCCGTTCTGGGATAATCCTTACAATGCAATAACCACATGGCTGCAAGGCTAATCACATAATCCTTACCTTTTATTGCAGCGTCAAGAACGTCAAGATCGCGTATATCCCCACCGTCAGGAAAAATAGTGCAGCGAGGATCGTTGAGTTGCTCAGTCAGGTTACCTATTTTGCCTCTGGTGAAGTTGTCGTAAACCACCACTGCGGCCACATTTTCCTTGAGTAGTTCAGATACCACGAAGCTCCCGATAAAACCAGCGCCGCCTATGACAAGAATTTTCGATCCATTGATATTCATAAATTTGTTTTAGATATTTCCATTTCCGATGAGTCGACAACGAAGCCATGGATTACATTCCACTTATAATCTGAAACAATCTCCGTACCGGCTTGTCTTAATATGTCAAATTCAAAAACTTGCTCAATCATTTCATATGTTAATCCATCCAGTGTCCGAGAGCATGCAAGTGAAATGTTATAACTTCCCGGCAACAATTTCGTTTCAAAAAAACCACTTATGAGGTGCGAACCTTTTGTTATTTTAAAGCCATTAAATCTTCTATGAAAAGAATCCGAATAGATCAATGGATTTCCTTCAATATTAGTGATAAGCACCACAAATACCATATCATCTAAATCTTCAAGGGCTGTAAAATCTATCTCAAAGCTGATTTTCTCTCTGAAGTAAAATGTTGAACTTAATTCGTGTTTGTTGTTCAATAATTTGATAGAATTAAATCTGGTTTGATTTTTTGAATGTTTTCGTGGATAATCTAGGGGAATTATTCCGTTAAGATTATTGACCTGTCCGTTTAAATAATAATCAATTACCCGCTCGGAATCATCAATTAGCTCAACCTGTCCGTTTTTCAATAAGATGGACTTACCACAAAGCGCTTTAACTGATGACATGTTATGACTGACAAATAAAACAGTGCGCCCTTCAGATTGGCTGATGTCCCCCATTTTACCAATGCACTTCTTTTGAAATTCCGCATCGCCAACAGCAAGAACTTCATCCACAACAAGTATTTCGCTTTCCAGGTGTGCTGCAACAGCAAATGCCAATCGAACATACATACCTGAAGAATAGCGTTTAACAGGTGTATCGATATATCGTTCCACACCTGAGAAACTAACGATTTCATCAAACTTACGAGTAATTTCATCTTTTCGCATCCCAAGGATCGCACCGTTTAAGAAGATGTTTTCTCTTCCTGTGAGTTCCGGATGAAAACCCGTCCCAACTTCAAGCAGACTGGCCACGCGGCCTTTCATTTTGACTTTGCCGGTAGTGGGGGTTGTCACCTGACTGAGAATCTTAAGTAACGTACTTTTACCGGCACCATTCTTTCCAATGATTCCAATCGCTTCGCCCTGTTCAATTTCAAAATTCAGTCCCCTCAAACTCCAAACGATGTTGCTCTCACCTTTCTTGGAGCGATCGTTGGTTTCTCCGATTCTTAAGAAAGGATCTTCCTTTCCCCTTGACAATGCCCACCAGCGTTTGAGATCTTGGGAAAGAGTTCCTGTGCCAAATTGCCCAATTTGATAGGCCTTGGAGAGATTTTCAACCTTAATAACTAAAGACATATCAAATGGTATCTATAAATTTCTTTTCCACCTTGTTAAAAATCAAAATTCCCAGTCCAAAAAGCACCACACTGACAATGGAGGAATATAAAAAGGTCTGCGGAGTAAGAATACCTACACCGAGAGTGCATGCCTTAATGCCCTCGATGATAAATGTCATAGGATTCAGAGCAACGATCCAATACATTTTCCCGCTTATACTGGATAAGGGATATATAACCGTGGTAGTGTACATCATGAGTTGAACGCCGAAGGTTACCAGGTAGGATAGGTCTCGGTACTTGGTGGTCATGGCTGTAATCATCATACCCAATCCGAGTCCCTGCATGGCCATTAATATGACAAAAATAGGGAATAATATTAATTCCAAACCGGTTGTCATCGTTACCCCTTTAAACAGATAAAAAACAGCCATCCCAACAAACAACAGCATTTGAATGGCGAATTTGAGCAGGTTGGAAATTATAATACTCAAAGGACTTATGATCCTTGGAAAATACACCTTACCAAAGATAGCAGCATTATCCCTAAAAGTTGTTGAAGTTTTTGTCAAACAATCCGCAAAATAATTCCAACCGGTGATGCCAGCCAGATAGAATAGCGGCTGAGGCAGACCGTCAGTTGAGAGGCCGGCCAGTTTGCCAAAAACAAAGGTAAAAATGATGGTGGTGAAGACTGGCTGAATAAAAAACCAAACCGGGCCTAAAATGGTTTGTTTGTAAAATGAAACAATGTCTCTCCTAACAAACAACATGAGCAGGTCACGGTAACGCCAGATTTGACCCAATTGAAGATCAAAGACTGCCTTTTTCGGCGTTAGAACAAGATCCCAAGACTCTTGTTCTGGCTGACTATTTATCATCATTGGCAATATTGTATTGGTTCAAAATTTCTGATTGACAAGACAATCAGAATAATACTGGATGTTAGCAAATCCTGACACTCATCGTAAAATCAACTTCAAATGCGGATGATACTCACCCTTCATTCCTATTGGCGTCTTTTTACGGATATCCGATACCGTTTGAATGGCGACCCGGTTGGTCTCTAGTCCAAAACCGCCCCCTGAAAGGATGTCTTCATACACCCGGGTGTGCAAGTCGGTGAATCCATCCGAAAACTCGATTTCCTGTCCATCAATGATAATTGACCGATGAGTGCGCTGGCCTTTTAGGCGGGCGCTTTCAGGGAGGTCGTTGGCATCCACTGAAAGGAACCACCGGACTCGTGCACGTTGATATTCCAAATATCCTGCCACTTTTTGATCGTCACGGTAGTGCACCACGTTAAGTTTCACTTCGCCAAAAACAAAATGCAGCATATCGTAAAAATGAACCCCGATATTGGTTGCCACCCCGCCAGATTTTTTGACATCTCCTTTCCAGGAATAGTGATACCATTTTCCTCGCGAAGCGATGTAGAGAAGGTCAACATCGAAGACTTTATCATGTGGGGATTCTTCAATCTCCTTTTTTAGCTTCAAGATAGCCGGATGAAGCCGGAGTTGAAGCATGGTGAACACTCGTTGCTTTGTATCCGCTTCAACCTCCTGTAGCGCGTCGATATTCCAGGGATTCAGCGCGATCGGTTTCTCACAAATAGCATTCGCACCATTCCGTAATACCATCCTGATATGTGCATCATGAAGATAATTAGGAGAGCAAATTGAAATATAATCAATTGGATATCCAGTCCTTCTCAATTTGTATAAATGTCTATCAAACCTCTCAGGTTCAATGAAAAAATCCGTATTGGGGAAATAGGAGTCGATTATTCCAACACTATCGTTAGGATCAAGAGCTGCAACTAAATCATTACCGGTATCCTTAATGGCTTTCATATGTCGTGGCGCGATATAACCCGCAGCGCCCACCAGCCCAAATCGATTTTTCATCTTTTTCTATAAAATTATTAATGTAATGAGCTACAACGTATTTTGTAAAAGAGACTTTTGTCCCCTAACTAAGTAACCTATGTACTGACACCCTGACAACTTCGTTTCTGTATTGTTGGTTGATAAGCCGGTATACCTCCCTATTTTTACTGCTCTTTCTGGCAATCAGTCCTATATTCAAGTCCTTGAAGCGGATATATTCATACCCATACTGATCATAGTCCCCGATCTCCGCGAGCTTGACTACCGGCGTGATCCCGTATTGCAGGTACTCGGCCAGCTTGGTCGGATTAGCCACCCGGTTGACCAGGATATCATCGCGCAGGATGAACCCGTAATGGGCGATCTGATAGTATTTCCACAGATCTTCGGGTTTGACGGAAAGTACCCGGATGGAGTCCTCGCTGATCCGGTGGTGGTGTATCAGTTTTTCAAACCGGTTCTTCTGTCCGCTCAGGATGAGGAATTTATAATTGCCGGCTGTATGCTTTTTGATGATCTCCATCATCAGGTCCACATTTTGCCACTTCTGACAATTGCCGCTGTAAAGGAATATGACATCTCCGGGACTGAATCCCAATTGCCTGCTGACGGCTTCCTGTGCAATGGGATCCTCATTCACGTCGACGGTTTCGTTTGAGTTGGCAGGGAATACCAGCGCCTCGCCTTTGTATCCGGGGTATTTATCGCGGAAATGATTCTTCATCACCTCCGAAACATTCACCGTTAAACGGCACCAGCGGAAACAAAACTTCTCAACCTGCGAATAAAAAAGAGCCCCCAATGCATGCCCGGCCAGCCTCCGCTCATCCACCATAACCCCATGCAAATCAAGCACCAGAGGGACCCGGCGTTTCAGTATCATCAACTGGACGAGGACGCAGGGAATCTTGGCTATGGAATGGATATAAACAACGCCTGATTTCTTCAATACCGACCAGATCAGGAAAAAATGGAGGAAGGCATTCAGATGCATCACCTTCATCCGGTCGTCCCTGCGATCGATCTTTTTTACCAGGTTTCTCCCAAACCGGATGTCCAGGTGAATCCGGTTTTCATCGCGGAATACCTGGTCGACATGATGGACCCTCCGGAAATAACCATCCCGCATATTCGTTTCGTTCGGAAACGTTGAGACAAAAGCTATATAGCTCATAGTTCCATCATAAAATTGACGATTCTCCGTGCCGCATCCCCGTTTCCGAAAGGATTACTTCCCGCGGACTGCGCAAAGGTGGTATCTGGTTCACCGATGAGCGAACGGCATTCCGAAATGATTCTCCGGGGGTCGGTTCCAATCAGCTTTACCATTCCGCTTTCCAATGCTTCCGGCCGTTCGGTGGCTTCACGCATAACGAGTACCTGTTTGCCGAGGGCGGGGGCCTCTTCCTGGATCCCTCCGCTGTCGGTTAGTATGAACAGGCATTCTTTCATCAACCAGACAAAGGCCGGATAGGAAACAGGTGGAATCAAATGAATCCCATCGATTCCTTGCAGGCGGGCATAAACCGGGTCATGAACCTTAGGATTCAGATGCACCGGGTAAACAATGTCATACTCGCTGGTACGCGCCAGTTCGGCCAATACCTCGCAGATATGGTCGATGCCCTCTCCTAAATTCTCCCTTCTGTGTCCTGTTACAAGGATAAACGGTTTTCCCGAAACCTGATACCTGATACCCGATACCTCTTCTCCAGCTTCTGACTCGGCTCGCTTTAAAGTCCACAAAAGTGCATCAACCACGGTATTCCCGGATACAAGGATTGTGGTTTCCGGAATATTCTCCCGGGTCAGGTTTTCTTTGGAAGTGTCGGTCGGTGCAAAGTTCCAATCCGCCATACGGCTGATCAGTTGACGGTTCATCTCCTCGGGGAAAGGCAATTTATTCGTGTGGGTCCGTAAACCCGCCTCGACATGGCACACCGGAATACCCTCGTAAAAAGCGGCCAGGGCAGCCGCGACTGCTGAAGTGGTATCACCCTGGACCATTACATAATCGGGCTTGAAATCGTTAAAAACAGGCCTTAATGCGGTTAAAACGGAAGCTGCAACGTCTGCAGGCTCCTGATCCGTTTTCATGATGTTGAGATCGTAGTCCGGGTTGATCTGAAAAAAATCAAGTACCTGATCGAGCATCTGCCGGTGCTGGGCCGTAACGCATACCCGGGTTTCAAAGAGATCTTTGTGCCTGGCAAACTCCATCACCAGCGGGGCCATCTTGATTGCTTCGGGCCGTGTGCCGAAAATCAGAAGAATGCGTTTGACTCTGATATCAGGCATCGAGGGTGATTTTCAAAAGGTTGCGGGTTGCGGGTTGCGGGTTGCTGGTTACAGGATGCGGGTTGCGGGTTACAGGATGCGGGTTGCGGGTTGCTGGTTGCGGGTTGCTGGTTGCAAGTTGCACGTTAGCTAAACGATGAGCAATAGCGTAGACAAGAAGAGAGATCAATTGTAAATCTTTTGCGACATGAGCCGCGATAAAACCGTGATTTTTTTTGAAATAGAGATATTTGCTTTTTTCCAGCAATTCATATTTCCGGTAATTGAATCCGTTGCCATTCCTGGTACTCAGACTTTCATGATGAAGGATTTTAGCTTCCGGCAACAGGTATGTTTTATATCCTTCCCGTTTCAGCCGGTAACCGAGATCCGCATCCTCAAAATACATGAAGTACTGTTCACTGAATCCGCCTAGCTTGAGGAATATATCTTTCCGTATGAACAGGTCGGCCCCGGCAATGTATGGTACCGGTCTGTCTTCTTGAGAATTGCAGTAACCGTTGGTGGCCAACCGGCTTTCATAATAATTTTTATATAACTTTCTGAATCCCAAGTCGCTGAACAGCAAGCTGAGGGTTGGAAGATTACCCCAGGCAGGAGCCGGGGATTTGTCCGATCTGACCAGGTTCCCCCCACAAGCAACCACCCGGTCAGTTCTATTATCGGAATTCATAAATCGATGGAAGATCCCGATACTGTCGTTCAGCAGAACGGTATCCGGATTCAAAAAAAACAGGAATTTCCCTCTTGCCTCAGCGGCGCCGGTATTGTTGGCGGCACCGAATCCCCGGTTCATCGTATTCCGGATCATCCTGACGTGTGGATAAATAGCCGTGATCTTTGCTGAGGGATCCACGTCGGAGGCATTATCCACGACGATAATTTCAACTTGCCGGCTCCCGGTCTGTTCGAATACCGAGCCGATGCACTCAACCAGGTAATCCTCCGTATTAAAATTGACAATAATGACCGAAACGTCCGGAATCATCAGATTATCTTAACCAGTTGTTTACCAGCAGGAGGGCCGCCTCCCGGACATGTTTTTCCCGGAAAACCGCTATCTGGATCAGAAAATAGAACCCGGCAGAAACAACTACTGCCAATGTCAATCGCAGAACCGGTCCGGGAATTAATTTCCGTAACAGAATGGCAACCGGAATAAAAACCAGGCAGGCCAGGACGGCATTTAGTATCAGGGACCAGTTGAATTTCAGAGGTAAAAGTTTTTTTACGTAATACCAGGCCATCCCGGTTACCACTGCCTCACTGAGGACAATGGCCAATGCTGCTCCCTTCTCACGGATAACAGGGATTAGTGTAAGATTGATAACCAGGCTGGTAATCATGCCCAGAATCGTGGCATACAGGTACTTCTTTTCATAACCTCCCGGGACTAAAAGTTGCAGGCCGAACAAGTGCCCGAGTCCGATGATCAATGCCAGTGCGGACGTCATCTGCATGACAGGTATCGCTTCAGTAAATCCTGATCCTGAAAAGAGGAGCATGATCTCAGGCGCAAACACCAGCAAACCTGCCGAAACCGGCACGCCCAGCAAACAGATGAAAGCAAAGGATTGGCCGGTCAATGTGTTCAGGGATTTCATATCGTCTTCGGCCAGACTCCTTGTAATTTTCGGTATCAGCACCACTCCCAGTGAGGCAATCAGCGGAATCATGATCTTGCTGATCTTGATAGCCGCCGTGTAGAAACCCACCGACCGGTTATCTGTCAGGAACCCCAGTAACAAAATATCCATAACGGTATACATGCTGATTACCAGGGTAGTTCCAAAGAGAATCAGCAGACCCGGCATGTGCTTTCGCAACTCCAGTTTCCGCAACCTGATCTTTATTTTCACCGGCAGGTTCAACAGATTCCATAAATTGGTCGTAATGGTAGCCAGAACATTGATAAACAGATAGATAATCAGGTCATGCGGTGTTCTCACAAATAGAATCAGGGCAACAAGGGAAATTGATTTTATTATCACTGACCTCAGCGATAGGTATCTGAACTGTTCCGATCCGGTATAAAACCAGTCGATGGTTAGAAAACCGGATAGAACGAGGGCACCTCCTAAATAATAAAGATGGATATCCGGTTGAAACCACCCGATTGATGATATAACAATAAAATAAATGGTACAAAGAACGAATGTCGTCAACAGGTTGATCACTAAAAGTTCGGAAAACAGTCTGGAGAGTTTGGTAGGGTCCCCAACCACTTTGGCCACCTCCCTCATCCCGTATGCCGGTATTCCCAGGGCGGCGATCAGAACAAAATACTGGGCGAAATTGAGCACCACCTGCACTTTTCCAATCCCTTCCGGCCCCAGAACCCGCGCTGCCCAGGAAAAGGTGACTACCGGGAACAGGATGTTACTGAGGATGAAGAGGAGGTTGTAGAGGTATTTGGAGAGCACGGAGAGAAGTTGTGGTTGTTGTGGTGGTTATGGTTGTTATGGTGGTTATGGTTGTTATGGTGGTTATGGTTGTTGTGGTTGTTGTGGTTGGGTCATACCATCATAACCATCATAACTATCATAACAATCACAACCATCATAACAATCGCAACCTCTAATTGCCACGCCCATTGCCAGCCGCCTTTCTCAGCTCCCCCGGAAACTCTGGCAGCCCCTTCAGTACCCGGTACGGCAGCGCGCTGTCCTTGAATGGTATCACCCAGAGGGTCAGGAACAGGATTTTCAGATCGACCCAAAGCGAGCGATTGTTCAGGTACCATTCTTCGAGGCGGGCCTTGTGCGGGCTCATCCATTGGCGGTGAGTCTCTTCGGGGCCCAGCGGGCTGGAGGCCAGCATCTCTTCCTCCTCCCGGAAGATGATGGTCCCGACACCCGTCATGCCGGGCTGAAGTTTCAGGATCATCGCCTGAGCCCCGGGGGTATAAAAGCTGAAATTAGCCGGGGGCATCGGCCGCGGACCCACCAATGACATATCTCCCTTAAACACATTGATCAGTTGAGGGATCTCATTGATCTTGGTGATCCTCAGAAAGCGGCCGAAAGGCAGTACCCGCGGATCTTTCCTGAGTGTGATGTCGCCACTGAGCAGTTCGGGGCTCTTAAGCAGCATGGTGGAGAATTTATACATCCTGAAGCTCTTCCCGTGTTGCCCGACCCGTGCCTGGCGATAGAACACATAGTGCTCTCCGGTCAGTTTAAGAATGATCATCACCGGGATCATGAAAGGAAGAGCCACGACCATCGCGAGAAAACTTATTACAATGTCAAATGACCTCTTCATCTAAAATGTTTTAAGAGTATTTCTCATCCCCTCGGCAGCGGTTACGGGCATTCGTTCGATGCCGAGGGCATTTTTCAGTTTCTGATTCGAGACCCGGTAGGATTCAGTGAGTTTCTGCAGACGTTCACTGTTCAGGGGAAAAGGTAAACGGTCGCCCAATCGGGCCAGCCCCCTGATCAAACCCGGTGGAAGTTTCATTATCCGCGCTCTTTTACCCATCGAGTACGCAATCATCCTGATCAATTCATTCGTTGAAAGCGGTTCATCGTCGGCCACCTGGTAAATGCCCGGCTCTATCTCCTTATCGATCAGTTGCCTGATTACAAAAACCAAATTGGCAATTGAAGTGAAGGAACGCTGGTTTTCAAAAGCGCCCAGCGGCCAGGGAAGTCCTGTTTTTACAAACCGGACGAGTTCGTTCAGGTTGCCTTTGTTGCCGGGGCCGTGGATCATGCAGGGGCGGAGGAGGTAGAGGAGGTTGCGGGTTGCAGGTTGCTGGTTGCTGGTTGCAGGTTGCAGGTTGCAGGTTGCAGGTTGTTGGTTGCGGGTTGCGGGTTGCAGAAGTATTTTCTCGGCGGCGAGTTTGGATCGGCCGTATGGCGTGGTTGGAGCCGGGGTTGTCTCTTCGGTTAAGAATCCTTCCGGAAAAGAATCGGCGACTGCTTTTACTGAGCTGAAACAGATCAGTTTACGGGCAGTCGAGTTTTGAAACCGTTCAGCGATTTTTTCCGTCAGCCCGACATTGACTTCAAAGTACTCCTTTTCATCAGCAATGTTTCGTGTATCGTGGGCCTTTCCAGCCAGGTGGATGATGGTGTCGAGGGTATCCCAGGGGATGGAATCCAGATCCTGCCAAGAGAAGAAGTCTGAATAGGGCTCCTTCCCCTCTCCCGTGACCGAAGGGAGCGCGGGAGAGGGGGTTGGGGGTGAGGTGGATTCCAGGTCAAGGGCAATTAATTGATAATCATTGCATAACTCCTTCAAAAGATTAGTGCCAACGAAACCATAGGCGCCGGTGATCAGGATTTTCTTTTTATCAGAAGGTTGATTCATATTCAGCAACGATAGTACTCCATTGATACCGGTCGCAGAGCTCTTTCGGGGGAATGTACCGCGACAGATCGGAATCGTTGTTAATCAATTCGTGAACCTGTGTAAAGGATTTATAGAAAAACCCTTCCTCCCGAAGGGTGTTCCTGTTTTGGGGGTTATCGACCGAAAGGACCGGCCTTTGGGCGATTATCATCTCAACCAATGAAGGTGCGGTTCCGCAGAGTGTATGGGTATGGATATAGGCCTTGCATTTCCGGCGGATGAGGTCGAGTTCCGGCTTCACATAGAGCCCGTTGATCAGTATCAGGTTACCGATACTCCTGTACTTCTTCAATACCGATATCCCGTAGGGAGTGCTGGAAAAATTCGAAATCAGCACCAGTGTGTGGTCCGATCCAATAAAGCTGCTGCACAGCTCCTCCAGCTGATTATCCTTTAATGGGCGGCTGACCGATAGAAAATAGGGCTTGTCCAGAAACGGGTATTTTTCGAGTAATCCTTCATTCACTTCCAGGCTGGTATCGATTTCACCGCCATAGGGTATAACTTTGACATCAGCCTTCACCTTTTCGGGTAGAAAATTCCGGTAATGGGGGTTATCCAGGATAACAGTATCGGCGTATCGCATGCTCAGATTGAAACACCACTTCAGATATCGTTTAAGAAAAAAACCGAATTTCGGCCGCTCCCATTCGAATCCGCCGGCATTGGCGACTATCCTGAATTTGCGAAACAGGCGCAGAAAAGCGGCCAGTGGAATTCCCTGGGCGCCCAGGAGCAGCAGGGTATTTGCTTTCCGCCAGCAGACCAGGATCGACCAGAAATCGTAAAACAGACCCTGGTATCCATCGGCCCTGAATTTCAACTGCCGGATGCTTACTCCATCAGGAGGTTCTTTTTGAGCAGGATAGCCGGCCGAATTAAAGATGATGTATTGCAGATCTTCCGGTTTCCGTTCGGCAAGATTCCGGACCAGTTCGTCCCAACCGCCATAATTGGCATATATTCCGTGAGATCCGATAATGGCGATTTTCCGCATCGTCCTCAATTCCCGTAATAGTGATTATCGAGATAATCCTTCAGTGCGATCCTCCAGTTACGCATGCGGTTCAGTCCGAGATTCCTCAGTTTACGGTTTACCAGGCGCTCACTCGGAGGGCGCTGGGCAAAATAGGTTCCCCGGTAGTAATCCGAGGAAACAGGGGTGATGGTAATCTTCTCCCGGAGGTTCAGTAACCTGATCAGTTCCTGTGCAACCTCCATCCGGCTGGTAAAACCTTCGCAGGCCATATTATACAGCCCCCAGCGCTCCTTTTCGATGAGTTCCTTCACGTTCAGGGCAAAATCATGGGTAAAAGTCGGTGTTCCATCCTTATCCGTCACGATAAACAGTTCCTGGCTCCCCTCCCCGATCTGCCTCATCAGTTTTCCGATGAATTTCTTATCCTTCCCCGGGCCACCTCCCATCATCCAGCCGGCGCGGCAAACCAGATGTTTCTCAACATTTTCCACCACATGCCTTTCTCCCAGATACTTCGACCGGGCATATACACCAATCGGATTGGGAAGATCCCAATCATCATATACATCCTTTTTGCCGTCGAAGATCCCGGCAGTGCTGATATACAGCAAAGGGATATCCAGTTCGTTGGCGATTATAACGGCATTCGCAACTGCCTCAGTGTTTGTACGATAGGTGTCATCCGGATTCATTTCGCAATACTCCAGGTCAGTATACGCTCCCAAATGAAACAGATAATCCGGCCTGAATTCCCTGACATCTTTCCGGTAGGCCTCCAAATCCCTGAAATCCAGGAAAGAAAGCCAGTCGGAATTCACATCGATGTCGGTGCATTTCAGCTTGTACGTATCTTTAAACCGCACATAAAATGCATCACCCAGCATACCACCGCATCCGGCGATGTAGATTCGTTTCATGATAGTGTGTTAGAGGTCTTTTTGTTGCGGGTTGCTGGTTGCTGGTTGAACTAGCAACTAGCAACTAGCAACTATCTGCTTCTAAGTACTTTCGCCGGCACTCCGCCCACCACGGTGTATGCAGGCACGTCGCGTGTGACTATACTCCCGGCGGCCACAATGCTGTTCCTGCCTACCGTTACGCCGTCGAGGATCACAGCACGGGTGCCGATCCAGGCACCTTCCTCAATGGTGACTCCTTTTCGGGTCTCCCCCTGAATGGAAACCGGGATATCCGGATTGTCAAATACGTGATTCTCCGAGAAAACGGAAACATTCGGTCCGAAAATGACGTTGTCGCCGATCACCACCTTCCCCCTGACCTGGATAAAACCGTTCTGCGCGATCCCAACATTGTTCCCGATCGTCAGTCCTTCACCCAGGTTACGCATGACCCCGGTACATTCTATGATTGTTCCTTTCAGTATGGACACATTGTCGCCCAGGTGAACCCCCGCTTTTGAGAGGGCATTGATTTCAACATAATCACCCAGAGTCAGCGTTTTTCCGGTTGTGATCAGGTGTCGGTACCTGATCCGGCATCTTCTGCCCACAAAGAGCAGTCCGGATGATTTTTTCAGCGTAGCCTTGAGGCACAAACCCCGGACCAGCTGGCAAGACTTTGAGACTAATAAGACCAGAAGACTGTAAGAAGAGATATGGTCATCCAACCGGTAGCCGGATCTTCCGAGCTTACGGACAATAGTGTTGATCAGGCGCTTCATGGTCAATTCACAACTTGTTGGTAAATCCCGGTAAGTTGTTCCAGATGTTTCCTGCGGTCAAAGTTCATGTTGGCAAATTCGCGGCAGGAAACACTCATCATTTTATATTTTTCTGTGGATAGATTGACAGCTTTTTCAATTGCCTCCGCCAGTGAGAGAGGATTACCGGGTTCGAATAAAAAACCGGTTTCAGAAGTTACCAATTCGGGTATCCCCCCGATCCGCGATCCGATGACCGGCTTGCCCAGCGCGAAGGCCTCAACCACCGTCATGGGATTGTTTTCATACCATTCCGAGGGAACTACCACGAATGAGCAGCCAAGGATCAATTGCCCGAGTTCGCTGCCTGAGAGGAAGCCGGCAAAGTCGATGGTGCTGGTTGCGGGTTGCTGGTTGCGGGTTGCGGGTTGCGGGTTGTTGGTTGCGGGTCTTATAGTCTTATAGTCTATCAGTCTTTTTATTTCCTCTTCCTGAGGGCCGCGGCCGGCGATGATCAGTTTTACTTGAATGTTTTTAACTGCTTCGATCAGGGTTAACAGGCCTTTTTCCTTTGATATTCTTCCATAGAAGAGGAGATAGTCACCCTTTATTGGAATTATACCAGGTTTTTCGTCGGCCATGTTGTAGAGCCGGATGGATTTTGCCATATACCGCGGATCGAATTCAATATGCTTGTTGCGGCTAAAATCACTGACGAAAATAAAGCGATCGATCAATTTTATTGGTTTATACATCCATTTTCTCAGGTAGGCTTCCAGCATGATCACTGTGCTGAAAAACAGATTTCCCCCGGAGCACCGTTTAATAAAACACTGATAATATTTTGTTCTATAGCACTTTTCACAGATGTGTCCGTGGCGGTCGAGCATGGCATTTGCCGGACAAAGCAACCGGTAATCATGTACGGTAAGGACAACCGGTACTTTTTTCTTTTTTAGAACCTTTAAAATGGAGGTTGACAGGGTCCCGTAAAACAGGTGCACATGTGCCACATCCGGACGAAACACCTGGATTTTGCGATCCAGACAACCTGCCACCCGACGGTTATACAGATAGTCTCTGACATGCAGCAACTTTTTCCAGACTGATAAGGAGCGGGGATCAACTATTGTCTCCATCCCGACATCTTCCCTTGTAAACTTCTCAACCTGCAACCCGCAACCTGCAACCTGCAACAAATCAAACGTATTCAGAAACACCCGGTCCGCTCCCCCATCCACAAAGTCATTCCTGTTAATGAGGAGAACCTTCATTGCAGATCATTATAAGCGGTGGAGATGCGTTCGGCCAGCGAGTCCCAGGAGAGTTCTTTTGCCCTGTTCAGGGCACCCGAGCGGAGATTTGTTGCAGGTTGCAGGTTGCCGGTTGCAGTTTGTGTGGAGCAACTTGCATCTTGCAACTTGCAACTAGCAACCCTAATCGCGTCGCGGAAACCGAGAACGCTCTTTTTATAGGATACTAAAGGAACCTTGATTCCGCATTCCCCGGTCACAGCGATGGAAATGCCACTGATGTCGTGACAGATTACCGGTAAGCCGGCAGATAGTGCCTCAAGGATCACGTGTGAGGTACCCTCCCGATAACTGGTATGGACCAGCACATCGGATTGCCTCATGCAGCGGACTACCTGATCCCTTGGGAGCCAGCCGGTGAAAGAGATATTTGTTGCAGGTTGCGGGTTACAGGTTGGAGGGAAGAGCTTTTTGATCAGCTTTTCATACTTACTGCGCAAAGGACCGTCGCCCACAATAGTGAGCTTTACCCGATTCATCAAATCCTGATCTCCTGCCAGGGCCTTAAGTAAAATATCCAGCGCTTTAGAGTTGACCAACCGTCCGCACCAGAGGACGCGGAGATGATTGGAAGTTGCAGGTTGCTGGTTGCTGGTTGCTGGTTGATTGGAACTTGCATCATCCTCCCCGCATCCGGTCTCCAGCATCACCTCCACCCTCTTCACCATCCTCCTTTGAAACAAGGCCTGATCCTCCGCTGAAAAAGCGTAGATCAGCGAGCTTTTTTTCATCGCCCGGCTAATCTTGTAACTGAACCAAAGTGTCAGTCGGTTGGTTATCGCACGGAAAGCTTCATGACTGGCAGCACGGATCCCAATAAACGGATAAAAACGAATAGGAATATTTGTGGTTCCACCCGTTGGACCCCATACGAAGGGCACTGGCAATCTCCACAAATAACCCGGTTCTCTGAATGTTACGGACGTTAAATGATGGATGATGTCAAATGGTTCCTGTGTTTTGGCCATGCGGTAGGCGCTTTTTTGCCACAGCCGGTAACCGATGAAGTAGAGAAACGGTACGCCGATACTGGAGCTGTTCCTGGATATCCGCTTGTTTATCGCTGCCAGCCAGAGTGTGGTATCGGGTTGCGGAACTGCAATAAATTTTATGTTAAACTCGTTTTTGTTCTCTGTATAATAATTCCTGATGGCCGTTTCGTAAGCATCCGGGAAAAACTGGCTGCCACGCGCATACAGAACTGTAACGTCGTGATAACGGGCTATCCGGGTAACCAGGTTCCACCCGACTGCACATTCGGAGCCCTGGTATGGCGATAATTCATGGGCTGAAACCAGTACTTTCAGTCTCTTCATGCGGTTTCACCCGACAAACGGGTTTTAACAAACGATATCTCTGTCAGAATAGCCGGTTTATTCAGTGCCATTCCGGCCATCAGCCAGAAACAAAAGGAAAAAGCTTTCATATCCAGAATCTGGTTAAACATCCCCAGGAATAAAGCCAAAAGAATAAAAATTTTTACTGCCCGGTAGTTTGCTTCGGATCCTTCACGCCCGGCGCCCATCCAAACGGATACCAGGATATAGAAAGTGGTAATGAACGCGATGAATCCCTGGACGATCAGGATGGATAGCCAATATACATCTTTCAGGTACTTCAGGTTATTCTCGTTGTTGATCATCACGAACGGAGTGTTGTGGTAGTTGGCCAACTTCAGGTCAACCACTCCGGCATCATAACCCATTCCCAGGAACAGATCCTTGAAGCCTCCGTGCAAAAACTCCGGGAACACTTTTGTCAGGTAGCCCAACCGGTTGAACTCGGACGAGATTTCAATCCAGTATTTTATATCCATCCCGAGCAGCTGGACGATAAAACCATTGAAAAACAGGAAAGCGATGATGAGCAATCCGGTAAAAACCGTGGCTACCAGTACTTTCCGGGTACTGCGGAGGAAGAAGATGAGAAAAAGACCTAAGACAGAAGCTATGGAGAAAGACAAAAGACATAAGACAAAAGACAGAAGGCTGACAAAGAGCTTTTCCCTTTTTGATTGCGATCCCTCCAGATAGATAATCGTAAGACCGAGAAGAAAGAAGGCAAATTCTACGGTATTGATAAACGTGGCACCTATTCCCGGATCCTTGTAGGTGGTGGGTACTACCTCACCGAAAACATCCACCGAAGGCAGGAAAAGACCGTTGAACCAATCTTTGCCGAACAAACTCAGCAGGCCGAGTCCAGCGAGCAGCCAGTAAATGATCCTTACCTGACTAAACAACTTCCGCTGAAAATCAACGCTGGTATACCTGACCAGAACAATGAGCGGAACAAATCTTACTGTAACACCGATATAGCCGGTTACAGGAGCGATCCCAGTACTCTCAAGAATCAAGGATATCGCCGAAAGTATGATGATTAAGGCGAAACCGGAGAATATCCTGAGTTCAGGGCTTTTGAATTTTGGATTCAGAACAATGATACTGATCAGTAAAAGGACAATCGGAATCAGATCAACCGTATTCCTGATCACCTGTATCAGTCCGTAATTCCCCAACCTCGAAAGAATGGTCCACTCGAACGCCACCCAATACAAATAGCTGATCAGCAGGAAATCAACCCATTCTGCAGGGTTGACATTCTTCAGCCAACGGACAGAATTACTTCCACTAATTGACACAAAAAATGACCTGAATTATTTCACAAATTATCCCACTGAATGCCTTGTCTAACCAGCAACCAGCAACCAGCAACTTGCAACCAGCAACTTGCAACCCGCAACCCACTTCACCCCAACCTCCTCCTCCCCACCATAACCATCATCGCAACCAAACCAAATACTTCAGTCGCGATGGTAGCCAGGATAACCGAAATCAGGCTTATTGAACCATTTACCCATAACCCGGTGCACATCAAAGCATACAACACGACCGACAAAACGATGACCCTCGTATAGAGTCTTTTAAATCCATGCGCCACAAGGAACTGGATTCCAAGGAAGCTGCTGATTGCATTAACGGGAACGGTTAAGGCCAACAGGCGTAACAAACCGGTAGATTGCGACATTTCCCTGCCACCGAGAAGAAGAACTAAGACCGAAGACGTTAAGACTATAAGAAAGAAAAAAGCTGCCTGGCCAACCATGGAATACAGGAGAATTTTTTTCGAAAATGCCACATTGCGCTCCTTGATTATTTTTGGGAAAATCGCCTGATTCAACATGTTTTGAGGGATTTTCATGGCCAGGAC
The DNA here is from genome assembly GCA_041662065.1 of Bacteroidales bacterium. Taxonomy (GTDB): domain Bacteria; phylum Bacteroidota; class Bacteroidia; order Bacteroidales; family UBA12481; genus UBA12481. The sequence goes on along the minus strand of JBAZTE010000004.1, from coordinate 225,990 downwards.
GATCTTTTCTGCCAGATCATACAGGGCGACCTCTCCCATACCCAATGAAAGTCCTACGATTACTTTATTGGCATTTACATAAACCTGATTGGCGAAATTCGAAACAAAGAGGGCGCTGCTTTCCCGAAAGTAGTGCCAAAGACGATGGAATGGCTGGAAACTGAAACGGACTTTTTCACGGACCACCGCAATCCAGATGGAAATAACACCGGCAAGAACCGACCCGATCCCATTAAACAGGGGTACCAGCAGATAGTCTTTTTTGCTGCGGATGAACAGGAATATCAGGATAAAGAAAGTTAGTTTGGTTATGAGGGTTATGAGGGTCAGATAACCCATCTTTTCGATCCCCTGGAAAAACCAGAAAGGAAAGATAAACTCATAAAAGCAGGTAAACATGCTCAGAAGGAAAAGAACCTTATGTTCACGGGCCTGCGGGATGAATAAGGTTATCAGGAATAACAGGCCAACGGAAGCGAGGAATAATAAACCCTTTAAAATCAGAACACTGCTGAATATCTCATTAAGCTTCCGTGGATCATTCCGGTGAATGGAAACTTCCCGTGTTGCACTGATCTGGAATCCGAAACTGATGAGTACAACCAGATAGGTTATGATCGCCTGCGCGTACACCACCAATCCGAACACTTCCTTTCCGAGCACCCGGATTAGAAAAGGATAGGTTGCCAGGGTTACCAGGAGATTAACCAGCTGGATGACAGACAGGTAGGAAAAATTCTGGATAATACCCCCATGCCGGCGAATCTTTCCAACAATGCCTGAACGGAATTGACTCATCACGTCAGGTTGCTTCGTTCCAATGCTGTTTGGCAAACAGGAAACCAATACCTAAAAAACCACCCAAAAGGAAGCTAAACATAAGAATCACCAGTTTCCTGGGCTTCGAAGGATTAACCGGAACAATAACCGATTCGATGATTGAAAAAACGGGGGTGTCCTCCTTTACTGAAATTTTAGCGCTCTCGAGTTGTTTTGCCAATTCCGAATAAACCGTGAATGCCAGCTGGTATTCACTTTGCAAACGGTCCTCCTCGGTTTTCACCCGGTTGGAGTTCATGCCCTGGTTTCCGTCGCGGAAGCGGGCCAGACGATCCTGGGTGGATTGAAATTCCTTTTTCTTGTCATCGAAACGTCCCTGTATGAAATTCAGGTTCTCCCGGGCCTTTTCGATGCGGAATTCCGTGATCCTCGATTGCAGCAGGTTCATTGCCTTATCGGCAATTTGGGCCGTCACCAGAGGTTCGGGGCCCAATGCCGTGAGTGTGATAAAACCATTCTTCTTATCCACGCTTAAGGTCAGGGATTCAGACATGTCATCCCACAATTCCTGTTCGTTTTCGCTGATCCGGGTTAAAGAATCACCGGCAGCGGCAACCATCGGTCTTTCTTCCCTGGCAAACCATGATTTAACCGTCCGCGGCAGCCTGAAAATGGCCTTCTTGACCTTGCCAAATAATCCGATTCTCTGATACTTCTGCACATACTCAACCAAACTGACCGGCATACCAACCGATCTCCAGGTGAGTGGTGTATACATAATTTCTTTCTGGAACGAATAACTTCTTACAATCTCAGGATACACCAACGGTGAAATATCCTCTGTGCCTGCATTCAGATTACTCAGATTTATCCCGGCCATCGCCGCTAATCCTCCCAAACTCCCCAGGCTCCCCAGGCCCGAACTCTTCGACTGCACCTGCGGCACCATAACAGTCCGTGCTGTGTAAACGCGGGGGCTGGAGAATGCAATTACCAAACCAACAATCACAACAATCATAACCCATAACAAGACCGTTTTCCGACCCTGCCACAAGGTTTTGGCTATCGAGAAAAGGTCGATTTGATTTGGTGGGGATTTTTCCATTGGAGGCAGGATTTAGCGTCTATATATTGTTGCTGGTTGCGGGTTGCTGGTTGCTGGTTGCTGGTTGCAGGTTAAAAATAGATACTATGAAAAGTTTTAGAGATTTGGAGATTTACCAAAAGGCTTTTAATCTGGCCATTCGTGTTCATCATATGACCATGACATTACCTAAATATGAAATGTATGAGCAGGGGAGTCAGGTTCGGAGATCATCTAAAAGCATTAAGGATAATATCGCCGAAGGTTATGGTCGGAGACGGTACAAAATGGAATTTATAAGATATCTCATTTTTGCCCAAGCGTCATGTGATGAATCCATGTCGCAGTTGGACTTGATAAATATTCTGCATTTTGAACAACACCCAATTGATGAGTTAATATCAGAATATGAAGGTCTTGGTAAGCAAATAAATAACTTCATCCAATACGTCGAAGACAACTGGCGTACCTAACCCACAACCAGCAACCCGCAACTTGCAACCAGCAACTTGCAACCAGCAACCAGCAACCAGCAACCAGCAACCAGCAACCCGCATCCTCCCCCTCTTCCCTACTTCGTCAAATTCAATATCGTCACCAGTGTCAGTGCAATAGAAGACATGGTACTGGCCAGTGCCAGCCAGACGGCTGTTCTGTCGGGTTTAGGAGGTTTTACGGGTTCTTTTGGTATGACGATTGTACTTCCTGGCTTGATCGGAGGATAACGATGGACGATAAAAGTCCGGGTGTTGTCGGAACTCCCGTCCGGATAGGTCACGTAAATGCTTCTTTTAGCCGGAGATTCTGCCCATCCCCCTGCATTTTTAACATAATACTTGACTCCCTTATTCGGAATAAAGGTATTTGCAAAGGGTTTTTGTACCTGACCAACGATATTGACTATTTGCGGCTGTTTGGGAATATACAGGGAATCCCCTGGATCCAGAATCATATTCAGCCGGCTGCCGTGATCAATCAATATCTTTTTAAGGTCAATCCCAACCGGAATCGAATCTGTTTTATATAGTCTGGCTGCATCCACATAGGCATCGGGGGTCAGTCCACCTGACCATTTGATCAGGTCGCTGATCCGGTTTTGCCTGCTCTTTATTGAATAATAACCGGCATAGAGTACTTCACCCGATACAGCAACACTTCCCTGATCCCTGTAACCCTGAGCCTTTCTAACCGATACGAGATCAAATGGTCGTAGAATAAATCTGGAATCATCGGTCCCGGGTTTTAAATCTCTGGGTACGCTGACGGTGAATACATGACCCAGCGAATCACTCAGTATAGCAGCTTCATCATGAGTCAGGCGTCTGGCGATTTCGATCACGTTAACATCGGCGCTCTCCTTAAACCCTCCTGCCAGGTATACCAAATCCTGAACCGTCATATTATCGTAATAGGATTTCTCGCCCGGATTATTCACTTCTCCCTGTATTTCAACATAATATTCTTCGCGCAATTCCACACCCGTTTTTATGGATACCGAGTCTTCGCGAAATAACGGAACGGTTTCAATTCCTGCAGAAACACTGGCCACATCAAAAGCAACTGACAACGTATCGCCGTTATCCTTTAACCGGAGAATCTGGCCCCGGTTGAGGTAGGCATCTTCCTTTAGTCCTCCGGCTTTAGTGATCAAATCAAGAAGCGTCATGCCATTCACCAGTTCGAACGTACCCGGACGGAATACGGCTCCCCCGATCTTAACCCGGTTAGCATAACGGTCCAGAATGTTCCCCACTTTTACCGAATCCCCGTTTTCCATGACAAAACTTCCCCAACTTGCGGGATCGATATCCTGCAATTTCATTTCGGTTGAAGTTCTGCGATTGACAGCTACCTGGAATTGAAATGCTTTATTGGTGAATCCGCCTGTAAAATGAATCAGGTCACCAAGCGTTTCCTGACCTTTCATTTCAAAAAGTCCATTACGCAGGAATTCTCCATCGGCACTGACCCGTTTTTGATAGGTGGGAATAAAGACTACATCCTGGTCCCGCAATGGAATATTATCGGTTGCATCGGCATTGACCAGGAAATTGTAAATATCTATGTGTCTCAATATCTTTCCATTTCGAATCAACCGGATGTCCCGGAAGGAACCTGTTTTATTGGGGCCACCCGATTGGTATAAGGCATTGAAGAGCGACGCTGTTGCCGGTAACGTATAGGTACCAGGGGTCATGACATCGCCCACCACGGTAATCTGAATACTTCGAAGACCACCGAGATTAACGATGGCATAAGTATTGGGATTGAGTCCTGCCAATCCGTTGTGAATACTGGCCAGGCGTTTGCGAATCAAGGATTCAGCCACCTCATAGGACAATCCGTTCACGTAGATCGGCCCGATCTGTGGAATCTGAATAGCGCCGTTCTTGTCCACCTTTGATTGGTAAAGTGCTTCGGATCCTCCCCAGATGTTTATGATGAACTCATCCCCGATACCAATGACATACTCTTTGGGAGTCTGGATGTTTACACTGGGTTCAAAAGTAAGGTTCTCATTATTAAACAAATCGAAACCGAAGATCCTCCGCTCAACTCCGATTGAATCCACCTCTTTCTTCTCTTTCTTACCTATCCTCTCTTTCTTCATTAAATCTTCATTCTTGAGCCTTGAGCCTTGAGCCTTGTTCGTCAGAGTGCTGTCTTTCTCCTTTGCCTGATTCATGGTCAGAATTCGTCCCATCAGATCCTTGATCTGTGCATCGGTTGCACCCCGCATCTTTGCCAGTGCAGCCGCATCCTCCATCGACATCCCAAGCTTCGAAACCTCCGACATCAATTGCTTGATCTGGGCATCGGTGAGCTCAGAGACTTTTACGTTCTGTATTTCCTGCGCCGGAGAGAATTGCGGGAAAGAGAGCGCTCCAAGGAGAAGGAGGGCTAATAAGAAGTATTTATATTTCATAGTAAGAGTGTTGCAGGTTGCAGGTTGCAGGTTGCAAGTTGCAAGTTATTCAACTTCTGACCATTTTTTTCGCAAGCCAGGAAGATAATGCTTTCCGAAAATCCATCCCAGACCGACCATACCACCTAAAAATACCCAGATCGATATTATCTTGACTTTTTGTGGTTTGGATGTCGTAATCGGTATGCTAACCGGTTCAATGATAGTAAACACGGGTGTGTCTTTTTTAACCTGAATTTTGGCTTGCTCGAGTTGTCTTGCCAAATCCTGGAAAACACTGCTGGCAATAGAGTACAAGGTTAGGGTTCTGGCGTTTTCAACCTGGGGCAAACTGCTGGTAAAATTCTTAGAACGGTCTGTATTTAGCGCCACATTGACTTGGTATTTTTCTGCTTCGGCCTTGGCTACTATGTAACGCTCCTGAATGAAATCAAGGTCGGCTTGGGCCTTTTTTATCCTGAATTCGGTGATGTAACGTTGAAGCAAACTTTGTGCTATTTGCGCAACTTGAGCTGCGGCCAAAGCTTCAGCCATTCGAACATTAAGTGTAATCAAACCTTGCTTTGAACTTATCTCCAATGAAATAGCTCCATCCAACGCATTCTTTACAGCATTTTGAGCTCCGGTAAGATGAATGAGGTCATTAGATGAAACATTTGGGAGTACCAATTCCTTTTGTTTTCTTTTGAAAGCACCGATAATAACACCAGGAAGTCCGATGGTATATTTTTTTACCGCACCAATTATCGACGGTTTCCGTTTTCTGCTGTAATAGTCAAAAAGTGAAACTGGTTGTTTAAAATCACTGCACTTGATTAGAGCATTCATCAATTCAAGTTTGAAAGGTATGCTCCTTACAATGGTGGGGTAAATGAATGGGGATAATTCTGAACTTTGCTCACTATTAAGGCTCAAACCTGCCAATGCAGCCAATCCACCCAGTTGAGACTGACCTCTGGCGCCAGTTTGTGGCACCATGACTGTCGTAGCCGTGTATTCTTTAGGTGAATACCTTGCTATGAAGACTCCCAGAATGGTTCCGGCAAAAAGTGAAATCAAAAGGGTTTTACGTCCGTTCCAAATAGTTTTGACCAGTTTAAGCAAGTCTATTTCGTCCTCGTTTTCCATAACTGGTTGTATCTGTTGTTCGGTCATTTTATAAAAGTTAAAGAATAAAGAATTATACCCAGATTAGCACGAATAAATATTGGACCAACTGATTATTTGAGCTGTGTGTATAATACTAAGAGAGTGACCATGGTTGTCGAAAATGCTAAAGTTTTAGTCCAGATGGCGTCCCAGTCAACTTTCTTTTTTTCTGCCGGTGCTGTTTCTACTTTTGGCGGTTTCATTTGCAGCGTAATCGTTGATCCGGATTTCACCGTAGGATAGTCCCTGAAAAATAAAAACCGCTTGGTGGATACCATTTGATTATTGGGAAGAGTTACGGTGACACTGTTGCGGTCGGCTTCCTTCAAAAAACCACCTGCATAATTCCGTATGTACCAAGCTGCCGAGTTCGGTCCCTGAAAAACGATATTTCTGATCGCATGGTTTTCCGGATTAACCGAATATTGTGCCATGCGGGTACCGTTCTCAAGGATGGATACGGTATTTTCAAGGCGATTGATATTGATTACATCTCCTTCGAACAGGATCGGGTTTTTAGAGATATTACCTTTATGAGTCATTGCCGCCCTCAGGTTCATGCTGATATTACCACGGTTGTTGTAAGTACGAAACAACCTGGTGCCATACGGATCGGCATCATCGAGCAAACCGCCTGCCATGATAACGACATCGCTGAACGTTGTTTGTTTGGATTCTAACACATACTTGCCGGGGTATTTCACCTGACCGGAAAGTTCAACGGTACGACCCAGGGTAAATTCAGGAGTCAATCGGACAATGACCTGGTCATAAGGTTGCAGTTTAAAATCCTTCGGACTTACAACCTGGTAGCTTGAATCCACCTGCAGGGTGATCAATTCGAGTTTTGTCTTCTCTGTTGTAGAGAAAATGAGGCGGAAGACCTCTACCCTATCGAAAGCCGCTCCAACGTTGAATCCACCGGCATTGGTCAGGAGATCACGAACGGTCATTGAAGGATCATACGTAAAACCATTCGGGTTTTTAACAGCTCCAAATACCGTTAACTCACCAACATTAGTGTAAGTGGTATTGTCATAGATATTCAGTTGGTCCCCTGCTTGCAGTTCCATGTTGTCAGCCAGGCTCAAATCGATTCGGATGTATTTCACTTCGACCGGGTTGATCAGGTTACGTCTGAAAATATAGGCAACAGGGTAAACGGTGGCTTTTACGCCACCTGCAATCTCGATAGCCTGTTTAATAGTAAGCCGGTCGGTAACGGCAAATGTCTTTTTAAACGGCTGTCTTACGGCACCCAAAACGCTGACTTCGCCAACATCGGTAAAACTGGTATTGTCGAAAATATTAAGTTGGTCACCTGGTTGTAACTGAAAACCATCAGAACTACTTAATTCGATGCGGATGTACTTCATTTCAACCGGGTTGAACAGGTTGCGTCTCAATATATAGGCTATTGGATAAGCACTGTTTTTTAAACCGCCGGCCAGTTCGATGGCTTCTTTCACGGTAAGGCGATCGGTTAGTGAAAAGGTTTTTTCGAAAGGTTGCCGAACCTGTCCGGTCACGATGATGGTAGACACATCGCGATAAGTTGCCTGATCCATAATACGAATGCGATCACGGGCTTGAAGCACAAAATCATTTGCCCCGGTTTCTGTTTCCGGGAAAGGCAATGTCAGTAATTCAACCGTTTCATCGGGCCGGGTACGTTCAACAAACAGGATATCTGTTTTAGCCTGATACGTTGGTTTGGCTTTTTTGAGCAGGCTGCTAAGGGTTGGATTTGCCAACAAGTCGAAACGACCCGGGTAGTAGACACTACCTTCTACATCCACATATTGATCCATGGGTTTTCCGACTGATTTAATGCGAATGACATCTCCATTCAATAGCGGTACCTGAATTTTACCGGAACTGACTTCTGACAGATTCCACTCCATCAATTTCTCTTCCCCGTTAACATACCGTTGGATTTGCACGAAATCGGGATAAACGTTCATCTTTAATCCGCCGGCAAATCGAATCAGGTCGGTCAGCGTTTCGCTGGCCAGCATTTCATATGACATGGGTCTGTTAACTGCACCTTCAATACTGACCAGCTTTTTGATGATCGGAACGAACAGAATGTCGTTATTCTGAAGATCGAATTTAAACTGTATAGCCGGATCATTCATAAAAGCGTAAACATCAATGGTCTTCCGCTCATTTCCCCGGATCAACTGAATTTCACGGACTGACCCAATATCGGTTGGACCTCCTGCAGCCGACAAGGCGTTAAATGCGGAGTTAAGCGCTGACAGATTAAATCCCCCGGTTATTCTGGCTTCCCCAAATACGTTGACCATGATGGTTCTGGCGGTTACGATGGTGACGGCTAATTGGTCTCCTCTGAATAAATAGGCTGCGGATAAATTTTTCTTGATCACTTCGCGAGCCTGCGCAAGAGCTAAGCCTTTCAGAAATATTTTGGCGACTCCGGTAGGTTGGATGAATCCATCGGGAGAAATCCGTTGCTGAATATCAGTTTGAGAAGCTCCGAAAATGGAGATGTGGATTTCATCTCCTTCGCCAAGTACGTATGTGTCAGGAGCCTGTGCACCGTCGGTGGTACGGAAAACATCCAGAGAATGGTCGGTGAATAGTGAATGACCGTAAATGGTTGAAGGTCCTTCTTTTTTCACCGCTTCCGCTTGAATGACACGTTGAGAAGCTTCAGCCGCTGCTTCCTTGGGAGTGGTCACCGGAACCGCAGCAACTTTTGTCGAGTCGGTTGCCGTGCCGGTATTCCCGACATTAATATTGATGGGCTGACCTGTGGCTGTTTGTACAGGAGCCGTTTTTGCCCCTGCTTTTTTTTCTGCCTCAAGCTCATCCAATACTGCGGTTACCCGCGCCTGATATTGAGGCAACTCAGCCGGAGGAACCTTCTCCAGATCAATTCCTTTTTGCAGCAACCTGGTGCGTACCTCCGTTTCAGTCAGGCCTCGTTTTTTCAATTCTCCTTGTACCATTTGCATCATGGCAGGTGAAACGGTTTGAGCCTCTAAAGCGGGTGATGCTGCCAAAAGGAAAGATACAACCAATGCCAAAATATAATAAAGTGGCATTCTGAGATTGTGTGATTTCATATAAAACGTTGTTATGTTCTTTTTATAAACTAATTCGCAGGGGGGGCAATCCCCAGGCTAAAGCCATGGGGTTAGTGAAGTCTGTCGATTTGACTTGGTTAACTTCGGCAGAGTTTACTAACCCCAGCCTTCAGGCTGGGGCTTTTTGTCCCAATTCCCTTTTTGTGCAAGCTCCATTATGGACGCAATTAGGCGTCCCTACGCCAAATCAACATGGCCCCGTTCCCGTTCCCGAGGTGGACAGTTGCTTCGGCAGGTGTGAGAATCAGGTACCGTATTTTGCGTTTGATGAGTGCTTCGGCTTTATCGATCAGTTTAAGCAGAAAATCTTTATGTATCTCCGTGCCAATCAATAGGATATCAACAGTCTTTCCATTTTTCCCCACTGCAAAATCGCCGGTTATGTAAGCCTCCTCCACATCACCCAATTTGGCTACCACCTCAACGACAATCTGGTCGATCCCGATTGTTTTGCGGATGATGCTATGGATGTCGTTATACAGCGGATGTTTCAGGTTAGCGCGGTACAATTTCTTATTACCGTCGGCCTCCGACTCCAGGAGCCCCGCTTCTTCGAAACGGTTCAGCTCCAAACGGACCGCATTACTGCTCTCCCCGAACTCCTCGGCTAACCCACGCAGATACGCAGAACTGCATGGATTAAGAAAGAATTTCAGGATAAGCTTAAGGCGGGTTTTACTAGTAACGAGAGTATCAAGCATTTTTTAATATGCTAATGAGCTAATATGATAATATGCTAATTGAAGAGAGCATTGGTGCCGGTTGCGGACGCTGAGCGGAGTCGAAGTGTCGGTTGACAGCGTCTGATTCAAACTGCAATTCTGAAGGTCAAGAAATTAGTGTCAAGAATAACTCTACGAATTCCCTTGTATTTAATCGAAGGCATTAAGGAGAGTCTACTGAGCAATCTCCCATTTGCCCTCTTTTCGACCTCCAAGTCGCTTAATCAAATTTAACTCTTTTAAGTGCGATATATCTCTTTCAACAGTTCTTTGCGTGTATTTTGTAATCACTGCAATTTCAGGAATTGTTATCTCTGGCTTAAGATGTATTAACTTAAATACTTCTGCTATACTTCCAGTCAACTCTTTACCGACATCTTTACCGACATCTTTACCGACATCTTTACCGACATTTGTGACATTTAGCTTTTGTTTGAAGAGAGTCACTTTAAATCCGTCAAATATTTCTTCAAATTTCGGTTCATTAATGCCAAACTCTTTACAAATTCTGCGTACCCGCATGATTCCAGAACCGTAACGTTCAATCAGTCCGATTTCTTTAAATGCCCTTGCTATTAATTTGTTTCGTGTTTTTGAACTGTAATTTCCTGAAAGCAGGTCTTCAATTGTTATGCCTCCATATAAGTTTCCCGGATTATAAAATTCAATTCGATTGTCAAAAATTTTTATAATACTCGCACTACTATCCCTATAATCGCGATGCACAATCATATTGATAACAATTTCGCGTATGGCATCGAGAGGATAATCAAAGCGTTCGGTCCGTTGAGGCTCGCCTGTAATGATGTATTCAACCATTAAGTGCTTTTTAATGAAAGCGATAATTTCATCGGTTTCCGTCAGCAAATCGGCGTTTAATGTGATGCTGTCAATAATGGTTATTTCGCTTTTAAAACGACCAACCTGAACATCGCTGATCATGCAATAATCTTTTGCAAACAGTAAATAGCCGCCGAAGGAAAGTTGATTGTTACGGATGATTTCTAACCTGGTAAGGAAATCAAAAGGCGAAAGTTCAATTTTGCTTTGAGTCCTTTGTTCTATTTTACTGATAAAATGTTTGATTTTTTCAGACGAAATATGCTCGATACCGTGATTAGGATCCGGATAAAAATCCCAACTACTGTTTATTGTTTTGAGATGTTCATTTGTAATCTCATCGAGACTCATTAAATGGTTCGAATTGGCAATTCGTTTGAAGTATTTATTTCGGTAGGCAACTGGCTTTATTGGATATTCCATGACATCGAAAACAACAGTGTTCCTGTTGTTTAACTCAAAAATTTGCACGTCCGGAATAACTTGCGGATTGGTATTCTGTTTGATTTGATTCAGCCAAATTTGGATGCTTTCATCAGAAACAGTAATTCCGCCAATATTCTTATTATCATTTACCCCGACAATTACTTTCCCACCTTTTGCATTTGAGAAAGCAACAATACTTTCAATAACTTCTTTACCGAAAGAAGTTTTAAACTCTATTCTTTCACTTTCGCCTTGTTTAATGATATGTAAAATTTCTTCTTTATTCATGAATGATATTCATCTTGCCTAAAACCAAAAACACTTAATAATCAATGCATTTGGTTTGCTCTATTTTTTTTCTCGCCATATCGTTCAGCTCTAAACTCTTCAACTTCGGCAGTGATTTCATCCAAGGACAAGCTAACAGTTTGTTTTAACCTTAACCTGGCAAGAAGTTGTTTTAAATCCTTTACATAATCCTTTGGTTTACTGATTCGTATGAGATCTAATTCCTCAAGGCTTTTTAAGATCCGTTTAGCCTTAGGGTTAATTATTTCAATGTGAATTGCTTCCATTTGTTTTTTCTTTCTCCAAAGTTACCAATAATATAACAAAGTTTTCTGTCATCCCCGCGAAAGCGGGGACCACTTCACCACCTCCTCAGCACTAACAATTTTCAATTCCGGAGGGCCAGGATGCCGGTATTTGGTGAACAATACATATTGTATATTACGGCCCTCGAGCCAGTGGAGTCGGCTGGTCTTTTCTTTCAATTCAGTGAGTACCGCTTCTGGATTGATCTTATCGCTCCATTTGCATTCTCCGATCAGCATGGTTTTTCGATCGGCGGTTTCGCTGACCAGATCAAATTCCAGAGGTTTGCTGTTTCGGTCGTTTCCCCACCAGGATTGAGCCGGCAGCCATGAAATATCCGGGTAGATCCCGTGAATGGACTCGCGGCAAATCTGCTCCCACTGAGATGCGGTAAAATGAGCAAAGCCAGATCTGATCTGCTGATTGACGGCACCAGTATGATCAAGAACCAGCAAAGACCGGTTGGGCGACACATACCTGAAATAGAACCGCAGGAAGGGATCGGAAATGCGGTATAAAGTGCGCTTGGTAGACCGGATTGATTCGCCGTATGGAATATCGCGTCTGACAAATCCCAGTTCGATTAATGTATTCAGAGGGTGATTCAGATGGGTGGCCGGCTTTTGCAATCTTGCGGCAATCTCTGACAGGCGGTGGCAACCATTCCCGATCACGCTCAGAAGGGAATCGGCCTGAATAGTAGTGCGCAAATCATCAAGAAACAGACGAGTCGGCTCTTCATGCAAAACACCCAGCGGATTTGCTCATCATTTGTTGAGAAGAGCCGCATAGAATCAGGTGAAAATTCAGTTCTTCGCGATTATCAGTCAGCCGCTGTATTATACTGGGCAATTCGGGGGCGCTTTTAACCAGGTACGGGAATTCATCCAGACAGATCAGCGTTCCCTTTTTGCATCTTCGGTTTAACTGGCTTAGGAGACTATCCCAGGTTGGGTAAACCACCTCATTAAAGCCTGGTATTACCGGTGCAACTGCAGAAGCCAAATAGCTTCGTTGAATTGTAGCATCACTTTGATCTGCAAGCATATATATATCGTCTGATCGCAAAACCTCCCGTATCAGCCTGGATTTTCCGATTCTTCGACGCCCCATCACGATGACCAATTGTCGATTTTCGCGCTTCAGTGCAGATCTAAGCAGATCAAGTTCAACTGACCGGTTTACAAAGTCCATCAGCAAATATAATAATTATGCTTGAGAAACATTATGTTTGTGCTGCAGTATTTAATTAAACAAAAACAGGAGAGCTGGGTATATTGACCAATGTATCGCTTATGAGTTTGGCGTTTGTGATGTCCTCGCATTGATATTGCTTGTACATCTCCAGTGTCGGCAGAAGTTCCCAGGTCGGCCGGCAATGGACATTCTGGCTGACAGCTAATTGCAGAAACTCATTGCGCTGTTGACTGTTTTCGAGGAACATCCCGTTGAGCCAGAAATTCGATCGGACTCCCGGAATTTCCTGAATGGTTGGGATTCCCATTTCAGCAAAGAAATCAGCATATTTTTTTGCCAACAAACGCTTCGATTCGAGTTTGCTTTCGATGGTTTCCATCTGTGCCAGTCCAAGGGCCGCGTTTATATTAGGCAGACGATAATTATATCCGATCGCATCGTGCGCAAATTCCCACGGATGGGGTATTTTGGCCTGCGTAGAGAGGTGTTTTAACCGCGTCACGAGTTTCGCGTCACGCGTCACGATCATCCCTCCCCCGCCCGTGGTGATGGTTTTGTTGCCGTTAAAGCTCAATACGCCCATTAGGCCGAAAGTGCCAGTGTGTTGTCCTTTATAATAGCTTCCTATGCTTTCTGCCGCATCCTCAATAACTGGAATACCGTATTCGTTGCATACCTCCACAATTTCATCTATCCGGCATGGGTTACCAAAGGTGTGCATTGGCACACATGCTGCTATGCGCTTAGCGCCGCGCTTCACGTGTTTCGCTTCACGACCGAAACGGGATTCAAGAAAAGCACGTAATGCGATGGGGCTCATTCCCAAAGTATCGGAGTCAACGTCAATGAAAATGGGTTTGGCTCCTAAATAAACTATCGGATTGGCGGTTGCAATAAAGCTTAGCGGTTGTGTGATCACCTCATCACCGGCCTTCACTCCCGCTACCATAAGCGCCAAATGCAATGCTGCCGTACCATTCACGCACGCTACCGCCTTTACATCGATAGAAGTGTCATCCCCGCGAAAGCGGGGACCGCCCTCCTTAGCACCGAGGCCCGCGCGAGGACCCCCCCCCTCCGCACTGAGGCTTGCGGCGGGACCTCTACCCTGCCCTACAAACTTCGCCACCGCCTCTTCAAATCTCCCCACAAACGGCCCCACCGACGAAACATAGGTGCTATCAATGCACTCGGCCATATACTTTTTCTCGTTGCCGGAAAATGACGGCTCATGCAAGGCGATAACAGGCTTATCCGAATAGAGGGACTTAATGAAATCGATGATGGGCTGGTAGTCCAAGGTTATTGAAGTAAGAATGAGGAGATTCGAATTTAGAGTTCCGAATGCCGAGTTGAAGATTCAAGTGTGCTCTTGTTATCACTGCGACGGCGTTGACGTTAACAATTGGCTATTATATATATCCTGCTATCCGGTACGTAAATATCCCCACCCACTCATGTACCAGATTCCTCCAGCGATACAGATTGTTGGAACCAAATCCGAAATTGGTGATATCTAATTTATAGGGTACCGGAACCGATGTGGCAAATGGAAGCGGATTGATGCCAGCTTTGCGATAACATCTAATCGTGCGTTTCATGTGTATCGCGCTGGTGACCAGCAAACTATTCTTGCCGTCAAACGACTCACCCAAGAGCGTTTTCGTTCGCTGTGCACTCTGCCAGGTATTTAATGATACATCCTCCAGAATAATGTCGTTCGCAGATACACCCAGACTCTCCAGGTAGGCTATGAAAACTTCCTTCGACTCCGGAAACCTGAAAGTTGAAAAAGTATTATCACCCGTGACATATAGCTTCTTAATCCTGCCTAAACGATAGAGGCGGACGGGTTCAATGATACGTTCAGCCTCCGAAAATATTTGGGTTTTACCGGTAAATGGATTGAAATCCCCAAATCCACCTTGTATCAGCGCATATTCATATACAACATCTGATGGCAAAGGGTTTACAATGGTTTTAACCCACTTCTGTTCAGCCAGGGAAATAAGCGCTCCGTTTCCCAAAATCACAAATAGGCTAATCCCACTTATAAAGAGGATCCTTTTCCATAATCTCTTCTTCAACAGGAACGCAAGAATAAAACACCCAAGGATCCAAAAAACCGGATCGGTGAAAAACGAAAGCAGCTTGGAAAGAACGAAGAACACTGGTTTGTTTTAGAAAATTGTTACAGAGTTGAGAAGAAGTTTCGCACGTAACTCACTTATTACCAGCAACTACTCAACCGTGCTTCGTGTCGCCTTCCTGCAGCTTCGCCACCTCAGTCCCATAATGGGTACTGTCACCTCAACAATATTTTAATAACCCCAAATTGTTGTCTTACAGTCTCACAGTCTCATAGTCTCACAGTCTCCAAACACCCCGCCGGCATCTCCACCATCATCGAATATCCGATATCGCCGATCCGTACCAGAAGCCGCTTTTTACCTGAGTACTTCAAGATCTCGCCACTGCAGCCGCACATGGGTCCCGCAGTAACTAAAACGACCTGCCCCGGCTTAAAACGGTCGCTGGTGATCTCGAAATCCAGGTTTTCGCTCAATGCCCGCATAAGGGCCTCCATATGATGATCGGGGATTACACTGGGCTTGCCGCCGAAGGCAATGTACTTCAGTACGGCACGGTGCTGCAGGATCTTGTAGTATTCCTTATTGCTGACCCTGACAAACACATACCCCCGGAACATGGGCTCATCGATCCATTTCAGTCGGTCGGACCACTTCCGTTTAGTACGCAGCAAGGGGAGATACGACTCAAAACCGTCCTCCGTGAGGTCGGAATGAACCACCTTCTCCTGCCGGCTCATGGTGTAAAGAGCAAACCAGTGATATGTTTTCGATAAGGTCAGCATAGATTCTTGTAGCAAATATATAATAAAACGAGTAGGAATTCTACTCATTTTAGTCGAAATATTTTTTCAAACAACGTTTAATGATTAACACCAATGTCATATTGGTTGCAGGTTTGGGCGCCTGCGAAGCTTTGCTACTTCGGGAAACGAAAATAATAGTTATCATTTAAACTTCCAAATTCAGGGTAGAAAAAAAATGATAGTTTAGAGCAGTTATCCACAAATTATCCACAAATTCTTCTTTTAAAGAAAATTACACAAATTGCGGCCCCGCTTTGCGGGGCTCTTAAAATTTGTGCAATTTTTTTAGATTTGGTTTGTGCAAATTTGTGGATAACTGCCTCACCTCTCGCGGGATTCAGAGGGAGACGTGCCACGGCACGTCTCTACATAATTTCGACGAATATACCTTTTGGGGCGGTGTATATGGTTTTTACCGTACCATCAAACTGCTTCTCATGGCGAATTTTAATGACGCCGAACGGGGTTGGGTAAGTGCCTTCCACCCATTGAAGGTCGCCCATATGTGGCTCTATGCGGATATTGCGGCAGCCAGGCTCGAGGATATGTACGCCAAGGACGTATTCGGAAAGATAGGCCGTGGGTCCCGATGCCCAGCCATGACAGAAGCTGTGGCGGTAGCCCTTGTAACAGAAATCGCCATAGGTTTTGTGGACATCCACCTGCCGGCCATTGGGCAGTTCATCGATGCGGCCGGCATTGCTTAGCCAGTCGATGTTGAAGTCTTCCCAGAAAGTGGTGGCACCCAGACTGATCATCCCACCCCAGTATTCACGGATCAGGTTGAGCGCATCGGTGTAGCTGCCGGCCTTGGCCCTGGCCTGTAGCATGTAATAGCCGTAAAAAGTGGATACATTCCGGGCTCCGTCTTTGGCCAATATCTTGTCGGCCTCCAGAGGTGGCATGAGGTTGGCCAGACTGATCAAGGCCGCTGCCTGCTTGGATTTCACCTCGGGAAAGGTGATGCCCGACATAGGTTTGATCTTATCCAGACAAAGCTTTTCGGTAGTTTTGTCGCCCAGAATGCCGATCAGCTCGGCACCGGCTTTCAATGTCATTAATAACAACCCCTGGTAACCGGCATCCACTGCTCCTTTATCCGGACTGCTGGGCCAGTCGAGGAACCGGTTGCCATCGAGTTTTTCCTTCCCGTTTTCATCGACCATCGAACAGAATTTCATTAAAAGGGCGGTTAAATAAACCTGCTGCTCTTTCAGGTAGGCCAGGTTGCCGTTATGGTTGTAGTAGTCACGGTGTATGATCACCCACCACATCGAATAGGAGCTGATGCCGTTCATCCATTCGGTGACCGGTGTAATGTCGCGCACCTGGTCGAGACTCTTCGGGATCACCTCGCTGTTGCCGAAAACCGAGAGTATCGTCCGCACCTCCGGATGCATGTCGCCCACCCACACCAGCCGGTCGCGCTTGATGCCGTCCCACAGGAATTCCTGCATATTGAGATGCACGGTATAGGCGCCCGTCAGCCATATCTTGTTCAATAAAGGATCGTTACAGGTAAAACTCCCGAGGTATGGTATATCCCGGTAAATGGATATCGCGCTGATTTCCTTCAGACAAGCTGTGCTGTTCTCCCCCAGCAGATCGATCCGAACAAACCGGAACCCTGAATTGCCCATCTCAATCTTCCCCAGCCACGGCAGCGTCAGCTCAAAATCGCGCATGGCATGATCATTCGTGGCCGTACTCCCCTCCCCGATCTCCGATCCCGTCTCCGACACCGACTCCCCCAGCCTCACCCTTACTTTCACCGGCTTCTTGCTCCCTGTAATCCCCGTAATGATCTGTATCGCCCCCTGCAGCTCCTTCCCAAAATCCAGGATCATCGATGACCGTTGCCCCTCTTTGTTCTCCAGATAAACCAGTTTATCCGAGGATAAATCAGCCTGTCCGTTCCCCACCCTCAGCAGATATTCTGGATGTTTGATGAACGCCCCAGTGGTATCCGACATCCAAACAATACGCGTTGGCGTAACCGGCTTACGAACAATGGGCTCCTGCTGACCGAAAAGGCCACCACCGCAACTAATTAAAACAAACGAAAGGAAACAGAAATACCTCATTTGTTGACTTTTTATTTTCTTTTCTTAAATCTTACAACTAATTTTTGCCTTCTGCCTTGTGCCTTATGCCTTGAACCAGGGCAGAAGGCAAAAGGCAGAAGGCAAAAATTAGATTTAAGAGATAAGAAACAAGTGGTGCCCATCCGTTAATTATCGTTTTGAAAGGACGGCCTTTTCATAGGCTTGTACCTCATCAATATAATCCTCCGCTACCGGCACCCCTTCTTTCAGGCAATAATAGTCCCAGACGGCTCCGAACGGCTTCGTTTTCAGTTCTTCGAGGAGCGCCAGGCGCTCGAAATTCTGGCCTTTTTCTTCCATCCCGAGTAAATCTGCGGTGGGCTCCAAGAATGCCTGCATAAAGGCCTTTTTGGTCGCTCTCGAGCCAATGACGTACGCCCCAAGCCTGTTGATCGAGGCATCGAAAAAGTCGAGCCCGATGTGGACACGGTTGAGGAAGTTATTACGAATAATCTCGTAGACAATCATCTGCATATCTTCGTTAAGAGTGACCACGTGGTCGGAATCCCAACGGACCGGACGGGTCAGGTGGAGCAGGAGTTCATCGACATACAGCAGGCAGGAGGAGATTTTGTCGCCAACCTGCTCAGTGGGGTGAAAATGCCCGTTATCAAGGCAAATCAATTTATTATTTGTGATGGCATATCCGAGGTAAAACTCATGGGATCCTACGGTCATCGATTCGGCGCCAATACCGAAGAGCTTGCTCTCCAGTGCATCTTTCAGGTGTTCTTTCGGATATTCGATGGCCAGCGCCTCATCGAGCGATTGTTTGAGCAAAGCGCGATGTCCGTTCCGGTTGATGGGGACATCCTTCGATCCATCTGGCACCCAGATGTTCATCACGCAAGGCGTTCCCACCTGTTTTCCCATTTCGGCGGCTATCCTGCGGCATCGCTTCAGATGCTCCACCCAAAACTTACGGATGCCCTCATCTTTGGAGGATAAAGTGAATCCTGCTGCAGCCTTAGGGTGTGAAAAGAATGTCGGGTTAAAATCCATCCCGATGCCCATCTTTTTACACCAGTCGATCCACGACTGAAAATGGGCCGGTTCAATCTGGTCGCGGTCGACCCGCTTGCTCTGGAAATCGCCGTATGATGCGTGCAGGCTCAGCCGGTACTTACCTGGAAGCAAGGTTAATACCTTTTCAAGGTCCTTTCGCATTTCCTCAATGGTAGTGGCTTTTCCGGGATAATTGCCGGTAGCCTGGATGCCACCACCTGTAAGGGAGGCATCGGGCGTTTCAAATCCGCCTACATCATCGGCCTGCCAGCAATGCAGGGAAACCACCACTTCATCCATCCGGGCGATCGCCTGATCGGTATCGATCCCAAGCTTTGCATATTGCTCACGGGCAATCGCGTAAGCCCTTTCCGTTAAATCAGTTGTACTCATTTGATTGAATTTCCTATCCCGACAATAAACACTGACAATATAATGACTGCGATTCCGATGACAAAAGTGCGGATGGTTGGGGAAGATACGCCCTTCCATTCCTT
The DNA here is from genome assembly GCA_041662065.1 of Bacteroidales bacterium. GTDB lineage: Bacteria > Bacteroidota > Bacteroidia > Bacteroidales > UBA12481 > UBA12481. Next base: position 206,656 of record JBAZTE010000004.1, on the reverse strand, counting down.
ACGGTAAATACCCCACATGTTGGCGGTGAGGATGATCGTCGACATATGCAGGATCCAGGAGCTGGCGCCGTTGCCGAGTTTGCTCTCCCCCATCCCGTAAAAGAAGAACTGCATAAACCACATGGTGCCGGCCATCGCGGAAAAAAGGTAATTATTGAACAGCGGTTTGGCTTTATCGACATAATTGCCGTAGGTGCGGTTTTTAATGTTCAGGATAGTGGTCCAGATGAGGTTGGTGGTGAGTCCGCCCCAGAGCAGCACCACGAAGGTGACGTTATTCTGGAACAGCGGATTGAACCCGGCGGTTACGGCTGCTTCGGCCATCGGCTTGCCTGCCTCGATGCCGAAATTGAAGAATGAGCTAAGTACTCCGGATATTACGGCGATGATCAATCCTTTGACGATGCTGAACTCCTGGTCGGCCGTTCGGGTGCCTTCCTTGCCGGCGATCTCCCGCTCCTTCATCATCCCGGCCTTACCCGTGATGGCGATACCGGCCAGGCAGATGGCTACTCCGATGAGCACCAGCTGTCCGCCCTGGTTAGCCAGCATATCGGTGAAAGATATTTTTCCGGCGGTCGGGTTGATGGTATAATATATAGAGGGTACCAGCGCCCCGAAAGCCGAGCACAAACCCAAAATAATGGAATTCCCGAGCGACATCCCCAAGTACCTAACGCCGAGTCCGTATGTTAATCCGCCGATTCCCCACAAAAGTCCCATCATGATGGTGATTGAGATGATCCTGCCGGAGGTGGCGGCGATGATTTCGGCGAATCCGGGCACGGTGAGCCAGGCGGCCAGCGGCGGCACGATGAGCCAGGAAAATAATCCGCCGATAATCCAGTAACTCTCCCAGGCCCAGCCCTTCACTTTATTGAATGGCATGTAAAAACTTCCGGATGCAAATCCGCCGATCGAATGAAAGATGACTCCGAGCAGTGCGTTCATGTTTGGTCGTTATTGTAAGATTTCAAACTTAACAGGATAATTCGGGATTTCAAGGGGAAATCGGGGGACGATCTTTTCTTATAAATGCCAATTATGTGATAATTATCACGTTATTCGCACTTAAAATGAGATTAAATGAATATCGAGAGGGACATCATGAAGCAAAAGAGGGGAACCGCCTGTTTACTGAATTCAAGGGTTCCCTCTCTGAGAACTACATCTTGCAAAGCATGGTCAATCAATTTGAGGTGATACCGCGATATTGGACTTCCGGTAACCAGGCCGAAGTTGACTTTTTAATACAGCATAAAAATCATATTATTCCTGTGGAGGTTAAGTCCGGTGAAAGCATCAGGAGCAGGAGCCTCACCCTATATCAGCGACAATTTCAGCCACCAATAAGTATCCGGTTCTCTCTTCAGAATCTCCGGTTTGACAGCGGCCTGCTGAACATACCGCTATTTCTGGCAGATCAGACAAATAGATTGCTGGAAAACCTTGGCAATAATATGTAGAGACGCGCGACCGCACGTCTCTACATCAATAATTCCGGAATTCGGATTCGCTTAATCCGGACTGTCTAACGATCGATTTATATGTTCCGATTGGAATTTCCTTACGTGCCGCAGGAACGATAACTGTAAAGACTCCTTTATTAAATTTCAAGTGACTGCCCTTTTGGCTAATGAAAACAAAGCCATTTCTTTCTAAAATCGAAATAACTTCTCTGGATGAAGGAAGTTTAGTCATTAAAATCGAATGCTCAATTCACCAACAAGAGTGTCCTGAATTTTTCTGTATTTATGCTTTGCCGAATCATCTTCAAAATACAAATCCAACGCCTCCTTTAAATTGCTTGCAGCTTCTTCGACTGTACTGCCAAAACTGGCAATATCAACGTTAAGGCATTGGGAAACAAAATGTTTCCCTTCCTTATAAATTATGTATTTCAATGTTTTCATGATTACAAAGCTACATCATTTTAATATGAATATACTTTAGACAATGTTATGATTGACAGCTCCTGCTTAAGGTCACGGTCAGTCAGCCGGTTCCTGCAACAGAAATCCTACTAGCCGTGACGGGTCCACCGATCTTTCTTTCGTCCACCGATCTTCTTCTTCGTCCACCGATCTTTTCTTCCGCTTCACGATTTCCGCTACCTTTACCCCACCTATGTCCGACACCTACAAAACCATCCGACAACCCTCCGACGGCCTTTACAAATCAAAGGGCAGCCGGTTTATTGCCCGGGCGTACCCGGTGGAATCGGTCGACGAGGTGAAGGATATTCTGGCTGCCTTGCGGAAGGAATTTCACGATGCGCGGCATCACTGTTATGCATACCGTATCGGCAAGGGGGATACATGTTACCGAGTAAATGATGACGGGGAGCCGGCAAATTCGGCCGGAAAGCCCATACTCGGACAAATCCAATCTTATGAACTCACCAATGTCCTGATCGTGGTGATCCGGTATTTCGGGGGGATATTGCTTGGGGTCGGCGGTCTCATTACCTCTTATCGAACCGCAGCGAAGGAAAGTCTGCAAACCGCAATTATTATCGAAAAAACATTCAATACCCGCATTTCCATCGCCTTTCAGTACCCGGCCATGAATGAGGTCATGCACCTCATCAAGGATTCGAAAGCTGAAATCATTTCACAGGATTTCGCGATCGACTGCAAGATGACGGTTCAGGTCAGAGAGGGTGCGGCGGAGGGGTTGGTTGGGCAATTGGGAAGGGTGGAAATGGTTAAAATACTGCCAGCGTGAGGCGGTTCCCGCTTTCGCGGGAATGACACTGCTGTCGATTATACCCACGTAGCCGTTGTGGATAAAATTGTTAAAACATCTCCAAGGTTTATAATGCAAAACCATCGGGGTTAAGCTATTTTTACAAAACTTCGCTTTAAAAAACACCGACCCATGAAAGGAAGAAGCCTTGTATCCATCACTGATTACAATCAGGATGAGATGCTGCAGATCCTGGACCTTGCAGCTGAATTTGAAAAGAAGCCCAACCAGGATATCCTGAAAGGACATGTGGTGGCCACCCTGTTTTTTGAACCGTCGACCCGCACACGCCTGAGTTTTGAGTCGGCCGTGAACCGTTTGCGCGGCCGGGTGATCGGCTTCTCGGATTCCGCCTCATCGAGCACCTCCAAAGGGGAAACGCTGAAAGACACCATCCTCACGGTATCCAATTACAGCGATCTCATCGTGATGCGCCATCCGCTGGAGGGCAGCGCCAAATATGCGAGCGAGGTATCGCCCGTGCCAATCGTGAATGCAGGCGACGGCGCCCATCAGCACCCCACACAGACGCTGCTCGACATGTATTCCATCCGCAAAACACAGGGCCGGCTGGAAAATCTGAAAATCTGCATGATCGGTGACCTTAAATATGGCCGCACCGTGCATTCGCTGCTGATTGCCATGGCGGATTTCAACCCGGTGTTCATTTTCATCGCCCCCGATGAACTCAAGATGCCTCAGGAATACAAGATTTTGCTCGACAAGAAAGGTGTTGAATACCATGAATACAAGGATTTGGCCGATAACATGGCCGATGCCGATATCGTATATATGACCCGGGTACAGAAAGAACGCTTCTCCGATCCACTTGAATATGAGAAAGTTAAAAACGTGTATATCCTGAGGAATTCCATGCTGGCCAACACTAAACCCAATATGAAGATTCTGCATCCGCTACCGAGGGTCAACGAGATCAATTATGATGTGGATGCTAACCCCAAGGCCTATTATTTCCAGCAGGCACAAAACGGGGTGTATACCCGGATGGCGATCATTTCGAAAATATTAGGTGTCAAGTAAAATTTCTGCAACCATGGAAGCCAAGAAAGAACTGAAAGTCAATGCCATCAAGAACGGCACCGTCATCGACCATATCCCCTCGCAGAGCCTGTTCAGCGTAATCAATATATTGGGTCTCAACAAGATCGACCAGCAGGTCACCTTCGGGTTCAACCTGGAGAGCAAGAAACTCGGCAAGAAAGCCATTATCAAGGTGGCCGAGATCTTTTTCAAGGATGAGGACCTCAATAAGATATCACTGGTGGCTCCGGATGCCAAGCTGAATATCATCCGCGACTACGAGGTCATTGAAAAGCGGGTGGTCGTGGTACCCGATACCATCACCGGCATCGCCAAGTGCATGAATCCCAAGTGCATCAGCAATCACGAGCAGATGGTCACGCGCTTCGATGTGGTCCACAAAAGCCCCGTGGCGCTAAAGTGCAGGTACTGCGAGAAGATTACTGACGCAGAGCATTTGGAGATACACTGAGAAGAAGATTGGAACGCGGATTTACGCGGGTACCTTCGGTAACGCTGATTTTCGCGGATCTTTAAATAATAAAAAATCCGTCTTAATCCGCGCTGCCGCAGGCATCCGCGTCATCCGCATGCCATCATCAATTTTCCCCACGTCCATCATCTATTTTACCGCAACCGATCGAGCCCTCGCAGCAGAAGCATGTCGCGACGGATGCCGCGGAAGGCGAGGAAGCTGCAGATGGCGGCGACCAGAGGCATGGCGGAGAAGAAGAGCAGTGCGGGATGGGCGTTGAGAAGGTTTTTACCCTGGATGACATATAAGGCGATAATGCCATAAGATAGTATCTGGAGCATCATGGACAGGACGGTGAGCCTCAATTGGAAGGCCCTGAGCTTGTAGGTTATTACGGAAAACAGGGTCAGCAGTTCAACCAGCACGAACAGGATGACCATCGGCAGGGTTACCATCAGCACTTTTCCGGTAGCCACTTCCTTGATGCCGCCGGCATAAAGTTTCCACGCTTCGCCGGCATCCTGGGTGAACCCGATGAACGGGAAGAAAAAGAGCATGGTCCAGGCGATGAGGCTGATCAGCAGGTAAATGGTTTGTATTCTTTGAATCATATTGGTCAAAAATTAATCATTTTGGCGATAAAATTAGAAAAAAGGTTCATCAAGCGTGAGCATGATGCCTTTGCATTGTGTATTTTAGTTCGGAATATTTACCCATAATATGACCATCTACAGCGAATCAGAACTTATATTACATCCCGACGGATCCATTTTTCATCTGAGGCTCTGTCCGGACCAGATCTCCGATACCATACTGCTGGTGGGCGATCCGGGCCGGGTGGAATTCGTGGGGCGGCATCTGGAGAACTTGGAAAAGCTCGCGGAGAATCGCGAATTCATCTCCATCTCCGGTTATTATCACCATGATAAAATAATGGTGGTCAGCACCGGCATCGGTACCGACAATATCGATATCGTGGTGAATGAGCTGGATGCGCTGGCCAATATCGATTTGGATTTAAGGCAGGATAAGCCGGTTAAACGCAAGCTGAACCTGATCCGTATCGGCACCTCGGGTTCACTGCAGCCCGACCTTGAGGCAGGTACCGCGGTGTCATCGGTGTGGTCGGTGGGCCTGGATGGGGTCATGAAATATTATCAACGGACACCGGACACGTTACGGGCTCGTTTTGAAAGATCGTTCCTGGAGTCGGTGCGGTGGCCTGAGCAATTACCGAAACCTTACGTGGTGCAGGGTTCGAAGCGGCTGCTGAAGCTGGTTGAACCGTTCAGCACAGCCGGCATCACCGTTTCCGCGCATGGATTTTATGGTCCGCAAGGCCGGCGGCTGCGTGCTCCGTTGGCGGTACCCGATTTGAATGAACGGCTGCAGGCATTCCGGTTCGGGGAACTGCGAACCAGCAATTTCGAAATGGAATCGTCGGCCCTCTATGGCCTTGCTGAGATCCTGGGCCACGATGCGCTCACGGTCTGCCTGATCATCGCCAACCGCATGGCCGGCAGCTTCATCGGCGACTACAACCCGTTACTTGATAAACTTATAGCTAACATGCTTGATGCGGTGGTATGAAGAATTGAACGCGGATTTATGCGGATGCCTTCGGCAACGCGGATTAAGACGGGTCTTTTTAATTTTTAAAAATCTGCGAAAATCCGCGCTCCCGAAGGGACCCGCGATAATCCGCGTTCAAATCTTAACGAACAAATTATGAACGAAGAGGCACTTATAAAGTTACTCGATGACCCGGACAAAGTGGTGTTCGAGACTGTCAGCCAGAAAATTCTGGAGGTGGGGCCTGCCATGCTGCCGGAGCTGGAGCAGGCGGCGCGGGATACGCTGTCGCCGGTGCTGCACGGGCATATCGAGGAACTGGTCAAGATATTGCAGTTCGCGCAACTAAAAACGGAGTTCAGGGAGTGGCTCAGCAGCCGTGTACCGAAACTCATCCATGGCGCCTGGCTGATGACGCGCTACCAGTTCCCGGATATGAAACCGGAGGAGTTTACCCGGATGATCAAGCCCATGAGGGAGGCTATCTGGCTGGAGATATCTGAATCATTGACTGCAATTGAGAAAATCAGGGTATTTAACCGGTTGTTTTTCGATAAAGGGAGGATCCGCCTGAATGAAAAACATCCTGAATCCGCCGGCAATAATTTCATCAACCGGGTGCTGGAATCGGGCAAGGCCAACGAACATTCGCTCGTTTTGCTGTATGCCATTGTTGCCCAGGAACTTGACCTGCCGGTATATGTGGTAGAGATGCCTGAATACCCGATCCTGGCGTATGTGGATATGCCGCTGATCACCGAGGCCAGTATCGATCCCGAACTTTTTGACGTGCTTTTTTACATCAATCCGGGGGATAAAGGGTCGCTTCATTCGCGCGATGATATCACCACATTTTTGATCCGGCAGTCGCTTCCGCTGAAGGCAACTAACTATGAACCAAGACCGAATATCCATTTCATCAGGATCTGCCTTGAGCGGCTGGCAGAGGACTATGTGAATTCGGACAGTGAAATCCGATCTTTTCAGGTACAAGATCTGCTGGCACTTTGGAAATAACAAAAAATATTTATCTTTGCACACCCTTAGCCCAGGTGGCGGAAATGGTAGACGCGCATGGTTGAGGGCCATGTAATCGTAAGGTTGTGCAAGTTCGATTCTTGTCCTGGGCACGAGTCGTTCTTTTTGAAAAACGCCCAGATGGCGAAATTGGTAGACGCGCTAGTTTCAGGGACTAGTATTCGCAAGGATGTGCAGGTTCGATTCCTGTTCTGGGCACTAACCCCGGGCTTCAGTCCGGGGTTACTTATTTACCGGCCTGAGGTCTGCGCCCCTATGCCTGTATACTCCCATACGATCGGCACCCCCCAGCCTGAAGGCTGGGGTTAGTGAACTCTGCCGATCATACGTTGCTGGTCTGACCATAACTGTCTATGAATAATGATAATAGGAAATAGGACTAAATCGATAGACTATACTAACCCCAGCCTTCAGGCTGAGGGTTTTAACCTGCTTACACACTCATTATGATCAATATAACTTTCCCCGATGGCCGTGTCAAGGAATACCCCGTCGGAACTACCGGTCTGGAAATCGCGCTGAGTCTGAGTCCGCAGTTGGCCAAAGAAGTGCTGGCCATAACCGTCAACGGTGAGGTGATCGACCTCACGCGGCCTATCAATATAGACTCCACCATCCGTTTGCACAAGTGGGATGATGCCGAGGGCAAGCATGCTTTCTGGCACTCATCGGCGCATCTGATGGCTGAAGCGATCGAGAACCTTTATCCGGGAACAAAATTCGGTATCGGTCCGGCTATCGAGAGCGGCTTTTATTATGATATCGACCTCGGAGATAAGGCTTTATCGGAGAATGAGCTAATCGATATCGAGCATAAGATGATCGAGCTGGCGGCAAAAAAATCAGCATTCAACCGCGAGGACATCACCAAGAAAGAGGCTCTCGACCTGTTTAAAGCCAAAGGCGACGAATACAAGGTGGAACTGATCAGCGATCTGGAAGACGGAACCATCACGCTTTATAAACATGGATCGTTTACCGATCTGTGCCGCGGGCCTCACCTGCCGGATACCTCGCCCATCAAGGCCATCAAGGTGGTCAGTCTGGCCGGCGCTTACTGGCGCGGCGACGAGAAGCGCAAGCAGCTCACCCGCATTTACGGCATCACTTTCCCGAAGAAAAGCATGCTCGATGAATATCTGGTATTGCTGGAGGAAGCCAAAAAGCGTGATCACCGGAAAGTGGGCCGCGACCTGGAGCTGTTCACTTTCAGCGCCCGGGTAGGCAGCGGTTTGCCCTTGTGGTTGCCGAAAGGTGCCGCACTGAGGGAGCGCCTGGAAAACTTCCTGAAAAAAATACAGAAAGAATATGGGTATGAAGGGGTGATGACCCCGCATATCGGACAAAAGGAGTTGTATGTGACTTCCGGTCACTATGCCAAATACGGCAAGGACTCATTCCAGCCGATCCATACCCCGGTTGAAGGCGAGGAGTTTCTGCTGAAACCCATGAACTGTCCGCACCACTGTGAGATTTACAAGTACAAGCCCCGCTCCTATAAAGACCTGCCGGTTCGTTTGGCCGAGTTCGGTACCGTATACCGCTATGAGCAAAGTGGTGAACTCCATGGGTTGACCCGGGTGAGAGGCTTTACCCAGGATGATGCACATATTTTCTGCCGTCCCGACCAGATCAAGGAAGAGTTTTCGAAGGTAATCGACATCGTGCTTTATATCTTTAAAACACTTGATTTCAAAGACTTTACCACGCAAATTTCTTTGCGCGACAAGAATACTCCCGATAAGTACATCGGCTCGGATGAAAACTGGGATAAAGCAGAGAAGGCTATTATCGAGGTAGCCGAAGAAAAAGGGTTGATAAGCGTGACTGTTCCGGGCGAGGCTGCCTTTTACGGACCGAAGCTCGATTTTATGGTGAAGGATGCCATTGGGAGAAAGTGGCAGCTGGGTACCATCCAGGTGGATTATAACCTGCCGGAACGCTTTGAATTAGAGTATATTGGACAGGACAATCAGAAACATCGGCCCGTGATGATTCACCGGGCGCCGTTCGGATCGATGGAGCGGTTTGTGGCGGTACTGATTGAACACACTGCCGGGAAGTTCCCCATCTGGCTGACCCCGGATCAGGCTATCGTACTACCAATCAGCGAAAAGTATCAGAATTACGCCGAAGGAGTTTTGAAATTGCTAAATAATTGCGATATTCGCACCCTGATTGACGACCGGAACGAAAAAATCGGTAAGAAAATAAGGGATAACGAGTTAAAGCGTATTCCGTACCTTCTTATCGTGGGTGAAAAAGAGGAAACCGAAGGTACGATATCAGTCCGGAAGCAGGGACAAGGTGATTTGGGTAGTATGAAACCGGAAGATTTTGTTAAAATGATAAATGCGGAGATAAATTTAACATTACGTAAAAACGCCTGATCAACGATTATGTAGAGACAGGCGGTCGCCTGTCTCCGCACAAACGCTGATCGAGGTTGATAAATGAAAATTAATATAGGAGGATAACGCAATTAATCAGACCAAACCTAAATGGGCGCCCCGCAAGCGTGATGAGCTTCGGGAAAAATTCCGGATCAATGAAGAGATCCGTGCCCGTATTGTTCGTGTAGTAGGAGAAAACGTAGAAAATGCAGGCATAGTCAGTCTGCAGGAGGCTTTAAAGATTGCTCAGGACCTCGAAATGGATCTCGTGGAGATCTCTCCCAGTGCGGATCCGCCGGTTTGTAAGGTAACTGATTATAGCAAGTTCCTCTATCAGCAGAGGAAAAAGCAGAAAGAGCTGAAAGCCAAGCAGACTAAGATCATCGTTAAGGAGATCAGGTTCGGCCCGCAGACAGATGATCATGATTTCAATTTCAAGTTGAATCATGCCAAGAAATTCCTCGAAGAGGGTGCCAAGGTGAAGGCTTATGTGTTTTTCAAGGGCCGGTCGATCCTTTTTAAGGAATATGGTGAGGAGCTTTTAAAGCGTTTTGCCGATGAGTTGGAAGATTGGGGCAAGATGGATCAAAACCCCATTCTCGAAGGAAAAAGGATGACAATCATTCTGACATCGAAGAAGAAAAAATAGATTTTTAACTAGTATACAGATGCCGAAAATGAAAACGAAAGCCGGTGCGAAAAAGCGTTTTACGCTCACCGGTACAGGGAAAATCAAGAGAAAGCACGCTTACAAGAGCCACATTCTCACCAAGAAGTCGACCAAGCGCAAACGCAACCTCGGCTATTTTGGATTGGTCGACAAGACCGACTCGAGCAATGTGAAGCTGATGTTAGCAATGAAGTGATTTTTTGGATTTTCCAAAAGGTTTAAAAAAGAGTGTTTAACCAGAATGCAGAGCCACGCAAGAGTTGATTAAATTCACCGCCTGCCTTCAAAAAAAGAAAAAATTATGCCAAGAAGTGTAAACGTTGTAGCAGCGAGAAAAAGAAGGAAAAAGCTGTTATCGCAGACGCGGGGAAATTTCGGACCGCGGGGAAATGTTTGGACAGTAGCCAAGAACACCTATGAAAAAGGGTTAGGGTACGCTTATCGTGACCGGAGAACCAAGAAGAGACATTTCAGGGCTCTTTGGATTGTCAGGATTAATGCAGCCTGTCACGAGAATGGGGTCTCCTATTCTGCTTTTATGGGACAGATCAATAAAGGTGGGTACCAGCTGAACCGGAAGGTTCTCGCTGATTTAGCGATGAATGAGCCGAAGGCTTTTGCAGCGATTGCGAAGGCCGTGATGCCGAAATCGTGAGACGAAGAAGAAGATCGTGAGGCGGAAGAACGTGAAGCGAAGAAGAAGATCGTGAAGCGTGAAGCGGAAGAAGATATAAAGGGAAGTTCGGTGAACTTCCCTTTTTTTGTAATTTTATGTTATTGTTTTTGTCTAACGGTGAAATTCAGGTTATGAAGATAGGATTGATCGGGTATGGACATATGGGGAGAGAGGTGGAGAGTGTTGCTTTGCTGAGGGGACATACTGTGGAGTTTGTGATTGATGAGAATAATCAGCAGGATCTGACGGGTGCGGTGCTGGGGGGAGCGGATGTGGTGGTGGAGTTTACCAGGCCGGATGCGGCATTCGGGAATATCAAGGCCTGTCTGGAAGCCGGTGTGCCGGTGGTATCGGGGACAACGGGGTGGCTGGAGAAGCTGGATGAGGCAAAGGGATTGTGCGTGAAGAAGGGGGGCGGACTGTTTTATGCCTCGAATTTTTCGATCGGGGTGAACTTGTTTTTTGAGTTGAATGCCCGGTTGGCGAACCTGATGAGTCCCTATACCGGTTATTCCATCAGGATTGAAGAGATACACCATAACCGCAAGAAAGATGCACCCAGCGGCACGGCATTGATGCTGACGGAACAGATATTACTAGAGAACAAACAGTTAAAGGGCTGGTCGCCCGACCTGGTTCCATCGAAGGATCAGATCGGGATGACGTGTATCAGGGAGGGTAACGTGACCGGAACGCATTCGGTGATGTATTTGTCGGACCAAGACAAGATCACCATCAGGCATGAGGCATTCAGCCGGGAAAGCTTTGCGACCGGGGCCGTATCGGCGGCCGAATTCATGGTAGGCCGGAAGGGCATTTATACCATGAAAGATCTGATAAACAAGAAATTACAGGAATAATAGATGCAGGGGTTACGGAAGGTTAAGTGGCTCATCTGGGTAATCGGCTTGGGAATAGCCGTTGTAGCACTCCGGGTATTGGCCATTGACAGCATCACCATCCATACCCCGGCCAATAAGCCGGCGCTGCAGCCGGGCGATCTCCTCCTGGTTTCGAGAATTCATTACGGCGCCCGGATTCCTTTTGTATATAAAAGATTATCAGGTTTATCCAGGATAAAAAAAGGCGACCTGATTGCCTATAATTTTCCCGAAGGAGATTCCACGGTTGACGGCATCGAACCCTATACCTATTATTCCCTCAAGCGAAAAATGCAATCGGAAAACGATACCACCCCAACATATCCGGCGAAATTCCGCACCATCGCACGGCGCCCGGCCGAGGTCGGCCGGTGTATTGGATTACCGGGCGACACCATCAGGGTACATGTAGAGACGTGCCGTGGCACGTCTCTACAATCGTACGATTATTTGGTGGAGGTGGGAACCAATCCCCTGCCCCGGAAATTCCTCGAAGGCCTGGGGTTAGGCGCCTCAGAGGTGCAGAACGTTCCTGGTTTGGGGTACCTGATGCCGCTGCGGGAGGATCAGTTACGCGAGGTCAGGTTGCGCCCGGAGGTGAAGGCCCAGTCACCTTATTTTCAGGAACCCGGCCGGGGTGATTACAATATTTTCCCGCATGATGCGCGGTATCCGTGGAACCGTGATAACTTTGGGCCGGTCATTGTGCCGAAAAAAGGAGATATTATCCGTCTTACTGCATTAAATCTATGTGTTTATCAGCGAATTATCGAGGCTTATGAAAAAAACCGGATCGAGGTCGGAAACGGACAGATTCATATCAACGGTTCGCCAGCTGATCAGTACACCTTTCAACAGGATTATTACTTTGTTATGGGCGACAACCGGCACCATTCCAGGGATTCGCGGCACTGGGGTTTTCTCCCGGCCGATCATATCATCGGAAAACCGGTTATGGTTTTATTTTCGGCCGGCCGGACTTCCGATGGCCGCATAAAGATTATTTGGAACAGAATTTTTAACACACCACAATGAATATCGATTTTAAAAGCTTCCCGCGCAGGCAGTACATCAAGTTTGCCATTGCAGCAACCATTTACCTGCTTTGGGTGATCTGGCTCGGCAATTATTTCTGGCTGCTTGGTTTACCGGTCATTTTTGACATGTACCTCAGCAAGATGGTCAACTGGACATTTTGGAAGAAACGGAATCAGAAAAACTCCTCCATCGTGGAATGGGTGGATGCGCTGATCTTTGCATTGATTGCCGTTTCGTTCATCAATCTGTTTCTGTTCCAGAACTTTAACATACCAACCTCTTCGATGGAGAAATCGCTCCTGGTGGGTGACTACCTTTTTGTGAGCAAGGTGAGTTACGGTCCCCGGGTTCCGGCCACTCCCCTCTCCTTCCCGCTGGTTCAGCACACGCTGCCGCTGACGAAGGACAAAAACTCCTTCCTGACCTGGATACAGAATCCTTATCGCCGGTTGGCCGGGTTCAACAAGGTTAAGAATAATGACCCGATCGTTTTCAATTATCCGGAGGGCGATACCGTCTGTACCAAATACCAGAGCAATGAGAGTTTTTATAGTCTGGTAAGGCGTTACGGCCGGCAGGCTGTCCTGAATAATACTGATGCATTCGGTAAGATCGTAGTGAGGCCGGTGGATCGCCGCGAAAATTTCATCAAGCGTTGTATCGGGACCCCGGGGGATACCATTGAGGTACGTCATAATTGGGTATTTGTGAACGGGGTAGCCCAGGATTCTATTGAGAACATGCAGTTTACCTATGATATCCTGACCGATGGCACGCCGATCAACCAGAAAAAACTGGAAGCCATGGATGTTGCCAGGGAGGACATCCAATTCTCCAACGGTGAATACATATTGCCTCTATCATTCAAAAAGGCAAAAGAGTTTGCCCGGTTTACCAATGTCAGATCAGTGGCGCTGATGGAAACGCCTGCAGGCGAATGGGATGGCATCACTTTCCCTTTCACGGCTGAATTCAAGTGGAACCGGGATAATTACGGACCCGTCTGGATCCCGAAAAAAGGGGCTACGGTACCGCTGACCTTGCAAAACTTACCCTTGTATGACCGCGTGATCCATGCCTATGAAGGTCATGACCTGAAAGTAACAGGCGGCCAGATTCTGATCGATGGCAAACCGGCCACCAGCTACACCTTTAAGATGGATTATTACTGGATGATGGGTGACAACCGCCACAACTCGGCTGACTCGCGTTTTTGGGGCTTTGTTCCTGAAGATCATATCGTTGGAAAACCGAAGTTCGTTTATCTGTCGATGAACAAGGATAAGAAGTTCCCGGGGAATATAAGGTGGAATCGCGTTTTTATGAAAATACGCTAATAGTAAGGCATCATCGGAGAAGTGTCATCCCCGCGTTCCCCTCGCTCGCCACGGAGCAGTGTCATCCCCGCGAAAGCAGGGACCGTGTCGCTGAGCATGACGTTCGGCAGGAGCGGTTTTCAGCACCTCGTTAGCGGGAAGCGGTCCCCGCTTTCGCGGCGATGACACTTCTCCGATCTAATATATAAGTTTAATATGAAGAAGTACAAAAGCTATATAAAGTGGTCCCTATGGGCACTCCTGGTCCTGCTGGTTTTCCGACTGTTCTTTTTTCAGGTGGTGCGGACGGCCGATTTTCACATGGCATCGACGTTGCTACCGGGTGACCGGGTGATGGTGAATAAGTTCAGGACAGGACTGCGGCTGCCGATTGCGATTATAGGATTGCCCGGGCCCAGTTCGCCTTATGCAGATGGCATCAGGCTGCCGTATATGCGATTGCCGGCATTGAAGAAGATCCAGCGGCAGGAGGTGCTGGTTTTCAACTTGCCGGCAGGGACTGATAAGCCCATCGACAGGAAACGGCTGATGATCAGCCGTGTGGTTGGTCTGCCGGGAGATACCGTGATGATTCTTGACAAGCAGCTGGTGATTAACAATAAGAATGTGGCACCGCCGGTAACCTCCCGGAGCGAGTTCCGTGTAATCACTGAAGGGAAACAGATCGGAGATGATTTTTTGAGGAAACATGATCTTGAAAAGCCCCGGACCATTGCGGATATCGGAATCTATGATTTTGACCTTTCAAAGGAGGACGCGGGCGAAATCGGGAAGATACCGGGTGTGAGGACAGTGAGGGAAACCAAACATTACCTGGGTGACGGATCGGGGGAATATTATCCGGTGTCCAATTTTTTCAAGTGGAACCGTGATCAGTACGGTCCGTTCATCGTGCCAAAAAAAGGGATGAGTGTGCCGGTTGACATCCGGTCGATCGATTTTTACCGCGATATCATTGAGAACCACGAGGGACATGAGGTGATGGTCGATTATGCGGGCGTTCATATCGATGGTAACATCCCATCGACCTACACTTTTGAAAAAGACTACTATTTCGTCCTCAGCGACAGTCGTGACAACCCCGATGACAGCCGTTTAATCGGTTTTGTGCCGGAGGATCATATGCTGGGTGTGGCGAAAAGGATCCTCTGGAGCGGACAGCGCCAATACCAGTATCTGAAGAAATTCCATGCCGGAAGAATCCTGAAGAAGATCAGGTAATAAGAGATCATGAAGGAAGTCTGGCTAAGCACGGCTTATTTGGGTCCGGTACACTATTTCCGGCTGCTGGGCGGTGCTGAAACGGCCTGGATCGAAGCTTGCGAGAATTTCGAAAAGCAATCATGGCGCAACCGGTTCCGAATTTTGTCGGCCAACGGGCCCATCGACCTGAGCATCCCGATCATCAAAGGGCATTCGATCGGTCAGCCCATCCGGGAGGTGAAGGTCGATTATTCGATGAACTGGCAGAAGACCCATTTCCGGTCGGTTGAGTCGGCTTACCGTCGTTCTCCCTATTACGAATTCCTGATTGATGAATTATGCTTTATTTGGGAAATCAGTCCCGAATATCTGTTTGATTATAACCTGATCATTATCAAGGCAATCCTGCGCCTGATGAAATCTCATGCATCAATCCAACTCACGCAGGATTTTGAAAAGCCGGGACATTACGGCGAGTCTGACTACCGGTATTCCATTCACCCGAAAACAAAAAAACAAAGCACCGGTTTTGAGCCGGTGCCTTATCATCAGGTCTTTTCAGACCGTTTTGGCTTTATTCAGGATCTCAGTGTCCTCGATTGGCTTTTCAATGATTTTAAAATCTGAACCCGAGGGTTGCAGAAAAGCGGGAGAACACGTTGGCTACATCAGCGGATTGATTATCGTAAAGGAAATAGGTTTGGTCGGATGTGGAGCGGGAAAATCCCAGATCAATATACATTTTCTTATCCTTATACCCTACCCCGCCTGAGAAAACGTTCATGTTTCTGCCTCTATTAGGCTCTGTAGGTACATCCGCATAAGGGCTTGAATACAAAGCATATCCACCGCGGATGAAATAGTTCCCCAGCAGATTCAGTTCGCCACCGACCCGGAGGTTTGAAGTGGCCCGGTAACGCTGGCTGACGGCTTCATTTTCGCTGAAGTAGTCATAATCAGCCGAACGCAGGCGGCCGGAAGAATAATCAACATATTCATAATCAACTGAGATAAGACCGTATTTGCCGAAGATAAAGGCGGCGCTACCGGTAGCCCTGAACGGTGTGGTCACGGAATAGTTGAATGATCCGTTGGCATCGTAGGTATGGGTCGGTTTGCTGTCGTTCAGGTCGGTCGACATGGTGCTCCGGAAATCATCGGCCAGTTTAAGCGTTGTCGGGGTCTGGATGGA
The DNA here is from genome assembly GCA_041662065.1 of Bacteroidales bacterium. Taxonomy (GTDB): domain Bacteria; phylum Bacteroidota; class Bacteroidia; order Bacteroidales; family UBA12481; genus UBA12481. The sequence goes on along the minus strand of JBAZTE010000004.1, from coordinate 190,392 downwards.
AGCTCCGATACGCAGGAAATCCAGCGGACGGGCCAGGATGCCGATTTTCAGGTTGACTCCGGTGCCGGTCGTATTCAGACTGTTCCGGTAGGTAAATCCATCGAAGAAATTGATCACATCGGTCGGATCGGATTCAGAGTGTTCCCATACCTCGCTATAGTTAGCCCGTTGGGCGCCCATGGTAGCGCCGAGGTAAACACGGTCGGAAAGGTTAAGGCCAAGGCTGAAATCAAATTCTCCCAGTGATCCCCTTGTGCTTACCGTCCGGCGTTGGGTCTGGCCATAATTCGAGCCGTCGAAATCAGAGAAATATACTCCGCCGATGGAATCCCAGTCGATAAGGTAAGTTTCCCAGGCGAGTCCGTCGGTAAACGGGTCCCAGCTGCCATTGGTGCTGTTGGCGGTCCGGACGAATCCATCGACCAGTGAATTGGAATTATTGATCCCTTTCATGGTGATATTCTGTCCGTAATCGCGCAGTTTATTATATCCGATACCAAAGGTGATACCCCGGATACCGCCTGAATTCTCGTCGCTTGTTTTGATCGGGACGACCGCTCCAAAATGGCTGAATCCCATTTTAAAACCGTTGTCGGTCATGCTGTTACTCAGATAGCGGGCAGAAGAAGACCAGGAATTAAAGTCGGCGGTAAAGGCGAATTCACCTGTCCGGTATACTCCGATGCCGGCCGGGTTGATGCTCAGGGAGCCAAAATCGCCACCCACGGCACCAAGGGCTCCGCCCATACTAAGGGAGCGGGTGGTTCCTCCGGTCTGGAGGAAAGAATATCGCAGGACATCCTGTTCGTTTTGGGCGTTTAGTCCGGTAACCATCAGAGCTAACAGACTTAAGGTTAAGATTGTTGTTTTCATATTGTTGAGTAATGTCGTTTTGTTAATGGATATAGCACTTGCATGATACTGTACTTTGGGACCCGGTTTCCGCTTTCGCGGGAAAGACACAAGATCGTCTTATCGTCTCATCGTTTTATCGTTTTCCGATCATGGGAGGAGGCGTTGCTCCTCCCCTACGGGTCTACCGTCTTCCGCCTCCCCCGCCTCCGCCTGAGCGTGAAGCGCCCGAGCTGCTGCCTGATGAGGAGCTGCCTGAAGAGCGTCCCGAGGAGGATGAACCGCTGCTGTAGCTGCCGCCACCGCTGCTGCGACCGGATGAGCTGCCACTGTTGTAGCTGCCGCTGCTCCGGCCGGATGAGCCTGAGCTGCCGCTGTTATAGCTGCCGCTGCTGCGCGGGGCTGAGCTTCCCTGATAGGATGAGCCCGATGAGCTGCGGACGGCGCCTGAGGACTGAGGACTGCTGCGATAGGTTCCGGGCTGGCTGTAGGAAGAAGAGTTGCCGGAGCCTGATGTTCTTGGTCTGACATAAGATGACGACCGGTTCCCGGGGTTATAGCTTCCGCTTTGACGCAGGGAGGATGATCCCTGGGTGGGTGGTTGGCCATAGGTTGAACCTGAACGTGAGCGTATGTAGCTGCTTGAGTTGGTGCGGGCAGGCTGACCGGTTGAGGTCCGGGTTTGCGGATTCTGTCCGGCTGACAGGCTGCTCCGGTAACCCGATGCACGTGATTCTGATTTCAGATCGGATGAGGACCTTGGATCTGCTGTTCTGGTAGTCGGGTTTGATTTTGTTCCCAGGCTGGAGGAAACACCGCCTGAAGTACCCGAGCTGCCGCCGGCCAATACACGGCCGCTTGCCATGGTGCTTCCGATGCGGTCGCCGCTCGGACCATCGGTACGCATGGAGTGTCGCGGACCGTAACTGTAATTATCGCCCCGTCCCGGGCTGTTATAATTCCAATCACCCCACCAGTGATGACCGTAACCCATTCCGTACCATGAATTATAGCCGTAACCGTATCCGTAACCATAATAGTTGCTGTACCACGGGTTATACCATGAATTGTAATATCCGAAGGGTGAATAAAAATCGGAATAGAACGGGTCGTAATAACCGAATCCGCCATAACCATATCCGCCATAACCGAATCCCATACCCATTCCGGAGTACCAGGGATCATAAAATCCGAATCCCATCGAAGGACGATAGAACCGGTTTATGCGGTTGGAGAAATAATAATCATCCTGATCATCATAATAATAATTGCCTTCGTCGCCCTGGTATTCGTTCTGGTTCACGTACTCCTGGTTGGTTGAATCCACGAGTGCGTAATCGCGCTGGGCAACGCGGATAGTATCTTCCGCCATCTTGTTGGCCTCTTGCCTGATAGCGGGCTGCGGTACGGATACCGCATCAATGCGTTTGTTTACAATCACTTGCCTGTCGGAAGGACTGTAATAGACATCATCGGAATTGCCGGATGTCAGAAAAACCCCTGTGCCGCAAGAGCTGGCCAACAGTACAATGGGGAGTAATTTTGCAATTGTTGCTTTCATAATTTCACCCTTCTGTGAGGTTTTAAATATAGGATATTATTTCCTTAATTTGTATTCACATTTCAGAAACGCAAAGCAAATACTGTACCAAACACAACAAAATGGCCAAGGTATTAACATCCCGTAAAGAAAATTATTCGCAGTGGTATAACGATTTGGTTATCAAAGCCGATCTGGCTGAAAATTCAGCCGTCAGGGGCTGTATGGTGATCAAGCCTTATGGTTATGCCATCTGGGAACGCATGCAGCAAGAACTGGACCGAATGTTCAAGGAAACAGGGCATGTTAACGCCTATTTTCCCCTGTTTATCCCGAAATCATTTTTCAGCCGGGAGGCGCAGCATGTGGAAGGTTTTGCAAAAGAATGCGCGGTGGTGACTCATTACAGGCTGATGAAAGATGAGGTGAACGGCGGTCTGAAAGTTGATCCTTCGGCCAAGCTGGAAGAGGAGCTGATCATCCGGCCCACCTCGGAAACCATCATCTGGAATACCTATAAAAACTGGATACAATCTTACCGCGATCTTCCGCTCCTGATCAACCAGTGGGCCAATGTGGTACGCTGGGAAATGCGCACCCGCCTTTTTCTGAGGACAGCTGAATTCCTGTGGCAGGAAGGTCATACCGCACACGAGACCCGTGAAGAGGCTGTTGAGGAAACATTGAAGATTCTGGGGGTGTACGCGACTTTTGCCGAGGAATTCCTGGCCATTCCGGTCATCAAGGGGAGCAAAACGGAATCCGAAAAGTTCGCCGGTGCGATCGACACCTATTGCATAGAAGCGCTGATGCAGGATGGCAAGGCTTTGCAGGCCGGGACTTCCCATTTTCTGGGTCAGAATTTCGCGAAGGCCTTCGACGTGAAATATGCGTCGCGTGAAGGTCGTGAAGAGTATGTCTGGGCAACATCATGGGGCGTTTCCACCCGTCTGATGGGCGCACTGGTGATGGCTCATTCGGATGACAACGGGTTGGTTCTGCCACCTAAACTCGCTCCGCAGCAGGTGGTTATCGTTCCTATCTATAAAACACCTGAAGAGTATGCAGCTACTTGTGAGCGCGCGCATGCCATCAAGGATGAGCTGAAGAAACTGGGAGTTACCGTGAAGGTGGATGACCGTGACAATTACAAGCCCGGCTGGAAATTTGCCGAATATGAACTGAAGGGGGTACCCCTCAGGCTCGCTATCGGACCGAGAGATATGGGAAACGGCACCATCGAAGTGGCCCGTCGCGATACCCTCACCAAGGAGGTTATCCCGCAGGATCAGCTCACGACTTATGTACCGGCCATGCTGGATCAGATGCAGATCGACATCTATCAGCGGGCAATGAAATACAGGACTGAAAACACCTTTAAAGTGGATACCTGGGAAGGCTTCCTTGACCAGGTAGAAAAAGGCGGATTCGTTTCGGCCCATTGGGATGGTGATCCCGCAACGGAGAAGCTCATCCAGGAGGAGACCAAGGCGACGATCCGCTGCATTCCCCTTGATTCGCAGGAGGAACCCGGATTTTGTGTGCGGACGGGCAAACCCTCGGTCCGACGGGTACTTTTTGCCAAATCCTACTAACCACCAGGCGATGAAAAAAAAGAATACCGATCATCAGATCCTGAAAACGCTCTCGAGCAAATCGATATTAAAGCAGCAGATATTCGACAATACCAGCGCGGCTTTCAAATTGCTCAAGCAGGAGCTTTTCCGGTTCACCGAGGATCTCAACGATAAGCTTGAAGGTCAGGATCCAAGGGTGAAACTGCGCTATATCGATCACGGGGAATTCACTATTGAACTTAAGGTGGCCGGGGACTTGCTGATCTTCAGCATGCATTCGAATATTTTCCAGTTCGATCGCGATCATGAGATCTGGAAAACCGAGTATATCAAGGATGATCCGACAGCCGGGTATTCGGGGGTGATCAACCTGTATAATTTCCTGGCCGATTCGTTCAAGTATAACCGGATGGAGGACCTGGGGTATCTGGTTGCCCGAATCTTCGTCAATAAGAACAACCACTTTTTTGTACAGGGGAAGCGCCAGTCGGGATTCAATTACACCACGTTGGGCGACAATACCATAGACGAAAAATGCATTAAGGAGATCGTGATGGCTTCGGTGCAGTACTGCCTGGATTTCGATTTGCTGGTGCCGCCTTACGAGGCGGTCAAGCTGGTGACGGTAGGACAGATACACCAGGGCATCTCCGATGCCAAGCAGACCACCGGCAAACGGCTGGGGTTCCAGTTCAAGGTGGACGATGTTAACGGGAAGCTATGAGATCCTCGTTAGCGTCAAGGGATCCCCGCCTTCGCGGGGATGACACTGCTCCGAAGGAAAAAGAGAATGGAACGCGGATTTACGCGGGTACCTCCGGTAACGCTGATTTTCGCGGATCTCTTAACGGCTGCCACGGAGAAGTGTCATCCCCGCGAAGGCGGGGACCGCTTGACGTTAACGAGGATTTCATGAAAGCTCCCCTTGTAAATCCGCGTTCCATTCTCTTTTAATTCTGTGGTTATAAAATGAAAACAGATCTGCTTGACCGGTTTAAGGGATTCGTTGAGACGGAGCGGCTGTTTCAGCCGGGTGAAAGGCTCGTGGTGGCACTGAGCGGCGGGGCGGATTCACTGGCGATGGTGGACCTGTTAACGCGTATCGACCAGCCGGTTGTGCTGGCGCACTGTAATTTCAGGCTCAGGGGTGAGGAATCGGACCAGGACGAGGAGTTTGTGCGGAAGATATCAGTGGTATATGACGTGCCCCTGTATGTCAGGACCTTTGATACCGTTGAATATGCGCAGGAGAAAGGGATTTCCGTTGAGATGGCTGCCCGAGAGTTAAGGTATCCCTGGTTTGAGGAGATCCGGGTGGAATCCTCCTCGAGTCTGGTTGCTGTGGCCCATCATTCCGATGACTCTCTGGAGACCATGATGATCAACCTGATACGTGGAACCGGACTTCGCGGATTAACGGGTATCCAGCCGCGACAGGAGCTGGTGGTGAGACCGATGCTTTTCACCAACCGGAAGGAGATCATTGATTACATGGCATTCCGGGGCCTGGAATACCGGAATGACTCGAGCAACCAGGATACCCGGTACATCCGGAACCGCATCCGCCATGTTCTTTTGCCGGAAATGGAGAAGATAAACCCATCTTTCTCGCAGACCGTACGAGAGGAGCAACTTCTTTTTACGCAGGCGCAAAAAATAGTCGAGGGGTGGATGGGGGTTAAGATCGCTTCGCTGGTTAAGAGAGGAGAAGAGGAGTTAAGAATTGATATTGGGGCGTTGAATGGGGAGGAGTTCAGGGAGATTTTGTTGTTCGAGATCATTAAGCCGTTCGGGTTTCATGGGCGACAGGTTCCGAAGATCCTGGCGGCGACGGAAAATATACCGGGAAAACTATTCAGGAGCCGGACGCATACCCTCGTGATTGACCGGGAAGATATCATTGTTAGCCCTCAGTATCTGGCAGTTGCCGAGAGATATTATGTGGATCCCGAGTCGCCCGACCCGGAGTTGCCGGTTTCGTTCAGTTTCAAGATCATCAATGATGTAACGCACTATCCGCCAAGGGATCCTAATATAGCTTGTCTGGATTACGAAAAACTCGATTTGCCGCTGGTTTTGCGCCGGTGGGAGAAGGGCGACTATTTTTTCCCGCTCGGGATGAATCACGCAAAAAAGGTGAGCGACTTCTTTATCGACCAGAAAATCAACAGGATCGAGAAAGACCGGACCTGGATACTGGCCAGCGGTGAGCAGATCGTATGGATATTGGGGCACCGGATCGATAACCGGTTCCGGATCACCGGGGAGACGCGGTACATCCTGGAGATCAAGATGATGGCAGGTGGGAGATAGAAGAATTGAACGCGGATTTACGTGAAGAATGGAACGCGGATTTGCGCGGATGCCTGCGGCAACGCGGATTAACGCGGATTTTTTAATTTTTAGAGATCCGCGTAAATCCGCGCTACCGAAGGTACCCGCGCAAATCCGCGTTCAATTCTTAAGAGCGTTCCATTCTTATTTGTTCCCATTTTCAAAGATTTTTCGTCGAAATTCGGGCTTTTTACCGAAGTTTAGAAGGAAACCTACTTCGATTCTTGTCCCCCTCAGGTAGTTGATCAACTGGGTTTCGTGCTCTTTTAAAATAAAATCAGATGCCTTTAATTCCAGGATAACCAAATCATTAACAGTAAGATCCGGGTAATATAACCCTACCAGTGATTCATGGTAATATACCTTGATCTTTTGCTGTACTTCGACCTGTAGGCCTCTGGATATTAATTCAATATATAGTGAATTCTGATACACCCTTTCGAGAAATCCATAACCCATCTTGTTATAAACCGAATAAAAACTCCTTATAATCTCATCCGACAATCTTTTATGCAGTAATTCCATAATTTTTTACAAAGAATCCTCTTAGTATAGATGCACAACCTCCATCAAAATGGAAAAAAATAAAGAAATCCGTGCAAATCCGCGTTGCCGCAGGCATCCGCGTAAATCCGCGTTCCATTCTTCGATCTCCTCCGTTTCATTCTACACTGACAATAAAGCTTCCTATTGTTAATTTTCCTTAACGTGTATTAACCAGGTTTAACGACCTATGTTAAATGTATCGGGGATTTGCTTCATTTGTACCCGATCTGAAAAACCAATAAATAACTACTACCATGGACATCATTGTTGAGAACCTGACCAAGATATATGGGACGCAGCGCGCTGTGGACAATATCTCTTTCAAGGTTCATACCGGTGAAGTGCTCGGATTCCTCGGTCCCAACGGTGCCGGGAAAACGACAACGATGAAGGCGATAACTTCCTTTCTGGTATTTAACAAGGGAACGATTCACGTGGGTGAATTCAGCGTGACCGAGCAACCTGAGGAGGTTAAGAAGCGGATCGGGTACCTGCCCGAGAATAATCCGCTGTATAACGATATGCCGGTGATTGATTACCTGCGTTTCGTTGCTGAGATCCAGGGAATCGACAAATCGCGGATCAAGGGACGGATCCTGGAAATGGTTAAACTTTGCGGTCTGGAGGGGGAAAAGCACAAGAAAATAGGTGAGCTTTCGAAAGGTTACCGTCAGCGTGTCGGCCTTGCCCAGGCCCTGATCCATGATCCGGAGGTGCTGATCCTTGATGAGCCCACGGCCGGTTTGGACCCTAACCAGATCATCGAAATACGTGACCTGATCCGGACGATCGGGCGGGAGAAGACCGTCCTCCTGAGTTCGCATATACTGGCAGAGGTAGAGGCTACCTGCGACCGCATACTGATCATCAGCAAGGGAAAAATCGTAGCCGACGGAACGCCTGAAAATCTTCGGAAAAAGGCGCAGGGACAGGAAATGCTGAAACTGACCATCGAGGATGGAACTAAGAATGAGATAGTTGCCGCCCTACAGAAGATTTCGACCATCGACTGGGTGAATCCGGTGCAGGGAGCGGATAACCGTTTCGAGATCCAGAGCCGCGCGAATGTCAGTTCGCGGCGCGCCGTGTTTGATATCTGCGTGAAAAATCAATGGCCGCTAACGGAAATGGTCGTTGTTGAGACCAAGCTTGAAGACATTTTCCACGAATTAACCATGAACTGATTATAATATTTAACTATCCGGTACAATGAAAGAGATCTGGATTATATCGCGCCGTGAATTGAATTCCTTTTTCAATTCCCTGATGGCCTACATTCTGCTGATTGCTTTTCTCGGGTTCAGCGGATTTTTTACCTGGATTTCGGGTGCAGATGTGTTTATGGTGGGTCAGACGAATATGCAATCCTTTTTCGGCATAGCCTATTGGACCCTTTTCTTCTTTATCCCGGGAATGACCATGGGTTTGCTTTCCGAAGAGACCCGTTCCGGAACCATTGAACTTTTGCTGACCAAGCCGATCAGCAACTGGCAGGTCATTTTCGGCAAGTTTTTGTCGACTCTGACGCTGGTTTGCATTGCACTGGCGTTCACCCTGCCCTATTATATCTCGATTGCAACCCTCGGACCGCTGGATCATGGTTCAGTATGGACCGGTTACCTGGGATTGATCCTGATGTCGGCGAGTTATATCGCCATCGGGCTTTTCGCCAGCAGCCTGTCGAAAAATCAAATCGTTTCCTTTTTGGTTGCCCTGCTGATCGGTATATTCTTCCACATCATCTTTGGTGTGCTCGCAGGCAATTTCACCGGTTTTCTGGGCGGATTGTTCAGCTACCTGAATCTCAGCACCCATTTTGAATCCATCAGCCGCGGGGTGATCGACACCAAGGACCTGATTTACTTTTTCAGTCTGATCGCGATATCGCTGATTTTAGCAGAAACGATGCTGACTAGACGGCGGTTTTAACCTCAAACCAGGAAAATCATGAAAAAGACAACCACATTTTTAATCGCCGCACTGGGAATCATCGTGCTGGTGAATATTCTCGCCGATAATTTCTTTTTCCGGATGGATCTCACTTCAGATCATCGGTATACGCTGAGCAAAGCATCGAAAAACATCGTTAAGGGGTTGAAAGAGCCGGTGACCATCTCCGCTTATTTCAGCAACAACGTACCGGCCGAACTGGCCAGAACCAAGCGGGATTTCAAGGAGATGCTCGTTGAGTACGCCAATCTCTCCAAAGGCCAGATCGTGTATGAATTTATCGATCCGAGCAAAGATCAGGAGACCGAGCAAAAAGCCATGTCGGCCGGCATTCAGCCTGTTATCGCCAATATCCGGGAGAAAGACCAGGTCAAGCAGCAGAAGGTTTATCTTGGGGCTGTTATAGCGATGGGTGAAGAATCGGAAAACATTCCGTTCATGCAGCCGGGTGCCGCCATGGAATATGCCCTGTCATCGGCGATCAAGAAAATCTCGGTAAAAAACAAGCCGGCCATCGGGATAATTCAGGGTCACGGCGAACCGGGCATTGCCGCCATGAGCCAGGTTTATACCGCTTTGAATGTTTTGTATGAAGTTGAGCCCGTGTTCATTACAGATACCACGAAAAATCTGGCCAAATTCAATACCATTGCCCTGATTGCGCCAAAAGATACCATTCCGCCATCGCATTTGGCCCAGCTGGATGAATTTCTGGCACGGGGAGGGAAAATGCTGATCGCCATCAACCGCGTTGAAGGAAAACTCGAAGTCCAGCGGGGACTCCCGGTCAATACCGGTCTCGAGACCTGGCTCATGTCCAAAGGTTTGCTGGTCGAAAACAACTTTGTGGTGGACAACCGCTGCGCGAGTATCAATGTCAGGCAGCAGCAGGGGATGTTTACTTATAATACCCAGGTTAAATTTCCCTATCTCCCGTTGATATCCAAGTTTGCCGATCATCCGATCACCAAAGGTCTTGAGGCTGTTTTACTGCCTTTTGCCAGTACGATCGTTTATACCGGGGATACCACAAAATCTTTTGTTCCGATCGCACAGACTTCCGAAATGTCGGGAACGCAGGCCACCCCTACCTATTTTGATGTCAGCAAGCAATGGGGACCGGCTGATTTTCCCATGAAAGGGCTGACCGTCGCAGGCGTTTTGACCGGCAAGATTGTTGGCCAGTCCGTTTCGACCATTGTGCTGATCGGTGACGGTGATTTTGCCGTGAACGGGGAAGGTGAAGGAGCAAGGCAGCAATCGCCCGATAATATCAGTTTCATGGTCAATTCAGTTGACTTCCTTTCGGATGATACCGGTTTGATTGAACTGAGAACCAAGGGGGTCACCAACCGGCCCATCAAGCAGATGGAAGACGGCAAGAAAGCATTCCTGAAATATTTCAACTTCTTGCTGCCCTTGCTGTTAGTGATCATTTACGGAATTTTCAGGTCGCAGTACAACCGTAATTTGCGTAACAAAAGAATGGAGGAAGGACATGTCTAAGACCAAGAACAACCGCATTTTAATGATCGTTTTTGCCGTATTGCTGGTTGCGGTAGGGCTGAATGAACTGATCAAATCATCGAAAGGCGAACGCACTTTCCGGAAGGATATCGTTGAGATAGATGCCAATAACATCAAGAAGATCGCCATTTTCCCGAAAAACTCCGGAAACCGGGTAGTTGATGTCTATCTCGATGACACCATCTGGAAGTTGAAGGTAGATGACAAACTCTTTGCTGCGGATCAGGACATGATCAAGGGGATTGTGGATGAGCTGGCCAACATGACACCCGAGCGGGTGGTTGCCAACAGCAAAGAACTCTGGAAAGAGTATGACATCACTGATTCTCTGGGAGTTAAAGTCATTGTTTATGGACAAAAAAAAGAGAAAGCCGAACTGACGCTGGGGCGATTTGCCTATAACCAGGCCACGCGCAAGCCCAGCACCTTTGTGAGGGTGAACAATGAGAAGGAAGTGTATGCAGTGGAAGGTTACCTAAGCATGACTTTCAACCGGGAGATCAACAGTTTGCGTGATAAGAATATTTTCCGCGGAAACCAGAATGACCTGTCGCAGATCACCTTTAACTACCCGGCGGATAGTTCCTATACGGTAACCAGGCAGGATGGTCAATGGTCGATCAGCGGCATGCCGGTTGATTCGTTGCGGATGGCAGGTTATCTGACCACTGTTTGTTACCTGATCGGCAGTGAATTCCGCGATGATTTCATTCCGGCCGGTGCAGGTGAACCATTGAAGATCGTACTCAGCGGAAATAACATGAAGCCGGTGGAGATCGATGCTTATCGCGACGCCAAAGGGACGGTTTTGAATTCCAGCGAGAACAGCAGCACCTATTTTTCAGGGGAGCAGGCTGATCTTTACAAAAAGATTTGCCAGCCCAGAAGTTATTTTTTCGAGCCCGGCAAAGTTCCGGCAAAGTGACCCGCAAAGCGAAATGACCATTGAAGAAAGATACAGCCATGTAATTGATTGGTTCAAAGCCAACATGCCGATAGCCGAAACGGAGCTGAAGCACAGGGATCCCTACCAGTTGATGGTTGCGGTGATTCTTTCGGCGCAGTGCACTGACAAGCGCGTCAATATGCTCACACCGGCTTTTTACGAACGGTACCCGACGGTTGACGCGCTTGCGGTTGCCAGGCAGGAGGACGTGTTCGAATTGATTAGGAGCTGTTCCTATCCCAATAACAAGGCCAGGCATCTGATTGATGCATCAAAAAAGATCGTGGAAGATTTTGGTGGCCAGTTGCCCGAAGAAGTGGAAGCATTGATGACCATACCCGGTTTAGGCAGGAAGAGCGCCAATGTGATCGCCTCGGTGGCATTTGACAAGCAGGCGCTTGCGGTGGATACTCATGTTTTCCGGGTATCGGCACGCATCGGGTTGACGGTGGGTGCCCGCAACCCGCTGGAAACGGAGCAGCAGCTCACGAAGCACATCCCCGCCGAGCTTCATTCCATCGCGCACCACTGGCTGATACTGCATGGGAGGTATGTTTGCCAGGCCCGAAAGCCGAAGTGCGGCGAGTGCGGGTTAAGAGATTACTGTGTGTACTGGGAGGCTGTGAATCCTCATCAAGGTGCCGGTAGCGTGACAGGATCCTGATATAAGCATCCTACTTGTGGGAAGGAGTCCCGGTATAGCATCCTACCAGTGGGACGGGGTCCCGGCCTTCGCCGGGATGACACTGCTCCGATAGGAATTTGGGAGGTTTTTTCCTTTTTGACGGAACTTGAGCATCTATATCAAGAAAATAGGTGCATGATAACCAAGACATTTTACGTTTATATTTTGTCAACTGACAATAACCGGGTTCTGTATATTGGTGTAACGAACGACTTACTGCGGAGATTGAATGAGCACCGAAACAATCTGAATTCAGGTTTCACATTTAAATACAATGTCCACAAGCTGGTTTATTTTGAATCGTTTGTATTTATTGAAGATGCCATTAATCGGGAGAAGCACTTGAAAGAATGGAAGCGTGAGTGGAAGGATAACCTGATAAGAAAAGAAAATCCTAATTGGCGAGACCTCACCCCCACTCTCTGACTCTTTCACTCCCAAATTTCCCACGGAGCAGTGTCATCCCGGCGAAGGCCGGGACCCCGTCCCTTTCGTAGAATGCTATGCCGGGACCGCGTGCCATCAGGAGTGACCCCCATGCCATCACCAGTGACCCTGGTGACGTTCTTAACCGCTCGACTGTTTCTTAATGAGCAGATAGGCATCGCGGAAGGGCATGCCGGAGTTGACGAGGTCCATGACTTTCTGGACGGATAGCAGCTCAGGGGTCATGGCGGCCTTGAGGTTATCGGCATTGGCGGTGAGGCCTTTGAGGACGACCTGGCTGGCACCCAGCACTTCACGGGTGGTTTTCAATCCGAGCATCAGCGGCTCCTTGGTATACTGGAGATCGCGGTGATAGCCGGAGATCAGGTTTATCGGGGTCATCCGGAGCTGGTATTCGTATCCGGCCACCTGGTGATAAGAGGCCCTGATAAGTTCCAGCACATCCGGATTCTGCTTGTGAGGCATGATGGAGGAGCCGGTCACCATGGAAGGGTGCAGACTGAAGTACCCTATTTCAGGTAACGAATAGAATATCAGGTCGGTAGCCCATTTATTCAGATCGTACAATACCATCAGGCAATCCTGAAGTATCCGGGATTCAAATTTCCCCCGGCTATTCTGGGCATACATCGGGTTTTCCTGAATCCGGGCAAAGCCAAGAAGATCAGTAGTCGTCTGGCGGTTGAGCGGCAGGGGAACGCCATATCCGGCGCCAGTTCCCAGCGGATTCTGGTCGATCAGCTCATAGGTGCCTTTCAGCATCCTGATGTCATCTTTCAGGGCATCGTGAAAGGCCATTGCCCAATCCTTTACAGAAAAGGGCATAGCTTTCCGCGTATGGGTGTATCCCGGCAAAGGCAGTCCGGCATTGGTTTCGGCAAACAGTTTAAGCGAAGCCGCCATGTTCTCCGAGAGTTGTATGAGTTCATCGACGGCAAACTTCTCAAATAGCCGGACAGCGGTGAGGACCTGATCGTTACGTGAACGGCCCGTGTGAACTTTTTTACCAGTATCGCCCAGTTTTCCTGTCAGGTATTCCTCGATGGCGGTGTGACCATCCTCTTGTCCCGGCTTGATGCGGAATGCCCCCTCACCATGCAGGATAATCAGCTCATTCAGGGCGGCGATCAGTTTTCCGGACTCGATCGTATCCAAAATCCCGATTTCCTCCAGCATCGTCACATGGGCGATCGTCGCCTGACAATCGAAGGGGATCAGTTCCTGATCAAGGATCGGGTCATTGCCAACGGTAAAAGCCTCAATCCGGGCATCCATTGAATCTGCAGTTTGCCAGAGCTTCATAACTAACTATTTAAGGATTCCGGGACGCCATTGGTAAGGCTGTTTTTTGCGTAGCACCAGGTAATGGGCTTTCAAACGGATGGCGTTGATATTGATAAATCCGCGGCTATCGGTGGCATCGAACCCTCCTTCAACGTCCATGGAAGATAGATCCTGGTCGTACAGGCTGACGGGTGATTCGCGGTAAACCGGCATGGCATTTCCTTTATAAAGGGCCACAACGACGGTTCCGGTGATCTGTTCCTGACTCTTGTTAAAGGCAGCCATCAGGAAGTCCATTTCCGGCGAGAACCATAATCCGTTGTATATCAACTCGGCAAATTTTGGTATGAGCATATCGCGCAGGTGCATCACTTCCTTATCCATGGCGATGCCTTCGAGGTCGCGGTGTGCCGCCCAAAGGAGATATCCGCCTGGGGTTTCATAAATTCCGCGGGATTTAATGCCGATAAAACGGTTCTCCACCATATCGATACGGCCGATGCCATTGACTCCGGCGATATGATTGGCATAATTGAAGAGATCCATCGGATCGGTCTTTTCGATACCGTCATCCAAATTCTTGATGCGCACCGGGGTACCGTTATGGAATTCAATCTCCACGAGGGTTTCCTTGTCGGGCGCCAGCATCGGGGAGAGTGATTTTGAATATACATTTTCGGGACAGCGGTCGGCCGGGCTCTCGAGGATACCTGCCTCATGGCTAATGTGCATCAGGTTTTCGTCTTCACTGTAACTCTTGGCAACAGTCTGTTTGATAGGGATATTATACAGTTCGGCATATTTGATCATATCCGTGCGGCCCTTGAATTCATTTAGGAATTCAGGATCTTTCCAGGGTGCGATGATTTTAGCTTCGGGAAACAAGGCGTAATAGGCGAACTCAAAACGCACCTGGTCGTTGCCTTTTCCGGTAGCGCCGTGGGCCAGGTAAGTGCAGCCCTCGCGTTTTGCAATCTCCACCTGGCGTTTCGCGATCAGTGGACGGGCGATGGCGGTACCCAGGAGGTATCTCCCTTCATACAATGCATTTCCCCTCAAGGCAGGAAATATATAATCGACCACCAGTTCGTGCTTCAGGTCCTCGACAAACACTTTGGAAGCTCCCAGCGCGATGGCTTTGGCTTCCACTTCCCTGTAATTTTCATTCTGCCCTACATCCGCCACATAGCAGATCACCTGATAGCCTTTGTTGATGAGCCATTTCAGGATAACGGAGGTATCCAGACCCCCGCTGTAGGCTAAAACCACTTTCTTCTTCATGGAATTCGTCATGATATTGTATAATTATTCATTGATAGTTTAAAACATAATCTTCTGGGACAGTCCCGGAAACCGGCTGCTCAGAATTCCGGCCATCAGGTTTTTCGATACCCCATCCTTCATGATGAGAAGGATAGTATCATCACCGGCGATGGTTCCCATGAGTTCCGGTAATTGCTGATAATCAAGAGTAAAGGCAACCCCGTTAGCGAAACCGGGTAAAGTGCGGACAACGCCGAACTGTCCCGAAAATTCGATCGACAGGACGCCATCGAGATGATCTGGCAGGCGGGTGATTGCTTCCCTCATATCCTTATCTTCAGGGAGGACGTACCTGGAACCGCGTACCGGGTCCATTATTTTCATCACATGAATTTGTCGCAGGTCGCGGGAGAGTGTTGCCTGTGTAACATCGAACCCTTTAATTTCCAGAGCTTTCTGAAGCTCATCCTGGTTGCGGATCCACTGGTCGCGGAGGACCAGCATGATTGTTTCCTGACGTGTTAATCGATCCATTTGTATATTTTTTCTAATTCGATGCAAATCTATGCATAATTATTCAAACAACAAAATATTTTCACTTTTTCCCCTTGGTATTGCAAATGTTTAACATTTTCGGAACTAATTCCGATAAAAGATGCTAATTTTGGAATACATTCCGAAATTATTAGAATATTTGCTGATATGGAAAACATTGAACGCTTTCTGAAAATAGAATTGCCCGGTGAACAATCAGCATTTTTGTGGGGTCCGCGAAAGACTGGCAAATCAACATTATTACATGTGCTATTCCCCCAGAGCAAAGTTTTTGATTTTCTTGATACGGATTTATTTTTCCGCTTCTCAAATCGCCCGGCACTCCTTGCTGAGGAGATAGAGGCCCTTGGTCCGGAACAACTCCGGTACCCTGTTATTCTTGACGAGGTACAGAAAATCCCTAAAATTCTGGATGAGGTGCACCGTTTGATTGAGAATAAAGGAATGCAGTTTATCCTTTGTGGTTCCAGCGCCAGGAAGTTGAAGCGCGGTCAGGCTAATCTTTTAGGCGGCCGGGCCTGGAGGTATGAATTGTTCCCATTGGTAACCGCCGAATTAACGGAATGGAAACTTTTGGATGCATTGAACAAAGGGATGATTCCTTCCCACTTTCGACAACCGGATGCCAGAAGATCCTTAAAAGCCTATGTTCAGGACTACATGATGGAGGAGGTTTTTCAGGAAGGCCTTGTGCGCAATATTCCATCTTTTTCAAGGTTTTTTGACTCTGTTGGATTTTCCCATGGAGAAATGACCAATTACCTGAACATCTCGAGAGACTGCGGAGTTGATTCCAAAACCGTCAGGGAATATTACCAGATTTTGGTTGACACGCTTATGGGGATTATGATAGATCCTTTTAAAAAACGTCAAACCCGACAGGTCATCACCAGGACTCCCAAATTTTATCTATTTGACACCGGGGTTGCAGGAATCATTACAAAAAGGGTCATTCAGGAAGAGCGTGGTGAGTCATTCGGGAAAGCGTTTGAGCACTTTATTCTTATGGAGATTTCTGCCTTTCGCTCTTATCTCAATTTGGATTTTGAAATCGGGTACTGGAGGACAAAGACAGGTTTAGAGGTGGACTTTATTCTTGGAGACGGTGAGATAGCCATTGAAGTAAAAGGGACAAATCAGTTAGATTCCAATGATCTGAAGGGTATACGAGCCTTTGCGGATGAATTACATCCCCGGAAATCCATCATAGTGTGTAATGAACCAGCGGAGAGAAAAGTTGGAACAATCCAAATAATGCCCTACAGAAAATTTCTTTCAGCACTTTGGGGAAATGAGATCATTGCCTGAAAATCCATTTTAACAAAAATTTGACAACCTGCAACCTATAGAGCGTTATCTTTGTTATATCATTGTGCTGGAAAATGATACGTAAATTCGCAAATATCGTTATGGTGGTGGTCATGCTGCTGACAACTTCAGGGGTGACTTACCATTATCATTTTTGCGGCGGCACCCTGATGAAGTTTTCGGTGCTGCATACCCCAAAGGCCTGCTGCGAGCATCCTGAAAACTGCTGCAAGGATAAGGCCGAGCATTTCCAGCTCCAAAATGATTATCTGTTTACGGCAGTTTGCGTCGATAGCGAGGTTTCGTGCGTAGAATTGCCTTTATGGGGATGGCGTGTAGAGACAGATAATGATCTGTCTCCACAGGTGCAATCAACAGAATTTCTGCCTGTTAAACCAGAAGAATCTCCCCCACCCCTGTTGGATTTGCGGCTTGCATTGCTGCAACAATACCTGATTTAGTTTCATGATTTTCGGGACAGTCCGGACCCGGACTGTCCGATAATTATCCTTATGCGGGTAATTATTTCCTATGTCTTTACTTAACATATTAATATCATGACAAATACAGATAATCCCAAGTTTATTTGCCCCATGAGATGTGAAGGCGAAAAGGTTTATGACCAACCGGGAAAGTGTCCGGTATGCCATATGCTGCTGGTGCCTGTTGGTGGGGAGCAATCACATGTAAAAATGGATCAGGCTACGGTAAAAGCAGTAACCGGTAAATATTATTGCCCCATGCATCCCGAAGTTGTCAGCGACAAACCGGGATCCTGTCCCAAATGCGGTATGGACCTGGTCGCGGGTGAAGGTGTTGAAAACAACGAAGAAGATGCATCTTACCGGAAAATGGTCGCAAAATTCCGTATAGCACTGATATTGAGCATACCGGTATTTATCATTGCCATGTCTGATATGATCCCTTTTCTTCATCTTGATGGGCTTTTTTCAAAAAGAGTATGGATTTGGATCGAATTTGCCTTAGCCACACCGGTGATTTTTTATTCAGGCTGGGAATTCTTTAAGCGCGGGTGGAATTCGGTGCGGAGATGGTCGCCGAATATGTGGACCCTGATTTCATTGGGTATTTGTGCTGCCTATCTTTTCAGCGTTTTCGGACTGATGGTTCCCGGGATATTTCCTGAGCAGTTTAAGGACCACACCGGCACTGTACATTCCTATTTTGAGGCAGCCGCTGTCATCCTGACGCTTGTCCTGCTGGGACAGGTTCTGGAGCTGAGGGCTCATGGAAAAACAAATTCAGCCATTAAAGCCCTGATGAGCCTGGTACCACCTGTTGCCAGAGTCATCCGTAACGGGCAGGAAGAAGAGATCCATCTCGAAGAGGTAATAACCGGGGATATTCTCAGGGTGAAACCCGGTGAAAAAGTACCCGTTGACGGCGTTATTACGGATGGCCAGGCAGTTCTGGACGAAAGCATGATCACGGGAGAGCCTATGCCGGCAGACAAATCAATGAATGACAAAGTAACCGGAGGAACGATTAACGGTAACACCGTTTTTGAGATGAAGGCTGAAAAAGTCGGAAAGGACACTTTGCTGTCCCGCATTGTTGACATGGTAAATGAAGCGAGCCGGTCAAGGGCGCCGATTCAGAATATTGCTGATGTGGTGGCCAAATATTTCGTACTGATTATCATAGGTATTTCGTTGATTACTTTTGGAGTCTGGGCTATATGGGGACCACAACCGGCTTATGTTTATGCCTTTGTTAATGCCATATCGGTTTTAATTATCGCATGTCCGTGTGCACTTGGTCTGGCCACCCCGATATCCATCATGGTCGGAACCGGACGGGGAGCGCAATCAGGAATTCTGGTTAAGGATGCCCGGGTCATTGAGGAGATGAATAAGGTGGACACCCTGATCATTGATAAAACAGGGACAATCACCGAAGGCAAACCCAGTCTTAAAGGGTTTAAATCATTCGGTAATCTCAGCAATCCGGAAATTCTTAAACTGGGAGCTTCCATTGACAGCAGCAGCGGACATCCGCTGGCTCAAGCCATTGTGAAGGGTGCCAAGGGCAATAATATCAGCCTGATCAAGTTGGACAATTTTGAATCGATTACAGGTAAAGGGGTACAGGCCGATTACCAGGGAAAGAAATTAAGTCTTGGAAATCAGCGGTTAATCAATGATATGAAAGCCTCCATCGATCCCGGCCAACAGGAAATTGTAAAAGAATGGCAAATGGGCGGACAAACCGTAATGTTTTTAACTTTAGGAAGCAAGGTAGAAGGGATTATAGGGGTCACTGATAAAATCAAGGAAACTTCAGCCAAGGCCATTCAGACTTTACAGAAGATGGGCGTAAGTGTTATCATGCTTACCGGGGACAATGAAATAACAGCCAGGGCTGTTGCCGGTGAATTACATCTCGATGGTTTCAAAGCGGATTGTTTGCCCGAAGATAAGTACAACAAAATTAAGGAATTGCAAGACCAGGGACACGTGGTGGCGATGGCTGGCGACGGAATCAACGATGCTCCGGCATTGGCCCGGGCAAATATCGGCATTGCCATGGGTACGGGAACAGATATTGCCATGCAAAGTGCCGAGATAACACTGGTTAAGGGCGATCTGAACGGAATAGTCCGGGCCAGGGAGCTGAGCCATTTTGTTATTCGTAATATCAAACAAAACTTGTTTTTTGCCTTCGGGTACAATATATTGGGTGTACCTGTTGCCGCAGGATTGCTTTACCCCATTTTCGGAATCTTCCTGAGTCCGATCATTGCAGCAGCAGCCATGAGTTTTAGTTCATTATCTGTGATTGCCAATGCATTGCGACTGAGAAATAAATAAAAGCCAGATTATGCTAAACCGAATTCTAAAATATTTTCTCGAGCACCGTCTGGTCTCGGTACTATTGCTCCTGGTTTTTGTGGTA
Organism: Bacteroidales bacterium; assembly: GCA_041662065.1. Lineage (GTDB taxonomy): Bacteria > Bacteroidota > Bacteroidia > Bacteroidales > UBA12481 > UBA12481. Next base: position 170,662 of record JBAZTE010000004.1, on the reverse strand, counting down.
TGGGGGCTGGTGACGGCTCCGTTCAACTGGAATATAAAATTCCTGCCGCGGGATCCCGTTTCGGTGGATGCCATCCCGGATATCGGTGAAAACCAGCAGATTGTGGCCACCGAATGGATGGGCCGGTCGCCGCGTGATATCGAGAACCAGGTGTCCTACCCCCTGTCCTCGGCTTTATTGGGGATACCGGGTGTTCAGACTATCCGAAGCACTTCCATGTTCGGCATGTCGTTCATCTATATCATATTCAAGGACAATATTGAATTTTACTGGAGTCGTTCGAGGATTCTCGAAAAGCTCAATTCACTGCCTCCCGGCACTTTACCAGCGGGAGTACAGCCTACTTTGGGTCCGGATGCAACGGCTCTCGGTCAGATCTACTGGTACACGCTGGAAGGCCGGGATCCCAAAACCGGAAAGCCCGCCGGCGGATGGGATCCGCAGGAGCTGCGAACAATCCAGGATTATTATGTGAAATATTCCATTGCTTCGGCCGAGGGGGTATCTGAAGTGGCATCGGTGAGCGGATTTGTGAAGGAATATCAGGTGGATATTGATCCGGAAGCCATGAAATCCTTCGGGGTAAACGTGATGGATATCATGAAGGCGGTCACGAACAGCAATCTGGATATCGGTGCGGAAACCATCGAGCTGAACCAGGTGGAATATGTTATCAGGGGCCTCGGTTATGTGAAAAACCTTGATGATCTCAGGAGTGCTGTCGTTGCCGTGCATGAGAATGTTCCGGTACGGATCAGCGATGTGGCAAGGGTCAGTTTCGGTCCGGCCACCCGCCGCGGGGGCCTCGACAAGGGAGGTGCAGAAGCCGCGGGAGCGGTGGTGGTGGCGCGTTACGGATCGAATCCGATGGATGTCATCAATAATGTAAAGGCAAAAATCAAGGAGCTGGAACCCGGACTCCCTTCAAAAACGCTGGCCGACGGCACGGTTTCGAAGGTTACTGTCGTGCCTTTTTACGATCGCACCGGACTCATTCAGGAGACCATTGGAACCCTGGAATCAGCGCTTTCGCATGAGGTACTGATCAGCATCATCGTGATTATCTTATTGTTAATGAACCTGCAGGCCTCTTTTATTGTTTCCTTTTTGCTGCCGGTAGGAGTTCTGATGACCTTTATCCTGATGAGGATCTTCGGCATTGAGGCCAACATCGTTGCCCTTTCGGGTATTGCCATTGCCATTGGGATCATGGTGGATATCGGGATCGTCGACATCGAGAATATCAACCGTCACCTGGAGATGCCGGGAAACCGAAAGCTCAGGGGCAAGGACCTGTTGCAGCTCATCTATACCGGAACCACCGAGGTAAGGGCGGCCGTTACCGTGGCACTCGCCACCACGATCGCCAGTTTCCTGCCGGTATTCGCCATGCAGGCCTCGGAAGGCAAGCTTTTCAGACCGCTGGCATTCACCAAGACGTTTGCCATTACCTCATCGTATGTACTTGGCATGGTGGTTCTTCCCATGCTCGCCTACTATATTTATTCCCTGGATTTTGATAAAGACAGAGGACGTAAAATCTGGAATATCGCATTGATCCTGGCGGGACTGGCCCTGACGATTTTTCTCGGTGCCTGGCCAGCCCTGGCGCTGACGCTCATCGGGTTCAACAACCTGAACAGCGAACGCTGGCCGGAAGCCCGGCGGGAGATACCCAAATATATCAATATCGGCTTAACCGTGCTGGTTGCTGTTTATTACCTGACCGTTGAATGGCTTCCCCTGGGTACACACAAAGGAACGGCCGTTAACTTTCTGTTCGTCGGCGGATTGATCGGGATCATTCTTGCCATATTGATGACCATGGTTCATTATTACGAGCAGATCCTGCGCTGGTGCTTGAATCACAAAGTGCAGTTCCTGATGATTCCGGTGGTGACGGTGTTCCTCGGTTTCCTGATCTGGCAGGGATTTGATAAAACGTTCGGTTTTGCCGGGAATGGATTGGAAAAAACAGGATGGAAAGTCAGGGAGAGCAAGGTATGGACGGGAGCTGTCAAAACATTCCCGGGAGTAGGCAAGGAATTCATGCCGGCACTTGATGAAGGATCGTTCCTGCTGATGCCCACGAGCATGCCGCATGCCGGTATCGAGCGGAACATTGAATATGTTCAGCAGCTCGATAAGAGACTGACCACCATTCCCGAAGTGGAGCTGGCTGTCGGAAAATGGGGTCGCGTGAACTCCGCTCTCGACCCGGCACCGGTGCAGATGTTTGAAAACACCATCAACTACCGTCCCGAGTTTATCCTCAATGAAAATGGCCACCGCATGAGGTTCAAGGTGGATAAGGACGACAATTTCGTATTAAAAGACGGGAGCACCTACAACTGGCAGAAGGAAGAATTCCGGCTGATCCCGCGCGAGAACCTGATCCCGGATGAACGGGGAGAATATTTCCGGCAATGGAGGTCGCATATCAAGAGTCCGGATGATATCTGGAATGAGATCGTCAAGGTTACGAATTTACCCGGACTGACCTCTGCACCCAAACTTCAGCCCATTCAGACACGGCTGGTGATGCTATCCACCGGCATGCGGGCTCCGATGGGGCTGAAAGTGTATGGTCCGGATCTCGAGTCGATTGAAAAGGCCGGACTGGATTTCGAACGGTTATTGAAGGAGGTTCCTTCCATCCTGCCGACCTCGGTATTTTATGACCGTGCGGTTGGCGCTCCCTATATCGAGATTAAGATAAACCGTGAGGCGATTGCGCGATATGGCTTAACCGTACAGGAGGTACAGGATATTATTCAGACCGCTGTGGGGGGCATGGCCCTGTCGACCACGGTTGAAGGCCGTGAACGGTTCCCGATCCGGGTCCGCTATGCCCGTGAATTACGCAGTTCGCCTGAGGATCTGAAAAGCATTCTGGTACCCTCGATGACCGGGGTTCAGGTGCCTCTGGGCGAACTGGCCGATATCCTATACACCCGTGGCCCGCAAATGATCAGGAGTGAGAATACCTTTCTGAACGGATATGTCATATTCGATAAAGCATCCAGCCTGGCAGAAGTTGATGTGGTAGAACAGGCCCAGGCGTTTATCGACGGGAAAATCCAATCCGGAGAGCTAAAATTAGCTCCGGGGGTAAGTTTCAAATTTGCAGGAAATTACGAACAGCAGATCAGGGCCACCAAGCGATTATCGATCGTTATTCCGATCAGTTTGATGATCATTTTCCTGTTGTTGTATTTCCAGTTCAAAACGGTGACCGCCTCAATGATCCACTTCTCAGGGGTTTTTGTAGCCTTTTCAGGGGGATTTATTTTCCTGTGGCTTTACGGTCAGCCCTGGTTCATGAATTTTGCCTTTGCCGGGGTGAACATGCGGCACCTGTTCCAGATGCAAGAGATCAACCTGAGTGTGGCGGTCTGGGTGGGGTTCATTGCCCTGTTCGGCATTGCGACGAACGATGGGGTGATCATGGGAACCTACATTCATGATGTTTTTGAAAGAAGGCATCCGGAAACCGTAGAAGCCGTGAGGGAGGCTGTGGTGGAAGCAGGCAAGAAACGGGTCAGGCCGGCGATGATGACCGCCGCCACTGCAATTATCGCGCTGCTCCCGGTGCTTACGTCAACGGGAAAGGGGGCGGATATCATGGTTCCCATGGCTATTCCCACTTTTGGGGGGATGACGATCCAGATCATGACGGTGTTTGTGGTACCAATACTACAGAGCATTTGGAGGGAGCGGGCGATACGGAGACGGTAATACGATAGACAACGTAGGGGAGGAGCAGTGGCTCCTACCATTATCCGTATACGGTGGGCAACGTAGGGGAGGAGCAATGGCTCCTCCCATTTTCGGTGGGACTTTGAGACTTTGAGACTTTGAGACGAAAAAGAAAAAATATGAAGTTGAAAATAAAATATTTAAAAAGTGATAATATCAGGCTGGGCCTGATAATGGTGCTTTTAGCGGGATTTGGAACAGTATGGGGACAGCAGGGGGATTCGCAGCAGGGAAATTCGTGGGCGGGGGATGCGCAGCAGGGGGATTCGCTGGCGGGGTTTTTGAAGGAGGCGGCGGAGAATAATCCGGGGTTGAAGGCGAAATTTTCGGGTTACCGGGCTGCGTTTGAGAGGGTTCCGCAAGCGGGATCGCTGCCTGACCCGGTGCTTGAATTCGGCCTATTCATTAAGCCGATGGAACTGATGGATGGACGGCAGGTGGCTGATATACGGCTGATGCAGATGTCGCCCTGGTTCGGGACCCTGAAGGCCGCAAAGGATGAAGCATCTAAAATGGCACTGGCCAAATATGAGGAAGCACAGAGCGTGAAAAACGATTTGTACTATCAGGTTAAGACCTCGTGGTACCAGGTATACCGTACTAAACAGGAGATCATCGCCGCAGAAAAAAACCTTGAACTTTTACGGTCATTGGAGAGGATGGCACTGATCCGGTTTAAAATTGACGGTCAGGCTGCCGGTGCAACCAATAGCGGGGGTTCTTCAGGCATGGAATCCTCACAGAAAACCGGGAATTCAGGTATGACGGGCGCTGCAATGGGTAATACATCGGCCACAACCGGTACCTCCGGAAGAGATGCCGGTGCGATGTCAGGATCGCAGGCTCCCATGCAGGGAGGCAGTCAGGGTGGCCTTGTTGGCCTGCTGCGCGTTCAGATGGAAATCGGCACGCTGGAAAACCGGCTGGCACAGCTCACAGATCAGCTGACGACTGATCAGGTGCGGTTCAACAGCATACTCAACCGCAAACCGGAAACAGAGGTTTTTATTGCCGATTCACTGATGGAAGCTCCTTTGCCCGGTTCACTGGCCATTTTATCGGACAGCATCGTGAATAATCCGATGTATAAAATGTACGAGGCCGACCGGCTGGCCAACGAGTCGAGGATCAACATGGTGACAAAAATGGGTTATCCGATGGTCGGGATCGGCCTGAATTATTCCCTGATTCAGAAGAGTCCCGGCAACACCTCCATGATGAACGGAAAGGACATGATCATGCCCATGATAACGGCTACTTTACCGATTTACAGGAAAAAGTACGATGCCATGCGTCTTGAAGCCGGATATTTGCGGGATGCCTCGGCCGAATCCGCGCAAAATGTAAGGAATGAGCTGACGGTCAGGTATCAGGAGGCCATGCAGCAGTATCATGATGCCGGCCGGCGGGTCGGGTTATTCAGGCGGCAGTCGGAACTTTCGGAGAAAACCATCACCCTCCTGACGCGCTCTTTCTCGGCCTCAGGCGCTGATTTCGAAGAAATACTCAGGATGCAGCAGCAACTGCTTGATTATGAGTTCAAGAAAATTGAGGCGGTGGTCGACCGGAATGTAGCCATAGCCACGCTGGTATCCATTATTTCGTTGAATTAAAAAAATACAATACCATGAATATCAAGAAATTAATTAAAAATAAATACCTGCGGATGGCACTATTACTGGCTGCAGGATTCTTAGCCGGCTGGCTGGTTTTTCACCGTTCACCGGCACCTGTCAATCAGGAGACTACGGCACTGGAAAAGAAAAAAGAAATCTGGACCTGCTCCATGCACCCGCAGATACGCAAGGACGGTCCCGGTCAGTGCCCGTTGTGCGGCATGGACCTGATTCCCCTGAACCAGGATGCGGCACAGATCGACCCGAATGCCATCTCGATGACTGAAGATGCCGCCCGTATCGCACAAATTCAGACCTCCATCGTTACCAGTGAAAATGCGGTCAAGGAAGTCAGGTTATATGGCAAGATCGAAGCAGACGAACGGCTGGTACAGACGCAGCCGGCCCATCTGGCCGGACGGATCGAGCAGCTCCTGATCAACTTTACCGGGGAGCCGGTCCGGAAGGGCCAGGTTATAGCGCAACTCTATGCACCGACCATGGTGACCGCCCAGCAGGAGCTTTTCGAGGCCCTGAAAATGGGTGATCCCTCAATCATTTCGGCAGCCCGTGATAAATTACGGCAATGGAAATTCACGGAGGCCCAGATCTCTGAAATAGAAAACAGCGGCAAGGTGAAGAGCATCTTTGATATTACAGCCTCGGTTTCAGGCATTGTGACGGCTAAAAAAGTCAATAAAGGTGATTATGTCCAACAAGGGTCCGCCTTATATGAAATTGCCGATTTGAGCCATGTATGGGCCCTTTTTGACGCTTATGAAAGCGATCTTCCCTGGATCAGGAAGGGCGACCCCGTAAAGTTTGTCCTGCAGTCGATGCCGGGCAAGGAGTTCAGCGGCACTGTCGCCTTTATCGATCCGGTGATCAATTCGCAGACCCGTGTGGCATCCGTCCGGGTTGAAGTCGCCAACAGCGGCAACATGCTGAAGCCGGGCATGTTTGCCACCGGTCATCTGCAAAGCAGGCAAATCTCCGCCGGAAGCAGCCTGGTCATCCCTCAATCCGCGGTTTTGTGGACCGGTACGCGTTCCATTATTTATGTAAAGGTTCAGGATGCCGCCCAACCGACCTTCCTGATGCGGGAAGTCACGCTGGGTCCGGATCTGGGCAACAGTTATGTGGTTACAGAAGGGTTGGAAGAGGGTGAGGAAATTGTCACCAACGGCACTTTCAACGTGGATGCCTCAGCCCAGCTGATGGGAATCCAGAGCATGATGAATGAGGCGCCCGACAGCGTCAAGGTCCGGGAAATCACACCCAACATCGCTGCCGGAGCCGGATTGCAAAATCAGATCAACAGCATTTATACAGCTTATAATGACTTGAAAAATGCCTTTGTAAAATCGGATGCTGAAAAAGCGGCAAAAGCGGCGGGAGCGTTATCGGAAAGCCTGAAGAAGGTGGAAATGAAGGAGATTGGTCAGGCTCAGATGGATGCCTGGATGAAATTTATCGCCACCGCCGGGATTGAATCTGAAAAGATCAGTAAATCCAGTGATATAAATAAACAAAGGGAATCGTTTGCACCGATCAGCAACGCTCTATATTCCATAGTTAAACTGTATGGTTCGGGCCAGACCGTTTATTACCAGTATTGTCCGATGGCATTTGATAACAAGGGAGCTTACTGGCTGAGCGAAAACAACGTGATCTCCAATCCGTATTTCGGTGATGAGATGCTAAGGTGCGGGGAGACCAGGGAGGTGATAAAATAGGCTCTGAGGGAACTGGATGATGGCACGCGGGGGGAAATGGGTGATGGAACGCGGATGACGCGGATACCTCCGGTAACGCTGATTTTCGCGGATTTTTTTTAATTTTAAAGATTTGTGTAAATCCGCGCTGCCGCAGGCATCCGCGTCATCCGCGTGCCATCACTAGTGACCCCAGTGCCAGCAGTAGTGACCCTGTTGCTATCAATAGTGACCCCAGTGCCAGCCGAAGTTAACCGGGTGCAAATAATTTTCTTATCTTTTCGGGATGAAAATTGAGCTATCAAACGGGGAGCTGCTGGACAGGCTGACGATACTGGAGATCAAGCTGGATAAGATTCAGGATGCCGCTAAGCTGGTGAATATCAGGGAGGAGTTGTCGCAGCTGAAGCCATTGGTGGAAAATATGATCCTGTCGGTCAGCGGGCAATATAAAAGGCTGACCGATATTAACCGGCAATTATGGGAAATCGAGGATATCATACGCGAACTGGAAAACAAAAAGCAGTTTGATGATGTTTTCATTCAGACGGCACGTCAGGTTTACCTGATGAACGATGAACGGGCTGCCGTGAAGAAAGAGATTAACCTGCTGACCAATTCAGGCCTTATTGAAGAGAAATCCTACGCGGGGTATTAAAAAGATGAAAAGCTTGCTGGTTTTACGCCTCTCCTCGATGGGCGATGTTATTCTGACAAAGCCGGTGATGCTTGGCGTGCTGGACAAAAACCCGGATATCAGGATCGTTTTTGTCACCCGTAAAAAGTTTATCCCCTATTTTAAGGGTAACGACAGGCTTCTGACGGTTTCGTTTGATCCGGAGGGAGTTCATCGGGGAATGACCGGGCTTGTCAGGCTTTTCAGGGAACTGAAGAGTTTTAATTGCGACTATGTGATTGATCTGCATGGAATTATAAGGACCAGGATCCTCGATACCCTATTTCTTATCACCGGGAAAAAAGTGTATCGCATACGGAAATACAGAAAGTTGCGTCGGGAAATCCTGAAAAAAAGAACCCCTGGTTTGACCGTTCCCCATGCGGTGGACCGATATCTGGAGGTATTTGAAAAGGCCGGATTTAAAGGAGCGCTTGCTGATTGCCCCTTTCGCATCAACGCAGGCCATCCGGGGTTGATTCCTGAAAACCCGTCTGTCATAAGAATCGGGTTGGCACCTTTATCCAAACACAGGACTAAAAACTGGGGATTGCAGCATGTTTCGGAGCTTATCCGGTTGCTCAGGTTGCAGGATTCTATTGAATTGCACCTTTTCGGCGGCATTGAAGATCAGGAGGAGCTGAATGCCCTAACGGGTCCCGGGGTAATTAATCATGCCGGAAATACTGATGCTCTGGATGAGATTTCGTTATTCAGGAAAATGGACCTGTTCCTATCGATGGATTCGGCAAATATGCACCTGGCCTCGCTTACAGGCATCCCCACCCTGTCGGTTTGGGGAGCTACCGATCCAACACTCGGTTTCGGTGCGCTGAATCAGCCCCGTGATTATTCATTGTGGTCCGACTCACCGGAAGTCTATTGCCGGCCCTGTTCGGTTTACGGCGAAATACCCTGCCGCCGGACCGATGCGCCCATGATTTGCATGAACAGTATAACCCCCTTGCGCGTGTTGGATAAAATAAAAGAAATTCTTCGTCTTTCCGGTAAAACGTACTGAGCTGCTTCATATCTTTACAAGTAAAGCCCGGAGCCATGAAAAAATCAATAATATCCGTCATTATCTGCCTTGTTGTCTTTATCAGTTTTTCAATATCAGGCAGTGGGCAGAAGTCTGCCATTTACAGTTACCCTGTCGAGATCGAACTCACCAATGACCAGGGGGATATGCCAACCAAGGATTATCTGAAGAATTACGGCACCAAGGGCAAGAAACAGGGTGTTGAGTTCATTTATGAGGTAGCTACCCCATTTCTGCTCAGCACACTCGAAAAATCGGGCATCCACGTTTTGCAGGTTGATACACTGTCATCGGTCAAAGCCAATGAATATGGCAAACCTTCAACAACCCTGGCCAAGGCAATCGCCACCGGCATTGCCGATCAATACATCAAGGTTTATATCAAGGATATCACCCTTCCGTTTGTGGAAGGCCTGACCCAGACCGATCCGAATTCACAGATTAAGAAGCTGGTGAAGATCCGGTGCAGGATACAGATTTATGATGCCAAAAAAACATTGTTAAAAGATGTTGAAGGAATCTTTCAGTCGGGGGAGAAAATAGAAAAGACCGCTGATCTGGGAGTTGATTTGAGAAAATACCAGGGATCTGATTACCTGCAGGAGTTGAAGATATACGAAACCTGCACCAAGATGGCCATCCGGAGGGCTGCCGGGCAGCTAAACCAATAGTTGATACCGGTATAATAAACAAAAGGACCGCAACAAGTTGCGATCCTTCTGAAGACAAGGTTTAGTTAGGTATTAGAAGAGAAAATCCAGACCGATATAGATGCCTTTCTTTCCGTCATTTTTGAGGGCATCTTTTGAGCCATTGCTGGCGGCCATTCCATAATCAACTGCAACGATAAAATTTTGATTCAAAGCGATATGCAAACCGGCGCCATAGCTGAGATGCAAGCCATCAGCCTGTCCGTAAAATCCAGCCGGGATTTCAAAATTTGCAGTCGGTTTATAAGGTTTCGTAATCATTGCCACATCTACAAAAGGCGATAATGCCAGGTACCAGTTTTGTTTTAAGAATTCAAATTTTACAAACTTCCACCGGAATTCAAAATTTCCGAGGGCAAATCCTTCACCAACCACGCGATTTCTTAATATCCCACGCAAAGTTTTAGATCCGCCCAAGCCTTCACGGTCATCAAATGTACTGAAAGTATAATTCAACATATACCAGGGCATTGATTTTTGTCCGAGTGACGATTGGTAATTCAAGCGATAGGCAAAAGTCAGCCGGTCAGGGACCAGCGTGAAATACTGACGGTGGCTCAGCACAATTTTATAGAAAGGATTTTTATTGATTAGCCCGGGGGAAGAAACCAGCATGGCCTCCGACCAGATACCTCGGTTCGGGTTTGGCTCATTATCGCGGGTATCATAAACTAGTCCGAGAGAAACATTTGTAACAGCGCCGCCATTTTTCTGATCGGCGGGTATCACGCCCTGCTTGGCAAAAATATCATATAAACCGTCGACATCAGGCAGCACCTTTTCGCCGGTTTTTCCTTTATTCAGTTTATCGATATTGACTGAATCGAGTTTAATGTTGTAGTGGGAAACTCCGGCAAACCACCTTAATTTCTTGCCGATGATCTTGCCCTGGAAATTAGCCCGGAGCCGAAGCGTTCTCCGGTCCATTTTATAAAACATCCTGGATATATAATCGGTATTGCCGACCGTATTATCAACAAATGCAGGATTATAGGCCGTCTGAAATCCATTGAACCCATAAAAGTCCATGGCCTGTTCGGTTTCCAGCCTGGCATCGGCAGTTACCCTGATTCCGGGAATCAGGTATTCAGAGTCATACTTGATCTGTTTGGTATCGCTGCCCTTGGTGGTGTGCGACCATTCAACATACAGTGAATGCTTATAAAAAGGATAGATGGAGCCATCGCCGTAATCATAGAAATTGGCCAGTGCACCATAACGAAAACCCAGGTCGGAATCGTAGGCTATTGCCGGAACGGCGCCGAAGCTAAAACCGGATTTTGTTTTTTCCTTCTTTTCCGTTTTCGCCTGGTCTTGGGCAACCAGTAAAAATGACGGCAGAAGGCCGAAAATTAACATCAGGGTTAGTTTTTTTGTATTCATAGGTTATCAATTTAATGTAAAGGAAAGATTTTTTCGGAATTAATTCAACTTCTGCAATATATGTTGAAAACATCTTGTCGAAGCGGGAATAATATTGAAAAAACTACCTTTGGAATCAAATTGCTAAGGTTTTAATTATATGGAGCCAAAGAACGGAATTGTCTGGAATGCTGATCCCATCATGTTTCATATCGGAAACTGGTCAGTACGTTGGTACGGGTTACTCTTCGCACTCGGATTTGTAGCGGGTATATACATTGTAACCAAGATGTTCAAGCGCGAGGGGATGAAAACCGAACTCGTCGACAGCCTGTTCCTCTATGTGGTGATCGGTACGGTGATCGGCGCACGTCTCGGGCATGTATTCTTCTATGACTGGGCTTATTACAGGCAACACCCCGCGGAAATCATCCAGATATGGCATGGCGGGTTGGCCAGTCACGGCGGTTTTGTGGGAATTATCGTGATGTTGTGGCTCTGGTCGAAAAAGGTGAGCAAGCGATCGATCCTCTGGGCAATGGATAAAGTAGCGGTTCCAACCGCTCTTGCCGGGTTTTTCATACGCACAGGCAACCTGATTAACAGCGAAATATACGGTATCCCCACTTCATTGCCCTGGGCATTTACCTTCGTCCGCGACGGGGATAATATTCCCAGGCACCCGACGCAGATTTATGAAGCATTAGCCTATCTCCTGATCTTTGGTTTTCTGATGTATATGTATTGGAAAACAGATATCCGGCTAAAAGAAGGCAAGATCTTCGGGTGGTTCATGCTGCTCGTGTTCGGATTCCGGTTCCTGGTTGAATTCCTGAAAATCGACCAGTCGGCCTTCGAAGCCGGAATGGCTCTCAACATGGGCCAGATCCTGAGTATTCCATTAGCGCTGGTCGGACTCTTCTTCATTTTGTGGAAGCCGAAATCCAAAGTCGCCTAATCCTTTTTCACCGGTATGACCGATTTACTTAAAAAAGCCTATGATCCCGAGAATTTCAGGGATCAGGCTCATCGTTTGGTTGACCTGATTGCCGATCATCTGAAAGCCTCGCACAGCCAAACTGAAAAAACCGTACTGCCCTGGCTCGATCCGGACCAGCGGTTACAAAAATGGCAGAATGAACTGGATCAGGAATTTGAATTCGAGCCGTTCTGGAAATCAACCATCGACGAGACCATCCATATCCATCATCCCAAATATCTGGGCCATCAGGTGTGCGCAGCCATGCCTCTGTCCGGACTGAGCGAGATGCTCAACGGCACGCTCAATAACGGTTCTGCGATTTACGAGATGGGCCCGGTGAGTACGGCCATGGAACGGGTGGTTGTTGACTGGTTGTCGGGGGCTATGGGTTTCAGCGCCCAAGCATCCGGGGTGCTGACTTCAGGCGGTTCGCTGGGCAATCTCACGGCACTCCTCGCTGCACGCCAGCATCAATCGGGTTACGACCATTGGACCGAAGGAAAATCCGATGGTTATTATCCGGCTATCATGGTAAGTGAAGAATCGCATTACAGCGTTTCACGGGCCGTGCATATCATGGGCTGGGGTGAAAAGGGAGTCATCAAGGTACCGACCAATGCCCTCCACCAGATCGATGCCGGCCGGCTCGAAGAAATCTATGAAAAGGCTGAAAAGCAGGGACTTAAAGTGGTTGTGCTGGTAGGAAACGCTTGCAGCACCTCTACCGGTGCATATGATCCGTTGGAACGGATGGCTGATTTCTGTGAAAAAAAGGGCATCTGGTTCCATGTCGACGGAGCCCATGGGGGCGCAGCGGCGATCACACCGAAATACCGGCATCTGACCCGGGGGATCGAACGGGCCGACTCTGTGGTAATCGATTTTCATAAAATGCTCGGTATCAGTGCTCTTACGACTGCTGTACTATTCAAAGACGGAAAGCGGTCCTATGAGACTTTTAACCAGAAAGCCGTTTACATCATGCACAATGAGGAGCGGGAACTCTGGTACAATTCGGCAGTCAGAACGCTGGAATGCACCAAGAATATGATGGGGGTGAAAGTTTACGCCATTCTCAGGACTTACGGACCGCAGATTTTCATTGATTATTTCACCGCACTGTATGACCTGGGCAAGGAATTTGCCTCGATTATTAAAAAAACACCTGATTTTGAGCTACCCTATGAACCGGAAAGCAATATTGTTTGCTACCGTTACCTGGGTGCGCGCTTAGGCGAAACGGCACTGAATCAGCTGAATGCGGCTATCAGGAAAAAGCTTACCAAATCAGGGAAGTTCTACATTGTCCAGACTCAGATTGACAACAAAACGTATCTGCGGTCGGCTTTGATGAATCCATTCACCACGGCCAAGGATCTGGAAGAATTGCTTGAAGAGATCAGGCGGGTGGGCCAATCAGGGTAGGCGGCAGTATTTATAAAGCAGGTCGGCGGCTTTGGTGTTGCCCATTTCCATTGCCTTTTTCCAATCATGACAAGCTCCATCGTTGTCGCCGATATCCAGGCGGATCTGCGCCCGGGTGGCGTACAGGTCGGGCTGGTTGGGATTGATATCCAAAGACATGGCAAAATCAGAAAGTGCCTCATCCGTTTTTTCAAGGGAGATGCGGGCCAGTCCACGGGCGAAATAGTACCGGGCATCCAGCCTTCCTCCGTCGATGGCTTTGGTAAACCAGGACTCAGCCTGAAAAGGGATTGACTTTGCCACCCGCTGTCCGGCCTGGTAATACAACTCGGCCGGGGCGATCCCGGCCTCTTCGGTGGCCGCTATCTCCTTTATTGCCAACGATTCCTTTCCTTCCATGATCCGGATCAATGCCCTGGAGATCTGATAGTCCGGATTGGTCGGGTCGTTTCGGATCAGCTGGCTTGCCAGGACGTTTGCCTTATTGAAATACTCCGCTTCCATGCATAAACGCAGCATTTCCTCCATCAGCGGATTGTTCTGCGCTGCAAGGGGGGTGCCATGATCCATTGACAGCCGGAACTGCCAGTCATCTTTCATCGCATGATGTGCCTTTGCAAGCAAAAACCAACCGCGCGGATCATCCGGATAGGCAGTCCGGAACCGGTTAGCCAGTGCCATCGCCTCAACAACCTGATTATTTGCCAGCAGGTAGTCAAATTCTGCTGCCTGCTGTTCACTCTCTGAGTACCAATCTGTTTGCCACAGATGGACCCAGTTTCGTTCATTCTCAAGCTTGGCAAAATCGGGGTCCAGTCGGATGGTCTTTTCGGGATAGTGATTTTTCTCCGCAAGATGCTTGCGTAAAGATTCAATCGCCGAATGGTTATCATTCAGGGCGATATAGTTTTTAGCCATCGCATAAGCGGCGTCGGCCAGTCCATCGCCGGTGACCTGCATCAGCCAGCGGTTCGACTCGTCATATCGTTTCAGTCCCGATAAAGCCTGTCCCATGGTCAGTGCCGCCCGGGAGGCTTCCGGGCCGACAGACTGACTGTTGTCGATCGTCCTGAGTGCCTCGCCATACATCTTCCCGGAAACCTGGTAACGGGCTTTCATCAGCAAACGGCCGGCCGCGTCAGTCTGGCCATTGCCGTGGATTTCTCCTGCGATTAAAAGAATTCCTATGAGTAGCAGCCTGATCATTTGCTTAATGTTTAACCTCGCTGTATAAAACATGCACGAAACCGGTCAAGTAGCGCGGCTCTGTTCCGCTCAGCCGCATTTCATAAACCGTGCATACATAATAGTAAACACCTGCAGGCACCTGCTTGCCGTTGATATAATGCTTGCCATCCCAATTTATATCCGGGTTATCAGTTTGAAAAACCAGCGTATTCCATCTGGAAAAGATTTTCAGATCGATCTTTTCCACACGGTTATAAGGATTCGGCTTAAGCCAGTCGTTCAACCCATCGCCGTTAGGGGTGAAAACATTGGGAATGGAATAGTTGATACAATCATCCACGCATACAACATTCGATAATTTACTTTCATTTCCAACCGAATCCACCGCGGTCACGGCATAGCAGCCGGCCATGGTTTTATCGGGAAAGTGCATATACCAGGTTTTCTGAGCCGGAAAAGCCGAGTCAATCCTGATCAATTGTCCTTCGGCCGTATTCCGGTAATAGATCCGGTATTTAGCGGCATCGGTGCTGCAGGAATCGTTCACGTTATTCCAGGTCAGGCGGTTACCCAGACTGTCGCACATGCTTTTAACCACCAGGATAGGCGGACAGGGAGCAACGGTATCCACCGGAATGGCGCAGGGCATCTGTGACCAGTTCACCAGGCCGGTGATACCCAGATCAGGAAATCCGCCTATGCTTTTCACCCGGTAACAGTACGAAACCCCTTCGCGGAGGCCACGATCGGTAAAATTCAATTCCGTTGTTTGTCCGATCGAATCCTCCTGCAATCCCGTATTTCTGTAAATCACATACTTATCATTGACCCAGGGCACATTTTTTTCCCAGGTCAGTTTCATTGCTTCGTGAAAGGCTCCAAGGCCAAGGAAAACAGAAGAAGCCATCTGCGGAACCCCGACGCGGAACCTATTGCCCGGCTGGACGTTCCACAACTCGACCTGATAGGACCATTTGGTTGCTAAAGTATTGATATTCTTATCAGTATATGATGTAATATCAAAATTCATTACGGAATCAATCAGTACGGGATTCTGCGCATACAAACCGGGAGAGCGGTAAATCCGGTATAGGAACGGTCCGGGTGCTCCGCTTAATTGCTCAGTGGTAGGCTTTAGCCACACCAGGTCAATCGTACCTGCGGAGACATCGGTTTTGGTCACTGAAACCTTTACGAGCAGGGGGAATCCGCGGACCAGCCGCGTACAGACTTCCTCTGAGACCAATGATTCCGCATCATCCGCAAAAAAGGCCACCACACGGTAGCAGTAATCGGTAGCCTGGTCGAGGCCCAAGCCGTTGTTGGAATCGATAAAAGTGGTATTGGCATGTCCCATGATTTGACCGGCCAACTGGTAACCCAGTTCCGGCGGCAATCCGGTATGGCAAGTATCCGGAGTATAGTTAACGGACCCCGTTTTCCGGTAAATCCGGTAACCCATTGCATTGGCACATTCGCACGGATCCCAGGAAAGCGTTACAAAAGAGGAAGCGGGATTGGCTTGAAGGTTTTTAACCGGGGGTGATTGAATAAAGACCTCGATATTCTTGCTGTCGATCAGTGCCAGTTCCTTGTTCCGGTCCTTGGCCTTGATTATGATCAGATATGGCTGCTTCCGCACGAGGTTGCAGTCGGTTTTCCAATTGATCATGCCGGCGGCCGTTCCGGGTGTGGATAAGGTTTGGCTGAAGGTTGCCGGATTAACCTCGAGGGAAAAAGGTCCGCCATATGCTTGCAGGTTAATGGAATCACCATTTGGATCGGTTGCCTGGATTTCGGTTGTCAGGGTTTCGCCGGCCACCAGGCAAAACCGGCCGGTGCCGGTGATCACCGGAGGTTTATTGGTTGTTTCGTATACCTCGATCTGCATGTCACGGAGTATCCTCCCGATTCTCACGCCCTGACGCCATTCTTCAATGGTCATGGCCACGTTGTATTTGCCGATCTCGGTAGGGGCAGCCCAGATCAGGTCGCCTGTCCGTTCGTCGACGACCAGGGAATCGCTGAATGAAGGAAAAGTATATCCGGGAATTTCGTTACCTCCCTCGGCAGTGCAAATGGCCAGCTTGTATGATAGGCTGTCGCCATCGGGATCGAAGGCTGCCGGGTTGTGTATGAAGGTATAGCCCAGCGCGGCCTTGTCGATCGGTGGATTGAGCAGGACCGGAGCGCTGTTGCGGCCTATCGAAGGATTGATGATCAGGATGCTTTTAATGGAAAAAACAACATTTACCGAATTGGGGATATTTTTCACCCCCCGGTTCCGGTTGGGATCCTCCATTAAGATTTGATAGGTTCCGGGTCCCGGATAGGTATGCAGGCATACATATTTATTCCTCTGATAATAGTCGGGAAGCTGAATTTTCTCAATCCTGTCAACTTCCAGCTTCGTTCCGTCGCCAAACTGAACCTCGAGTTTCGGCCGGTCGGCGACAGGTTCCGGTCCGGTTGATGTATACGTTATTACCGTAATCTCGTAAGTTAAATCGCTGATCTGCTTATAGGTAATTTGTCCGGCCCGGTTGTGCGTTGCAAACAATGATGCCGGCAGGAAAAGCAAAAAGAACAGAAACCCCGGTATGGAAAAGCGATCTTTCAAAAGCAAAAAATAATTCGGTTAATCTACAAATTCCGTTCCTACTTGTTCAGTTTGATAATGGTTTCCTGGTCCTTTAATTTAAACTCATGAGCAGATTGAAACTGGCCCATGACCAAAACGAATAAATTCTTCTGATCGGAGTATAAATCAAGGAGCAAGGAATTTTTTATTTTAATCTCAGACCCAGGCATAGGGGCTGTGAATGAGAAGGTTAACCAGGTGGCATCTTCTTTCACCCTGATTCCGTCGAATTTCCAGGTATTGATTTCCACCGGTTTTGAATCAAATGAGATCAATAAGCGGTTGGCAAGCCATTTTTTCAACAGTGATTCTGTTTCAGGCGATTTGGATTTCTTGTCGATGGCCGTTTCGGAATCGGTAGCCAGCCTGACATCGGTTGCAAAATCATCGGAAAAGACCTTGATGGTCAGCAGCCACCGGCTATTTTTCGTATTGAACTCCAGGTTGCTGAAAGTGAGGTGCAAAGGGTGACCGTATGCCAGCAAACCCATGCTGACAAAAACCAAGGTAAGCACATATTTCAGTCTCATTGCCGGTTCCAATACTTTGTAAAAATAGTACTTTTACCGCAAGCTAACCGAAAACGCATGTCCACTTTCCAGATGTACTTCCAATTGGGGATCGAGCATATAACCGATCTTAAGGGTTATGATCATATACTTTTCCTGATCACCCTCATGGCGGTTTACCAGATTAAACACTGGAAAAAGATCCTGATCCTGATCACCGCTTTTACGATCGGCCATTCTACGTCACTGTTAGTTGCCTCTTTTAGCCTGATTTCCATTTCTAAAACCTGGGTTGAATTTCTGATACCGGTCACGATCCTTCTGACAGCCCTGGCCAACCTGTTTGTTCCCAACGCAGAAAAATCAAAAGGACATCAGGTATATAAATACTTAATGGCGCTTGGATTCGGATTGATCCATGGTCTGGGTTTCTCCAACTACCTGAAATCATTGATCCTTAACGAAGATTCCGTGGCAGGTCCGCTCTTTTCGTTCAACCTGGGGATTGAGGTCGGGCAGCTGATGATTGTTGCCGCTTTTGTTTTCCTGGGGATCATCACGATGGAGATTTTCAAGGCCAGGGCGAGGGACTGGAATCTGGTTTGGTCGGGGGCGGGGATGGGGGTGGCACTGGTGCTTATGGTAGAGCGGTTCCCGGTATAGAAGTTAAGAGAGGGTAAGAGAGGTTAAGAGAGGGTAAGAGAGGTTAAGAGAGGTTAAGAGAGGTTAAGAGAGGGTAAGAGAGGTTAAGAGAGGGTAAGAGAGGTTAAGAGAGTTAAGAATGGTTAAGAATATTAAGAATGTTAAGAGAGGTAAGAATGGTTAAGAGAGGTAAGATTTTGATTGTGGGTGCCTTGTGGGCGATGTGGGTTGTTGGGGGAGGTGGTGCGGCGTGGGGGCAGCAGCGGACGAGTGGAGGACAGGAAAGAGTGGTGGTGCAGGTGGATACGACGGCGATCAGGAGTGCGTTGGGGGTGATCGGATTGCCATTTACTGCAGCGGAGATTTTGCAGATGCAGAAAGGGATTACCGATCAGCGGAGGAGCATTTTATCGCTGAGGGAAACACGGGTACCTAACCAATGGGTGCCGGCGATCGGCTTTAATCCTTTGCCTCCGGGATATAGGATTCCGGATTTATCGGCCAAACCTGAATGGCCTCGCATGGATAAAATCAAAAAACCGTTGAATGAGGCGGATCTTGCTTTTTTGACCGTGCCCGAGCTGGCACAGCTCATATCCAGTCGCCAGATCACTTCTACTGAACTTACCAAATTATATATCAAACGATTAAAGCAATATCAGGATACTTTATTGTGTGTAGTGACCATCACTGAGGAATTGGCATTGAAACTGGCTGCCAAAGCCGACCAGGAAATAGCAGCCGGGAAATACAAGGGATTGCTTCACGGCATTCCTTACGGGGTAAAGGACCTCATGTCGGTTCCGGGCTACCCCACCACCTGGGGCGCCAGGCCGTACAAGGACCAGCATCTGGAAGTAACTGCCCATGTGGTTGAGAAACTGACTGATGCCGGAGCGGTATTGATTGCCAAGCTCACTTCAGGGGCACTGGCGATGGGTGACGTTTGGTTCGGCGGCACCACGCGAAATCCATGGAACCTGAAGCGGGGATCGAGCGGTTCATCGGCAGGTCCTGCTTCCGCGACGGCAGCAGGTTTGGTGGCCTTTGCAATCGGGACTGAAACTTTGGGATCGATTGTCTCGCCCTCCACCCGGTGCGGCGTTACCGGCTTGCGGACCACTTACGGTCGGGTCGGCAGAACGGGAACGATGGCCTTATGCTGGTCGATGGACAAGATCGGGCCTATCTGCCGGAATGCCCTGGATTGCGCGATTGTATTGAATGCCATTTATGGTCCCGATGTGCAGGATCCCGCAACCAGCGGCGTGGGGTTCACTTATCAACCCATACTCACCCTTAAAGGACTGAAAATAGGCTATTTAAAATCACTGTTCGATCAGAATTCACAGAATAAGGTGGCCGACTCCACCTCGTTGGAAGTATTTCGCAGTTTGGGGGCGGAATTAATTCCGGTCACCCTGCCCTCCCAATTTCCGGTGAATGCCATGCGGATCATTCTCAGTGCGGAAGCCGCGGCGGCATTTGATGAACTGACCCTTTCCAACCGCGATTCGATGCTGAATGCGCAGGCTGATTACGACTGGCCCAACACTTTCAGGACCGCCCGGCTGATCCCGGCAGTGGAATACATCCAGGCTAACCGTATCCGTGAACAGCTGATCATTGAAACCAACCGCCTGATGGCTGATTTCGATGTGATCATTGCCCCGTCTTTTTCAGGGAACCAGCTTACCCTCACCAATCTCACCGGTCATCCCTGCCTGGTTTTGCCCAATGGCTTTGATAAAAATGACAATCCATTAAGCATTAGTCTTTTAGGAAACCTTTATCGTGAGGATATCCTTTGTGCAATCGGCGCCCTCTATCAGGATAAAACGCAGTTTTACAGAAAGAAACCCACCTTTTTCAGCAGATAGATGGAGCAGAAACAAGAACTATACGACCTGGCCATAGTCGGGGGACGCTGTCTTACCTTCGACGCTGATTTTCAGGAGATTTCCGATTCAATCCTGCTCATACGCGATGGAAAAATTTCCTGGATCGGAGATCGAAAAGATTACCCGGGGCGATACCGTGCGAAGGTCACCTTACAGGCCTCCGGAAAACTCATCATGCCGGCCTTAATCAATGCCCACACCCACCTCAGCCTGTCCCTGTACCGCGGATTGGGAACCGATCTTAAGCTCCACGACTGGTTGCGCCAGGTGATCTGGCCATTGGAAAAAAAGTTCTGCACACCCGACAATGTATATCTGGGAAGTTGCCTTTCGCTGCTGGAAATGATCAAATCGGGTACCGGCACGCTTGCCGACATGAACTTCTTTTCGAAGCATGCCGCCAAAGCCGTGGATGAAAGCGGTTTACGTGGATTTATCGGCGAAGCTCTCTTCAGCACGCCCACTCCCAGCATTGCCGATCCCCGGGATGGACTAAATGTGACTTCGGATATTATTGAGCAGTACAAAGATCATTCCCGCATTCATCCGTATGTTGTTCTGCACGCGCCCTTTACCTGCTCCGGAGAGTTGTATCAGGAATCATCCGCACTGGCCAAAAAATGGGGATTGAAGGTTTGCAGCCATGTAGCTGAAACCAGCGCTGAAATTGAACAGATCGGCGAAAGATATCACCTGACCCCGGTTGAGTGGCTGGATTCGCTGGGTGTGCTGGACAAGGATTTCATTGCGATTCATGCCGTGCACCTGTCGGATCACGACAAAGAAATCCTTCGCGGGCGGAATGTCGGGGTGATCCACAATCCTCACAGCAACATGATGCTCGGCAGCGGGATCTGTCCTGTTCCGGAATTGAAACAATCCGGTGTGCGAGTCGGGTTGGGTACCGATAGTGCAGCTTCCAATAATACCCTCAGCATGCTTTTCGAACTTCAGACCGCTGCCAAGCTTCATAAAATGTCGATGCTCGATCCATCCATACTCCCGGCCAGGGAGGTTTTGCGGATGGCCACGTCGGTAAATGCGGATATTCTGGGGCTTGGAAAAGTTACCGGCACCCTTGCGGCCGGGTTCTCGGCCGACCTGATCCTGATTGACCCCTCCTCACCGAATATGCTTCCTCTTCATGATCCTTATGCCCATATCGTGTACAGTATGGAAAACAACAACATCGAATCTCTGGTTGTTGCCGGCAGGGTGATCATGGAAAAACGAAAAATCATGGCGCTTGATGAGGAGATCATTCTGAAAGAGGTTATCCATTGGATGAAATCGTCTTCTGTTTTTGATTTTATACTGACGAATAATGCCTGAAATACAGAATATTGACCTGGCTGTCACCGGCGCCCATATCCTGACGATCGACGCGGATATGACCGAGTTTAAAAAAGGAACCCTATATATTACGGGAGGAAAGATCAGCTGGATCGGTCCCGACGGAGAGCAGCCTGATGGCTGTGTGATCCGTGAGAGAATCGATGCCGGCGGAAGAATTATCCTGCCTACTTTTTTCAATGGCCACAATCATGCCACGATGTCTATTTTTCGCGGACTGGGCAATGACCTGAGCCTCGATAAATGGCTGAATGAGTTCATCTGGCCTGCTGAGCGGGAATTGGTCAAACCGGGGATTGTTCACCAGGGTACTATGTTATCGGCCATTGAGATGGTGAGATCGGGCACCGGGATTTTTTCCGATATGTATTTTTTCGAAGACGAAGTTGCCCGGGTATGTGAAGAGATTGGCATGCGCTGCATCCTGGGTGAGGCCATCCTTGATTTCCCGACCCCCAGCCGGGCCACACCGCTTGAGTCCATGGAATTTACCCGTGAGTTATGCAAACAATTCGCCAACCATCCGCTGGTCAGCGTGTCGGTAGCCGTTCATGCGCCCTATACCTGCTCACCCGAAAATATCAGGCTGGCGGGTGATTTGGCCCGCGAACTCGACATCCCATCGCAAATACATCTGGCTGAAACGGTTACGGAAGTTGAGATGATGGCAGAGCGCTATAACAAGACATCTGTTCAGTATTTAAATGATCTGGGCTTTTTATCGGGGAAAACCGTGGCGCACCATGCCATCCACCTCTCCAACGGCGACCGGAAACTGCTTAAAGAAACAGGTACTTCGGTAGTGACTCTTCCCAACAGCAATATGAAACTGGGTTCGGGATCATGCCCCGTAAGCGACCTTAACCTGTCGGGGATCACGGTGGCACTCGGGACCGATGGTCCGGCCAGCAATAATAACCAGAGCATGGTCAGGGAAATACAGCAGCTGGCCCGGCTGGAAAGGGTAACCAACCTCGATCCCACCGTGTTAGGTGCCAGGGAACTGGTCCGTATAGCCACTATCCAGGGAGCCAGGGCTTACCACATGGATCAGTATGCCGGATCGCTCGAATCAGGAAAGAATGCTGATTTCCAGATCATCAACCCCGACCAGCCCCATTGGTATCCCCATTATGATCCGTACAACAGCATTGCCTATGCCATGCATTCCGAGGATGTGGAATCGGTGATCATCAACGGCAAGGTGGTGATGCGCAACCGCGTGATGGTGAATGTGGATGAACAACGGATTTTTCGTGCCATGAGGAAAATGGGTGGTACGCTGTAGAGACGTGCCGCGGCACGTCTCTACAATGTACGTCCCAGAAGATCCGATACCTTGCTGATTTCCAGAAAGGAGGCGCCTTTGCGCGGGCCGAACGATCCGCCCACCACGATGATCCGGTCTGAAGCGTCAAGCTCCCCGTGGTCGAGCAGGTGGCAAACGACCGATCTTTTAAAGGTGTCGGTATTCTCTTTGGGGTTCATGTAAAATGGAAAGATTCCATAGGATAGGGCAAGTTCACGCATGACCCGAACCGAGTAGCACGCGGCAAAAACCGGGTTACGGTTGCGGAATGCGGCCATATAGCGACCGGTGCGCCCGGTAAGGGTATCGATCACCACAGCATTGGTATTTAAATCCTTCGAAGCATGAAACGCTGTATTGGCCAGGAAAGCCGCAATTTCATTATCGATCGAGCTGATGGTCATGCCTCCGGATTCCTTTGAACTTTCCACCTCCAGGGCAA
This sequence comes from Bacteroidales bacterium, assembly GCA_041662065.1. Taxonomy (GTDB): domain Bacteria; phylum Bacteroidota; class Bacteroidia; order Bacteroidales; family UBA12481; genus UBA12481. The sequence goes on along the minus strand of JBAZTE010000004.1, from coordinate 147,390 downwards.
TCCTGGTCATCATGCTGACCGCTTCCACCGGATAATTTCCATAAGCTGTTTCACCGCTGAGCATCAGGGCATCGGTACCGGTATAGATGGCATTGGCCACATCGGAAATCTCGGCACGGGTGGGACGGGGATGTTCGATCATGGTGTGGAGCATCTGAGTGGCAATGATCACCGGTTTTTTGCGCCGGATGCAGGCCTCGATCAGCATACGCTGGATACCGGGGATCTTTTCACCGGCAATTTCAATGCCAAGGTCTCCCCGGGCAACCATGATGCCATACACGTGGTTCAGTATCTCTTCAATATTGTCGACCCCCTCATGGTTTTCGATTTTGGCAATGATTTTTATTTTTGAGTTATGCTCTTTCAAAATTTCATGGATAGCCAAAACATCTTCCTTATTCCGTACAAACGAATGGGCGATAAAATCCACGTCATTGTCGATGGCAAACTTGATATAGGTGCGGTCTTTTTCATTAATGGATGGAAGATTGATGCTGACCGAGGGCACATTGACACTTTTTCTTGATTTGATGAATCCCTGGTTGAGCACCCTGCAGGTCAGGGCAGTGCTGCTTTTCGCTTCCACCACCAGTTCGATGTCCCCATCGTCGATCAGGATCCGGTTTCCGATGCTCAGGTCGTTCACAAATCCCGGATAGGTAACGGATATGCGCCCCGGAATACACGCCATATCGGGATCGCCGATTATCTCAATAGTGTCGCCGGTATTCACTTCAACCGGATCGCGCGCAACCGTGGTGCGGATCTCAGGGCCCTTGGTATCGATCAGGATGGCTATTTCATCCGATACATTGCGGACCGAATCGACTACTTTTTTTGATCCTTCGAGATTCTGATGGGCAGTATTCAGCCGGACCACATTCATTCCGGCTTCAAACAATTCACGGATATGATCCTGTGAACAGCGCTGATCTGAAATTGTGGCGACTATCTTTGTGTGTTTTTTCTGCATACATTTAATTTACAATTATTTAGGAAGATTTATCGATACCCTGAGACTTTCGATACCCAGACGGTACGAATCGAGCCCGAATCCCATGATGGTTCCTATACAATGGGGACCAATGAGCGAAATATGGCGAAAATCCTCCCTTTTTACAATATTGGAAATATGCACTTCAACCACAGGAACCGAAATGGCGGCAATTGCATCTGCCAATGCCACCGAGGTATGTGTATATCCGCCTGCATTTAGAATGATTCCATCATATTGTCCGGGGGCTGCATGAAGCTTGTCGATCAAGGCGCCTTCCCAGTTGCTCTGGAAATAATCGAAAGTGATTCCTTCAAATACCGGTTTCAGCAATTCAAGATAATTCTCGAAGCTTTGACTGCCGTATATTGTTTTCTCCCTTTTACCTAACAGATTGAGATTAGGGCCATTCAGAATAAGGATGTTCATAGGAATTATTTTGTCCAAAAGTACTAAATCCAGCCGGAAAAGAGGTTATTTTAGGCTTCAAGTAATACTGATGAGTGAAGGATTTCCATACCGCGAGTCATTCCGGGCGCATCTGCGCCTCGAAAAATCATTAGCTGGAAACAGCATCGACGGTTACCTGGCCGATGTGTCGAAACTCTTTCAGTTCCTGGCAATGGCCCACCCCACCCTTCCGCTGACCTCGGTCGACCTGAACCATTTGCGTGAATTTCTTTCCTGGCTCAACGACATGGGGCTGGGAGCCCGGTCGCAGGCGAGGATAATCAGCGGAATCAAGAGTTTTTTTCGTTTTCTCACGATGGAGAACCTGCTGCCCGACAGTCCGGCCAGCCTGCTTGAGTCACCCCGTCTGCCCCGTCACCTTCCGGAGGTGCTGAGTGCTGAGGACATCGATAAAATCATTTCAGTGGTCGACCTGAGCAGTCCGAAAGGTCACCGGAATAAAGCAATCATCGAAGTATTGTATGGATGCGGTTTGAGGGTATCGGAGTTGACCGGACTAAAAATCTCACAGGTATATTTTCATGAAGGATACATAAGGGTGCTTGGCAAAGGCAGCAAGGAGAGGCTGGTTCCGCTTGGACATCCTGCAGCAAGGGCTATGGAACAGTATATTCAGTTTGTGAGGGTTCATCAAAAAGTGGCCCAAAAGGATATCGACCTGCTTTTTCTCAATAACCGCGGAAACGGTTTGAGCAGGATCATGATCTTCAACATTGTCAAATCTTTAACCAAAAAAGCCGGAATAAAAGTCACCGTCAGTCCTCATACTTTCCGCCATTCATTTGCCACCCATCTCATCGAAAACGGTGCTGACCTGAGGGCCGTTCAGGATATGCTCGGTCACGAATCAATCCTGACTACCGAGATTTATACCCACCTCAACCGCGAATTCCTTCGCGATACGGTAATCAAGTTTCATCCCCGGGCACGATTGCATTGACCTCCCGCAGCTGTATTCTAATTGATTTCACTACATTTGAATTAAATAATTCCATGTATGAAAAGTCTCCCCCGGGTCCTCCTAGCTTTATTAGCAATTCTGACACTCTCCTGTAAACAGAAAACTGAAATTCAAACGCCCGCCAAGGTTTCCGACAGCGGCACCCTTTTTCAGCAGATTGTTGATCCGCCATCGAAATACCGGGCGGCGCCCCTCTGGGACTGGAACGATAAAATCACGCGTGACGAAATCGACTTTCAACTCAGGAAATTTAAGGAAGGCGGCATCGGGGGTGTATTTATTCATCCAAGGCCTGGATTGGTCACGGAGTATCTTTCGAATGACTGGAATGAACTATTTCAATTCACTGTTCAGACTGCAAAAAAATTGGATATGCAGGTTTGGATTTATGATGAGAATTCCTATCCAAGCGGTTTTGCAGGGGGACATGTACAGGCCAGGTTCCCCGACTCTTATAGAAATGGTTCGGGTCTGGGTGTGAAGATCACCCAAAATCTGAAAGACATTGACAGTCTACCGGTTGAAGTTCTTCTTAAACAAACGGTTAAGCCGGCCAATCCGGAAATAAAACCCACTTATTACATTTTCTACCGGACTTTCGCCAAGCCCTCTTACTGGTATGGCGGTTTCCCTTATGTTGATCTGCTCTATCCGGGTGTGACTGATACGTTCATGAGGGCGACCATGGAAGGTTATGAAAAATACAACAGGGAAGAATTCGGGAAAACACTTCCGGGCATCTTTACCGACGAGCCCAACCTCGAAGCCGCCAAGGGTCCGGGAACGGCCGTACGCTGGACACCCGACCTGTTCGACGAATTCGAAAACCGTTTTGGGTACCGGTTGGAGCCGGAAATGATCGCTTTGGTTGAAGAAACCGATAATTACACCAAGGTACGTCATGATTACTATACCCTTCTCCTGGAGATGTTCCTCGACCGTTGGGCGGTACCCTGGTTTAATTATTGTGAAAAGAACAACCTCAGTTGGACGGGTCATTACTGGGAACATGGCTGGCCCTATCCGGGAGACGGGATTGATGAATCGGCTTTTTACATGTATCATCAGGTGCCGGGTGTGGACATGCTCGGGAGGGCCTATGATTCAACAGGAATGGAAGGGCAATTCGGTAATACACGGGCTATCCGCGAATTGGGCAGCGCGGCCAACCAGTCGGGCTGGAACCGGAGGTTAAGCGAAACCTGGGGCGGAGCCGGCTGGCAGATCAGTTTCGCCGAACTTAAAAGGCTCGTCGATTGGGAAGTTGCACTGGGTGTGAACTTTGTGAATCCGCATTTATCCTATTACAGCATGCAGGGGGTAAGAAAATTTGATTATCCGCCCTCATTCAGTTACCAGGAACCCTGGTGGGGAAATTTTAAGCTTTTGGGTGATTATATCGGACGGATCTGCCTGGCCATGTCAGCAGGCGAACAGATCAACAACCTCCTGATCCTCCAGCCCAACACCACTGCCTGGATGTATCATACATCGGCAAAGGATGACAAGCGCATATTCAATCTTTCGGTTACTTTCAAAAAATTCCTGCAAACGCTGGAAAGTGATCAAATTGAATACGACCTGGGATCTGAGCAGGTATTAAAAAGATTTGGAGAGACTAATAATAAGGGACTGAGGATCCGTAACCGGCTTTATGATCATCTGATTCTGCCTCCGGGTATCCGCAATATTGAGACTACCACCCTGAATTTTATCAAGAGCTTTTTATCTGATGGATATTCTGTATTATGTCTTTCTGATTCAATCGATTATATCGACGGTAGCCGGAATAATGCATTAAAAGAGCTGGCGGCTAAATATCCGGTAAACTGGATCAAGGGTGAGGATGTCCAATCGGAACATATAAGGAATTACCTGACCAACCCGGATATTTCGATCCGTCAGGCAGATCAGTCCAAAGGGCAGCTGTTTCACCAACGGAGAATTCTGGATGACGGGCAGATCCTGTTTATGGTGAATTCCGATCTTTTGCATCCTGCAGAAGCCAATATTGATATCAAGGGCCGTCGCCTGGCCGAGATCGATCTGGTTACCGGCCAACCGGTGGCCGCCCCCGAGTTTAAAAAAGCAGCCATCGGGGGCATGATCAGCTTTAAAATAACCGTTGCACCAGGGGGTAGCCGCCTGTTTTTTGCCGGACGCACTGTAGAGACAGATAATTATCTGTCTCTACCACACATTGGGAAAGGGCGTGTAGAGACAGATAATTATCTGTCTCTACCACCCGTCGGGGAAATGCAGACCTTGCGTTTGTCGCCCAATGTGCTTACGGTGGATTATCTCGACCTTGACACCAAATCCTTTAAAAAAGAGGATATGTATTTTATGACCGCCATGTATAAGCTCTTTGAAATATCAAGCTTAAAGACAGGAAATCCATGGCAGCACAAGATTCAGTACAGGCAGCAATATCTTGAGATGGATAATTTCACTGCGGATTCCTGGTTCAAGGCCCGATTTCATTTCAACATCGACACCACCGTTTCCAATGAAGATTTGAAGGCATTCCAGGCGGTGATTGAACGTCCTGACCAGTGGCAGATAAGGCTGAACGGTAAAGAGATCACTCCGGCACATGCCGCATGGTGGCTCGATCACCATTTCCCGGTATACCAGATCGGTGAATCGGTTAAAAAAGGAGAAAACATCATTGAATTATCGGCACCAAAGATGACCGTTTTCTCCGAATTGATGCCCATATATATCCTTGGCGAATTCAGTCTGGATAAAGCAGACAAGGGTTTTCTCATTAAATCTGCCGTCCGTCCGGGATTTCACTCATGGAAAGAAAAGGGAATGCCATTTTTCGGGGATAAAGTATCCTACATGCGATATTATTCCATCAATGATAATACTGGCCGGTTCCTTGTGCGTTTGGGCCAATGGAAAGGAACGGTAGCGGAGGTCTGGGTTAATGGCAAGAATGCCGGCAATATCGGCTGGGATCCCTATGAACTTGACGTAACCGATTTAATTCAAAAGGGTCAGAACCTGGTGGATGTAAGGATTACAGGCAGTTTGAAAAACACCCTTGGTTACCATCATGTGGTTCAGAGAGGTTGGATTGATTCGCCCTTCAGCTGGAATCAGGGACCGGAGACTCAACCGGGCGGAGAGGAATACCAATTTCTTGATTATGGACTATTCACCGAGTTCAACCTGATCAGGAAGGTTCATCAGAATTAACCGAATGTAATGGATAAGCAAAAGGCGCTGAAATTTTTATTCATAGAAGATGTGCCGGCTGATATGGAGCTTGCCCTGCATCATCTGCGAATGAGCGGCCTCTTAATTGTTTCGGAGCGAGTTGAGGACAAGGAATCGTTGATAAAAGCGCTGGATGAATTCAAGCCTGACCTGGTTATTTCCGATTATTCAATGCCTACATTCGACGGAATGCAGGCTCTTGGTATCTGTCTGGAAAAAAATCCAAATCTCCCGTTTATCATTTTAACCGGCTCAATTGATGAGCAAACCGCCGTTTCCTGCCTGAAAGCCGGGGCTGCCGATTACGTGATCAAAGAACACATAATTCGGCTGCCTTTTGCCGTTAACGATGCCCTTCTGCTGGCAAATTCACGCAAGGCCCAAAAGGATTCCGAATTGGCTTTTATCCTAAATGACCAGCTTCTTCTCCGGGAGAGATCATTACTCCGGACGGTCATTGACAATCTGCCTGACCGGATTTTCTTCAAAGATATCCATAGCCGCTTTGTGATTGCAAATGAAGGTGTTGCAAAGCATATTGGCATTGCCTCATCTGATGGATTGATCGGTAAATCGGACTTCGATTTTTATCCCCCGGAGCATGCAGAGGAATATTTCCGGCTTGAACAGGAGTTGCTTAATTCTGACTGTCCGCTAATTAACCATGAAGAACCTTCACGCGATGCTGCCGGTAATTTCGGTTGGACATTGACTTCAAAAATTCCGGTTAAAGATGCCAATGGCAGCATACTGGGGTTGGTAGGGATCAGCCGGGACATCACGGCGCTGAAAAAGTCGAATGAGGAATTGATGAAAGCAAAGAATATGGCGGAGCAATCCAACCAGCTGAAGGATGCATTTATCGCCAATATTTCCCATGAAATCAGGACCCCTCTGAATTCTATCCTGGGATTCTCCGACCTGATCAAGGAAAGTTTTGCCGCTTACAGTACTGCCGAAACCGATAATTTCTTTGATATCATTGATCAGTCCAGCCGCCGGCTGATGAGGACGGTCGATATGATCCTGAGCATGTCGCGACTGCAGATCGGTGAGATTTCGGTTAATCCCCAGCCATTGGATATTGAGTCGTTGATTTCCAAATTAGTCGGTCAATACTCACTGGCAGCCAAAAAGAAATCGCTGGACCTGATATTCCGGTCCAGCTGCCACGGAGGCACAATCATATCTGATGATTACTGCGTTACCCATGCCGTTTCGAACCTGATCGACAATGCCATCAAATACACCAAACACGGCCAGGTTCACGTAACGCTGAGCATGACCCCGAAAAAGGAGTTTATGCTTGAAGTTGCAGATACAGGTATTGGTATCTCGGATGAGTACAAGGGACATCTATTCAATCCTTTTTCGCAGGAAGAACCTGGAATATCAAGGCCTTATGAAGGAATTGGCCTTGGCCTTTCGCTCACAAAAAAACTATTGGATAATATCGGTGCTACGATTCAGGTAGAAAGCCGACAAGGGATTGGATCAAAGTTTTTCATCCTGTTCCGGAACATGCATGCCAGGCCAAGGGTTTAAAACCGTTTGAATTGTTATCGATGAAAGTTGTCTGCATAGGAAATTATGTTCCACGTCAATGCGGGATTGCCACCTTCACTGAAAACCTGACAAAGGCGATTAAAACCGTGGCAGTGGATGATCCGCGCGGGATTGACATAGAAGTCATAGCCATGAACGATGCAGGGAGGAGTTATGCCTATCCTGCCATCGTTGCCGGATCCATTGACGACTCCGTTAAGCAGCAGTATTTGGAAATGGCCGATAGGATCAATCGTTCCGGAGCAGGGATCTGCCTACTTCAGCATGAATATGGCATTTATGGCGGCGACAGCGGTTTATTGATACTGGGTCTTCTCCGGAGACTTGAAATTCCATTGATCACTACCTGCCACACCGTGCTTAATCGCCCCGGATATCATCAGAAGGCGGTGATGGAGAAAATTTGCCATTATTCCAGCCGGGTCGTCGTCATGAGCAAACTGGCTAAAAACTTCCTCCAGGACATTTATCACGTCCCTCCTGATAAAATTGCAATCATTGAGCACGGGGTTCCTGATTTTGAGGTTTTAAAAGATCGGCCATTCCCCATTCCGGAAGTATGGAAAAACAAGAGGATCCTGCTTACCTTCGGATTGATCGGCCGGAATAAAGGGATAGAAACAGCCATCCGGGCTCTCCCTGCCATAGTCGCTAAACATCCGGATATTTTGTATGTGGTTCTCGGTAAAACGCATCCAAACGTAGTGAGGCAGGTTGGCGAAGAGTACCGTGCATACCTTCAGAACCTCACTAAAGAGCTTGGCCTTTCAGCGTTTGTAATGTTTATGGACCAGTATCTCAGCGAAGGTGACCTTATGTCAGTGCTCAGGGCGGCAGAAATCTACATCACCCCTTACCTTAACCAGGCCCAGATTACCAGTGGCACATTAAGCTATGCCGTAGCCGGCGGATGCGCAGTTGTTTCAACTCCCTACTGGCATGCAAAGGAACTTCTTGCCAATGAGAGGGGGCTTCTGTTTCCATTTGAAAATTATTGCGAGCTATCTGATATAGTCAGCCAATTACTTGAAAATCCCGGACAATTAACTAAAATTCAGAAGAATGCATTCGAGTATGGGAGGAATATCACCTGGCCAAAAACGGGTATCGCTTATCATAAATTATTTGAAGAGGTTATTTCTGATCCCGGACCGCTCCCGTTCAAAATTTCACTGGACACGGTGACTGACTATCCCATCCTGGACCTGACCCATCTTGAACGACTGACGGATGACACGGGATTGCTGCAGCACGCGAATTCCTGTGTTCCGAATTACAAGAGCGGTTATTGCATTGATGACAATTCACGCGCACTGATCGTTTGTCTGAGAGCATGGAAGTACCATCCGAGCCGTGACATTGAATCACTTGTTTTCAAATATCTGTCTTATATAAACTTTATGAGCCAGAAGGATGGTAATTTCACCAATTACCTGACATATAGTAGGGTAAAAGTCGTGGATGATGTTTCGGACGATGCCTTTGGCCGGACTTTCTGGGCATTAGGTTACCTGATCAGGCATGCTCCGACGGATTCCCTTTTTCAGGCAGGCCATCAACTCTTTAACCATTCCCTGAATCATGTCAGCCATTTGCGTTATATCAGGGGGTATGCCAACTGTATCTTCGGGCTTTATCATTATCTGAAAAGGTTCCCTGACCAGGATCAGTATCAGGTATTACTGATCAGGCTGGCGGATGCACTCTGCTCCAAATACTATGAGCACCAGCGTAATTCATGGGATTGGTTTGAAGAAACCATGACCTATGACAATGGTTTGCTGCCCGCTGCTTTATATCAAGCATTCAGGGTGACACGCAATCCTGAATACCTCAGGATTGCCGACCAGACCTGCCTGTTCCTTGAATCGAAATGTTTTAAAAATGGCTGGCTGTCGCTGATCGGAAACCGCAAATGGCTTCGTCTTGACAGTGATTATGAATTATTCGCCCAACAGCCGATTGATGCCCTGGCCATGGTGGTCCTGTATGAATGCGCGTGGGGTGCAAAGGGTGACCCTTCCAGCATCGACAAGCTGCTCAAATCTTTTAACTGGTTTTTTGGCAAAAACGATCTTGATCTGCCGGTTTATGATTCAGTCACCAAGGGATGCAACGATGGAATTGAAGAATTCAATATCAACCGGAATCAGGGTGCCGAGAGTACCATTGCCTACCTCTTTTCCCGGCAGATTGCCGAACGCTTTATTTCCCGTTAAGGTTCAGTATCCTTTTAACACTATCAATCAGGATATCTTTTTCGACAGGTTTCTTGATGTAATCAACGGCTCCCTTACCCAATCCCCTGGCAACATCGTCGCTGCTGGTATGTCCTGTAAGAAAGGCCACCGGGATATCAATTTTATTATCAATCATGTAATCAAGCAATTGATAACCGTTGAAATTTGGCATCGCGATGTCGGACAGAATCAGGTCGAATGGATTATTTCCAATTTTCATGAGAGCGATAATTCCGTCTGAAGCAACCTCCACCTCGAAACCTGACTGTTTCAGAAAATTGGAAATTATTTTCTGGTTAAGCACTTCATCTTCCACCACTAAAATCCTGGCTTTTGGTGTTTCTATGACCTGGGAAGCCTTTCTCAGTTCCGACGGAACCAGGTTGGTCAGTAATTCCTTCAGTGATACGGTTGCATAGGTTGATGAGGTATCCGACATTGCGTAAGGGATCACCAACTCATCGTTATTTATGATTGAACCGCAGGAATAAACCACATTGGGTACATATCCCTCACGTTCCTCTTCGTTTGGAGAGATCAGCGGTTCGCTCAATTGACCGATCATCTTGGTGGGATCATTCAGGTCGAGGAGCATGGCCCCCAAAACATACTTCCGCATGGTGCCTACCCCATGGGTAATCACCAGCCAGCCATATTCTGTTTCAATGGGCGAGCCGCAGTTCCCCACCTGAATAAATTCCCAGGGAAACTGGGGCTGCTGTATCATTTTAGCGCTATTCCACAGATTAATCTTATCGGACACCATGATATAATTATTGATCCCGTCGAGCCGTGAAAGCATAACATATTGTCCGTTAATTTTCCTGGGGAACAATGCCATTCCCTTATTCTGGGCATTCTCACCATGGATTGGCATGATCCGGAAAGAGTAAAAATCCTGGGTTTCCACCAGTTTCGGTAAGATCGTCTGGCCATTATATGCGGTATAGGTAGCATAATAGCGCTCCAGGCCATTATCATCGGTAAATTTCATGAAACGGGCATCCTCAATACCATTACTTTCAGCAGCGGCAATCGGAAAGATCACCCTGTCCGATATACCGGTATCCAGTGAAAATATTATTTCATAATGCGAATCCCCAAGCCAGGAAATCAATTGAAGAACCTTGGCATCAGCTTCATCCGGTTTCATTTCCCTGGCGGTTTCCTCAATGGAGTGCAGTAATTCATTATAATCAAACTCATCGCGTAATTTCGCCATCACATGACCGACAACACCCTGGTTAACATTCATTTCCGTAAGTTTTTGAACAAATACACCTTTTTTATAGATGTAGTTCTTAACTATTTCAGCTTCATCCACCAGTCTCCCTGTTGGGATTAATTCCATGTTATTTTTGGAATCGAGGACACCACCCCTGAAAACGATAGATGAAATATGTCCCTCCCCGGTAGCCCGAAAGCTCATGATGATCCTTTTCTCGCGTTCCTGTAATCCACTCTGGTCAGGATCTTCCATCATGGATGGATTAAAAAACGCAGCAGACTCTATTGAATATTCCGAGGTAAAAAAGGCTCCGATCAGCATCTTCTTATGCTGTGACAGCTGACTCATATCTCCATTCCGACCATTCATGATCCCGCTGACCCGGTCGAAATGCCGTTGAAAAATCCTGGAGATATTCCGGTGCCGGAAGGAAAAATCCCGCAGACATTGATTTAATGTCAGCCGGGCAGCCTCTTCAGGCATTCCTGACACTTTTTCAATAATGGCCTGAACCCTGGATTCAGGACCGGGGAAGAAAAACCTGGCGATTACTCTTTTGGGATCGCTTTTAAAGCGTACGGGTTTTCTGTTGACAGAAGTACTCATAAGTGGTGTTTTCGTAAAGTTAACAAGAAAAGGTTCGCTGACGCTCACAAAGGGAAAACCGGAAGGTGGATTGGTATTTACTCTTTTGGCATCCGGCCGAGTTTAAAACTAAATGTAGTACCTTTTCCCTCCTCGCTTAATGCCCATATTTTCCCCCCATGTTTTTCAATGAACTCTTTACAAATAATCAATCCAAGCCCGCTGCTTGATTCGCCGTTGGTACCCTGACGGTTGACCTGTTCATCGATGGTAAACAGTTTATCAAGCATATCCTGATCCATGCCCAGACCCGAATCGGTTATGGAGATTTCGACCACCCGGTTCTCATTCAGCCTTGAGGACACAAAAACACGGCCGCCATTCCTGGTGAATTTAACGGCATTCGAAAGCAGATTCCGCAGGATGGTGTCAAGCATATGCTTATCTGCATAGACAGTAGCATCTTCGGGAATTTCATGGGTAATTTCTATATCTTTTCTTTTTCCACTGTCCGATATTAAATCGAGGCAATCAACAACCCGTGGTTTAAGGAGCTGTTTTTCAGGATTAAAAGAAGTCAGACCTCTTTGAAACTGCGACCATTCGAGTAAACTGTTTAACAGGCGGTACACATTAAATGCTGAGGTCCTCATGCTTTCGGCGATACGGGATATTTCCTGTCTCGACATGGTACCCAGCTCTTCCGATAAAATCTGGGTAAATCCAAGAAAAGAACTGAAAGGGCTTCGCAGGTCATGGGCAATGATGGAAAAAAACTTATCCTTGTTGGCAATGGTTTCTTGTAGTTGCACATTCATTCTCTTTATTTCGTCTTCAGATTTTTTCCGTTCAATGACCAGGGCCATCTGATTACCGATTGCCGAAAGGAATTCGACATCCCGGGCATGGTAAATCCCTTCATCAGAGTAATGTTGCAAAACCAGCACCCCGATTGTTGAAAAAGGCGTCTGTAAAGGGATTCCCACCCAGGAAGGAGAAGGAGACCCAACCAGTTCAACTTCATTTTCTTTTCTTAGACGGTCAAACGTTTCGTTGGTAATCAGCATGGGTTTTCCGGTTCGGTAAACATAGGCGGAGCAACTCTTCTCCATGGGTACCGGGTTGGGTTTTTCATCAAACTGATCCACGAAATATGGAAAACTGAACAAATGCGTGTCCGGTTCATAGAGGGCGACAAAACAATTTTCCGCATAAACCACTTTTTTCAGTGACTGGTGTATTTGTCTGAGCATCTGATCCAGATTATCCGTAGCAGTCACTGCGGAGGAAATCTCATACATGACCTGGCGTTCTGTTTCCGTGCGGGTGCGTTCCGTGATATCCAGAAATGACCATACACGAGCCTGTGTCTGACCCTCAACCCTCATGGGCTTTGAAAAGCGTTCGAAAATCCGGCCATCTTTAAAGTATAGCAGATCAAAACTTTCTGCCAAAGGATTCGCGTACAACTCTCTTACTTTTGCAAGGAAGAAGTCTGGCTCATTAAGCTGGTTAACAATAAATTGCAGCATCCTGTTATCGTCCCTGGAGTCGATCAGCTCATCGGAAATATGCCATAATTCGGCAAATCTCCGGTTAGCCTTAACAAGCTGTCCCTCGTTACTGATGACCAGGATGCCGTTTTCGGTGGATTCCAGAGTGGCTTCGACTAAAGACAGGGACCTTCGCAGTTCCTCCTCAACTTGTATTCTTTCAGTTAAATCATTCTGATATAATTCATTAACATGATCGAAATCCTGCTTCAATTTAACGTAATCGATGATGGACTCTTCTTTCGATTTATTTTGAATCTCCATTTTTTTGGTACCAGGGAATAAACTTCCAATTTAAGTTGCAGGGATATTATTTTCAGACAAGCTTTTTATAGCGGATCCGCTTTGGTCCTTCATCGCCCAGCCTTTTCTTACGATTCTCTTCATATTCCGTAAAACCTCCCTCGAAATAATAAACCTGGGAGTTGCCTTCAAAAGCCAGAATATGGGTGGCGATCCGGTCGAGGAACCAGCGGTCGTGCGAGATCACCACGGCACAGCCAGCAAAATTTTCCAGACCCTCTTCCAGGGCCCGTAAAGTATTGACATCTATATCATTGGTAGGTTCATCAAGCAGCAACACATTCGCTTCGGAGCGAAGGGTCAATGCCAGGTGAAGCCGGTTTCTCTCACCCCCGGACAAGACTCCACATTTCTTTTGCTGATCGGCCCCATTAAAGTTAAAACGGGATACGTAGGCGCGGGAATTGACCATTTTTCCACCCATCATAAACTGTTCATTCCCACCGGTTATCACCTCCCATACCGACTTCTCCGGGTCGATTTCCACATGAGCCTGATCGACATAGCCCAATTTTACCGTCTCACCGAGAACAAATGCCCCGGAGTCCGCCTTTTCCTGACCCATGATCAGGCGGAAAAGGGTTGTTTTTCCGGCCCCGTTCGGTCCAATGATACCCACGATACCGGCCGGTGGTAAGGAAAAGGAGAGATTCTCAAAAAGCAATTTATCGCCAAACACTTTACTGACGGAAGCAGCTTCCATAACCTTGGTACCCAGACGGGGACCGTTTGGGATGAATATTTCCAGTTTCTCATCGATTTGCCGGCTATCTTCATTCAGTAACCGTTCGTAAGCGCCGATACGTGCCTTTTGTTTGGCATGCCTGGCTTTAGGGGCCATTCTCACCCACTCGAGCTCCCTTTCCAGGGTTTTCCGGCGGCGGCTTTCCGTTTTCTCCTCCATTTGCATCCGCTGGGTTTTCTGTGCGAGCCATGAAGAGTAATTTCCTTTCCAGGGAATCCCTTCACCGCGGTCCAGTTCGAGAATCCAGCCGGCAACATTATCAAGAAAATACCTGTCGTGGGTAACGGCAATAACGGTGCCTTTATAATTCTGCAGATGCATTTCGAGCCATTGAACCGATTCGGCATCCAGATGGTTGGTCGGTTCATCGAGCAGGAGGATATCCGGTTCGCTTAACAGCAGCCTGCACAGGGCCACCCGCCTGCGTTCACCTCCTGACAGAACGCTGACCATAGTATCAGGCTCAGGACACCTGAGGGCATCCATGGCGCGTTCGAGACGGTTATCGAGTTCCCAGGCATTATGATGATCGATCTGCTCACTGATCTCTCCCTGCCTGGTTATCAGCTTGGCCATCTCATCATCATGCATCGGTTCCATGAACCGGTTATTTACAGTTTCGTACTCCTTGAGAAGATCCACAATTTCCTGGACTCCTTCTTCCACTACTTCACGTACCGTTTTGTTATCATCGAGATGCGGTTCCTGTTCGAGCATACCGATAGAAAAACCTCCGGCAAAAACCACCTCACCCTGAATGGCCGAATCCATTCCGGCAATGATTCTCAGGAGGGTCGATTTTCCCGAACCGTTTAATCCGATGATCCCGATTTTGGCCCCGTAATAGAATGACAAGTATATATCCTTCAATATCTGACGATTGGGTGGAACCGTTTTTCCCACACCAACCATCGAAAAAATGATTTTATAATCTTCAGCCATCAGCAATATTTTTTAACAAAGTTAAAAATCAGCGGCGATAACCGGGTAATCAATTCCCAGTCAATTTCGTGCGGCGGTGATCAGCAGTCCGTTCCCCTGTTTATCAGGGGAATAGAAATCAATAAGGAGCATAAGGAGGATGAACGGGTGAATGGCAACGAAATAGATCAGGGTGAACAGTCCGGACCATATCCAGGGAACTTTTTGAATCAGCAGGAGAGCCAGGGAGGAGATTTCATAGGCGATCTGTCCGACCGGGCCGTACAACGAGCGATGGCCGGTCACGGTAAATCCGGCCTCTCTGAGATCGCCGTTCAATCCCTCAAAAGACAAATCGTTGCGGAACGGCTTACCGCATTCATAGTCGACCTCACGAAAGAATCTCCTTTTAAGCCTTTCATAACCGGGAATCCTGCGATGATAATTGACAGGCACATAGATAATGAGGTGACCGCCGGGTTTCAGGTTCTCAGCGAACCTGTCCAATACCTGCTGATAGTTGTCAAGATATTGCAGGACCGAGGCACAGAGGATGACATCGAATAAGTCACCGAAGGCGGTCTCCATGATGTCACCGTTCAGCAGGCTGACATTGGTCACCCTTTTTTTTCTGCAGAAGTAATTGATCATATGGATATTGCCGGGTGACTGATCGAGGCCGGTAAACCAGCCCGGCGTGAATTTCCGGGCAAATGGAATCAGGAAATCTCCCGCACCGCATCCGGCATCCAGGAAGGCAAAGCCGGCGGAAAATTTACGGAGTTCGCGGTTGACTTCCCTGCGTATCAGCCAGCACCGGTGGTAGAGGACGCGGCTGGTAAACCACTGCAACGGCAATAATCCGGGAAAGCGGTAAAACACCTCAGGGAACTGATGGCTGTTGATCCATGTTGACAATTTTTCCGGCATGGCATAAATATAGGTTTTTTCACGGGATCCGTAGGGGAGGACCCGACAAGACCGGCATAGGGAGAGAGGGCAAAAGGCAGAAGGCAGAAGGCAAAAATTAGTCATAGGACTTAAGACGTAAGAAAAAAGGTAGCGACCGGACTTTTTTCTTCACCCGTGCAGCTATGGTCTGCAGACTTTGATTGATGGCCATGGAGCCATGGCTCCTCCCGTTTAAAAATTAATAAACCGTCATCCATTTATCAAAATATTTGTTTATATTATCAACGTTATTTAGTTTATATTTTAATCATTTAGCGCGAAGCGCATAATTAGTGAGGCGAAGCCGAACCAATTAGTGAGCGTTAGCGAACCAATTAGTAAGCGTTAGCGAACCAATTCGCGAGCGATAGCGAGCATGGACCGGACGGTTGTACATATGGACCTCGACACCTTTTTCGTGTCGGTAGAGCGGCTGATGAACAGCACTCTGCAGGGCAAGCCCGTGATCATCGGGGGCATGTCGGACCGCGGTGTGGTGTCGAGCTGCAGCTACGAGGCCCGGTCGTACGGGGTACATTCGGCCATGCCGATGAAGATGGCCAGGCAGATGTGCAGCGACGGCATTTATATACGCGGTGACATGGAGACGTACAGCAAGTATTCGCGCACCGTAACCGACATTATTGCCGATTCGGCGCCGGTATATGAGAAGGCCTCGATTGACGAGCACTACCTGGACATCACCGGGATGGACCGGTTTTTCGGTTCCCTGAAATGGACGCATGAGTTGCGGCAGCGGATCATCCAAGAGACCGGGTTGCCCATATCGTTCGGGTTATCGGTCAACAAGACTGTTTCCAAGATCGCCACCGGGATTGCCAAGCCTAATGGCGAGAAAGAGGTAACCGAGCCCGAGGTACACAATTTCCTGGCCCCGCTGTCGATCCAGAAGATCCCGATGCTCGGTCCGAAAACCTACCAGCTCCTGAGATCGATGGGTGTACTCACGATCCGGACGCTGAGCGAGATCCCGCCCGAAATGATGGAGCAGGTGCTGGGCAAGAACGGCATCATCATCTGGAAAAAGGCCAACGGCATCGACCCCACCCCCGTGGAACCCTACTGGGAGCAGAAAAGCATCAGTTCCGAGAGTACATACGAGCAGGACACCACCGATGTGCAGGATCTGAGCCGTAAGCTCATCACGATGGTGGAGAAGATCTCCTTCGAGCTGCGCAAACAGGAAAAGCTCACCGCCTGTGTCACGGTAAAAATAAGGTATGCCAACTTCGATACCCATACCTTGCAGAAGCGGATTCCCTATACCAGCTTCGACCATGTGCTGATCCCGATCGTGCAGGAACTGTTCAAGCGTCTGTATACCAGGAGGATGCTAGTCAGGCTGATCGGCGTCCGCTTCAGCGAACTCGTTCATGGCACCCAGCAGCTCAACCTCTTTGAGGACACTCCCGAGCAGGTGAACCTCTATCTCGCCATGGATAAACTCAGGATGAGGTATGGGAGTGACGCGGTGAAGAGGGCGATTGGGGTGGCAAAGTAAGGCAGAAGGCAGAAGGCAAAAGGCAGAAATTAGTCTTAAGATATTAAGATTTAAGACTTAAGACTTAAGAAAAAAGACATACGACATACGTTCAGTTCAACTTAATACTTTAAAGGACTAAACAATCCTCGGAGAAGTGTCATCCCCGCGTAGGCATTCATGGTAAGCGGAGTGGTCCCCGCCTTCGCGGGGATGACACTGCTATCGATCTTACATGCGTCCACCGATCTTTCTTTCGTCCACCGATCTTCTTCTTCGTCCATCGTTCTTCTTCTTCGCTTTACTTCCTACAACCCTCCGAACCAATAAAACCTCCCTGTTTTCTCGCCGACCGTCTTGAGCCATTCCACCATGGCATTTACATCGGGATGCAGGTTTATTTTGGATACATCGCCATTGGAAACAAGAAAGACATTTTCATATTTATGGGCTCTTTCATTCCAATACCAGGCTGAAAGGACCCCGGTGCCGGCATCTGTCATGACCAGTCCGTTATCCCGGATTTTTCCGTTACGTACATTTTCAATCTTACGATAATAGAACCGGAGGTCATCGATATTGACTTTCCCGCAAACGGTATCGCACTGGCGAAGATTATATTCCAGGTCCTCCCTGTCGAGCATTCCGGTTGAATCCGGGGTGAGCCATTTTGAGGGTTGATCAAATCCATTGATATAGCCATGATCATCAATCAGAAATCCATGGTGTCTGAACCCCCAGGCATAGTTAACATACTCATACTGAAACATGACCGGTGAAATTTCGGTCATGTACGGATCCTCATCGCGCCCGCAGTCATTTTTCATGCAACCGGTAAAACCGAGTGCGGTCATCAGCAGAATGGAGAGAAAAAGTGTCCTTTTCATTTGAATTAATTTTGTTGAGCAGGCCTAACAAATATAGTGCCGTTCCGGTCATTTCCGTCATCGAATTTTACCGGGCTGCCGACGGTTTGTTCCCATGGCTCCCGTCAGGTCATCGCCTAGATCCAGACGAGCCTTATCGACAATTAGTTGGAGCGTTTTTACAATCTCCGGATAGATAGCCTTGACATCATACCGCTCACCCGGATCTCTTCGCAAATCGTATAAACAGGTATCGGAAATCCCGCTGGCGTATGGACCGGGTTTCCCATCATCGCGGGGCATGACCCCGATATAGGAACGGTACGGATGGGGCATCACCAGTTTCCAGTTGCCCGATCTGACTGCCTCCAGACTGTTCCGGTTATAATAATAGTAAAAATCCTGGCGGGGTTCACACTCAAAATCCCCTCTGAGTATAGGTGAGATATCCACACCATCGATCATGTGGATAGGCATGGAAGTCCCGGTGATCGAAGCAAAAGTCGGGAAAAGGTCGATGGTGGAAGCCAGTTGACCGGTCACGGTGCCGGCAGGAATGACATCGGGCCAGCGCATAATGCAGGGAACCCTCTGACCGCCTTCAAAGCTGACCCCCTTTCCTTCCCTGAGTCCGGCCGTATTGCCGGCATGGGCGCCGAAATTAAGCCAGGGACCATTATCGCTGGTAAAGATCACGAGTGTGTTATCGGTTAATCCCAAATCATCCAGTGTTTTCATGATTTCACCCACCGACCAGTCGACCTCCATCATCACATCGCCAAACCTTCCCTGTTTGCTCTTGCCCTGAAACTTTTTTGAAACTGCGAGCGGTGTATGGACCATCGAGTGAGCAAAATAGAGGAAAAAGGGATCTTTTTTGTTCTTTTTGATAAAGGTCACCGCGCGTTCAGTATAACGCGTGGTCAGATCATCCTGATCTGCAAGCGATTTCATATATTGGATGGTATCATTGCCAGCAATCAACGGCAAGGGCGGATAAGGAACCGGCTTATCCTTGTTAGCCAGGGAATCGACATACGCATATCCCTGGTAGCCGACAGGCCACATGTCGTTTGAGTAAGGCAGGCCAAGGAATTCATCGAAACCGTTTTGCAGTGGGAGAAAAGGCTTCAGGTGACCCAGGTGCCATTTGCCCACCATTCCGGTGGCATAACCTTTTTGTTTCAGCAGCTCGGCCATGGTCATTTCGTTCTCATTGATCCCATGGCGGGCATTATGGTTGATCGCACCCGTCAGGCCGATCCGGTTCGGGTAACATCCGGTCATGAGTCCGGCGCGGGAAGCGGTGGAGACCGCCTGGGCCGAATAAAACTGCGTGAACCGCAGTCCGGAGGCCGCCAGCCGGTCGATGTTCGGCGTGCGATAGCCTGAAGGGGCTCCATAACAGGTCAGATCGCCATAACCCATATCGTCCATAAAAATCAGCACCACATTCGGGGTGGCGGGATCCTGCTTTTGTGCACAGCCGGCCAGCAGGCCGAGGGAAAAGAGGCCGGTGAGGCTTTGTGGGAGGTACTTCATGTTCAATGTTGCTATTATTCAATCCTAAATATAGCAATTTACAAACCCCGATGAGATGTTGTTCCATAGGCGTCAACCTAAGGATCTAATTGGTCTTTTTAAAGAGAAGTTAAAAGGTTGAGATTCCAATTCAGAATTCCGAATGCCGAGTTGGAGATTCAGGTCAATATGAAGTTGTAAATTATTACTTCACAAATACTTGGATCTAATTATTCGGCATTCGGAATTCTGAATTGGAATCTCTGACTTCAAACTTTTCCTTACGAAACTTGATTTAATCCCGTAGGTTGACGACAACGGCCGTTGCTCCTCGCATACGCAACGTCCTAACGTAGCGTGCTGACGCCAAAAACCGGAATGGGATAATCAATATCAATCCGCTATTTTTAGTACCCGGCCCTTTTTTTTAGTAATTATTAACTTTTGAAATTGTGGAGCTGCATCACTTATTGGTAGATTTACGACCTCAATCGGAAAACCTGCCAGGTTTAATGTCAACGAAAACATTTTTTTATGAATCACAGTAATCCGTCAAGAAATAACCATGTTCATTGTTACAGGATATCAGGAGTTCTCATGATGGTAATCGTCTTGCTAGCCGGTACCCTATCCTGCAAGGAAAAGACAAAAGCCGGTCCGGCTGCGGGTGCCAAAAGATCCGGGTCGGTGAATGTTGAAGTTCAGGTGATCAGGCCCGACACCATGTTAAACATCATATATTCAACCGGGTCATTAATGCCCAATGAAAAAGTTGAACTCCGTAACGAAGTGCCGGGCAGGGTGACCGGAATTTTCTTTGATGAAGGAACGGAAGTTAAAAAATCGACCTTATTGCTTAAGATCAATGATCAGGACCTGCAGGCTCAGTTAAACAAGAACTCGGTACAGGAAAAACTGGCCCGTGACGAAGAATACCGAAAAAAGCAGCTTTTGGATATCAAGGCTATCAGTCAGGAGGAATATGATGTGGTGGCAAATACCCTAAAATCAATACAAGCGGAGCGGCAGATTTTGGAAGCTCAACTCGCCAAGACAGAGATTTTTGCGCCGTTTTCGGGGAAAATCGGTTTACGGAATGTCAGTCCGGGCAGTTATATCCCCTCTAACACCCTGATAGCTACTATTCAGCAGGTTGATCCTATTAAAATAGAGTTTTCAGTGCCAGAAAAATATACCGGTCTGATGAGAGCAGGAATGCTAATCACTTTCAGCATGGATTACACGCCCGAGCAGTTCACCGGAAAGGTATACGCATTGGAATCCGGAGTTGATGAAGCCACGCGTACGGTTAAAGTCAGGGCCACTTGCAGCAATTCAAAACGGTTGCTTGTTCCCGGAACTTTCGCAAGGATCAGCGTGGTGCTGGAGATAGTCCCGGACGCCATCAAAGTACCGTCGGAGTCATTAGTCGGGGACATTTCCGGGAATAAAGTATTCCTGGTCAAGAATGGCAAAGCCACTTCGGTACCGATCTTTGCTGGTATCCGTACTGAAAAGGATGTTCAGATTATTCAGGGATTGCAGGAAGGCGACAGCCTGATTACATCGGGTCTTCTTCAGATCAACGACGGTACGCCTGTCAGTGTCAGGGGCAAGGGTCAGGCGAAACAGGGTAAAGCAAATAATTAATCCGGCCAATTATGAATTTTTCCGGGATTTTTATCAAGCGGCCGGTTCTGGCCCTGGTGGTTTCCATACTGATCCTTCTTTTCGGGGTCATCGGTTTTTCATTTCTTGGGATCAGGGAGTATCCGAGTGTTGACCCCCCGACAGTGACAGTAAGCACTTCGTATCCGGGTGCCAACGCTGAAATCATCGAAAGCCAGATCACTGAACCGCTGGAGGCGAGCATCAATGGGATTGCCGGGATCAGAACGTTGACTTCATCCTCGCGCGACGGTGGCAGTAACATTACTGTCGAATTCGAGATCGGTACGGATATGGAGGCTGCCGCCAATGATGTCCGCGACCGTGTTTCAAGAGCCCTCCGGTCGCTGCCACCAGATGTTGACCCTCCGCAAGTGGTAAAATCGGATGCCGATTCCAGCCCGATTTTCGGCTTGACCATCCAGAGTGACAAGCGGAATCTTTTGCAGCTATCCGAATTGGCCAATAACCTGTTTAAAGAACGTCTTCAAACCACACCGGGAGTCAGTGAAATACGAATCTGGGGTGAAAAAAGGTATTCCATAAAATTATTCATCGATCCTTTGAAACTGGCGGGTTACGGTCTTACCCCTTCTGATATCCGCGATGCCGTGAACCGTGAAAATATCGAATTGCCTTCCGGACGTGTTGAAGGATACGGTACAGAGTTGTCAGTCAGAACCATAGGCCGGATCAGCACGAAAGAGCAGTTCGACGATCTGATTATCCGTGAATCTGCGGGCACGCTCATCAAGTTTAAGGATATCGGCCATGCAGAGCTGATGCCTGAAAATGAAAAGACGCTCATGCGCGGAAACGGCAAGATACCGATGGTGGGCATGGCCATCATTCCCCAGCCGGGATCCAATCAGATAGCCATTGTGGATGAAGTCAAGAAGAGGCTGGAGCAAATTAAAAGGGAGATGCCCGAAGACATTACGGTAGGCGTTTCGAATGACACGACCCTTTCTATCAGGAAAGCCATCACGGAAGTTGAAGAAACCATTCTGATCGCTTTTTTATTGGTCGTGCTGATCATTTTCCTGTTTTTCAGGGAGTGGCGCACGACAATTATCCCGGTTATCGCCATTCCGATATCGCTCATCGGTTCCTTCTTTATCATGTATGTATCAGGTTTCACCATCAATATCCTCACCCTTCTGAGCATTGTGCTTGCCACAGGATTAGTGGTCGATGATGCGATCGTGGTACTGGAAAATATCTATACAAAGATTGAAAAAGGCATGTCTCCGATGGAGGCCGGATTTAAGGGATCGAAAGAGATCTTTTTCGCTATTCTTTCGACCACCATCACCCTGGCCGCCGTGTTTTTGCCGATCATTTTCCTGCAGGGGCTTACCGGAAAGCTTTTCCGCGAATTCGGTGTCGTCATGGCGGGTGCGGTATTGATTTCAGCATTTGTTTCACTTACCCTGACTCCAATGCTGGCTTCGCATTGGTTGAAGCATGCCGAGCATCATAACCGGTTTTACGCGGCCACCGAACCCTTTTTTATTGGTTTGGTAGGATTTTATAACCGGTCGTTAAATGGATTTTTAAAAGTCAGGTGGATTGCATTCATCATCATGGCGGTGTCACTAGGACTGGTTGCCTACTTATGGCCCAGGATCCCCGGTGAACTTGCACCAATGGAAGATAAGAGCAGGTTAAGCATTTCTGCAACGGCACCTGAAGGGGTATCCTTTGAGAAGATGGATGCATACATGCAGAAACTGATTGATATTGTGGATACTCTACCTGAGAAGGACTCCTACATGGGACTCACCGCAATGGGTGGAGGTTCCACGAACACCGGATTTGTGAGGATAACGCTGGTGCCGCCGGCAGAGCGACAGCGTACCCAACAGCAGCTCGCTGAATACCTGACAGGGATACTTAAGCCCATGACTTTTGCCAGGAGTTTCGTGACCCAGGAGCAGACTATCGGTGGGGGAAGAAATTCCGGATTGCCGGTACAATTTGTCATTCAGGCAACGAGTCTCGAAAAATTAAGAGCTTCCATCCCGGCCTTTATGGAAAAGGCGCAGGCCAGTCCCGCTTTCCAGGTTGTCGACCTGAATCTCAAATTCAACAAACCTGAAATGACTTTGCGGATCGACCGCGACCGTGCCCGTACCCTGGGTCTCACCCTGCGTGATATAGCTGAGACTCTGCAATTGTTCTTTGGTGGTCAGCGGTTGGGATTCTTTATCATGAGCGGCAAGCAGTATCAGATTATCTGCCAGGCCGACCGGCAATTTCGCGACCAGCCCATCGATCTGAGTACGGTGTATATCAGGAACCGGCAAGGAGCTATGATCCAGCTCGATAACGTGGTTAAAATCGATTACCGGGTGAACCTGCCTCAGTTATACCGGTTTAACCGGTATATATCGGCAACGGTATCCGCCTCCCCTGCAAAAGGATACACGCTGGGTCAGGGTATTGAAGCGATGCAGAAAGTTGCCGATGAGACCCTTGATGATACTTTCACCACCTCACTGACCGGTGTATCGAGGGATTACGCAGAAAGTTCGAATACGCTGTTATTTGCGTTCATGCTGGCATTGATCCTCATCTATCTCATTCTTTCCGCCCAGTTTGAAAGCTTCCGCGATCCGCTGGTCATCATGTTAACCGTGCCACTGGCAATTGCCGGGGCGTTGATTTCGCTCATCCTTTTCTCCCAGACACTGAATATCTTCAGTCAGATCGGGATGATCATGCTGATCGGAATTGTTACGAAAAACGGAATCTTGATAGTAGAATTTGCCAATCAGAAAAAATATGCCGGTACCGATATCCGGACCTCCGCACTGGAAGCCGCCACCCAGCGGTTCAGGCCAATCCTGATGACCAGTCTGGCCACCGTTCTCGGAGCACTCCCGATCGCACTGGCGCTGGGTGCCGGTGCCAAGAGCCGTATATCGATGGGGATAGTGATTATCGGGGGTCTGATGTTTGCCCTGATCCTGACTTTGTATGTTATCCCGGCTTTGTATACTTACCTCTCCGGCAAGAAAAAGAAAGACCTCTGAATCCGCTGAATTATGAAAATTATAGCCATTTCGTTTTTCATTTCCGTCCAGATATTTCTGGGCTGCAATTCATTGGCTCAGGACACATTAAAGCTTGACCAGGCCATCGTGATTGCCATGCAGGAAAACTATGATATCACGTTAGCCTCCAAGGATTCGCGCATCTCCGAGCTGAACAACTCGGCAGGTGCGGCCGGCATGCTGCCCAAACTCAACCTGACAGGTGCGCGAAACATGTCGGTAAGCAAGACTTACGAACAGTACAATGACGGCAGGGAAAAACAGAGTCCGAATGCCCGGAGCACAACCTTGAGCGGAGGGGTTGCGCTGGCATGGACATTGTTCGACGGGTTTAATATGTTCATACAGAAAAACCGGTTGAATGAGCTGGAATATATGAGCGATCTGCAGCTTCAGTCGGTAGTGGAAAACACGGTAGCCGATGTCATTCAGGCTTATTACTCCATCATCGCCCAGCAGATGCTGGTTGATGTTTACCGGGAGGCCATGGCCATCACATCGGAACGAAAAAGAATTGCAAAAGCGGGAGTCACCTTCGGATCAAATTCAGAGCTCTCTTTTCTTCAGGCCAGTGTGGATTACAATGCGGACAGTTCAGCCTACATCCAACAGGTTAAGATATTACAAAACAACAAGGTAGAACTTAACCGGTTATTGTGCCGTGATTTGTTCCAAACCTTTGAAGTGACCAAAGACATACTGGTTCAGCCGGGGCTCCTGTTTGAGAAATTGTGGGCAGAGGTGATGGAGCAGAATCCTGAAATCCGAATGGCACGAACAAATTTAAGTGTTGCGATGCTTGATCGAAAGAGTGCAAATTCAACTTTGTACCCACGCTTGAATTTTACTTCAGGATATAATTATTTAAAATCTGAATCTGAAGTTGCCATCACTTCACTCAGCCAGAAAAGTGGGTTTAACCTCGGTGTCAACGCTTCTTATTCGATATTCGACGGGTTTAACCAGAAACACAACCGAAGCCAGGCACAAATCAGGGTGGAATCGGCCAAATTGGAAGTAGAACAATCAGAGTTAAATACAAAGGCTCATCTTCAACGGATTTTCAACGATTATGAGACTAACCTTGAGCTGGCTTCATTTGAAAAGGAAAATGTAAAGCTTGCCATGCGCAACCTCGTCATAGCACAAGAGAAATACCGGATCGGTTCGTCGAATGACATCGAACTACGGGAGACCCAGAAAAAGCTTATGGATGCTGAGAACAGGTTTCTGACCGCACAGTTCAGGAGCAAGGCGAGTGAGACGGAATTGCTGAGAATGAGTGGACAGCTGACTCGCTGACGCTCGGAAGAGGCTCGCTCACTAACAGACTTCGCTTCGCTAATTGGCTCCCTTCGGTCGCTAACAGGTTCGCCTTCGGCTCACTAATTGGTGGATGATACTATTTCTTTTTCAGTATCTTATATCCCAGTGAAATGGAAAAATACCGCTGGGAGGAAGTTCCAAATTTTAACCCCAGGTTAACCGGACCGATATAAAACTGAAGTGCTGCACCATAAATGAACTGGCTGACTTTAGCGTCCACATTAATCAGATTATCAACAGTATAGGTAGTAAAATCCTGCGAGCCGTTCGAGAAGAAGCTATTGGCCACTTTCACCTCAATGGCTCCTGAACTGAGAACTTTGTAATGCGACTGATTAAAGGAGCCAAAAAGTGAAATATCGACAAATTTCAATTTTTTACTCACGATAGCCTCAAAACCGAAATTGGAGGATCGATAATCAAGGCCGTTTAAATTATTCTTTACTGAAAACAGATCAGTACTGGGGGTTTCCATATTGCCAATGAGGTTTGCGCCAACATTCGTACCTAAAAGAATATAAGTATAAGTGGCACCTAGAGTGAAAAAGATATTCCGCTTATGCAGAGCCGGGATCCATGAGAATGCGTCGTGTTTGATGCCAATGGTCGTTGTCAGGTCTTTTGAAAGCGAGAAATCCCCGGCTAGTTTTTTAGTCGCCATTTTTATAGCCCCCGGGAGAATACCTACTGATAATTCTATCAGAAAAGACAAGAGGTAAAAGTTCAGGCATTTGAGCTGCAACCGGGACAGTTAGCAATAGAGAAGCCCCTGCAAACACTTAGTCTACAGGGGCTTTCGTTCTTTGAGGCGGTCGCGACGGGACTCGAACCCGCGACCCTCGGCGTGACAGGCCGATATTCTAACCAACTGAACTACACGACCTCGTTTGATCGAGGTGCAAATGTACGGGATTTTTTCATTCCTGCAAGGGGTTGAGAGAAAAAACAAGAACAAATCTTATCGGTAAAACAGGAACCCTTTCGACGGGTATTGTTCAATAAAGCTGTACCTTTGGGAAAGGCAGAATTTCCCGCTATCCAATGATCCGCCGATCAACAAAACATTCAGCTCATGCATAATCGAAAAATTGTCCTGCTTGGATTGATCAGCCTGTTAGGCAGCTGGCTTTGCGAGGTTCATGGTCAATGGACACCAGTCAATCCGCCGGGCTCCAGCGCCAATGTTACCGCCTTTTTTACGTATGGCCAGGATCAATACATTTCCACCCCAAACGGACTTTATTCTGCCGACAGCGTCAGTGGATTCTGGAAATATCTGGGACCTTACTCTTTCAAACAATTCGCTGTCAAGGGTGATAGTCTTTTATACCAGAATTCCAACGGAGGAATCAGCATTCTGGATCTGAATAACATCGGCCATGTCATTGATCCCCTGATGGTGGGCGGTTTTGATTTCCATTCGATGATGCTCGACCAGGGCCGGGTATTTGTTGCTCACTATTATGGCGGATTTTATATTATCCGACCTGACAACCAGGGCTTTTATATGATTAATACCGGATTGCCGAAGGATACGATCTGGTTTGCCCATGATTCGTGGAGTATTGAGCATCCGGTGACGTGTGCGGTCAAATGCGGGACCTGGTTTATTGCCCAAACGAGGCACGGACTTTACAAAGCGAGTACCAGTTCTGTGATTTGGAGCAAGGTTGGCAACCAGGGATCAACATTCCAGTCGACCCTGCTCTATGGTATTGGTGAAGAGCTATACGGAATAAGGAACAACCGGATTTATCTGAGCATGGATATCGGGGAAACCTGGACTGATCTTGGATATGCCGGATCCGCTGCTATAACGACTGTTTTCAAGTCAGAAAATGCGGTTTATCTCGGTACCGTGAACGACGGAGTTTACAGAAAATTTCAGGACCAGGCGCAATGGGCCCGCCTGAGTATTTTTCCTGCCGAACAAAGCGTGAATCTGATTAGTCAGACTGGTTCAACTCTGGTTTGCGGATCCACCCTTAGCGGTTTTCAATACCTGAGCGGAACTACCACCTGGGTTCAGAACAATGCTGGAATAGCGCTACAATCCGATTACCGGAATCTCATGACCCATCATGGCAAGTTATTTGCCTGGAATAACCATTCATTGTATTCATCTGTGGATCAGGGCAGAATATGGAATGAATCGCCAATCAATTTTGGGGAGGCAAAGATTAATAATATTGTATCACTTGGAAACTCATTGGTTGCCCAGGGAAGGTACCTCAGAAAGTTGATCTATTCACTCGATGACGGCGAGACCTGGGTAGATATTTCAGACAGGATACCGATTAAAGCCAATGCTTTGCCTGGTGATTACATATTAAGATCAATCGGCAGCCGATTGTTTATGTCCTATGACTTTAACCGGGAATTGTATTACACGGATAACCTGGGTGCTTCCTGGACCGATATTAGCTTTCCTTCTCAATTCTGCAACTCGTTGAGCCTGATCGGTTACAAGTCAACGACTTTCGCCCTCTTTTGCCATTATGGTCAGGTTGCACGGCTAATAAATGACCAATGGGTCTTGACCAACAATGGATTGCCCGCTGACCAATCACCTGAATCCTTTTATTCCTGCGGTGATCAACTATACATTAATATAAACGCCCGGGGCTGGTATGTTTATGATGAAACAACCAGCACCTGGAGCCCGGCATCCCTGGCACTGGACGAAAACCTTCCATGGAATTGGAGACCTCTCGGCAGTGAGGATTATTTCTATTATTATTCTCAAGGATGGGTCATCAGCCATGACTGCCTGCAAAGTATCAGATCAATGGATACAGAGGGACTGCTCAATAAAACGGACACCTATCCGATTGTTTGTCTAAATGATACGCTCTACCTGGTACAGGGGACGAACG
This sequence comes from Bacteroidales bacterium, assembly GCA_041662065.1. GTDB lineage: Bacteria > Bacteroidota > Bacteroidia > Bacteroidales > UBA12481 > UBA12481. The sequence continues at coordinate 118,824 of JBAZTE010000004.1, read as the reverse complement.
GAATATGGAAACGGCCAATCGACCAGTTATCGTCGGATGAAGAGGAAGAAATCCACTCAGATCCAATTCTTGTTTTCCCGAATCCGGCGGCAGACTATTTACAGATTTCCGGATTACCAAACGACCAGGAAGTTACCGTTTCACTCCTGGACATGACCGGCAGGAGTTGTGAGCAACTCATCCTATCAGGGGAACAAAGTATAAACATAAATGGGTTGGCACCTGGTATCTATTTTTTACGAATTAGATACGCGGCAAAATCGGTTTTAAAAAGGGTGGCCATCATGAGATAACTCCTCCAATTTTTATACCGGGATGAGGCAGGTATCCCTCTCTACTTGCGCCAGCCTTCGACCTCTTTACTGTCGCGGAGCATATCACGGACATTGTCAATCTCCGGCGATTCCCTCACCGCTTTCCAGTTAAATTTCTCATCGAACGGGTCCAGTGCTTTTACAGGATCAAATATCCGGATATCCACCGGAATTGCCTGATATGGAGTGAAATCGGGGGTCTTGGTGAACAGATCCGAAAGGTCGGTGGCACCCGCATCATATTGGTTCAGATAAGGAACACCCAGGATATTCCAGAAGGTTTTAAAAATGCTGCCGAAACTGGTGTGGGTATGGGAAACGTAGTTCTTTCTGGCATACGGAGAAATGACCATCAGCACGCTCCGATGGGCATCAACATGGTCTGCCCCACCCTGCGCATCATCTTCGGTGATCACGATGGCCATGTTTTTCCAGTAGGGAGTATGGCTGAGGAACTCTACCAACCGACCGATTGCCAGGTCATTGTCGCACATATAACTCTCGCGGAAGGGATATCCGGCCTCCGGACGTTCGCCGGCACCATGGTCGTTGGGAACGATTATGGTCATGACGGAGGGAAATCCAACATCCTGAGTCAGGGTAGCGGTCCCCGCTTTCGCGGGGATGACACTTTTATCAATTAACCATTTTTGGTTATAAACCTTGATGAACTGATCGATGCGGAACTGGTCGGGGATGGCCATGTTATACGTGGGATATTCCCTCGACGTATTGGCAAACAGGGGGGCGGGCATCGGGAAGTTTGCCAGGTGCCGGATGCCGGTGTACTTGTATTCAGGCTGATAGGAACCTGGTTCGAACATGATGGAAAATCCGAAATTATAAAATGGAATTTTGTTCCGGTCGAGGTGGTCCCACATCGATCCGGCCTCATTATAATCCTCGGGGTAAATGGCCCCGGCAGCACCGGTAAAACCAAGATTTCCGGGAGCTTTTGAGGCTGCCACGTAATTACGGTTACCGCCATAACTGGCAGGTACCGTTGCCTCCACCCATTCATTCGGATAGGTATTGACCAACCAGCGATGCCCGTCGGCCGATACATCCGAATCCACATAGAAATTATCCGACATGGCGAAGCGGTTCGCCAGGGCAAGATGGTTGATCATCACGTCTGCATTCTGGATGACCGGATTTTTCGCTTTGTTGGTAAAGGTGGCCCCTGCACCATAACGAGCCATCGAAGGTTCGCCATTTGCGGCCTTTACCTGACCGAATATCTCATCGAAAGTGCGGTTCTCCTTGGAAACAAAAACAATGTATTTAATTGGCGATTTTGAGTATCCCGGGTATAAGGGAACCGGATTGTCTTTGCGGGTTGCAAAGGAAGGATCGGTCGATTTCGCCATCAGAAAATTCATGGAAATGACCTCTTTGGTCAGACTTTTAAGTTTCCGGTCGGAGGGTATATCCAATACGGTAACTGATCCTTTCATAAGATTGCCGATATAGGTACCTTCCGGTCCCTTAAGGAATTCCGGACCTCCGTTTGGACCGCTTCCAAAACCTTTGGCATTGGAGACAACCAGCTTTTTCCCGTCGGGCGTTACCTGAAGTTTCGCGGGAAACCAGCCTGCCGGAATATGCCCGACCACCTGTTTCGCGGCAATATCGATCACTGCCACCGCATTAATTCCTGATTCAGCGACATACAGGCGTTTCCGGTCCGGTGAAACGGCGAGTCCAAAAGGGATCACTCCCCTAAAGCTGCGCAAGCGCTGATCAGGGATCAGGGGAATGGTGTGAAAAACGGTATCCGTTCGTGTGTCGAGAATGGAAATATTGTCATTGTTACCGTTACTGACAAAAACAAAATCATCGGTAGCCACCAGTGAATTCGGACTGGAACCACCCACTGCAGGAAAATCCTCCAGCATCTGACCGACAAGATTGCCCGTTTTAGCTTTCGCGGTTACCCTGGGATTGGACGGATCACTGACGTCAACGGTCCAAACTGAGAATGATTCGGTTGTATTGGGCTTGCCCAGACCGGGTATATTGACAGAATCATTGTGGATACCCTTTTCGGCTTCCTCTGACAGGTAGGCGAATGCCGGAAATCCGAGGGAGGTTTGGTCGAGGCTGTCCTTATTCAAGCTGGCTATCCTCGTATATTCATACATTCCGACATTGGCCACATACACTTTCTTCTCATCAGGCGATAGACAAACACCAAACGGGTAGCGGCCTGTATTGACCCTGTGCAAAACCTCTTTTTTTACCGGATCGATGACCAGCAGGATAAAATTGATCTGATCAACTGCATAGAGCCGGTCGCCGGCTTTGTTCAGTGTCATATCTCCAATATAGCCATGTGAAAAATCCCGGTCCGGTGTGACTGTGCCGCAAGCAATAAATCCCAATTCCTTACCGGTTTTGAGGTCGAACATATAAATCTTATTCTCCTGTCCGCCTGATACATAAACCGTTTGATTATCGGGTGTAATGGCCAATCCCATAAAAACACTGGCCAGGACCCCTTTATCAGTCTGGGCTCCCGGGGGAACCTGCTGAATGTCAGGATAATCTGATTGCACGTTGCGTAAAATAGTGATTGACAACGGGCTGGTGCCCGAATTTGCCGTGACGGCAGTTTGTCCGTCCCTGCTCAGGCACAAACCATAGGGATGCGGAGCGGTTCGAAAGGTGCGTCCGTAAGGTTTGATTAACCTGCCGTTCGGAATAACCGTTGCTCCAGTCGTATCCATTTTTGTATACTTCTCACCTGCAGGGGATTGTATGATCCAGAGGGCATCGGGGGATTTGCAGGATATCATGGAGACGAATAGGATGAGTGAGGGGAGGTATTTCATGGGGAGGTTAGGGGTTAGAGTTTAGAGGTTGAGGTAAGAATGTTGAGATTCCAATTCAGAATTCCGAATGCTGAGCAGGAGATTCAGGTGACCCTGAAGTTGAAATTTCACCTTCAAGAATACTTGGATCTCCAACTCGGCATTCGGAATTCTGTATTGGAATCTCAACATTCTTACTTTATCGAAATATGCAGGTATTAGCTTAAAACAACCCAAAATTAATATTCTATCTTTGTTTTAGGCAATGATTTAATAATAAACGGCTATGGCTTCATTACATTTTACCGAAGAACAAAGCATCCCATCGGTTTGGCGGTTGCTGATTTTCGGAGGGGTGACCCTGATGATGGGTTTTATCGCATTCATGGTTTACCAGACCGAGTGGAACACAATGCCCGTGCAGGAAAGGAAATATCTGCTGACACTTTTGCTGGCGCCGATAGGCACTGCAGTCATTTTCTTTATCAGGCTTGATGTCAGAATAACATCGAATACGGTGGAATATAAAGTAGCCCCGTTCCGTAATAAGTACAAAGTGATACCATTCAGCAAGATAACCCAGATCGAACTTGCGAAACCCAAGGGGCTTAAATCATTGAAAGGAATCGGTACCCATAAGAGTCCCTACCAGACCGAAATGAATTTCGGAGGAAAATACATGGTTACCCTGACCATGGAGAAAGGCCGAATTTTGTCATTCTCAACAAATAAGCCGCAGGAACTGAGCAGTTTTCTGAGGAATTTACCGGAAGGATCACCCGCCATTAAAATAGAAGTATAAAGTAGGGAAGATTGAATGTTGAGATTCGAGGACCAATTCTGAATGCTGAATTGTAAGATCAAGAGTGCATCGAGGGACAAAGTGCGCATGAAGCGTCACTTTCCAAAAACACTAATCAGTGAATCGAGTTTTTGCCTGTATTGGCCTATCATAGGGCGGTAAGCTGAATCCTTCATGAGATTGCGGACTTCATCGGGATCTTTTTGAAAATCATAAAATTCATCGAACCCAGGATGCTGCGGGTAGTGGATCAGTTTATACTGGTCTGACCGTATGCATTCGGATTGGGGGATGCTCACGAAATCCCACAGATGTTCAAATAAAATATATGGCCTGTCGGCGATGGTTACGCCTTTAACCAGGGGTACCAGGCTCAATCCCTGGGCGGATCCGGGAATTTTAATCCCGGCAAAATCAAGGATGGTGGGATCGATATCAATATTCAGTCCCGGATTTGAAGGGGTTTTGCCACGCAATTTTGCAGGAACCCTCGGATCGAATATGATGAGGGGCACACGCAGCGATTGCTCGTACATGAGCCACTTATCGGCCAGTTGGCGATCGCTTAAAAAATACCCGTTGTCGCCCATGAAAATGATAATCGTATTATCAGCAAAACCCCGTTCCCTGAGCTTTTCCCTGATCCTGCCGATAACAGCATCCACACCGCTGACCATCCGGTAATATCCCTTCACCATTTCCTGGAATTTTTCAGGGGTATCGAAACGCCAGTACCAGCGCTCGCGGCTGAAAGAGTTTCTGATAAAATCCGGATGGCCTTCAAAGACTTCAGGCGTTGAAGTCCGGGGTACCGGGATCACATCATTCTTATACAATGTGTCACACCATTCAGGCCAGAAGTACTGCTCCTTGCTCTCATCGACAGCATGGGGGGCCCAAAAGCTTAATGACAGGCAAAATGGCTCGCCGGGCTTGCATGAATCGAGGAAAGCATTGGCATATTCACCATGAAGATCTGTTAGATGTATCCTCCGGCCATTGATTTCTTTCCAGTAAGGATAAGCTGTCATTTTCCGGTAATCGAATAGTGAATCAGCCCATCCGGGTTCGACATTCACTCCAAATTTGCCGATAAATCCGGTATGATAACCTGATTTTTTAAGCAGGTAGGGGTAGGTCTCCTTCAGCAGGTCCGGCTTTATGGGAGGCTTTGTAAAAGTATAAGCATGAGTCCGTTCGTAAAGTCCTGTTAAAATGCTTGCCCTGCTGGCAGCACAAATCGGAGTGGTGACAAAAGCATTGGGGAACCGGATTCCATCGGAAGCCAGCCGGTCCATATTAGGCGTAAAAATAATGTCGTTACCGGCGCAATGCATCGCATCCCATCGCTGGTCATCGGTAAGAATAAAAATGATATTTGGCCGCTGCTCCTGGGTCTTTGCACAGCCGGCCACCAACCCGGTGAGTCCGGCGAGGGCAAGGGAGGCGGCCGATAGCATCCTGCTATGAGATTCCATGACCAATTTTGAATTTAGAAATTCACGACATCTTGCGGAGGGTACGGTAGAGACAGATCATAATCTGTCTCTACACGCCATCACGCGGGAGAATGGTTATTTCGGTCCTGCCGGCAATTTATCCAGCCACCAGGAGGTCCACAATTTCCTCAACTGCGTGGAAGTTCCTTCGCGTTCGTAAATACCATGGGAACGCATCGGATATTCCATCATGCAAAAGATTTTTTGTTGTTTTATGAGCTCATTTACAAGTACTTCACAACTTTGGTAATGACAATTATCGTCGCCGGAACCATGGATCAGCAGGAGATTGCCTTCCAGATTTTTAGCCCAGGTAACGGGCGACCCGTCGCGGTAACCTTCCTCATTATCGTCAGGCAGCCCCATATATCTTTCCTGATAAATGGTATCATAAAATTTCTGGTTGCTGATAAAAGCCACGGCAATGCCGGTTTTATAGATCTCCGGGTAACGGAACATGCAGTTTAGCGTCATGGAACCACCGCCGCTCCATCCGTACACGCCAATCCTTGAAGCATCGACAAACGGATATTTACTTATAATGGCTTTTGTGGCTGCTGCCTGGTCTTTTGAGGCAAGGATACCTATCTGGCGATAAATACTCTTCCTCCATTCACGGCCCCTCGGGGTTTTGGTCCCGCGGTTATCCACGCTCATGATAATGTAGCCTTTTTGAGCAAGATATTGATTGTACAGGTCGCCCCCACCCCAGTTGTCCTGAACGGTAGCCCCGGCCGGTTCTCCATAAATATTGAAAATCACCGGGTATTTTTTTGACGGGTCGAAATCGTAGGGCTTGATCATGAAGCAATCGAGATCTACACCCGGCTCGACCGATACACGGAAAAATTCCTTCGGACGGATTTTCAGGGCTGCGAAACGGGTCTTAAGCTGATCATTGCTTTCAAGCACCCTGATAAGCTTGTGAGCAGGCAGGGAAACAAAACCGATCGTATTGGGGGTCGACACGTTGGAGTAGGTCTGTATGGCATATCTGGCATCCGGTGATACCTGGTAGGCATGCTGACCCGGCTGGTTCAACGGGCTGATTCGTTCGGGTTTACCTTTCCCATCCAGTTTGCTGCGATAAAGGTACCGCTGGATCGGGTTATCGGGAGATGCAATAAAATATACATAACCGCCCTTTTCATCAATACATTGAATACTGATCACATCGAAATTCCCCGGAGTCACATCGCGAACCTGGGCTCCATCGCGTGAGATTACGTAAAGATGCTGCCATCCGGCGCGTTCACTGCTCCAGGTAAAAAACTTACCGCCCTGCATCCATTGAGTATCATCCTGTATATCCAGAAAGGCCTTATCGGTTTCAATCAGGATCGGTTTTAATTCCATCGTGTGGATATTACCCAGCATCACCTTGTTGGTATTCTGAAGCCGGTTAAGCTGCTGTATCATAACCTCATCACTATTGGCGGCAAATTCCATGCGGGCCAGATAATGGTTCCGCGGATCGCCGGGGACATTGAATAATCTCGGTGCGCCGCCAAGAACCGAAACCACTCCAACTTTAGCTGCCGGATTGGTCGTACCCACTTTCGGATAGGGTATCGGTATCAGTTTGGGGTAGATGGAATCGAGGTTATTGATCATATAAAAGGTTCCGATCCCCTCGGTATCCAGCTGCCAGAAAGCAATATTCTTGCTGTCGGGGCTCCACCTGAATCCATCGCGGCAATCCAGCTCTTCCTCGTACACCCAATCGAATGTACCATTCACGATATGTCCTCCGCCATCGGCAGTCAGGGGCCGAAGGGTACCTTTCTCAAGATGTTCAACATAGATATTCTGTTCGCTCACATAGGCAACATATAAGGCATCGGGTGAGAATTTAGCGAACATGAGCGTTGCAGGTTTCAACCCCCCACCCAGCTGCTTTAGCTTGCGCGTTTTCAGGTCGAGCACCCAATAGTCGCCCCGGGTGTTATATCTCCAAACCCGCTGGGTATTGGTAAAGATCATCAATTTACTGGCATCGTCGGACCAGATATAATCGGATATCCCCAGTGGCACTTGCCTGCCTTCGGGAATCAATTCAGATGCTTTAACGAGCGTGGTGCGGGTACCGGTCGAAGATTCATACAGGACAATATCCCTGCCCTTGATATCCTTTGATGGTTCGAGGGCGGTATAACCTTTGCCTCCATCGGTCCAGCGAACCGGACCAAAGCCTTTCGCCGAATAGGTTCCGTTAAACTGGTCGTCGAATGTAAGTTCCTGCCTGTCCTGCGTATAGGAAGACAGCGACAGGCCGGTCAAAAGAATGAAAAGCAGGAATTTTCGTGTCATTTTAAAAGGGTATTAAACAATGATCTGCAAATTTCTCAAATTATATCAGGAATTCAGATTGATACTCTGAATGGTTTCAAGACTCCGGGAAATATCATAGGCCTCATTGGCAATGATGAAGTCCTGAATGGCATTTCCAACTGATTTGAAAACAGTTATGTCGTCATGGTTCTGTCTGCCGGATACCGCTCCTGATATCAGCTGGCCCAGTTCACCCTTGATGTCGGATTCAAGGATAATTCCGGAATGCAGGGGATTCAAAAGATCTCCGGAATCAGCAATACAGGCCGGGGCATCATCCAGAAAAGTCAGGGCAGTCTTGAAAAGTTCAGGGTCAAGCTCTTGCATATCTGGACGATAGGAGCCGACGGCATTGATGTGGGTACCTGGTTTTAAGTGCTGCACGCCGAACAGAGGTTTACGGCTCGGTGTTGCGGTGCAGATGATATCCGTATTCTTGAGAATACCCAGACCAGGATTGATCTCGCAACCGGCAGAATACCGGAGGCGGATGTCGTTCGCCAGGCTGGCAGCCTGACCGTCGGATAAATCAAACAAGTATATTTTTTCAACCTGCCTGACGGCCATCACAGCCTCCAATTGAGTTCGTCCCTGTGCACCGCATCCGAATAAAGCCACCGAACCAGCATCAGGATTAGCGAGCAAAGAGGTAGCGATACCTGAGGCTGCACCTGTTCTCAGGGCGGTAATGCTTGTTCCGTCGGCAATCGACAGAACCACACCGTTGAGCATATCCAGAAGCATCACCATTCCCTTGATCGTTGGAATTTCCGGATTTTCATTGGCGATTATCTGGGTAAGGATTTTTACACTCATCCTGTTATACCTTTTCAGGAAAGCCGGTTTGAAAAAGATGGACATGGAGTCATCAGGTGTGGTCATGACCACTCGCGGCGGTATGTATGCAGATTTTTCCGATAATATTCGGAAAGCGGTCTCCATCAGGCCAATAGCCTTGATCATCGGAATTTTGTTTTTTATGAAAGATGAATCCAGGATTTTTATGGAATCATTAATATCATTAAATGGGTGCATCAGTTTTTTGATTACGGAACATTTCCGAATATATAAGGCATTTTGATAGGATCACAGTACCATGTTAACTTATTTGGTCTGTATGTTAACCCGGCGATTTATAATAGACTCGATTATCCTGACTGTTTATTTTGCAAGCGGATAAGATACAATCCATTTGCGCTAAAATCATTGTGATGACAGGAAAACAATCGATTTATCTTTAAACCAGAATCTTTTCATTTGTTTTGGTTAAACATTTTAAGATTGGCTGAAAAAAGGCCGCAAGAATCCGCGGCCTTTTTTTTATACTTTCGCAAGCGATAATTGAAGTTGATGAATCGAAACAAGACCGAAAAACTGAGCAATGCTGATCAGACCAAGCACAACAAATCAATGGTGCTCAATTCAGTATGGAAAGAAAGTGATATTTCAAGGTTGGAGATCAGCAGACGGACCGGATTAAGCACGGCCACCGTATCGAGACTCGTGGATTCCCTGATACAAGAGGAACTTCTTGCCGAACGCCAGCCCATTGCAACCGCAAAGGGCCGACCCATTAAACCGGTATACTTTAACGGGAGAAGCCACTATCTGATCGGGATCGATCTTGGCACCACCTATATCCGCGGGGTGCTCACCAACCTCTCATTTGAGACCATCAAGGAGATTGAGGTGGTTACGGAATCCCATAAGGAACCTGAATATGTTTTAAACAAAGTGGTGCAGGTCATCCTTAACCTAGCCAATACCAAACTTGTCGACTCGGATCATATCATCGGAGTGGGAATGGCGGTTGCAGGTATCATCAACCTGAGTACGGGGATTGTCGAATATTCACCTGCTTTCAACTGGCGTAATATTGAGCTGAGGCATTTCATGCAGGCGAATGTACCTTTTCCGGTGTATTTCGATAATGTTTCCCGCGCGATGGCCCTTGGTGAGTTGACCTTTGGTACCGGTCCAAGATTCGATGATCTCATTTGCATCAACGTGGGTTACGGGATCGGCGCCGGGATTGTGATCGGCCGGAAACTTTTTTACGGTACCGACGGGATGGCAGGGGAATTCGGGCACATACCTGTAAAAGGAGATGAAGAAGTATATTGTACCTGTGGCAAAAAGAATTGTCTGACCGCCTATGCCTCCGGTGATGCCATTGCCCAGAGGGCCAGAATCGCCTTGGAGCATGACGGGGACAGCATTTTGCACCGGATCCCTTCGCAGGAACTGGAAGCCCGTCATGTTGCTGAAGCAGCCACCAATGGTGACCCGCTCGCCATTAATGTTTTCTCAGAGGCCATGGGTTACCTCGGCCGCGCCATTGCCGGGTTATTAAACATTTTCAATCCTCAAGCCATCATACTGGGCGGAGGGGTCAGTCTGAACGGGCCCATTTTCTGGAACACGCTCAAGCCGGTCATTGAGGAAAATGTTTTCGACCACCGGTCGACAAAATATAATATCCTGCCTGCCAGCCATCCCGGGCATTCGGCCATGTATGGCGCACTGGCCATGGTACTTCAGGAAATTCTCAACCTTAGCCTGACCATCCACAAGTAGCATTATTCCAGCATTTTATTAACAATCCAATTGGTTTGTTGAAAATTTCGCTGATTTAATTTTGTAATGAAATTTAAAAGAACATATATTTGAGGTAATAGTTTTATACGGCTGTATTTAAATTTATTAGGTAATGAGAGAAATGGACCCGATCTGCTTCAAAGTGCCACGTCTCAATGAGGAAACCATCAGGGTGGAATCTTGGGACCTGCCTTATTTTTACGATTCGGTCCATTATCATGAAGAGTGCCAGCTTACCTATATCCTCGAAGGCCACGGCGTGATCATGGTTTGCGACAAGCTGGAAGAATTCAGCGAGGGCGACCTTTTGCTGATTGGAAAAAACACCCCCCACGCGTTACTTCATGGGAAAGAGTATTACGAACAGGACAGTCGTCTCCATGTTAGAGCAATTTCGATTTTCTTCTCGAAAGACACCTTTCACAGTGTTTTTACACAGATTCCTGAAACAGCCAAGATCGAGGAATTCCTGGAGCAGGCACAATTTGGCATCAGGATTAAAAATGGAAAAGCAAAAAGCATCGGTGACGATCTGAAACAACTGGTCAAACTTAATCAGGTTCCACGCATCATCCTTTTCATGAAAATCCTCGATTTGATTTCCTGTAATCCCCATTTTGAATTCATTTCATCGAGCATTCCGCATGTTCACGGCAAGGAAGACAATCTCAAACTCAAAAAGATTTTCGATTATATTTCCAGGAATTTCGAAAAACGAATCACGCTTGACGAAGTTGCAGCGCTCATCAACCTTACGCCAACTGCTTTTTGCCGTTTTTTCAAGCTGCGCACCAATAAGACATTTTCCCAATTCCTTATCGAAGTCAGGATCAATCAGGCATGTAAGATGTTATCCAATGGAAATTTCAACGTCACCGAGACGTTCTTTTCCTGCGGGTATAATAACAGCTCGAATTTTCACCGCCATTTCAGGCAGCATACCGGGCTCACCCCATCGGAATACAAGGACCAGGTCATGAACAAGCACCAGCAAGCGCAATTTGCCTGATGGCCGATTGTTACCATGGCTTCACCCTGCAATCAGATACCGAGTGCCTTTCAACGTGGCAAACTCAATAGATCCGTCATTTAACCACTTGGATTTTATGGTTTTACCATTGGATTTTACTTTCGCTTTCAATCCGGTTTTAATTCGGCATACCTGGCCATCTTTGGAGAGGACCTCGACGCTGGTGATTTTTCCATCTTTCCAGTTCATGTCAAGCTCAAACGCACCCCGGGCACAAACCCCTTTGAAGCGGCCGGCGCCCCACTCTGTCGGCAGGGCTGGCAAAAGATCGATCATTCCTTCATGCGATTGCATCAGCATCTCGGTTATTCCGGCGGTGACACCCAGTGAACCATCCACCTGCAAAGGAGTGTAGCACTTTGCAAAAAGTTGCGGATAAGCCTGTTCCTTGATATATCCTTTAAAAATCCTGTTAGCACGGTCACCATCATACAAACGTGCATAGAGGGCCATTTTCCAGCCGCGTGAGAATCCGGTTCCGCCATCACCTCGCTGTTCCAGAACGGCTTTAATGGCAGTTACCAGTTGTGGGGTCCTTTTAGCTGAGAGCACATTGCCCGGATACAATCCGTACATATGGGAGAAATGACGATGCTTATCCTCCATCTGTTCATAATCCTCCGACCATTCCTGGAGCATGCCGTTTTTCCCGATCTGAGGTGGGACAAGTCGGGTCCGGGCAGCTGCCACTTTCGCGGCAAATTCCTGATCGACTCCCAGAACATTGGCGGCTTCACCGTAATAACCGAACAGGTCAGTCAAAATCTGCATATCCATAGATGAACCGTAACATATGGTGGTAAAATAATAGCTGCCGGTCACCTCATCGAAAAAGTATTTATAGCCTGGACCTTTCGGAGGATTTTCCGGTGAGTTGGAAGGATTGGTAACCAGCCACCTGCCATTGGGGTGCGGAACCAGAAAATCCATAAAAAATTCCACTGATCCTTTGATTACCGGATAAATATCCTTCAGATAATTGCGGTCCATGGTATACAGGTAATGTTCCCACAGGTGGGTGGTCAGCCAGGCGCCGCCAACGGTAAAAGTTCCCCAGGTGGGACCATCCATGGGGGCTGCTACCCTCCATATATCCGTGTTCTGATGAAATACCCAGCCCCGGGCACCGTAATGTTCACTGGCAACCTGCGTGCCCTGATCGGTCAGTTCCCTGACCATCCGGATCAGTGGCCCGGCACACTCCGGAAGGTTACCGGATTCGACAGGCCAGTAGTTCATCTCGGTATTTATATTGGTGGTATATTTTGAATCCCAGCTCGGGTTCATGTTGTCATTCCAGATACCCTGAAGGTTGGCAGGTTCGGTTCCCGGACGGGAAGAGGAGATCAGCAGGTAACGTCCAAAATGGTAACAAAGGGAAGCAAGGCTCGGATCAGGGGTTGCAGCAAGCCCGGTCATCCTCTTGTCTGTCGGCTGCCACGAATTATCTGTAACCGGCAGGTCAAGCCTTACCCTGTTGAATAAACCCTGATAATCTTTCACTGCAGCCGTTTGAATGGCCTGATAAGATTTGCCCTGCAAGCCGGACAGGTATTTTTCGACCCTGGAAACCTGGTCGGCGCTTACATCCTTGTAATTGACAAAATTGGTAGCTGCCACGATATAAAGGGTAACGGTATTGGCTTTGTCGATCAACATTTCGGCTTCATCCAACCTCAAGGTGCCGCCTTCCGGAACGGCTTTCAGCTGCACCCGGTACCTCAAGGCACCGGTCACACCCAGATAATCGGCAGATTTCCCGTTGACCATCAACCCGTCTTTTCCCGCCTCATCCATCCTGAAATAATCGGTCGCGTAATTTGAGTGAGCCTGGTTGCGGTTCCCGCGCAAACTGGCACGGAATGAAATACTTCCAGGCTTGTCGGCTGTCATCCTGACTATGATGACCTGATCGGGAACGGATACAAAAACTTCACGGTAGAACTTCACCCCATTGGCCGAGTATTCCACCCCGGTCATTCCGGTTTCCAGATCCAGCCACCTTTTGTAACCGGTCACCTCTTTTTCGTTATCAAAGAACAGGTGCAGGTTCCCGATTCCCTGATATTTCATTTGTTCAACCGGATATCCCATGAGGTTCCGGCCAAACAGCTTATGTGCGCCAATGGGGTTTCCCTCGAAGATCATTTTCTGGATTTGTGGCAAGACTTTATATCCGCCTTTAACCACTGTTGAGTAAGGTCCGCCGGACCAGTACGTTTCTTCATTCAGCTGTATCCGTTCTTCGCCATTTTTACCGAATACCATGGCGCCGAGCCGGCCGTTACCAACCGGAAGCGCCTCTTCCCATAGTTTTGCCGGAGCTTCGTACCAGAGCAGGGTTGAAGGGCTGAAACTTTTGCTGTCAATACTTTTCGAAACTCCGGTTTGTTGTCCGGCAAGCTGCGACAGCGAACAGAGAACGATGGTTACGGTTAGAATGAATAGTTTCTTCATGACTCTCAATTCCAATTATTATCAATTTATTGATTAATCTCAACGGTTGTTTCCTTGCCTGCCACGAGCGAAATTTTCTGGCTTCTACCGGGGGTCTCCAGGGTGATCGCCTGGTCCCTGCCGGAAACCAGGCTGACTTTTACGAGTTTCTTCTCCCATTTTAGGCTGTTGATTTCAATCTGCCCACGACACAATACCCCTCTGATCTCTCCGGTCGGCCAGGCGGAAGGGAGGGCCGGGAGCAGTTTTATCTTACCGGGATCCGACGATACGAGCATTTTTATGATCACAGCCGGCATCCCGCCACTTATATCCATATTAAACAGGCTTTTGTGATTATGCATCGAAGCCATATTATTCAGCCAGAATCGATTAACCATATGTTTAAGGGATTCGTAAACAATTGCGGAATCACCGAGACTTGCACCTGCCTGTCCCAGCTGTACCAACCCAAATGACATAAAGCCAGATCCCTTTCCCTTCCAGTGTTTCTCCAATTTATAATTGATACTCTTCCGGAATGCTTCGATCAACACTGGATTTGAGGCAATTTCAGCGGGTAATCCGTCGAATAGTGCATAAAGCTGCGAGGAATGACGATGGGCATCATTATTGGCCAGCTTCGGGGTAAGCCACTCCTTGATCATTCCGTTTTCATCGATCATATAGTCAGGCATTTTGGACAGCATTTTTTGCCATAAAGCCAGCTTTTCTTTATTAACTCCCAACTCACGGGAGGCGGATATCAGATTGTTGAATAATTCTTTTGCGACCGCCACATCCATTGTTGCGTTAAATGTTCCCTGCGAATTTGAATTGCCCGGCGTGTTCTCAGGAGATTGGCAGGGTGAAAAGATAGATTTTCCATCGGGGCCTTCATAGAGGTAATCCTCAAAAAACAACCCGCACTTAACCATAAAAGGAAGAGCATGTTCGGCCAGGAATTTTTTATCGCCGGTATACAGGTAGTAATCATAGAAAAAGTGAGCTGCCCAGCCGGCACCTGCCACCCAGAATCCACCGGCAAAATCCGACACCAACGCATTGTTATATCCATTAGTGGTTGATCTTGAAGGCAATACGACACCGCGGGCTCCAAACATATTTTTTGCATTGATTTCTAGCCATGGCACGATGGATTCGATATAGGAGGTGTAGGCCAGCATCAGCTCAGGGTAATTGCCCATCAGCATGCTGGAAATCGCCGAAGGCACGTTACCGTTGTGGGTAAAATCACTGGCCCAATCGGGAACATAAGTGCCAGCCCAGATCCCCTGGAGAACCGGAGGATATTTCCCGGTGCAGGAGATGATATTGTATCTCCCTGCATCGAACTCCTTTTCAATGAGTGCCTCATTCAGATGATCATTGGTCGAAAGCTCAAATAGTCTTTCCGTGGTCAGCTTGTGATCTTTACCCCCTCCCAGATCGATTTTCATCCGGTTGAACATACCTCCATGGATCACGGCATGGCGGTCGAGCAAAGTCTGGTAGTCATGACTGACTGATCCCATGGTTTTTTTCATGGCATCCATCATCGATTTATCAGGATCATAAAGCAATTCGATATCCAGCAGGATCAGGATCTCATCAGCCCCCGTGACAATCAAATTATCACGATTCGTAGTTTTATTACCACCCCGCACATCAACCCAGGCCAATCCCTCCAGGGCATGAATGCTTCCGGGATAGGCCTTGGCATAGCTGTTTTTGAAACTCAGGTAATCACCTTCGGCTGCAATTTTGACATTCGAAATATGAGTGGATGCAACCTCCATCGAGCCTTCAATATAATTGTAATTCAGCCTATTACTGGGTACTGTGCGTTTTAGCTTCAGTTCACAATTCAGAATCCCCTTTCTGGATCCGGATATCTTCATCACTACCAGTCCATCCGCCCGTGAAACGAACAGTTTCCTTTCATAGGTTCCGTTCGCATCCGACCAGTGCACCGTGCTCTCGCCATTTTGAAAATTAACCGACCTTACATAATCGTTGATTATTTTTTCGCTGTTCATTTTAATTCCCATGTCGAACGCGGGCACAAAAGGATCGGGGTACATAAAATCTTCCTGGCCCGATAATTCAAATTGCAATTGTGCCGCCTGCTTATAAAGTCCCTGGTCGATCAGCCTCCGGATTTCGAACAGCCGTGCCGACTGGTCGCGCGGCATGATTGGCGGTCCTTGCGGTAAGAACAGGCCTGCATGGGTAAAAATGATAGTTTCATCAAGCGGCTGGCTCATCATGTTGGCTCCCATGAGTCCATTTCCGCTGATCAGTCCCTGCTCCCAGGTCTCTCCCGGCGTTGAGCTGATAAAACCCCTTTCGGGAACGGGAAAGGTTGTTTTATTCTGTGATTGCAAGGTTCCGATTGGAATCAGGAGGAACCCGGCGAAGAGGGTCAATACGATTTTCTTCATGGTTGGTCAAGGTTTAAGGTTACTTTTATTTTCTTAAGACTACCGGCCCTATTAACCCGGAAGGAATCAACGGCATATTTTTCCGGTACCTGTTTTGAATATTCGTGCGTGTGACCCGGTCGGTCCCTTCCTTTCCGGCATCGCCAACCAGTCGGTTGTGCCAAAGGTTAGTTACGTCAATTTCAATCTCATTCCTTCCGGCTTTGATAAATTTCGAAACCGGGGTTATATAGGGTTGCTTCCACAATGTATCTGCAGTGATACCATTGATTTTAACTACCGCCACCTCCCTGACTTCCCCTAAATCGAGGAATAGGGGATTCGAAGGATTCATCAATGAATCAGGAATTTCCAGGATTGTTTTATAATTAGCGGTCCCCGAAAAATACCTGATGCCGTCAACCGGTGAGAGAGTCCAGTCGCCCAATTCATTCCTGACCGGTTCAGCAGGTGCTCCCCTTCCCTTCTGAAAAGTCAGTTGCCATGGTGAATCAGGGGTGGCAACAGCAGCAGTAAAGGTTTCGTGCAGTGGAATTATTCCATTTCCCTGGCTGGTGGCCATCATCCTATCTTTAGGCCTGAAAACGACAAATACAGAACCGGCGGGCGGAAGGTCAAGCTCCAGGGTTGTAAATTCCGGTCCTGACTCAATCACTTTTGCCGGCTCGATGGTTCCATCATCGGCCATCCAGAGATCAGGAACCTTATCTGAAGAAATACGAAAGCGGGCGGTAAATTTCTGCCAGGCAAGCGCGCTGTTGGATACAAAATAGATATCCTCTTCACTGGTCCGGCGGTGAATATAATCGATATGCTGATCCGAATTATCAAAACCCCGTGCATCGAAATCCCTGTCAACACCGATGTCCTTCATCACTTTCCAGAGCGGCAGTCCATAGTACACCTTTCCCTTTCCGTAACTATGCGAGGTGACCTTTACCCCGTCGCAATCGCCCCATATCTTTTCGCCCAGCCGGCTGACCTCTTTATCGCAAGCCGGAAAATTGATCAGGCTGTTTGATTGCAGCGGTTTCGGACCAAATACGACAGCCCCGGCCCGGATCAGTTTTTCCAGCTTTTTCAGTACAGGAAGTGAAATGGCGGTTTTATCAGGGATAACCATGATCCGGTAGGTCAATTCTTTTGGCAACGTGAGTTCACCATTGGCAAAATCCATTCTTTCAAGGATAACCTGCTCATTCACATAGTCATAATCATACCCTTTACCCAGGCCGGTGGTATTAACCGGTTTCAACTGATCGCAATGGCCGCATTGAGTGGAATCGTACTTATTGACCAGGTTCGGATCGATCCTTCGTGGCGGAACCAGGTTGGGTGCCTGATCACCGTAATAGAGGCAAAGGTCGCCCACGAATTGTCCTTGCTGGAGCATATAACTGGCCCTCGACATGTACTTCAGCATGGGTCCTGCAAATTCCCACCAGGTTGTGTTGACATTGAAATGTTCACCGGCATGGTATACGAAACCAGGCAATCCGGCTTCAGTCGGATTATGTGTGAAAGTATGAAAAGTAACCTGGTTAAGTCCTTCACAAAGAGCCACATCAAACAATCTTTTATAATGGGCTGGACCGTCCTTCCAGGCACGCCAGCCGGTTAATGATTCCGCATTGACCAATTTTTTACCATAGATATGGGCAGCACTTGCGGCCTCTTTTGTGACCCAGAACTCGCTGCCATTCCAAAATTCTCCCATGGCAATATCTGCCACTCCCAAAGCTTTAAGCGCATCGGTTCTTGCATATCCGCCATGACCGGCTTCAGCGAGGAGCTTGAGTCCATTTGCGTTAAGGATTTCCTTCTCTTTTACAAAATGATTCCGGAAGAGCATTTCACCCACGGCTTTGTGGTAATCGTGAAGAAAGCGGCGTGTAATATCTTCATTATCAACAATGATTCCGGAAAGAGCAGGTAAGAAAGGCAGGGGATCATATCCGAACATTTTTTTGAATTCCGGGAGGAAGCCAGATGTCCAGTCATTGGCCGGATCCACTTCATAGCTATCCAGCATAAAAGTCGTTAATCCGCCAAAATCAGTCCGATTCCCCTTTATTGCATTTATCATAAATGAGATATGCTTTTCTGCTGCAGCTGCACTCAGGTGATCAATTATCAGTCCGTTCGAATTAGGGCTGGGACACATCAGCGGCTGTCCGGTGTTGTTGCAGATAAACCTTATGATTTTCCATTCACCCTCCGGCACTTTCCAGGACAGGATCCTGCCATTGTACCTGCTGGAAATATTTATTATATCTGACTTACTGACAACACGTTGACCTGAAACCTGCGGAACGGCATATACCCCAATTTCATAAAAATACTTTGTCATCCCCGGCGGTATCGGCAAAGTATCATTATAATCAACAGGTCCACGAATGGTCATTTCCCCGGATATGATGGATTTGCTGGCATCCTCAGGTTTTATCCAGGAACCGCCGGCATTCCAGCTGCTCGAAGCGAACATGCCCACTTCGAGTCCGAGCCGTTTACTTTCATCCATAGCCAGATGAATGCTTTTAAGAGATTCCTCACCTAGGTAGGCAGGACCCACCGGGATCATTTTCAACGGATCGGCAAGGCTACCGATATCCCACATGATCGCTCCGCGCATCCCTTTTGCTTTCATCTGTTCGAGTTCATAAACCAGTTGTTTCCGGTCGACATAACCGTTGAGCCAGGGCCATAAAGCTCCCGGCCGTGCTTCGAGCGGCGGATTCGCAAACAATTCAGCGGAAAGCGGCGGAAATACCATATCCGTTTTTTTGCTTTTACAGGCCGGACTGATGCAAATAATTAACAGACAGACTATTGCATAAAGTAACACTTCTTTTTTCAGTTTCATTTTGGATGAGTATTGATTGTCCCGTTCGGGTATCAAGTTAATCCGGATATCATTAGGTACATCAAGGTTTGTTAACAATTTAAGATACTTTTTTGTAAGTTAATCGATTAATAGGTGTATCATTAGGAATATTTGATTCCAGAAAAAATGTGTTTTTCAGCTGAAGCAAGTTTTGCAGGGGGGATTATTATCTCTGCCATTGGTGTTGCCACCGTGACCAGAGTTCATAAACCTTCGCAGCTTCTATTTGCGCTAATTCCCATATTCTTTGGTATCCAGCAGGTTAACGAAGGAATCTTATGGCTGACGCTCGCACATCCCGGACATGAAAATCTTTTAAAATTCAGTACTTATCTTTTTCTGGTCATGGCGGATATTCTCTGGCCTTCAATCATTCCATTGTCGGTCCTTTTGATGGAGGAAAAGAAAAAAAAGAAAAAGATATTACGGATTTTTTTACTGGCAGGTATTACATTGTCGTTGTACTATACCTATTGTCTGATAAACTTTTCGGTAACCCCCGAAATTGCAGGTTATCACATTCAGTATATTTCTGAGTTTCCCAAATCGCTTGCCATGACAGCCTTTGCCATTTATTTAATAGTGACGATCACCCCGTTGTTTATTTCGAGCATTCAAAGAACCCATCTCCTGGCTGTATTAATGTTTTTATCGTGCGCGGTGACTGCCATATTCTTTACGCAATTCCTGACTTCAGTCTGGTGTTTTTTTGCAGCCTTAATCAGCGGTGTGATCTTCTGGATTCTCAGGGATTCAAAAAGGAAATTCAATTTCGATAAACTGAATGCACTGAAGGATGAACTGAAGAAAGAACTGATTACCCCATTGATAAATAAAATCTCAAAATAAGATCCCGGTTTTCACCTAAATGCCATCCGGCAGCCGGATAAAGCGTGATCTTCCTTAATCGGGCTTTACGGATAAAATACTATCCACAACTGTTAAAGTAAGCGGTAGTTCCGGTATTCAAATCCGGTATCTTTACCTTAATAAAAAAATCAGGACATGAAAAAGATATCGGCTATTCTCATTTCAATTATTCTAGCTGGACAATTTACCGGTTCGTCCGCACAGAATCCTCTGATTCACTGGAATTTTGAAAAAATGGAAAACCGAAAAACAGTTGAATCCATTGGTGGCAAGTCGGATACTCTTGAAGGATATTTCGGAACTGCGGCCGGAGTTAAAGGTGCTGGCCTGACGCTCGACGGATTTACCGCCTGCATGAAAGGAACCGGTACAAAACCGCTCAAGGGGCTTAAAGAAATCACAGTGGAGGCATGGATTGCCCTCGGGGAATATCCGTGGAACTGGTGCCCGATCCTGACTTCGGAATCAAATGAGGTTAAAGGTTACCGGTTAATGGTCGGGCCATTGGGGCAGGCTGCCCTTGAATGTGCCATTGGCGAACAATGGATCTCCTGCACGAGTGAACGGGATGCCCTTCCACTCAGGAAATGGATGCATATCGTCGGAGTGTACCGGGCAAACACCGATATGACCCTCTATATCAACGGGGAATTAAAGAGCAGCATAAAAATCAGCGGCTCTTGTACCGCAACTCAATCCGACTTTGTTCTGGGGATGGTCGCCGTTCCAGGCAAACCATCTGATATTCACAGGACCTGGGGAACCGTAGCGCAATACTTTGGTTTGGATGGGATCATTGATGAGGTGAAAGTCTATAATACCGCCTTGACCGACAATCAGGTTAAAAACAAATTTGCCGAACTGGCGCCTACTGCACCGGAAATTGAAGCGCGCAGACTACCCACAATTGAAAAAAATCCCAGACATTTTGGGGCCTTTTATACAAAGCTCAAATATTATCCGGGCTGGGATAATCTATGGCCGGTGGATCAGGACCCTGACATTGTTGTTTGTTTTGAAAAATCACCTGTTAAACTGATATTCTGGCGCGGGATCCGGTATGGTGCATCGTGGGTATCAGAAAATGAGAACTGGATGTCGGACCAGAGTGTTGAGGCCTGGGGCGTTGGTTCCGCCGACAGTGAAGGGTGTTTTGAGCACATGCAGGACCGGCATTGTCGATTTTCCCATGTCAGGATCATTGAGAATACAGATGCCCGTGTTGTAGTTCACTGGAGATATGCCCCGGTGAGTTCAAACGACCACACGTGGCGGATTGATCCCAAAACAGGCTGGGAATGCTGGGTTGATGAGTATTACTATATCTATCCTGATGGGACGGCTATCCGAAAGGTTTCCTGGAAAAAGGGTACGCTGGGTAACCCGCGGCAATTCCAGGAAACGCTGGCTTTACTGCATCCGGGACAAAAAGTTTCGGAACTTCTCGAGATTGACTTTGCCACCACGGCGGATTATGAGGGCAAGACCGGAAAAGTTTCCTACGTTGAAAATCCGAATATCGCCCCATATGGTCCGTTCGACTGGAGTCAGAAGTACCCCCTGACCATCCAACAGTATAATTTCAAATCACAGAACAAGCCTTTTATCTGTTTTGAACCCGGCAATGAGATGTTTATCCGCTATGAGAATCTCGATGGCTATGACGCAGCCAGGGGATGCAATCATTTTCCAGTAGGCCAGGCGCGCTGTGACGGACGGACCACGCGTACCTCGGATAAGCCCTCCCATTGTTCCAGTTTCCCGATTTCGGATCCGGTGATACATGAAACGGCAGATCGCGAGTTCTGGAACGGTCTGTATGGAATGAACACGATGAAAATAGATGAATTAATCCGCTTTGGTCGGTCGTGGGCTTATGCCCCGGAATTGAAATTAGAGGGAAGTGCCTATCAATCCAACGGATACGACAGGACGCAGCGATGCTATCAGTTAGAGAATCTGTCAGAGGGATCGAAACCGGTTCAATTTACCATAGAATCCTCCAAAAGATCGCCAGCCAGTAATCCTGCTTTTTATATTAAGAATTGGAATTCCGAGAAATCACGGGTCACTGTAAACGGAAAACCGGTTAAAGATTGCCGGACGGGAATATACCGGGAACTTGGCGGAACTGATCTGGTGGTTTTCATTCCGGTTAACTCCGATACAAAATTGACCATCAGAATTGTCCCGGAATAAAGTGTCAGCACTCGACCGTGAGTTCTCCCCCCTCTTCAATCACTGCGGCATCCTTTAATGTAATCAGACCTTTCCCTTGATTAACAGATAGTTGTCCTTCAATGACTTTACCGTTGAGCGCAAACCTTATTGCTGCCGGGTCCATTTCACCCGTCACGGCCAGTGACAAACTTTTCACCTTCAATCTTCCATACTTTATCCTTACTTGTGCCTTGAGCCTTGCGCCTTGTGCCTTCTGTTCAAACGTCCCCCAGCCTTCGGCGGTCGTAAACGGCGCCTTAAAGTTTTCAGGCGTCAGCCGGGGTGCAAATCCCAGGTGGCCTTTCGGTCCGTGATACTCAAAACCGCATGCCGCCAGGAACACCCCATAACTGGCCATCGACCGGGCATAATGATCACCGCATTCCACCTCATTCCAAGGGTTACGGCGTAAAGCATGATACCGGTCATGGATAGCCCGTTCAATGGCAAACCCTTCGAGCAGCATATTTTCCCAGATCATGTGACCGGAAAGCTGATGTTCAAAACCGTTCATGCACTCGTTAAAGTAGAAATCATAGTTGGTGGTAACACGTTTCGACTCCCCTTTGGGCCAGCTGCACATGAGGGTGCCCGCTTCGCCGGCCATCGCGTACCAGCGTCCGGGTTTGTGGTCTTCGCGGAATGGACCGACATCCGGGGTAAAATTGTATTTCCACAACGATTTCAGGGCTTTCCGGGTTTGTTCGCGGGGAAGGACTTCACCCAGACCCACCTGCCAAGCCCAGCCCTGACCTAAAACCTGATCTATTTCACAACCATCATACGATCCAACGGTATTGGCCTTGGCAGGGTCGCCCACCTGGATAAAGTACTCCCCGTTCCACATACGGCCAACGAAATTTATACGGCCGGATTCGAGTATCCGGTTACATTTGGCAGCAAAATCAAGGTCGGCCATCTCCTCAGCCATAACCTTCCCGGCCTTCAGCGCTGCAAGATAGAGTCCGCTGAGCCAGGCGACCTCACCGAACCACTCGGCGTCAAGGGTATTATGCTGGTTTGTCTTGATGATACCATTCTCCGTACCATCCTGTGCGATCATCCATTCCAATGCATTTTTTATTTTGGGCCAGTTCCTTTTGAGGAAGGCATTATCGGGCGACATCTGATGATCGCGCAGGCTCCTGAGAATGATCCCGGCCTGACCATCTATGGCAGCGCCGCTTCCCTTGCCCCGATATTCCACCACTCCATCGCCCCGGAAACTATCTTGCGGATTAAAGTCGGTTTTTTCACGGAGGACAATGTCCAGTTCCGGAAATATGCGACCCATGGTTTGCTCATAATGCCAAACATGGGTACAGGTTCCTTCGCAACACCCCACCCCCTCCCAGCCCCAGAACTTACCATCGTAAAACCGGAAGGCTGTTGAAGTGGCCAATGTTGAAGCATTGGCAAAAGTCCGGTCGAGAAACCAGTAAGGCAGCGTGGAATCGTACCAGGTATCACGCCACAATTTTGTTTGGTTGTACAACCTGATGTGGTTCTTGGCCAGATAAGCCGCCGTTGCCCGGGCGTTAACGAATTTCGAGGCATAATATCTTCCTTTGCCCGGTTTGACCAGATTTGGGAAGTTCCAGGTCAGCGCAAAGGTCAAGATAGCTGATTCACCAGCTTGAATTGTAATCATCCGGCCGATTGCCCCGATCAGCGTATCTTCCAATCTTGCTGAAGCATTGACTCTCTGGTTTCCGCCCAATCCGCTGTTCTCAGTTTCGGCAACAGCATAATTGGCTGATTCGCCCAACAATGCAAGGCCCATGGTGCCATAGTCCGGCATTTTTTCCATTTCTTCGGTCCGGGCCGGCTCGTCGCTGAAGGTGATCCGTCCGACTCCGATGTTTCCCCAGCCTCCGGTCTCGGTATCAATGATCTTAATACAGGCTTCTTTTCCCGCCAGATCACTGACATTCAAACTTTGCAACGACATTTTATTATCGTTCATCCCGGTAACGGAACGGACAACATTTCCATCTACCAAAACATTAAAACAGGTTTTATCCTTGTGATTGCCGCCCCCGATCCAAACATTGATGTACTTTCTCTCGATATTGAAAAATTTGCTGGTCAGTATTCCGGTTGCAGTATCACGGCTCCCCACTTCGGCAGCAGTGGCTGCCGATGCATGGGAGTTAACCACCCGGCCGGTATCACCGCCAACATCCCCCTGATAACCGGGGATATCTGATTTTTTGACCGGACCGGTTCCAAAAGCATTACCCTCAACCGTCCAGCCCGCGTATGTATCCTCATGCCAATCCTCAAACGGAATATCAGGTCGTTTTGAAGGTTTTGGTCCGGTTAATTTCTCTACTGAACAATTAAGAAAACTGTAATCTTTTTTATGAATGATCGTGTTTTTGCGCATTCCGTCGGATCCGGCGCTGGTTCTGCAAACAGCGTTTTCGAGCCATCCGAAAAGGGTGGCTTCAACCGGTTCGTCGGAATTATTCTTCAGGGTAAAGCGCATAATGGTAGCCGGAAGGCTTGATTCGTCAACCGAAAGCGGGATAAAGGGGGAGAATGCCTCCAGGGTCACCGCCGGTAGAGACAGATTATTATCTGTCTCTACGCGCCGCCCAGTATGATAATCAACAATGCCGATCGGATATTCACCGCGGAAAGTAACCTCGGGAAACCGGGTTTTATCGAGTTTAAAGGTTTCCGTTGCTCCCTTGGATTTGATGGTAATGGCGAAACCCTGTTCAACTGAAGAATTTGCCTCCACCGGGTGGGCATAGTGGGCATCGCCGGTCGACATTCTTTTGTTGAATATATCCCATTGCCAGAGCTTCCCGTCGCCGCCCAGGTACATTTGTCCAGTGCAAATACCTCCGACAGGCATGCCGATATACTTCAATTCTTCCCCTTTATATACCTGAGGCACACCACGTTCAAAAAGACTTTTAACCCATTCCGGGCTCAGCTTTTTATCCACCGGAACAAGGTCCTGAAAGTCGGTATTTTTAAAAGGGCCGGCCATTACGGGCAATCCGGCGAACAATCCGAGGGAACCCACACCCGTGATGCGCAAAAAATCGCGACGGTCGATCCCCGGATTGCAATTCCCTCCGCAGGAACATTTTTCATCTTTCATAGGTAATTTTTAAAAATCTATCAGAAGAACGGTTTGTATGGTCACCGGCCCGAGCAATCCGGATGGCTGAAGAGCAGAACCCTTCTGCCATAATCTCCAGCTGGTGAAGGTAAACCGTCCGGTTGGACTGGGCCTTCCATCCTCAAGCCATTGCGGCCATTTTTTCAGCGTCCCGTTTGCGTTACGCTCACTGTCCTCGGGAAGTTGTTCATCGCCGATCATCCGGTTAATCATGAGGTTAACGACCTTAACTTCGAGGGTATTATCCCCATCAACCACTGCATCGGTAACATCCACTCGGTAAGGCGGCTTCCAGAGCAGACCGAGATCCTTGCCGTTGAGTTTCACTCCGGCCATAATGGCAACCCTGCCAAGATCGAGATAGATCACCTTTTTTAGTTTGTTGCCCGTGTCCGGATCGATTTTGATTTGGAAAGTCTTGTGGTAAGTGGCTGATCCGGAGAAATATTTCACCCCGTCCACCGGGTGACTGCTCCATGAAATCAGTTTATCAAACATAACCTGTCCCGGATCTCCCATGCCGGCAGCAAAATTCACCTCCCATGGCCCGGCAATTTCATTCTTTTCAGGAATTGCATCGGTCAATATGGTGTGTGTTTTACCATCTGCCGTTTTAATTTCATAGGTGCCGTTTTTTAAGATCTCCCTGCTTACCAAATCAATGGCAGGAACTTCCTTAATAATTGTTGCTGTATCCGGAACCGATTTGAAAAGTGATCTGATTTCCTCTTCGTCAAGGGCTTTTGGAAATTGTTCCAGTCCGGCAACCAGGCCATTGAATTCCTTAACCCGTCGGGTATGGATCACCCCGAGTCCGCCGTGCACTGTTTTTGTGCTCTTCAAACCCTTATGAACAAATTTGCCGTTGATCCAAAGGCTCGGGGTATTATCCTGGTAAACAACTGCAATATGCGTCCATCCGGTCACCGGGAATGGATGTACCAGGAGTGCCGGAAAATAGTTGGCCGTATGCTCCGACACCATGATACCGTTGGTGCCCACGCCAAAACCTGCACCGGCATCGGAGTTGTTCCACACTTCATGTCCGGGCGCAGCATAAATCACATCGTTCCTTTCCATTGAAAGGGCGTTCGTTCCTTGGCCGGCTTCTTCAGGAAGGGCAATCTCTATGTCAGGATTAACCCATCCTGCCATGGTAAAAGTGCTCCGGGTTTCAACAGCAGCCACCGCCGGAGCTTCCTTCTTGAACGTTATATTCATGTCTGCCAACTCTTTACCATCTGATATTATCGATATGATCCGATCAGAATCCTTCATCATTTCCTTTTTAAAAACGATGAAACGGGAGCCGGAAGGTTCAAATGTCATCGGGATTCTCGTGCAACCGTCCTTTTCATCAAATACGGTGATGGATTCCATTTTACCGGTGACGGCATCCCACGATTCAGGTTTCATGCCGGTGACTCGGAAACTGCATACGATTTCAGTGGTTTCAGGTTCCTGGCTGGCAATAAAATAAACCTCATTGCTATCTATGGTCCGGTGGATGAAATTCATAGGCACGCTCGATACAAAATCCGGCTTAACACCCATTCCGGCAAGGACTTCCGATGGTGTTTTCCCGGTGATGACTTTCCCTTTACCAATCTGGCGCTCAGCTTCTGTGCCGGAACCCCATAAATATTCCGTCATTTTCCTGACCTGTTCATCAGATTCAGGGTAACCTGCCAGACCCGGTGATTTTACCGGAGCAATACCGGTTACTGTAGCTCCTGCTTCAACCAGTGCCGTAATCTTTTCGAGCATGGTAACCGACATTTCAGGATTTTCGGGCAAAACCAGCAGACGGTATCGCAACCCTGAAGGAACTACCAGCATGCCATCCTGCACGGTGACACTGCTAAGAAATTTCTGCGGACTGATGCCATCATAATCATATCCGTTCAGCTTAAGCACCCTGAAACGCTGCAGCGGCTCTTCGGAATTCAGGCTGAGCACATCCGCTTTAAAGGTCCCTTTCCTGAGCATGTACTGACATCTGGCGACGTATTCATGCCAGGCCCGGCTATCCTCCCACCAGGTCTGAGTACGCTCGTAATGCAGGCCCCAAGGACCCATCGTCATGCCGGGCCTGCGTTCCACGGCCCAGGGTTGCATGGCATACCTATGTATGATAAACCGGTTGACCCCATCACAGAATGCCCTGTCGCCCAAAGCTTTAATGGCTGCCGGATGAAGAAGCCAGCGTTCCTCTCCCCCGGAAGTGAATGCCTCGGCACCGGTAACAGGTAAGCCATTCACGTGTGACAGTGAGGACATGGCCTTCTGGGTCCACCAAAAACCGCCCCCGTCCTGTGTCCAGAACTCGCTGATCGGCTCATCGATATAATTCCCGACATCCAGGTCGTTTGCCGGGGTTGAATAGGACTCCATCGACAGGCGCAATCCATCTTTCCTGGCCAGTTCCCTCAGGTGCCCGATATAATTGACCACCAGCAGATCAGAAACAGTCTGCCTTACATCCCGCAGGAAACGTTCTGATATTTCGGGGCTTCCGATGATCCGGCCGGTAAGAACCGGCATATAGGCAGTCATATCATAGCCGCGCAGCCGCCGGAACTCCTCACGCATTTTGGGAGTCCAGTTCTGCGCACCCACCTCCCAGCTATCGACATGGGTAGCTGCAAATACCTTCCCCGCAAGCGGCCCCACATCACTGACGAGTTTACCGATCATGCCGTTATAATTAGCCTCGACACCTTCCCGGCTGAGCTTATCGCACTCCGGACCCCTGCCGGACATTGGCGAAGGGGCATTTTCAGCACCGGTGAAGGTATGTCCGAACCGCAGGACGGTCCAGCCGGCCGGGGATTTTCCTTTTAGCGCCGGTGCGTCCCATAGCAGTTTACCACCAACATCCATCTTTGAAGATAAATCAATTACCTGATCGAGCCCAATCACTGATTCAACGGGCACTTCAGCCACCTCAGCAGCATCGAGGCTGCCCGGCATCATGCCGCCTGACGACATGCTTTTTTCAGCGAGGTTACGTATGCGGTAGGCAGGATTATTCGCATCGGCAGGGGTCGGAAAGGCCAGTACCGCAATATCACGGTAAAAACCACTGTTAGTTTTCGGTTGTGGCAAGATTCCCGTAAACTTTGTGCCGGCCTGAACGTGTTGTTCGCTGGCCGTAACCACCTGCATTGATTTATCCAGCGGGATCCAAGGACCGCCGCTGCCGTTCCAACCGGCATCATTATTCATGTTCACCTCTATGCCCAGGCGACTGGCTTCAGCAACCATATGCTTGAAAAGCTCCCTCCACTGATCGCTCATGAAGGCCACAGGACCAACCGGAGCTCCCTGATCGACCTCCATGATCAGAACCCCGCCGATTCCCACTCTTTTCATGGCCTCCAGGTCCGCTGTGATCCCTTCACGCGAAATATTGCTGTTCAGCCAAAACCAGTATACCCAGATTCGTGCACTGTCGGGGGCGGTGACAAAATTCTTTGCCAGCTCGACGCTTTTAGCGGATTGTTTATCCGGTGTGCACTGCATCAGGATAATTCCGAACAGGACACAGGTCAGGAGAATCAGAATTCTTTTCATATGTCAATGATTTGGGTAAAATCCCCAGAATTCATTCTGGGGTTAGTTATGTCTATCGAAGGTAATATATGTAAAATCATTTATCCGGATTAATTTCCACATCAAAGAACGTCAACGCCGCAATGCCGTTCGAACCCCACAAAAGATTGTCCTGGCTCCAGGATTTGCTGTCGAGATAGGTGATCTTTTGTGCTACAGCCGGGGATTTCAGCTTTAACCGGATAATATTCCCGGATACACACCCTGAAAGCACCTGACCGGCCTCCCCGTCAAGATAGAACTGGGAAACCAGTGTATCGTTCCAGATTACGGGCTGATCGAATTCCAATGCAATCTCATCTTTCCGGTTATTTGTATACCAGGCTTTTTGAAGATCCGGCGGGGTGATTGACCGGTCGGATAACCGGCCATAATTGTATTGTTCCGCCAATGGAGTGATCAGATGAGCGATTTGGGCGTAACCTTCAGGAGGAAAATGACATCCGCCCGGGGGCTTGATGCCGAGGGTTGACATGATACTCATGTTGGAAAAATACCGCGGCAAGGTCCTCTGCACTTCACGGAGCATGTTGTCTGAACCGTTTTCTGTCATGGCGCATGATCGAGGCCATATCTGGAAAAGATAATAATGCCGGATATTCGGGTAATCCTGTTTCCAGGCTGCCGACATATCGATAAAATACTGACGGTAGGTCTCCCAGCCAAACTGACCGGTGGGACCGGCTGCGCCCTGGTCATTCTCCCCCTGGTGCCAGAATACACCCCTGATACCATGGTCCAGTCCAGCCTTTTGTATCCGCCAAAGCAACCGCCCGTAAATCGTGGATGAGTCGGTCGGATTTGCCTCAGTCCGCTGGTGCACATCTATCCGGCTGCCACCAACCGATCCGTTGATGATGCAGACGGGGATTTTCAGGTCCTCGATTAACTGCTTACCCATTTCAATCCCCCAGTATCCAATCTGCAGCTTAGCACCCTGATTATCATATGAAACCGCATTGCCCCATAAGTTCAGCCGGCATTTTTCGGGATCCGTACTGACGCAGCCAAAACTCCGGAGAAAGTCACTGGTATAGGGATTTACCGCCCTGCCATAATCGTTGGCTTCGGCATTTGATTGTCCATCAATGATATAAGCATCGCCACAAACGATATTTCCAATGCTGTCCGTAATCCGCTCCACGCCCTTGTCAATCATCCCGAAGACCACTTTATACCGGATCAGACCGGCCTTGAGTTTAGTGGTGAATGCATAGGACTTATTTTTTGAAATCCATTGATAATCAATACTTACCAGCTTGTCATCCGCATATATCCTCAGAAAAACCGAATCTGCCGGCCGGTCAAGAATCCCATTATAAAACAGGATTCCTTCATCCTGATCGTCACGGGCATAGAATTGATTTTCAACCGGCTTTTCAACCTGATCCGGAATACGGTAAATCCAGGGATCATTTCCCGGTTCCTTTATCACTATCGGAATTGAAGATGAATGATCCATGCCGCCGTTATTGAGGTCCAGCCTGACGGTGATTCTACCGCTGCATTGCGACCGTTCAAGAAGTAACCGGTCGGGCAGGACCCTTTTAATCACTGCACCACCTGAAACCGACCACTGGTAGGTCAACGATCCGGCCCCGGCAGTCCGCATGGCTGTCATGTTTTGGATTTCAGGAATGACTTCGATAGTATCACGCCCATTCCAGGTAGTTGGTGCTTTTAATATAAACTGAGGCTCCGGAATGGCTTCAATGATAACCACCGGGATATTGATTGTTTTAACCTCTCCGGGATATATGGCTTTAAACTGCAAAACCAGCGACTGATCTGCCTCCACCCGACCCGCTTCAAATGTATAAGAAAACCTGTCGGCAGCGACGACCTGCTCTTCACCTGATCGTTGGATGATCCAGTATACTTTTTGTGAACCGCCGGCCTGTGCGGTTAACGTAACGCTTGTCCCCTCCTGAATATTAATTTTATCCATGGAGACGGAAAAAGCACGACCGGCCGGAACCAATATTCCGACAAGGGCTTGGAGCGGTTTCTGATTCTCATACTGTAGTTTTATCCAGTCCGCCGAACGCGCAACCCTGGAAATCCTGACTTCATCAATATTTCCTGTAAACCAGTAATCATCCTTCCATCCGCCGATCCACATTCCGGCCGGACTCTTGATATTAAGAGGATTTTTCACTGCGCTGGAAAATCCATCGGGTAACCCATTAACGTATACCCTGGAATCTCCTTCGCGATAGGTATGGACCAGCTGCACCCATTGCGACAATGGCAGTTTGCTTTCACCGGCAACGTTTGCGCCTGACCAGTAACAATCCATCCTTATTTTAGGGGGACTGCCGAATTGCATGGTCACTTTGCCTGTTTTCTCCTCATTTCCCCATCCGGCAATCAGGCCGTTTGGAAGATCAGCCCTTACCCAGGCTTCGGTAGTGCTGGGTTTTGTGCCGGTAGGGAAAGTGGTGATGCTATCCCCGCATGCAATACCTTTTCCTTCCACAAAGTGCGCAGC
The DNA here is from genome assembly GCA_041662065.1 of Bacteroidales bacterium. GTDB lineage: Bacteria > Bacteroidota > Bacteroidia > Bacteroidales > UBA12481 > UBA12481. The sequence goes on along the minus strand of JBAZTE010000004.1, from coordinate 87,338 downwards.
ATTGCCAATCATCCCGTGCATAGGGGTCGTTCCGTTATTCCTTGGAGCTAAAGTGGCCGTTTCATCTTTCAAAGAACCATCCATATGCATGACTGCGAGATATCCGTTGGAATCATTGAACACCGCTTTTCCGTCGGATTCGGCCCTGGCTTTTTTGTTACCCCAGTAAATAATAATCTCCTGGCGAGAATTGCCGGCTATCTCCGGTATACGAACCCAGATTTCAGCATGTCCTTCGGTGGCATTCCATTGCTCAACCTGGTAAGCTAAAGGAATTCCTGAAGCGGTAGAGAAGCGGATATCCTCACCCTGACGTTTTGCCTGACTGAAGTTAAAGGTGGTTTTATCGAGACTCACCAGAAGGGGAAAATCCTTTTCCGATGCTGACACCTGAATGTCAGCCCCTTCCGGAGTTGTAAGAATAAACATCGAGCCTGAATATTTCCATGCAGAATAGGGTAAGCGGGACTTTTTGCTTTGTGTCCGGTCGGAAACCACGATGACTTCCGCATAGGGATTACGCTTTGAGGCATCTAGAGGGCAGGAAGATAGATCAATGGAAAGAATCCCGTTCATCAGAATGAATTTCATCGGACGCTTTTCACCGTCGGCAAGCATATGCACTTCCTCAATATTTTCCAGATATTTACCCTCGATTTGTGCCAATCCATTGATCTGAACCTCCTGATTAACCCAGTTTAAAACATGAACGAACAGCTGATGGGGCTTTACCGTCAACCGGATATTTTCGGGCGGATCAACGGGAATTCCATCGGCACCATAAATACTTGCACCGTATTTTTTTAACCAGGCACCCATTTCCAATAAAATATCCACGGCGGGCGGAATGATGACCCCTTTCCCATCGGGACCCACATTTAGAAGGTAATTGCCTCCCTTACTTACCATCTCAATCAGGTTATGGATGGCCTGTTTTGGACTCATAAAACTATCACGTTCTGAATATCCGTAAGAGAACCCGAGCGTTCCCGGGTTCTCCCAACCCCCAGGCTGATAACCGCCAGGAGTCTCGTTATCCCCTTTTGAGCCGTAATCACCGTCGGTGGAGTTGAAAAAATTGGATATTCTGCTGTTAATCAGGCAATAAGGCCTGTTGGTATGAATGATAGAATCCAGTTTGGCGATTTCCGCACGCGTTTTTAAACCGATCCCATCGAACCAGACAATATCAATGGGGTACCTGGTCACCAGTTCCTCGACCTGTTTGGCGGCATAATTGGGAAAGTAATTATTATGCCACCGGTCCATCCCGCCTGATTTATTATTCGGGTAATCCCAGAAATTGCACTGTTTGTATTTGTCGTCACAAGCTGCATCCGGGTGGTGCCAATCCCGGTCGACCGAGTAATAAACCCCGAATTTCAGGCCGGCTTTCTGACAGGCTGCCGCGAGTTCGGCAACCGGATCGCGGCCAAACTTTGTCATGCCAACGATATTATAATCACTGACTTTGGAATCGTACATTGCAAACCCGTCGTGATGCTTCGCCGTGAACACGATATATTTCATGCCGGCATTTCTGGCGATATCGATCCATTTTTTCGCATCGAAATCAACGGGATTGAATTCACGGATCAGCGAATCATATTCAACATTCGGAATCTGTCGAAATTTCAGCCACTCCGAGTATCCGCCTTCGAATACCCCTTTCCAGTAACCGCCGGCCTGGGCATAGGCCCCCCAATGGATCATCATGCCGAAACGGGCATCGAGCCACCACTGAACGCGTTCCTCTTTGGTGACTTTTTGATTTGGTAATGCCTGACCCGCTGCTTTTTCAACTCCGGCTGAGAATAAAGCAATGATGATGGCAGCAATGGCCAACTTCTTAGGTAGCAGGTAACTCATAAGCAACTTTAAATAAGAATTTCCACCTATATACTCTGCGCCCTCCGCTTCCCCTTTGCGTCCTCTGCGTGAACTCTTTTTTTTCACGCAGAGGCCGCAAAGGTTTCGCAGAGGACGCAGAGAAATATTCTATTCTTTAACGGTCAGTAGATTAACAGGTCCGAATAACCCGGATTCCTGAAAATCTCCGGTGCTGTTATTGATGAGATTTGCCACTCTCACCTTGATTTCATTCGGACCTTGTTTAATCCCTGAAGTGATATCGAACACATACGGTCCCCACATCCGTGAGCCGGCAGGTACCCCATTAATCCATACTTCAGCTACATAGCACACCTTGCCAAGATCGAGAAACAGTTGTTTTCCGGTTTTTTCGATATGGATGGTTGCAGAATAATCCAATATACCGCTGAAATTTTCATAACCCTTGGCCAAAGTTTTCCAATCACCGAGGGGACGCTTTGTCCAACGGACTAAGGAAGTGTTTTTTACCGGCAACAGACTTTCCCCGGGTTGATTTTCCGGATTATAGCTGATGTCCCAGGTACCGGTAACTGTCAGGAGGGTTTGAGGTTCCGGTTTTTCATCCAGCGTGTTGGCCGGAGTTGCTGGATCAAAGACCAGCCAGTAAGCTTCCAGCGCTTTGAAGTGCAGTTTGATTGTTGCCGTTCCATCTGCATTTACAGAGGTGACAGGCTTGATTTCGCCGGTTTCACAATCCCAAATTGAAGCCGCGCCTCGGACTCCCGGTATACTTATTTCACAAACCTGTTGAAGGTCATGGTTGTTTGCCAGCCAGAAAAAATCTTTACCGTCCATCCGGCGATGAAGCTGGAGCATCGGGAAAGCACCGGATTGAAAAATCACCTGACTGATCAAACCCGGAGCTCCTTTTTCAAGCAGTGGTTTCAGATTGGTATCGATAGCAGCATAAGTTGTTGACTTCCGCAGCACATCCATCAATTTCATCATTTCAGGATCATTCATGCCATTTTCAGCCGATGCCGAGGGAAGATCACCCAGCGAATATACGTGGCCACCGGATTTCGCGAAATCAACGATTTTCTTCGCAGCTTCCAGAGTCAGGATTTCAATTTGGGGCAATACGATGGTGCTGAAGGCAAAATCCCGGAAGACGAGTTTGCCCTGATTAACTTTCATACGCTGCAGATAATAGCGGTCGCCAACCAGGAATTCGATACGTGCGCCGGTCAGGTCGTTAATGGCATCCGCATAAACTTTATCGATATGGTTAATCTTCTCCCCTGCCGGTATATTTTCACTGAAAGACCACATCCCGTTTACATCGAGCAATGGCCCGTTGGCATTGATCCAGGCTGATTCCATCGGATTATACAAGAGAACGTCGGGCACTGTTGATCCCATCGAATTGATATAGCTTGCTCGCCGCGTAAAGTCGGTCCAATGATGCAGCCACGGGAACATCGGATTTTCCGTATACCAGTCGGGTGGCCATGGATTTCCTTTCAATTGCCGGGTAGTGAACACTCCGTGCGGGATAACATGGCTGACTCCCCAGGCTGTAAAGGCATTAACGCTTTGTTTCAGCAAGGCGGGGGTAAAGCAACCCCATAACCCTTTTCCCGGTTCAAAATCACTCGCCCCAAGCACTTCACTCGCAAAACGGACGTTCTCAAATTCGGATACCGACTGCGGTTCCTTAAAATCATGGACGCGTAAAGCTTTCAAACCCAGACAATCCTGTCCTGGCATGGTAAGTGCCCTGAGAATTTTCAGATGATCGCCCACACAATTTACCTGCGGCTGGATTCCTTCCTCCCAAACGTGAGCGGTGGTATACATTCCTCGTTTTTCATGCCAGTCGGTGACCGTCCTGAAATTTCCGGCATACAAATCCGAAACCAGGTCGAACCATTCCCATCTTGCCCTGGCATAAGTCCCTTCCACATCGGAGTCTAGCATCAACGGAAGGCTCAGACGGATATCCCGGTTATGTTGCTTTTGAAAAGCACTGTCGAGTGACTGCGACCATGCCAGCTGCCAGCCATAGTCACCTTCATGATCGATAAAATCACCCGGAATCGATTTGCCCATTTTGTCTGCAAATTTTTCTGCATAGGGTTCCAGTGCGATCTTAACAAAGGCCGGGCCGAGCCGGGAGTCAATGCTGTTGCATTGCTGGCCATCGGCTGCACCGGCATGGAAATACTTGCTGAATACGTAGATACGCGACATTCCGCCGACTGGCGCCTGCCAGGTAAAAGGAGCGCCCGAGCCAATGATCTGAAGGGTGTTACTCCGGATTTTCGCCGATATGAATGGCTCGGTATTATTGATCACTGACCAGGGATTATCCCCAATGTTGCCAATCTCCTTTGCCGGCACCCAACCGGATTTGCTTGTTATTCCCGTAATATCCCAATCCTTGATCGGCAAAAGGGAAGTCATCCAGGTTTTATCTGTTTTAAACTCCTGAACCGTTCCATCGTCAAGCATTACTATTAAGCCAGCATTCAAACCGAATTTCCCATCAACATTTCCGCATTCCACTGCCAGCACATTTTCCCCGGCAGATAGAACGCCGGTAAGGTCGGTCGTTACCGGCTTTTCCCAGTCGGCGCCTTCAGCAGCTTTTTTTCCGTTTGCATATAAAATAAAGGTGTTATCAGCCGTCATCCTCAGCGTGGCCTGTTTTACCGTTCTTCCTGCCGGGATTTCAAACACATATCTGAACCAGCATAAATGCTTAATTTCCTTTGCATCAGGATTCCATATCCATTTGCCAAATTCCGGCTGAGGCGTAAGCATTTTTACCGGTTCTGATAATTGTGCGGCCACAGCAAAAAAAGATTCCGGGACCTTGACTTGTGTTCCACCCTCAGCATCAATGATTTGCCAATTGATCGATTCTGCCCTGAGCTCCGGATTTTTTTTCAGCACCCTGCCATTGGCCTGAAAGCTGGGCCACCAGTATTCATCGCAATATCCCAGATATTTATTCTGTTTTTCAGCCTCAGTAAGTGCAGCACCAAAGGAGGTGAACCACTTTTCGCCCAGCCACTCCGAGTCGGGCAGATTTGGCGTGCCCACCATGGAGTGCCGTGCATGGGCATAACCGGGGTTGAAGCCCTGCGATCCCATCACACGCGACATTTCAGCCATCTTATCCGCATTCAGCGGCTCATCCCAGAACCAAAAAATAAACGGGGCATACATCATATCCGGATTGCTGAAATTCTTCTTCAGCAGATCAAAAGCAACCGGCTGGCGCTGACCTAAATTCGGGGGATTTTTCGACTTGTCGCTGGTTTTCGATGAAGGGTCAGTGTTACAACTTATCAAAACCAGGAGTGCGAAGGCCATAAGGCCGGTGAACAATCTCTTAATTTTCATAATGATCGGAATTGATGTTTGTTTTTCAATATCTGCCATGCTTAAGGCACAGGCTGATGAACTTCTCGACCCGCTCAGGACTGACATCGTTTTGCAGGATATGTGCGGGAGCAACCATATATCCACCGTTTTTCCCAAGAATGCTTATCTTTTCGATGATATCATTTTCCAGTTCTTCTTCGGTTCCCCTGGGTAAAAGATCCTGCTGGTCGATGGCGCCCCAAAAACTGAAAAGCTTTCCAAAGTTATCTTTCATGTCATGAGGCAGGTGACCGGGAACCCCCGGCTGGACCGGATTAAATACTTCAAAGCCTATATCCCGTATATCATGGAGTAATTCAGCGACAGCACCATCGCAATGCAAAATCGGGATAATGTAAGGATTGGCCTCCTTAAACCGGTCGACCATCCGTTTATAGATAGGCTTGAGCTGGGAACGGAAGGTATCCGGTGGGATAATCAGGCTGACCTGTGTTCCGAAATCATCACCAAACCAGATGGCATCAACGCCCTTTTCGATCAGCCGAAGGCCGACCTGAGTCTGGAATTCGGCACAGGCCTCAAACAACGGGACGACATATTCGGTCTCCATCATCATGTCGACCAGCAATTTCTCCATACCGACAAGCTGATGGGCAAGGGAGAATACGGTGACCTCAATATCCCCAAAGACCAGGTATTTCTTTTGAAATTTTTTAATCAGCGCTTCCGCATCACGGTAACGGCCGGGAGCATCGGGATCCGGAAAAGGATAAGCATCGATATCGGCCTTGGTTTCAACATGAGACAGCGGATATCCAACCACTTCCACATAAATATCGCCCTGTCTCATTCGCATCCCGTATTCATTCAGCCAGGTGCCATCTGCATCCTTCTCTATCATAAAATCATCAGAAACCGAAGCTCCTGTAATCACCACATCACTTCCCATGGCTACCCTTAACTCATTGGCACTGATTCGATAGGTTACATCTTCATACAGGTTGTCCGTATAATTTACCGGTATGTTGAGTTTTTTTCCAAAGTGATCGGATAACTGCCGGCAAAGATCAAACTGGATCGGTACCCGGTCGGGCAAACCCTTGATCTTTCCGAAGGCTCTTAAAACACGCTCTCTTGAATTCATTTTCAGCTGATTAATCAAGATAAAAAACTTCAGTTAACGGGATGACCACCGGTGAATGGTCGGGATTCGACTCCATGATATCGGACATATATTCCCACCATTTGCGAACCACCGGATTGGAGCCGAGGTCCTGTGATCCCTGGTCTCCGCTTTGCTTTTGCACCGCAAACAGGATATTCGTTTCACGGTCAAGGAATATGGAGTAATCGGATACCCCAGATTTCCTGATTAAATCCGCGAGTTCAGGCCAGATTTCATCGTGACGCTTCTTGTACTCAGCCTCGCAGCCGGGTTTGAGTTTCATTTTAAACGCGGTCCGTAACATATGCATTTTTGTTATTTTTTTGTTGTCATTTCAACCATTACTGTCCCACGGATATCATTGGATGCGGCACCGACCTGAAATTCGAAAATTCCACCGGCAATGGAATAGTCTCCAAGTTTCGTATCAAAATGTCGCAACTGAACCGGCGAAACTGTGAGGTTAACCACCCTGGATTCCCCCTTTTTCAGATGAACCCGCTGGAAGGCCACCAAAGATTTTATAGGGCGGGCAGATACAGATCCGGGCTGTACGGCATATACCTGGACTACTTCATCACCATCGAACTTTCCCGAATTGGTCACCACGACGTTTAATTTGAGTGCTTCACCTGTTTTCAGGGTCTTATTTTCTGCTGAGAATTTCGAATAGTCAAAATTCGTATAGCTCAAACCGTATCCAAACGCATAGAGCGGCGCACCCTTGAAATAACGATATGTTTTGCCTTCCATGCTGTAATTGTCAAAAGCTGGTATATCGGAAATAGATTTATAGAAGGTCACAGGCAGACGGCCAGCCGGGTTATAATCACCGAACAGTACATCGGCAACCGCATTGCCGCCTTCTTCACCCGGATACCAGCAGTCGATAATGGCCGGAATGTTTTCTTTGGCCCAGTTAATGGAGAGCGCACTCCCGTTGGTCAGTACAAGAACCACCGGTTTTTTCAATGCATAGATTTTTTGCAATAAACCCTCCTGATTTTTTGGCATATCCAGATGAGTCTTGTCGCCACCACTGAATCCATCCACTTTAACAGGCATTTCCTCACCCTCCAATTCCGGTGATATGCCACCCACAAACACCACAAAATCAGATTTCATGACGAGCTGAAGGGCTTCGGTTTCAAGTGTTGACTGTATTTTTTTTCTGGCAGTATCCTGAGCCAGCTTTTCCGGCTGATCTACACCCAAAGCATAGTTTACCCTGATCTTTTTACCGGCGCGGTTTTTAATTCCCTGCAGAAGGGTAACCGGATTGGTGGGGTCTCCGTTATAATTACCCAGTAACACGGATAGTTCATCCGCATAGGGACCAATAACAGCGATCGACTTTACTTTGTTTGATATTGGCAGGGTCGATTTTTCATTTTTCAGTAATACGATGCTTTCCTGAGCCACTTTTCGGGCAAACCGGCGATGGGCTTCCGTATTATTTTCGGCTGGCTTGATGGATGCATAGGGAACCATTTCCTGTGGATCGAACATGCCAAGTTTCATCCGTGCGGTAAACAATCTTTTCACCGAAACATCAATCTCTGCTTCGCTGATATAGCCGAGCTTGACGGCCTCAACAAGTTCCCCGTACTCCCCCCCGCATGACAGGTCGGTTCCGGCCTTTACAGCCAGGGCCGATGCTTTGGCGGCATCGGGTACAAATTTGTGAAACTTGTAAAAATCAGAAATAGCCCAGCAGTCGGACACAACATATCCCTTGAATCCCCATTTTTCCCGTAAAGTTTTTACAAGCAGAAAATCGCTGGCACAAGAGGGGGTTCCATAAACCCGATTGTAGGCGCCCATGAATGAATTGACTTTTCCATCGCGCACCAGCGCTTCGAATGCGGGCAGATAGGTTTCGTAAAGATCTGTTTCGGAAGGCCATGCATCAAACGTATGACGGCTGGATTCGGGACCGCTATGTACGGCAAAATGTTTGGCGGTGGCGATAACCTTGAAGTACCTGTCATTTTTTCCCTGTAACCCTTTAACGAAAGCAACGCCGATCTGGGCTGTCAGGTACGGATCTTCACCATAAGTTTCCTGTCCACGCCCCCAGCGGGGATCGCGGAAGATGTTGATATTAGGGGACCAGAACGTAAGACCCTGATATATATTATGTTCCTTTTTACTGATCGCCTCGGCATATTTGGCCCGGGCTTCGGTGGAAATGATGTCGGCTTCCTGATTGATCAGGTCTGAATTCCAGGTAGCTGCCATGCCGATCGCCTGCGGAAAAACAGTTGCGATCCCATTCCGGGCAACCCCGTGAAGCGCTTCGTTCCACCAGTTGTATGCAGGAATACCGAGACGATCGATAGCCGGGGCTGTATGCTGCATCTGGGAAATCTTCTCCTCAAGAGTCATTCTCGAAACCAGGTCCGCCACCCTCGTTGACACTGGCTGAGACGGATCGGTATAGAGAATTTTTCCAGCTGCCTCCTGAGCTGATAAACCACTGGCTGTCACCCCTATGTACAGCAGCAGAATCGAAATTTTAAATATTTTATTCATCGCCTGATCATTTATTCTGATAAATGGACTTCATCAGATATACCTGCAAATCAAGAATCTGAAGGGCCTGGCCCCAGAATTCAAAACCATTCGTCTTATCCTTGATTTCCAATGGCATGGAATAGGAGTAGCGCCCGTCATCAATAAATACCTCCACCGAGGTCCTGTCAATATAAACATCCACCATTCTTGAAGAACGGGTAACCTCCTCCATTGAATTATTTATACCATTTATCTGATTGATATTCAGGTCATAATTAAAGACCGGCTGTCCTGAAAAATTCAATCCGGCGCTGTTACCCGCATTCAGTAGCAAGGTTGCCTTAAGGTGAATACCCTGACCAGGTTCGATTGTTTTCAATAGCTCGTTAGCTTTAACAGCCGCGAGGTCCTTCCATTCATAACTTTTACCGTGCAATTCTTCAATCTCCTTAGCCGGCGTACTAAAAAGCCTGATTCCATCGATGGTATTCCGGAGGGTAAATACGGTGGTAAGAAGCATCATCTGGTTAAAAGGCATACCCGGCTGACGGATCCTGCCCCACCCGATTTGGATCCTGCGGCCATCTTTCTTCGGGATATTATTATAAGTCTGGGCTGCATAAATGGATCCGGCCGTATAATGTAAAACACCGGGTTCAGGAGTAAACACCTTACCATCGAAAGAACCAAGGCGATAGACTCCCGATGCGCCGAGCATAATCCATCTTGTATTGGTCGGGCTCCCATCGACAGGCAGTTCGAAAAACTCCGGGCATTCAAAGAATCCGGACACATGGCTGCAATAATTCCAATCTTTTAAATTGGGTGAGGTATAAATGGAGTTGCCATCCTTTTCATACAGAACCATCACCCAGTTCTTATCCTGTTCAAACCAGAAAACTTTTGGATCGCGTGTTTCACGGCTGTTCCATTGATCCCGTGAATCAATCACCGGATTCTTATCATATTTAGTCCAGGTACGGCCGCGATCATTGCTGTAAGCCAGGCATTGGGTCTCCTTATCACTGCGGTCTGCCGTATATATGGCTACCATAGCCGGATCGGCGCTGGTTTGGAATCCAGCCGAATTGGCGTGGTCTATCACCGCGGAGCCTGAAAACATGGTCCCGGTATGATCGGGATAGAGCGCCTCGGAAAGCTCGGTCCAATGGACAAGGTCGGTGCTTACGGCATGTCCCCAGTGCATATTTTCCCATTCGATTTCGTACGGATTGTGCTGATAAAACAGGTGGTATTCCCCGTCGAAAAAGACCAGACCGTTCGGATCGTTGTTCCATCCCCGTTTTGAGGTAAAATGGTATTGCGGCCGATTGGATTCCCTGTACAAACTGTCGGCACCTGCAATAGCATCATCCTGATAGATTTTGGACAGCCCTACCGGATTCCCGTCATACGAAATGGTAACGGTTTTGCCCTTCAACCCGGAAACATCTGTAAACACCCAATAATCAGTCTTTTCACCAGCCAAACGTATCACAAACGACCGCTCCGCCTTACCTTTTACCATCAAACTCATCCTGCCCCTGTTTACGGATTGCGAAACAGGAAGGTTGAGGTATTTCTTAGTAACTTTAATTGTTATGTCGGATGCGGAGAGGTTAAGAGAGGAGAGAGTGGTTAAGAGGGTTAAGATTAGGGAGGTGCTGATTAGGTTCATGAGCTGCTGGTTGAGGTTATTGGTTAGAGGTTATTGGTTAGAGGTTATTGGTTAGGGGTTTGCAGTTTGGGATTTGTGATTAAATAGTGTATGGGATTCTGGGTTGTCTGATAAACAGAGTATTGGCTTCGGGATCGCCGAGGATTTCGCCTTTTGTCGGATCCCAGGTCACTTTGCGGCCGGAGCGGATGGCAATATCACCCATATGGCTGATGGTATCTGAGATAATTGCTTCATCGAGCGGGCACAGTTCCTTGATTTTACCATGGGCAACATCCACAAAAACCTGCCCCATGGTATTGGGTTCGCTACTGATATATTTGCCGCTTTTAGGATAATCGTTCAATTTCTGGTGGATTTCAGGGATATCTGAAGATGCAGAACTCCGGCTGACCGAAATCCAACCTTTTGTTCCAAAAAATGTGGTCCCATCGCCATCTTTCTTTTCACCTGATTTTAACACTCCTGTTGCAGCCTTATCCTCACTGACAAAATGGAGTTCAAATCCATTCTGATATTTACAGGTCAGGTCCCACGACATGATATTGTTGTATAAACCACCGGACCAGAATAATCCGGTTCCCTCGCAGGAATACTGGCCTTTAACCTTATCCTTTGCCATCCACACCAGGATATCCAAAGGATGGGCACCCCACCCTGCCAGAAAACCAATACTGTAATCGTTTGTATACCAGGAGCCGACATTCGTCACACGCTCAGGGCAATATGGAAGTAAGGCAGCGGGACCCGACCAACGGTCGTAATCAAATCCATCCGGAACCGGAACCTCGTTGCATATGGGGTTCTGTCCTCCTCCTCCGCCAGGTGCCCAAACATCAGCCCTCTCAATTTCGCCTATCAACCCGTCATGGATGATATCATGTGCCAGCTTCATATGCGGTGAAGTTCTTTGTTGCGTTCCGTAATGAAAATGGACCCCATTTTTGGCAACTTCCGATTTTAAAGTCATAAAACCGGGATAACTCAGCCCCAATGGTTTTGCGAGCATGATGTGCTTGCCGGCCCTGGCGGCAAGAATCGCGGCAGGAATATGCCAATGGTCGGGTGTCGTAATGTGCACCGCATCAATATCCTTTCGCTCCAGTATTTCACGAAAATCAAGATAGGCCTTGCATTCAGCCATGGCAAGGTTATTGTCCTTATAATACTTATTGATTACTGCTGCTGCATTTTCGCGGCGGCTTTGAAACGTATCCGCCACTGCGATATTCATTGCATCCTTAACCTGTAGAAAATAACTCATGAGCTCGTCTGTTCCCCTCGAGCCAACCCCGATATGTGCGACGGCAACCCGGTCATTGGCTCCCTTCCAGTTTGAGCAGGAGGTTAAAATGGTTGGCATCACGGCCACTCCGATCATTCCGTTGACCGATTTCCGGACAAAATCCCGGCGCGAAAAAATTGTTGATTCCTTTTTCATGGCTTAGGTTTATGATACGTAAATCTAGAATTTTCTTCGATCGAAACGGCGTGTAGAGACAGATTATGATCTGTCTCTACCGTACATCCGGCGGGAGCGCGTGAAGAGACAGATTATGATCTGTCTCTGCCAATAACATTGCACAATAGCCCCGAAACAATCATCGAAAGCCTTTTGTGAGCCAGACTGGCTGAGCTGTAACATACAATAGGAAGAATCCACTCAAGTAGCGCCAGGCAATATGGCACCGGGTTAGGATCAGCGCTGACACTTTGGAAAGCATACTCCCTCATTTTCAGGGTTAAAGAAATATTCTTGTCCATCTCGATCTGGTGATTGCCCTGATAATGCCAGGCCGGAAGTTTACCCAGTGATAATTCGGAATAAAAGCCGGATATGAACTGAATATACTCCCTTTCCTCCTGCTCATTCTTCATTGGCGCATTGTCAACCAGAAAGATAGCCTCAAGACGAGCAAAGTCGGAAATCACGGAGCGGGGTTTGGTCTCCGAGAAATCGATCAGGTATACATTCATATCCTCATCAAGTAGGATATTCTGCATGTTCAGATCACCGTGACATATCCCGGCATAATACTCCATTTTCCATTCGCGGAGCCTGATGAATTCATTTTGCAGGAACCAATAGGGATTGATCAGTTTTTGCCCGGTTTCTTTAACCTTTATGTACTGGTCTTTCGGCGAAACCAAAAGAAGGTCGGTGGCCGTTTCGCACAAGGCTGGAAAAAAGGTGGACCGGGGATCATGATCTCTGTAGGGATAAATACTTTCGCGTATAGGCTGGCCATACCACGGTTGGAGAATCTGAAGGAATATCTTGTCAAACAGGGGTTCCAGCAGATCTAAAGACCAGGTTTTATAATAATGCGTCAGCCATTTCAATTGCGTCTGCCCTCCGCCGATACCCACAAAGTTGTACCGCAGGGCACCGGTCTCACCAAAGAATTCCGTGCCCAGAACCATGGCGCTGTTATTTAGAATATAAGGCAGGGCAAATTGCTGGCAACGTTCGGATTCCCTTGCAATCATTGCGCGATTGGCGATCTTCAGCACGGTAGGCCTCAGTTTGCGACCCTGATGATCGAATGAGGTCACCTGATAAGTCTGAGCCGAATAGCCTCCATGGATTTGTTTGATGATCAGCCGGCCGGAGTCGGTGTATAACCTGCGAGTCAGGAAAACTTTATGGGGCTCAAAAACAGTGTCGGAATCGGTTTCAATCCGGAGGCGCTTATCTGCAACATCAGTTAATCCATCCGAAACAAAAAGCCACAGGATAGTGTCAACAAGGACTGCATCAGACGGTATCATCTCAACATTCCGGATATTTTCGATGGTCAGGACACTCTTCAGGAAGCTCTCCAGGGAGGGGTCCGACGGGACCAGCGGTTGCTCATCAAGCACAAATCGGGCCCCGGAGAGAGTTTTACCCTCTGCACCTTTGGTTATCAATGCCGCAATTTCGGATAATCCCCAGCTGGTCAATTTTTCTTTCAACCCTTTGACCGGCAAAAGAAAAAGCATGACCGAAGGGCTCGAAGCATTAAAATCTGCGATCAAAGCGACCGATAAATCATTCGGACCAGAGGTAAAATGGGGTATGCCAGCGTTTAATCCATTGAGGAGTTCAGCTGCCGTCAGGGAATGGGCTGATGTGATCCGGACCTGGCCTGCAGGATGTTGTCCGAACGACAATGCTTGCCTGACATATACTCCGGCATGGGCCGGATTATGAGGTATCCTGAATTCGGGTGCCAGCGCCGGATCATCCGGGATAAAACCGGCGCATCCGGCACAGGTGATAAATAAACCCCGGGCATTCTCCACCTCATCGGATGTTTCGGCAGGGGATCCGGTTCCCAAGGAATAATCCATTTCATTATATCCGGCAATCCCCTGATTTTTCCACAAAGTTGCAACCGGTTTTTGATTTGATAGCGGGAGATATTGGAAAGAAAACTGTCCATCAGTCCATTCACGCGACCCGCCCGAACTATTCCTGATCTTATCGATTTGATCCAGGGCTGTTTCCGGGTTTTCAAACAGGTTGAATACCTGATGCAGGCCCGCCATCTCCAATACCTGGTAAACTTCAGGCAATAGCCCGCATAGATACAGGGCTCCGCCCTTTGACTTAAACTGTTTGGCCGATACCAGGAGAATCCGGATACCGGCGCTGGACAGATAATTGCACTTCGAAAAATCGATAATCAGGTATTTACCCTGGTCCGGCATAGGACGGAGGACCTGGTCAAATTCTGCAGAAGTAATAGAATCGATCCGTCCAGTCGCGACAACAACCGGGACCAATTCTTCGTATTTAACAGCAATGGATATCATGGTGGAGCATCGGTTATCCCGTAAAAGTATAAAAAAGGGCCGCCCTTAAAGGCAGCCCTTTTCATTAATGGATCGATTATTATTGTACGATTACCATTTGTTTTGTCTGAACAAAACTACCTGCTTTCAGGGTGTAAAAATAAACGCCTGGATCGAGGTTGGTCGTTTCGAGCCTGAAGGTATGTTTACCTGCAGGCATCATCCCTTTGTTCACCTCCATTACCTGACGGCCGGCCAGATCGGCAACCACGAAGGAAACATCCGATCCGTTGGCCAGTTCATAGGCAATTTCGGTGTTGCGGCTGAATGGATTGGGGAAGTTCTGTTCCAGGGAAGCAGCAGCCAGATTATTGATTACGCCATCATTGATATTGGCATGGTCGTTGAGGTTCAGCCTGCACATCAGGTTCATTCTGCCTACATAACTTTCGAGACCTGCATCAATATTCCCGTCATAAATCCCGATTGCAACCGCATCAGTCAGGACAACAGAATTATCCGTACCAATTTCGAGTCCCTGATTCCTGCGGATCAGGTAGTCTGCATTTAAGTTATCATACTGGATACCAGCGTAAACCAACTCACCTTTCTTTAAGAATTCCGATTCACCGTCCTTGTCCATTGGCAGGGTCACCCAGGTATTAAAGTCGGCCGAATCCAGCTGTATCATTTCGGTGGTCAGGAGTTCAAACGGGGTCTGGTCCGTTTCGGTCAGTGGCACAAAATACAAAGTGAACCGGTAATTGATAAACTCATCAGCTTTACCTCCGGAAATAAAAGTTGAGATGGAGCTGACTTCGCAATCTTTGAAAATCGGGAAGATGGAACCGACAAAGTGGTTATTATTGGCCACTGCTGCCTGATCATAACGTTCCTTGCTGTATGACCACGACAGGTCGTTGGTATCATCTGACCGGGAATAAACGCTGTCTGTGATGTTAAAAAACACCTCACGCTTATTATTCTCTGGCTTTTCATCCGCCACTTTCCCAATAAACTCATAAGCAATTTTATAATGACCATAATCGACAGGGGAATATTTATCCTCGATTTTAGCAGTATCGATACTCAACACAGTGACATCCACCGGTGTCGTCATTTTATGAAAAACGCTGTTTCCGTTTTTCGTGATATCGAGGTCCATGTAAACGCTTTCCTGATCATATTCACCGAAATTCAGGGCACTGGATTGAAAATTGATAAATCCGTTTGTTCCATCGAGCTGGGATTTCGGGATATTGTCGATGATTCCCATGGCTACATTAGGATCACCATCGTCCCATTCCAATTTTACAAAATTCAGCTTCAGGTCATTATTATAGGCTTCCGACAAAGAAAAATCATCAACAGCCCAATAATACAAACGGGTATTCATCCAATGAAGTCTCATTTTAACATTGGGCATACCGGCTGCGACATCAGAAATATTAACCTCCAGGAGTGCGGGTTCACCTTTGGGTTTATCAAGCGGACGCTGTTTATGCCCGCAACCGAAATTCACGCTGTAGCTTGCCGAGTGCACCCAGTCATCAACGCTTACTTCGAGATACATTTCAGCACGCAGGTTAAGATAGGCGCAATACGCCATAAAATGGGTCTCATATTTTACAACAACCGAAGAGTGGCTGCTGCAATCAAATGTTGGGAAGACTACGGAATTATCCAGGTTTACTGACAAATCCCCTCCCTGGTTGTACTGTTCTAAAGGGAGTGCCAGACAGCCGTTATCCTTGGTCGTGGAATTTAACATCGGATCCTGGGTCAATTTGTCGATAAACGGACCTTTCCACCATTTCCAGTTGTACCCGATGTCCAATGGATCAAGAAAATAATATCCGGCGGGAGCTGTCCAGCCCTTTTCATCGGCAGGATTCTCCCATCCAAAAGTTTCAGTAAAGAAAACCTGCCCGTTCCCTTTGGTTCCGGGTTTTTGAGCTGATGCCGAATATGATGCAAACATAACGGCAAGAACAAGAAGCAGTGTAAATTTTCTCATAGGTTGATTATTTAAAATTAGAGTGTGCCAGGTTAGATGACTGTACTTACCCAAAGATAACTTTTTTGACCATCCTGTTAATTGACTAACTTTAAAAATCAAGCAATTTTTTAATCCCACCGGTACCTGGAATCATTTTAAACTTTTTATAGCTTCTGCAGCTGCTTTACCTACCACATCACGGTAGGATTTGCATGAAACAGCTTCTTTGAGAAAAGGTATTTGTTGTTTTCCTCCGCATTTTGAGATCGACCTTAGCGCCTCTGACTGAACAAGATAACTATCTTCGGATTTAAATAGTTTTTTAAAAAACCTAACCAGTGAAGCGTCCTTCTGATCGCCGAGGATCCGTACGGCTGACTGCCTGACTTTTGAGTTCTCATCTTTCGCAGCCCATCGGATCAGGTCGAGATGATCCTTAGGCGAGAATTTACCCAGGCAGACCAGGGCAGCCTGACGCACAGCCCAGAATGAATCATCCAATGCCAGCCGGGCCCATTCCCTGACAACGGCAGGATCTGCGCTGAATGATTTCAGTTCCTCAATGGCCGACAGCCTCCCGACCACATCATCATGACCGGCCTGAAATAGCAATTCGGCCATGGGTTTTGGGAATGAAAGTTCCTTGAGGAGATAATTTCCGTCATCAAACCTGACCAGAAGGGGCTCTGATTCAAAAGTAAATTCAAACGACTCCGCCTTTTTTCTCAGCCACACCTCTTTGACCAGTTTTTCACCATCAATAAAGAATCCCAGATTGACCGGCAAGTTATAAACCGGTACGCCGGGCAAAGAGTCCTGTTTCTGTATTATACTAATTTTCAATGATTTATTTATCGGATCCCAGGTTTTATTAACTTCCACAATGAGGTGACCAGGACTATATATGAATTGTTCGAAGAACCAGTCCATATTTTTACCGCTCACCTCCTTCACGGTCTTCATGAAGTCATGGGTATCAACCGGTTTAAAGGCATTGTCATGCAAAAAAGTGTTTAATACCCTGAAAAAAGTATCATCCCCGAGGATATGCCGCAACAGATGTAAAACATTGGCCCCTTTCGGATAGGTGTGACTGTCGAAATTGTCCCCCGGATCGTTGTAGCGGGTGAAAACTATGGGTCGGATGTAACGGTTTCGGGCTTCGTTAAGATATTGGTTTTTCTTGCCCAGCAGATCATATGCACCCGCATCTTCACCAAACTCACTGCGGGTATAGAGGTAGTCGGAATAAGTGCCAAAGCTCTCATTGAGCCAGGTATGCTCCCAGCTCCGAAGCGTAATGAGGTCACCCCACCATTGATGTGCTATTTCATGCGCAATCACCCGCTCCCAGGAGAAATCCTGTTCCGCTTTCTGATCCATCACCGCGCCTTCGCCTAAAAGTGTGGCGGTGGTGGCTTCGGCGCCTCCGCCCATATAGGGTGTGATCACCTGATCGTACTTGGCCCACGGATAATCATATCCGTATAACTTATTGAAAAAACCGATCATGTGCGGGGTTTTCCTGAATGACCGGCGTGCGTCGGCAGCATGGTAATGATATACCCAGTAATTTATGGGCAAGGGTCCGAGTGAATCCCTGATCACCTCATAATCACCAATGCTGAGGTTGATGAGGTAGGTTGAATGCGGAAGGTCCTGGATCCAGTGCCAGGTTCTCGTCGAGGGGGAGCGGGTATCAGGTATCGGGTGTTGGGTGCCGGTTACATTTGCTAACCGGCCGTTGGACAGAACCTTTACTCTATCATCCACCGTGACAATCATTTCGGTAGCAACCTTATCGTTTGGATAGTCGTAACAGGGGATCCACTGGCGTGCTTTGTTGGGGAAACAATCGGACGAAACGAGTCGGGGATTGGTTGGGGATTCATCGATAAACCGTAAACCGAGGGTTGGTTTATCAAGGAAATACTTTACCCTGAACTGAATGGTATCCAAATGGTTATAAGTCATTGAAAAAATGATGAATACCTGATTGTCTTTTTGTTCAAATGAAATGGATTTGCCGGCTAAAGTTTCCACTTGGGTAACTACAAGATATTCGGCATCCAGGACGCACTTGCTCAGGCCATCATTCAGAGGTACCATGGTGATCTCGTTTTCACCGGCCAGGCTTTTTTTATCAAGATCCAACTGAAGGGAAATTTTATATCGGATGGCATCAAAATCGCGCGATCGCTCGACCTGAACGGGTCGTTGGTAAACATCAACCTTCTGTCCATAAGCAATCTGCGAAATCAGAAGAAAGAGCAGAATCGTTTGTATTGCTTTCATAATCCTATTTGACCTACTGTGTCTATTATGGTGAATCTTATCTCCCCGACATGGTTTTTTCTACTTCCATAACTGTCCGGGGCAACCCGGCAGATAGGATTTCGCATCCATTCTTTGTGACAACCACGGTATCCTCGAGCCTGATACCGATCTCAATATCAGGATACATCATATTGATATCGCAGGCAAAAACAAATCCCTCCTGCAACACTTCGTCCGGTCCATGAAACGTTCCCATTCCATCGTGAACTGCCATCCCGATGGAATGATTGTAGCCGCCGTAGGAGATCAAGCCTTTAAACCTCTGCTCATCAGGGTTATAGCCGTTATCCTGCAGATATTTTTTAATGTCCTGCCCTACCTGTCTGAGCGTAATTCCGGGTTTATACCTATGAACACAGACTTCCCGAATGCCATTTGCCAGTTCGTACAGTTCTTTCTGTTTGGCTGTAAACTTTCCGTTGGCTGGAAATGAAGTGGAGAAATCGATCGTATAATACTTATAATCAGGACCGGCATCAAGCACAACAAAATCACCCTCCTTCAGGGTCCGGTTGTACCGGTGGTAATGGCCGTACGGGATATTCTCGGCCGACATGATAATCGTATTGTAAGCCAACCCCTGCGCACCTTCCTTTTTACAGGTAAACTCAAAAAGGTTGGCAAGGTCCCATTCTTTCACCCCTACCCCTGTCGATTTAATGAATGCAAGATGAGCCTCCCTTCCAATCCGGCCTGCCTCCCGCATGACATCGATTTCGGCTTTTGATTTTATTTTCCTTAAATCGCTGATGAACGCCGAGCAATCCTTCACTTCGTTATCCGGGAATTTTTCCCGGAGCCTTGCAACAAACTGCAATTCCCTGGTCAGGCGGCCGTCCCACTCATCTTTTGACATGGATTTTTTCAGGCTTTGGGTCTTTTCTGCCGACACTTCCCCCTGGAGCTCCTCTGCATTAAAAGGCGTATAAAGTATACACTGATTCTTTGCCTGACCGGTCACGAATCCTGTAAAATCATCAAAAGGCATGATTTTCTCTATTCCATTAAAACGTCCAGGATCCTGCACGAGATCAACCGGAATTCCTTCCCCTTTGGCCTCATTCACGCTGATGGTCAGAAAAAGGGTACTCGTCCGGTGTACACCGTCAATGATCAGTATCAGATTCGGGACCTCCATCCCGGTGAAATACATCAGGTTATTGAACTGATAAAACGGACTGTCGCCCGGAGGCAGCGGGGCACCCCGGAGGATGACCATTCCATCCGGAATCTTATCCATCAGTTTTTCCCTGCGGGCTGAATACTCGGATTTTTCAAAAGTGAGCTGACCGAAACCGGACAGGGCGATTGAACTCATCAGGATGAATAAAATGCTTTTCACAATACTGATTGGCTTTTTGGCACCGATAAAATATAAAAATTCGGATCCGCGACAATCTTAGCATTTTCCGGCACCTCCATCTCCTTCCAATCAGCCGACGGATTCATCCATTTCTCCTGATCGTTGATGTTGATTTTCAATGGCATATTGAAGCCTTCAACGCAATTGTTCCATCTGTATTTCAACATCTTGCCTGCAACCAAAAATTCAAATTCAGGAATCCTGGTATTCCGGAGATACTGATCGAAAAACAGCTTCAGGTCCATCCCGGTGGCCTCACTCAGATAGCCTTCCACTTGTTGGGTGGTTACCGTCTGATGATAATATTTTGCACTCAGGCCCCGCAGGATGCTCCTGAATTTTTCATCATTATCCACCAGCTGCCTTAAGGTATGAAGCATATTGGCACCCTTGGCATACATATCACCCGATCCTTCGGAGTTCACGTTGTAAGGGCCTATTATCGGGGTCCTGTTGCCGATGTTCTTGCGTGTCCCGATACAATACTCATTACCTGCCTGTTTTCCGAAATGATAATCTACGAAAAGCGATTCGGAATATGCGCCAAAGCTTTCATGAATCCACATATCGGCTATATCCTTGGATGTTATACTGTTACCGAACCATTCATGGGCTGATTCGTGCTCAATGATAAAATCGAATTTTAATCCCCAGCCGGTGCGACTCTCATCCCGGCCGCCATAGCCGAATTTATATCCGTTCCCATAAGTTACCGAACTCTGGTGCTCCATACCCGGATAGGGAACTTCAACGAGTTTGTAACTGTCCTCATAAAACGGATAAGGTCCAAACCAATACTCAAGTGCCTTCAACATCCTTTTGACTTCCTGGAAATAGGTCTTGGCTTTTTCCAGATTATCCCGCAGCACGTAATAATCACAATCCAAAGGCCCCGTTTCGCCCTGGTATATGTCTGAAAAGTGTGCATAATCCGCCACATTCAGGTTCACGCAATAGTTATTTATCGGGCTGGATACAAACCAGTTGAAGGTTTTGGTATGATCAGTATTCTGCACTTCGCTCCGAAGCCTTCCGTTTGAAACATCGGTCAGGTTTTCCGGAACCGTTGCGCTGATCAGCATGCTGTCGGGCTCATCGGCCTGATGATCCTTGCACGGCCACCAGATGCTGGCGCCATCGCCCTGACAGGTGGTCACGATAAAGGGATTAGTGTTTTTATCCTTCTTCCATGAAAGGCCGCCACTCCACGGCGGATTCCGGCTGATGCGCGGCTTACCGGCAAAATAAACGGTAATTTCATTGGTTTCACCGGGAACCTGAACCTCCATCAATAGTATCAGCCAGGCATTGCCATCACGTTTAAAAGATACCTGCTTGTTATTCTCGTAAACCTTAGTGATCTTCATGGGTTGCTGCAGGTCTATCTGCATGATCTGATAAGGTTTGGTTACCTTATAGCGGACCAGATTGCTGCCGGTCAGCGTACTATCCGACGGATTTACCCTCACATCCAGATGATAATAGGTAAGATCCCACCACGCCCGTTCCTGTGTAATTGATCCCCGCAAGGTATCCTGATGGGTAAAAGTACGATTCTGGGCTCCGGCTTCGGCTAAAACCATCGAAAAGAGCAGAATCAGGTAAAGTTGCTTTTTCATAATCACTGAGAAGAATACTTTTATTTTGAAATTCTGTATCCAACGGCACAATCGGCCGGCCAGGTTTTCGACGGCTGGATTACCAGCCCTTCCGGTTTCTGAGCCCATATAACTTTTTCATCGCTCCCCAGCAACTCAACATTAGTGATTTTTGCACCTTTTCCATTGACAGCCAGAGATTTGATCACTACCTTTTCTTTTGGCAGATCCAGAACAAAAACATACAATAAATTCCCATTGGCTGTGAACCGGATATCCTTTTCCGTGAAGTCCTTGCCGGTACCTTCATTGAACGATTCTCCCTCAATCTGAGTCGGGCCTTCCCCAAACAGTTCCCAGGGCCGGGTGCTGTAAATACCTTCACCATTGACCTTCACCCATTTGCCAATAGCGAGCAATACATCCTGTTGTTCCTGTGTGATTGTCCCATCCGGACGTGGTCCGATGTTCAACAGCAGGTTGCCGTTTTTACTGACAATATCGACCAGTTCATCGATCAGCTCGTTCGGGCTTTTATTCTCTTCCCCGGGGATATAACCCCATGATTTTTTTCCGATGGAGGTATCGGTTTGCCATGGATATTTTTTTCCGGCCTTGCTGCTGCCGCGTTCGATATCGTAAATGGCTGTCCCATCGGGAAATGAACTGTTCTTATAATTGATGGCCACCCCTTTGTTCCATTCCAGGCCCTTGTTGTAATAATAGGAGGCCAACGACTTTCGATACGGCTCGAGGGCGGGTTGTTCGATCCACCAGTCGAACCAGAACAGTTGCGGCTGATACTTATCGATCAGTTCGGTGCAACGCAGCAGCCAGTCGTTCATGAATTCGGGTGACATGGTTTCGTTTTCCTCCCGGGCCGGACCATAGAAATCGGCATATCTGGAATCCATCACATCCGAATCAAATTTCCGCCCGCCTTGCAGGAACCACCAATGCTCGATGCGGTGGGATGAAAGACCGAAAATCATGCCCTGTTTCTTAGATGCATCGGCCAGCTCACCTATGATATCCCGGTGGGGACCCATTTCTGCGGCATTCCATTTCGAAAGGGCCGTTTTATACATCGCAAAACCATCGTGATGCTCGGCCACTGGAACCACATATTTCGCTCCAGCCTTGATAAACAGACTAATCCAATCATTAGCGTTGAATTTTTCGGCTTTGAACATCGGGATAAAATCCTTGTAACCGAATTTTTTCTGTTCCCCATAAGTGGCGACATGATGTTTGAATGCGCCAGATCCCTCCTGGTACATTTGCCTTGGATACCATTCCGATTCAAAGGCCGGCACCGAATACACACCCCAGTGAATGAATATTCCGAATTTTGCATCACGGAACCAATCAGGACACTCATATTTTTTAAGAGATTGCCAAGTTGCCTGGTAACGGTCCTGGGCGTTGACCTGAATGGTAAATGCTGACAGCAAGACAAAAAGTAAAGCGGTTTTGGTTTTCATCGGTCAGGTAATTTAGCAGATTTTCACAACATCTATTTCAAGTAACTGGCCAAGCTTCATTAGCTTAGAACCAATATGCCCGACCCCGACGGCACAATGGTGAGCCGGACCATGACTGTTCCAGTCATTGACAAAATTCCTGGCCCCGATTGGAAACCGGTACCGGCTGTTGGTATTTCCGATCTCCAGGACCGGACCCGGAACGGATTCGGCCTCGGCCATCAGCAGCATCAGGTCGCCACCCGCTTTCTGCACAACTGACAGCAAGGTAACCGGTCCATGCTTGACCGACATCTCAACCGAAAGTCCGCGGCCCACTTTGCCATGAAAAACTTCCAAGGGTTTTACCTTGGTTTTTCCTTCTGCAATGGCGATATGTCCCGGTCCGTCATGCCCCATCAAAACCACATCATCTTTAAAATCGATGGCATAATATTCAGTAAATGAGCCACCCACCCCAAAGGCATCCATTATTTTCATGGCCTGAGCATTTTTGATCTCATATTCCCCGGCAACAGGAATTCCTCTTGAAGTCAGCAATGAATTTCCAAGGATAATCGAGCTGATGGCATCTTCATTTTCGGGCACGCCGGTCCCATTGTAAAAATAGGCTATCGAACCCAGATCGTTCTCCTCAACCAGCTTATCCAGCGCAACCGAAGTGCGTGCTGCCCTTTTCAATTCATCCATTGAACAATCGGGTGCAATTTCAAACTCGATATGGAACAGGCTGACGCGGTCCCTTATTTCCACATCGGTAACCTCCCGTCTCAGCCGTGCAAGGTCATCCACCTCCAACATTTCGAAATGGCCGCCGAAATGCTTGTAATGCATGGTCATATCAGAATACATATCGAGCATTCCACTGTAATAGTGGCCCATGCAGCCCATTCGGTTATGGGACATCACTTTGGCGACTTTTGCGGCCTCAACCCATTCCGAAACCTCATTCCAGCACTCCGGGTCATGGTGAAGCACCCCGGTAATCTGGTGAAACTTGATGCCGGTCCTAAGGAATACATTGGCGATTTCAGGCACCGGGCAGGCAGAACAAAAGGCCAACCATTCACCGGTCATTTTCGTCCGGTCGTTCAGCTTGTTAAACCATTTATAATCAATGGCCTCCTCAGGCTGGAGATTCAGGATGACCACCGGTACCCTGGCCCTTTGAACCACAGGCAGAACAGTGGAAGAAAGAGCATAGGTGGTGACATACAGAAAGATAATATCCACATCGGCCTGCCTGAACTGATGTCCGGCATCGAATGCCTTGCGGGGGTTATCAATCAACCCAAGGTCGATGATATTCGCATGATGTTTTGTCAGTTTGTGGTGCACTTCCGACAAATATCCTTCGAGGCGCGATTTCAGTCCCTCAAACTGCGGCCAGTAGGTATCTAATCCGATGCCGAACAGGCCGATATTCAATTGGTTATATGGTTGCATATTTTTCTCTCCTGGCTGACAGGAACATGGTTACCGACGTATATAAAACAACACCACACACGAGCCACTTCATCACTTCAAGCGGCAGGGATTTCACGACAAAGGCTGCCAGAAAAACACCCAGAACCCCGGCAAAGGAGAGGGCAATGGCCACTTTCCGGTCGTAGGCCTGCTCCTTGATGAACTTGGATCCTCCGGCGGCCATCAGCATGGCTGTTGCAGTCATCATGATCGGAAAAGCCGTTTTAGGATCCATTCCGAACGTATAAACCATCGCCATGCAAGGAGCGTAAAAACCGACACCGATGGTTTGCAGGGCACCGAAAACAAAGCACATCACAATAACGACAGCCAGTTTCCAACCGGTCAGTCCGATCTCCATACCGCCAAGTGGCATCAGCTTCAGCAATCCCGCCAATATGGTGAGTGCCACAGCTAAAAGTCCTACCCCCATACCAAGCTGGATCTTACGACGGGGCATTTTAGCCACGACACCCGCACCCAATACTGCCCCGACAGGTGCGGCGATGGACATGGAAACCAAAGTCACGGGGTCAACCTTTACAGCGGTCATAAAAATGAATGCCTGAGTTACCGTTGCAATTGTATTTCCCACATTCATTGTTCCGGGGATCAGGCGGTCATCCACCAGTTTAAATATCTTGAAAATGGCTGTCTGCTGCGCAAAACTTCCAATTCCAAGGGTATCGAAGAAATTGGTGATAAAGCCGGTGCCAAGGAGCCCGGGCCAGGGTTTATCGGAGAAGGATTTTTGATTCTTATATACATCCCGAAGGTAGTATATGCCAAACAGGCTGGTCATAATACCAAGGACCGCTTTCAGAACAATCACCATAGGTTTTAGTTTTACGAAAGAAATATTGCTCTAAATTTAACAGTTTTGCGGGACGACGCATGGTTACTGCCCAATGAAATGATTATTTACATTTAGTTTTATATCAGTCAGGATAAAATGCCCACCACCATAATTATAAACATATAGAAATGAAGAAATTACTCACCGCCCTCCTTGTTGCCGGTTCATTGGCAGCTGCTGCCCAAACCAAATCAATTAACAAATCGCTTCCATTGTCGGAGGGAACCCCGGAAAGCGCCGGTATGTCAGCAGAACGACTGAACCGGGTGGAAGCCATGTGCCAGACAGCCGTTGCAGAAGGCGATATTCCGGGTGCGGCAGTCCTGGTTGCACGCAACGGCAGGATCGTTTTATATAAAGCTTACGGCATGGCCGACAATCAAACAAAAAGGCCGTTAAAACGCGATGATATTTTCAGGATTGCCTCCCAAAGCAAGGCCATTACATCGACCGCAGTGATGATGCTCTGGGAAGAAGGTAAATTTCGTTTGGATGACCCCATATCAAAATATATCCCTGAGTTCAAGAAACCACAGGTCCTTAACGGTTTTAAATACAGCGATACAACCTATTCAACTGTCCCTGCCAATAAGGAAATAACCATAAGGCACCTGTTGACCCATACTTCCGGATTGGGTTACGGAGAAATCGACGGTGATGAGCGTTTTCAGATGATTTACAAAAAAGCAGGGGTCACCGATCTCTTTACAACAGAGAATATCACCATTGGAGAAAGTGTGAAAAAACTGGCAAAACTGCCTTTGCATCACAACCCCGGCGAAAAATATACTTATTGCGAAGGGTTGGATGTACTGGGCTATTTCATTGAAGTGGTATCAGGTATGCCTTTCGATGTGTTCCTGAAAACCCGCATTTTTGATCCACTGGGCATGACCGACACCAGATTTTATCTACCCTCGGATAAAGCCGGAAGGTTGGTTTCAGTCCAGTCTCCCGATGAGGGCAAATGGGTTCGTTATCCTGTCACCTTTTATGATCCGGACTACCCCGTCAAAGGTGCAAAGCGGTTCTTTTCCGGCGGGGCCGGACTATGCAGCACTGTCAAAGATTATGCAACCTTACTCCAGATGTACCTGAACGGCGGAGAATTAAACGGTGTCAGAATCCTGAGCCGCACCACGGTCCAGACCATCATGGGGAATCAGTTCCCATCCCTGTGGGCCGACAGGGGCGAGCATTACGGACTGGCTTTCGGAGTCCTCGAGCAGAAAGCCCAGGACCTTGGCGGACAGGGCAGCGCAGGCACGTTTTATTGGGGAGGTTATTTCAATACTCAGTATTTTGCCGATCCGAAAGAAAAACTGATCGGGATAATCTTCAAGCAAACACAGGATACCAAAACCGATGAGACCGGATGGATGTTTAAAACGTTGATGGAGAGTGCGGTGGATGATTGATCTTCAATGCTTTACATACGGAGAGGTGTCATCCCCGCGAAAGCGGGGACCGTGTCGCTTACCATGACGCCCTGCTGGAGTTGTCACAGGCACCTCGTTTACGGGAAGCGGTCCCCGCTTTCGCGAGGATGACACTGCTGCCGTTGTTACCTTTTGAAAAAAGAGGAGCCACGGCCAAAAGGGAGGAGCCACGGCTCCTCCCCTACGGATTATTGCATCAGCCTGCAGAGTTCCTTGTGTTCGTTTTGTTTTACCGAACCGTCCGGCATAGTGCTGCCACGTTGCCATGCAACCTTGGCCTCTTTTAATTTGCCCATGGCCTGCAAAGTCTTTCCTTTCCAGAACCAGCCTGCCGCTTCCTCTGTCCTGACGGAGTGGCCCACGCCGAGATTTTCAGGGAAGGTAAGAGCAGCCTCGAACTCAGCGAGTGCCTCTTTGAATTTTTTCTGATTAAAGAGTACGGTTCCCTTACCGATATGCGACTGGTTGAACAGGTCCCAGGTTAGGGTCGATCCCTCCCAATTCACAAAATAGGGAGTGGATATAAGAAGCTTAATAGCCTCGTCATATCTTTTTTCATCCAGATAATTCTGGGCTAGGTCCTGAATGATATCCGACCGTTTCATCCCTTTAAAAGTCATTTTCTCCAATACGGTAATTGCTTCAGGCCTTCTGTGATCATCGATCAGGACCCTTGCCAGATCGCGGTAAAGAGTCTGGTCATATGGCCTTGACTGGATGGCATTCCGGAAGCATGTCACTGACTGGTCATGATCGTTACGGATGACCCAGTGATACAAGCCCAGATTTCGCCAGGGAATGCTCATCGACGGATTTAAACCCACCGCCTTTTGCCATTGAATGGCAGCTTCATCCAGACGGCCAAAATTTCCCAAGAGATTACCTAGCTGATAACAGGCCAGTGCATCATTGGGATTCTCCCTGACTGCATATTCCAGTACCTGCAAGGTCTCGGGTCTTGATGCCATGATAAGGTCCTGGTAATTTCCTGCCGCCTTGGCGAGGTAAATAGAGGCTTTTTCCTGATTTCCGGATTTGATATTCAGCCAGGCCAGATGATACTGGATCAGAAAATTCTGCTTTTTATCGTCCACTCCGGTGATGCAGGCATTTTCGAGGATCCAGGCGGCATCAAAAAATAATCCCAGTTCGGAAAACACGGTGCTTGTTTCCAGCATCTCAAAATCATATTCCCCAAGAATTTCACGGCTGGCTATAACAAAATCCGAGGGCTTATTCAGGATAATGGCTTCCAGGGCCCTGCTGGTCAGGTCGGTGGGATTACGCCCCACACGCTTCCGGACCAATTCCAATGCTTTTTGCTTTTCCTGGTTTAAAAAGAGTGCGATCAAATAATGATGGAGAGCCCCGGTGCTGTTCCCGTCAGCCACCGTTGCTTTCCCAAAGGCTCCAAGTGCCTCGGCAAAATTCTCCTGAAGCATCAGTCCCTGCCCGACCAGGTCAAACCCGATGGATTCCGTACCAAGACATCGTGTTGCTTTATATCCGCATTTAATGGCGGCATCGATGTTTTGTTGCTTAAGGTTGCATAAACCAAGAAAATACCAGGCAATTCCATCATCATTGGGGATTTGCCGGAGGGCCGTTTCCAGCATTTTCGCGGCTTCATCATATTGTGCCGCTTCAAAATCCAGTATGGCCAAGTCCCGTAGCGATGACAGATGAAGGGAATCCCTGTCAAGCACCATCTGGTAATACTTCCGGGCCATATTCCGGTCGAGGGCGCGGTCAAACTTCTGGGCTTTCAGGTAAGTTTCCTCCAGGGTAAGCTGACTATCAGTTTTATTCACATAGGTTGGCTGTTTCGGCGGAATGACCTGAGTCATGGGCAGCGGACTGGTAAAAGCGGCCAGTTCCTTGCCTTCGGCCGACTTTAATACGATCCTCACTACAGAACCGGCAGATTCAATAGATGGAATCGTTACTGCCTTCTCCGGTGAAAGGTTAACCGTAGAGGTAAACAACTCCTTATTATCCTGATAGATAGCAAAAATAGCTCCAGCAAATTTTTCCGTTGAAATGATCCTGATTCCAAACTGGCCGTTTTTCCGTTCGGTTTGAAAAGCCACCTGCTGGTTGGCAAATTCAAAGCCTTCTCCAAGACCATGAACCGGGTACCAGTATTCCTTCCACGATACCTGGCTTTTCGGAGGGAGTATCCCGTAATCCGACTGTGTTTGCATGGGACCACTCTGCACCTCGATATAATTCCCGTCGGTATCCGTCAGGTTTTTCTGGCAGATCCTGCCATAGTCGCCTTGTCCCCAGGTCCAGGCTTTTTTACCGCTGTGCTCAAAGTGGTTGGCCACCTGAATAACGCCCCGGTCAAGGTCAACATCGTAGGCGCCGAAGAAATCATAGGCACAATTCACGGCAAAAATCGACGCCGCATCCGCGTAGTTTTTGGTCCACGAAAGGTCAATGCCCTTATTCACCGGCCATTTGAAGAATTCCACCCCAAAATGGTCTGTACCCAGACTCATCGGATAGATAAACCTAGTTCCGGGCAACTGCGGAAAAGCGGTGCAATTCCAGAAATAATATGGGTTCATGGCATCGGTGGGGTTGTAAATGCGCATTTCCTCATCCAGATAGGCTTTTCCCGGATGCAGGGTAACCCGCACCGTCCATTGGGTGCGTAAACTCTTCTCCAGGTTGTTCACCTCCAGATAGGCCGACCCGTCGGGATTGGTTCCGGAGGTTACATCCACAGGCGATAAGATGGTGACGGTATGCACCTGCGGTCCGGCATTCCACTCCACCCCACCGCTGATGAATGCGCCCCGCATCCCGATCATGCTCGGTTTGATCACGCTGTTCTTATGAAAAACCTCACGGTTGGTGGTTTTATCGTAAACGGAATGAAGCCTGCCGCCCAGCTCAGGCAGACAGGTGATTTTCAGGTATTCATTCTCCAGATAGACTGCCTTGTAAGTCACATCTTCTAGTTTCCGCGAAAGATGATCCTGCATCCAGTAAGGATAAACAATTGAGGCCCTGACGGTTGTAGAACCCTTGGCTCCCCCTTCCATTCCCCAAAATTTCGGATTCACATCATTTTCCCACCCGTAGGTAGGGATAGTGATGGTGCCCTCCCAGGTTTTCACCTGCGAAAAAACGGAAGGTGAAGAAAGGGTAAGAACGAGAGAGAGAGTTAAGATTGTTAGGATTGGTCGGATTGAAAATGGTGCTTTCATAGTTGACTGGTTTAGAAGGTCGAAAGGATTACTAAGATAATGATTTTTCACGGTTCCCGCTGTCGGCACCTCGTTAGCGTGAAGCGGTTCCCGCTTTCGCGGGAAGCACCTCGTTAGCGTGAAGCGGTTCCCGCTTTCGCGGGAATGACACTTCTATCGATCTTACTTCTGTCCCCCGCTCTTCTTCTTCGCTTCACGCTTTACGCTTCACAATATCCGGCTACCGACACCGTTATTCCCATAACAACCTTTCTTCCCTAACCCGGACAACCATGCGAGCCTTTTTAATTCTCCTGAGTTTAGCTCTGCTTTCCTCCTGCATCCAGGAAATCCCCATCCACATGCCGGATAAAAGCAACCGGCTGGTAGTAGGCAGTTTAATCTATCCGGATAAACTGATTTCCATGAATGTTTCCTATGTCAGGCTTTTCTCGGATAGCACAGAAGTAAACCCAAAAATCCTGGAAATCTCGATAAAAGAAAATGGTGTTTTAATCGATTATCCAAAAGGTCAGGGACCTGAAATATATTCCTCCACCTATCCGAAAGAGGGATCAACGTATGAATTGACAGTCACGACTGATAAGGAAACAGTAACCGCAAAAACATCTATCCCTACTAAAGTTCTGATAACCAAGGCTGAGAGCTTTAGAAGCGCTGTTACCACAGCTGATTATGAAAACCTTACCGAGGCTGTTATTACCTGGAGCGATCCGGTCGGACCTAATTTTTATGAATTGCAGCTGGATGTATGGTCGTTTTATCAATACGCCCCGATCGATGATCCGGTATTGCAACAGGAAGGTGACCTTGATTATTATCCATCGACTTTTGTTTTTTCGGATAAGCTTTTTGAAGGAAAAACCTATAATATGACGTTAAGGTTTAGTGGGCATTCAAATACCACGGTACTGTTAAGAAATGTCAGCGAGGAGTATTATCACTTTAAAAAGTCTTGGCACAGGCATATCTGGCTTCAGAATACTTCTATGAATGTGGATAAAATACGTGAAGATTATAACATTTTCCCTCTTCTCTTCCAGGGAGATCCGGTCCCATTATCCTCCAATTTCAACAATAACCTTGGGATTTTCGCCGGGTTTAATCAGGATATCCGCCAATTAAAAAAGAGAAGATAATGAAAAGCAATATTTTATTGATTTTCATCCCATTATTGGCCAGCCAATTATTTTTTAGCAGAATTTATGGACAGAACCTGACGATCAACGGTTATGTTCAGGATTCCATTACGGGCGAAAAACTGATCGGGGCCAATATTTTTGGTATAAAAACCAATCGTGGAACCACGTCCAATCAATTTGGATTCTTTTCTATTCTGATGCCACGCGGTAAAACGGAGCAACTGTCTGTTTCCTATGTTGGATACCATACGCAATCCATATACTTTAACGGCTCCGGTGACACCCTCCTGGTTGTAAAGCTAAATCTGAATAAAGAAATAAAAGAGGTGACCATCATCGGATTAAATAAACAGAATCCGTTGATTGGCAGGTCTTTTGGCATGATTTCGCTCAATGCAGCCACTATTGCAAAACTCCCCACCCTCACCGGAATCAGGGATATCATGCGATCCAGCCAGTTGTTGCCGGGAATACAATCCGGAAAAGAAGGCAGCAGTCAGATTTATATCCGTGGAGGCAGTTCAGATCAGAACCTGATATTGCTCGACGACATTCCGGTTTATTACGTGAACCATATTGGCGGATTCATATCGGTTCTCGATGCCGGTGCCATTAACTCGGTACAGATATTTAAAGGAGGATTTCCAGCCCGGTATGGCGGCAGATTATCGGGGATCGTGGATATCCGGATCAAGGAAGGCTCGAAATCCCAAGCCTCCAAGGGGCTGGGCAAGTATACCCTCCAGCTTGGTTTGTTTTCCACAGAATACAAAAAGGAAGGACCGATAAAACCTGACACTTCGTCGTACCTTATCTCCATTCGAAGGTGCAATGTCGATCTCCTGACCCGGCTCTTCTCCCTGATGCAGTCTGACGGGCAATTTCAGGCGGGATACACTTTTTATGACTTTACCGGGAAATATTCCCGGAATCTGGGTCCGAGGGATAAATTGTTTTTCACCACTTATTTCGGCAGGGATAAGATCTTTGCTACGGGTGCAACCAACTCATATGATGGGCTGTACAGAAATAGAGGTTCATTTATCACCAAATGGGGCAACCTGATCACCTCAGCAAAATGGACCCATATCTATGCTAACTCCCTGTTTGGCAGCCTGACTGTTGCCTATTCTCGATTCGTTTACAACAAAAGTCTGTCGAGCCAGTCAACCAGATTTGCGGATGGCGCAAAGAGTTCGTATGATCTCAGCTTCGGATCTAACATTCAGGATGTTTTGGTCAACTATAATTTCGAAAAAAACCTGAATTCCCGCCATCATTTAAACTTTGGCATTCAAAACACCTTCCATCTGTTTAAACCCTACAATTATTCCGTTAGCATCGACAGTTCCTCCACGCCTGCAATAACATACAGCAGCAAACAATTCTCACCGGAATCACGTGCATATTTTGAAGACAATTTTGATCTGTCAGAAAAATGGCGGATTTCTGCCGGTGCACAGCTCGCATGCATCTATTCCGACACCCGCTTATACTGGGCGCTTGAACCGAGACTATCGTCAACATACGCACTGAATGATAAACTAAAACTGAACATCGGCTATTCCCGCATGACCCAGAATCTTCATTTACTGTCCAGTTCGGGGTTAGGGCTCCCGACCGATCTATGGATACCGGTAACATCGAAAATCCCACCGGGCGTATCCGATCAGATTGGATTGGGTATGGACTGGCAACTCCCTGCTAACCTGCCGTTTCATATTACCGTGGAGGCCTATTACAAAAAAATGAAAAATCTGGCTGAATTCAAGGAAGGGTCCGTTTTCTTTCAGAATGGAACCGATTGGCAATTATCGGTGGAGACTGGCGGAACAGGCATTTCCAGGGGGATCGAGCTGCTAATAGAAAAACCGCAGGGTATGCTGACGGGATGGATCGGCTATACGCTATCGAAGCATGAACGGACTTTCCCCGGTTTGAACGGTGGCCGGACCTTTCCTTTCAGATATGACCGTACGCATGATCTGTCGGTCGTTGCAAACTTTGAAATCAATCAAAGGATCAATCTATGCGCCACCTGGGTTTACTGGACCGGTGAAGCGGTGACCCTGGCATACGGGCAATACATGATACCCATTGGATATGACGCCGGCGAGCGGGATGACGAGATCGCCCATGCCTATTCTTCCCGCAATGGGTATCGATTGCCGGATTATCACCGGCTGGATATTGCCATCCAGTTCAAACGCTCCTTCCTCAGGGCCGACCGGGTGATTTCTTTTGGTGTTTACAACGTGTACAACCGCAAAAACCCATTCTTTCTTTTCTGGGATAAAGGTTCCGATGGAGCGATGAAATTATACCAGGTCACCATTTTCCCGATCATGCCGAATATTTCAGCTACCTACACCTTTAAGTAACTTCCAAATCTCTCACGGAGAAGTGTCATCCCCGCCGTAACATTCTCACATCGGAGAAGTGTCATCCCCGCGAAGGCGGGGACCGTGTCGCTTTGCATGACCTTCTGCTGGAGCTGTTGTCGGCACCTCGTTAGAGTGAAGCGGTTCCCGTTGTCGGCACCTCGTTAGCATCGGGCGGTTCCCGCTTTCGCGGGAATGACACTGCTATCGATCTTGCTTTCGTCCACCGATCTTCTTCTTTCGCTTCACGCTTCACGATTTCCCTGCATCAATATCATTTACCGAGGAAGATTTCCTACCTTTGATCATCCCCCGTTGATTTTGCAGTACCCTATCCGGTTTGAATGAAACTTTTGATCGAACATTCAGTCAGTTGCATCGCATTTTTTGTGGTGATATTTCTTGCTTTTTTTTCCTGCGATCAGGGCAACCTGCCTCCGTCAGCCAGGCTGACCGCCTTCCCCTCCGTCGGCGACACCTCCATCCTTTTCCAGTTCAATGCCCGGGAATCCAATGACGACCGAGATTACCCGATGGGACTTAAATTTCGCTGGGACCTCAATGGCGACGGCAACTGGGATACCGATTTTGCCAACAACTATGCAATAACCCACCAGTACACAATCCCGGGAACCTTTGAAATTTTAGTGGAGGTAATGGACCTCGATGGGCTCACTTCGATTGCAACAGATTCCATTACCGTATTTGGCGAAAACCGGGATCTTGACACGCTTACCGATACCCGAGATGGCAATAAATACCTGATAGTCAAAATTAAGGACCGATGGTGGATGGCCGAAAACCTCCGTTTTGGCTTTGAAATTCCAACCGGCCGCGACCAGACGTATAACGATACCATTGAATATTACCGCGAACATAACAACCGTTTGCACGATACGATTGGCGGGGTATACAGCTGGCTGGAATCCCTGAATTATAGGGTAAAGGAATCAAAAGGGATCTGTCCCGACGGTTGGCACATTCCTGTTGCAAAGGAATGGGAGGCGCTGGTCATCCCGTACCCTGATTCCTATGCCATCCGGTATTACGGCAAAAACGGATTATCCCGGCTTAACCTCGACCTCAGCAACGGCGGTTTTATCATGGATCGTTCCTATTACTGGTCTTTTGAATCAGCTCATGACCGTGGATTCTGGTCGTCCTCCTCAAAAGTTGAGGAGGATGATTACCTGCCTTATCATTTTGGTTTCAGTAGCTCACATCCGGAAATTGTTCATGCCTATTGGGGGAACGGCGGCCTCGACCGCTTTTATTCCGTAAGATGTATCCGTGACAACTAATTGACAGGACATGACGATAAAACACCCCATCATATTATTAATATCCTGTTTAACAGTATTTTGCTCCTGCTCAAACGATCTGGATCTGTTCACACCCGCTGATCCCATTTCGGTAGTCTATTGCAGGATGGATCCCGCCGACAGTCTGTTTTATCTGACCCTGACCCGTTCGTTTTCAGGTAAAGGCAATGCTTACGACCTGGCCCAGAATCCCGACCTGGTATTTTATCCTGGGGCCGATATCCGGCTGGAGGGTTGGTCGGGGCCGTATAAAACGGGCGAAATCCGGTTCCGGCCTACCGGACAAACGAAAAAACCCAGACTTTTTCCGGAGGTTCCAGGATATTGTTTTGAGGCCGTTAATGAAGGCTGGCGAATGGATGAAAATTCTGGGAATCAAGGCGTAACAAATTTTCGTCTGGTAGTTGATTTAAAAGGCCGATTCGGACCGGTGGTCTCAACCCTGCCTGTATTACCCTATCCCAAGATGGATAAACCCTCGAAATATGACAACCTGGTTGATTTGTACCCGCCTGACAGCTCCATTTATATGGTTTCTTTCAAGATAGATTTAAAGCTTGTTCAATACTGTGAACTCCTGTTGACTTTCCGTTACCAGGAGTTGACCGGTGGAGTTTGGCTCGATCGCGGGTTTACTACACCGCTAAAAAAAAGCATTATGATGGTAATTGGTGAGGACGGCAAAAAAACGGCAACCACCCTGCTCTATCCTCAGCAGTTTTACAACCGGATCGCAGTTAACATCAAACCAGTGAATGACACAATATTACGGAGGTTCCGGTCGCTCGACCTGACTTTCATTGCCGGCGACCGGAATTATAAAGACTACAGTGAAACCTATATAAACACCGGAAACTTCGATGGGTTACCGGAAGGAAATATCATCAATGGATTCGGGTTGTTCACGATGATCCGGTCGGTGAAAATGAAAAACCTGGGGTTGAGCCTGAAAACATTGGATTCGCTCTGCAACGGGCAGTATACCCGTCAACTTGGATTTATTACCTGGTGATTTATAAAAAGAGTATTCAATCTGATATTCAATTCGATATTCAACCTGATATTTAACCTGACAGCATAAAATATTTCCATCATGAACCACTTTATCCGAATTCTGGGTGTCCTCACTTTTCTATCCTTACTCTCCCCATTCACCTACTCACAACAACTCGAAATCCGGCGCACCCGCGGAACAGGAACCTACGTAACTTTCAGCGAATGGAAGGGCTGGTCAGTCGCCTGGAACCAGAAACTGAAGTCGGGCAACAAATTCGGGGTTTCCTTTGATTATGCCCTGAAAACCAAGCCATATAGCTGGGTATATACAGCCTTCGACTGGGACAGGGAGATTCCGGAATACAAAACATATGTAGAAAGCAGAGATCCAAATAACCAGCGTTTTGCAGCATCCATTTTCTGGGGCTGGTGCCCCCTCGAAACCAGGCGCGCTGCCATTTATTGGGGACCCATCTTAAGCCTGAACTGGCTGCACATGCTTGAAAAGGTCCACCGGTATTCGAATGAATGGTTTGTAGATGCTGACTTTTATAACGAGTACACCGGTAAGAAGAAATATGGAGCCGGCATATTCCTGGAATTTGAAATGCGGGAAATTATTTTCAAACGGCTATCCGCTTCGATACGGATGCATTCTGAAGTTACCGGGTATAAAGGATTTGGATCCTGGTACCGGGCTGAGCCAGCTCAGATTGCGTGGTGGGGTGCAGATTTCGGGATAAAGTGGGATTTCAGCAAAAGTAAAAAGGCAACAATTTAGTACCATTAATTCCCCTCGGAGAAGTGTCATCCCCGCCGTTGTTATGTCCCCTCGGAGAAGTGTCATCCCCCGATCTTCTTCTTCGTCCCCCGATCTTCTTCTTCGCTTCATGCTTCACGCTTCACGGGAATGAAGAATGGCCTGTAGAGATAGATAATTATCTGTCTCTACAGGTTCGATCCAATGTTGCCATGGCAAATGATATTGCCGAGATTGACCGGTGCCTGGTAGATATTGATGTAACCATCGTACACCAGCCAATTATCGTAGGTAATGTCAATGCCACTTTCAAGTTTATGGATGTTGGTATAACCTTTGCCGGTAGTGCCATCAATATTATTCAACAACTTCACAACCGGTCCGCCACCCACGGAGGCAATGGAACCCAGATTAATTGTTGCGGGATATACCTCGCCCGAAATAGTGCCGGTGAGCATAATGGTTACTAATGTGTTCCCATTCACCCTTTTTTCGAATAATGCGGTCCCTGACACACCAAATACACCGATATTACTGAGTGTATAAGTTTTATTAACAGTCGTAATCACATTACCCCCAATATCACCCTGTGCCAGAATTACACCAGGTTCAGCGCTGCTGATCAGAACTTTAACAAATCCGTTGTAGGATATCAACTCGGTGTAAGTCATACTGGTTACAGTTGTTGAACTTTTTCCGGTCGCATCGACAGGATTAAGTGAAATAACAACAACCCCATCTTCAACAGCCGAATTTGCATACAGGTTTGCCGGATGTGTTCCGGAGGGAGCATTGGAAAGCGCGATATCAATAGTGGTGACTGTAGCACTGGTCTCGGTAAAGGTGACCGTCCCGGATACTCCCAGTATGTCTTTTACTACCAGTTTGTAAGTGGTGTGCCGGGCAGGCTCATCCTTTTGGCAGCCACCGGCAATAAGAATCAGTGCTGAAAATATTGACAGCAGGTAAATTGCTTTTCTCATTTTGGTTGTTTTTCTCAACAAAGGTGAGTTCTTTACCTGCCTAAAGTGTTACAGAACTTTTCAGAAAAGTTATATCATTCACATATTTTTAACTCTATCTTTTCATACGGCACCGGATATGCCGTCACCCACACTACCGATTTGAATTCCGATACCCCGTTTTTCATCACCAGCACGACCGCATCGATTGTGGCACCAACCATATCGGTTGTCAGGGGAATATAATAAGTGTAATTCGAATCGGTTGTCTGGACCGGATATTCCCAGGTGTTGCTTCGATAGGAAAGACTGCGGTCGGGGGCTCCCACCTGCTGGCCGTTCACCCGGATCGCCGCATAGGCTCCTTCATCGCCATGCTTGCCATTCAGCGCAATGGCAAGATAGCTCCCTTTTGGTATTTCGCTTAATACAAAACTGGTTTCGAATGCTGCTTTGGGGGTCACCTGCCGGTAAGGACTGAACAGGTTGGAAGCCTTCCAAAAGGTGCGGTCGACTGATTTGCCATTCAGATATCCCTCTATTTCGATTAACCTTTCCGGTGAGCCGGTCAATCGTACGTAACGTATTGGTTTTGATCCATCCAGCGGTAGAATCATCTCTTTACCGGCCAAAACTAAAATCGGTTGCCAGGCTTTCAGGTCCGTCGATATTTCTATCCTGATGGCCTCCCCCGACTTGAACGGCTGAAGGGCCTGTTCGTTGCCCACGATAAATTTCATGCTGTCAAGCCTGATGATCTGACACAGATCCAGCCGGAGCGATCCTCCATTGATCCGGACATCGTTTCTTCCCCATCTCCTTCCGGGATAATAGGATGTCGTCAGGTCACCATCAAACAGGTACCGGTCCCACAACCCCCGGTCTTTAAACAATTCCTGTTGTAAAAAAGCATCCCTGGCTTGCTGAACTTCGGGAATGTCAGTCGGTCCCGAACGGACCAGCGACCTGGCTTCCAGCGCATTATTATCTGCGGCAAAACAAGTCGCCTCATACAATGCCTCCGCATCTTCGGGAATCCGACCAGGTCTCAGATCTCCCAACTTGCGATGATAGGGATTATGGAGAGGATTACCCGGAAAAACGATTTCCACCGGCTTTCCTATTTTCCTTGTATCCACCGGCACACCATCCAGACTGGCCCCTGTCCATGATTTACCGGTCCCCTTGATACGAATGATTTTCTTTTCTCCAGGAAAACCCAGTAGATTGATCATGACGGGTTTTCCGGTAACATCCCTGACCACCTCATAATCAGATCCTTCCACCACCGGACCGGTTAGCTTTTCTGTAGAAGCGATCAAGAGGCACGACCGGAATGGAAGAACCTCCACCGTTACGGTTTGTCCCTTTCTGAATCTCCCGATCACCCGCTCCACCGGGTGGAATTGCCGCAGTTCAACCACTGATCCCTTTGATAATCCAATCTCTTCATCCAGTCTGATGGTTCGTTGAACCGGTAGCCAGCTAAGGTTACGCAGGGTAATCAGACGGGTTTTCTCATCCCCTCTGGAGACCGCCTTTTCTCCGTACCTGTCTTCAGGCAAAATGATTCCATTTACCAGGATATCCTTGTATTTCCGTGCCAGATTAAATATCCCGGCCAATTTTGGATATTCGTCATCGCGGAGCAGCCAGGGATTGCCATATATCTGGGGTGCCAGAATGAGATTCCGGTTAAAAGCCTGCAATATCAGGTCATCTTCCCAATAATCGAGGCAGGATGACAGGCACACCCCATGATCTTCAGTCATGCGCTCCAGCTCGGGAACCACCTTTCTCGACAGGGCACCTGCCCTGTGGTGTGTCGAGGTCTGATCATTGGCAATATGAACATCTATATAGGTTTCTTCCCCATCCCAGAGTTTCGTTGTAGCCTGTTTACTCCCTTCTTCACCCAATTCCAGACGATGATTCAACAATATAAGTTCGGGATTGTATTTCCGGCTTTCCGTCATCATCCGGATAAAAGCCTCCTGTTTTTCAGGCCTTAACTGGCCGACCACGGCATCAAACTTGAATAGTTCAAAATTATAATCCTTTGATAACCCGATAATCATGTCGCTCCTCTTCTTCTCTTCCTGAGGAGAATTGCCGAATCCATCCGGACCGCCCCAGGTCCCCAGACGGGTGTTCATCGCGGCAGCATTTTTATAAATCAGATCAAAACCATTGGGAAACTGACGTTTAAACACCGTTGAACCGGTGCTGCCGTACCAGCCGGCCTTGTCGATCGTTCCGGCACTGATCACATAAATATCCAGTGCCATTCCGTATTCCTTTTTCAGCCAGGCAAAGAAATCGAGATTGATCAGGGTTTGCTTTTCGGTACTCCCTTCATTGGTATTATTGATCCACGACTCATATTCCGATCGTGAGGGAGTTTTCTCATCCGCACCCGGGAATATCTTTGCCGGACTTTGAGAAAAAGCTGAATTAGTCAGGATCAACAGGGTGCAAATGGCAATAAACCATCTTCCAGTTCGCGTTGGACTCATTATTGACTTCATAATACTGAAAAATTATAAAAATCCGCGATAATCCGCGTTCCCGCAGGGATCCGCGTCATCCGCGTGCCATTCTTGATGCCCACAACCCGCCCCATCACACGACATTCTTCAGGCACTAATAGGCCTTCCTGACCAGCTCCACCATTTCTTCATACGTGGCCACCCGGGGATTTCCCTTGTAATCAGGCAGTACCATGCACTGTTTGGCCAAAGCTTCGATCTCATTTTCTGGCATATGCACTTCTTTCAGGGTTTTACTCAGACCGATGAGTTTCAGGAATTTTACAATCTCAGCCTGACTTTCAGAAGCTGCTTCATGGTCTTCTAATCCTTTGAGTGCGGGATTCAGTATCCTGGTCAATTTGGCAAACTGTGGCACCGCGGCTTCCCAGGTAAAATCGGCAAAGGCTGGATAGAGGATCGCTAGGGCCTCACCATGTGCAACATGCGGATACATGCCGCCGACGGCCATGCCCATGCCGTGCGGAAGGGTCACCCCGGCATTGGCAATGCATAAACCGGCCAGGGTATCGGCCCAGGCCATTCTTTCTCGATAATCAGCATTCTCAAGATTACCTAGGATTTTCGGCAGATAATCAGCCACAATGGAAATGGCTTCCCAGGCCAGCAGGTCCACGTATGCACCGGTTCCCGGATTGATGGTGCTTTCAAAAGCATGGCACAACACATCAAATCCAGTGGTAGCCGTAACAAATTGAGGAACGGTCAGCATCAGCTCAGGGTCGATAATACAAACACGGGGATACAAAATGTTATTATAAAGAGCTGATTTATCACGCATTTCGGGATTGGTCACTACGGCCACCTGAGTCACCTGGGACCCGGTTCCTGAGGTGGTTGACACGGCAATGACCGGCAAAAGCCTGGCCGGATCGGGTTGAGGGTTTTTATAAAAAAGATAATCCCAACTGGTACCCGGATGAGTAGCCTCAACAGAAATAGCCTTAGCGGCATCCATGCTCGAACCGCCGCCGAGGCCGACAATGACTTCGGCACTGAAC
Source organism: Bacteroidales bacterium (assembly GCA_041662065.1). GTDB lineage: Bacteria > Bacteroidota > Bacteroidia > Bacteroidales > UBA12481 > UBA12481. Next base: position 46,098 of record JBAZTE010000004.1, on the reverse strand, counting down.
TTCCTCGACATTAAGGCTCCTGCTGTAATAGTCGCCACGGTTGGATTGGGTATAACCCCGTCGAAATGAATGACTTCAATCCCACCTTTGGCCAGTATCTTCTTGACTCTGGAGTATTGTCCGGCCAACGCGGGATTTGCAGCCGGAGTAGTCACCAACAGTGCCCTCTTCCCATATTGTAATACTATTTCAGCCAATTCACTGATTCGTCCTTTCCCAAAAAGAATTTTAGTTGACTGATGATAATTAAATTTCTTCATTTGATTTTTTGATTTGTTTCAAAATATAATGTCAGGCAATTCGGGTGTGGCTCCTTTTTTTGTGCACACCAAAGCTGCTATTTCAGTGGCTTTCCGGTGAACCTGCGACAAAGGCAAGCCTCTGAGGATTCCGGCAGTAAACACGGCCGTAAAAGCATCACCGGCTCCCACCGTATCTGCAACCTTCACCGAAGGTGCTTCAACAAACGAATATTCCCTATCGTTGACAATGATACTTCCCTTACTGCCCATCGTATAAACGATATATTTCAATTTCAACTTGATAAGCAAGTCGGTCAGCTGATTCCGGACATCGCCCGATAATCCTGTAAATTCCGCCACCGCCGGCAGCTCATCGTCATTCAGCTTAAGAACATCCGCCAACATGATCGACTGGACCACAATTTCCCGGCTGTAATAATGCTGCCTGAGGTTGATATCGAAAATCCTCAGGCAATCGGGCCGGGTGGCAAGGATAAGCGAAACAATGGTCTCCTGCGAAATCCTATTTCGTTGGGCAAGTGATCCAAAACAAACCGCATCCAGTTTACCGGCCAGTTCCTTTATCTGGGAATTCCATTGAATAAAATCCCAGGCCACTTGCTCATGAATAGTATAATCAGGGTGTCCGTTCTCATTAAGCCGGATCGATACGGTACTGGTCGGGAAACTGATTTTCTGGATGTACCGATCCGACAGATCCAGCTGATGAAGCTTTTGAAGAAGTTCATCACCAAGTTTATCCTTACCCACCGCACTGATCACCAGGCTATCACAGCCGGCCTGTCTGGCATGAAAAGCAAAATTACAGGGAGCCCCTCCCAGCTGTATTCCTGAAGGGAGCATATCCCAGAGCAATTCCCCGATCCCGGTAACTAAAGGTCCCATATTATTTGTGACGTTAAAGGTCAATCATGACTTTCATTGTTCTATCGCCCTGTTTCTCAATAAACTGATAAGCTTCAAGGTATTGCGCAAAGGGAAAACTCTTGGTGAGCAATGGGGCAGTCACGATCATTCCTGATGCAATCATCTCAGCAGCAGTTTCGTAATCTTCTTGCCTGTACATCATAGAACCATACACATTCAATTCATGCTCACCCAGGAAAAACATATTGACAACCGGGTTCTTTGAATAAACACCGAGTATCACGACATCTCCACCTTTTTCAACATTCTGAATAAGAACATCCAGGGAAGATTGGACACCGGCCGCTTCAAACCCGACCTGGAAACCTTTTTCACCAAAGAAGGTACGAATGCTTTCGGTGAACGGGATTTCCTTAATGTTTGCCGCACCTTCGATCCCGCATTTCCGCGCGATATCGAGCCTGAAATTGCTTATGTCGGTAATGAGGACTTTCCGGGCACCCCGGGCTTTCGCAAACTGAGCTACGAGGTTGCCAATCGTACCTGCTCCTGAAACCACAACATTTTTCCCTTTCAGGCTGTTAACCCGGCTGGTGGAATGGGCGCCCACTGCTGCCGGCTCGATCATGGCGCCCTGCTCAAACGTCATGGCATCGGAGAACGGGACAATCCGGTCATCCGTGACAACAAACAAATCCTGGGCAACACCCTGCGCCTGAAAACCCTGTACCTTTAATTCCTGGCAGGCATTGTATTGTCCACGCCTGCAGGGACCGCACTTCCCGCATACCAGCTGGGGCCGGGCGGTTGTTTTCATCCCCGGCCTTACTTTGGTCACAAGCGGCCCGACAGCTTCCACAACGGCAGAATACTCATGACCCTGCACAACAGGATAAGGGGTCGCAGGATGCTCTCCGTGAAAGACATGGATATCCGAACCGCAAATGCCGATTTTTTTTATCCTTAATAAAACTTCATGATCCTTTAATGGTCCGGGCTCCGGGATTTCCCGATGTTCAATCACGCCCGGTGAAGTCATAACAGCCTGTCTCATAAGTTACAAGTTAGAAAAAAATTGTGTAAAGAACTACCAGGGAAAGAATTAAAACCGATGCCCATAACCTGGGATCCCTGTACCCTTCGAACTTACCTTTTGTTACCACCGCCAATGGATGATTCCATGTATATTTTTCGATAATGGCAGGGTCCGGTTTTGGTGTTAAATAACTGACAACAAAATAGATAACGGTGCAAATAACAAAGAGCCACCAGGCCTGCATCATAAAAGGAAGATGCAGCCCCTTGGTCAGGTACATATACCCGCTGATGGGTGCAAAATCGATACAAAAAAGAGTAATACCCATGACGAGGCCTGATATTAAAGTCGTTATCGCAGCCTGTTTAGTGCCCCTTTTTGAGAAGACCCCGAACAGTAAAACCACGGCGACCGGTGGTGCTATTGCCGCAGCAATTTTGTTAATGGCTTCAAAAATGCTGGAGAATTTATCCCCCTGTGTCGACCATACCATGGCCAGCAGCATGACTATGACCGCAGCGATACGTCCGACCCTGATCTGCTTCTGATCTGTGGTCGCCGGATTCAATCTTTTAACAATATCTACAGCAACCAAAGTGGCGGAACTGTTAAGCGCTGCAGCGATCGTACTCATCAGGGCAGCCAGCATGGCAGCTGCCATCACCCCCTTCAGTCCCACCGGAAGCAGTTGGTTGATCATCACCGGAAAAGCCTGGTTGGAATTCGTCCCGATGATATCCTTGAACAAAACATAAGCAATCACACCGGGGAAAACAAGAATAAATACCGGGAGAATCTTAAGAAATCCGGCAAAAAGAGGTCCGAGCTGGGAATCGTTCTGGGTTTTGGCCCCCAGGACGCGCTGAACGATCGTCTGATCAGAGCACCAATACCATAACCCGAGGACCGGATAGCCAAGCAGACAGGCATACCAGGTGAGGCCCGACTCAAAGCCCCCTTCACCCAGCGCCCTGAGACTTTCCTTTGAATGCAGCATACTCAGCTGACCGGGTTTCAGATGTTCCTTTAAATCGGCCAGGGAGTTCACCCCCTGGTCAGGCAAGGCGAGAATAGCTATCAGGGTAAGTAAGACAGAACCGCCGATCAGGATAACCGTCTGAATGGTCTCGGTAACCACCACTGCTTTCAATCCGCCTATAACCGTATAGATAGTGGTTACTACTGAAATAATCAATATCGAAGTAACTACACTAACCCCGAAAAAGGTTTCAAAAACCACCGCACCGGCGTACAGGCTCATGCCGATATGCACAAACAGGGCTCCGATAATCCCAATAAATGCCAAAACGGTACGGGACCCGGAACCGTATCTTTTTTCAAGAAATTCAGGCAGAGTGGAAATCCGGCTTTTGAAATAAAAAGGGGCAAAAACCAGTCCGAGTAATATCAGGGTAACCGCAGCCAGCCATTCGAAATTCCCCCACACCAATCCTTCATTGTAACCAGAGGCTGCCAGTCCAACCAGGTGAATGGTGGAGATATTCGAGGCAAAAAGCGCTGCACCGATGACCGGCCATTTCAACCCCCGATTGGCAAGAAAATACCCATCGCTGGTCATTTTCTTATACTTGACTGATAGTACTCCGATCAAAAGAATACCCACCAGGTATACCAATATAATTACAGCGTCGGCTATACTGATTGTTCCGATCATTTTGCTCCTTTATTAATCCCAGAGGCACGAAACAAGAAACAGGTGAAAAAATCCACCTGTTTCGAGTTTCAATGCAATAAATATACTAAACCTAATGATTAATGAATGCCTGTCCGGGTATCCCACCACATCTGGGTTCCATAAAAAATATCATCCTCAACAACATCCAAAGGAAATTTCGTGTTCAGTGATTTTTCCTCATCGGCATAGGCCATCCTGAAAGGAGGACGGTTATGCTTAAGTGCATAGTTTTCAGATACATTCTGGTCCATCAGGGGTATATCAGTCCTTCTGCTCTCCGACCATGCTTCCACACTTTGTTTGAACAGGCATAGCCATTTCTGCAGAGCGATCTTGTAAAGGTTTGAGGTGGTACCGCTGCCCCATGCCACTTCAGGCTGACTGAGGAAAGTGGTAATCGCATCACCACCAATCTTGTTCTCTTCCAATGATCTGGTAATACCGGTTTCATATTCGGTTTTGGCGCTTCCGGGAATAAAATTTCTCTGCATAGCCTCGGCGAGAATAAAATGTACTTCAGCAGAATTCATGAGCGGTGAAAAACCCTTCGGATCGTTGCCAAAACGGTCCCCAATGTGAGAAACGTTATTTCCGTTATTGAGGGTATCTCGGGTTTGGCCATAATAGAACCGGTAACCGTTGTAAACGCCATTCTTGTTTTTATCCACATACACCGGTAAACGTGGATCATTATTGTTTTTCAATGCATTGACCATCACGCTGTTGGTACGATACTGATCCTTTTTATTCCCGTCAAGTACACCCATCCGTTTGAACCAGAGTTCCTGATCGGGACTGATCCCTGGCCACCAGAAATAGGCGTTGTCGGCATTGTCGGTCAGGATAGGATAGGTTGAAGGATTATTGACAACTTCAGCAATCACTGCCTTTGCGCCGGCTTCATTAACCATTGACATGCGCATGGCCACCCTCAGCCTGGTTGAATTGCAGAACTTCTTCCATTTGTCAACATTGCCTTTAAACATCCAGTCGCCTGCTCCCATGCTTCCAGTGCCGTTGTTAAGCAGATCAGCAGCTTCCTTGAGTTCTGCCAGGATTGCGGTATACACTTCCTGCTGTGTATCATACTTTGGATAGATGATATTCTCAGCCATTCTGAAAGCCTCGGAGTAAGGGATTTTTCCCCACATATCCGTGGTCTGGTGAGCACTGTATGCTTTCATGGTCAGGGCAGCGGCATACAAATTGGTATTTCCTTCATCTTTTGCAAGCCTTGCAGCATCGACGAAATAGGTCATGGCAACATACATGCCCCTCCACATACTGTTATTGATATCCACACGGTATTCATAATCACCGAGTCCGATAGCAGCCGTCTGGCCGGCATACGAACCTGCATAGTAAACATCAAGACGCTCTCCAAGCAAAGTACCGATCAGGGAGTTAGTGGCACGTAAAAAAACGTTGGTTGCCGGAACCACCGTCGGAGAGTTGGGGTTCACATTTATATCATCGAAATTCTTGGTGCAAGAATTTGAGATCATCAATACTGCAGCCAGTATCAGAAACTTTATTTTGATTATCGTTTTCATGATTTTCTTCATTTTGGGAGTTTATTAGAAGCTGAGTCTCAGTTTGACGCCCAGGCTCCTGGTTGTCGGTATCTGGAAGTTTTCAAATCCCACTCCGGAGTCGCCGCCGCCGAGACCGACCTCCGGATCAATCCCAAGCTCAGCAGTACTCTTGTCGCGGTAAAGAATGGCAAGGTTTCTTCCATAAACCGAAATATTAAGTTTTTGAATCCACTTAATTTTCGAGACCGGAACGTCATATCCTAAAACAACCTCTCTCAGTTTGATGTAGGTACCGTCGAGGATGGAGTATTCATGGTTGTTCCACATCCATGCACCCCCGTAAAAATCCTGAGCGGACACGCGGATATCGTTGGGTGTGCCGTCTTCTTTCACTCCATCAACGATCAGACCGGTTTCCCTGACATTATTCTGTGTGGTGATCTCATAGGTGCCGGTCGGATAAGCATGCCATGCCGTGCAACTGAAGAAGTCCCCGCCTTTACGCATATCGATCAGGAAACCAAGATATAATCCCTTATAGTTAAAAGTGTTACGGATACCTCCGGTCCAATCTGGAGTAACATTACCCAGGTTTTTGCCGACGTTGGTCGTGAGCGGAATACCATCACTTCCAACAACAATCTTGTTGCTGATGGAATCCCTGACATACGGTAGTCCCCAGATGACTCCCCATGGCTGGCCGGGAATACCCACTGTGGTGGCACCGCCGAAACCATTGGAAATCCTGTAGGATTCGAGATCACCGTAGAGTTCATTTACCTGGCTCTTGTTTTTTGCCCAGTTCACCATAATATCCCAGGAAAGTCCGTCCGGTTTGTCAATGACTTTTCCGGTCAGCATCAATTCAATACCGCTGTTGGATATCTCACCGGCATTAAGACGCATGGCGCTATAACCGGTTGTTAATGAAGTTGCTACTGATAGAATCTGGTTTACGGTTGTCTGATCGTAGTAGGTAATGTCCAACGATAAACGGTTTTTCCATAATCTGAAATCACCGCCGAATTCAAAGGAAGAGGTGATCTGAGGTTTCAGGTTGGCCGGGGGGAATGTCAATCCGGGGCTGAACATGGAGATCGAATTAAAAGTCCCTACCGAGTAGGTATTGTTCAGCTGGTAAGCACCTGCATCGCCCCCTACCCGGGCCCAGCTACCTCTCAATTTGGCATAGCTGAGAATATCGGATTGCAGTTTAAAGGCTTCGGTTACATCAAAGCCCAAACTGACGGATGGATAAAAATAGGAGCGGTTGGCAGCCGGTAAAGTTGAACTCCAGTCGTTACGGCCGGTCACTCCCAGGAACAAGAAGTTTTTGTACGATCCGTTAGCCGCAAAGAAAACACTGTTTACCACTTTCCGGTTGGTATTCATGGTAACGGTTGGATTTCCTTTCACGTTACCGATGGTATACAGATCCGGGACTGTCAGGTCGCTGGCTGCCATATACATGGATTGAGAAACAACGTCGCGGTAGTTTCCTCCGATGATCCCGTCAAGCCGGATATCACCCAGGGTTTTATCAAACTTCAGCATCAGGTCGGCATTGGTTTCATTGAAATAGAACTGGGTCTGATTGAACTGTCCGCCCCTTTTCCTGCTGATATTACCCTGCGTTCCCGACTGCGTGATATCCTTCCGGTATTCATTATAGAAATCGATACCCACCCTGCCGAGGACTGAAAGCCAATCGGTGATCTGGTAATCAATGCTGGAGTTGCCGAAGAGCCTGTCGCGGTTGAAACCGGTCAGGTTTCTCAAATTATAGTACGGGTTATCCCCATCCGGAAAAATGAAATCCTTGTTCCCTTTTTCCTTATACACCTGCTTGGTATAATTAATATCGAAATCCCTCTGCAACCAGGCGTAATCCACCCCAATCCCCGAATAACCGTTATTGGGCAGGTTATTACTGGTCTTTTTCAGATAAGTAAGGTTCGTAACGGCCGTCAGGCGGCTGGTTGGTTTCAGGGTTATGCTTCCATTGATCGTTTGCTGGGACTGATCGGTGAAATCTATGATCCCTTTTGTGTTATTATTGGTGAAGGCGAGCCTTCCCATGGCTTTGTCACCATTGGATGAAATGGCGAGGCTATTTTCAGCATTCGTGCCGGTCTGGAAGAAGTCGCGGTAGTTATTCTGACGAGATATCCAGGGACTGTTGGGACCGGTGGACCATTGATCCAAAAGCAAACCTGCATCCAATCGCGGACCCCAGTTGATCGGCCAGCTATCGTTGACCCCGCCGCCGCCACCGTCAACCCAATTGTATCCGTAAGTTTTGGAATAATCCTGATAGGACATTTCAGGATGATCACGTTTCCAGATAAATTCCTCGCCGTTCCATCCACCGCCATATTCATTCTGGAATTTTGGAAGGTAGGCAACATTGTCAAAGGTCATGGATGTAGTAAAATCAACCCCAAGTTTACGGCCGTCTTTCCCTTTTTTTGTCGTGATGAGAATGACCCCGTTGGTAGCCCGGCTGCCGTAAAGAGCGGCTGCGTTGGCTCCTTTCAGCACCGTCATGGATTCAATGTTGTTCGGATCGATATCGGCCGCCGTATTACCCCAGTCGATACCACCACCACCGTCGAGGTTGGTGGTATTGTTGAAAATCGGCGTGCCATCGATCACAAATAGCGGGTCGTTGCCGCTGAATGACTTATTCCCGCGGATCACCACCCTTGATGAGGATCCGACGGTGCTACCACCACTGGTGACCTGCACCCCAGCAATTTTACCCGACAAAGTGTTGATGATGTTGTTATCTTTTGCCTCGGTAAGCTCAGCAGCGGAGACATCCTGAACGGCATATCCCAGTGTTTTCTTTTCCCTGGAAATTCCCAGTGCAGTCACTACTACTTCATCTATGTTCATCACATCAATCTCCATGGCTACATCATAGGTATTGGATGAAGTAATCGGCACTTCAAGTTTCCGGTAACCGATCGAGGAAAAAACCAGGGTACCGGTCTGGCTCTGGAACGACAGGCTAAACCTTCCGTCAGGACCGGTAGTGGTTCCATTCTGGGTTCCTTTAATCAGGACGGTAACCGCCGGAATAGGCTGTTTATCAGCCTCCGAGGTTACCTTTCCCGTCAACTGACGAGTCTGACCGAACAGGGAGCCGGCAAAAAACATCGTCAACAGTACAAAAAGTAATTTTTGCTTCATGGGTTAAATTTTACTTGTTAAAAACTCCATACTATTCAACAAGCTAAAACTATCCCTAAGCGCAGCGAAAAGAAATCACTTTGTTAGCAGTTTTATGTACTATGTTATGATGTGAAAAGCGCATTTTGCGGGAGGGCGTGTAGATACAGATAATTATCTGTCTCTACCGTACATTTCGCGGGAGGTTGCCAGGCCGATTACGCGTCCCTGATCGCCTACCGCACAGTAAAAATGATACACCACCCCGTTGTGGTTAACCACCCATGGTTTATGGGCATATTCCTGATCCCAGGGAACTGAAGGTTCAACCAGATGCGGCCCTTCCCATTTTGTCCAGTTGACCAGATCATATGAACAGGCGAAAGTATCAAAGGCTTTGGGTTTCCAGAAGGCGCCGAAATAAAACATCACCCATACTTCCCCGATTTTCATCACCTGGGGATCGCCTGAGATGCCGCTTCCATTGTCGATAACCGGATCATTCCCGAACCGCACCCATTGCCTCATGTCACGGGAAACTGCCATCCCTATCCTTTCATATCCCGATTCGGTTTTACCGTTGTAATACATAACAAATGGCCAGCCAAGCGTTTCGGATCCATCATAGATTACGTTGCTTTTATATTGGGTCAGTTTTTCCCAATAACGGGAATCAGGCTGATCGCTTGAAAGCACAGGTGCCTGCAGCCGGACCCAAGGTCCGGGTTTCGATGGGTCAGTGGTCCAGGCTATTCCAACCGACAACGGGTCGGTTTCGTACCCTTCCCTGGCTCCGCCGATATACGACAGCCAATACTTCTTGTCGAACTGCCGGAGCTGGTAAGAACCCTTCCATTCAGGATCCTGCAGGGCAACATATCCTGCTGCCTGGTTGGCGTCCCAGGTATCCTTGCGGAACGACAGAGTTTTACCGAGCGGTATCCAGGCCAGTAAGTTATTGCTTTCAGCAAGGTGAGTTTCGTAGCCGGTCTTGTTCATACAGATATAAACCATATACCATTTGCCATTGTGCCTGAAAACACTGGGACAATCGACCGGGTTGCCGCCGTCGCCGCGAATAACGACACCATATTTATAAGGGGTTTTAACCTCTTGGTAAATATCTTTCATTACCTCTTCATCGACCATGCGTTTTTCCTGAGGGGGCGTCAGCATCATCCGGAAAGGCTTGTCACGGTCGCAGAGCAGTTTTCCGGCTGCAACGGTCAGTTCCGCTGCCTGAAGGACGGTATGACGGTTGGAATACGGTGAAACGCCAGTCCTTTCCGGTGCATTTTCAGTAAAGGGATGGGTAAAATAAATGATAAAGGCACGATCACCGCAAACCACCACATCCGCATGCTTTCCAATCGTTCCGTCGCTGTTGCGCGTTCCGGGCTCATCCAGGATTTTACCCTGATAAACCCACGAACCCAGGTCATCGGAACGGTATACATCCAGACCGCTGTTGGGATCCTTGATCAGCCAATAGTGACCTTTAAAATAAAATGCCTTTGGACCCTCACCGTAAAGTTTTGAAACACCAGGATCGTTCACCGGTATCCAGTCTTTGAGATTCTTACTGTCAACCGCGAGGGTTTTTGAATCGTGACCCTCATCCTTGTACCACATGCGCCAGGTTCCACCGGGTTTCTTAAATAAGGTGGCATCGATGCAATAATCAGAGGTAAGCGGCACCCTTTTCACGAACTTCCATGTCCACAAATCCTTGGATGTATAATGCAGGATATGACGCTCTCCTCCCCAGTCGCGGTGAGATTCGGCAGCTCCCGGAACATAACTTACAAAGATGTGGTACAGGCCTTTATCATCGACGATGACATCAGGCGCCCAAAAGGAATAAGCCAAATCCGGATGAGTCAATGTCAGGGTGCCGGTATAAGTCCAGCTCATGCCCTGATCCTTCGATTCCGCCACCCCGATTTCGGTGCCGTGGCACCATTCCACTCCCGGAACATCGATTTTTGCACGGCGCTGGGTATAAAACATCCACCAGACGCGCTTCTCCCGATTCCATATTAAAACAGGATCGGCTGCCCCGTCATACACAGGATCACGATATAAAGGCGCCGGCACACTGGATGCAATGGCAACCGGATCAGCCGTTTTAACTGCCCTGATTGGACTTTGCGCAAAAAATGGTCCAACCGTTATCCCAATAAGCAACCAGGTCAGAAAACACCTCTTAACCCTCTTCACATTCTTAACTTTCTTAACGGTTAGAGCGTCCACCCCTCCCTATACTCCCTCTTGATAAACCGGTTGGCATCGTCATCGTTCGTGACCTTCATGTTATCACCGTCCCACAACAGCCGTTTGCCGGGGACCCTGATAGCCAGATTACCCATCAGGACCATTTCGGTAAGCGGACCTGAATAATCGAAATTCGAGCAAGGACGTTCACCGCCCTTGCAGGCATTCACCCAGTTCATTTCATGGCTGGTTTCCATACGCTTAAGGGTTTTCGGCAAATCCTTGTATTCGAGGAACCTTTCTTCGGGGAACATCTGAACATCACCGCCATAGGTGGAGCACACGATTATTCCCTTGTCGCCGATGAACAGTGAACCTCCGTCTTCAGGAATCTTCGAATAATCGACTTCAGCCGGCCAGGTGGGCATCAGTCCTCCATCATACCAGGTAAGCCGCACCGGGGGCATATTTTCGCGGGCCGGGAACTGGTAGGTTATCATCGAGGCACTCGGATAAGTTTCCTTATTATCAACCCTTTTCCACATCTCACGCACCTCATATGAATGCGATCCCTGAACCCAGATGGGATATTTAAGTTTCAGCGCATGGAAAACCGGATCGAGCACATGGCAACCCATATCACCCAGGGCACCTGCGCCAAAATCATACCAGGCTCTCCAGTTGAACGGGAGATAGGCTGAATTATACGGCCGCTCAGGGGCCGGTCCCAGCCAGAGATTCCAGTCGAGCGTACCCGGTATAGCCATTGTTTCGGCCGGACGGCCGATTCCCTGCGGCCAGACGGGACGGTTGGTCCAGCTGTGAACCTCCCGGATTTCGCCAATGGCGCCGGCCCATATCCATTCGGCCAGCCGGCGGGTTCCCTCGCCCGAACGGCCCTGGTTTCCCATCTGACTGACCACCTTGTATTCCCTTACCGCCTCAGTGAGCTTACGGGCCTCAAAAACGGAGTGAGTGAGGGGCTTCTGCACATAGACATGCTTGCCCAGTTTAATGGCAGCCATGGCAGCCGGAGCGTGGGAATGATCGGGGGTAGCCACGATTACCGCATCGATGCCCTTCTCTTTTTCGAGCATCAACCGGTAATCCTTATATTGCGGGGCATTCGGATACTTTTTAAAGGTGGCTGCAGCCTGGTTAAAATCAACATCACAAGGGGCAACTATATTCTGGGTACTGACATTATTAATATTTCCGGCACCCATGCCTCCGGAGCCGATAGCGGCAATATTCAATTTATCACTGGGTGCAATATATCCCTTTCCGCCAAGCACATGGCGCGGAACAACAATCAGTCCGGCACCGGCTACGGCCGATCTGGAGAGAAACGAACGACGGTCAAATGTTTTTTTCATGGTCGAGATTTAGTTTTCAAATCAGAAGGGTAAATTTACTGATCTTTGCACAAAACAATGCAGCATGCGGTTACGTAACCTCTTTTTATTCGTGATTCTTCTCCCTGCCTGGAATTTTACGGCAGCCCAGAGTCCCCAGCTGAGCAGCGAGGCATCCGTCAGCCTATTGACCTGCGGACCCGGACCGGAAGTCTTCACCTATTTTGGTCATAGCGCCCTCCGGGTAACCGATCCCGAAATTCACCTCGACCGTGTTTATAACTATGGCACCTTTGATTTCAATATCCCTAACTTCTATGGCCAGTTCATTAAGGGCAAGTGTTATTACATGCTGTCGATAGTCAGGTTCCAGGGTTTCGCCCCCGAATACATTGAAGAGAACCGTTTCATCAAGGAACGCGAACTGAATATCACCCTTCCGGAAAAGCAGAAATTGTTCGACCTGCTGGAGATCAACTATTTACCCGAAAACCGTCATTACTGGTATGATTTTTTCATGGATAATTGTTCCACACGGATCCGGGATATTGTTATAAAAGCTACCGGGAACAATTATATCTGGCCGCCTGAACCTGCCACCCATCTAACCTACAGGCAGCTTATCATGCCCTACATCAGCCTGAATACCTGGGCAAGAACGGGAATTCTCCTGACCCTGGCCGGTGGTGCCGACCGGGAAGCGACGCAGCAGGGGTATATGTTCCTGCCTGATCATATGCACCGGCTTTTTGCCGAAGCCAGACTTACCGACGGATCACCCTTATGTAAGCCCGAGGTGGTTCTCTTCGAACCGGAATACCCCAAACCGATTGGCACCGGACTGGTTCACCCCTATTTTATTTTCAGCCTCCTGGTTGTGGCATCCTGGTTTATTGCCCTATTCCGTAAAATGCCGGCCAGACTGGTTAATTCCTTTTACACCTTCCTGTTCGTTTTGTCGGGCGGACTGGGACTGGTCTTCACTTATATGTGGCTGTTCTCGTCATTCACAGTTTGCCACGCAAACCTCAATCTCGCCTGGGCATTTCCGTTGAATATCATCCTGGCCCTGACACTCTGGTTCCCCCGGGCACACACCTTTAACCGCATTTACGGCCGGTTGATGTCGGGAGTGGCTATCCTGTTTTTACTGACCTTTATCTTCTGGAAGCAGAGCATCCCCGTTGAAGGGATCTTGTTCTGTCTGGCCCTCCTGCCGGGACTTCTCATTCAATCGGGACTGAAGGTATTCCGAAATGCCAAATCCAAGGATGAGGCTAACTAATAACGGTTCCATATTCTACGGCTTGTTTTGATAATATTTCACGCATTTCGCCCAGGATATCGGCCACCTCTTCGCCGATCAGGTAAAGGGCTTCAGAATCAGATTTCTTCAATAAGATATCCTGAAAAGCCCTGTTAAACAACGACCGGAAATTCAACCGGATTTCGGTTGTTTTCCAGGCTACCCAGCCCGGTGCTTCAAAATCCCAGTTTCTGCCGGTATTGACCAACAGAACCATGATCTCCCTGAAAGCTTCCATGGTTATATCCGTTCCGGGCACCGCTGAATCTTCAGGCTGGATGCCGATGATCAACTCTTTTTGATTTTCAATCAGCAAATTCATTTTCAGCCCATTCACTTCACCCAATGGTATTTTAATTCCGTAAAATCCAGGAAAAGAGGGGTCAAATTGAAACCTTTCGATCAAGTCCAGCATTTTTTTGCGTGAACAGGAATAGCCCAGATGTTCCCATGAAGGCTCCAATCCGTATTCAATGGCTATTGCTGATAAGGTTTGCCAGAACCTTTTTTCTGCATTCGTCCGTTCTTCTTTCATCTTTGTTCGTATTTAATGATTCAAAGGAATAAACCGGGAACGTAACCTATTTACGTTATGGGTTTTTTTATATTAGATGCAGTAAATAGTTCAAAATGGAAAAATGGCGCTGAATAAATATGCCGCAATTCGCTACCGGATCATCGACGAGTGCATCCGGAGCCGTTCCAAACCCTGGCCAACAAAGGAAGAACTAAGGGCAGCCTGCGAAGAGGCACTTTACGGATCAAGCAACGGATCAAACATTTCCATGTCTACGATCGAAAAAGATATCTGGGCATTAAAGAATGAGTCCGTATTTGGATATGCCCCGATCGCCTTCAGCCGGCTTCATAATGGTTACTATTACAGCGATCCCGGATTCAGCCTTGATTTGCCGGTCACTCCGGAGGACATCGACCTCATCCGGCTGGCCCTGCATACCCTCAACCATTTTAAGGAAAGCCAGGTATTTCACGATCTGGAAGCCGCAGTCAATAAAATTCAGGGAAGAATCATCCTTGCCGACCGGCTGTCGGAATCCAACCTGGAAAAGAGTATCCAATTTGAAGCAGTACCTGAGAGCAAAGGGCATGAACACCTGCCCGTCCTGCTCGATGCGATCCGCAACCGTAGTGAAACTGAGTTTGACTACACTCCATATGTTGATGGACGGCCCCGTCATTACCTGTATCATCCCTACCTGCTCAAGGAGCATAAAAACCGATGGTATCTGGTTGGAAAAGATATCGTTAATAACAAAATCCGGACATTGGGCCTCGACCGCATGACCAATATCCGTTCAACCGGAGATATTTTCTTACCTCCTGAAGGTTTCAATCCCGACGATTTTTTCAGGAACAGCTTCGGTATCGGAACTTATTCAGGTATCCCCGAAGAAATACTCATGAAACTCGATGAGATCCAAACCCAATATATTCTGTCAAATCCCCTGCATCCTTCACAAGAGATTAAAAGCCTCGAAAATGGCTCATCCCTGGTCAGGCTGTTCGTGATTCCATCGGAGGAACTAAAAATGCAAATCCTTAGCTATGGATCCAAGGTTGAAGTTATGAAGCCGGACTGGCTACGCACCGAGATTCGGGAGACGCTGGAGAAGGCGATTAAACTTTATAATGGAAAATCTTCAGTTAAACAGGATTAATTTTTTATAAAGTTGAAAGGAAGAAAGTTGAAATTCCAATGCAGAATTCCGAATACCGAGTATTAGATTCAAGTATTTATGAAGTTGAAAATCTATTTCTTACTTTATGATCACTTGAATCTCCAACTCAGCATTCGGAATTCTGCATTGGAATTTCAACTTTCTTCCTTCTTTAAGAATCCCTATTTTACCACCACCAGCCACGCCTTCGCATCCGTCAACCCTCCGGTATCCCTGACCTGAACCTTTATAATATAAGTTCCGGCTTCGGCAAAAATCTTTTTGATCACTTTGACAGTGGTGAACTCCGTATCATAATTGTTGTCATTATCCCAGTCCCACCTGACCTCAAGCAGATCCGGACTATCTTCGGCATCGGTGCAGATGGATGCATCAAAAGTAAACTCCGTACCAACTGTCCCCGCCTCAGGTGTGAAGGTAAAATCAGCATTCGGCGGAGTATTCGGGTTTGTAACCTTGATTTCTTTGGAGAAAGTAGCTCCATACCCTTCCGTATCTATAACTTCCATAACTACGGTATACACGCCGGCTGTCGGAAATACATGCTGGATGGTCTTAATGGTCCGGAAAGAGGTATCATAAATTCCGTCATTATCCCAGTCCCAGCGTACCTGCAGACTTTCCGGCGGATCTTCAGGATCGGTGCAGCCAGAGGCATCAAAGTTAAAACGGGTCTCAATCGTGCCATTTTCTGGATCGACGGTAAAAATCGCGGTCGGTTTGATGTTTGATGCCGCTACATCTACAATCCGTGTGGTGGAGCCCAGAAGACCCTGGGTATCCAGTACTTCCAGCTTGACAATATACCTGCCCGGCTCGGAGTAAACATGAATGGCAGCCTTGGTGGTTGTCCAGGGCTGATCCCAAATACCATCGCCGTCAAAGTCCCAGTGTACCTTCAACTGCGTATTGGCATCTTCCGTATCAAAACTCCCGGAAGCATCAAACAGGAAAACATCGCTGATCCTGCCCGATTCCGGAGTAACTGTAAAATAGGCTATCGGGGCAGATGACGAAAGGTTTACCTCGACTGATTTCACCAGCCGCGAAGTCAATCCTTCCGGATCCTTTACCTCAAGTACTGTCTGATAAATCCCAGCCTGCAGATACTTTTTGAAGGCTATCTTTTCAGTACTGAATTCAGTATCATAATGATTATCTCCATCAAAATCCCACCTGACCATCAGGTCCGAAGGCTTGCTTTCCAGATCGGTCGATGTTGAAGCATTAAACTCAAAGTTGGTATCAGTAAAGCCTGCAGGCGGATTAATGATAAAAGCTGCCCTCGGTGGCTGATTTTCAAGAAATCCGTTTTGAGATTCAGAATACAGCAAAGTTTGGCTTGTCGTAAGCCGGGCCGGGAAAAAACCGGCGAACGACGATCCTGACTTATCCACCGAACCCACGGTACCGATGGTCTGAACGGATTGCCAGTTGGGCAGGTTTAGTTCATGGTTAATGGCAGCAGTAAAACGGTTGGCTAAAGTTACGGATGCCTCTCCGCAGAAATAGGGCGTAATTTCCTGTCGTACAAATACTTCACCTGTATATCCCGATAGGATGGGACCCTGGTATGACAATATCACAGCGGATTGCCCCTGGCTATTTTGCAAAACTTTCCAGGTTTCCCAATAATTATAATTCATCGCGAGCGTGCCTTTCGAATGGCCTGTGATATTGATCTTAAGGATTGTATCTCGCTGGGTTATTGCATGAAAACCAAGCCAGGTATTGATTTGGTAGCTCACCGGCAACCCATCGGCCATAAAAGGTCCATACACGGATTTCTCCACCAACAGGCTATCGGCAGCATCCATCGCACTGCCGGTTTGAATCACCAGTTCACCGTCGAACAGAAGTGAATAATCCAGCTCAAGCTGGCAACGGTCGAACCAGGGATTGGATCCCTGGGCCGATAAAAGAAATTTCTTCAGTGAGGTGGTGGAGAGCAACTTCCCTGAAATGAACCTGGCTTTTAGAATCTTTGTCTCCCAGAAATCATCAAAGATTGTAAATCCACTGAGACCCAGCGTATCGAAATTCCATGTTTCCGAAACGGTTCTTTTCCTGGATTTCAATTGTTCCTTGCTGATTGAATCATGAATCGAAATGCTCGTGAAAAGCTGATCCAACCCCGTTTTCTCCAGGTTGAATACCATCCGGGAACCTATTGTTGCAACCGTGACTACTTTGCCGTATAGTCCCCCGCCACCCGGGTAATATACCACATCTCCGGTTTTGATCAGTGGAGGAGTACCAATCAGGTCAAACCTGATCTGTCCGTTCAAAGCCATAGGATTCGTAAATACCATTGAATCCAGCTTAACCACATTATCCCGAAGGACGGAAGCATTCAGGTTGGCAGAAGCATCGTGATCCGACACCGGCTCGCGCTCACAACCCGCAAACAGGAGGAATCCCACCAGTTGAGTGGCCATGAAATATATTCTATACCGGTTCCTTTGCATAATTAACTGAGGCTACCTGATCTCAATTTCTATCTTGTTCTTTTGATTCAGCCGGAGCGGCTCCGACAGGTTAACCCCGCCGAAACTATTGTCCTTTCCGTCGAACCTTGCATACACATAATAGGCCATTTCCTGCAGATCCACAAAAAACACTTTGCCTTCCTGGTCTGTCCTCCGCCACACCTGCACAGGATTCCTGGCGTTGTCCCATTCGATTTTGCTATCAAAAAGTGCAACATAGGCACCGCTGACGACGGACCCATTTTCATCTACCACGCGGATCTCCAGTTGAGGCAAGGTATCGAATTTCATGCATGCGCCTAACAGCATGACTATTCCTATAACCAAAACTCCTCTAAAAAAAGACCTCCTGCCGATCATTTAATTAACCTCCTTGTTTAATAACACCAACACTCCAATATTCAGCAACAGGGCCTGGTTCACTGTTTTACCGGGGGCGCCCCATAGAGGGTTATACTGCCCCTGATATTTGGAATAAACATAATCCGCACGGGTATTATTGTCCAAGCCTGATAATCCTTGCCGGTATCCGGCGCCAATCAGTATCCGGGCATAATTGTTAATCCTGCAGGTAGCCGACAGAGTCCCGATGAATCCGATATCCACACGGTTCATCTGACTGATCCAGTCAGCATCAGATATAACATTCAACATGGTTATCCCTGTATTTGCATTTGTAGCCGAGGTCGCCATATTTTCATACATTCTGATGCCACCGGACAACCCTATGTCAGCCTGTGCACCCCAGCGTCGGCCGGGGTTGGAGCGCCATGAAATAAACAATGGGATTTCTGCAAACCAAAGATCATTCTGAACCGTGACTTCATTAAAATTAGGATTAAAGCTGCCCAAGGGATCAATCTTATCCAAACCGACACTTCCGGAATATCTGGAATACCTGATTCCAGTACCAATACCCAAATGATTGCCAAAATAATGGGAGTAGGAAATCCCCGCATGAAAGCTGTTTCCCATGCGCAAACTCAACCGTTCATCTTTACTAATGGTTGAATTCCGGAATCCTGTCAGGGCCGGATTTAAAGATAGGGCCATAAAATCCTGACCTTTGGCCGGCAAGTCGATACCATAGACTGCAAAGTTTCCGGGGGTATTATTAGTTAATAAAAATGCAATCTGCAGGAGAATTCTTTGAGAGGTAGTGAAGACCACCCCTTTTGAAATCCCGCTGTATTTAATATTTACGCGTGCACGGATAATATACCGGTTGTTACGGTCGTACCGGGGCAGATCGATCGAGATTCTGAACGGATCAATGCCTGCAGTAAAACCATCGGGATAAAGTTCAGCCAATCTGATAATATATTCCTCGATACTAATTTTAACCAGCTTTGAATTTCCTTCCAGATAACTGATTACCTGAACCTTGGGATTTGAAAAAAGCCGGGTGAAATCCCGCTCGACAATTGGATCCGCATGAATATTCAGTTTATTATGCAGGTCCTGGTATTTCAGCAAAAGGGTAATGACTGAATCTTTCAGGTTGGCCTTGTTCCAATCCGGAGTGTCCTGGGCAGAAACCACCTGCCCTGAACATATTATCAGAACCAGGAGAATCCGACAAAATTTCAAATGGCTGATCAACCTCATGAATTCAAACCGTATGATTAGAAACAGATATGAAGATGGAGAGCAAAAATAGAAATTTAGCGGGACAGAAGGCTCTTTAATTCATATTCTTCTGTTTCGATGGTGCTATTATTCATTTCCAGGGAATGCTTGCGGGTGAGGATCCGCAATTCGCCTGACGATGGATTTGCCAGGCATGAAATCTGATAGGACTCCCGAAAAGATTGTTCATGGTAATTGACAGCATTCTGGATATAATTCATCACATCCAACTTGGCCTGGCCCCACCAGCCCAACAATAACAGTCCGGGCAGATCGCGCGGAGTCAGTTCGTTGCTCAATTCGATAAAACGGTCAATAAACACCTCATATTCCGTTCCTTTTCCTTCAGGTAACGATATCGATGCCATGGTTCCATAAAGGTACCCGACCACCTGGTAATTATCTTTGGGAATGGCCTGCATAGCTGCCGCAGCTAAAACTTCATCTACCACGGCCGAGTCAAAATTAACACCGGTAACAATAGAGTCATGCCAGGTAGTGTTCAGTTCAATCCTTGAATATTTTTTATTTGCATGGCCATTGGACGGCTCGGTTTTAAGGTTGCTAACGGGATTAAGGGCAAACCGGTAAAGGTCGTCCCATTTTACAAAAGCGCCTGGATCAGGCAGCGGATCGAGATATCCACTCCTTCTCCGCAGGAAACCGGCTCCCTGCAGGACTTCCGAACCCGGATTAATCAGTACGCCGATCTGCCATTTCTCCTTAAAAAAGGTCCGGTGGATTTTCATCATTCCCTCTGGTATTTCGATGATATTATCGGTGCTCGAAGCAAACCAGCCAAGTAATCGCAATTTTTTATTCTGATTTACCAATTCATCCAGTTCATCAATAAGATCGGCCCTGGCACCCACATCATTTGAAATGGACGATCGCAGGTATTTTGAGTCGCATGCCTTTTCGATAAAAACCTCAGACCTTGTCACCCCATGGTTATGCAATTTGTATTGGTTCCCAAAAAGATAACCGCCAAAATCGGTACTCTTCTTCTCCATTAAAGCGCCCTGGACCAATTGATATACCGTTTTGATCGCTGAAGGGTGGTAGTGGATTTTTCCAACAACCGCTTCAGGTATGGTTTCCTGATAGTCAATGGTAAAATATTCTTGCTGACTATCATTGGAGAACAGTCCATCAACCGGTGCTTTGCCGGTGAGGTTTCCGGAATTCCCATCCTGAAAAATGGCCAGCCGTTCCTTCAGAATCTTCCGGCTGCGCGCATTGTTCCAGATGGCTGAGGCAAAAACAAACAGCAGAACGCCCAGCAATGCGGTCCACAAAACCCGGTTTGACATGTACCATGGGTTATCCGCCGTGGTGCCGGATGAGGTAGTCTGGATACTGCTATCGACCTTATCCAGGGCAGACTGGACGTTATTCCTGGCTTTCAGGAAGGCATTATGAAGGTTTTCAATTTCGGAAAGTGGCATTAACCTGTCTATATCAATCCGGTAATCTTTCCAGGTATTTTCATGTAAAAGAACCAGTTCGGCAAACTGCATTTTGATGAATCCCTGTTGCTGCTTTAATGAGTCAAGACCGGGAGTTCCCAAATTAATGCGTTTCCTGTCGGCCAGATAGGCCGCCAGTCCGGTTGCCAGGTCGTTCTGAACCTGTGTAATCTTGTTAAGGGAATCCAGCTGATTCTGCATGATCGGTTCAGTGCGTGTCCGGACCAGATTCCTCAGGCTGTCGTTTCTTCTTTGACGGATAGACGGATCCTCACCGCTTACCCGGTCAGACTGGGAGATTTGAAACCTCAGGTACTCCTCCCTTAAATTAAAAACCGAATCATTCAGCCTGTTATAATGCTCGCGGTACAACTGAAAGGTGTCTTTGGGCAGACTATCTGCATTCAGTTGTGATCTTTCATTGATTATGGTGGCCGAAAGCGTTTCCAGTTCTTGCCGGTAACCGGGCCGATTGAGTTCAGCCACCGATTTCCTGCCGGCAAAGTCCTTCACTTTCTTTTCGAGGTTCTGATAATTTTCAGAAACGACCTTCATTAAAGCCGGGCTGTAACCCACGTTTATATTGGGTTTTCTCGAGTTTGAAGTTACTTCTGTCCCTGTGACTGCCTTTTTTGACTCTACCTGTAAAACCATTTTTACGGCATCCGAGCCATTCGCTTCGATTTTATCCCACTTACCGGTATCATATAAAACCCGGGTCAGGGCATATTGAAAACGGGCGGTAATTTCAACAGCACCGGTATAACCGTTCAATACCTGCAGTACAAGTTTCTCCCTGGTTTGAAAAGCCAATCCTCTTTTTTTCTGATCAAAAGAGGTGCATCTTATATTTTGCTGCGGGGCCCATTCGAAATCCCACTTTGAAAGGCATAGGAATGGCATTTTACTGGTATCGGCAACCGGGTTTCCATTCTGGTTATTCCAGATCACTGAAAAATCAAGCTGGTACAGGTTATCTCCTTGCAAAGACAGCAGCCTGTAACTGATGTATCCGGCCATCTCTTTCTGAGATTGGTCAAACCAGGTAAAGGATACCTTTCTCTCCTGCGCTTCAATACTCCCCAGTACGCAGATAATCAAGTAAATGTTTATCAGTAACTTCTTGGCAAGGATTGGCATAAAACTCAATACAAGTAGGTTACGAAAAGTTTGCGGTGCTCGCTTTCGGTAACAAAAATATTAAAATTTAGATCGGATTCGTTCAGAAAAAGTCTAATGGGATTCAGCATCCGAGCTGTGACAATTTCTCATAGGCACCCGTGATGCTGATAATCAGGTCTTTCTTAAGTTCCCTGAAATACCTGCGGGAATTTCCGTGTACAGCTGAATCAAAATGGTTGATGCGCTCCAATAAATTTTCCTTTACAATAATGATCTCGTTGATCATTTCCTCGTAGGCCGAGAAATCCTTATCAGGATGCTCTTCAATACAGGCATAACAATCCAAAATCAAATCAGTAATCAGGTAATCTACATCCTTTTTTAGGTTTTTCTTGCTGGCCATATCAGTTAATAAAATTTTTGGTACTTAAATATAGTAATTATTTGGTGATAAACAAATAATTGAGAAAAAAACTACCTAAGGATCAGCGGATTTGAAATTTATCCAATTCCCTCAAGGGAAGAATAGCAAAATCAACCGATTCGACCACCGCGTGGTCCGGACCTGATTTGCACCATTCCACCAGCATCCTGACATGGTCCAGGCTTCCCTGGGCTTCAATAAAAACCGATCCATCCGGCTTGTTTTTAACATAGCCGTTCAGGCCAAGACTCCGGGCCATTTTCAGTGTGGCATATCGGTATCCCACCCCCTGGACCCTGCCTCTCACCGCAATTTCGGCCCGGGCTAAATTCTCCATCGGGAATGAATCATTTCCCTCCGGTTGAATCAGCCGGTTGAGAAGGAAGGGAAACCATTTTTTCAGGCTTCGATTTATCCATGTCCGATTCAATCAGTGCTCGAACAAAATACACTCCATCAAGGGAAACGGTAATCCTGCACCAGAGCGTCGCTTTGGTCACAGGTAAGGTAAAGATCAACTCCCTTGGACGGCTTTTGATGATTGTTCCACCGGCCTTTACACAGGCACGATAGTAACTCTCCAAAATCTCAACCGTGGATATTTGTTTATCAACCTGGCCCTTGCTGTTCTTGACCTCGATTTTGATATCCCAGAAAGACCCCATGACCTTCTGACGGAAGAGAGTATCCTTAACGTTCCAGGTATACTCCTGATGATCGAACTTGCTATACTGGACTCTTGTTACAACCGCTTTCGGCATATAATTGATCCTTGGCGGAAGGGTTACGGAGTCGACATATTTGTCAAAAATTGCATTGATTTTGGTATCGAAAACCAGGGGATTAATAAAAGGAACCTCTTTAATGAGTCTTAAACGGTAAACCTTATCACTCGCAAGCACCAGACGGCCCCAAACATTACCATCTTCAGCCGGGATAACAAATTGAACCTGAAGGGTATCTTCAAAGAACAGGCTACCCTTGCTTTCTCCGATCTGATTAACCACAAAATCCCTGAATTTCTTTTTCTGACGGAATACCGAATCATAACTATAGGAAATCTCCCAGTAATGCCCCATGGCCTGCCGGTTATTCTTTCCGGCCACATCCCTGACATCGAGATAATTGAAGTTGTTATATTTCGATATTTTACCCTTTGCATTCTTGTAGCTTTTAATCATCGGGGGAGCCGGAAACTCTTCCGATTGGGATAAGCCCGCACCGGCAGTAAAAATTATTAAGACAAGGGCCGATAATACCAATTTGAATTTCATTTTCATCTATTTAGACTTTTCGAAGAATTTTAGTTTGATTTTCACCGCCATTGAGCAGATAAAGCAGGGGCAGCGGACGATCGACATACTCTCTGAAGGCAGGTTTTGCCTGCCAGGGAGTCACCGACAGAACATTGGCAAGATCCATCCAGTATTGCAGTCGGGCAGCCGGAAGGTTCCAGGTCATATGAAGGTGGTTGGCCGGTGCATAGTGCTTATATTCAGCCATCGAAGCAAAATCAGGTGTTATAAAGGTATGCGGCCAGGTGGCATTGGTTTTATTGCATACGGCATTTGCCAGGGCTGCCGGGAGTTCGACGGTTTCCGCTTCATCCCATACCATGGAAAACATGCCTGACAAAACGCTGTAAGCCAGACGGCCGGCGATTCCCCTGATCCCGCCGGGAGTGAGGAAAGTCACTGAATTTCCCATACCCGGGAAATAGGCGGGATCAGCCAGAGGAAAGGTTATCCGGGAGGTCACTGACTTGGGTGATTCGCCGGGCAATCCGGCCCAGTTAAATGAAGCCGAACCGCTGTTATTCCCATCGACGAATCCTCTGGCAGCCCATTTGTCAGCCGGGAGATCCAGGTTCAGCGATTTTGCGAGAGAACTGATTTCCCAAGGCTCCCAAATTTTCCGGAAATCCATGAAAAGCGGCGGGTTTCCACCGGAAAGATAAGTGTAAAACAACATCGTGAGGAGCCCCTGGGTATCGGCTTCCGTTGCGAATGGTATCGCCGGTTTGGGGCCGTTATGGTCAAAAGTTGAATTAAATATGGATTCCATGGCATCTGCTACCGGCAGCGGAATTCCCCGGTGATCGGAGCCCCACTCCAGCTGCGACATGAAGCCTCCGCCAATTCCGTCAAGATCGTTGATCAAGTTCCTGGCAATCAGGTACATTGCAAGGCTATCATTTAATCTGCCTTCGTCTTCGGTAGTTTTCAGTTCCACCTTGCCGAACCCCGTACCGATCCAGTTCCTGAGCGCCTTAAGTTCTTCCCCGTCATAAGCTTTCTTGTGGAGCATATCTGCCAGGAGCTTCATATCCAACCTGGTAATTTCAATACCAAAGGTGTTCCTGGTGGGAATGATATGCTGCATGGCGGTTTCCATACCCATGGAGTCATGTCCGAAAACCACCACCCTTTTTCCTTTGACAAACTGAAAGGTCACGGCGGCGTAAAGCCAATCAACAAGTGAATTCAATGTTTCCCGGGTCATCTCGGGTTTTAACCCATCGTCGGGCCAGGAACCCACATTGATATGCATCAGCCGGCCTGATTGCGCAACCGCTCCAGATACCGCATGGGTAAAAACGACTCCGGGTTTCGGACCGCTGTTACCACAGGTGAAATTCAGCGGGGTATCCTTGGGAAAATGCGCGAGCAGGGATAATACGGTCAGTTGCGGGAATGCCCAGGTATCGGGCAAACCGACCAGTATGGTAACACCGGCGGCGATGAATGAACTGGCCACTTTATCAGCCTCTTTCTCTGTATCAATCAAAAGATCGGAATAAACCACGGGAACCATCCGGCCGTCGGGGAGTTTCACCGCATCGGCAAGCTTGCCGGCATGTATCTTGACGATGTTTCCTGCCCTTTCACGGGCAGCAGGATCAATTCTGGGGTCACAGGTGGCAAAAACACCAATCACGGGTATTGCACTCTCTTTTACGGTTTTTGTCGATATACAACGGGCTTCCATAAACTGATTCTCTTTTCTTAAATTTACCGCTAAAAATATACATTTTCAGCAATCCTTTCACCAAATGATCCGACAGCTTGTACTGACCGAAGATGGTTCCCACTCGTTTTTTGTCCCGGAAATGGGCGAACACTTTCATTCAGTTCACGGTGCGATTCAGGAGAGCTGCCATATATTTATTAAAAATGGATATGACCGGGTCACCGCTGATACGGTTACCATTCTTGAAATTGGCTTCGGAACCGGGTTGAACGCATTGCTGACCCTGATGAGATCAAAGTCGGACCGCCGGTCAGTCATTTATGAATCCTGGGAAGCTTTCCCGCTCAGCGCCGAAGAATCCCGCCAGCTCAATTATCCCGATCTCCTGGAGTCCGGTACGGGGATTTTCAATCAGCTTCACGCTGCACCCTGGGATGTTGAAACTTCTATCATTGAATCATTTAAATTAATAAAAATCAGGGGTGATATCCTTCGTTTCTATTCGGAAAGAACATTTGACCTGGTCTATTTTGATGCGTTCGGACCTGATTTTCAGCCAGATCTATGGACAACCGGAATTTTTGCAAAAATAGGCAGTTCCATGAAAAAGGAGGCGATTCTGGTCACCTACTCCGCCAAGGGACAAATCAGGAGGAACCTCCGGGAAGCAGGATTTTTGGTAGAGAAGGCCCCGGGTCCGCCCGGTAAAAGAGAGATAACCATTGCCGTTAAAAAATAGGTTATGAGTGAAAACAGGTATTTTCCAAAGATCCTGGCCGTATGGGTCCTAATGGCCGGATTGATTCTACCTCCTTTTGGTTTATCAGCCCAGATGGAAAACCATCTGATCCTGAAAAAACAAGGCTTTAAGAACAAGCTCCATTTTTTCACGGGCGACCCGATCACTGTTATTAGAGCCGGCAATAGTTTCCCGGAGGAATATTTCATTCAGGGCATCGGGGCCGATTACCTGGTCATTTCCGGACTGGAAGTTCCGATTTCCAGCATCTCCTGCGTGGTTCATTATCGTACCGGATTTAATTTCGCCGGGTCAGGCAAAGCTCTCCAGATAGCTGCACCGGGTTATCTGGTAATCGGAGCGATCAACACGCTGTTTCAGCACAGGAACACGGGAGGAAAATTCATTGATTTAATTCCCACGCCAACCAATTTGATTGTTGCCGGTTCCTTGCTGACTGCCGGATTAATTTTACCGCGGTTTCAGGTCAGGAAATACCCGATCGGGAAAAAGTTTACCTTGAAAGTAGTCCAGTCAGATCCTGCCTGGAACCGGTGATTCCCGCCTACTGACCGGCTAATGTTGCCTTGTTAAGTTTGCTATGGCTTTTGCCATAAGTAAAATAAACGATCAGGCCAATACACAACCAGACTCCCATTGCCATCCAGGCATAGAGGTTCAGGAAGGTGGTAACGCCCAGACAGCAAACGATTCCGAAAATCGGAACATAAGGCGACCAGGGAGTTTTAAACGGCCGGTGGGTATCAGGCTGTCTTTTGCGCAGGATGAGGATAGCCAGACAAATGGAGGAGAATGCAAGCAAAGTACCAAGCGAAACCAACTTACTCAGCACGCCGATCGGGAAAGCACCGGCCAAAACCATGGCCAATAAACCAACGATAATGGTGGCTGCATAAGGGGTTCCGAATTTTGGATGCATTTTGGCGAAAACCGGTGGGAGCAATCCGTCCTTGGCCATTACGAAAAAGATACGTGGTTGTCCCAGAAGCATGACCAGTATCACCGAGCTTAATCCGGCCACGGCACCGATCTTGATAAGCGGCGACAGCCAGGTTACGCCAATGGCATCAACACCCACGGCGATCGGATCAGGAACGCCCAGTTTTGTATAAGGAACAATGCCCGTAAGCACCAGGGCAACAAGAATATACAATACGGTACAAATAGCAAGTGAACCCAGAATGCCAATGGGCAAATCGCGCTGTGGATTCTTGGATTCCTGAGCCGCTGTAGAAACGGCATCAAAACCGATATAGGCAAAGAAGATCACCGCGGCCCCCCTCAGGATACCGCTAACTCCAAATTTTCCAAAACTCCCTTGATTTTCAGGAATAAACGGGTGCCAGTTAGCTTTTTTCATGAAGAAAAGGCCAACCAGAATAAAGGTGATGATGACGAAAAGTTTAATAAATACGATAACATTATTAAACCGGGCCGATTCCTTCACTCCGGTAACCAACAGGATGGTCACCAGGAAAATGATGAGCATGGCCGGGATATTCATGATACCTCCCTGAGCCATTTCAAAGCCATTGGTCACATCATTGTATATAATTGGTGCTGTTGTCAGAGCCGCAGGCAGATGAATTCCCATATTGCCGAGCAGACTGACCACATAACCCGACCATCCGACACTTACGGTAGAAGCAGCGAACAGATACTCTACGATCAGGACCCATCCGATGATCCACCCGAAAAATTCACCGATTGTGGCATAGGCATAGGTATAAGCACTTCCGGAGATCGGAATCATGGAAGTCAGCTCCGCGTAGCACAATCCGGCAGCAGCGCATGCAAGGGCGGCAACCAGAAATGAAAGGATAATGGCCGGTCCTGCATAATTGGCAGAAACCTCTCCGGTAAGCACAAAAATACCGGCCCCTATGATGGCTCCGATCCCCAGGGTAATGAGGTTCGTAGCCGTTAAAGCCCGCTTAAATCCGTGGCTGTCGCTTTTAGCCTCGGCCTGGAGCTGATTAAAAGGTTTAACTTTAAAAAGCTGGTTCGTCATTTCGGTTAATTTTAGAATGTTCTAAAAATAGTGTATTTTATTATCGACAGGTAATGCTTTTAAGGAGTTTTAACATTCTATGTATTTATTGATGGAAATCCCCTAAAAGTGTAATAATTTATCCGGCTGTACAAATGTATGCGGATGTTGCTCAACAGAGCCTACCATGATAATTTCACCACGGTGATTCCCGATCCGCCAAACCGGATATCCTCATCATCGAATCGATTGACCACATCAACTCCTGAAAGATAATCGCGGATCATCCTGCGCAGAATCCCATCTCCCTTGCCGTGAAGTATCCTTAGCTCCGCGGATCCGACCATTACTGCTTCATCAATGAATTCAGTCACTTTCCGCAAAGCCTCATCCGCCCTCAGGCCCCGCAGGTCGAGGCTGGGGGTGAAAGACAACTTGCGGTTTTCCATATCTACACCGGCAAAACTGGTTCCGTATGATTTCACCCCGGTGGCTTTCTTAAATTCGTTTTCAGATACCGGTTCAGCCTGTCCCACCGGGATGGTAGTAATCATCTGACCCATGGCGATCAGCAGGTTGCTGCCGCGGGTCTCCAGGATTTCAGCGAAAATATCCTTGTCTTTGAGGCGTATCTTATTACCTATAGCCCAGAGATTCACAGGTTCAGGTTTCTTTTCTGTAACCGCAGACTTTGGCTCATCCTGATGAATTTTCTTTCTCACCTGTCGGTTTTCATGGTCCACCTTTTCCAGGCGCTTTGAACCTGTTTCAAGGGACTGGTCCATATTGTCCTTCACCCCTTTGCGCAAAGCTTCCAGTTCCTCCCGTATTCCTTTGACGCGAAGCTTTTCAGCCTGCGATTCACGAATTTCACGGATGGACTGTTCTACTTTTTTATTAATGCCCGATAATATCTCTTCTGATTTTTGCCGGGTGTCCTGAATGATCTTTTTCCTCTCCTTTTCAACCGAGGATATCGTTTCCGTGTATTTTACCAGCAATTCGTCGATCTCTTTTGAGTTTTGCCGGATTTGTTGGCGCTTGTTTTCCCAGTAGCGCTTATCCCTGGAAATTTCCCTCAGATGTTTGTCGAATTGAATATGATTGTCACCGACCAGTTCCGATGCCCGTTTGATGACCTCCTCGGGCAACCCGATATTCCTTGCTATTTCGAAAGCAAATGAACTTCCGGGTTTTCCTGTTTCCAGTTCGAACAGGGGCTGCATGCGCTGCACATCGAATCTCATCGCAGCATTCACGACCCCATCGGCTGATGCGGCAAAATGTTTCAGATTGGAGTAATGCGTGGTGACCACACCATAGGCCCCTGAGGCAGCCAGGTCGCCCAGAATGGATTCGGCGATGGCTCCTCCAAGCTGGGGTTCGGTACCGGCGCCGAATTCATCGATCATGAAGAGGGTTCTTGATCCGGCCTTCTTCAGAAAAAATTTCATATGATGAAGGTGCGAGCTGTAGGTGCTCAGGTCGTTTTCAATCGATTGTTCGTCACCGATATCCAACAGGAACTGTTCGAAGATCCCCGAGCGGGATCCTTCCCTGACCGGAACCAAAAAACCGCATTGGATAAGATACTGGATGAGTCCGGCCGCCTTCAGGCAAACAGATTTTCCTCCGGCGTTGGGACCGGAAATCAGCATGATCCTCTTTTTTTCATCCAGTTGTATATCCTGCGGAACCACCTTTTTCTTTTCCGATCTGAATACCAGGTCTAGCAGTGGATGCCTTGCTTGTTCCCATTGAATGCAGGGATCTTCCTCCAAAAGTACCTGAGTGCCCTCCCATCGAATGGACATTTTTGCTTTTGAGCGCGTCAGGTCGAAGTCTGCAATCACGCGGTTCCAATTTTCCATATCCGGGAAATACGGACGAAGCTGATTGGTGAGTTCAACTAATATTCGTACAATCTCGCGCTGCTCCGACAATTCGAGTTCACGCAGCTCATTATTCATTTCAACCAGTTCCAGAGGCTCAACGAAAGCAGTGCGTCCGGTAGCCGATTCATCATGAATCAGTCCCTTGATGCGTCGCTTATGCGTTACCGGAATGGGGATCACAAGGCGGCCGTCACGAATACTGGCCTGCACATCTTTTTCGATCCAGCCCTCACTCCGGGCGAGCTGCAACACCGTCTCCATCCGCTTGCCTATGCTGGCCTGCAAATGAATCATCTCCTGCCGCATCTTTTTAAGCTCGGGGGAGGCCTGGTCTTTTACCTGACCCATCTTGTTGAATATCTGATCGAGCCTTTCCTGAATAAATGGAAAGATTTTAAGCTGTTTCGCTTTACCCCGTGTAACGGTTAAAATTTCAGGAGGTTTCCTTTCGAAAAATGTTTCGATCTGCCTTACTGAAGTCAGCATGCGCCTGACGTCAAGCCATTCTGGAACATCCAGGAAGGATCCGGGTATGCGACCCTTTTGTATGGCATTCCGGATATCTACGGGTGCCAGTTCGGGAAAGTCGGTGTGGTGAAGCAGGATTTCGGAGAATTCAACAACGTCGTCCTGCAGCGCTTTCACTTTGGCAAAAACGGGTGAGGCATGCATGGCGTCAGCCAATTCGCGACCTAACGGGGTCACACACAGATCAACTACTTTCTGCCGGATCTGGTTGAAACCGATTTTATCTTCAAATGTTTCCGGATAAACCAATTTGCTATTCTTAATTCAGGGGCAAAAATAGCAATTCACGAACGGATTATTACATGAAAGGTTCCAGGACGCTCAACAAACGGGCCGGGGTGATGGGTTTTGCAATAGTGGCAAGACAGCCGAGATCCAAATAAATGCCGCTGATCGATGAACCTTCAAACGGTACAGTGGCGATAACGGGGATCTCCGGGAGCTTATTATGAAGATACTTCATTGACTCTTCGACCGCGGCATCATTCAATTGAGAGGAGGCAATGATCGAATCAACCTTATTACACTTCTCCAGGAAATTGGTTGCTTCGCTCATGCTTCTTGCCCATACGAGATGCACTTTGGTTGGTCTCAGAATCATTTCCAGGTTCAGGTAAACCATTTCTTCAGGTTCGATGACCAGGATAATGCGCTTGCTCCAGTTATCCTGTTTTGTCAGGTCATCAGTTTCAGCCAATTCCGAAATTAATCCGGCTTCCAAAGGTTCTTCCTGTACCGGGATTGGTATTGCCGAAGCCAGCTTACCGTAAATATCCAGCAATGAATCGGATATCGGATGCTCCTCTAACTGGGCTACCTTCAAGGACACGTTGAAAGTGGATCCTGTCCCGAGGTTTGATTCCACCCATATCTTACCACCCATCAATTCGGTAAGTCCTTTGCAAATGGCTAACCCCATTCCTGTTCCGCCATATTCCTGACGGGTACCGGTCATGACACGACTGAACCGTTCGAAAATCATTCCCTGCTTTTCCCGGGCAATGCCTATTCCACTATCCTGAACATATAGAATAATCCCGTCGGTGCCATCCTTTTTAACTCCGAATTCAACAAACCCGGAATTGGTAAATTTCACCGCATTTGACAATAGATGACGCATGATCCGGTTGAGCATCACCCCATCGGCAATCAATGACCAATCAATATTTTCACGGATTCCCGTGACCAGAAGCTGAACATTTGTCTTTCCGCTTTCAATCAGGCTTTCATTAAAATAGGAAAACAGCTCTGCGAGCATGCGTGTAATGGATATCCGGTGATTTTCCTGAACGATCTGCCCTGCATCCAGCTTTGATATGTCAATAATATCGTCGATCAACTGTAACAGGGAATTCCCGCTATTCTTGATGTGCTCAATAAATTCATCGCGTTCTTCTTTGCTGACTTCCGCATCATTCAACAAATTGGAGAACCCGATGATGGCATTCATCGGAGTACGGATTTCGTGTGACATATTGGCCAGGAAGGCCGATTTCAGGTTATCGGACTGCTCCGCCCTGGCTTTGGCTTCGACCAGTTTGAACTCTGTTACTTTTAGTGAAGTAATATCCTGAAAAACAAGCATTTTCCCTAATACCCCACCCTTCTTGTCGTAAAGTGGGTTAATATCAAGCAGGTAATAGAAAACCTCCTCACCAACCTGAATCTGCATGTTCTGGTTCTTGAGCGTCCGGTAACGGAAATTCTCGAGGAGGTCGGGATAGGGTTGAAACGCTTTTTCGGCATGCTGTCCCTGAACATCAGAAGTAGTGATTCGGAAAATTTTCTGGGCTGTTAAGTTGATATCAAGAACCAAATTGTGATTGTCCAAAACAATTAGACCGTCCATCATACGGTCAACCACGGCCGCCCGCGCAATGAGGGCAGTTTTATTCAATCCGCAAAAGTAAACCGGCAAAGCTATCTTTCTCCGCCTCATCCATATAAACAGGACAACCAAAGAAATGAGAGCTGCTGTTGCCAGCGGCAAAACAATTTTCCAATTCAGTTGTATTAACTCAGTCACTTATTTTTCCAATAACTTCCATATTCTTCCAGATACTGGAATAAAAATGGAAAATTTACAACATCATGAAGGTTTCAGAATAAAATCTGAAACATGACAACTCTCTCATTATGCGGATTTTATGCATCTCTGATTTATGTTTTCATAAGAGAAGTAATCCAATTCAACGTTTTACTAAATAAAATGGCCAATAATGATGCCATTTATTTTTCTTTGCATCCATGAATAAAATTCCATTCAGTTACCGTCACATCATTTGGGATTGGAACGGCACCCTGCTGAACGACAAATGGCTTTGCATTGAATCCATAAGCACCCTTCTCAAGGCAAGGAATCTACCGTCCATTGACGAAGAAAAGTATGACCGGATTTTCCGGTTTCCGGTAAAGGATTATTATCAGGAAGCAGGGTTCAACTTTGATAATGAATCATTTGAAGTCCCGGCATTAGAGTTTATCCGGTTATATGACAGCAGGAAAAAAGATTGCCGGTTGCAAAAGGGGGCTTTGGAAGCACTTGAGATGTTTGAACGGATGGGTTGTACCCAGTATCTGCTGTCGGCTAGTGAAACCGGGGTACTGAAAGAAATGACCGACCATTTTGATATTACCCGGTTTTTCGATAAAATCAAGGGTCTGGATAATCATTATGCTCACGGAAAAGGGGATTTGGGGTTGGAGCTGCTCTCCTCACTCCATGCACCGGCAGATTCAATAATCATGATTGGAGACACCTGTCACGACAAGGAGGTGGCTGACTTATTAGGTGTTAAAGCAATTCTATGCACAAACGGCCATTTTCCGGAATACCGGTTGGAAAGCTGCGGTACGCAACTCATCGATAATCTGGAGCAATTACCCGGTCTGATCTCCGCTGTTTAATCCCTTCATGGTGAGTTGGATCCTCTTTCTGACCACATCACATTCAAGGACTTTGACTTTAACATGCTGATGAAGCTTGACCACTTCAGCCGGATCGGTAATGTACTTATCCGCCATTTGTGAAACATGAACCAACCCATCCTGCTTGACTCCGATATCAATAAAAGCCCCGAAGCGGGTTATATTGGTCACGATGCCCGGCAGGATCATCCCGGGTTTTACATCTTCAATTTTCTGCACTTCCTGGGAGAACTCAAACAATTTTATCTTACCCCTCGGATCCCTGCCGGGTTTGTTGAGCTCTGCTAAAATATCGAGCAGGGTCGGCATTCCAATTTCCGGACTCACATACTTCTCCGGTTTGATCATGCCACGCCTGGCTGGATCGTGCATGAGCTCGGCAACCGTGCAGCCGATATCTTCAGCCATTTTCCTGACGACCGGATAGGATTCGGGATGGACCGCACTGTCATCCAAGGGATTCTCTGCGCCTCTGATCCTGAGAAATCCCGCCGACTGTTCAAATGCCCTGGCTCCGAGACGAGGCACCTTTTTTAGTTCATCGCGGCTTTTGAAAGGTCCGTTTTCCCTGATATAGGCTGCAATATTTTTTGCCAGCGAGGGTCCAAGTCCTGATACATACGTCAGCAAATGGTGGCTTGAGGTATTCACCTGAACACCAACACGGTTGACGCAACTAAGCACAACATGATCAAGGCTTTCCTGAAGTCTTTTCTGATCAACATCGTGCTGGTATTGTCCGACCCCGATGGATTTCGGATCAATCTTGACCAGTTCCGCCAGCGGATCCATCAACCGGCGACCGATGGATACGGATCCCCTCACGGTTACATCATATTCAGGAAATTCTTCACGCGCGACATCGGAAGCCGAATAAATTGAAGCACCGTTCTCGCTTACCACATAAACTTCGACATCCCGGTCGAAGCGGACATAGTTTTTGAAGAAATATTCGGTTTCACGACTGGCTGTCCCGTTCCCAATGGCGATGGCTTCCGTTTTGTAAGCATCGACCAGGGATTTTATTTTTTTGGCTGCGACCGATGTTTCGCGCTGGGGGGGATGAGGAAAGATCGTCTCATTATGCAGTAATTTGCCCTGTTTATCGAGACAAACAATCTTGCATCCCGACCTGAATCCGGGATCGACTGCAAGAATGTTTTTTTCTCCGAGTGGGGGCATAAGCAGCAGCTGCTGAAGGTTATCCGCGAAAACCTTTATGGCTTCCTCGTCCGCTTTATCTTTATAGATATTCCTGAATTCAGTTTCGATAGAGGGTTCCAGCAACCGGTTATAACTATCCTTTACAGCCATTTTCACCTGTTCGGAATTAGGGTTATGACCCCTGACGACAATCCCGTTGATCCTGTCGAAAGCTGAATCCTGATCGGGCTGGATGCTTACCCGTAAGAACCCCCCTGACTCCCCTCTGAAAAGTGCCATGAGTCTGTGGGATGGGCATTTTCGGAGGGGCTCGCAGAAATCAAAATAATCGGAAAATTTGACTCCTTCCTCCTCCTTTTTTTTCACCACCGTGGAAATTACGTACGCTTCACGGTCAAAAAGATTTCTTAATACGTTTCGAACCCGCTGATCCTCATTGATCCACTCACAGATAATATCCCGGGCACCATCCAAAGCTTCCTCCCTGCTTGCCACCAGGTCGTTCAGAAATTTCTCTGCAAGCAACAGGGGATCCCCGTCGCGCTGGGCCATGATCAGGTTGGCAAGAGGCTCAAGCCCTTTCTCTTTGGCTTTGGTTCCGCGGGTTTTCTTCTTCGGTTTATAGGGAAGGTACAGATCATCCAGTTCTGTCATCGTTTGGGCCTGCCGGATCTTCTGCTCCAATTCCGGTGTGAGCAGTCCCTGTGCTGCTATGGTTTCGAGAATGGTGGTGCGTCGTTCATCCATTTCAATGAGCTTTTCCGACTGTTTCCTGATGTTCATCAGGGCTACTTCGTCAAGGCTTCCGGTTTTCTCCTTCCGGTAACGGCTGATGAACGGTATGGTTGCTCCTTCTTCAAACAGATGCAGGGTATTCCTGACTTGCCAGTCCACGATGCGGAGACTTGCAGAAATGATTTTTACGTGGTTGTCGTTCATGAGATTTGTTCGTCTGATCGTCTGACCGACAAAACACCTTTTGTCCGTCTGATGCGGTTCATTATTGTTTCCAGATGCGCCCTGTCCTGCACGATCAGGGTATAGGTGCCTTCAAATTGCCCATCTTTTGATACCAGGTTCATGGATCGCATACTGACCTTCAGGTCAGAGGCGATCAACCGGCTTATTTCATTAACCACCAGAATATTATCCTTTCCGGTTATCATCACATTGACGGTGAAACCGCTGGTGGTCCCATGAGAATCGGTCCAGCGGACCTTAACGATCCGGTAAGGGAACCGTTCGATCATCTGTGGCGCGTTCGGGCAATTCACCCGGTGGATTTTAGTACCCTCCTTAACGGTTACAAAACCAAACACCTCATCGCCAAAGATCGGATTGCAGCACCTGGCGAGCTTATAATCCACGTTTCCAAGCGTATCGTCGATCACCAGGTAGTCCTGGGACTGTGAAGTTGTTTTTACAAAGCTGTCGATTGTTTTCACTGTCGTCAGCTTTTCCTTGATCATTTCCGCGGGCGCTTTGTCCCTGAGGTAATCCTTTACGGCTGCAAGGTCAATTTTATTCTCTGAAAGTTGCTGGTATAGTTCCAGGGCATCCTTGAGATTCAGCCAGTTAACAATCCTCTGGATGATGGAAACATCAAACTTTATCTTCCATTGACTGAGCTTGCGTGTCAGGATTTCCTTTCCCAGGTCCGCATCCTGATAGTCCGCCTGTTTTAGAAACCGTTTGATCCTGGCTTTGGCTTTGGAGGTATAGACCCAGTTCAGCCAATCAGCTTTGGGCTTTTGCTGAAGCGACACATTGACCTCCACCTGGTCACCATTAACCAGTTTATGCCGGATGGGCACCATCTGTCCGTTGACCTTTGCCCCGGTGCAATGATAGCCAACATCACTATGGACGGCAAAGGCAAAATCAAGAACTGTTGAACCCGCAGTCAATTTCAACAGGTCTCCTTTGGGGGTGAATATATAGATCTGGTCGGTGTACAGTTCCGTCTTTGCCTTCGACTCACCCATGCGGCTACTATCCGTAACGGTCTCCAGGGCATCGCGTATCTGCGTAAGCCATTCCACCCCCTCCGAGTCGCCCTTATTTTCTTTATATCGCCAATGGGCAGCATGTCCCTTTTCAGCGATGGCATCCATTCTCCTGGTCCTGATCTGAACTTCCACCCAACGGCCTTCGGGACCGATCACCGTAGTATGCAGTGATTCGTAACCATTAAGCTTTGGAGAAGATATCCAGTCACGCAGGCGGTTGGGGTTAGGCTGATAAAGATCTGTCACTATGGAGTATACCTGCCAGCAGTCCGATTTTTCATTGCCGGTTGAGTTATTCAGGATGATCCGGATGGCAAAGAGGTCATAAACTTCATCAAACTCGACCGTTTGGTGTACCATTTTTCGCCAGATGGATGGAATCGATTTTGTCCGCCCCTTGATGTCACACTGATATCCTCTTGACTGAAGTCCCCGGGTCAACGGGCTGATGAACCGGCTGATATACTCATCGCGGTTGGACCGGGTCTCTTCAAGTTTGCGTGAAATATCACGATAAATATCCGGCAGGAGATACCTCATGGATGCTTCTTCAAACTCATTCTTTATCAGGTAAAGTCCAAGCCGGTGAGCAATAGGTGCGAAAAGATCGCCCGCATCATGGGCCAGCTTTATCCGGGCTTCTTCAGGAAGGTTGCAGATGGAGCGGATTTCCTGCAGCCGTTCCCCTGTTTTAATGAGGATCACCCTGACATCATCAGATATGCTCAAAAGCAGCTGAATAAACTTGTCGGCATGAATTTTTGTCCGGCTGGTGTTCAGTCTTTCTATCTTTTTCAATCCCTCGAGAATATTCAGCAGGGTGGGATTGAAATTTTCGGTGACGCGGGCCGGACTTAACCATCCATTATTAAAGGGAAGGGTGAGGAGGCAGGCTGAATATGACATATCACCCAGACCCAGTTCATTCAATATGATCGGAACCAACTCTGAGATTTTACCCTTAATCTGAGTGGCCTCATTTTCAGGCAGAGAAGCCAGATAGCTGTCGAGCCATTCCTGTGCACGCTCAGGAAGACTAACCGGCTGCGTGATCATGGGAGGTTATTTTGAATTAACTTCAGATAGATTTCGAGAGATACCCAGGCATCAGTGGCGGCATATACCATCTGCGCCTCTGTGAGAGTGTCAGCTTCCCAATTCGACAATTGCTGTGATTTTGAAATCCTGAATCCAAGAACTATGGCTGCCATCTTTTTTACCCCGATATTCTCAATTCCGTAATTCTTGACAACATCCTGTAAATCGATGAAGCCTTTGGTATTATTGGGGTATACAGATTTTATGGCACGAATGTCTTCATGGATGGCAGCCCCGATTTTCAGAGGCCGATCCGTGGTCAGCAATTGACCCAGACCCTCATAAAACCCAAGTTTATGCATCCTGAACAGAAAGGCTTCGGAACGGGTGGCAAGTTGTAATAAAGAAACCGGATTCAGCTTTCCCTTCTTAAAAGTGGGTTTGGTTTCGGTATCAAAACCGACGGTATCAGCTTGGGACAATCTACGGATGGCTTCAGCAGCCTCATCCGCAGTGTTGATTACATGAATGGTTCCCTGAAAGCTCTTCAGTGGCAGCAGGTTCAATTCATCATGCTCGATATGACTCGCGAAGTTCATTAAATGATCATGGTTTTCCGGTCCAAATATATCCGTTTTATTCTTCTTCACCCATCCATTTCAGGAATCCATCTGACCAGCCTATCCATTTTCGCTCAAACATATCGTCAAGAACACGGGCAATTTTGCCCGGATCATCGGCTATTTTAACCTGTAACTCCTGTACCGTCACCGGTCCGGATTGAACGATTTCCCGGATCTGTCCGGCGATCAGATCCTGATCGTACCGGTTAAGGGGTTTATCTTCACTTTCCATGCAAACATCGCACTGTCCGCAACGGAACGGGTCCATTTCGCCAAAATACATCAGGAGCATCTGACTCCGGCAGCGATGATCCTCAGTTGCATAATGGATCATCGTATCGATCCGCATCCGGGTCAAGGATTCCTGCTCCTGATAATCTTTTCTTGGGAAAAGCAGTGATTTATCTGTCAGCCGCTCAGCGGTAAAAATGATCTGGGGGGTCTTTTTAGGTTTGATATAATATATAATGCCCATGTTGCTGAGCGTGGACAGAACATTGACTATCGTCTGCACCGGCACTTTTGCCTTGGCAGCAAGGTTATACTCATCAATCCTCACGAAATCGGAAAACATCCCGGAATAAACCCGCAGGAGTAGCTTGATCACCCCGTCAAACCCTTCGTTCACCACCTGGAATTTATATAGTTCATCCCGGTCGACCCTGAAATGAACGCGTGCAGGCAAATCGATATCTTCGGTCAACTCAAGGTAGCCGGCCCTTTCAAGATGTTTGAGGGCATGATAAACCACCAGGGAATGAAAAGAAAACTTCGAACAGAAATCCATCAGGTCGAAATCAAACACCTGGTTCTTCCCGGCACCCGGTACTACCTCGAAATAGTTACCCAGGGCTTGGTATATCTTACGAATCAGCTCGATATCAGGGAACCGGACCTGATGACTTTTCTCAATTGATAGTTTATCAGCAGGCTGGTAAAGCAATACAGCATAGGATTTCTTGCCATCACGCCCTGCCCTGCCCGCTTCCTGAAAATAGGCTTCGGGTGAATCCGGGAGATCCATATGGATCACCGTCCTGACATCCGGTTTATCGATTCCCATTCCGAAAGCATTGGTTGCCACCATTATCCTGACCTTACCTTTGGTCCACTCCTCCTGTCGTAACTTCCGGTCTTTCTGATCGAGACCGGCATGATAGAACCGGGCAGAAATACCTTGTTTTGTAAGGTGGTCGGCTATTTCACGCGTTTTTTTCCGGTTCCTGACATAGATGATTCCGCATCCTTTCTGTTTATTCAGTATTCTGATTAAATAGGTGATCTTGTCTTCGGTTTTTCTAACCAGGTAAATCAGGTTCTTTCGTTCAAAGGTCTGCCTGATCGTATTCTTCTCCTTAAACAGAAGTTTCACCTGTATGTCATCGGCAACCGTTGGAGTGGCAGTGGCCGTGAGGGCCAGCACCGGTATTCCGGGAAGGTACTCGCGGATTTTGGCAATCTGCAGGTAGGAGGGGCGAAAATCGTAACCCCACTGTGAAATACAATGCGCCTCATCAACGGCGATGAGGTTAACTTTCATATTTTCAAGCCGTTTCAGGAAAAGATCCGTCGAAAGCCGCTCCGGTGATAAATACAGGAATTTGTAATCACCATAGATACAATTATCCAGGGCAATATCCAGTTCAAATTTCGACAATCCGGAATGGATCGCGACTGCATGGATATTTCTGGATTTCAGGTTCTCAACCTGGTCCTGCATCAGGGAGATCAGTGGAGTGACAACCAGGCAAATTCCATCGCGTGCAAGGGCTGGAACCTGAAAAGTAATGGATTTACCGCCTCCTGTCGGCATCAGGGCAAGCGTATCCTTGTCCTGCATCACTGAACGGATGATTTCTTCCTGCAAGGACCGGAATCCGGTGTATCCCCAGTACTGCGACAGTATTTTCTGATAGGTCTCCAATTCAGTAAGAAAATTGTAATTTAGCACAAATTTAGCAGAACATAAAAACACCGGTATGTCATTTGTTTCAGATAAAGTTGAATATGAAGGTTTGACCTTTGACGATGTATTGTTAATACCGTCTTACTCAGAAGTTATGCCCCGTGAAGTGGACGTAACCACCCGGTTTTCGCAACGAATTATGTTGAATGCACCGATTGTATCGGCCGCCATGGATACCGTCACCGAAGCTGCTACAGCAATGGCAATAGCACGTGAAGGAGGAATCGGGGTTATTCACAAAAATATGACCATTGAAGAACAGGCCCGCCAGGTTGTATCAGTGAAACGGGCAGAAAACGGCATGATCATGGACCCGGTTACCATTCATCCCGAACAAACCGTTGGTGATGCCCGCCACCTGATGACAGAATTCAAGATTGGCGGAATACCTGTGGTGAATGATCAGCATATTTTAGTAGGTATCGTGACGAATCGCGACCTTCGATTTGAAAAAGAAGGCAGC
Organism: Bacteroidales bacterium; assembly: GCA_041662065.1. Classification (GTDB taxonomy): domain Bacteria; phylum Bacteroidota; class Bacteroidia; order Bacteroidales; family UBA12481; genus UBA12481. Next base: position 5,485 of record JBAZTE010000004.1, on the reverse strand, counting down.
CGTCTGATCTCCGAGGTCATGACAACCGAAAACCTGATTACCACTTCCGCCTCGGCAAATCTGGATACTGCAGCCGATATCCTTCAGAAAAATAAGATAGAAAAACTTCCTGTTGTAGATAAGAATTACAAGCTGATCGGCCTTTTAACCTATAAAGACCTGACAATCACCAAGGACCGTCCAAACGCATGCAAAGATGAACGGGGAAGGTTACGGGTGGCCGCCGCTGTTGGTATCGCCGGTAACACGCTTGAACGGATCACCGCACTCGTGGGCGCCGGTGTCGATGCCATTGTGATCGATACAGCCCACGGATATACCAGTCGAGTCATCGAAATCCTGAAAAAAGCCAAGGCCATTTTCCCGGATTTCGAATTTATCGCCGGTAATATCGGTACCGGTGATGCGGCTAAAGCGCTAATGAGAGCGGGTGCTGCAGCTGTCAAGGTGGGGATAGGTCCGGGTTCAATTTGCACGACCCGGGTAATTGCCGGTGTCGGAATCCCTCAATTAAGTGCCATTTATGAGGTAGCCAAGGCATTACGGAATGAAAATATCCCGGTAATCGCCGACGGCGGAATCCGGTATTCGGGAGATATTGTCAAAGCACTCGCCGCGGGCGCCGATTCAGTCATGACCGGATCGCTGTTTGCCGGAACCGAGGAATCTCCCGGTGAAACCATTATCTATCAAGGCCGTAAATTCAAATCCTATCGGGGGATGGGATCTATTGAAGCCATGAATCAGGGCTCCAAAGACCGTTATTTTCAGGATGTTGAGGAAGAAATCAAGAAACTGGTGCCGGAAGGAATTGCGGCCCGCGTCCCATACAAAGGCACCCTTAACGAGGTAATCTATCAGATGGTGGGCGGATTGAAGGCCGGTATGTTCTATTGCGGTGCAAGTAATATCAAGGAACTCCAGCAAGCCAAATTTGTGAGGATAACAAACAGTGGCATTGTAGAGAGCCATCCCCATGATGTGACCATAACCAGGGAATCACCGAATTATTCGAGGGAAGCCTGATTCCCATACCAAATGAACCCTTAAATCGTTCTATACAGGTGTATATTATAAACCAGTAATTAATTATGAAGTACAGTTCTTGCCTAAAAAGCCTATTTGCAGTAATGTTGCTGCTGCCCGCTTTAGCAGTTGTTGGCCAGGAAACCGTTTTGATGACCATCGGCGATAAGCCGGTATATTCCAGCGAGTTTACCCGGATCCTGAATAAAAACAAAAATAACCTGACAGGTCAAAAGGCCACTCTTCAGGAGTCCCTCGACATGTTTATCAATTTTAAGCTGAAGGTCAGGGAAGCTGAAGACCAAGGTCTTGACACAACCAGTTCATTTAAAAAGGAATTGGCCAGCAACCGGGAACAGTTGTCGAAGCCTTACCTGATGGACCAGGAGGTGACTGATGAGCTGATCAAGGAAGCGTATGAACGCAGCAAATGGGAAGTCCGCGCCAGTCATATCCTGATCGGTGTTAAACAGGATGCCCCCGCAGGGGACACCCTACTTGCCTTCAGAAAAGCGATGGCTATTCGTGACCGGTTGATCAAAGGGGAAAAATTTGAAGAGGTTGCCAAGGAAGTCAGTGATGATGTTTCGGCAGCCACCAATGGGGGCGATATAGGCTATATGCCTGTCCTTAATGTAGTTTATCCATTTGAAAACGCCATTTTCACCATGAAGATCGGCGAACTGTCGATGCCGGTCCGCACCCAGTTCGGTTATCATATCATCCGCGTAACGGACAAGAAGCCTGCCCGCGGTAAAATTCAGATTGCCACAATCTGGAAGGCTTTCAATTATACGATGACCGATGAGGAAAAGGCCAAGACCAAAGAGGAGATCAACAACATTTATCTTCAGCTTAAATCCGGAGCCGATTTCAACGATCTCGCCAGGAAATACTCAGATGACCGCGCAATGGCCACCAGGGGGGATGCCGGTTTCTGGATCGGACCCAACCAGAAAGAACCCGCTTTTGACCAGGCTGCCTATAGCCTGAAAAATCCCGGTGATATTACCGAACCGGTTGAAACAACTTTAGGCTGGTTCATTATCAGGCTCCTCGATAAAAAGGGACAGGATACCTGGGAAGAAGCAAAATCCTTTTTATCAAACCAGATCGCAAGGGATGCACGCTCACAGAAAAGCGAACAGGTTGTTGTTGAAAAGCTTAAGAAGGAATACAACTACAAACTGAATAAAGATAACCTGGAGGAATTCTATCGTTTGGTTGATCCCTCGATTTTTGAAGCCAAATGGAATGCCAACCCGGCCCTGCAAAAGAATGGAGTGCTTTTCACCCTGGGCAACCTTACGGTTTTGCAGAATGAATTCGCTAAATATCTGGCTTTGGGCATGAGAAAAGGAACAGTCAGGACCATTGCCGAATTTGTTGATGAGAAATTCGCTGATTTTTCTAAAACCAGGATTCTGGAATACGAAAAATCCCAGCTTGAAATGAAATATCCTGAATTCCGGGATCTGTACCATGAATTCCGGGATGGAAATCTCCTTTTCGAAATAACCGACCGGATGGTCTGGTCAAAAGCCTCACGCGACACCAGTGGACTAACCGCCTATTTCACTGTCAATCAATCGAAATACATGTGGCCACAGAGACTGGATGCCGTTATCGTATTTGTAAAAGGTGAAAATAACCTTCAGAAAATGGCGGAAGAATGCCGGTCGACCCTGCAGAAAAAATGTAAGGACGGCTGCGACGGCGTGACAGTGCAGAACACACTTGCCGAGGTCGTTACACGATACTCTGGTAACAGTTTCGAAGTTGAGGATAAATTGTTTGCCAAAGGTGACAACTGGATCGTTGATCAGTTAAAGTGGAAGCCGGGCACCTCGGATATTATTAATGAAAAGGACACGAAAATTTTCGTGCTGATGAATAAGGTCATTGATCCCAGACCAAAGAAACTGGATGATATCCGCGGTCAGGTAACTGCAGACTACCAGGATAAACTCGAAAAAGATTGGATAAAAGTATTACGAGAGAAATATCCGGTTAAAATCAATCAGGATGCGTTATCCAAAATTAAAATTTAATATCCGGCCGGTTTTTTTTCTTCTGCTGGTCATTCTTTTACCGGCCTTTGTTTCCTGCGGACCGTCGACAAAACGGAAAGTGGGGTCACCCATTGCCCGTGCTTATGGCAACTATCTGTACAGAAGCGATATCCTGGGGCTGATACCACCAGGAACCACTCCTGAAGACAGCATCCGGCTGGTAAAATCCTACATCGAGTTATGGATGAAGAAAAAAGCCGTCGTAAATAAAGCTGAATTCAATCTCACCGAAGCCCAAAAGAATATTCAGTCGCTTTTAGAGGAGTACCGGACATCGCTCCTGACTTATGCCTATGAGAAGCAAATGGTTGAGCAGAAACTTGATACCATGCTAAACGACCGTGAGGTACAATCCTATTATCTTCAATATAAGCAGGAGTTCATTTTGCAGGATCCCATTGTAAAAGGTGTTTATTTCAGAATACCCAGAACTTCCGTCCGTCTGCGGGAATTCCGCGATCTGGCTCATGCATCGGGCGATCTGGCTTACAAGAAACTGGTTGATCTGGGTGCGCAGGTGGCAGATTATACAGAATCCTTCGAAGAAAACTGGCTCTCATTCCCGCTCCTTATGCAAAAAATGCCAGGGACCGTGCAGGATTCGAAGCAGTTCCTTCAGCGTTATAAATATCTGGAGGCCGAAGATGACCACTATTTTCATTTTGCCAGGATCATCGATTATAAATTGCCGGGGGAATCTGCTCCGCTCGAATTCGTGAAGCAGGAAATCCGTGATGTCCTGCTTAACAAGCGCAAAATGGACTTTATCAAGCAATTGGAAGAATCTATCTATAATGAAGCTGTCATTCAAAATGATGTCGAAGTTTATGAAAAATAAAAAAAGGTGCCGCGCAACCATGCTGAAAGTCCCCTTTATGTTGGCTTTCATCATGTTATTATTTATAATTAAGCCATCTACAGCTCAGATCATCGGCCAGAAAGACTCCCTGGTTCTCGACCGGGTAGTTGCCGTGGTTGGTAAATTTCCGATCCTTCAGTCGGACATAGAAAACCTGTTGATCCAATATAAGAGCCAGGGTATGCAGATACCCGGAGATGAAAGATGCTCCATTCTCGAATCATTGCTGATCAATAAACTCCTTGTTATCCAGGCAGAGCTCGACAGTGTTGAGGTGACGGACGAAGATGCGCAAAGGACCGTTGATTTAAAACTTCAGCAATTCATTATGGACGCAGGTTCGCAGGAAAATCTGGAGAATTACTTTAAAAAGTCCCTGCTGGAAATCAAGAAAGATCTTTTCAAACCTCAAAAAGATGCGATGATTGCTGAAAAGATGAGAAATCAGATCACCAGTAAGGTTGCAGTCACCCCATCTGAAGTTCAGAAATTTTTCAAACAGATCCCGTCGGCCGAAATACCGCTCAGGGCGGCTACGATGGAGATACGGGAGATTGTTCTCAAACCCGAGGTTTCAGAAGCTGAAATCCTCAGGGTTCAGAACCGGTTAAAAGAGTTCAGGGACCGCATCCAAAAAGGGGAAAGTTTCACCACACTGGCGGTTCTTTATTCAGAGGACAAGGGATCAGCCCCGAAGGGCGGGGTTTTGGGAATGACTCCGAGAAGCCAGCTGGCACCCGAGTTTGCTGCAGTTGCCTTTAACCTAAAGGGGAATGAGATCTCACGGGTCGTAAAAACGGAATTTGGCTATCATATCATACAGCTGATTGACCGTCGCGGAGATGTGATCAACGTCAGGCATATTTTGCTGTCGCCAAAACCGACCCTTGATGAAAAGGTGCTGATTAGGAACAGGCTGGACAGCATTGCACTGGCTATCCGGGAAAACAGAATAAGTTTTGAGGATGCAGCACTCAAATTCAGTACAGCCAAGGATACCAGGGCTAATGGCGGTTTGCTGGTCAATAATGGCAATCCGCAGAACCGTAATACACAAAACGTTAACACTACCTGGTTTGAACCCCAGGAACTGAGCCCTGAAGTGTTTAACGCCGTGAAGACCCTCAAGGTCGGCGAAATCTCAAAAGTCATAGAAATGACAGATGAGAATAATGCCCAGGTATATAAAATTCTCTCGGTAAAATCGAATAAACCGGCACATAAGGCTGATTTAAAGCAGGATTATCAATACCTGCAATCATTGGCGATGATGGATAAAAATCAGAAAGTGCTCAATGAGTGGATAGAAAAGAAACAACAATCCATGTACATCCGTGTTGACAAGGATTTCCAGGGTTGCGAGTTTGAACATAAAGGTTGGATCAAGTAAAATGGGAGATAAAGAAGCCGTTGACAAGCTAAAGAGCTCTTACGAGCAATTTTTTAATGAGATCCGTAAAGTAATCATCGGACAGGATCAGGTTGTTGAGGAGGTATTGGTGAGCATTTTCAGCCGCGGCCATTGTTT
>JBAZTE010000003.1:0-319976 GCA_041662065.1 Bacteroidales bacterium | reverse complement strand
CTTCATATGATCGGGATTGATCAGGTACCGGCGGATCATTTCTTCCCCTTTTACTTTTGGTGCCACTTGCTCAACCAAAGGAATAAAGGAAGAAAAACTCACGCGTTTGTAAAAATCACCGGTCTCACGATCCACATTATAATAAATCTGATCCTGCTCGCACCATAAAGTTTTATTGATGGCTGCTTTCAAATCTGCGGCTTTTGCCCTTAGTCTGATGGCATCACCGGCCTTGCCGGTCTTTTCGGCTATACCTGCCATGGCGATGAGTTCACGGAGCTGCCAGGTGCTGGCATCACAGGCCAGAAACGATCGTTTGTCATCCGTGAAGTAATTCAGGGCAGGGTTATTGTCAGCTCCGCTTTGCATGGCTATATCCCAGAAATAGAGGCCATATTTCGGGTCATACTGGGTTTTATCGCGATAGTCGAGTACTTTCAGCATGGAGGCATAATGCGGCTCAATCCATTTAAAATCATTCAGTTGAACAGAGGCCAGCCAGACCCCCTGAGCGAGGAATGGTTTCATCGCGAATTTGCCGAAAATAGGCCGGGGTCCCTTGGTCGTTGCACATCCCGACACATATCCGGTGCTGTCGATGCCCTCAATCAGGTTCAATGCCCACCATTGAAGGTATTCGGGTTTTCCTGCCGAAGCCAGGTGGCTTCCGATAAAGAAACCGTCCCAATCCCACATCTGCTTATAAAATCCTGCCGGGATTAGATAGGGATATTTCAGATATCCCTCGGCAGGCTGGATCACCAGCGGCTGCAACTTCTGATACCGGTTCAATAAACTGTCATACAAAAGTTTCAGCTGTGCCTCTTCGGCCGGTTCCTTCGGAGTGCACTGAAGCAAAAGAACCGGCAATGCACATAAGATAACTAGTTTCTGGATCTTCATAATCGGAAGTATTGAACGGGTGAAATTAAGGATCATTTTCCTTTAACCACAATGTCGTTAATCCGAGATTTGGAAGCCACTCAGGCGGCATGACAATTTCCATGGAATAACGGTGTTTAGGGAAGGGGTCCCCGCCTTCGCGGGGATGACAAAGAAGGGCTGCGTGCGGGAGATTATATATGAAGAGGTATCTTTGTGGGTATGGAAAATAAGGCAGCAGAGATTTTCTTTGACAAGCTGGCGAGGATTATCGATAACAAGGAGCTTATCAGGCTGGTTATCAGTAATCAGCGAAGCAAGTCATCTGACTTGAACAGCATAATCATTACCCTGGCGGAGTTGAAACGCGGATACCGTTTGAACTTTGTTTACCGGCATACCACCAGGGACATTACAAAAAATTATGAGTTTACTGAAGGTATCGGGCTGATAAAAAATGCCCTGGCGATTGATTTTTTTAATGCCAATCTTTTTTCAAATACTGAAAATCTTTCTCTGGTTGTCTCACCTGCCGGCAAGAGTAAGTTAAGTGTTCAGGAACCTACCCTCCAGCCGGTTACTGTTTTTCATCATGACCGGATAAAATCAAGGCTGATCAATACCACCGGGAACATCTATTTAAGGGAGCTGGGCATCACTAATGCCAATTGGGAAGTCCGGCGTGAAATGAGCGACAAGTACAAACAGATCAACCGGTATATCGAGTTGATTGAGCCGGAAATCAGGGATCTCTCACTTACAGAGGATTACCATGTGGTTGATATGGGTTCAGGTAAAGGATACCTGACCTTTGCGCTGTATGATTATCTGGCAAACGGACTTGGAAAGCCGCCAAAAATGACCGGAGTGGAATTCCGGGAAGATCTGGTGAATACATGCAATGCCATTGCCGGGAAATCGAAATTTGAGCATTTGAAATTTGTTACCGGCAGTATAGAAACTGTTGAACTGAACAGGATAGATATTCTGATTGCCCTACATGCCTGTGATACAGCCACAGACGATGCCATATACCGGGGGATAAAATCGGAGGCCTCGCTGATTGTTTGCGCTCCCTGCTGCCATAAGCAGATCCGCAAGGAACTAAATGTCACCAATGAACTGAACCCGTTGGTGAAATTCGGAATACTAAAGGAACGGCAGGCCGAGATTATTACCGATACGATTCGCGCCCTTATCCTTGAAGCCTACGGGTACAAAACAAAGGTTTTTGAATTTATTTCCACGGAGCACACCCCTAAAAATGTGATGATAGTCGGCAGGAAAACCATGCAGGAAAATCCATCCAGAGAGAACATTCTTAAGCAAATCAAAGGGATCAGGGATGCTTTCGGGATCAAGAGGCATTATTTGGAAGAGTTAATGGGATAACAGTCAATTGATAACCGACAACTGAATTATTATATCTAATTTTACGCTCCCAAGCCAACCTGAGTATAGTTACTCCCCAAACTTTTATTTGCATAATCATGAAAATATATAAAGTTCTGCTTATTGGTTTGTTGTTTATCCTGATGGTTTTCCAGGCTCAGGCTGCCTATCTGAAAAATGTTCCGCAGAAACTCCGGCAGCCGGATGGCACCATCCTTAATTGCCTGGCTACAGGTGATGAACGGTATAACTGGCTTCACGATGCCAATAATTTCACGATCGTTCAGGATCCGGTTACCGGATATTACGTTTTTGCCAAATTATCAGGCAGTAAACTGGTACCCACCACTCTTGTTGCCGGTCAATCTGATCCGGCGGCTGCGGGACTTGAACCCGGAATTAACTTGAATGCCGAAGAGGTGTACCGTTTAACCAAGGATCGGTTCAGGATACCGGAATTAAAAGGTTCAGCTTCGGTGACAACCACCGGTACCATCAATAACATCGTGGTGTTTATCCGGTTTAGCGATCAGGCAGAATTTACAGCCTTCATTGACTCATACAATAATGAATTCAATGGTGCATCCAATGCATCGATGGTTCGATATTTCCATGAGGTATCCAAGTCCCAGTTAACCATTAATTCAACTTTTTATCCAGGGACTAATGGAGGAAACACCGTTGTGTCCTATCAGGATGCAAACCTCAGGAATTACTATCGCACGTATAATGCGGCGACCAATCTGATAGGCTACCAGACTGAAGAGGAAAGAACCACCCGTGAGATGACCCTGTTAAAGAATGCCTCCCTGGCTGTTGGAGCAGAGTTGGCAGCATCCGGACTGGATTTTGATCAGGACAACGATGGGAAAATTGACAATATCTGTTTTATAATCCAGGGAGCGGTAGAGGGTTGGAATGATTTACTCTGGCCCCATATGTGGGCATTATATACTGATAATGTGGTTGTGGCAGGAGCCAGGGTTTATAATTTTAATTTTCAACTCTCCTCATCCTTCGGAGCCAGTGTTTTATGTCATGAGATGTCGCATACCATAGGTTTCCCGGATCTATACCATTATACTGACAATCACATTACGCCGGTGGGACCCTGGGATTTGATGGCAAACAACACCAATCCTCCTCAGCATCAGAGTGCTTACCAGAAACAAAAATATGGCCATTGGTTTTCCTCCCTGCCTGGAATTTCGACCAGCGGTACCTATTCTTTATCGCCTTTGTCGACAGATGCCTATGCCTGTTATGCCATATCCTCACCAAACAGCACCAGTGAATTTTTCGTTGTGGAATACCGGAAGAGCGAAGGGGTATTTGAATCCGGACTGCCGGCGTCCGGATTAATCATATCGAGGGTTAATCCTGCGGAAAATGGAAACTCCGCGGGGCCACCGGATGAGGTATATGTTTTCCGGCCGGACGGAACCGTTTCAGCCAACGGAAGCGTTTATAGTGCCAATTTTTGTACCGAGTCGGGAAGAACATCCTTTACTGCAACAAGCAACCCTTCCTGTTTTCTAAGTGATGGCTCACCCGCCGGGATCGAAATCACCAATATCGGCACTGCGGGTAGTACCATTTCGTTTACGGTCACCCTGGGATCGACCCCACCGGCTCTCACCGTAACGCCGGATTCCAGGAATGTGGCGTCGACCGCAGGCACCACCACTTTTAGTGTGACCAATACCGGCGGGGGATCGATGGCCTGGACGGCTGCGGTAACCACGGGCGCCACGTGGGTCCACCTCACTTCAGGGGCAAGCGGTACCAATACCGGAACCATCGGCATTTCATTGGATGCAAATCCGGATAATGCCACCCGGACCGGTGTTGTCACCGTAACGGCAACCGGGGCAACCGGCAGTCCAAAGACGGTAACCATTGTGCAGGCGGCAAATCTTCCGGTACTGAATGTTCTGCCCGCTTCACGGAGCGTCGCTTTTGAGGCAGGCACCACCACTTTTGATGTAACGAATACCGGTGGAGGAACAATGGCCTGGACAGCTGCGGTTACCACCGGACCTACATGGGTCCACATTACCTCGGGTGCAAGCGGCACCAATACCGGCACCATTAGTGTTTCGGTTGATGCCAATACAAACAATACCACCCGTACCGGTGTGATTACTGTCACTGCCACCGGCGCCACGGGGAGTCCGAAAACCGTAAATATAGTACAGGACGCGAATCCTCCCGTTCTCAATGTTCTTCCCGCCTCCCGGTCTATAGATTTTCAAGCCACCACCACCACTTTCGACGTAACCAATTCCAGCGGAGGATCCATGATCTGGACCGCAGCTGTTACCACCGGAGCCACCTGGGTCCATATCATCTCAGGAGCCAGCGGCACCAATACCGGAACCATCAGCGTTTCGGTGGATGCAAATCCCGATAATACTTCACGCACCGGAGTGATCACCGTTACCGCTTCCGGCGCCACCGGCAGTCCGAAAACCGTCAATATCGCCCAGGACGCCAATCCACCGGTTCTAAATGTTCTCCCCGCTTCCCGGTCGATAAGTTTTCCTGCCGGCAGCACCACCTTTGAGGTGACCAATTCCAGCGGAGGGTCCATGGCCTGGACCGCAGCCGTTACCACCGGAGCCACCTGGATCCATATCATCTCAGGAGCCAGCGGCACCAATACCGGCACCATCAGCGTTTCGGTGGATACAAATACAAACAATTCCACACGTACCGGCGTAATCACGGTTACCGCCGCAGGTGCCACAGGGAGTCCGAAAACCGTTAATATAGTTCAGGATCCCAATCCTCCTGTCCTGAATGTTCTGCCCACCTCCCGATTGGTCGGTTTTCCTGCCGGCACCACCACCTTTGAGGTGACTAATTCCAGCGTAGGTTCCATGTCCTGGACCGCTGCCGTTACAGCCGGCCAAACCTGGGTGCATATCACTTCCGGCACCAGTGGCAGCAATACAGGAACCATCAGCGTTTCAGTGGATGCAAATCCTGATAATTCAACCCGGACCGGAGTCATTACCGTAACCGCCGCCGGAGCCACCGGAAGTCCAAAAACCGTGACCATACTCCAGGATGCCAATCCTCCTGTCCTCAATGTCCTACCCTCTTCCCGTGCGGTCGATTTTCCAGCCGGCAATACAACGTTTGAGGTGACCAATTCCAGCGGGGGCACCATGGCGTGGACTGCTGCAGTTACAACCGGCACTTCGTGGGTTCATATCAACTCTGGTTCAAGCGGCACCAATAACGGAACCATCAGCGTTTCGGTGGATACCAATCCTGATAATGCGACACGCACCGGAGTGATCACTGTCACTGCCGCAGGAGCTACCGGCAGTCCGAAAACCGTAACCATAGTGCAGGATCCCAACCCCCCGGTCCTGAATGTTACCCCATCCTCCCGATCGGTCAGCTTTGAGGCTGCCTCGAGCACCTTTGAAGTGACCAATTCCAGCGGAGGTAACATGATCTGGGCGGCTGCAGTAACCACCGGCCCCACCTGGGTCCATATCACATCAGGCTCCAGTGGAACCAATACCGGTACCATCAGCGTTTCGGTGGACACCAATCCCGCTAATGAGATCAGGACGGGGGTAATCACCGTGACTGCTCCCAGTGCCACAGGCAGTCCAAAAACCGTGACCATCGTGCAGGCCCCCAACCCGCCTGTGCTGAATGTTCTCCCAGCTTTCCGCATGGTCGATTATCAGGCCGGTCCAACAAGTTTTGAGGTGACCAATTCCAGTGGGGGTTCCATGACCTGGCTGGCAGCCGTTACCACCGGTCCTGTCTGGGTCCACATCACCTCCGGATCCAATGGCATCAATACCGGAACCATCAGCGTTACGGTGGATGCCAATCCGGATTACAGCATCCGTACGGGTGTTATTACCATCACTGCCCCGGGAGCCACAGGAAGTCCTAAAACTGTAAACATTGTTCAGGATGCCAGACCGGTATTGAAACCCGACTTATTGATCACTCATATCGCTGCCACCATACCGTCAGTGACCTGGCCGGAGAAAATCCAGATAGTCCTTACTGTAGCAAATATTGGTGAAAACCCTTCAACTGCCACATCAATCCATTTTTACCTTTCGGATGTTTCGATGGATTCTGTTCTGGCCGACCTTGGACAAATCAGTTGCGATGTGATCAATAACGGTTCCGACTGGGCAACCGAGGCGCAGATATCATTCAATGAAGATTTATTGCCGGGTAATTATTCGATTGTAGCCATGGTGGATAACCCATCACTGAACACGGAACTGAATGAAACAAATAACACCGGATCATGCCTGATCAGCGTGCTCAACAGTGTTCAGACCGATCTTGAAAGTTACCGGTTTTCAGTGTTCCCCAATCCGGCCTCAACTAATCTTACCTTGCTGTTTGAAGGCAATGGGGTTCCGGCGGATCACCTGGTAATTACGGATATGCTCGGGCAAGTGGTATTTTCGGGGAGTACCGACCGAAGTATGCCTTTTAGAACCACAATTGACATATCGTCGTGGACAAAAGGCTGTTATCAGATCTCATTATACACTAAACACAACCTCTATCACAAACTGGTAATCCTCGAATAACCCTCTTCACGCACTCACGTCCTCACCCCTTGTTCTCCGAGGTGATGTGAAAAGCCAGCGCGGGATAGACTTCGCGGGTTACTTTGAAGTGCCATTCACTTTCGGCCATGAAAACCGGGTGGTTGTCCTTGTCGAAGGTTATGTGCTGTGACTGGTTGGAGAGAAATTTGTTGTACTGCGCCTTATCTTTGGATGTAAACCAGAATGCCTTAAAATAGCGGAGCGGCTGAAAGGTGCAGGATGCACCATATTCATGAAGCAACCTGAATTGAATCACTTCAAACTGCAATTCGCCGACCGTGCCGATAATTTTAACATTACCAGGCTGGCGGATGAAAAGCTGGGCCACGCCTTCATCGGAAAGCTGCCTTACCCCTTTCTCCAGCTGTTTGGTTTTGAACGGATCCTTATTAATCAGCTCCTTGAATATCTCGGGTGAGAAACTCGGGATTCCCTTGAAGGAAAACTTTTCCCCTTCGGTCAGGGTATCGCCGATCTTGAAATTCCCGGTATCGTATAAACCGACCACATCACCCGGAAAAGCCTCCTCGACAATGCTTTTCTCATTGGCCATAAAACTGGTGGGACTTGAAAATCTCAGTTTCTTATCCAGGCGGGTATGATAAAAAAACTTATTCCGCTCAAAACGGCCCGAAACCACCCGGCAAAAGGCAATCCTGTCGCGGTGCTTGGGATCGATATTGGCATGAATCTTAAAAACAAATCCTGAAAAATCGTTCTCTTCCGGCTTGACTTCCCGAACATCGGTAAACCGGGGAAGTGGCGGCGGGGCAATCGAAATAAAGGTGTCGAGCAGCTCTTTTACCCCGAAGTTATTGATCGCACTACCAAAAAAGACCGGAGCCAGGTAACCCTCACGGTAAAGTTCCTTGTCGAACGGTTCATACGCACTGTCGATCAGTTCAATATCTTTCCTGAGGTGGTTTGCAGCATCGGTCCCTACGCGCTCATCGAGCTCCGTACTCGCCAGATCATCAATGGCAAAATTGTCATCGGAAATCCGGGTGATATGCGGCGTGAAGAGCTGCAAATGTTTGGTAAACAGATTATACACCCCTTTAAAACCCATTCCCATACCGATAGGCCAGGTTAAAGGACGCGTATGGATGCTTAATTCCGTTTCAATAATATGGAGCAGGTCATAAGGATCGATGCCCTCACGGTCGAGCTTGTTGATGAAAATGATCACCGGCGTGTGCCGCATCCGGCATACCTCCATCAATTTACGTGTCTGTTCCTCCACTCCCTTCACGCAATCCACTACAAGTATTACACTGTCAACAGCGGTCAGGGTCCGGTAAGTATCTTCGGCAAAATCCTTGTGACCCGGAGTATCGAGAATATTGATTTTAAATCCGTCATATTCAAAGCCCATCACGGAGGTTGCCACTGATATCCCGCGCTGTTTCTCGATTTCCATAAAATCGGAGGTAGCGGTTTTGCTGATCTTGTTCATCTTTACAGCACCTGCTGTTTTGATGGCACCTCCAAATAAAAGAATTTTTTCTGTGAGGGTTGTTTTTCCGGCATCCGGGTGGCTGATAATACCAAATGTCCGTCTTCTGCTGATTTCTTCCTGATTCAAAGTATTCTGTTCAATTAACCGCAAAGGAACGAATTTTAAGCCGGAAACCCTTTCGTCAATTTGAGTTATATTTACTGTTTGGAACCCAATGAAAATTCTGATGGCTGAAGAGGGATCACATAGGGAGGAGCATTTGGGAGGTTCCGCCTTCCTTGTGGCCAAAGCCTTTCATCACGTGGTTTATACTGTCATGAAAAAAATCATTTTAGCCCGCATTCCATGGGAGCCCTTTTCATTGCTGCGGGTGATCCTGCTCATCTTGCCGGTCACCATGACCTGTTGCAAAAAAGACCAGCTCCCGCCCAATGCTGATCCGGAAAAATTCACCTATCTGACCGAAGAATATGCCCCGTTCAACTATTCGGAAAACGGGTTCGTCAACGGGGTGTCGGTTGACATCCTTGAGGACCTGTTTAAAAAGATGAATCTTTCCCTGGACCGGTCTGTCGTACAGGTTTCAAAATGGGCCAGTGCTTATGAAACTACGCTCACCCAGCCGAATACCATGCTGTTTTCAACAGTGAAAACCTCCGAGAGGGCCGGGCTGTTCAAATGGGTCGGTCCGATTGCGCCCCTGACAGAGATTGTGGTATCACGCAAATCATCTGGTATTGTGCTCCGCGAGGTCACTGACCTGAACAATTATTTTACCGGTGTTGTGGAGGGTTACAGCAGTATTGATGTACTCATGGATAAGGGTGTCCTCCGTCCCAATATTATAATATATAGCAGTCTGGCCGAACTTTACAAGGCTTTGATCGTCAATATGGAGATCCAGTGTGTTTCCACCTCACTGGCCGGGCACAACCTGATCATCCAGGCGTTGGGATATGATGCCGCGAATTTCTCCTATCCCTTTACTGTTCAGACCAACGAACTTTTTTTCGCCTTTAATATCGGGACAGCCGATGAGTTGATCACTAAATTCCAGGAACAGCTCGACCTGCTCAAATCGGACCGCGCGGCCGACGGCAGCAGCGGGTACGAGAAGATTCTGAGACGTTACCATATCATTCAGCAGGCTGAGGATGGAATTACCGATGAAATGGTCATTAACCTGGTTGACCTCACCTCTGCCGATCTGGTTAGGGATGCTGCAGGTACAATCGTGAAAATGAATCAGGGTCTGGCCCCATATAAAGACGCTCAGAATCCGGCACTTTACTCCTTTGCATACAACACCGATGTCGTGATGGTTGCACATGCAGCCAATCTATCGACTGTTGGAGTTTCTTTTGCCGGCAAGCCGGATGTTGCCGGCAAAAACTTCAGGGATGAAATTGTCCAGGGTGCCCTGGACCGCGGCACCGGCTGGGTAGATTATGTATATACGATGCCCGACCAAAGCGGGTTATATTATAAAACCACCTATTATAAACTCACCATCGGCAGCGATTCGAAAAAATATATCGTGTGTTCCGGCAAATACAAATAACGATGATAAAGCAATCAACCATTTTTCTGTGCATCCTTTTGTCCGGACAGTTTCTGACTGCCAACGCACAGGTCACGATAAAAGACGATTTGAAATCCGGTAATTCCTTCTATGCCGGAAACCTGAAACCGCTGGAGCCGGGTAAATACATCAAGCTGCCGGTGGGGAGCATTGAGCCGGGAGGCTGGCTCAAGGTTTATCTTGAACGACAGCGTGAAGGGCTGGCCGGCCAGCTTGGGAATATCAGTGCCTGGCTTCAGAAAACAGACAATGCCTGGCTATCGAAGGACGGCACCGGCAAATGGGGCTGGGAAGAGGTACCCTATTGGCTAAAGGGATACGGCGATCTGGCCTATATCCTGAAAGATGAAAAGATGATTGCCGAGGCCAAAATCTGGATTGAGGCTGTACTGCGCAGCCAGCGGGATAACGGAGATTTTGGTCCGCACAGTCTCGACCACGGCAAGCAGGATTTCTGGCCCAATATGATCATGCTCTACTGCCTGCAGTCGTACTACGAATTTTCGGGAGATCAGCGGATCATCGACTTCATGGGCCGGTATTTCAAGTACCAGCTAACGGTGCCGGCTGAGGATTTTCTCAAGGGTTACTGGCAGGGATTGCGCTCGGGTGATAATCTGTCCAGTGTTATCTGGCTTTATAACCGGACCGGCGACCCAGGGCTGCTTGACTTGGGTGAAAAAATACACCGGTGCGGAACCGGCTGGAACTCAAGATACACTGAACTGGCAGTAACGGGCGATGAAGTGAAAAAATATCCGCAATGGTGGACAATGCTGCCCGACTGGCACAATGTGAACATTGCCCAGGGTTTCCGGGAGCCTGCCATCTATTCACAGCTCAGCCATAACCCAGATGATGTGCAGGCTTCCTATGAAGTTTTCAGGATTATCAGGGAACATTTCGGACAGGTTCCGGGAGGCATGTATGGCGCCGATGAAAATGCACGTCCCGGCTATGACGACCCCCGGCAGGGGATTGAAACCTGCGGGATCGTTGAACAGATGAATTCCGATGAAAACATGCTCTGCATCACTGGTGATAATTCCTGGGCAGATCATGCTGAATATGTGGCATTTAACACCTATCCTGCCGCGACGATGCCCGATATGAAATCGCTACGCTACCTGACTGCTCCGAATATGGTCCTGTGCGACGATCAGAATCACTCGCCCGGAATCGATAATGCAGGTCCCTTCCTGATGATGAACCCTTTCAGCAGCCGCTGTTGCCAGCATAACCATGCCCAAGGTTGGCCCTATTATGCTGAAAATCTCTGGCTGGCAACGCCGGATAACGGGATTTTTGCTGCTCTTTATTCTGAAAATACCGTCAGGGTTAAAGTAGGCGACGGCACCCCCGTGAAAATTGTGGAAACCACGCATTATCCGTTCGATTCAATCATCCGGTTCGATATGAACATGGACCGGCCGGCCGATTTCCCGCTATACCTCCGGATTCCCAAATGGTGCAAGAGTGCAAAAGTCCGATTGAATGGAAAAGAGTTTAACGCCAAAGTCATTGACGGCGGCAACGTACGGATCAAGCGGATCTGGCAGTCTGGCGACCAGGTTGAACTTCTGCTTCCAATGCAGCTGGGATTAACAACCTGGACGAAAAACCACCGGGCAGTGAGTGTGAATTACGGGCCGCTGACATTCTCGTTGAAGATCAAGGAAGATTATATAAAGAAAGAAAGCGATAAAACAGCAGTCCGCGATTCCAAATGGCAGGAAGGGGTTGATAAGACCAACTGGCCTTCGTGGGAAATCCATCCGGGATCGGACTGGAATTTCGGACTGGTGCTGGATAAAACCAATCCATTGAAATCGTTTAAAGTTAAATTCCTGCCCTGGCCGGTTTCCGATTTTCCGTTTACCCTTTCCGAGGTCCCGGTCACCATTGAAGCCACAGCCAGGCAAATCCCCGAATGGACACTGGATCAATACAAACTGTGCGGAGTTCTGATGGATAGCCCGGTGGCCTCCTCCCAGCCCGAAGTAACGGTGGAGCTGGTTCCGATGGGTGCGGCACGGCTGAGGATCAGTGCGTTCCCGGTGGTCAGGTAGGGGCCCCGGAACACGTGACGCAGAGGAAGGTACCCACCCCTGCCCCTCCCTCAAACAGGGAGGGGTAAGAGCTCTGATTTTCCTTCGGAGAAGTGTCATCCCGGCGAAGGCCGGGACCCCGTCCCCATAGCAGGATATACCCGTTACCCGATACCTAAAAAAATCGCCCCTGTTTCGAAATAAGTACGTATATTTGTACCTGATTAATTACGTAAATAAACAGCCATGTTAGCCGCCAACTATACTGAATTCAGGAAAGATCTGAAAGAATATCTCGATGCCGTTGAAGAAAGCCACGAAACCCTGATCATCAAAAGAGGGTCCGGGAGGGGGGCCGTCCTCATTTCACTGGACGAATATAACTCGATCATGGAAACCATGCATTTGCTCAGTTCCCGGAAAAATGCACAACGGTTGTATGAGTCCTTGGAACAGATGGACACCGGAAAATCCGTTCGAAAAGATTTGATCGGCGAATGAAACGCATTACTTTTTCGTTGAATGCCTGGGAGGATTATCTCTTTTGGCAGAAGGAAGATAAAAAGATGCTCCGGAAAATAAACGTCCTGATCAGGGAGATTCAGTCAAATCCTCACGAGGGAACCGGCAAACCCGAACCGCTCAAATATGATCTGGCCGGGTTATGGTCACGGAGAATCGACCGGGAACACCGGCTGGTATACAGGGCCGAAGGTGACGATCTCCGGATATTAGCGTGCCGATATCATTACGATAAATGAAAATTATCCGATATTTTTCACTTTCAAAATCAAAATTAACCGATATGCTCCGGAATACTCAAAACGCTCTGAAACCGGAATCACAAGATAATTCCGGACTTTAATAAAACCAAAAACGTTTTGCACCTTTGATCATCACCCGTTTAATTCATACCTGCAAACACAGGCTGCCAATGAAAAAAGTTATAATTATCCTGGCTTTTGTTGTAATTTCCTGCCAGTTGACATACTGCCAGGTAACAAGAATCGAATTAATGAAGAACCAAGAAATCTCCAATTTTGCTTATAGAATCAGTTTCTATAAATATGTAATGTTAGGAGACGAACTATCGGTTAGTGTATTCTTTCTTTCTAATCCTCCGGGTTCGGGAAAAAGGGAGGGAACCGGAATAATTAGTCATGATATTGGATTATTGGTTTCAGAATCCGGTGATTTTCCAGAATATCATTTGTTTCTCGTCAAAGACCTTTATCATCCTGAACTATTGAATCTAAGTGCGGAGAACATTAAACAGACTACTATCGGTTTTTCCTATCTGGATTTAAAAGATTTAAAGAAAGAGCTCTTGCTTAAGGTTAGTTTAAAAGGACTTGAAATCATTAAGGAATGATTTACCTTTAAATCCATGTGCCGGCCCCTTTCCCTGGTTTTGTTTTTGATGACAATTGTGCCATCCGTTCAGTCGCAGCCCCAAAAGCAGGTACCGCGTGACAGCGGGTTCCGCAGCAGACTGATCCAACCTCAGAAGGTCATCGAAATCACCCCCGAACACTATTATTTTGATTTCGGCAAGGATGCTTTCGGCACCCTGGTCCTGAAATTCAGGCCAGCCCATCCCGATACCCTGATCATCCATCTGGGTGAAAAAGAAGTGAACGGCATCCGGGTCGACAGGCAGCCCGGCGGAACCATCCGTTACCAGAAAATAATTCTGCCGGTTAATCCGTTACAAAAGACCTATACGGTTAAAATTCAGGCTGACAAGCGGAATACCGGTCCCGCTGCGGTCGCCCTTCCGGATTCTTTTGGCGTGATCATGCCCTTCCGGTATTGCGAGATCGAGAATATCCAAGTTCCGCTCACCGGATGGTCGGTCAATCAGGTTTCTTACCACTACCGGTTCAACGATAAAGCAAGTTATTTCACCAGCTCCGACACCACCCTCAACCAAATCTGGGATTTATGCAAATACACCATCAAGGCAACCAGCTTTTGCGGACTGTATATCGACGGCGACCGTGAAAGGATTCCCTATGAAGCCGATGCACTGATCAATCAGTTAAGTCATTATGCGGTCGACAATGAATATTCCATGGCCAGGAATACGAATGAATATTTCATGACCCATCCCACCTGGCCAACCGAATGGATTTTACAAACCGCCCTGCTTTTCTATTATGATTACCTGTATTCAGGTGATATCGCGCCCCTGGCTAAAAACTATGAAGCCTTGAAACATAAAACCCTGATGCAGCTTGAGCGGGAAGACGGGCTGATCAGCACAAAATCGAAGAAATTGACGGGCAAGGTTATGCGGGAATTGGGATTTGCCGACACTACCCAGAGAATCCGGGATATTGTAGACTGGCCGGAAGGCGAACGCGACGGATTTCAGATGACTGAAATCAACACGGTGGTCAATGCTTTCTACTATAAAAACCTGACGGTGATGTCGGCCATTGCCGGTTATCTGGGAAAGAGAGAAGACTCCCTCTTTTATGTTGCCAAGTCAGAATCGGTTAGGAAAGTCTTTAACCAAAGATTCCTGGACAGGTCAAAGGGTATTTATATAGATGGTTCCGGATCAGATCATTATTCCCTTCATGCCAACCTGTTCCCGCTGGTATTTGGGTTGGTGCCGGTTGAAAATCGCGAATCGGTGGTTGCCTTCATCAAATCCAGGGAAATGGTTTGCAGCGTTTATGCAGCCCAGTTCCTGCTTGAAGGGTTATTTGAAGCCGAAGAAGCTCCTTATGCCCTGTATTTGCTGACATCCACCGGCGACAGGAGCTGGTGGAACATGATCCGGTCAGGATCAACGATCACCATGGAAGCCTGGGATATGAAGTACAAACCCAATGCCGACTGGAACCATGCATGGGGCGCGGCTCCGGCCAATATCATCACGCGGTGCCTGTGGGGCATCACCCCTGCAGAACCCGGATTTGCCAAAGTGCTGATAAAACCGCAAATGGGCAACCTAACAGAATGCAAAATCAAAGTGCCGACCATTAAGGGTGCAATTGAGGCGGAATACACCAGAAATAAAAACGGTGATGAACTGTATATCATTCAATTACCCGAATATGTGACTGCGAATTTTTACATCAGGTGTCCGGCCAATTCCATCATTCTCCTCAATGGGAAAGAGATGAAATCTCCGTCTGGAATCATTTTGCTTCAATCGCGATCTAACCGGATTAAAATCAAGAACCCAAAAACATCGGGCACTATATAATAAAATGATCATCTTACGCTTATGAAAATACTTTCTCCAATTATTGTTGCATTGGTCCTCAGCGCATGCACAACACACTCTCCATCGCCAACCGAAGGTGGGCCGATAAAAGCCTATAACCTCGATTTCAATTGGGGTGAAGGCGGTCCGAATGCTTTCGCCAGGCCCGGCTTATGGGCAGATGCCTCTCCCAAAGAACATATTAAATGGTATAAAGATTTGGGTGTTAACACGATTCAGACATTTTGCGTTTCCTGTAACGGGTATGCCTGGTACAAGAATGGGGTGATCCCCGCCCAACCCGGGCTGAAATACGATTTCCTTCCGGAGATGGTCAGGCTGGCCCATAAGGAAGGGATCAGCGTATTCGGGTATTACTGTATTGGTTCCAATACCCGCTGGGGTTTGGAGAACCCGGATTTCAGTTATGGCATCCCTGCCGACCAGCATATTCCCTTTACGCGCAAATACCTGCAATACCTGGATACCGCCATCCGGGAAGCCGTTGGGAAAACCGGAATCGATGGTTTTATGATCGACTGGTTTTACCAGCCGAACCGTGCTGCCAACGGCGGCGAATGGCTGGCCAGCGAGAAGGATAGATTTCAGGAGCTGATGGGAAAACCTTTCCCGGGCAAGGACAGCTTATCGGAAACCGATTATGATGCATACAGCAGGCTGGCGATCGCAAAAACCTGGGATGTTATCCATAAGGCCGCCAAAGAAACAAATCCCGATTGCAAAATCTGGCTGACCTGTTTCGACATTACCCATCCGCATATTATTAATTCCAAGATGTTTCAGGAGATCGACTGGCTGATGAACGAAGGCGGCGACCTGAAGAAGATTGAGGAGATCAGGAGCATGGTCGGGCCGAAAACCCGACTGATCACCTGCCTTGCCAATTGGAATAAACAAGATGCCAAAACAGTGGCTATCAATGCTATAAAATCAGGCATTGGATTATATGGATTTGCCAAACCCAATCCCAATTCGCTGCTCCCCGATGCAGATTATTATCTGAGAAAGCCAATCGACAGCTTTAGTGGAGATGACCGAAACATTGCCACCTTTGCGCGTGTTTACAATGACCGGCCTCTTGATTTCATCCGTCGGAAATAACCGGCGTCCAATTTGAAAACCAAATGATCTGGGAAAAGCGAAGGTTTCAGTTTTTCATCGTAATGCTCCTGGCCCTGGTTTGGGGTAGTTCTTTTATCCTGATGAAGATCGGGCTCAGGAGCTTCTCCCATAACCAGGCTGCAGCTGTAAGAATACTGCTGGCCTCCCTGGTCCTCCTGCCGCTCTCGATCAGAAACCTGAAATATCTGAAGAAAAAGGACGTAGTCAGTTTGATGGTTGCCGGTTTTATGGGGAGCTTCATCCCTGCTTTCCTTTTCACGCTGGCACAAACCCGGATCGACAGTTCGGTGGCGGGTATCCTTAATTCGCTTACCCCTGTTTTTGCACTGATTGCCGGTATGCTATTCTTCAAAACCAAAACCGGATGGGTGCAGGTGCTCGGATTACTACTGGGACTTGCCGGTGCGGTCTGGCTGATCTCCCTGGGTGAGGGGGTGTCCTTCAAAAATATCAATCCCTATGCGCTTTTTATCGTGTTAGCCACACTCTTATACGGAACCAATGTGAATGTGATCAAATCCCGGCTTACCCATCTTACCGGCGTACAGATAACCTCCCTGTCATTCATGTTCCTGTGGCCTCCTGCCCTGCTCTACCTGGTTTTCACCGATTTTACTCCTGTGTTTCAAAACCCCGGCTGGCACATGCATTTGCTCGCATTGGCTACCCTCGGAATCGTCGGTACCGCCTTGGCCATGATGCTGATGAACAGTCTGATCCGGTATACATCAGCCGTTTTTGCCACCTCGGTAACCTACATCATCCCTATTTTTGCCATGGGCTGGGGATTTCTCGACGGGGAACACATTACCCTTCTACATACCGCCTGCATGGTGATTATCCTGCTGGGTGTTTACCTCACCAACCGGAAAGCCCCTATCCGGGTGGAATAATCTTTCGAACCTTTTTTAAGATAATCGCCAACGTACCAGATAGTCAGATCATCGGTCGGATCCATGGCTGTTTGCGTGTAATCCTCCCAACGCTTATTGCCCAGCTGGGAAGCCTCACCTTCAACCAATACGGTTTCCTTCATGGTCAAAACCCCGGGGGCGTCACCTGCCAGTCTTCCGGCAAACCTTTGTCCCGGAAAATTGTTCGAACCGCCAAATGAATAACCGATCCCGATATTTCCTTTTCCATCGATAGCCGGACTGGCCATCCACCGGTAGTCGCTACCATAGGCATGGGTGCCTTGCTGATAAAGTTTGACTGCTGATTTACGGTCCAAACGGAATTCATACCATCTGACACCGCCTCCACCAGGTGGGGTGGCCACTGAATGAACGGCCACAATAGATTGCTTTTTCCCGATTCTGCGATACACCATTCTCGACATGAGTTTGTCCCCCTGGGCATCAAGCCTCTGCTCTGTTCCGGGTTGAGGTACGCAGTCGGTCAGCTGACCACCACCCAGATACCGGTAAGGCTCAACCGATAATTTGACCGGTCCATCCAACCTGGTTTCCGAAGGATTGATCCAATCCACATGGAATTTCCACACGTTTATTCCATCATCCTCCAGGATATTCATCAACTGGGTTCCGCCGGCGGCCATCATGATATTGGGAGTCCCTGCCGGGGGCAGCTGCCTGCCATCCAAATCTGCGTTGATCAGGAAATTAACGCTGTCGACAATGAACATCTGTTCCGTTGCTTCTTTCCCTTCAAGCATCTTCATCCGGTCAACCACGGCTGCATGTTTCTGGATCACATGATCGCCGGTACTCGTGGTGACATAATAGCCGTCGGGCCAGATCGCAGGCCGGGGATAATCGGGGAACAATTCGCGCATAAACTCATACCGGTAATAGGGACCAAAAGGGTCGCCGGTTTTGCTCACGGCATAACACATGCTGTAGGTACCCGCCTCACTCTTCCTGAAAATCGGCATCACGATCAGCCAGCGGCCGGCCAGCTGATCATATCGGGCAACCGCATCACCATTATTATATTTTTCGCAAGCACCGCCAAAATCCTTGAAAACAGCGCGGGTTTCTGCCGGGCCATAAAGAACCTGCCCTGTTTTGTCAAATCGTTTACCCGATTTGGTAAAGACAGCCATTCGGGAGTTCACTATTTGCATGATATGATCGGGACCAACGGCCAGGGTATTATCCGAAGGGTTACGCATCCGGGCAGCTCCGCCAGTGCCCTCAAACCCATAACCCAACCCATCGAAACTGGTGACCAGGTGAATGCCTTTCTCCCGCTTCTCAGGATAAAGCGACTGATAGTTTACTGCAGTATCAGCCTGTGCATTGAATAGCAGTGGGTTGAGGGGCTTGGATTCATCAAACCTGACCGGATGCCGCACTGTCACCTGAGCCAAAAGGGGCTGACCTGTTACACATACAAGGATGAGGACCAGGACCACTTTTGAATTTTGAATCTTAAGTGTCAAATAGTTCATCATAGATCAGACCTCCAAATCGATAGAACCAATACTTGAATCTGTAATTTCAGAATTCGAAACTGGTCCTCGAATCTCAACATTCAACATTGACCATTCCTTACTTTCTTACCTTACAAACTATTCATCACCCGGGCAACGGGATACCGGTTTAACCACTTATTGTATAGCCCGCAATGCATATATACAAAATACATCTGTGCCGTACGGTCCTTTGCCATGGCCGGATTGGCGGCAATGGCATCATCGAGCATCTTCCTCGATGCCGGTGTCTCGTCGAGATATTTGGCAATTTTATCTTCCAGCACCGGATGCGGGGAGAACCACTCGCGGTCTTCCAGACAGGGATCGAAGAAATTCCACCTGAAATAGGAATCCGGGCCTTCCGGTTCAAGTTGGTTCACAATAAAATAATTGGCATCCTGATCTACCGGAACCAGATAATCACCGGCATAATAGGGAATGGTCTGAACCTCCTTGCGGGTGGTGAATTTGTTATGAAAATGATGCCCGTTACTTACTTCCGTGTCCCAAACCAGGCTGTCAATATAATAAACCTCCACCGTCAGAGAGGTATCTTTCGCCAGACGTGTCATATTTATCTTGTTGATTTTCAACCTCTCCAGCACTTCGCTCCAGGCCTGCGGGACCAGATAATATATCGGGGCGGTGACCTTCATTGCAGGTTTGAAATTGTCGTAAACCGGAACATCCTTAATGGTGAATGGCTGGTTATGATCATAAATCTCGCGGTCCTCACCGGTAAGCGGACTCTTATCGTGCCCCATCCGGTACCCTTTGAATTCGATCAGCCGGTAGCATGAGCTATCGATCTCATATTTCAAAGCAAACTCCTTTTGCGTTTTGACTTTCTCCTTTGAAGCTGTCCGCGCTTCAGAAATCCGGCTTCCATTCTCATTGGTGAATTCCACCAGTTTAAGTATGAAGAGATAGATCGATTTTACCCGGTCGGCATAAGGCTTATAGCAATGGTTTTCGATCATCTGTGGAAGACAGTTGAATAACTGCGTATATCCTGTCGAATACCTTGGTGTCTGCACGTAATTGGCGATCCCTTTTTCAGGAGATACCACGTCCCATTCGGCATATGGAATCATTTCGAAGGCGGTGGCGCGCATTTTCTCATACAGCGCGGGGATCATGGATTGGGCAAAGAAATTGCCCACTGGATCAGGCATGCTGTTATGCTGGGCCGGGAGGTAGGTGATCACATACTGGTGATCGGATCCGTTGGTGGTGTGGGTATCCAGGAATACATCCGGATCCCATTCCCGGAATATCTTCACAAATGACCGGGCATTTTCCGTTTCCAGCTTGACAAAATCACGGTTCAGGTCGAGGTTTTTATAATTACCCCGGTATCCCGGGTTATCTGGTCCGGTCTGATTGGTCCGGTGCCAGCGGTTTTGATAAAGCAATCCCCCGACACTGTATACCGGGATGATGCAAATGACCGTACTATCCAAATAGCTGCGCATTCCATCCAGGTTCCTGAGGATATCATCCGCTGCCAGCATGCTTCCCTCGATCCCTTCCGGCTCTCCGGAATGTATTCCATTATTTATCAGCACGATACGCTTGCCGGATTGCCGGATTTTTACCGGATCAAACTGCCGGTCCTTGCTGATCACAAACAGGTGAAGGGGTTTTCCGCAGTCGGTAAGACCCCCTTCGAGCAGTTTGGCTTCAGGCCAGGCACTGTCGAGTTTCTGATAATTCGCTATCACCTCTTCATAAGTTGAGCTGAGGTTCTGTTCGTATTTGAGATGGAGGAGGGGCTCCTTCGTCGTATCATTCCGGACCGGGGTGGAACATCCGGCAATCATCAGGGTCATGATGAAAGGGAGAATCAGGTAACGTGACATTGCTTATCGCATTTGAGTGAATTGGTTAAAAGTAAGGAAGAATTCAGAGATTCGAAGAACAGTTCTGAATTTTGCCGTTCAAGTTGAAGGGAACAGCACAACATTTCCTTCTGCTTAGCAACTTCTATTTTTATTATTTTGCCAAGAAAACAAAATATGAAGTCCACTTTATCTTACCTATTCATATTTACTATCCTGTATGGAGCCGGTTGCACCAAATCTGCCGATGAAAATCTTGAGTGGAACAAGCAGATCGCGGTGGCCTATGTTCACTCGTATGCCACTTCAATCGGGGCGGCGGTTACGGATATGAAAGACGACTCCACCCGGATCGCTTACATCCGTCGGGCGATCGATTCGATCAGTTTCTATCCTGATAGTTCGGGGTATTTTTATGTATACAGTTATCAATGTATCAATATCGCCCATGCCCGTCAAAAGAATTTGCAGGATCAGAACCTATACGATTACACGGATTCAAGGGGGAAATATGTGATCCGCGAACTCTCCGCCATGGCTTATAACGGAGGTGGCTATGTAGAGTTTTACTGGATCAAGCCGGGTGACACCGGTGAGAAAAAGAAACTCGGTTATGTGGAACCGATCCCGAATACCAATTACTTTATCGGGAGCGGCGTTTATCTGGAATAAAAACGAGAGCGGCCTAAACCACCAGTTTGTTCTCTACCAGACGGGCTTTGTATTGAAGGTTCATGGTACGGCCAATCATCACAGAGGAACAATCCATGTTACGGCCGACTAATGCGCGGTGCAGGTGAAAAAGATAATCGGCACGGGCATTAACCCAGGTTTCTTTACCCACTTCACGATTGAAGGCTTCCACCAGCTCCTGATCACTGCATGCCTGGAACCTCAGCCCAAATCCATAACGGTCCTCCCGGCGGGCCGAATTACTATTGTATTCCATGATAAAAATTTAAAATTGTTTCGTTGCGAATCAATTAGCCCCCGCGGCAGGGGGTCGGATAATATCCCGGTGATGGGACTCCGATATTGGGTGCAAAGGTACAAAAAAATATTGAGGGTTAGTCGTAGAGCCAGACGCCTTTTTTAAGGTATCTGGTGTCGGAGGCCTGGCCAATCATGAAAGCCGCGACATCAGCCCTCGATATTTTTACGTTTCCCTTGAGTTTTATAAAATCACTTCCGTGTTTGAATTTGGCTGTTTTGGCACCATTGGTTAAGCTGCCCGGACGCACCAGTGTCCATTTTAGGTTACTTTTCAGCAGGCGCTCCTCATTGGCCGAATGTTCTGCCAAAGGAACCTTGAGAATTAAATTGCAAATCATAAAACGCATCAGAGGTCCCATGAAGTACCGGCTCTCTCCGGCCCCGATACTCGAAAGATAGATGAAACGATTCACTCCCTCCTGTTCCATGATTCCGGCTATCCGGTCGATCGCTTCAGTAAACCAGAGTGAGGACTGGGTTAATGAATTGCCACCGAGTGTTGAAAAGCAAGCATCCGCACCGGTAACGGCCTCCCTCAATTTGACTTCATCGTCTAATCCCGCGACAATCAGTTTAAGATTCGGATTTTTCATGGTGACAGAATCAACCCGCCTCACATAGGCAACAACCTGGTGGCCTTTAACCAACGCCTCCTCAACCAGTAACCTGCCGGTTTGTCCGCTCGCTCCAAAAATCACAAGCTTCATCTGTTTAGCTTTTACTTATCAAACAGATGGCCATTAAATTTGTTGCACAACGACTGCCAATTTAAAAGGAGAAAGCCGGAAAATCGAGTCGGTGGAATACCCTCAGGGCATTAAGGGTATTAAAGTATTACGGGGTGTGAGAACAATTTCGCCACTATTCGGTTTGAGAATTGTACACCCATAAAAAGCGAATATCTTTATACGATAAACCTCCGGTACCATGAAAAAACTCTTCCTCATTGCCCTTACCTTATCGGTATTTCAATTTTCTTTTGCACAAATCAGCGCAAAACTGTTCAGGTATATGGATGTATCTGACAATCAGATAACCTTTGTTTATGGCGGAGATATCTGGGTGATGCCCAAATCCGGCGGAACGGCGGTTCAGATTACCCATTCACCCGGCGAAGAGTCGTGGCCCCGCTTTTGCCCGGACGGCAAATCGATTGCCTACACGGCTTCATACAATGGCAATGCGGATGTATATGTGATCCCAACTTTGGGCGGATTGCCCACCAGGGTTACTTATCAGTCGGGCGGAGATCAGCTTGTAGACTGGCATCCCGACGGAAAAAAGCTGTTGTTCACCTCCGCTCGCGAGAGCGGACGGGGCGCCATGACAAACCTTTATCTGGTGGATGCTTCCGGTGGATTTCCGGAAAAGCTTAAGGTGCCTTATGCGATACTGGCCAGCTTTTCTCCTGATGGCAGTAAACTGGCATACGTGACACGCATCACTGAGAATTATCCCTTCAAAAGATATCGCGGCGGACTGGCTTCGGATGTCATTGTTTTTGACCTGAAAAACAATACTGCCGAGAATATCACAAAAAACGATGCAATCGATGGCAAGCCGGCATGGGTTGGGGACAAAATATATTTATTATCCGATCGCGATGAAAATATGCGATTGAATATCTGGATGTATGATACCAAAACCAAAGAATCGGTCCAGGTCACAAAAATTAAGGATTATGATATCACGCATATGGCGGCCGGAAAAACAGATATCGTATTTGAGGCCGGCGGCGTTCTTTACATGCTGGATCTTGCCTCGCAGAAATATCAGCCGGTCGAGGTCCAGGTGATTTCCGACCTGTCGCTCGAGATGCCCCACTCAGTGAATGTAAGTTCGCGGATCAGCAATATGTCCGCAGCGCCCGGAGGAAAACGGATCATTTTTGAAGCCCGTGGTGAATTGTTCAATGTACCGGTAACCGAAGGATATGTGATCAATCTCACCCGTTCGAGTGGAGCTTTCGACCGGGACCCTGCCTGGTCGCCCGACGGGAAAACCATCGCTTACTGGAGCGACCGCGACGGTGAATACGAGATCTGGCTCCAACCGGTAACCGACAAGGAACAACTTAAAAAACTCACCAAACGGGGAAAAGGATATGGTTACACCCTGCACTGGTCACCCGACAGTAAAAAGATCGCCTTCATCGACGAAACCAATAACGTTTATGTAACCGATGCAGAAAGCGGCAAGACCGAAACCATCGGCAACACACTTTATACCGTCGGCCATGGCGGGGCTCCGGGATACACCATCAGCTGGTCGCCGGATTCCAAATGGATCACCTTTACCCAGAGTCTCAACAATAATAATAATGCCATCTTCTTATATGAGATGGAGTCAGGGAAAAGCCGGCAGGTGACCAGTGGATTTTACAATGACAGTGATCCGGTGTTCACCACCGACGGCAAGTACCTGGTTTATCTGACTAACCGGAATATGTCGGCCGAATATTCCGACCTCGGCGATGGAACCTGGATCTATCCCAATTCCACCGAGATCGCTGCGCTCGGCCTGACCAAGGATGCGCCTTCGCTGCTGAGTCCGAAAAATGACGAACAGGAAGAGAAAAAGCCAGCCAAGGATACTTCGAAGGTGGTGGTGAAAGTTGACTTTGAAAATATTGAATCGAGGGCGGTGATCTTGCCCCCAAAGCCAGGAAATATCAGGGGTGTTGAGACTTTTGAAGGGAAGATCGTATACATGCGGTCTCCAAATACCGGATCGGATGACCGGTCCTCCTCGCTCATTGTCTATGACCTGACTTCCCGTGAAGAAAAGCCGGTTATTTCGGAGGTGAACCGGGTAGTAGTGACAGCGGATGGAAAATCCCTGCTGGTATCGAGCTCGGGAAAATACGGCATCATCCAGCCCGCTGCCGGTCAGAAAATTGAAAAACCCATTCCGACCGGCGACCTGGTCATGGACCTGGTCCCGCGTGAGGAGTGGAGGCAGATTTTCACCGATACCTGGCGCAGGCACCGCGATTTCTTCTATGATCCCAACATGCAGGGCGTGGATTGGAAAGAAATGCGCATACGTTACGGAGCCCTTATCGATTTTGCACGCACCCGCTGGGATGTCAATTATATCCAGTCACAGCTGGTATCTGAACTGGCAGCCGGACACACCTACGCCTCAGGCGGCGATCTTGAAGCGGTACGCCCGATCCCAACAGGTTTCCTTGGTATCGACTGGGAATTGAATGATGGCCGTTACCGGATCAAACGGATCATTACCCCGGCTGCCTGGGATACCGATGCCCGCTCCCCTTTCGACCAGTCGGGCGTCAAAGCCGGAGTCGGGGATTACATCCTGGCCGTAAACGGAATCAGTCTCGACCCTAAAATGGATCCGTACGCCCCGTTCGAAGGCCTCTCGGGTAAAACTGTGGCGCTAACAGTCAGTAAAACAGGTAAGACCGACGATAGCCAGAAGATAGTGGTTAAATGTCTGACCCCGGGTGAAGAGTCGAACCTCCGATATCTCGAGTGGATTGAGAATAACCGTAAGATGGTTGAAAAACTTTCGGATGGCAAGTTGGGATATATCTATATGTCAAACACTTCGGCCCAGGGACAACTGGAGCTGGTGAAGATGTTTTACGGGCAATTGGATAAGGACGGATTTATCATCGATGAACGCTTCAACGGGGGAGGTGCATTGGCCGATCGTTTCCTCGAGTTGCTCAAGCGGCCCGTGGTATATAATCTGCACTGGCGGCATGGGATGGACCATACCCAGCCCATCAAGACCAATAACGGTCCGAAAGGCATGCTGATCAACGGATGGGCCGGATCGGGAGGCGACGGTCTCCCTTGGGCATTCCAGGAGCTGAAAGCCGGACCAATTGTCGGCGAACGTACTCTTGGAATCCTGGTAGGACCTGCTACCGGCCATTCACTGATTGATGGGGGGAGCATAACCGTTCCGGATGCCCGCCTGTACGACAATGACGGCCACTGGTTCTGGGAAGGCATCGGGGTAACCCCTGATTTCCCGGTCTGGGATGATCCCAATATCCTCGTGCAGGGCAGGGATCCGCAAATAGAGAAAGTGGTGGAGGAAGTGATGAAACTGGTGAAAGTGGCCCCGGCAAAAATGACCCCGGCACCTAAACTGGAAGACCGGACTGCGAAAGGCCTGTACAAAAAATAGGAATTTAGTTCACCCCAAACACCGTCCTTATCACCTCAAGATACCGGTATCCGTATTTCCGTTCAGGCTCCAGAAAGCTGCCCTCGGTCCATTCATTCCAGCTGTTGATGGTTATTATCCTGTTGGACTTTAGATTTTTATCGACCCAGGATTTTGATGTTTGCAGGGCATTCCGGAAATTCTCCGGCGTATTGTTTTTGATGACTGCCATGCAGGGGTATCCCAAATTGGCGAATTTCACTTCCTGACTGCAGCGCGGGGTAGCATCCCAACCCATGGTCACATTTGGGTAATAGGGCTGCTTTATCGTTTTAACATAACTATCGCAATAATTGAAATATTTGTCCTGCAGGTCTTTGTATTCCGTTTCGGGAAAATTATCCAGCCCGGCATGGTGTACCCAGACATATGAGGTGGTGCTGGTAAATGAAAGGTAATCCAGCAGTTCCGAAGGATTTTTAAATTCCGTTTCACCCGGAAGAATCTGTATCCCCCAAACCACTGCATTCAGATGCAGGTCCCTGAACCCGGCTTTTTTGACCTTCCCCCGGAATTTTTCAAGTGCTGCCCTGGCCTTTTCCTTGCCTCCCATGCCTTCCACAAACTTAAACAGTTCGTATATGGAGAAATACGGACATCCATCAATTTTCCAATAGGTTGGCTGGTTAAAATAGTTTTCAATGATGTACTCCGTCATCCGGTCAAAGGTCTCCGCGGTTACCATTCCCGGATAAAACAAGGGGGCATTGCCATTTTCCGGATTCCTCGGGAAGAGATCTACCCAATCATGATTCGCCCACATCAGGGCAAACTTTACCTTATGGTTGCCGGTAACTTTCAAAAATCCCTGCTCCAGCCCTTTTTCCAAAAATGGACCATCATCATAATAATACCAGTCATAGATAAAAACATCAATGCCATATTCGGATGCCGCATTAATTTTCATCTCCATCACCTTGGGATCCGATTCATTTGTATAACCCCAGAGGGGGATCTTTGGCTGATATTGCCCTTCAAATCTCGGAACGGCATTTTTCACCAGTTCCCATTCCGACCAGCCCCGGCCATATCGCTTTTCGTTCCGGCTATCATCCATATGATAATTGGGGAAATAATAGGCGGCTATATCGTATCCGGGTGAATGGTCAATAAATTTCGGGTCCGCTTTTTGAGACTTTACGTTTGATGCATAAAGCAGAAACAGAAGGATCAAAGACAGTTCAATTAGTGATTTATTCATATTAAAACGCGAATAATAATTTCATTACCAGCTTATTGAATCGTCGGGAGCATCCTCGAGGGTATTGCAAATCCAATCAGCATTAAAAAGTCTTACCTCAGGAAAGCTCGTTTTCAGTGCCAGGCATTTGCACCCCGCCGCTCTTGCTGCATCGATGCCGCTGACGGCATCTTCCACCACCAGGCACTCCCCGGGCTTCAAGCCCAGTCTGCGTGCCGTTTCCAGATAAATATCCGGAAAAGGTTTCTTGCGCTTGACTTCCAGTCCGTTGATCGTTTGATCAAAAGTGCCCTCCGGCAGACCCAATGCAGACAGGTTGATTTCCATCTTTATCCGGTCGGCACTGGTGGCCACCGCCAGTTTCAATGAGCGCTTTCTGCAGCGTTTAATAAAAACATGGACCCCTGGCAGCGGGACCAGTTTTCCACGGGTGATTTCCGCATAAATCTCATAGGCTCTTGCCTTATCTTTTTCCAGATCGAAATCGCAACCATACTTCTCTGCAACTCCGCCCAGATACCGGTTTTCACCCATCCCGACAAAAGGATCAAAATCCTCTTTTTTTACACTCAACCCCTTTTCGGAAAACATCCGGATAGCCGCTTCGCACATGAATTCTTCCGAATCCACCAAAACCCCGTCCATGTCGAACAATACCCCTTTGATCATCTCAGGAATTATTATAGACTATCACCTTTTGTGCTCAAAAATAACATTTTTAAAACCCCGCCTTAAACACAAGAACAATCCGTTATAGCTATCTTTACCCGATACCCGATACCCACTAACCTCTAACCTCTAACCTCCTCCATGACCCCCCGCGAAAACCTCCTCACCCTCCTCCATGGCGGCCGACCCGATCAGGTTCCCTGGTTCGGAGATCTGGATTATTGGGCAAATTCCCTGATCAAAAGGGGATTGAAGCCAGAGGGATTTATCGCATCCGATGAATATATCCAATGGCACCGTGATCTCGGGGTCGGATTCTATCTGCAGGGGTATTTCCCTTACACTCAAAAGATTAGTAACTGCAACATAAAGGAGTGGAACGCTGGTCACCGGCGTTATAAGGAAATCAGCACCCCCGTTGGGTCGGTGCGCGAATGCTGGGAATATATCCCGACCTCTTTCTCTGAAGGTCCTATCGAGCATTTCATGAAATCGGAGGAAGATATTCCCGTCATGAAGTTCATCTATGAAAATATGACATTTGAGCCGGATTACGATTTTGCCCGGAAACGCCTGGAACAGGTTGGAGATCAGGGGATAGTATTGTGCTACCTTCCAAAGAGCCCCTTTATGCACCTGATGGCACTCGAAGCTGGGGTAATGGCTGTCACTATGGCTGCCTTTAACTGTCCCGAAGAATTTGCAGATCTCCTCAAGACCATGAAAAAAGCCTTCGATCAGGCCGCCAGGATCGCCGTAGATAGTCCTGCTGAAGTACTCATGATCCCTGAAAACCTGTCGTCGGAAATGGTTGGCCCCGATTTTTTCCATTTGTACATGGAGGAATACCAGACCGAATGGACCGCAAAAATCAGGCAGGCCGGCAAATACTCATTTATTCATATCGATGGCACCCTCGGCGGACTGCTTCAGCAGGAAGCCACAGCTGGATTTACCGTTCTCGAAGCCTTAACCCCCTATCCGGTGGGCGATCTGAAAATTGAGGACCTAGCCGGAGTTACCGGCAGCTCAAAAAGCATCCTCTGGGGTGGTCTCCCCGGCGTCTATTTTACTGCCAGTGTCAGCGATGACGAGTTCGAAAGGCACGTCCGTCATGTGCTATCAGTCATGGTACAGGAACCCAGGTATGTATTGGGTGTGGCCGACCAGGTGCCGCCCGACGGCCTGGAAAGCAGGGTAAAACTGATTGCCGGGCTGGTCAGGCAATACGGACGGTATTAATAAATCGGGTATCTTTAACCTTCAATCACGCATTTTATTAATACTCAACCATGGAAGATATCGGCAGAGCTGCTATCGAAGAAAGTATCATCAGACAGCGTGAATACTTCGCTTCCGGACAAACCCGGAGCCTGAAATTCAGGGTGAATCAGCTGATCCGGTTTAAAGAGACAATAAAATTGTTCGAAAAAAGGATCGCACAAGCCCTTTGGGACGATCTGCACAAATCCTTTGAAGAGGCTTATCTCACCGAAATAAGCATGGTTGTTCAGGAAATCGACAACCACATCAGGCATATCAAGCAATGGTCAAAACCAAAGCGGGTGCCCACGCCTCTTCATCTTTTGCCATCCGGCAGCAAAATTCTCTACGAACCGCTCGGCGTTGCCCTGATTGTCGCCCCGTGGAATTATCCATTTCAGTTGATGATGAATCCCCTTGTCGGCGCCATCTCATCAGGGTGCTGCGCCCTGCTTAAGCCATCACCTTATACCCTGAACATCGCAAAAGTGATGGAAACACTCATCAGCGAAACTTTTGATCCTGCATACGTTACCCTGGTTCAGGGGGGAAGAAAAGTGAATGAATTCCTGCTCAGCCAGCGCTTCGATTTCATCTTCTATACCGGCAGCCCGGCTGTCGGCAAAGTGGTTATGAGAGCCGCGGCTGAATACCTGACCCCTTTCGTACTCGAGCTGGGCGGTAAAAGTCCCTGTATTGTGGATGCCGGTGCCAACCTGGATATTGCCGCAAAACGCATTGCATGGGGTAAAACCATTAATGCGGGCCAGACGTGCATTGCGCCGGATTATCTCCTGGTTCATGAGTCAGTGAAAGAGGAATTGATCCTCAAACTTGCTGACAGCATCGACCGGATGTTTGGTCCGGATAGTAAACAGAGTCCCTATTTCCCGAGGATGGTTAACCAGCAGGCTTTCGAACGGGTTCAAAAGCTCCTGGAAAAAGGACGGATACGATTTGGCGGCCAGTCGGATGCCGCAGAACGGTACATCGCCCCCACCATCATCGACGAGATCCAGTCCGATTTTCCCATCATGCAGGAAGAAATATTCGGACCGGTTTTGCCCATTATGACTTTCGGCCACATTGATGAAGCCATTGCCTATGTGAATTCGCATGAAAAGCCGCTGGCATTCTATTATTTTGGAAAGAACAGGCAAGCCAGGGAAGTCCTGGAAAAAACCACCTCGGGCGGCGGGTGCATTAATGACTCACTTCTGAATTTTGCCAATCACCATTTACCTTTTGGCGGTGTGGGCAACAGTGGTCAGGGCAAATACCATGGCAAAGGCAGCTTCCTTGCTTTCAGCAACTCTCGCGCTATAGTCATCAGCCCGACCTGGATCGATTTGCCAATTAAATATGCCCCGTTTAAAGGATTCAAATGGGTTAAGAGATTATTATGATTATGAAAATAACTGCACTCCTTCCTTATGTGTGCATTGCTTTGTTAACCCAATGCAATCAACCGAACAAGAATGATTCCGAATTTGACTCCGTGAGCCGGGTCGAATCGGGAAAACCGGTATCCGTAATGGTCACCAGTTACAGCACCACCCTGCTCGCCAACGGCAGGGATAAAACCCGCTTGCGTGTTGCGGTAACGGATAGCCTGAGTAGGGAAATCACTTCGGCAAAGGATTCTATCCGGATTTATCTTGAGGGCGATGGAAAGGTGACTGCTGAAGATGGCAAAGCCCTTGATATAAAGACCGATACGGCCGGTAAAAGTTATGCATCTTGCCAGCTCATTAAAGGCACCTGCCACCTGGTCTTCCATGCCGGAAACACCCCGGGAAAAGTAAAGGTTGAAGCCCGATCCGGAAAGCTCTGGCCCGGCTCCCATGAGATCCATACCCTCCCGGGCGACCTGAAACTGATGAAACCGGATCCGGGCCAAATGCCTCCAACGGTAAAACCAATCGGCCGTATGATCGGTGCGGATATCTCCTTTCTTCCCCAGCTGGAGGAACGGGGAATAAAATTTTCTGAAAATGGCCGGGAAACCGACGCCATTCAATTGCTTAAAACTCATGGATTCAACTACATCCGGTTGAGAATCTTTGTCAATCCGGATAATCCAAAGGGATATTCCCCTGAAAAAGGTTATTGCGGGCTCAGTCAAACCCTCGCTATGGCACTTAGGATCAAGAATGCCGGGATGAAATTGCTGCTCGACTTCCATTACAGCGACTACTGGGCCGATCCGCAGCAGCAAAACAAGCCCATGGCCTGGGTCGGTCTCGGTTTTGAAACCCTCAGGGATTCCGTTAAAACCTATACTGCCGGGGTTCTCACTGCGTTGAAAACGCAGGGCACCCTCCCGGAAATGGTGCAGATCGGAAATGAAATCAACCATGGCCTTCTTTGGCCGGATGGTCATATCAGCAATCCCGATCAGCTCGCCGCCCTGCTGAAATCGGGCGTTGCCGGTGTTGAATCAGTTGATCCGGCACTTCCGGTGATGATGCATATTGCGCTGGGAGGCCAAAATGACGAGGCCCGTTTCTGGCTCGATAATATGATTGCCCGCGGGGTGCGGTTCGATGTACTCGGACTCTCCTACTATCCCCGTTGGCATGGCACCCTGGAAGATCTGAAGGCCAATATGCTCGACCTGACTGATCGTTACCATAAACCGGTCAACGTGGTTGAATATTCAGATTTTAAGCGTGAGGTGCATGAAATCGTGTTTAATCTTCCCGGGGAAATGGGCAAAGGCGCTGCCATCTGGGAACCCCTGAACGGGAGGAGCGGCCTGTTCGGAAGGAACGGTGAAACGACCAGCCTATTCATGGTATTTAATGAATTGAAAGAAAAATACCTGAAATAATCCAGTCAAAGTCCACTCTGGGCTGTCCCCGGGATGTGTGAATATTGCAATTGTTTTCAGGAATTCTGTAAAGAATTGTCGGTGAGGTAACCCCAACTTTGAGACACCTGAATTTCGGAATACAGAATACCTGGAAATCATGTGTTATCCGCAACCAAGAAGCTACTATGAAAGGGATTAATTACCTGAGACCAGCACTTGGGATCGCCGTCCTGTTGGTTTTGATAAAAGTTTCAATAAACCTGATTGCCGAACCTTGGGCAGGCCGTAAAATGGAGAAAGCAGTGAATGGCCGGGGAGGAAATTTCAACGTGGAAATCGGAGCCGTTCATTTCCGGATATTTAAATCTGGTATTGATCTTGAAAAAGTAACTATCCATTCCAATCAGGAACCGATTACCGGACGGAATTTCCACGGAGAAATTGCATCAGTCAGATTCAATGCGATCAGCTTGTTACGACTTATATTCAAAAATGATGTCAATGTCGGCGAAGTGATCATTTCCGATGTCCGGTTGACGGGGGAAATTCCGCCCCCGCGAAAATCAGCCCCTATGCTTGCCCCTTCTCCCATTAAAATCGGAAGTATTCAGTTTGATAAAATCAATTTGGCCTTAATAAAAGCAGATACTAAACAGAGTTACACCATTGACGGCGGCAATTTTAAAGTTTATAATCTGAAAATCGCCGAAAAGGATTCCCTAACCATTGGAATCGTCAGACAATTCGATTTTGGAGCCGATGCGCTCGGATCAGTTTCGGCTGACAGCCTGTATACCTATAAAGCCAGCGGTGTTGATTTTTCCACTACCTCCCATACACTGAAAGCCGACAGCCTGCTGATTCTCCCGAATTATTCCGATTACGGCTTTACGTCACGGTCGGCCTATCAATCTGACCGGATTGAGGCGGTATTCACCGGCCTTTTATTTCACCATCTTCCAGTTGAAGATTTTTTAAGTTCGGCCAGCCTGATCAGCACTTTTATTGAAATCGGCAAGATGGATATCCGGGTTTTTCGCGATCAGCGAAAAGAATTCAGGCATGTTGTCAAAACCACCATCCAGGATTTGATTTACCGCTATCCTGGTTATATAAGGGTTGATTCCATTCTTGTAGCCAACGGTAACGTGTTGTATACCGCACATGCCCTGAAGGCTAATGAACCTGGGCATATCAGCTTCAATGACCTCCATGCCCGATTATTCAAAATCACCAACGACACGGTTTATAAAACTGAAAAGGCTTTCATGGAACTTCACGCGGATGCTCTTTTGATGGGAAAAGGCAAGCTGGCTGTGATTCTGAAATCTAAAATATATGACCATCAGAACAGCTTCTCACTGACTGGTAATCTTGCAGAAATGGCTGCAGATAAGTTGAATCCCATACTCGAGAAAAATGCATTTATTTTTGTCACTTCGGGTACAATCGATGCCATGAAATTCGGCTTTTTGGCCAATAACGAAAAAGCAACCGGGAACATGATCCTTCTTTATCATGGACTGGATCTCGCTTTAAAGAATAAACGGACTGAGGATACCACTGGATTGGTGGAGAGGATCAAGTCCTTTTTCATCAACCGCAAATTATTAGATTCAAACCCCCTTCCCGGAAAAGGAATCAGGACAGGGACCATTGACTATGAGAGGGATCCGGAAAAATTTCTTTTCGGTTACTGCTTTAAATCCATACTTTCGGGGATGAAATCCAGTCTGGCAAAAAATTCGGGGGAAATCCGGAAAAGTAAACCAAATGGGTAAAAAAACAAAAAAACTGGGGCGTTTCTGGAAAATACTCGGGCCCGGCCTGATTACCGGGGCGAGTGACGATGATCCTTCAGGTATCGCAACCTATTCACAGGCCGGTGCTGCCTTCGGACTTTCAACGCTCTGGACTGCGCTGATCACTTTACCGCTTATGGCTTCCATTCAGGAAATGTGTGCAAGAATAGGACTGGTTACCGAACGCGGATTGGCCGGCACCCTTAAAGATAACTACTCCAAACCCGTATTGTATCTGATGCTTCTTTTTAGTTTTCCAGCCATTACCCTGAATATTGGTGCTGACATCGCAGGAATGGGAGCAGTCGGCAATCTGTTGTTCCCCTCCATCCACGCAATATTTTTCAGCTTTTTTTTCACCATTATGCTTTTAGTGCTGATTGTATATTTGCCTTATCAGAAAATTGCTTCAGTTCTGAAATATCTTTGCCTGGTTCTTCTTGTTTATCTGATCGTTCCTTTTTTATACAAGCAGGATTGGCCGGCTGTATTGAAAGCTACCTTAATTCCCAGCATAAAGTTCGACAAGCACTTCATCAGCATTCTGGTTGCCATCCTGGGGACCACCATTTCGCCTTATCTTTTTTTCTGGCAGGCAACCATGGAAGTGGAAGACATGAAAAGTCTGAAAAAACATCTTGTGGTCAATAAGAGAATTTTGCATGACATGAAGCAGGATGTCGATTTTGGAATGCTGTTTTCAAATTTTGTAATGTTCTTTATTATCCTCACTACCGGAACGGTTCTGTTTAATGCAAATATCCATCAGATTGATACGGTTGAACAGGCCGCTCAGGCTTTAAAACCGCTGGCCGGGAATGCAGCCTATATTCTCTTTGCGGTGGGTGTTATTGGCACAGGGCTCCTGGCGATCCCGGTTTTGAGTGGTTCACTTTCCTATATTATCGCCGAGTCATTTGGATGGAAAACCGGATTGGATAAAAAATTCGCAAAAGCTAAAATGTTTTATATTGTTATTGCTATTTCCCTGATCATTGGATTATTATTGAATTATATCGGTATTTCACCGATTAAAGCCCTGATTTATTCGGCAATTCTTTACGGATTAACCGCACCCGTTTTAATTGCAATCATCCTTCACATTTCAAACAATAAAAAAATAATGGGCCAGCACACCAACGGGAAAATGTCAAACATTCTCGGATCCGCGGCACTAATCCTGATGACAATTGCCGGTATTGTA
This sequence comes from Bacteroidales bacterium, assembly GCA_041662065.1. Lineage (GTDB taxonomy): Bacteria > Bacteroidota > Bacteroidia > Bacteroidales > UBA12481 > UBA12481. The sequence continues at coordinate 285,215 of JBAZTE010000003.1, read as the reverse complement.
TTACTATACATGCAATTTACATAAAACCCCGATACCCGATACCCGATACCCAAATCCCTACTTAATTTGCTTCAAGTACCTGTAAAGCTCGCTGTCGGTCGTTAAAATGAGGCTGGTCTTATCATCGAATGATTTTTCCAGCGCTTCCATGGCACGCGAAAATCCGTATAACTCCCTCGAAGCTGCCGATTTATTATAGGCAGCAGCATAGATGGAAGTGGCTTTGGCATCAGCCCGTCCCCGGATCTGTTCCGATTGTTTTACCGCTTCCGACTGGATCTGGGCCAGGTCGCGCTCCTTGTTCCCCTGGATTTTACGTGCTTCACCCTGACCTTCTGAGCGGAACCGATCAGCAATCCGGTTACGTTCGCTGATCATACGGTCGTAAACATTACTCCTGACTTCCGGCACATAATTGATGCGCTTTATCCTGAAGTCCAGGATAATAATCCCCAGATCGGTGCATCTTGCACCGGCTTTTTCCAAAATCATCTTTTCAATCTTGTCGCGCCCGACCTTTATCGTATCAAGGGATTCGATTTCCTGAAGATATTCCTCTGAGACTTCCGGTGTGCGGTTGGTCGACCGGATAATGTCAAGCAGTTCAAAGCTCGCAACGGCATTTCTGGTCTCCCCGTCGAGGATGTCATCGAGCCTTGATTGCCCGGAACGTTCATCACGGAGCCGGACGTAGAACTGAAGCGGATCGGTGATCTGCCAGCGTGCATAGGTCTCCACAAAGATGAATTTCTTATCCTGGGTGGGGACCTGGTTCGGATAACCGTCCCACTTCAGATATCGCTTGTCGAACCGTTGAACTTTCTGAATCACCGGGAGCTTGAAATTCAGTCCGGGAAGGGTCCTTGATCCACCGACCGGTTTACCGAACTGGGTAACAATCGCCTGCTCCGTTTCGTCGAGCACAAAGACGCTTCCGAAAAGGAGTATCAGCAATACCACAATCCCGATACTGTATACAATATATTTTGTTTTCATGGCTTACTTGGCTGGGGTGTTAATTTTACGGTCCATGTTAAGCAAAGGCAAAACGTTGTTGCCCTTTTCGTCCACCACAATCTTATCCCCTATCTTGGGCAGGATCCGTTCGAGGATTTCGAAATAGAGCCGCTTCTTGGTTACTTCTGGAGCCTTGATGTACTCTGCATAGAGCGAGCTGAACCGGTCAGCCTCACCGATGGCACGATTCACCCGGTTGAGGGCGTAAGCCTCGGCCAGCTGGATGGTTTCCTCCGCTTCACCTTTAGCCCTTGGGATCACCTGGTTGTATTCAGATTCGGCCTGGTTGATCAGGGTTTCCCTTTCCTGCTGAGCCTGGTTTACGGCATTAAACGATGGCTTGACGGGCTCCGGCGGATTGACATCCTGTAAAACAACCTGTTCAATCTGCAAGCCGTTCTCGTACTCAACACACATTTCCTGCAGAAGGACTTCCATGTTGGAAGCCACCGCCTGACGGCCAACGGTGAGCACCTCATTAACGGTTCGGTCCCCCACCACCTTTCGCATGACCGCTTCCGACATATCCCTCAGTGCATCCTCGGCATCACGTACCTTGAAGAGATATTTGTATGAATCCATGATCCGGTACTGAACCACCCATTCAACATCGGCCAGGTTCAGATCCCCGGTGAGCATCAGTGATTCAGCCCCAAAATCCTCATCTGAATAGACTGTGCGGACCCCAGGGGTTTCCGTGCGAAACCCGAACTCCAGTTTCAATTGCCGCTGAACCGGGATCTTGTACATTTTTTCCAGTCCCAGAGGAGCGATGAAACTCAATCCGGGCTGAACGGTCCGGGTAAATTTTCCCAAAAAAAGTACAACTCCCTGCTCTTCAGGCTTAATGGTCTTCACTGATGTTGCCAAAATCACCAACACCAGCAGTCCTAACAGAACCTGCCGGAGGTTCCGGCGTATCCAGGTTATGAGGACTTCAACCTGGTCATTAAATCTAGCCATATCATTTTATTAAAGCTTTTTAGCGGTCCAGGAACCTACCTGAGTTGCGCCACTGAGATATTTACCGCCCATGGTTTTCCCGTCGGCATTCACTGTTCCATTAAAATTTGTGCTGTTGTCCCATTTAATGTACACACTGTCTTTGGTAATATAACTCGTTGGAAGCAGGTCAACGGATCCCGTAAACCCCATTCCCGCATCATAGGCAAAACTCCCTGTCAATGTTTTATCATCATGCTGGGTGATATTCATCGTCCCGGTAATATTACCCCCGAATTCCGAAAACCTGATTGTTTTCAGCCAAAAACCCGACAGATTTGGTAAAACGGAAATGGTTTTTGTCATGGTGTTGGTACCTCCGCCGCCGGTAGCAGTCAGGGTGATGGTAAATTCGCCCGCAGAAGTATAGGTATGCCTGGGATTCTCTTCGACCGATGTTTTACTGTCTCCGAAATCCCAGACAAATTCCTTGGCACTTTTTGATTGATTGGTAAACGTAATGACCTCATCCATTTTAAAGATTTCCCTGTCCATGGTGAAGTCGGCTACCGGCTCCTTTTGGCAGCCACTGATCAGCAAAATGCATACAAATGTAGTGGTGAATAAAAGCGTCCTTTTCATAATTGGTTATTTGGTGATTGATCGCTTAAAGATATATGTTTCCGAAATACAAGCCTTACAGGCAACCATATTTTTGCAAGCATGGTAAGTAATCCCCTGGTAAGTGTGAATCATGCAATTCTTTAAAAAGATTATGTAACACTGCGGGTGGCAGGCGTCTATAAATTTATACCCTTTAAATTCTTCAAAAACGCGAAAAACTGACAGCCTGCCTGTTCAGCAATCCTTAAATTGAAAAAAATGAAAACCTATAAACTTTTCACCCCGGTAAAGGTGGGATCCACCGAAGTTGCGAATAGGATTGTAATGGCACCGATGACCCGTTGCCGGGCCATTGAACATGTTCCAAATGCATTGATGGCCGCGTATTATGAGCAACGCTCAGGTGCAGGTTTAATCATTACGGAAGGAACCTCCCCTTCACCCAATGGCCTGGGTTATGCCCGGATACCGGGAATTTTCAACAAACAACAGGTTGAAGGATGGAAAATGACGACTTCGGCCGTGCACAAAGCTGGGGGTAAGATTTTTATCCAGCTGATGCATACCGGCAGGATCAGCCATCCGCTCAATATGCCGGCAGGTTCACTGATACTGGCACCTTCTGCTGTAAAAGCTTCCGGACAAATGTGGACCGATTCGAAGGGGATGCAGGATTTTATTGTACCCAAAGCCATGACCATTAAAGACATACAGGATACAAAAGCCGAATATATGAATGCGGCAAAAAACGCCATAAAAGCCGGATTTGACGGGGTGGAATTGCACGGAGCCAACGGATACCTTCTTGAGCAGTTTCTTTCGCCGTTCAGCAACATCCGCGATGATCTGTATGGTGGATATAACGAAAACCGCTGCCGGTTTGTGATTGAGGTGGCAGCTGCGGTTGCGGATGCAATTGGAGCAGATAAAACGGCCATCCGGCTGTCTCCATACGGAACCGCGAGCGACATGCCGAATTATCCCGAAATTGATGAGACATACAGTTATCTGGCCGAAGAAATGAATCACCTTGGGATCGCTTATATACATCTGGTTGACCACTCGGCATATGGTGCCCCTGAAGTCCCTATGGAAATCAAGAAAATGATCCGTAATGTATTCGAGAATACCATCATCCTGTCAGGGGGATACAAAAAGGAACGAGCCGAAACCGATCTTCAGAACGGACTGGGAAATCTTGTAGCATTCGGGCGTCCGTTTATCAATAACCCTGATTTTGTCAAGCGCTTGATGAATAATCTGGAACTTTCCCAGAATCTTCACATTGACCTGTTCTATACTGCCGATGAACATGGATATACAGATTATCCTGTTTATAAAGCCTGATTCCGTACACCACGGCCCGGGTATTGAAAGTTATAACTTTTTACTATTTTTATTAGGGTTATGTTTTGCTCTCTCCATAAGGCTTGCAACCAACTTTTGCATTCAGCTAATTCTTTATCAAAGCCGTTAAATTCAAGATCAAGTTTACAGGTTTCTATCAGGTATTCATCTGATAAAGGTAAAGAAAGCATGGCATTTCCGAGAATGCCCCTGATTTCAAATGTAAATCCCTCATTTCTAATGAATTTATGTTTATGGGCAAAATCCTTCTTTAACATGGCTTTGGGAGTAGCATCTTTTAAGCTTTCTCCATCAAGATAGCGAGCTCCTGCGCTCTATATTATTGCCACTTTTTCAATGTCTTTCTTGCATCCAATCAGGATCAAAAATAAAAGAAAGGGTAATGTTTTCATTTTGTTAAGGATTTGATTAGTTGATAGGAAAGGTACAATTTTCAAGGGCAAAATTTTGTCCAGTATAGAAAGGGGTTGTCCAACCAACCCTGCACAGCAAAGCTGTCAAACGGGGCACCCCCCTGATACCTCCCTGTTTTAGCCACCCGCTCCTATAACCCTGCCATCTTATCAGTTTGCTGCACTCGCTGGAAGCTCCACGCTTTGCCATCGGGCGTTTTAATGCCATCCTGATTTAATGCGTCCGTTATTTGCTGCCATGTCAAGCGTTTGTCATTACGGGGCTTTCTCCTCGGTGGTAAAATTTGGGCTGAGAGTAAAGTCGGTAAGGGCACCAGGCTTTCATTTTACATCCCGGTTTGATATCCTTTAATATTATTGATATTTTTGCATGCCAAGGTGCTTAGCGGACCGATAGATTTCATAAAATAATCAACGCATGAATCTTAAAGTTTTAATTGTCGAAGATGACCCGGCATCGGATAAATTGATCAGTGCACTAATCAGAAATATTGCCCGGGAAATCCTTCATGTTAAGAACGGGACTGATGCACTCGAAATCTGCAGGAAGACTCCTGATCTCGATTTAGTCATGATGGATATTGGAATCCCCGGACTGAACGGGTATGAAAGCACACGGTTAATTCGTCAATTCAATACCAAATTGGTCATTATTGCACAAACAGCTTTTGCATTGGACGGCGACCGGGAAAAAGCGATCGAATCCGGCTGTAACGATTACATTGCAAAACCAATCGTAAAAGGCACCCTGATGTCAATACTTGAAAAGCAATTCCATTAAGTTACGTTTGTGACCTGATTTCTTGTGTTTCTGAACATCAATTCAATCATAAGGCAAATTGAATTTTTTTTCTTTTTTATTTTCATTAGTTGTGATCAGCCTGTTGCCCATGTGTACACCACAGGATCCAACGCTGAAATTCGGATTGAAATTGTACGTTTCAACCACTGGTAATGACAGCTGGTCGGGGAAACTCAGCCAGCCTAACAGTGTAAGGACAGATGGTCCTTTTGCAACACTGGAAGCGGCACGCGATGCCATCCGGGCGTTAAAAAAAACGCAAAAACTCCCCATAGGGAATATATTAGTGGAGATTCAGGACGGTGTTTATGAACTTCCACGGACCTTTGAACTGGAGGCTGCAGATGGAGGAAAAGACACCCTTTCCCGGATCATCTATTCCGGACAAAAAGGCGCCATGGCAAGATTATCCGGGGGGAAAAAACTGTCAAACTGGGAATTGGTCACCGATGAAAATGTTCTTGGAAAATTCAGTCCGGGTGTACGCGGCAAAATCTATCAGACCGACCTCAGGATGAACGGCATTACTGATTTCGGCTCCCCGGGCGGAGGGGGTATGGAATTGTTTTTCAACGATCAGCCCATGTGGATCTCCCGTTACCCCAACAAAGGTTTTATCAGAATAACCGGGCTGTTTGATATCGATCCCGTAGATGTCAGGGGAACCAAAGGGGACCAGGTGGGAAAGTTCAACTATGACGAACTGCGGATATCCCGGTGGAAAGATGAAAAAGACGCCTGGGTTGATGGTTATTGGTTCTGGGACTGGAGCGAGCAGCGGCACAAGATTGGGAAACTGGATACGGTGAGGAAAATAATTGAGGTGGTCCCTCCGTATCATCATTACGGATACCGTCTCGGGCAATGGTTTTATGGGTTTAACATGCTTTCGGAGATTGATGAAGCCGGCGAATATTATATCGACCGCGACAGGGGCCTGCTCTATCTCTATCCACCCTCCGACTTAGAAAAAGGTCAAACCTCTGTTTCGCAGAATAAAAGTCTCATATGCATGAATCAGGTTTCCAATCTGACCATACAAGGGGTGATCATGGAGGGATGCCGCGAAACGGTTGTTAAGATGCAGGATTGCAATAATACGGTGGTTGCCGGGTGTACGCTCAGAAATTCGGGCGACTGCGGGGTTACGATCAAGGGTGGTTTCCGCAATGGGGTAAACGGATGTGATATTTACAATCTGGGTGCCGGGGGAATACGAATTGAAGCGGGCGACCGTAAAACACTGATGTCCGCCGGGTGTTTTGCCGATAATAATTACATCCATCACACCGCCAGGATCAAGAGAATCTATACGCCCTGCATTTCCCTCTACGGGGTGGGCAACCGCGCAACGCACAATGTCATGGCACATGTTCCGCACATGGCCGTCTATTTTGACGGGAATGACCATGTGATGGAATATAACGACATCTCCGACGTCTGCTATGAATCAAATGATGCCGGGGCAATCTATGCGGGCAGGAACTGGACTATGCGGGGGAATGTAATCCGCTATAATTATCTTCATGATATCTCCGGTTTTGAAGGCAAAGGATGCGTTGGAATTTATTTGGATGACGCTTTTTCGTCGGCAGAAGTTACCGGCAATGTTTTCAAGCATGTCACCCGTGCCATGATGATCGGCGGGGGAAGGGATAACACGGTTTCCAACAATATCTTTATTGATTGCGTCCCCTCGCTGCATGTGGACGCGCGCGGCATGGGCTGGATGCAGGATATGACCGATGCCTGGATACAGGAGGCAGGGGAAAAGGGGACCATTTTAGGAGCAACATACAATCAGCCGCCTTACAGCACTAAGTATCCGAAACTGCCGCTGATGATAAATGACGAACCCAGGGCTCCCAAGGGCAATATCATTTCACATAATATCTGTTCAGGTGGAAATTGGGATCAACCTTCAGGATTCTGGGGCATGTCGATCGAAGACAAAGCCCGCCCCTATCTGGTTATGGAAGATAATATGGTTGCACCCGGCACCGGTGTACAAGACAGCCTATCCAAAAGCTTAATACTGGCCGATCCTCTTTTTATGGATCCCGGGGATCCTGAACAGGGCAAATTCCAGGTAACGGCGAATTCCCCGGCATTGAAGAGTGGGTTTAAGCAGATCCCTTTTGACCGGATTGGCCTTTATAAAAGTCCTTACCGGGTAACGCTACCTGTCCTTTCCATCGGTCAGCCACTCCAGTGAAAACCTCACGAAATACATCTGGTAAGTCTCATATTCACCGGCTTCGTAATACATTCCGATGGTGCCGTCCTCCAGTACGGTAAGGGAAGAATAAGCGGAAGGACCCGAATAGATGGTTTTCCGTACCGGCCAGGTTACCCCTTCATCATAGCTGAGCAAAACGCTGATGTTTTTGCGGGAGGCGGCATAGGGAATGGAATGAAGCAGCCGGTTCTTGCCGTCACCGTCAGAAAGAGCTGAAAGGCGGATCAGGTCGCCGTTGCAGAATGGATCGATGATATCGCCCTGCTTAAAAGGAGTGCCCCAGGTCATTCCCTGGTCCCTTGAGATATTGAACCAGCGGCTGCCCTTTTGCCGGATGCTCATCAGCACCTCCCCATTATCCAATTCCACCACTTTGGCTTCATCTCCCTTGGCAAAGGCCCGGTTCGTCGAAACCTTCCAGGTCAGGGCCCCGTCATCCGAATAAATAACAAAATTTGATATATCGAATCCGTCAGTCTGACGGGCAGCGATCACTGCCATCAATCGCCCGCTCCTGAGCTGGGTTGCCGCACCGGAAGCAACAAACGCACCCTGCCAGTTCCGGGTGACCGGATCATTCGACTCTGCACCGTAAATCTGTGACGTGATATCCTGAGAGGTGCTCCAGGTTATGCCGTTATCGGTGCTCCTTGCCTGGTTAATCCTGAGGGGAGCGGCAGCAGTGGAAGCGGTCCATCCTTTATCAGAGGCAAAGATGCAGATGATCTCACCGTTTTTCCTGTTCACCATCAGCACAGGATCGCCATAGCCAATCGTGGTATGGTTCCCAGCAATCGTTAGCGGGTCACTCCAGGTCATGCCCCGGTCGATACTTCGCCGGATCACAACATCGATATCATTGGGAAGGTCGACCGGACCGGTCCACCGTTTGTCGGTTGCCGTCACCAGCGAACCATCCATAGCTTTAACAATGGCTGGTATCCGGTAATTCATCGAGCCCCCGTCACCACCCGAAAAAAGCAGCTTGCTCGCCAGCAGGATGGTTCGGGAAGCCCCCTGTTTTTCCATCGGGATGGTCGGTCCCTCACTTGTAGAAACAGATAAGACCAATGCTCCGATCTGATTCCCTTCCCTTGCGTTCGGGCTGAGGTCGGCTGTGATCCAAAAATAGTTGTCCCCCTCTTTCAAGGGCATATCCCCCTTAACCTCAATTTCACCCCTGGCCGGAACTGTCTTTGCAAACAGAATGGCATTAAGCGGGTTGAACCTTTCGGACTGACCGTTGAAAAAAATCCTGATTTCAGTTAGGTCTGAGATATCCGTCGTCCCCGACAGATTAAAGGAAATCCGATTCAGTGATCCGGCCCCGGATCCGGCTATGATTTTGATCCCGATCAGCCGTTCATTCCCGTTGCCGCTGCCGGCAGGCAGGCTGATTGTAATCACCTGAACCGTCAAGGCATTGCCAGAAGGGGTGACCTGACCAATGGCTGCTATCCCCATCCACCGCAAAGCGGTTATGAAAAGGAGCAATACAATTAAATCCGGTAAAAATCTGGTTTTATTCATAATTTCTAAAATTAAATAATAATTGTTGCATGTGAATTATGTAATTCTTTTCCAAAAACATGTAACCCTTTTCATCTTCAGGCAGGTGATCTTTACTTTCGGAAAACAATATCCTATAATTCACCGAAGTCAACTGAAATGAAAAGAAAAATTTTAGTTCTTGCCACAGTTTTATTGCTGGGTATTTCCGCATCCAATGCGCAAAATGCCGACAAAAGATGGGCTCTTGGTGCTCATTTTGGATTCCTGGAATATAAAGGCGATTACGCCAACGGGTTCTATACTTTCAAACCAAACTTTGCTTTGGGCGGAAGTGTCGCACGGTATCTCAATCCATCATTTGATTTATTGCTTCATCTTTATTATGGTGAAACTCAAAGCGCAAATGCCCGGATCAGAACAACGATGCCGGCTTTCCTGAACTTCCACGCAAAAATGTCAAACCTGAGTTTGCAATTCAAATACAAATTGAATAACGGGTATATGCTGAAGGAATCAGCCATTTTTGCCCCGTTTTTTCTTGGTGGTGTCGGCGTTAACGCAGCCATGTCATCAGGCACTGACAAAAACAACCTGGTATTTACCAATCAGAAGTTTTTAAGCCCTGCCCTGAAGTTCGGAGTGGGTATCAATTTAGCCGTCAGCAGGTCGATCAGCGTGATTATACAGTCCGTTCTGATGACCCCTGCGATCGATAAAATCGATGGCTGGTATCCTAATGTTAACGTAAACAGGAACCCCGATTATTTCATGGAGAATTCAATCGGTCTTTATATTTTATTTGGCAAAGCCAGGGACAAGGACAGCGATGGTGACGGTGTGTTTGACAAAGAGGATCAATGCCCTGATACTCCCGCCAGCGCTCCTGTTGATATGAACGGGTGTCCGCTGGATACCGACAAGGATGGCATCCTGGACTATGAGGATGAATGCCCGAATGTTGCAGGATTGAAGGAATTCGCTGGTTGTCCGGATACCGACGGAGATGGTATTCAGGATAAACTGGACGAATGTCCGACGGTTTTCGGAACCGCAGCCCTCAAAGGATGTCCGGAGCCTGATGCTGACAGTGATGGCGATAAGGTGCTTGATAAAAATGACTTATGCCCTAATACGCCTGCCGGTGTTCAGATTGATGTAAACGGGTGTCCTTTTGACGCCGATAAGGATGGCATTGCCGACTATGAAGATGAATGCCCGAATGTTGCAGGATTGAAGGAATTCAAGGGATGTCCGGATACCGATGGGGATGGGATCCAGGATAAATTCGACGAATGTCCGACTGTTTTTGGGTTGGCAGCATTCAAGGGCTGTCCGGATTCAAAGTCAGATGCCGATGGTGATGGTGTTCCGGATGACAATGACCGCTGCGCAAATACTCCCAAAGGATTTAAGGTTGACGCTTCCGGATGCCCGGTCGACAGTGACAGGGACGGTATTGCCGACAGCGAGGATGCTTGTCCGGATATCGCAGGAGAAGTGGAACTGAAAGGCTGTCCTTATGATATACAGGGTATTATTGCCAAATACAACCTCTCGATGCAACCGGTATATTTTGATAATGCTTCCTTTAAACTGAAACCGCAGGGTATTGATAATCTTGATAATCTTGCCAAAGCTTTATCAAAGCATAATGGCTTCGGAATTGAACTTGCCGGCTATTGCGACAACAAGGGAAACGAAGAATACAATATCAAACTTTCAGAAAACCGTGTTAATACAGTTAAGCGATTTCTCGAAAGCAAGGGTATACCTGAAAACCGGATAAGAATAAAATTCTTCGGAGAATCCAATCCGGCCGAAAATAATGATCTCGAAACTGCCCTCCGTCTCAACCGCAGAGTTGAATATCACTTGTTCGAAGTTGGTAAATAGGAATCTCTATCTGTTTCAACTGGTACAGATTTCAATCCAAAATCCCTGCTTCGGCAGGGATTTTTTTGCTTTCAAGCCAGCTCTCGCAGAACCGTTTCCACCGTGCCAGCCATTTCCTCAGTGAAGTCCAGATGGGTAACAAAGCGAATGGTCTGGGGGGCAATCGCAATAGCATGAATATCATTCTGTTTCAGAGAAGCAATGAAATCCTTATCAGAATAACGGCCGGTCAGGGTAAAAATAAGGATATTTGTTTCCACCGGCATAACGCTTTCAACATAGGATAATTCGTTCAGCACTTTGCCGAGGTAAGCCGCCCTTTGATGATCCTCCTTCAACCTTTCAACATGATGGTCAAGCGCATAGATCCCGGCAGCTGCCAGGTATCCTGCTTGCCGCATACCACCGCCAAAAGCCTTGCGCACCCTGCGGGCCCGGTGGATAAAATCCATATTTCCCAGTAGCAGCGAACCTACCGGCGCACCCAGTCCTTTTGACAAACAGATGGAAATGGAATCAAAGATAGCCCCGTAATCCTCGGGCCGGGTTCCGGTCGCGGCCATCGCATTGAATAAACGTGCGCCATCGAGATGCAGGCGGAGATTATTCGCATCGCACACCGCCCTGATCTCCAGAAGATCTACATAGGGATAACACGCTCCCCCGCCTTTGTTCATGGTGTTTTCCACCTCAACCAGTTTGGTTGCCGACCGGTGCACATCATCGGGATTGATATGACTGGCAACTTCAGAGGCATTGATCAGTCCCCGGGCGCCCTCCAGCAAGCTAACCGAAACCCCGGAATTCCGCATCATGCCTCCGCCCTCGTAAAAATAGACATGCGAATGTTTATGGCAGATCACTTCATCGCCCGGACGGGTATGCACATTGATGGCGATCTGGTTGGTCATGGTGCCGGATGGGCAAAAGAGGGACGATTCCATGCCGAAAAGTCCTGCGGCCTTTTCTTCCAGCGCATTAACGGAAGGATCATCCCGGAATACATCATCCCCCACCTTGGCTGAAAACATGGCTGCAAGCATCCCGGGAGTGGGACGGGTGACGGTATCGCTGCGTAGATCTATCATGGGGAAAAAATTTGGACAATTGTACGAATATAAGATGGTTAATTCATGTCAATTGGGTCAATTCCGCCGGCTGCTCGGTCAAGTCCCAGCTCGATGATCATATCCTTCATATCAGGACCGGCAGGTGGTAGAACAATGAAGATGCTTTTTCCCGTTTGACTGATCTTTGCCTTACCACCGGTCAGTACCTTTGATCGTACAATTTTCGCAGGGATGGCAGGCAATTCCAGCGTATCACCGGGCCGGCTGAGGATATGCAGATAGATGAATTTTCCACGATAGGTCGACACTGCGTATTTGTTCGGTTTCCATGGTCCTCCCCGTGTGCTGTAAATACTTTTGCCATATTTGGAAAGCCAGATCCCCAGCTCATTGATCACGCCCTTTTGTTCCGGAGCAATCTCTCCGTTGGGCATCGGGCCCACGTTCAGAAGCATATTGCCGTCTGCACCGGCACAACGGATCAGCATTTCCAGGCACTGCCCTGCCGTCTTCACCCCATCATCATGTCCGCCCCACGACCATTGGCTGCGTTTCGACACGGTCATGCACGATTCCCAGGGACGCGGGTCGAACTTGCCTACGGTTTGCTCAGGGGTATGAAAGTCGGCGTTGGGCCCAACCACCCCTTCGTTCCATCCGCCCTGATCGCCGAGGTCGAGACGTTCGTTGATAACGATGTCGGGCTGCAGCCTCCTGACGAGTTTATAAGTGGTTTCCGGGCCCCAGGGAGCCGATTTACCATCGGTATCGAACCACAGGATATCGATCTTGCCATAATTCGTCAGCAATTCGGTTATTTCGGCCTGCATCCGCCTGACAAACTCCGGATTCTTTTCGTTGCGGCAATCTGGATCGCGCCAGTCCATCGGCGAAAAGTACCAGCCGATTTTCATGTTTGCCTCATGGGCCGCTTTGGCCAGTTCACCGCATATATCCCGCTTGAAGGGGGTATGCATGATATTGTAATCATCCACTTTCGAGTCCCAGTTCAGGAATCCGTCACAATGTTTTGCAGTGAATATCATGTATTTCATCCCCGATGCCTTTGCCGTGGCCACCCAATCCTTTGCATTGAAATTCACCGGGTTGAATTTTTTGTAAAGATTATCGTACACATCGGCTGCCGTGGGTCCGTTGTTCGGACACTTCGGATTGGTATTCGTACGCGACCAGCTGATTTCTTTTTCCGTGAGGCTCACCGGCCCCCAGTGGATAAACATGCCCAAACGCGCCTCACGCCAGCTTTTCAAAGCTTCCGGAGCAGCTTTCTGAGCAGGAACGGCCGTGGTTAACAGGATAAAACCAGGCAGCAGGATCAGGGTTGACAATAATTTTTGCATGTGTCGGTTCGATTTAGGGTTGTGTCTTCTTTTTCTTCTTGAACCAGTTCCGGGGATTCAGGCGGGCTTTATATTTAGTGAAAAGCTCCTTTCCCAAAAGAAATCCGCCGGAATAGAAGGTTACGTTTCCGATAATAATTAGTGTGGTGGTGATGGCGATTTTCGATTTTGTATCAATGTGAAGAAACGGGGTCAAAAGAATCATCGGAGTAGTCGACAGTGAAAGGATCAACATGGCTATCCCGAGCTTAAGTTTCCAGTTGGATTTCTTCATGATAACAAAAATAGGCAAAACTGCTCAGTTGAGTTACCTCTGCTGGTTTGAACCGGCTAAACTATCAGGCCGCCCCTGGTTCCGCCTCCCGGACCGAGCTTTATGGTTTTCGATGCAGCAGCCATCAGAAGTGGTTCATGTGTAACGCAAACCAGGGTGTTTCCCGCATCCGCAAGTTCATTGAACAGTTTCAGCAACCTGCTGATATCCTGTGGATGCAATCCGCCGGTTGGTTCATCCAGCAGGATGAGATTGTTTGTGCCGGTTTTGGATGAGAGCCCTGAAACCAGTTTCAACCGCTGCAATTCGCCTGTTGATAATGTTTTCAGTGGACGGCCTCCGGAAAGATGGCCGAGACCGGTTTTTTCAATAAGGTCGAGGACTTGTTTTGCCTGATTTTTAGATTTATCATTCAGATGGGAATCGAAAAACCGGGATAATTCATGAAAAGGGACCTGCAGCATTTCAAAGATCGTTTTCCCATCGATCCTGATTTCGAGCACTTCATCCCTGAAACCGGTCCCGCTGCAGCGTTCGCAAGGAGAAATCGCATCGGTGAAAAAATCCATGCTGACCTGATTCACCCCGGTGCCTTCGCAGGCAGGACAGCGGGCATCTCGCGAGCCATTGATAAAATGGGAGGATTTGTACCCTCGCAACCTGTTCTCCTCCGTATCTGCAAAAAGTCGGGCAATGATATCTGCCAGACCAAGCATACTGCCCGTTGTGGCAGTATGCCCTCTCCCGGGCAGGGGTTGCTCTATATAAATCAGGCCGCTGAATCTTTCAAAGCCGGAGAAAATTTCACAGTAAACAGGCCTTCCGGAAGAGCAGCTTTCAAAAATAACGTTGTCGAGCAGGCTCGTCTTCCCGCTTCCGCTCACCCCTGTGATCACCGTCAATCCCCCTCTTGGAATCTCAACGTCAATCTCCTGCAAATTATTCGCCCTCGCCCCCTTAATTATCAACCCTTCCTCCGTCCCGCGTCCCACCCTCTCAAAGTCTCCCGGTCTCATAGTCTCACAGTCTCTCGGTCTCACAGTCTCCCGCACTCTCCCCGCATAAACCACCTCCCCTCCCTCACCACCCGCGCCCGGCCCCATCTCTATCTCATGATCTGCTATCTCCAGCAGCAGAGGCGAGTGATCTACCATGACAATGGTGTTTCCATGCTTGTTCAGATTTACGATCAGATCGCTGATACGCCGTGTATCTTCGGGATGCAGGCCAAACGAAGGCTCATCGAGGAGGTAAGCCACCCCGGTAAGGGGCGCCTGTGCCAGTCCGGCCAGTTGCAGCCTCTGATACTCTCCGCCCGAGAGTGTTCCCACTACGCGTCCGGTGGAAATATATCCCAATCCGGCTTTCATCAAAGCATTCAGCCGGCTGTATATGGTAGACTCAAATGCAGCTGCGACCTGCTGCTCCAATGCTGATTTGAAAGTGCCGGTAAAATATTCATGAAACCAGTTTATAGCATCTTCAGCCGTTAAGGAAGTCACCTGCCCTATATGCAACCCGTTGACTTTATATCTCAGCATTTCCGGATTGAGCCGGTAGCCCTGGCAAAAACTGCATACCTCACTTTTCATCAGTTGAAGCATTGCCTCGCCCCTTGCATCGGCATGCTTTCGGATATATTCTGTTTCAACAAGTTGCAGAAATCCTGGCCACACAGTTATCAGCCTGTGAACTCCTTCATGGGCACCCCGCTTGTATAGCCAGTCCACTTCAAAGATCTCCTCACCGCAACCGGAAAAGGCGATTTTTTTTGCATGATCACTCAGATCCCGGTAGGGAACTGAAAAATCGATCCCGTTTTTAGCACCGGCCGTCAATAAAGCAGCAACATACTGACCATCCGGATCGCCGTAAAAACGGCCTGTTATACTTCCTTCCAGTGCACCGGCAATAAGGGACTTTCCCTGATCGGTGACCAGCTTAAATTCATCGCAAACGGTCAGGCTTCCCAACCCTTTGCATACCGGGCAGGCACCCTCCTCACTGTTAAAAGAAAATGCTCCGGATAAATGACTCGAATGATCTTTACCGGATGTCGCCAGCCGGCTGAAGAGCAAGCGATAAATATCGTACAGACCGGTATAGGTAGCGATAATGGAACGGGGATTTTTAATGGGGTTCTTTTTTTGCAGAGATATGGCAGGAACCAATCCATGACATTCCCTGAGTACCGGCGTTCCGGCTTTTGTCTGGAATAGCTTGCTGTATGACGACATCCCCTCCAGAAATCGCCGTTGGCTTTCAGCGAAAAGTGTTCCGTAAACCAGCGATGATTTTCCGCTGCCTGAGACCCCGGTCACCGCTGTTATGGCATCTATCGGAAAGGACACATCAATATTTTTGAGGTTGTTGGTTTCCACCCCGGTCAGCCGGATCGGAGCTTCAATTGTTTCGTTGCTGCACAGCTGCTCTATCGTTCTTTGCCCGGTTGCATCCCGGGCCATGAATTTTCGGATTTCGGCTACGGTAATGGATTCCGGATCATTGATCAGGTCCTGAACAAAACCTTCAGCCACCAGGTTACCGCCATCAATCGCACTACCCGGACCCAGGTCGGCCATCCAGTCCGCTTCCAGGATGAAAGAAGGATCGTGCTCGATGCAAAGCAATGTATGGCCTTTACTGATCAGCTGTTTCAATGCTTTAAGCAGGGTTTCGACATCGGCCATGTGCAGCCCTGTGGTGGGTTCATCAAGAATATATAAGGTCTTGCCGGTGGCAGGGCGCGAAAGTTCGGTTGCCAGTTTTACCCGCTGCGCCTCGCCGCCCGACAGCGTTGTGGAAGGCTGTCCCAGCTTAAGATACCCCAATCCCAGAGCTGAAAGGGTTCCTGTTATTGCGGTTATCTTTTTTTGGCCTTCAAAAAACAAGTGTGCCTCATCAACAGTCAGCTCAAGAATATTGAAAATATTCAGGTTTTTGTATTTGATTTCAAGGGTTTCATCGGTAAAGCGTTTGCCTTCGCACACGTCGCACACCACCTCGACATTTCCGAGAAAATGCATCCCGATCTGTTGAACGCCCGCTCCACCGCAGCTTTCGCAACGTCCGCCTTTTACAACGAACGAAAACTGTCCCTTTTTATACCCCCTTTGATGTGATTCGGGTAACCCAGCCAGCAGGTCGCGCACATGATCCGACAAACCCGTATACGTTGCCGGATTGCTTTTCGGGGTACGCCCGATCGGTGATGAATCCAGGTGGATGAGCTTGCTGAAAACTTCCGTTCCACCTCTTTTCCTGCTCACCGTGTTTTCAATAAAATCATTCACCAGGCTGGTCTTCCCGCTTCCCGAAACGCCTGTGATCACATTTAATGCATTAACCAGGAACCGCGGCGAAATATTCCTCAGATTATTTTTCTTTGCTTCTTCAGCCATAAAAAATAAATTCTCACCCGTACCTGGTCTCCCAATCTTCAAAGTCTCAAAGTCTCCTGGTCTTAAAGTCTCAAAGTCTCTCGTCTTCCGTCCAAGATACCTCCAGGTTACACTATCCTCATGCACCTCATTAAAAAACGTCTCCGCCCTTCCGTTAAACAGAATCCGTCCTCCCGCCTCACCTGCTCCGGTTCCGATATCAATAATCCAGTCGGCCTCCCGGATGCTTTGTTCGTCATGGTCGACCAGCAAAACGGTATTTCCAGTGCTCACCAGCGAGCGCATGACTTCAAGAAGGTTCCGGTGTTCCGATGGATGCAAGCCCGAACTGGGCTCATCAAGGATATAAAGGACGTTCCGCAGTCCGCTGGCCGCCTGATTGGCAAGCCGCAGCCTCTGTGCTTCTCCTCCGCTCAGGGATGGGGCTTCTCGGTTCAGGATAAGATGTCCGGCTCCGAGTTTCATCAAAAGGGCTGTCCGCTTGAGAATGATATCACGGACCGGTTCCACGATGAACGAATCCCGGCCTTTGATTGATAATTCCATGAAATACTCATGGAATTGTTTGATGCTCATCTTTGAAAAATCCGAAATATCCAGGCCCCAGAGCTTTACCGAAAGTGCCTGTTCGTTCAGTCGCTTTCCCTCACAAACTGAACAGGTTTGGGAACGTGCGAACCTCATGATGTTGGGATTCCGGTCGCGGCTGAGAATATCCTCCATCACCGGCAGTATCCCCTTATAATAATCCTCCTCTCTCGGTTTTGCTGTGATCCCGGTCCATTTAAGCCGCGATTCCAGCGGATGCTTTCCAAACAGAACCTTGATCTTTTTTGAACCGTTCAGGACCACATTTTTCTGTTCCGGGGTCAGGTCCTGCCAGGGCAGGTCAACCGTAAACCCTTCCGCGCGGCACACCTGGTCCAGCACGTCCATAGTGACCTGCGAGTAAATGATGTATGGAACGGGAGTGGTCAGTACAAAAGCCCCTCCCCGGATGGTTTTGGCAGCATCACCGATCAGAAGGGAGGGATAAATATGGTCCTGCACACCCAAACCCCTGCAAACCGGACAATACCCGTCGGGAAGGTTAAAAGAAAACAGGCTCCGGTAGGGGTGCAGTCCCGGTATATCCGATTGACCCAGCCGGGCAAAAAGCAAACGAAGCAGATCGTAGAGTTCAGTTAGGGTGCCCACGGTTGACCGGGGATTGCGTACCACATGGTTCTGGTCAAGGGCAATCACCGGAAACAGACCCTCAATCTTTGAAGCTTTGGGTTGTGAAGGCTTGGCCGAAAGGAGCTTACCTCCGATGAAATTCTCGAAGAACAGGCGCTGTCCTTCGGCACACACAACATCGTAAACCAGGCTGGTTTTACCGCTACCCGAAACACCCGTTACCGCAATCAGCTGATAATGGGGTATCCGGAGCGAAACATTTTTAAGATTGTTCTCGTGGGCGTTTTCAATGATGATCTCTCGCATCGGCATGCCCTCTAGGCCAATAATGTCAATTATGATGCAGAGATATACATAAGTTTACGAATAGAAAACAATTTTGCTGATTTATATAATCACTAACTTAGACGAAGAAAGTATATCCTTATTTCCCATGAAAAGGCTGACATTGGTTCTCTTGGTTGCAGCCCTTGTTCTTTCCTGTACAAAAAACACCCGCCCGGTAGCTTCAATAACGGTCAATCCCCAATCGGGTGCTACCGGTACCATTTTCACTTTCGATGCGGGTGAAAGCAGCGATGCTGAAACCTGCCCGTGTGAACTATGTTACCGGTGGGACTGGGAGAGTGACGGACGTTGGGATACCGGTTGGATAAAAACTTCGATCAATACTCACCAGTATGAATCAGCCGGAATCTATACTATCAAACTGGAAGTGGCGGATGAGGAGGGATTGACGGATCAGACCAACCTGACAATCAGGGTTGACGAAACCATCCCTTCCTTTACCGATACACGTGACGGCAATGTGTATAACTTTATAAAGATCGGTCAGCAGGTGTGGATGACCCGGAACCTGGCCTATCTGCCCAAAGTGAGTCCGCCAGGCGAAGGTTCGGACTGGACAGATACGTTGAAATACTATTACATATTTGCTTATGAAGGAAACGATGTAATGCAGGCAAAACAAACTGCGGCATATCTGACCTACGGAGTATTGTACAACTGGCAGGCAGCATTGACGGCCTGTCCCTCCGGATGGCATTTACCATCGGATCAGGAATGGACCACCCTGTCAGATTTTCTTGGGGACCAGGCCGGAGGTAAAATCAAAGAAGCCGGATATGATCATTGGGACAAACCCAATACCGGAGCCACCAACGAAAGCGGATTCACAGCATTTGCAGGCGGCCACCGAAACTACACCGGTAATTTTCAGGACCTCTGGATCGATGCCAATTTCTGGACGGCAACGGCCGATGATGCCATGCATTCGTGGGGCCGGTACATCGGTTATACCTTCAGTGGAATCAGCCGATTCAATTACCTCAGGAATTACGGGTTTTCAGTCCGTTGTGTGAAAGACGCCGGTCAATGAACCAATATTTTCATAACTTTCACTCTCCAATCCACACCGATAAAAATGAGTGATCCGGATTTGACCAAAGAACAACTCCAGGTGGAGTTGAATAAATTGCGTTTTGCTTTCGAAGACCTGAAGATTACTCATGCCCGCGACATCGCCGGACGTAAACAGGTGGAAGAAGCCCTCAATGAAAGCCAGAAATGGCTTAACTCCATTTACAACACAGTAGGTGATATTATTTTATATCTGGCAGTGGAAGGTGATGGCATTTACCGTTTTATTTCGGTTAATCCGGCATTTTCCAGGGTTACCGGTTTGAAACAGGAAATGGTTGTTGGAAAACTGGTGAATGAAGTGATCCCTGAACCCTCCCTGACCATGGTTTTAGGAAAATATAAAAAGGCGATTGCTGAGAATATCATCCTTCACTGGGAGGAGGTCTCTGAGTATCCCACAGGCAGATTAACCGGTGATGTAAGCATCGCACCGGTATTCGACAACAAGGGGCGATGCACCCATCTTGTCGGAACCGTTCATGATATCACTGAGCGACGGCAAACCGAAATGGCCCTCGAGCAGAGCGAAGAGCGGCTTCGGGGCATCATATCCAATATAGCAGATTGGGTTTGGGAGGTTGATGAGAAGGGGGTTTATACCTACAGCTCGCAGGCAGGCATTGATTATTTTGGCAAGTCAGGTGACGATGTCCTTGGGAAAACCCCATTTGATTTCATGACACCTGATGAAGCTCAGAGGGTTGCAACCCTGTTTTCTGAAATCGTGAAAAACAAAGCCCCGATAAAAGACCTGGAGAACTGGAATATTAAAAAGAATGGTGAGATGATTTGCCTGCTGACCAATGGCAGGCCGATTCTTGATGATGAAGGAAACCTCAAAGGTTATCGGGGCGTTGACCAGGACATTACGGAACGCAAGCAGGCGGCAGACAAGTTACATGAAAAGGATATTCAGTTCAGAAAACTCTCCTCCAATGTACCCGACCTGATTTTTCAGTTTACACGAAGGCCGGATGGAACCTATTTTGTTCCGATCGCTTCGGCAGGTATCATAAATATTTTTGGATGTTCACCTGAAGATGTCATTGATGACTTCACCCCTATCGGCAATGTGATATTCCCTGAGGATGCGGCGCGGGTGCTCAGCGACATTGAATACTCCGCAAAACATCTGTCTTACTTTACCTGTGAATTCAGAGTACAGATTCCCGGCCGGCCGATCCAATGGATTTATTCAAAATCGACCCCCGAAAAATTGCCCGACGGCAGCATTACCTGGTATGGCTTTAATACCAATATCACGGTGCAAAAACAGGCTGAGGAGACCCTGTCCACCGAAAGGCGAAGACTTTCTGATATCGTTAACGGTACCAATGTGGGAACCTGGGAATGGAACATCAGAACCGGGGAGACTATCTATAATGAAAGGTGGGCTGAAATCATCGGGTATACATTAAATGAAGTTTCGCCATCCAGCATTGAAACCTGGATGAAATTTGCACATCCTGACGATAAAAAAAGATCAGACGCATTGTTGGACAAACATTTTAAGTGCGAAACCGACTATTATGAATGCGAAATCCGCATGAAGCATAAGTCCAACGGTTGGATTTGGGTGCTTGACCGGGGGAAGGTACATGAAAGGGATGAGGATGGGAAGCCGCTATTGATGTCAGGAACCCATCAGGACATAACCGAGCGCAAATGTGCGGAGGAGGAGTTAATCATTGCCAAAGAACGTGCCGAAGAGAGCGACCGCCTGAAATCTGCTTTCCTGGCCAATATGTCGCATGAAATCCGGACCCCGATGAATGGAATTCTGGGTTTCGCCGATTTGCTGAAAGAACCGGGCCTTAGCGGTGAAGAGCAGCAACAATTCATTGGCATGATCGAGAAAGGCGGAACGCGCCTGCTCAACATCATCAACGATATCATCAGCATTTCCAAAGTGGAAGCCGGACAAATGGAAATTTCCATATCCGATTCAAACGTTAACGAGCAAATTGAATATATCTATCATTTCTTTACTCCCGAAGTGGTAAAAAAAGGCATGAGGCTCTCTTATACAATAGCCCTGCCGGCGAGTGAAGCCATCATTAAAACGGACCATGAGAAAATTTATGCCATTCTCACCAACCTGGTTAAGAATGCCATAAAATACAGCAACGAAGGATCGATTGAATTCGGTTATAACATTGTAGAGACGGACCATGGTCCGTCTCACCACGGTCCGTCATTACGATTTTTTGTAAAAGATACCGGCATTGGGATACCGAAGGACAGGCAGGTAGCCATTTTTGAACGATTTGTACAGGCCGACATTTCAGATAAAAAAGCCCTGCAGGGCGCCGGACTGGGACTTTCCATCTCGAAGGCCTATGTGGAGATGCTGGGCGGGAAAATCTGGGTGGAAAGCGAGGAAGGGATAGGTTCGGTCTTCTTTTTTACCATTCCCTACCATCCCGTACCCAAGGAAGTGATTACCGGAGTCAGTTTGGATTCATTGGATGATCAGGCTGCCAAATCAATAAACATTAAAATATTGATTGCGGAAGATGATGTACCGTCTGATATTCTTATCACCCTTATCCTCAAAACAATAAGTCATGAATTGTACCATGTAAGAACCGGAATTGAAGCCGTTGAAGCCTGCCGTAATGATCCGGACATCGACCTGATCCTCATGGACATACAAATGCCAGATATGAATGGTTATGATGCCACCCGTCTGATCCGGGAATTTAACAAGGAGGTGGTCATCATTGCACAAACAGCCTATGGACTCACGGGCGACAAGGAAAAGGCACTGGCAGCGGGATGTAACGATTACATTTCAAAACCCATCCTGAAAAAAGAATTTTTAGAATTAATTCAAAAGTACTTCCCTGAATATTGATTTATGGACCGATGGCTTATTAATTGTACCAAAGGCGCTGGTATAACCACCTCATTGATAGCTATTTTAGTTTTAGTTTCGTGGGTTTTGGGAGGATTTGAAATGGGAAGTCTGGGTAAAAATTATATACCCATGGCCGACGATTCTGCCATCCTGTTTTTATTCCTTGGCATCATTTTATTTTTCATACCGCACAGCATCAGTAACAGGACCATTAAGTACCTCGTTATTAGTTTGGCAGCATTCATTATCGTTATTGCTTCAATCATTCTGCTTGACATAGTTACCTCGCAAAAATGGAACCTTTTTTCGCTATCGATTCATCATCAATCTCTTGTCGTTGGAATTCCAACCGGTATCATGTCATTCCTAACTGCGATAGGATTTATCTTTTCAGGTATTTCAGTCCTGATGCTTTCCGGGCAAAATAAGAAATACTCCGTCATATTCAGCTCCCTGGTCTTGCTGCTTGGATATATCATTGTCATCGGATATTGCTACCGAGTACCCTTTCTTTACACCGGCAAAACCATACCTATGGCTTTGCCGACGGCTATTACATTCATGATAACCTCCACGGGTTTAATTTTTTTTTCAGGCAAAGAGAATTTTCCACTCCGGTACTTTGTCGAACATTCAACCAAAGCCAAGCTCATCCGGAATATTTTGCCGGTGATTTTCATTCTGATACAGATCCAAAACGTTATAGAGGCTTTCAGTTCTAATACTTTCAGCAGTTCATTCGCACTTACCAACAGTATAACCGGCATTCTTATCCTGTTTGTTTCAGGAATATTACTCGTCCTCATTTCCCGTTCCATTGGCGCTACAATCGATCATGAAAGGGCAGTGCGCACCCGTGCAGAGGAGGCACTCCGAAACAGTGAAAAAGAATGGCGTAATTTAGCGGAATCGATGCCTCAAATTGTCTGGTCCACCCGAAAAGACGGCTGGAATACCTATTTCAATCAGAAATGGGTTGACTACACCGGAATGACTTTAGAAGAAAGTTACGGGCACGGATGGAATATCCCTTTCCACCCTGATGACCAGCAGAGGGCTTGGAATGCCTGGGAAAATGCCACTAAAAATCAGGGCACCTATTCACTTGAATGCAGACTGCGGAGGGCTGACGGAGAATACCGGTGGTGGTTGGTCCGGGGCATCCCATTTCTCGATGAGAAAGGTGAGATCAGCCAATGGTATGGGACTTATACGGATATCGAAGACATAAAGCGGACAGCAGTTGAATTGGAGAAGAATGAGGAAAAATACAGGAATCTCTTCAACAATTCGGAAGTCGGCATGTTCAGGACACGTCCTGATGGTTCGGAAATCCTGGAATTCAACGATAAATTTTTACAGGTCGTCGGTTACACCAATGAAGAGGTTAAAGGGTTACCATCTGCAAATCTTTGGGCAAACCGGAGTGAGCGGGAGAAAATGGCCGGATTGATTAAATCCCAGGGGTATGTGAGGGATTTTGAGTGTGAATTATTGAACCGGAAAGGGGAAATAATTAATTGTATTGCCTCATTCAGATTATTTGCCGATAGCGGCATTCTTGAAGGATCCATCCTGGACATCACCCATCGAAAGCAAATCGAAGAGGAACTTGTCAAGGCTAAGTTGCACGCAGAGGAAAGCGATCAATTAAAATCAGCATTTCTGGCCAATATGAGTCATGAAATCCGTACTCCTATGAATGGTATCCTTGGATTTACCGAATTATTGAAAGACCCTGACCTCACAGGGGAAGAACAGAAAAAATATGTCAGTATCATCGAAACCGGTGGTATCAGATTGCTCAATATTATCAACGATATCATCAACATTTCTAAAATAGAATCAGGACAGATGGACCTTTCCATCGGCGATACCAACATCAATGAACAGCTTGAATTCCTTTACAATTTTTTCAAACCGGAAGCAGCTCTTAAGGGCTTGGAATTAACATACAGTTGCGATTTGACTGGTAATGAATCCGTTATTAAAACTGACCGCGAGAAGATTTTCGCCATAATGACCAACCTGGTTAAAAATGCATTGAAATTTACCAGCAAAGGTTCGATCGAATTCGGTTATCATCTTGTAAAGACCGACCGTGGTCCGTCTCAATCAGATCATGAACATGTAGAGACAGATGATCATCTGTCTCTACGATTTTTTATAAAAGATACCGGAACCGGCATTCTTGAGCATCAAGCAGATATGATATTCCAACGGTTCATCCAGGGGACTGATTTTTTAAACCGGCACCTGCAAGGAACCGGTCTGGGCCTTTCCATTTCGAAAGCTTATGTGGAAATGCTGGATGGAACCATCTGGGTGGTCAGTGAGCTTGGGAAAGGATCGACCTTCTATTTCACCATACCTTACCGGGTGTCATAGATGGTTCTAATTCTGAATCTCAACGATCCAGTTTCCCGGTTCTGAAATTACAAATTCGAAGAAGATCTCCATTTGCGCGGTCCGGAGCTTATTCCAAGCCTGATATTTTATGGATCCTTTAAAAGGGAAAACAACCTCCTGATAGGCAAATTTTGGATTATAGTTCCTTTCATTTCCACTGCTGCCGGTTAAAATAAAATCCATATCATTGGTTGCTATTCCCCCGGTAGAATTGGGGTAAAACCATACGACATTGCCATCGCCCTGTCTGAAAATCCGGAAACGGCTGACATTTCTTTGACTGATCACCTTGTAGGAGGGAGGCAAAATCTCTTTTTGTATGGAATCGCCGGCCCAGAGGTAAGTCTTTTCGGTGAAAACTCCGTTTTGCTTAATCCGGAGTGTACCTTTCCCCTGTCTAAGTCCCTTTTCCCAATAGCCTGTAAACACGGTGCCATCCCGGTATTCAGCTATACCCGAACCCTGCGGGAATCCATCTGCAAATTTACCCGTATAATGAAAACGTCCCCAGGCCTCACCCGACCCATGAGCCAATCCGTTTTTACATTTTCCCACATAAACCGAATCCAGGGCAGGAAGCAATACCTTGCAGTTTTGCTGCCCGGCTGCGATAAGCGGGGCAAAAACCAACAGGAACAATAAATGTGTTTTCATCTGGGCAGCGTTTTTTGGTGAGTACAATTTATGAAAAATTGATCAAACACTATTCTTGATTCCTTGCCTATATCGGCAATTGATTATCAACCTGCTTGCCCTTCCCAAAAAAATGATTGATCATGTCCAATAATGGGCCGGTCATTAAAGTGGTGGCGAGTGCCATTAATACCATTATCGCAAAGACTTCAGGACCCAGAATTTTCAAATCATACCCGATATTTAAAACAACAAGCTCCATAAGACCACGTGTGTTCATCAAGGCACCTATGGACAGAGATTCTTTCCAGGAGCGGCCTACAATTCTGGCAGACAGAGCACTGCCGCCAAACTTTCCGACTACTGCAATTAATATTATGATACCGCACAATGCCCATAAATGACCCGTATTCAATAATCCGATCTGAGTACGTAATCCGGTGAATGCAAAGAAGATAGGCAATAGAAGTACGGTGCTCAAATCTTCTATTTTATCCGTTAACAACTCTTTGAACCGAACGTTATTCGGCATAATGACGCCAGCTAAAAATGCTCCAAACAATGCATGAATCCCGATTATCTCGGTAAAATATGCCGATAAAAGCAGAATCAGGAATGAAAGTGCAATAATTGTCTTGTCAATTTGCTTTCCGTTAATCCGTTTTTCGCTGATTTTTTGCAACCAGGGTTTAAACACCTTAATAGCCAGCAGAATGTAACTTACTACAAGGCTGATGGTGAACAGGGCACTGGTCACGCTCCCGGCTTTTGCAATGGCAATTACCACAGCCAGCAAGCACCATGCTGTCACATCATCCGCAGCGGCACAGGTAATAGCCAATGCACCTAACGGACTCCGGGTCAATCCCCTCTCCTTCAGTATCCTGGCTAAAACCGGAAAAGCCGTAATGCTCATTGCAATCCCCATAAATAGTGCAAAGGATATAAACCTTGTACTCCCAGGTGCTAATTCCTCAAATATGAAATAGGACAAACAGGTTCCTAGAAAAAATGGGACAATAATACTTGCATGACTAATAATAATTGCATCCTGGGTTCTGTCATTTATTTTACTGATATCAAGTTCCATCCCGATAACAAACATAAAAAATGCAAGTCCGATCTGACTTAAAAACTGAAGGGAAATCAAAGAATCATGGGGGAAAATAAATGCGGACACACCTGGTAAAATCCAGCCCAATATTGAGGGACCGAGGAAAATTCCAGCCATAATTTCCCCGATGACTATTTGCTGACCCAATCTTTTTGTTATTAATCCGAACAATCTGGCTAACAAAAGGATAATTATCAACTGCAATAATAAAATACTGAGCGGATATTTAATATTATTTATCAGTTGCTGCAATAATTTCTGACTGGAATCAATTTCTACCGGCTTTGCATTATCGGTATATACTGGTGTAACCAAACTCTGGGAAATTTCAGGAATCGCTGGCCTGAGGGTTTGATTCCCTTTTTGAATAATGACCGATATGAGTGAAACAAAACCCCCTATGATGATGATATATATCAGTATCTTCCTTATCATATTTTGCCTCACTTTCGGATAGCGTAAAAACAATGATCATTGTCGAGTCAACTCATTCCAAAGATAATTACTTAGGTGGTTCCTTGAACAACCGGGGTTTGATCAACGGCACTTTTGATGGAAAAAACATTAGCGGAACCTACCGGTTTGTGGACATATTAGTTTGGCGCGATGGCAGGTGGCAATGCATTTCAACGAAATAATTCAGAAAGAAAATTCTCTTAACTTTATATCCAAGAGCCTCTTTAATATTTCACTTTAAACAGATCCGCCATGGAATTACTTTTCGAAAAAACATTTCATAGGGATTTGTTCATTACTGCCATATATCTCCTTTTAACCTGCACAAATCTGGCAACCGGTCAGGAGACTGCTAAACCTGGAATCACTAAACCGAATGTAATAGAAACTCAAGGCGTTGGGTTTTTCACCAATTTCAATACGGAAAACGGACTTCCTTTTGATGGCATTCATCATGCAATGATGGATAGAAAGGGGAATCTTTGGTTAGGGACATGGGGCGGCGGGGTCATCCGCTATGATGGCAAATCCTTCACCCAATATACGGTAGAACAGGGACTGGCCAATAATTTCGTAACAAAATTCATTGAAGACCGAACCGGAAATCTCTGGTTTGGCACCGCCGGAGGCGCAAGTCGTTATAACGGTGTGTCCTTTGCCAATTTTACCACAGCCAATGGATTGACAACCAAGATAGTGTATTGCATCCTTGAGGATAAAACAGGAAATGTTTGGTTTGGCACAAAAGGAGGCGGGATAAGCCGGTTTGATGGGAAATCCTTTACCAATTTTACTATGGAAAACGGATTGGTGAATAATACGGTGTATTCCATCCTTGAAGATAAAACAGGAGATCTTTGGTTCGGCACTGGTGGAGGAGGCGTAAGCCGGTATGACGGAAAATCCTTTACCAATTTTAACACGGGCAACGGGTTGGCAAATAATGTAATAAACTGCATTGTTGAGGATAAAACAGGGAATCTTTGGTTCGGTACTGAAGGAGGCGGAGTAAGCCGGTACGACGGGAATTCATTTGCCAATTTTACAACCGGCAACGGACTGGTAAATAATTTTGTTAAGTGGATTACCGAGGATAAAAGAGGGAACTTGTGGTTCGGCACCTTTGGGGGTGTGAGCCAGTATGACGGGAAATCATTTACCCATTTTTCCACCAAAGACGGGCTTGCCAGTATAAGTGTGACCTGCATCACCGAAGATAAGGCGGGAAATCTTTGGTTCAGCACCGAAGCGAGCGGGCTGAGTTGTTACAATGGAAAATCCTTTATCCATTTTACTGCTGCACAAGGCCTCTCCCGCAATTTGATTTGGTGTATTAGTGAAGATAAAGCTGGAAACCTCTGGTTTGGCTCATTAGGGGGTGCCAGCCGGTATGATGGCAAATCATTTACCAATTTCACTTCCCGTGACGGACTCATTAATAATATAGTTCAAAGCATCACGGCAGATAAAAAGGGAAATTTATGGATAGGGACATCAAAGGGCATTAGCCGGTTTAATGGGAAATCCTTTACAAATTTTTCCAATAAGGATGGATTGCTAAATGGTTTTATCAGGTGTATCACGGAAGATAAAACCGGAAATCTCTGGTTCGGCACAAACGGAGGAGTTAGCCGGTATGACATGAAATCCTTTATCCATTTTACCACTTCCGATGGACTTTGTAATAATACGGTAAACAGCATCACTCAAGATCATTCGGGAAATCTTTGGTTCGGTACGGATGGTGGTGTAAGCCGCTATAATGGAAAATCCTTTGCCACTTTTACGAGCGAGCAGGGTTTGGCAAATAATTTAGTCAGCTGCATCCTTGAAGATAAAATGGGAAATCTTTGGATCGGCACAGACGGGGGAGGAATAAGCCGCTTCGACGGGAAATCCTTTGCCACTTTTACCACTGTTGAAGGCTTGCCCGATAATATCGTATCACAGGTAGCTCTTGATGCTCAGGATAATATCGTTATTGGAACAAACGATGGACTGGCCGTGATAACCGCATTCAGGCAAAAGGAACTGTCCGGAAATGTTTTGGGCGAATTCCCTGCTCAAAACAACCTGACCAATGATCAGTTGAAGGGTCACCAACCGAAGATTATTATCTACAATTCCGCAACCGGCTATCCGGTTAAAGATGTGAACTTCGGACAGAATGGGATGTACCGCGACAGTAAAGGAATACTCTGGATAGGTACCGGATCGGATAAAACGGGACTGGTCCGGTTTGATCAATCTGCAGTCAATACAGACCCAGCACCACCGTTTCTTTTTATACAGAGTATTAAAATAAATAACGAAAATATTTGGTGGGATGAATTAATAAAGGACCGGGATAAAACAGGTGATTCCTTATCACCCGGTTACGATACCGACCGGAAGGCCTTGCAAAAGAAGTTCGGAGATATCCGGTTCGAGAGCATAACACCTTTTTATCCTCTGCCTGTTAACCTTGTCCTTCCACCTGGACATAACAATATTACCTTTGATTTTGGGGCCATCGAGTTGCTTCGCCCCAACCTTGTTAAATACCAATATATTCTGGAGGGGTACGACCAGAATTGGTCGCCGGTTAACACTCAAACCTCTGCCTCTTTTGGTAACATCCGTGAAGGCACCTACACCTTCAAGGTTAAAGCCCAATGCCCGAATGAAAGCTGGGGCGAACCCATTGCCTATACATTTAAGGTCCTGCCGCCCTGGTGGAGAACATGGTGGGCCAATTTAACGTATACCTTGCTTACCATATTTGCTATTATCCTGATAGTCTGGCTCTACACCCGCCGATTGATCAGACGGAATACGGCACTACAGAATACAATCACTGAAAAAGAGAAAATTCAGGCGGAACTAACCCTCGCCAAAGACAAAGCCGAGGAGAGCGACAGGCTGAAATCGGCTTTTCTGGCCAATATGAGCCATGAAATAAGAACTCCGATGAATGTCATCCTGGGTTTTACGGAACTGCTTAAAGAAGCCGATCTGACTGGAGAGGAGCAGCAGAATTATATCGGTATCATAGAAAAAAGCGGCGACCGGCTGCTCAACATCATAACCAACATTGTGGTATTTTCCCAGTTGGAATCCGGAGCGGTGGAAACTGCTATATCAGAGACTAATATTAACGGGCAACTTGACCTGATCTACTCTTTCTTCAAACCGCAGGCAGATCAAAAAGGGGTTCAGTTCTTAGTCAATAAGCGGCTTCAGGATGAGGAAGCCATTATTAAAAGTGATAAGGAAAAAATCTATTCCATCCTGACCAACCTGGTTAAAAATGCGATGAATTTTACTCCATCAGGATCGATCGAATTCGGTTGTGAGAAAAAAGGTAAGTTTCTTGAATTCTATGTGAAAGATACCGGCATAGGCATCGCTGATGCACAGAAAGAAATCATTTTCAACCGGTTCCGGCAATGCAGTGAAGAGTTGACTCGCAACCGCGAAGGTGCAGGATTGGGACTCTCCATCTCGAAAGGGTATGTCGAAATCCTGGGCGGAAAGATCTGGGTGGAAAGTACACTAGGGGTAGGCTCAACTTTCTATTTTACCATCAAAATCAGGTAATATGAAAATTACCAGCGATGCCAAACCCGTTTCAGATGCTCTTCGGGAGGCAGCTGAATATGCCGGAAGTTTTCTCGGAGATGCCATTGATTCTTTTGGCTGTACAATATTTGATTCATTAGTCCGCACCGGACGGCAAATCCATGCCAAACCTGTTTTCACATGGCTCGGCGGACTGTTGAAAGCACCATTCTCACTAACAGGAGCAATAATCAAGGGATTGTTCGGCATCGTCGGAGGAATGCTGGGCGGCATGATAAAAATTATCGCAGGAATAATTACCCTGAGCAGTCTCAAAGTTGTGAACGGCATATGGGATATTGGTTCTCCGGTTTTTGGCGCAATAATAGTGGTTGCAGGAAAAATTGCCGGATGGGTACAGTCGATATTTTACCTGCAGGAATTTGAAAGACCGCTAACTGATCATGAAAAACTTGAACTCAACAGAGTGTTTAAAGATTCACTGAATTATTATGTGATAAGAATTGTCGAAGGGCATTCGGGTCTGTTCGGAATCAACCGTCGCCCTTTTACGTTAGGCAATACCATATATGTAAAGAAATGGAAGAATACGGTTGATCTTACAGTGCATGAGACCACCCATGTATGGCAAAACCGGCACCGGGGCAACCGGTATACCAGCGATGCTATAGTTGCCCAGTGGTTTGTTAAAGATGCCTATAATTGGCAAAAAGAATTATCCGGCCGTAAAAAGGAACACTGGGTTGATTTTAATATGGAGGCCCAGGCAGCCTTTATTGAAGATCTTTGGATGCATGGTAACCCAACATTTTTTAGTGCCTGTGGGAAAAAACAATCCGGACATTTTGAAATGAGCGGAACCGACTATACGAATATCGCAAATGAAGTAGTGAGCATTATCAGTCGGCCACTTTTCATTTTCCTTTAGTCTTTATATTTTCTTTGCACTCCGGGCAGGTATTCGAACAATTTACTTATAGATTCCATTGCAAATTTGTATCGTTATAAATATAACGGTATGATTGTAATAATTTTATCGGCGACCTACCCGGCTGCTGAAGTTAATCTCACATCCGGATATATCATCGGGATAATCATCGCAGTGTTTCTCTTGGGATACCTCCTTTATTCACTGATAAAACCGGAGAAATTTTAATCATGAAAAACCAAGGCAGGTTTTTTATTATTTCAGTGAGCTGTTACTTTTTGATTTCTTCCTCCGGTAAGGCACAGGAACCAGGATCAGTATCTCCTTTTAAAGTCACAGCAGATTTGGTAAGCCACTATGTCTGGCGGGGTTCGATGGCAACAGGAAGCCCTGCCCCCAACTTCCAGCCAACTTTAGCTTTTTCAAAGGGACATTTTGAAATTGGCATTTGGGGATCTACAGATTTCATTGGAAGTTATAAAGAAGTTGACCCATATATTTCATTTACTGCCGGGCACTTAAAACTCGCAATTACAGATTACAATTGGAATTTAGACAAAGCTGATTACTTCAACTATCGGAATAGCGAAACTGGCCATAGGTTTGAAGGCACCGTTGGGTTTACTGGTCCTGAGGAAATGCCAATAATCATTACATGGAATACTATATTTTACGGTTTAGATAAAAACCCTGACGATTCGGCTGAACAGGCTTATTCAACCTATATTGAACTAGGTTATTCCAAGGGTGCTGCCGGTATCTTTTTGGGATTTACCCCCTGGGAAGGTTATTATAATAATTATGGAGTAACGGCATTTGACACTTTAGCAAGAAAAAAGGCATTTTCAATAGTCAATATTGGTGCAAGCGTTTCAAAGGCATTGAAAATCAATGAAACTTTTTCATTGCCAATCAAGGCTACTTTAGTTATTAATCCTTCGGCTTCATATACAAGGAGTGATATTGTTCATCTGGTATTTGGAATAACTTTCTAAAACTGCAATATTCATGATATGACAACTCTCGATATCATTCAGGTGGTCCTGTTTTTTGTCCTGCTAATCGCGATCACTCCCTTCATGGGCAATTTCATGAGCAGGGTCTTTACCGGGAAAAAGCATGTCATGCTGCCTGTTTTCGGGTGGCTGGAAAAACTGACCTACCGGACCACGGGAGTCGATCCCGATGAGGAAACAAACTGGAAGTCATACACGTTCAGTTTGCTGATGTTTAATTTGATTGGATTTGTCTTTGTGTTCCTGATTCAGCTCTTTCAGGCGCGTCTGCCCCTGAACCCTGCCGGTCTGCCAAATGTTTCCTGGCATTCGGCGTTCAATACGGCCATAAGTTTTATGACCAATACAAATTGGCAGGGATATGCCGGGGAAACAACGCTCAGCAACTTCGTACAAATGATCGGACTTACCGTGCAGAATTTCGTCAGTGCTGCTACCGGAATAGCCGTTCTGCTCGCGCTCATCCGGGGTATTTCACGGAAAACCACCGATAACCTGGGCAATTTCTGGACCGATCTTACCCGCTCAACCTTATACATATTGCTGCCGCTGTCAATTCTATTGTCCATTCTGTTGGTCGGTCAGGGTGTTGTGCAGAATTTCAAAGCTAATGAAACGGTTCAGACTCTGCAGGGCGCACAGCAGGTAATCCCGATGGGGTCGGCAGCTTCGCAAATCGCCATCAAACAACTGGGCACAAACGGAGGCGGCTTTTTTAATTCAAACAGTTCTCATCCTTTCGAGAACCCAACACCTTTCAGCAATTTTCTTGAAATGCTGGCCATTTTACTGATCCCGGCTTCGTTAACCTACACCTATGGCAAAATGGTTGGCTCAACACGGCAGGGTTGGACCATTTTTACGGTCATGATGATTTTATTGGTTGCAGGGTTAAGTATTTCACTGCTTGCCGAATATTCAGCCAATCCTGTTTTCGGACAGCTACAACTGATGGAGGGTAAGGAAACGCGTTTCGGAATAACCAACAGTGTTCTCTGGTCAACATCAACCTCAGCAGCCTCCAACGGTTCGGTGAATGCCATGCACGACAGCTTATCGCCCTTAGCCGGCATGATACCGATGATTAACATTATGCTTGGCGAGGTCATTTTTGGCGGAGTGGGTGCCGGCTTGTACGGGATGTTGATTTTTATCATTCTCACGGTATTCATTGCCGGACTGATGGTTGGGCGCACCCCGGAATACCTGGGTAAAAAAATTGAAGCCTTCGAGGTGAAAATGGCTATTCTTGCTGTTCTGTCATCCAGCTTCGTAATCCTGATTTTCACCGCCTGGGCTTCGGTCAGCCAGGCGGGATTGTCAAGCCTGAATAATCCGGGCCCTCATGGTTTCTCCGAGATACTTTATGCATTTAGCTCTGCTGCGGGTAACAATGGAAGTGCCTTTGCCGGTCTGAATGCAAATACGCTTTTTTATAACCTGAGCCTGGGCCTGGGTATGCTCATCGGTCGGTTCGGCTATATTATACCGGTACTGGCCATTGCAGGGCATATGGCCGGAAAGAAAATGACTCCTCTTTCTGCCGGAACTTTCCGAACCGACAACTGGCTGTTTATTGGTCTGTTGATTGCAGTAATCCTCATTGTTGGAGGACTGACGTTTTTCCCGGCATTGTCATTCGGTCCGGTTATCGAACACTTACTATTGAAAAGTGGAATTACCTTTTAGATTTAAACAAGATGAGCTCAAAACAGAATATCAGCCTGTTTAACAAAAAGATTCTTTTACAGGCAGCTCTGAATAGTTTTATCAAATTAAATCCTGCCCTGCTGATCAGGAACCCGGTCATTTTTATTGTCGAAATCGGTTCGCTGCTGACCACAATTACCATGATTGCCGGCCTGATCCGTGGAAACTTCTCTTCCTTTAATCTTCAGATCAGTATCTGGCTCTGGATTACCGTTTTGTTTGCCAATTTCTCTGAAGCCATTGCGGAAGGAAGGGGTAAGGCACAGGCTGAAAGCCTGCGTAAAAACCGAACACAAACCAGGGCCCGCAAATTAGCCGGGAACCAGGAGACAGATGTTTTCGCCAGTGAACTTAAAAAAGGAGATATAGTCGTTTGCCAGACCGGTGACGTTATCCCTTCGGATGGCGAAGTTATTGAAGGCATTGCCAGTGTGGATGAATCGGCAATCACAGGCGAATCCGCCCCGGTTATCCGCGAAAGCGGTGGCGACCGTTCAGCGGTCACCGGAGGAACCAAGGTTATCAGCGACAGGATAATTATCCGCATTACTTCCGATCCCGGCAATACATTTATCGATCGTATGATTGCGCTCGTCGAAGGTGCAAAACGCCAGAAAACGCCCAATGAAATAGCTCTCTCCATCCTGCTGTCGGGATTATCCATCATTTTTCTTTTGGCAGTGGTCACTTTGCCTGCCTTTTTCGGATACAGTCTTTCGGCTTCAAGCAGGCCGTTTTCGCAAAACATGACCATTCCTGTTCTCATATCATTATTGGTATGCTTGATTCCAACAACCATCGGGGGGTTGCTGAGTGCGATCGGAATAAGCGGGATGGACCGATTGCTGCAGCGCAACGTGATTGCTACCAGCGGCCGCGCCATTGAAGCCGCCGGAGATGTGGATGTTCTTTTACTCGATAAAACCGGGACCATCACCCTGGGCAACCGGATGGCAACTGATTTTATCCCCGCCGAAGATGTCAGGGTGGAGGAACTCGCCGATGCAGCCCAACTTTCTTCCTTATCCGATGAAACACCCGAAGGGCGTTCGATTGTGATACTGGCCAAGGAGCGATTCAATATCCGCGGGAGGGAAGTGCATGAGTTGCAGGCTTCTTTTATCCCGTTTTCGGCACAATCCCGGATGAGCGGAGTGGATTTTAAAACACCTGACGGCAAACTTCATCAGATCCGTAAAGGCTCATCCGAAGCCATCCGCTCTTTTGTTCTGAATAATAATGGCTTTTATCCCCAAAGAATTCAGGATGCTGTTTCCGAATTGGCCCGTCAGGGAGCTACTCCGTTGGTTGTGGCTGAGGACAATAAGGTTCTGGGAGTTATTCACCTCAAGGATATCGTCAAAGGTGGAATTAAGCAGCGATTTGCCGAACTGCGAATGATGGGTATCAGAACCGTGATGATTACTGGCGACAACCCATTAACAGCAGCAGCCATAGCCGCTGAAGCAGGAGTCGATGATTTCATGGCAGAAGCCAAGCCCGAAGATAAATTGCGCCGCATCCGTGACGAGCAGGCCATCGGTCACCTGGTGGGAATGATCGGAGATGGTACCAACGATGCCCCGGCCCTGGCCCAGGCTGATGTCGGTATTGCCATGAACTCAGGTACTCAGGCCGCCCGTGAGGCGGGAAACATGGTCGACCTCGATAGCAACCCGACCAAACTGATCGAAGTGGTTGAAGTAGGCAAACAGTTGCTTATGACGCGTGGTGCCCTGACAACTTTCAGCATTGCCAACGACGTGGCAAAATATTTTGCAATTATTCCGGCAATCGCCGTATCCCTCTATTCCGGATCAAACGGCATCGGACCTCTGAACGCACTGAATGTTATGCACCTGGGATCGCCAAACAGTGCCATCCTGAGCGCGGTAATATTCAATGCAATAATCATTATGCTTTTAGTTCCCCTGGCCCTGAAAGGGGTTCGTTACAAACCGGTTTCTGCCACAAAGGCGCTAACCCGGAACCTGCTGATCTTTGGCTTAGGCGGCCTGATTGCACCATTTATCGGAATTAAATTAATTGATATTTTAATTAATTTATAATTTATCGCATGGAAAATCTTCTCAAGGATTTACAAGAAAAACTTGTTTTCCGACTGGATAGGGAAATTGATAAAATTCAGAGAATTGAAACTGGAACAAATAAAGAATCAGTATTGATTTCTACCGGGAAAATTATTGAATTGGAGCATTTGATAACTTTACTGGATAACATGTTGAATTACAACAACCTTACGAAAATATGAACACCGTGAAAACACTGATGATTTCATTAAAGATATTTCTATTTTTTACTATTCTTACCGGAATTATTTATCCGCTTTTAATCACTGGAATAGCACAGCTGATATTTCCGGTAAAAGCAAATGGCAGTTTAATTGTCAAGGATAATAAAACCGTTGGAAGTAAACTTATTGGTCAGCAATTTGACAGTACCATTTACTTTATGTCACGCCCTTCGGCTATCTCTTATAATCCATTGCCTTCAGGTGGTTCAAACTATGGGTTAACAAATGTTAAATTGAAAGACCAGGTTGATTTGCGCAAAAATAAATTTATTGAATTTAATCTGTTAGATAACCTGACGGCTATCCCTTCAGAAATGCTTTTTGCATCGGCCAGCGGCCTCGACCCCGATATTTCCCTACAGTCGGCTTTATTACAGGTGAACAGGATTGCCAAGGCCCGGAACTTCGACAGTGCTCAAAAACAGAGGATGATGCAATGCATTAAGAATCTCACCGAGTCTCCTCAGTTCTCGCTACTGGGCAATGAACGGATCAATGTATTGGTATTAAACCTTGAAATTGATAAACTGGAAAAATAATTTCCGGAACAACTATTTACAACTAGCCATGAAAACTTCAATACGCACAAAATTTACCATCGGTATCGTATTTTTATTTGTAATCATTTCAGTTTTGTCGCTTTTTTCTGCAATTTTTCTGACCAGGTTATCAGAGAAAACCAGTGCAATATTCAAGGACAATCATGCTTCGGTCATTTACGTCCGCGACATGTCGGAAGGACTGTTCAATATAAACCTGGAAATAACAAACTGTTATTTAACGAATAAAAAGCCTGATAGTTCATCAATCAACAAAGAGTTAGGGTTGTTTGCCCACTCACTGCAATTGGAGAAAAACAACATAACAGAACCCGGGGAAGATAAACTTGCTTATGCGGTTGAAACCGGGTTTAAGGAATACCGCGATTCTGTCATGATTTTTTTGCAATCGCCAAAACCGGTTACCACGGTCCTTTCCCTCCAATTGAAATTTGGCAACCTTTACCACCAACTGATTCTGTTATCCCAAATAAATGAAAAAGCCATTGAACATAAAACCGATGAAGCAAAAGTATCGGCAAAAAATGCTTTGAAACAAATGACTCTTCTTGGGACCTTGTGTTTTTTATTCTCATTGAGTTTCACCTTCAGGTTTGCATCCTATTTCAACGAACGGTTTTTTCAATTGTATAACGGGATAAAAGAAATTGTTGCCAGTAATTATGGCCAGCGGCTTCATTTCGAAGGTAATGATGAATTCCACGAAATTTCATTGGTGTTTAACGAGATGGCAGAGCAATTGAATGAAAATAAGAAAAAAATGGATTTAACTTTGGTAACTGAAACAGGGAAAGATTTATATTTTAATGACGTGCAGGAGGTTAAAAGACTTCTGGCCAGGTTGAAAAATATCGAGGAACAATCTATTCAGTTAATTGCAAGGTTGGAGAAAAAAAGTTAAACATGGAATTACCCGACAACAGGCCCGATCCCGATGAGCTTTTAGCTTCACTGAAAAACGAGGAGGAGAAAAGCAAGAGAGGCAAACTGAAAATTTTTTTCGGCATGTGCGCCGGGGTGGGCAAAACCTATACGATGCTTCAAACGGCGCATGCCGAAAAACTGAAGAACTGCGACATTATTGTTGGCTACGTTGAAACCCATAAACGCAGGGAAACTTCCGCTTTGGTTGAAGGATTTGAAGTGATCCCCCGTAAATCGATGGATTATAAATCCACCCGGGTTGAGGAGATGGACCTGGATGCAATACTTGCCCGAAAGCCGCGGATCGTGCTGGTTGATGAACTGGCTCACACCAATGCCCCCGGTAGCAGGCATGCCAAACGGTATCAGGATGTTCAGGAAATTCTGGAGCTCGGCATTGATGTTTACACCACCTTGAACGTTCAACATCTGGAAAGCCGTTCCGATATAGTGGCTCAGATCACCGGCATTATCGTCAGGGAAACAATTCCTGATGAGGTTTTTGAGAATGCAGAAGAGGTGGAGCTGGTTGATCTGACACCTGAGGAATTGCTTCAAAGGTTAGCCGAAGGGAAAGTATATACCCCTGAACGGTCGAGGGAGGCTGTTGAAAATTTTTTCAGGAAGGGAAATATTAACGCGCTGCGCGAAATGGCTTTGCGTATCGTTGCCGACCGGGTCGATAAACAATTGCATGAATATCTGCAGAACAAACGGATTCGTGGTCCCTGGAAATCCGGACTTCACCTGCTGGTAGCCATTGATTACCGCCAGCAATCAGCACGCGTATTGCGCTGGGCTAAGAACCTTTCGTATTCAATGGGAGCCGGTATCCAGGCCATCTACGTTGAAACATCCCGTAATTTAAATGCCCGGGAGCATGAACAGCTTGATAAAAATATAAAACTGGCCAAACAACTGGGGATAAAATTCCGGATCATCACCAATAATGATATCGTTAAGGCTATTGTCGATTTTGCCCAGAAAGAAAATATTACCCACATAATAGTTGGTAAACCACGGGTACGCAATATATTATCTATGTTCCGCATGGGGACTTTCGTCAACAGGCTTATCCGTTACAGCGGTAATATCGATGTATATATTCTGGGTTCCGACCGGCAGGCAAAAGACCATTTTAAAGAGATGGTTTCTTTTCCCCCGTTTACCTCAAGGATCCATCAATATCTGATACCAGCCCTTTGCGTAATTCTCACTTCCGTCATTTGTTATTTTCTTAAAGAATTTTCAGGATACCAGGTGGTTTCACTTATTTTGCTGTTTCTGGTTTCCATACTGGCTGTTTTCTTTGGCACCGGACCCATTTTATTGGCCGCTACACTCAGCGCTCTCATATGGGACTATTTCTTTATTCCACCTCAGTTTACTTTTCACATAGGAGAACCCCTGGATGTTTTAATGCTGATCATGTTTTTTACAATCGCCCTGCTCAATGGCATTCTAACATCAAGAGTTCGGCGGCAGGAGAAAAAAATCAGAATCCGCGAAGAACGTACGCAGGCACTTTACGAACTTACCAGGGAGCTTTCGATGACATCTGGAATTGATGAAGTCACGAAAGTTGCGGTTCATTATATTCAGAAATATTTTAATCTGGATTGCGCATTAATCCTGAAAAATGAATTAAACCAGCTGCAAGATGAGGTGATGCACGATACAAAAATAGGGCTGTCGGAAAACGAATTCAGCATTGCAACCTGGGTTTTCCGTCATTCCTTAAAAGCGGGAAAACACACTGATACCCTTCCATCCACCGAATATACTTTTTACCCGCTTACCGGGATTAATGACAATATCGGGGTAATTGCAGTCAAGCATGAAAAAGTGTTCACCCAGGGTGAGGACCAGTTTTGGGAAGCCCTCCTGTCGCAGGTATCAGGGAAATTTGAGCGGGAATTTCTCCGTAATGCGGCGAAAAAAACATTCATGCTGAATGAATCCGATAAACTGTATAAAACCCTGTTCAATTCTATCTCCCATGAGTTGCGAATTCCTGTCGCCACCATCATGGGGGCTTCTGATACCCTTTTAACCCAGAGTTATCCGGAAGAGATAAAACTGAAATTATATTCTGAAATCAGTACTGCCTCCGTCAGGCTTAACCGGCTGATCGAAAACCTCCTAAACATGTCACGGCTCGAATCGGGCCGGATTTCCCCGCGTACCGACTGGTGTGATGTACATGACCTGGCAAATAAAGTAGCTGATAATCTGAAGGATGAGCTGTCACCGTTCAATTTTTCAGTGGTCATTCCGCCTGATATGCCCTTGGTGAAGGTTGATTTTGGGCTGACCGAACAGGTTTTGCATAATCTGGTTCTGAATGCCACTCAAAACACCCCGAAAAAGACCAACATCAGGCTCAAGTTTTTTCACGACAATGGATATCTCACCATCCAGGTGATGGACCGGGGAAAGGGATTTCCTTCGGATGAACTGGCATTGGTTTTTAATAAATTCTATCGGGGAAAAGAATCTGCGGCTGGCGGAACGGGATTGGGACTATCCATAGTGAAAGGTTTTATCGAAGCCCATCAGGGTACCGTAATGGCAGAAAACCGGCAGAACGGCGGAGCGATATTTACGATCAAGATCCCGGTTAAAATTTCTGATATAAACCAGATCAGCACGCAGGATGAATAAATGATCACGCCCGGTACCATACTGATAATCGATGATGAGGTCCAGATCCGCCGTCTGCTTGAGATCAACCTTACTGCCAGCGGGTATAAGATTTCAGAAGCATCCACCGGAAAAGAAGGCCTGATTTTGGCTGCGACGGTACAACCTGTCCTGATCATTCTCGATCTGGGCCTCCCTGATGCCGATGGACTGAATATTCTCAAGCGACTCAGGGAATGGTATGAACAGCCTATCATTATCCTTTCGGTCAGGAATACCGAGGAAGATATCGTAAAAGCCCTCGATAACGGCGCCAATGATTATCTCACCAAACCCTTCCATACCGGTGAACTGCTGGCCAGGATCAGGGTTGCAATCAGGCAAAGTCAGAGACTGGACGAAAACCCGGTCCTGACCTTCGGCATCCTGAAGATTGACCTGTTGAGTCATACTGTTCACAAGGAAAATGAACTGATCAAATTTACTTCCACTGAATTCAATCTTCTTTCCC
This sequence comes from Bacteroidales bacterium, assembly GCA_041662065.1. GTDB lineage: Bacteria > Bacteroidota > Bacteroidia > Bacteroidales > UBA12481 > UBA12481. Next base: position 244,059 of record JBAZTE010000003.1, on the reverse strand, counting down.
TGTTAGCCCGGAATGAAGGCCGGGTCTTAACTCATCAATATATTCTGAAAGAAATATGGGGTTTAGGCTACATTGAACAAACTCAATACCTGCGGGTATTTATCGCCCAATTACGTAAAAAGATCGAAGAAAATCCCGTTAAGCCCCGGCTGATCATTACGGAGTCAGGGATTGGATACCGGTTTGGCGGTTGAGCCCCCTGCTTTTGAATAGCGCCATTGCAGGAAAAAATATACCGGGATGCCGGCCAGAATAAGGATCAAACCTATGGCCGCTTCCCGGGGCTTGGTAATAATCGTATTCATAAACAAGCCGATACAAAAAAGGATAAAAATAACAGGTACCAAAGGATATCCCCACACTTTATAGGGCCGCGGCGCATCCGGCATCCTCCGGCGCAAAATAATCACACCCAGTGAGGTGGCCCCGTAAAAAATGAACACGGCAAAAATCAGCATATCGGTCAACTGGTCAAAGCTGCCCGACAACACCAGGACCGACGACCATATCCCCTGCAGCAGCAGTGAGTTTGAGGGAACATTCGACTTGTTAAGTTTTCCGATCCCCGAAAAGAAAAGTCCCTCGCGTGCCATGGCAAAGGTCGGCCGGGCACCGGTCAAGATACTGGCATTGGTGCAACCGAGGGTAGTCACCAGTATCAGCAGTGAAATAAACAGAACTCCCCCGGTCCCCCAGAACGATCGTACGGCCTCCACGGCAGCAATCTGATTACCGGCCTCATGAACCTGCTCCAACTGCGGAATCGAAAGGAGGGTAAGGTATGTGATGTTGACCAGGAGATAAATGCCGATCACAATAAAGACTCCGATCACAATCCCCCTTGGGATATTTTTATTGGCATTCTTAACCTCTCCGCCGATAAATCCTACCGAAGCCCAACCCTGGTAAGCCCAGAAAGTGGCCAGCATGGCGGTAAAAAAGGAGGACAGGGTAACCGCCCTGATAGTCAGTTCGCCAACAACAGCATTACTTGCGGGCCGACCGATCGCATGGCTCAAACCGAAAACCACAATCACGAAAAGTCCGGTAGCCACCAGGATAACAATGGCCTTGCTGGTGCCGGCGCCACTTTTTAAGCTGGTCATGTTCAGAATGGTAAGAAGCATGATCAGTAAAATGGCCGTCAGCTTGATCCCGAAATCATGAAACGGGGAAAACACCCCGCCTATGGTAAAATCCTGCAGGGAAGGCAGGACCTCCGGAATAGGTATGATGCTGTTTAGCGATTGGGTAAAAACGTAAGCCAAAGAGGCGATTGTGGCCGTTTGGATGACCGTAAAAAGTGACCACCCATATAAAAAAGCAAAAAACCGGTTGTATATCTTTTTAAAATAGACAAAATCCCCACCGGTATCGGCCAGCATTCCGGCCACTTCAGCATTGCTCAATGCTCCGAACAGGGTGATAATACCTCCTACCACCCAGGCCAACAGAATCCATTCAACCGAATGAAGTTCGGCGGCCATCGGGGCAATCTTCTTATATACACCTGATCCGATGATATTTGCAATAACGAAAATGATCACGTACCCCACCCCGAAAGTCCTGACCAGATTCCTTTGATTATTCATGCCATGCAATCGAATAAATTAAGGTCTTAAAGTAAGAAATAATTCTAAAGGGGGATGATTCAAATCCTGGCTTTCAGCACAAAACGCTAAAAATGATTGTAACGTTCCGATGTTCAAATCGTCTCCAATCGAAAGTAAATAAAATCAACCGGTATGAAAATAATGATCCTGTTTTTTTGCAGCCTGCTTATATCCAATAATTTATCAGGTCAAGATGTTAAAATACCTCCAAAGACGAAAATCATGACGCTTGGCGTTTTTCATTTCAATTATCCTAATCTTGATGTTATTACCACCCCAAAGGATAAACAGATTTCCGTTCTTGACGAACCCTTCCAGTCAGAAATCATCGCTATCTCAAAAGCTCTTGAAGAGTTTAATCCAACCATCATAGCGATAGAAAACACTCCTGAAAATCAAAATAAAATCGATTCACTATACTTATTATATAAATTAAATAAATGGATTTTAAAAAAAGATGAATCCTGTCAGCTGGGGTTCCGGATTGGCGCGAGATTAAACTTACCCCGGATTTATTGTGTTGATAATCCCGGAAAACACTATGAAAATATCGAATCCCTGTTAAACGACAGTATCCGGTTATCCGCATTTGAACATTACTATGTCAATTCCCCCGACTCGATATACAATCCGTCAATTCCTTCAAAAAAGATTGCCTCTATTATCGACGCTTTATATGAAGCCAATAATCCGGATCACATCAGGGAGCAATTGGCAACCTATCTGCTGATTCCATTCAAGTATGAAGAACAGCCCGGGGACTTCACCGGCGCCGACTTCGAAACCGGTCGTTGGTACAACAGAAATCTGAGGATATTCAGGAACATCCAAAGAATTCCGCACGGACCTGAAGACCGGATCCTGTTGATTATTGGCAGTGGGCACCTTAATCTGCTGAACCTGTTTTTTGATATATCCAGAGAATTTGAGTTTGTGTCGCCTTTACCCTATTTGAAAAAAGCCAGAAACGGGTAAAAGTGCCCGCCTCAACTGATAAAAAGGCTCTTGCTGGAATATTCCGGATCACAGGTCGGGTTAACTTTTAATTTTCGCAATCCAGCCTCGTCTCCCGGAGTGGGTATGTGGGTAAGATGGACTTCGCAATTACGCAAACCTTTTAGTTTTTCCATAGCCATCTGCGCCGCAGGATTGGATAAAGCACTTATTCCGAGGACAATCAATGTTTCATCCAGATCAAGGCTGACCATCTTTCCATTCAAGATGTCTTTTTTCAAATAAGTCACCGAATCGATCAGGCTTTGTGGTAAAAGATGCATGGTATCAGGAATCCCGGCGAGATGCTTGGTGGCATTTAATATCAGACTGGAAGCGGCGTGCATAAGCGGCGAGTTTTTACCGGTGATGATGGTCCCATCGGGTAATTCGATTGATGCCCCGCAGAACATACCCGCACTGCCTTTTCCGCATTTTTCTGCATTCTTGGACGCTTCCCTGGCAGGCACTACAACTCTCCTGTCCTCTGCCCTGGCACCCGCTTTCTTCATTACTTCAACCGCCCGCTGAAAGGTTTCCCGATCACTGAGCCCTGCCGCATATTCCACTGCACACCGGAAGTACCGGCGAATAATCTCCTGTTGGGAAGCCTCGGAGATCATGCGATCATCCACAATGCCAGAGCTGGCACGATTGACTCCCATATCGGTGGGAGACTGGTATATGCATTCTCCGCCCGTAATCTTTTCAACGATCCGTTTCAGCAAGTGGAAGGCTTCAATGTCACGGTTATAATTTACTGTTTTTACCTGATAGGCATTCCAGTGAGACTCATCAATCAGGACCTTATCATCCAGATCCACCGTAGCCGCTTCATAAGCGACATTCACCTTGTGATCGACCGGAAGATCCCATATCGGAAAGGTCTCAAACTTTGCATAGCCGGCCTTCAGCCCATGTTTGTACTCATGATACAGGTTGCTCAGGCAGGTGCCAAGCTTGCCGCTGCCCGGCCCGGGCCCGGTCATGATTACAATCGGCTTTGAGGTTTTAACATATTCGTTTGCCCCATATCCCTCATCGCTTACAATCAGGTCAACATCAGTCGGATAACCTTTGGTCGGATAATGCAGATAGACTTTAACACCCCTTAACTCAAGCTTATTTTTAAAGGCCCTAGCCGCCGGTTGATTTTGATAACGGGTAATCACCACCGCCGTGATATCTATCCCCCATTCCCGGAAATCATCAATGGTTTTCAGTGCATCGGCATCATAGGAAATCCCGAAATCGGCCCTGATCTTTTTCCTTTCAATAGCACCGGCATGAATACACAAAATCACATCGATCTTGTCTTTTAAAAGTTGCAGAAGCCTCATCTTCACATTCGGGTCAAACCCGGGCAGGACCCTGGCTGCATGATAATCAAACAGGATTTTACCTCCGAATTCCAGGTAAAGTTTATCGTTAAACCGGCTCACCCGTTCAAGAATGGCAGCAGTCTGCTCCTTAAGGTATTTCTCATTGTCAAATCCAATCGGGTTTGAATTTTCCATTTGGGCTCCCTTGAGTTAGTTTTTGAGTTGATTTTAGTATTCAATATTAGTCTAAAAAATTTAACGTGTTCTATCAAAGATTTGAACATCATTAGGTGATCATTGTAAAAAAAGTCGTAACATCGAATGACTGTTACCAATACTAATCGAATGAAAAACAAATTGATATTCCTCCTGCTCCTGGCAGCAATCACTCTATTGAGCCCGTCAGTGTCCGGTCAGAATACCCGGATGACTGCCGCAGAAATTAAGCGGATGCATCATGAAACACCCGATGATCCCTACCTGCCCAATGCGGATAACAACCAGCGGACTTCTCCCGCTTATCATTATAAAAGCAGGGTTAAATCAAGTCCGAACCGCAGCAGCATTGTTACCGTCCAAGTCAATGTGGATGCACTCGGTCGGAACATCCTGGGCGATGCAGCCAACGAACCCAGCATTGCCGTAAATCCGCTTGATCCCCACAAAATAGCCATTGGCTGGCGGCAATTCGACAATGTGGCCAGCAATTTTAGGCAGGCAGGATGGGCTTATTCGACGAATGGCGGCGAGACCTGGACTTTCCCGGGGGTGATTGAACCCGGGGTCTTTCGCTCCGATCCCATTCTGGATTACGATGCGGAAGGGAATTTTTATTACAACAGCCTGACAATTACCCCTGACTACTTCTGCAAGGTTTTTGAAAGCTCCAATAGCGGTGCGGCATGGAACAGTGGAACTGATGCTCACGGAGGCGATAAGCAGTGGATGGTGGTCGATCGTTCAATGGCGACAGGTCGTGGGAATGTATATTCATTCTGGTCCTATTTTTACAGCACCTGCGCCCCCGGTTTCTTTACCCGTTCGACCCCCGGAGAAAATTATGAGAATTGTATCCTGGTTGACGGCTATCCTTATTGGGGAACCATGGCGGTTGGTAATTCGGGGGAGCTTTACATCGGCGGAGCGTGCGGATTGGCGGATAGCCTTGTGGTTGCAAAATCGGTTAACGCCCGCGGTGGATCGCCGATCAGCTGGAACAAGCCTGTAAAGGTGTATTTCGATGGCAGCCCCACGGGTTGGAAAGGGGTAAATCCCGGGGGCCTCCTGGGACAGGTGAGTATTGATGTGGATCGCTCTAACGGCCCCGGCAGGGGTAATGTGTATCTTCTTGCGCCGGTTACCCGGTCATCAAATGCCGATCCTTGCGATATAATGTTTGCAAGGAGCCTGGATGGAGGGCTTACCTGGAGTGCGCCGGTATGTGTCAACGATGATCTGTCGGTGACCCATTACCAGTGGTTCGGCACCATGTCAGTTGCACCCAATGGCAGGATTGATGCCATTTGGCTGGATACCCGCGATGCGCCTTTCGGGTCGGATTCATCTGCGCTTTACTACTCATATTCCACCGATCAGGGCGTTACCTGGTCGGTCAATGAAAAGATGTCAGTTTCTTTCGATCCGCATGTCGGCTATCCCGATCAGAATAAATTGGGTGATTATTTTGATATGGTTTCTGACAATTCCGGCGCTCATGTAGCCTGGGCCAATACCCTCAATGGCGAGCAGGATGTTTATTACAGCCATATCATTCCTTTTGGATCCACCGATATAAATGATATTTCCCTGAATAACAGGATTGTAACTTTCCCTAACCCGGTAACCGGTACGCTGGTCATCAAAGGACTGACAATAGATTCGCGGATTGATATCTATTCTGTTCTGGGAGTAAAACTACACTCATTTACCAACATCTATACCGCCTTAGAAATCGATATGACCTTTCAACCGGCCGGAATCTATTTCCTGAAAATTGTTGACCAGCATGGAGGAACAGTAATCAGGAAGATTATGAAGGACTAAAAACCTTAACCAATGCCGGATTTCAAATCGAAATATGGACCCTGGGCTTTAATAGCAGGAGCTTCCGAGGGATTAGGCGCAGCTTATGCCGAAGCATTGGCAAAACGAGGTCTTAGCCTGATCCTAATTGCACGGCGGTCAGAAAAATTGGAGATCTTATCCAATAAACTGCGAAACAATTATCCGGTTGAAATAAAGTGCCAGGCACTGGATTTAGCAGATTTCGGGCAAACTAAACAATTCGTTGCCCAACTTGATTTGAATATCGGCTTGTTGATTTATAATGCAGCGTATGCCCCGATAGGCTATTTTGAAAATATTCCGGAAGACAGCCTGGAGAAAATTATTGATGTGAATATCAAAGCACCCCTGCTCCTGACCAGGTTGATTTTGCCAAAAATGATAGAAAAAGGAAAAGGGGGAATTGTTTTGATGTCATCGCTGGCTGGCACACAAGGGAGTCCTAAAATCGCAACTTACGCGGCATCAAAAGCCTTTAACGCAATCCTGGCTGAAGGACTCTGGCGTGAATTGAAGGAGAAGGGAATAGATGTTTTAGCGACCTGTGCCGGTGCGATTACCACACCCGGTTATAAAAATGCTCAAAATTCAAAAGATGCTCCCGGTACGCTTGATGCCAATAAAGTAGCCGAGGCAACATTGAAATCATTGGGGAAAGGTCCCACAACGATTCCCGGTTTTACGAATAAGATGGCTCACTTTTTCATGGGAAGATTATTCCCAAGGAAATTAGCCATCTCGATCATGGACAAAAACACAAAAGATTTATCATGATGACTCAACTGGCTGGTTTCTTCACACCCTGGATAATCTATGCAGTGATTACCGTCCTGCATTACTTCCTGCCCGGAAAATGGATGACCGGGTATGTGCGGCATTCCCAAACCGGTGAACTATTAAAATACCGGCTCAACGGACGGCTGGTTCTGATTACATCGATCGCCCTTTGGTTTTTGCTGGGTTATCTCGGTTGGGTGTCCTATGATTGGCTTTATACCATCAGGTGGTATAGTCTGGCCGGTGCATGCGTTTTCGGATCGATTTTCTCCATCCTGATCGTGGCGCCCCATCCTTCAACCGGCCGTTCATGGCTGGCCGATTACTTTTTTGGCAGGCTTGAAAATCCGCAATTCCGGAATGGCCGCATTGACGCCAAAGTCTGGTTATACCTGATTGGAGCCGTTATGCTTCAATTAAACGTGCTGAGTTTTGCGGCACACCAATACCTGGCATTGGGGCATATTGATGCAAATATCTGGTTATGCGCAGCCATGCTGACTTATTTTGTTTTTGACTATTTGACTTTCGAAAAAGTACACCTGTATACCTACGATTTCTTCGCGGAGCGCGTAGGGGTGAAATTAGGATGGGGCTGCCTCACATTTTATCCCTATTTCTATCACGTTGCCCTGTGGTCGACCATTGACCTGGATCCTGCAAATACACCCACCTGGCTGCTTCTTTGTTATTCCCTTATTTTCCTGTCGGGATGGACATTGTCGAGGGGGGCCAACATGCAGAAATACTATTTCAAAACCCGGCCGGAAAAAGCTTTTCTCGGAATAAAACCCAAAACCATTACCGACGGAAAAAGGACATTGCTTGTCAACGGCTTTTGGGGTGTCAGCCGGCACATCAACTATCTGGGTGAAATTCTGATGGGCGTAGCCATTGCCCTGAGTGTCGGTTATCCGGGAATTTTCTGGGTGTGGCTTTACCCCTTGTATTATGTTGCGCTTTTGCTGGCGCGCCAGATGGATGATAACAAGCGCTGCACTTCAAAATACGGTGGTTTATGGAAGGTTTATGCAAAAAAGGTAAAATACCGGATCATCCCCTATTTATATTGATAAATATCTAAGGCTAGCCTGTATGCGGGATAAACGATTTGTTGCGGTACACCGGGGCGGACCCCTCACCAGGGAAAATCACCAAAAATTGATCAGGTGGGCCCGGGAATGCTCGGAACATGTATGCGCGCTCCTTGAGGGGGACATTGATCAACGGCTTGTTAATGCATTGCATGTGGCCAGGGAATGGGAAAACGGGAAGGCAACCGTAGGTGACGCAAGGCATGCTTCCGTTGGAGCCCATACCGCAGCCAGGGAATCTTCAAATCCGGTGGCAGTGGCAATAGCCCGCTCCATCGGGCATACAGTTGCTACGGCACACATGGCTGACCATTCCATTGGTGGAGCATTGTATGCCTTGAAGGCCATGGAGCTCGCCGGCAAATCAACCGCTGCGGAAAGGGAATGGCAAATACAACAATTGCAACAATTGCCACCGGAAATCGTGAAACTTGTTTTGAATACCCGTAAGTTTATCTTTACATGACAATCAACCAGACCATGAAAAAAAACACCACTATTCTTCTGCTATTCTCCTTCATAGCCGTCAGCCTTTCTGCACAAACCATCCCGGCCAAACCATTCCAGTCCGCCCGGTTTGTCCATCAACCGGTTAAATCCAGGTCGCTCATCAGGCAGGTACAGGACAGCCTGCCGTTTACCATCTGCCTTCAGCAGCAGCGGATACAGCCCATTCCGGCTTATAAATCCGGACCTGTGTACCGTCAGAAAATGGACTCGCTGAAATATCAACAGTATGATGACCAGCTGGAGGTGCTGAATACGCTGGAAAATAGCACTTTTGGTTATGATTACAAGGGAAGGGTGATCCTGGGTATCACCTATACACGTAATACCTGGGACGACCTGTATCATTGGTATAAAGATACTTTTTCCTTTGATGACAGAGATAATACGACCCTTGAGATCTTATACACGCGGGAACTGGAAACCGATCCCTGGACCCTGATAGGCAAAACCGAATCCTTTTATGATGCAAACGGCAAGGATACCCTTTCGATCTATTATTCAAAGGATTGGGAAATAGGGGAATATGTGACGGAAAAAATTGTATCTTCCTATGATCCCGGGAATCTTTGGATCCATACAACAATGTATCGCCTTGATACAGTCAGCAGCAGCTGGGTAAATAGCGGAAAAATGGAAATAACTTTTGATTCAGGTGGAAATCTTCTGACTTATTCTTATTATTCCTGGTCGGTAGAAACCCTAGACTGGATTCAGCTGGTTCAAGAGGAATATACCTATGATTCCAATGGAAATGTGACCTTATTCTTATTGTTTCAGTGGAATACGGAGACCCGATCATGGGTTGGCAGGATAAGGGAAGAATTTTCTTATGACGGGAGGGGCAACCCGATTGAAATGATTCGTTTCAGATGGCACCCGGATATGAGACAATGGATACTCTGGTGGAAGGAGACCAACGAGTGCGATTTGTCAGGCAATGCCACCGAAACCATCCTTTATCTCTGGAACTCCAACGAGAACCAATGGCTACCCCAATACAGGGAATCCAACTCCTTTGATGCGAATTCCCACCAAACTCTCTACATAGACTATTACTGGAACCAAGAGACGGGTCAATGGGATCCGGTGGAAAAGTACACCTGGGCCTATAACGTCAGCGGCAAACAGACCGAATACATCTCCTATGAATGGATTACAGAGAATATGGGCTGGTGGCCAACAGGCAGAGATTCAATCATTTACAATTCCGACAATAAGATCCTGCTGTATGACTACTTCGATTGGGATTTCGCGACCGGTACCTGGACCGAAAGCTCCAGACAGGAAAATGACTTCGACAGTTATGGCAATCTTTTACTGACACGGTCGCTGGGCTCAAAGGATTCAACCGGACAATGGACTTCAAGGTATAAAACGGAGTATACTTATGACCGTTCCTGGCTGGATGCTGAAACCATTAGTCCATACGGCTGGTCGGGTGAGTTACCCTATCACCAGCTGCTTGGAGGAGTGGTTAACCGTTGGAATAATACCACCGGTGAATGGTACACCACCATGACGCAGGATTATTACTATTCTGAATTTAACGGCAGTTCCGGCATTCCTGAAAGCAACCTGACAGCTATCCAAGTTTTCCCGAATCCGGCAACCGATATGCTGTTCATCGAGACGGGCACTTCTTCCGGGCTGGCGCGGTTTGAGATTCACGACATGCAGGGACGAAAAGTGCTCTCAAGGATCCTCACCGGCAACCACAACCAGGTCATGGTCGGAGATTTGCCCGGCGGGGTTTATGTCTATCAGATCCTGATCAAAGGTGAGCTCCATAACGGGAAAATTGTAATAAATTAGTCTCCACATGATACCGACCCGACAGGAGGCTCTTTCATTGCTAATGCGATATAATACGAGCCAAAGCCTTATCAAGCATGCATTTTCAGTTGAAGCGGTGATGCGCCGTTTCGCCTCATTAAATGGAGAGGATGTGGAAAAATGGGGGATTATCGGACTCATCCATGACCTTGACTACGAACAATATCCGGAACAGCATTGTACCATGACCCGCAAAATACTTGAGGAAGAACAATGGCCTGAGGATTATGTCCGCGCCGTGGTGAGTCACGGCTGGGGCATTTGTTCCGATACGGAACCCAAACACTTCATGGAAAAAGTACTCTTTGCCATCGATGAATTAACCGGGCTGGTGACAGCTTCGGTGTTGATCCGGCCCTCAAAATCGATTTTTGAACTGGAAGTTAAATCGGTTAAGAAGAAGTGGGCCATGAAGAATTTTGCCGCCGGTGCAAACCGAGAAGTCATTGAGAAAGGAGCGATAATGATGGGCAAGGACCTCGATTATATTATCGGAGAAACCATTACCGGGATGAAGACAGTGGCAGCAGCAATCGGCCTGGCCGGAGAATGAGCCCTGCCATCAGTGATAGTAGCAGATCGAGGTTATTCAGAGTACAAAAGGGATAATGGCTTTTCGCCCTTCAGGGTAATTTGCAAAATGTTTCTTATACCATTTGTGATGGGAAAGTGCCCGTGGAAGAAGATTGGCAACGGTCCAAACCAAAAATGAAACGGCAGCGAGGTTCCAGCACATGATCGCAAAACCGGTCCACTCAATAATTTCCCCTAAAAGATTCGGGCAACTGACAAACTCGAATAATCCTCCTGAAGGAATCTTATAACCGGTTTCGCCGGGTTTACGCAGGTGAATCAATTTGTTGTCATGATTCCAGTTGATCATAACCCCCGTCACGAAAAGGAAGGTACCCAGGATAAAACGAGGCTGGATCAAATCATCGTTGGAATATTGGGCAAACCAGGCAAAGTAATATCCGAGCAGGAATCCGTTGACCAGGTTGAATAATATTCCGGAAAACACAATCACGACAGGCATTCCCTTGGCTTTGGTATGGATGCGAAAGGGAAATACAAAGGTGCGGTTTATGTAATGAAACAGGTAAAATGCTACCAGAGTCCATGACATCAGATTTTGTTGTGATGCTCTGGTTATCACATAATAAAGCAGCAAGATCATCCCGGGGGCTTCCATCAGAACCCACCCAAGGCGGTTATTGATCTGCGGACCCCATTTGGATGACGTGTGCCTGCCATAAGGAGCAGTCACTTTAAGTAACAGCAGGAAGAAAAAAGCTGCGATAGCCATCCATAAATAAATCAGGTTCTGAAAAGTATCGTAGGTCATGGCTAGGATTTATTAAAGGCTGCCTGTCTGTTTAAACCAGTCGATGGAATCTGAAATGGTTTCCCGGAGCGGTCTGCATGCATAACCAAGCTCCTTTTCAGCTTTCGCACTGCTGATATTTTTATGGCCTTGCGTCATGGCAAGTATTGATTCTCTGGTATAGAGAGGTTCCTTCCCTCTGAATGCAGCCAGCATCAAGATGAACGGCGATCCCAGGTAAGCCGTCCATGCCGGCAAAACCGGGATGTTTCTCCGGTCACCTTTGATATCCATAATGATTCTTTGCAGGTCAACCAGGCTGTGCCATCTCCCCGACAGCAGATAGGACTGCCCGTTCCGGCCTTTATCCATTGCAGCAACCACACCGGCCGCCACATCCCGGACATCACAAAAATCAAAGCCTCCGCTAATCAAAACCGGGACCTTTCCATTATATATGTCCTTAATGGCTTTCCCCATCAGGGAAAGTTTGTGATCGAAAGGCCCGACCACCGCGGTTGGGTTTAGTACCACGACTTCCATCTGATCCGATAACTGTTGCAAAACAAATTTTTGCGCATCCCGTTTCGACTGATCATACCGGGGGGCATGATCCGGGCAATACGGACTTTCTTCATTCAATAATCCGGCTGCAGTCAGCTGGTCATAGGCATGGATGGAACTAAGGTGTATGAAACGCTTTACTCTTGCCTGTTTTGAGGCATTAAAGAGATTCATGGTGCCATTCACGTTCGTCTCATAAACCGAAGGATCCCTGTTGCTGTTCAGTGAAATTTTGGCCGCACAGTGGATCACGATCCGGCAATCCTTAACCAGCCTGTTCAAGGAATCAATATCCGAAAGACTACCCTCTACAATATCAAGTGTCGATAAATCAACAGCGGGCTCCCGTTTATGCACCAGGGCGTGTAACCGGTAACCTTGTCCAATCAGCAGCGGAATGATCGCTGACGCAAGATGGCCGGTAGATCCCGTGATTGCGACGGTTATTTCTTTTGATATCATTTTGTCGTTAAATATACAAATAGACAGATGATAACCATTAAGAAAGGAAATGCATGACCATCAAGGATTTTATTACCTAAATTAGTCCATTATCATAAAATCAAAGCCATGAGGACATTAACCCTGGTAATAGCGGCACTTTTCACTGCGTCGATGGCCAACCCGCAGCAGAAGGATCATAAGAATGATGATAAATTCAAGCCCGTAACACTGAAACAAACGGAATTGGCAGGCGAGATCGGACGGCGCATCAACGACCTCATTTATAAGAATTACATGGAACTGGACCTCGGCAAAGATTTCATTGCCCCATTCCAGGTACGTCCGTTCACCGATAATTACCATTATATAGGGGTGGGAAAGGTGATTGATGCCGGCAGCCTCTTTTCGGCTTATACGGCCGATCCGAAAGTGGCCGAACGAACATCTTTCCTGATGGATGGCATTATGAAAACCCGTGATGCCGACGGCTATATCGGAACATTCAAAACCCAACCCGAAGGGCGCCAGAACCATTTCAACTGGGCCCTGCACGAGCAGGAATACCTGCTGCTCGGACTGACCCGGAATTGGCTCACCACAGGAAACGGGCAATCGCTTCAGTATGCCAGGGACCTCGGTGATTATATGATCAGGACCTTCTCCAGGGATACCAAGCCGGAAGAAGTGTGTACCGCCGGACTTCCGGAGGCCTTTCTTGTTCTTTATCAGTGCACCGGAGAAGAGCGTTATCTGAAGTTTGCAGCAGAAATCCGTCATGGTAATTCAAAGAGTGAAGTTCAGTGTGCATCGCTGCTCGACTGGAAACAAACGTTCGATTCAGGGGCGGCCCATGTATATGTAATGCTGGCCAGGTGCTACGCCCAGACAGAACTGTACCGTCAAAAAAAACTGCCGTCGCTGCTGGAAATGTCGGAATATATGCGTCATGAACTTTTACGGACGGGCGGAGGACTCAACGTTGTGGGTTCAGCTTCCGACGGCGAATGGTTCTCTTACACACAGAACGGCACTGGCATGATAGGTGAATCATGTGTGACCGCTTATTTGCTGCGGTGGCTGGAAAGCCTTATGCGTATGGAGGGCGATCTTCGTTATGGCGATATCATGGAGCGTACGATATACAACGCGCTATTTGCCGCACAGGAGCCGGAGGGACGGAAGCTCCGGTATTTCACACCGTTTACGGGCCAGCGTGTCTATTTTAACCGTGACGGCTACTGCTGTCCCGGCAATTTCCGCCGGATCATGGCGGAATTACCGCAAAAAGTGTACTATACCTGTGCCGACAATGCCATTGCAGTTAACCTGTTCACTACCTCGCAGGCAACTGTGGAGTTGGATCCGGATTTGTCGGTGACACTTTCGCAGGAAACGGACTACCCGAATTCGGGACAGGTGGTTTTTCGCGTGACACCTTCGAAAGAATCAAAATTTGCAATACGGCTGCGCATCCCCCGTTGGTGCCGAAACGCTACGGTCAAAATAAACGACCGGTCCCCGGTTACGATTACTGCCGGTTCAAATCCTTACGAGATCAGCCGCAAGTGGAAAGCCGGTGACATAGTAACCCTTGAGCTGCCGATGGAGTGGCGTTTTATTAAAGGCCACCAACTGCAGGAAGGTAAGGTAGCCCTGGCACGCGGCCCGGTGGTTTATTGCCTGGGTACGGCCCAAAATGAGGAACTCCTGAAAAAATTTCCTGATTTCAAAGGGATCATTATCGACCCGGCTGGATTGGGTGAACTGGAAACAGACTCCTCTATCCGTCCCGATGGTATAAAAGTGAAAGTCAAGGCAAGGGTCGAGGCGCCGGGAGCCTGGGGTAAAGGCGCACCGCATCTGACACTGACCTTTACTGAATTCATCGATCCAACTGGGATTGTAACCTATTTTCACCTGTTGGACCTCAACCAGGCTGTTGAAGACGAGTTGATGTCGGACTGCTTTGCCAAATAATATTCTGGCGCTATCTATCTGGCTTCGGCAAGCACTTTGAGCCCCCGGATGATATTGATGGGCGTATCGACAATGGCCAGATTGGTGATCCAATCCGGTATGTTTCCTGCCGGATCAGCATACCCTTCGAGTATGACATGCGCGGATGCCTTGCCAATAGGTGTGATGGTCCAGGATTGCCGGTAAGCCGGCATGCGCACCTTGCCGGGATATTCAGGTATAACACCTGGGAGCGGGGTCGCCATTGTCCTGAAAACCAGATTGACCGTATCCGCATTGACCTTGACCTCCACAAAGAGGTCACGGTTGGAAAGCGGCCAGGGCAACCTGTATTCCAGATAATATCTCGACCGCTTATTTTTTTCATAAAGCAGCACCTTGACCTGACTGAGGCCTTTTCCCCACCAGTCATGATCATAAACGTTTTCGATCAGGGCGAAAACCTTATCCGACGGCGCCTGGATATCGGCAATCCCCTGATAGGATTTCAGGGACTTCCCGGCCTCCTTGCGAGTATATATCCTGATTCCATCCTGATCCCTGACCAGGTCCCACGATTGGGCCTTCAACGGATGGCCCGGCATCTGCAGAATCAGCAGCAGGCCGGCAAAATGAAACCAATCTATTTTCAACCTGGACATAGATCAAAGTTAGAATCAATATTCAATTTGGCCGGCCACGCTAATTGAGTAAATTGCCACCGAAAAGACAAATTCTACATTTTAACATGAAACATAAAAACATTATCGGTATAACAGCAGGCCTGTTATTAATCTTCAACTATGCGTTCAATTCAAAGGAAACCATGGCTATTGGCCAGAGTGTAAGTCCTTTAAACAACAAGGTTCCGGTTTATGAATGGCGCGGCGAAAACAGAAGTGGTGTATACCATGAAACCGGCCTCTTGAAATCCTGGCCCGAAGGAGGTCCTAAGGTGGTATGGGAATATGAGGGGGTTGGCAACGGTTATGGTTCTCCTATTTTTACCAACGATAAAATGTATATCCAGGGTGAAGCGGATAGCCTGGCCTGGCTTTTCGCCTTTAATGAGGATGGATCATTGATGTGGAAAAAAGATTTTGGCCGGGAATGGGTGCTGAACTGGAACGGCTCACGCTCGGCCCCGACCATTGTTGGCGATCTGGTTTATGTAACCTCCGGATTAGGAAATATTTATTGTTTCAACCGGTATACCGGAGAGAAAAAGTGGTCGGTTGATATGATCAAGGACCTGCATGGCCAGTTTCCTTTATTTGGTTACTCCGAAGCCGTGATCATTGAAGATGAAAAAGTATTTTGCACTCCTGGAGGAAAAGACACTAACGTAGTGGCATTAAACCGGTTTAACAGTGAAATTATCTGGGTAAGCAAGGGAGCAGGCGAACGTCCGGGGTATAACCAGCCTCAGATCATCAAGCTCAGGGACAGAAACATACTGGTGAACTTTACCGCTTACGAGATGATGGGGCACGATACCAAAACCGGAGAATTACTTTGGGTGCACAATCAGGATAACCTGAAAAAAGAAGAACGCGGACCCGGGAAAGGTGATACGCATGCCAATACCATTATTTATGACAACGGGTTTATTTATTACGCGGAAGGGGACGGAAATTGCGGGGTGAAACTAAAACTGGCTCCGGATGGGAAAAGCATACAGGAGGTATGGCGCAATAAGGAATTTGACAGTTATATGGGGGGTATTATTAAACTGGGAGACCATTTGTACGGTTGCGGTACCGCGAAACCGGATTTTAAAAGCATCAATGCCATTTCGGGACAGATTGAAAAGACACTGAAAATAGGCACCGGTGCTGTAATAGCTGCCGATAACATGCTGTATTATTACAACCAGAAAGGTGAAGTTTTTCTGATTAACGAGGACCCCATCAATATGGAAGTCGTCAGCAAATTCAGGATGATCAAGGGTGCAAAAGAACATTTTGCTCATCCGGTTATCCATGACGGCAAATTTTACATGCGACATGGCAATTTCTTACAGGCTTATAATATCAAAAAGTAAACCATGTCAGGATTTAGATTCCGGATGCAGGGATTCATCTTTTGCATGATGATCACCGCACCTTTTATCACTATTCAGGGCCAGGATGCACAATGGCTCGGACCCAACAGAAATGGCATTTTTCAGGACGCCCTCTTGTTGCGGGAGTGGCCGGCGGAAGGTCCCCAAATTCTATTCGCGACCCCGGGAATCGGCAAGGGATTTTCATCGGCGGTTGCAACAAAAGACAGGATCTATGCAACCGGAACAAAAGATACGCTGGAATACCTGTCCTGTCTCGACCCTACCGGCAAAATCCTATGGCAGCATCCCTATGGCCGGTGTTGGATCAAATCTTACCCTGAAGCAAGGTGTACGCCTACAGTGGATGGAGACCGGGTATATGTGCTGAGTGGTATGGACCATCTGGTATGTTTCCAGGCCATAACCGGAGCAGTGATCTGGAGTGTGGACATCCATAATGAGTATGACAGCAACTGGGATATGTTTGGTGTATCTGAATCCATCCTGCTTGTTGATGGCAAGGTTATCGTCACGCCGGCCGGCGAAACGACTACGGTGATTGCCCTGGATAAGATGACTGGCAAACTGGTGTGGAAATCGGAATCCCTCCATGCACATCGTTCGAATATGTCCCCGATAATGATCGAACGCCTCGGGAAGAAGTACATTATTACCGCCATCCAGACTCATATGCTGGGTGTGGATGCTGAAGACGGGAAGATCCTCTGGACCTACCATTACAACTTTCTTGACAAAAACGGGGATAATGCGACCATTTTTACCAATAGTCCCGTTTACCGTGACAGTTGTTTATGGATCTCGGATGGCTGGGATGTTAAATCCGTGATGCTTGGAATAGCTCCCGACGGTAAATCGGTCTCCGAAAAATTCTCGGACCACACCTTCGATAACCAGAATCACGGGGTGGTATTAATTGATAGCATGTTATACGGCTCAAATTTTACCGGGAGACAAACCGGAAAATGGATTTGCATGAATTGGAATACGGGGGAGATTACCTGGATAGCTGATTTTCACAATAAGGGACCCATTATTGCCGCCGATGGAATGCTCTATTGCTACGATGAGCGGGGTGGGAATATGGCCCTGGTAAAAGCCGATCCAAAGGAATTTAAAGTCACCAGCACTTTCCAGGTTAAGATTGGCACCGGTCCCCACTGGGCCCATCCTTCTATCTATTTTGGAATGTTACTGGTACGGCATGGTGATTACCTGGTAGCTTACAATATCAAGGGGTAATCATTCACCACAAAGACTATTTGGCCGTCTCGAAATTCTTCGTTACCTTTTTTGGCTTTGCTTAACTTCTTCCCTCACCACCGGAAAAGCAACGATCCTCAGTTTGGTACAGCCGTAAGGAATAAGCGTGATAGTTTCCATCGTATCATCAACCTCACCGTCATATTGTCCGTAACGTTTGGTAACAGGTTGATAGGGAACACCTCTGACTATCTTCCAATCCGGAATCTTACGTGCCTGGACTTTTATCTCAAAAGGGGCATTCGTTTGGTTCCAATAGAAGTTCCCGGATACTGATTTCTCTATCACGGTGGCATTTTTTTCAGGGTCGTCGACCACTGCCCTGACGATTCCATAATTCCATGGGGTAGTTGGGTAAATGTCGTAGTATTCACCTAAAGCAGGATCATTTTTCTTTTCCCATTGTTCGCCCACCTTCAATGCATACACCAGCGGTCCCCGCTCGATGGCGCGGGAATTCCGGCCCCAGTTGCTGGTGGTAACCTTCATGGGAAATTCCAACGTCAGCTTGTCGTTGTTTTTCCATACACGTTCGATCCTGGCAATACTATTGCCCTTTTCTGTTTGCAGCCTGATCCCGTTCAGTGAGATCATGGCTTCATCGCACCACCTGGGTATCCGCAATTCGATGGGGAAGTCCGTATTTTCCGATAAAGTGATTGTCAAATTAATGAGGCTCCCGAACGGATAGGAAGTTTCCTCATTGATCGTCACCGGTATCCCCTTCCCCACTTTGGCAGTCACTGTCCCTGGACCATATACCAGGGCGGCCAGGCCATTGTCGGGCGTTGCGTACCAAAGGTGGGTCGCGTATTTCGCCCATCCCTGGTGCATATTCACCGTACAGCAATACCAACCGGTCCGGGTACCGAAAACATTGCTTAACCGCTCACAATAGGAGAAATCATAATCGCCGCCGCTGACATACACCTGATTGGGCATCTGAAGGTATTGCCTCATCCTGTAATCATCAGTGGTTTGAGCCGGAAGGGCATTAAAGGCCATTCGTTCCAGAGCATCCATATAGGTGTTGTCGCCGGTTATCGATAGGGCAACTTCGAGGGAAAACATGGCCTCCACAATGGCACATAATTCTGTTGCCTGTGTCGGGTCATTCCCGTGAAGATCTTCATCGGCTGAGAAAATGCCGTTCGGAAGCCCGTGCAAAGTCATTAAATCGGTAAATCCCGTCTTTAATGCCGCCAGGTATTTCGGGTCGCCATGTAACTGATAATAAATGGCCGGGGTTTTCAGTGCCATCGCCACATTCACCCCATGACGGTGTGTCCAGTCCACATCATTTTGCTGGTAAGCCGCACCTGCCAGCCAATCGCGGTTTCCGAGCCAGATGTCCCACCCATAAGTCAGTTTGTAGAGCTTATCGGCTAAACCAAGCAGAAATTTATCCTTTGTAAGGTTATACAACCAGTAAACCATCATGATATTCTCCTCACACCGCGAATTGGCGGTCTGTTCTATATACCTGTTAATCAATTGAGTACTGTCGGTAAGTTGTTCAAATTGAAAGCGGAAGTAACGAGTCATAAAGGGGATGACGCGCCTGTCGCCTGTGGCAGTAAAATACTGCTGAAGCACCTTTAGCATGACCATCCGGGGCCACAGGTCGTCGCCCTGATTCACATTTTCCACCTTTGCACCGGTCTCCCGTTCATAGTTGGTAAAAGGGCCGAAATACCCGGATGGCCTTTGATTATCGAGTACCCAGTTCACGTAAGTCAACACTTTGTCTTTTAATATCCGGTCATCCAATAACCACGCAAGCGGTAAGGCACCATCGAGCCAATACGGTGTAGCCTCCAGGCTTTCGCCCTTGCCTCCCAACCAGCCATTATCCTTGCTGATTGCCGGGTAAGCCTCCTCGGGATGGCCGGTCAGTCCCTTATTCATAACAGAGAGTTGTTCAAACAACCAGCCTTGCGGTTTTATCGAACCCAGCGGCAGCTCGATATATTTTTGCGGTACAAGCGGGGACTGGTTCATGACATAGTTTTGTGCCATGGCATGATTGACAATGGCCATGTTCATGAATGCCAAACTACAGAGGTAAATTAAAAATAACATGTGTTATTTTATTAACGCATTGATTTTCTGATAGAACCGTTGTAACTTAGTCAAGTAAACCTAGCTGGCCAACAGTATCATGTCAAAATTAACAATAAAGGGTACGCAAACAATTTAAACTTCACAGCCTATGAACCGTCTGCCTGCTTTAGTCCGTTGCGGTTTAATTGCCGCTCTAATGATTTCTTTTTCCCTGATTCCTTATTCATCAGTTGGCCAAACTGGCCCTTCCCCTGAAGCGAAAACAAAAAAATTCAGCTATCCGGCTGAACTTCAGACTTATGTAAATCCTACCGATCTCTGTGACAGCGAAAATCCTGAAATTTTACAAACGGCGGCTCAATTGACTGAAAATTGCAAGTCGCCCAGTGAGGCAGCTGTCAAGCTGTTCAATTTCGTAAGGGACGAGTGCCTGTTCGGGTTGTCAGAGGCGGATGAGAAAGCCTCTGTAACTTTGAATTCCCGCATTGGATGGTGCATAACCAAAAACAACCTGATGGTCGCTATGCTGCGTTCGGTGGGCATCCCGGCACGCTATCACCAGGTTTCGGTTAACAAGATCTCACTTAAAGGGATCGTAAGCAATATGCTTTACAAAATGCTTCCGGAAGTGATTACCATTCATCCCTGGTGCGAATGTTACCTTGATGGAAAATGGCTTGCCTGCGATGTCACCTTCGATAAGCAAACCTACCAGGCCGCTATTGTCAAGGGGTTCTTCCCTCAGGGAAATATTTCTAACATAGAGTGGGATGGCCTGACCGATAGCAAATGGGTATCCGTGTTTGTACTCGAGGACCACGGAGTACATGCCTCTTATGATGATATAAGCCGCAAGGTGGCGGATGAAAACAGGAAAATGGGACCAAAATTCATGCTTCGTGCGATCACCAACCGGTCAAACAAAAAAACGGCAAAATTTCGGGAGAGATACGCGGGAAATAGTTAATCCGGAATGCTGTTTATGATTCCGGATTCCGATAAGTTGTCAATTAGCATTTGATGAAGGCTGATCAAATCCAGGTAGATCTCCTTATCCTCTATCGTCCTGCTTACCACCGATATCAATTCTGATTTTTTCTTTTTATGATCAGTCAGATAGGAGATATTATAAAGATTGTGTTTCAGTATCTTGTTCCGGACATTGTCATTCAATAACTTACCCGTCAAAACAGGATCATTGCTGTGAATTAAATATTGGCTGTCAAAACCCTTATCGCCAACCTCGATTTCCTGTTTACCTAATCGCTTCAGGATTTTGTCAAACACATCCTCAATCCCGATGATTAATTCATACTCATTCAGGGATTCAAAACCAATCTGAAATTTGAGCGGTCTGGTATCGGATTCTGTGAGTATTATCTCCCATTTTTTGTATGGAACTACAATTCTTAAAGTTGAAAGAACGTTCCCCGGAGTATGGCTTTTAGTAAAGGTGCCTCCTGAAATTGCAGTGATTTCCTTGAAAAGTTCTTCTTTGGCTGTGATATCGAGGAACCCGATGGGCCTGGTCACATAGCTTTGCTTTAATATTTCAGCTATTCTTTTAGACATGTTTTATTGATTGTTTTGTCAATTAAAGGTAGGCATCTTTGACTAGTTTTCGACTGCTTCAATAATGACACAGCCAATCTCATTCCCGGATCATTTTCAAGGTCTTTATTAATCCGGGACCACTTTCCGACCCGACTGCGAGGTTAATATAGTAAATACCTGAGGGATAGCCTGAAATGTCGAGCCTGTATTGAAATTTTCCCAAGGCAACTTGCCGGATGCCGGTCTTTTTTTGGCCCTGAATGGAAAATACATCAATGGCTAAGGCGGCAGGATTCATGAGTTCCACTTCCAGTGTGACAGCCTCTTTTGCCGGTATCGGATAGCAGGTTGCCCTGCTGATCAAGCGAAGCTCTGACATGCTATTGGTACCAGGTGTGATGAAGGTAACCGGTTTGGGAGGAACAGTGTCAAATCCATCGGTATCCATAGCTTGTGCAGGTGTCCAGCCGATTCTGAGCTGATGATCAAGATTGAAAAAGACCACCTGACCGTCTGCCGGTGATGAAAAAGCGAGCGGAATTACCAAAATGATTAATATCAGATTTTGCCAGCGTGGGCGCGGCTGTTAGACCATCAGTTCTTTACATATCTGATGGATAATTGGGCGGTCTCAATTTTCTACGCTGACGTTTATGGATGTATGGTTAACCATTATGACGGCTAAAACAAATTCGAACCTATGCTTCATCTTTGGTAGTCCGTATTAAGCCAATACCGGCTATGAAGAATATAAGCCCGATGATACCATAAATGATCAGTGCTTTGACATTACCTTCCCCGCTGGAGTTTTTGACAAATAAAACCGCAGCATAAATAAGGCCGCCTGTTCCAAGGACAGTAAGGATCCCCCCAAATATTCTTTTCATATTCATAATATTACCCCTTCCACATGATTGAAAATGTCATTTTCAGTTATATGCTGTTGTTAAATCTGTTTAAGGTGATTACTTTTTATAATTCCCTTTATGTTTTCCCTTGTTGCTCTTGCCGGGAGGATTTACGGCATCCGACTGCCTGAATGCCTTCCCTTGATTTCCCTGGTTGATTCTGCCCGGATGACCCTGGGAATAGGATTGTTTGAACCACCCCCTGTGTTGTCCCCGGTTTTGGCCCGGAGTCACAAAAACGGCGCAAGAGGTCGCGCACAGGAGGAATCCCGTGCATAGGACCAGTGATGCAATTCTTTTTAGGTTTTTCATTTTATTGGATTTAATGCTGTTACAATGTATCCTTTACTATCGTTAACAGAAGCACGGTATCTTCCCCGGTTATCAGGCTATACTTCATTTTCTCCTCAATTAACAGCATTTTACCCTGACCAAGGGTTATGGATCCGTTCCTGGTATGAATTTTAATTTTCCCCTCAATAACATGAAAAGTAACCGAGTGATCTGACTGATAAGATTCGATTTCAGTACCTGCCCGCAATGAAGTAAGCATGATCTGCCTGGCAGGGCTTTGTAAAAGGACCTCCGCATGAAGCTTTTCTAATGACCAGGTTGGTGTGTGTTTCATCCGTTCAATCAGGATCGGCAAATCGCAAGCCATTAAGGAGGCTGTCAGAGACTTACTGAAGCTTTGAAGGCAAGGTTTGGTTTTTGTCATTTGAGTTTCCATACTGATATACTAATTCAATGCAAAGATGCTTCCCATCAGGTTGGAAAAAGTTATACAATTATGAAAAAGAGTTACATGATTCACATGGGGGAGCACCTCCATTTCCAGGTTTACCTCCGCTGTCACCCCTTTTTTCTCCAAACCATCATTTTTAGGTGAAAAAACCTAAAAAAACAATCTCCGGCGACCTCTTCTAAACATACCTCCCCGACCCTGTTTAACGAGGGAACCCGGTCCTACAGGATTTAAACCACTGGCAAAGGCGGAGATATTAGCATCAAAAAGCACCAGCGACGAGAATTCCATTGCTACCAGAATCGGTGGCTCCACCCAGAACTGGGCTCCTCTCGCCCTGGCAGACGGCAGGCTCTTAATGCATGATCAAAGCCGGTTGATCTGTGTGAAGATTGCTGAATAGAAACGAATTATTTGTGAAGCCTTACCATTTTTAGGAAGGCTTCTTGACGTCAGAATTGCTCTTTTTCGCTATTTTCACTCATTCTTAATATCTAACCAAATAACAAAGTAATTCACAATTAAAGCAGAATCTATGAATAGGAGAAAAATACTAGGTATTGTGGCCGGTGCAACTTCCGGTGGTGTGTTATTAAATGCACTAACCGCCAGGGCGCTGGACAGCAACAAAACGGTTGATGAAAAGTTCCTGAATGTCTCTGTTAGTCCTACTATCATTTATGCAAGCCTTGCGGGTGTAAAACTCGACAGTAACGTTCATTCAGGTGGCGGAACTGACGACACTAAAAAGATTCAATCAATTTTAGATAAAGCGTTGGAATTAGGCAGTCTGACCTTTATTATGGATGGAGCTGCATTGATCCGGGGAATCAATATACATTCCAATACTACCATTGAATGTTTGAATTCATCGTGCGGATTCTTTCTTGCGCCCCAATCAAACCGTTCGGTTATACAAAATGCAAATTTGAATAAAACAGGAGAACGGAAAGATAAAAATATTACGCTTCGGGGCGGCACTTACAATCAAAATTGTAAAAATCAGGTTCACCATTTGACTGAACAAGGTAAGGAAATATGGGTGATTGGGATGGAATTTTATGGGGTGGAAAACCTGACTATTCGTGAGGTTACCATTCGCGATCAACGCACCTTTGCCATGCTTATTGCCAATTGGTTCCGTGTTAACATGGAAAACATTACAATAGACCTGCCTGGTTACATGGAGGCTCAAAATCAGGATGGAATTCATTTTTGGGGGCCCGGGCAATATCTGACCATGCGGAATATCCAGGGAACCTCCGGCGATGATTTTATTGCATTGGCTCCCGATGAAAACGACAGTGTGTCCAGTATTACGGATGTCTTAATCGATGGAGTGTTCCTCAATAACGCCGATCAGGGCATCCGGCTTCTTTCCCGCGACGACGGCCGGTTAGACCGGGTAATCATAAAAAATGTCACCGGGACATACAGGAGTTTCGGTTTTTATATTAATCCTTTTTTTGAAGGGAAGGGCGGAAATTTCGGAAGTATTGTTTTTGACACGATAAATCTGCAGCAATCCAAACCTAATTACACTTATACGACACCTTTTCTTTTCCGGTTGGGAGGGAAAATCGAAAGCCTGATTCTAAAGAACATAATTCATCATAATCCATCAGACACCAGGTCAATATTGGATATTGGATGGCCAAACAGTGAATCGAAGACTACTTTCATTAAATCACTGGTAGTTGACGGGCTCCATATTTATGAAACAGATAATAAAGCGTCCGGTGCGAGTTATATTAAGGTCATGGCTGTCGTCGATAATATGATCGTGAGAAATGTTGAGATCATCAGACCTTCAGAAAGAGAACAAAACGGGTGCTTGATTGAAACATACAGTACCGGTAAAATCAGGACCCTGTTTATGAATAATATCTACGCAAACCGGATAAACAGCCTGCTGTTTAATAATGGCACTGAAATTGAAACCGTTCAATTAAATAATATCCTTTGTTCTGAAATTGGATTGGGGTTGATTCATGTTGAGAATGGAAATATTAACAGAATTAATGCCGGTGACGTTTTTGGAGCTGATCTTCTTAAATTAAGTAATGGCGGTACGGTTGGAAAGGTTTATGGAGAATCGGTGTTATAATCTTTGATTTACAAGCTGTTGGATAATAACGGATAGGATTAACAGGGGCTGATTAAATCATTCTTTTAAGATATTTCCCGGTAATAGAATGATCACAATTGATAATATCTTCCGGTAATCCCTGAAATATCAGTTCTCCTCCTTTTTTCCCCCCTTCCGGACCCATGTCGATTATCCAATCAGCATATTTAATAATGTTAATATGGTTGAGATTATTAGTGTGGGCGTTCTTAACTATAATTTTATCTCTTTTCATAAATTATATTTTATTATTTGCACTATATTTTGCAAAAATAACTGAAACAATACAAATTAATACAAATTAAATTAAGCCTATTTAGAAAAAATCGCTGATGAAGTCCCAGCCAATAAATATCGCATCCGCGAGTTCCAGTCTGTTTCAATCTGAAAAGTTAAACACTCTTTTACATAGAGAGATTAGCCGCTCGTCATTTAAAATTGACCGTTAACAGGTTGAATTAAAATAGTTTCAGTTTTATTTTTTTTAATGCATTACTATTTCGAACTTGCCGGTTGTTAACTGTCACCATTATACTTATAGAGCTATGAAACCATTATCTTTCTTTTCAAAAATGGTTGGAATTTTGCTGTTAGTCCTCGCAGTGTCTTGTCAGAAAGAGCAGCAAACTCTTATCAATGATAGTACTTTGACCGCCACCTCAAATCCGCAGTTAAAGTCAGGAACAATTAATCTCCCGGTTAATTTTGGAAATATCGCAACCATTGCCTTTCTGGGCATGGAGTTGACTGCTGAAGGAAACTCCACTTTCACGTACAACGTGGTTTCAGGTCAAAAGCCAGCCTTGAGTCATTGGGGATTGAACATTCTACCGGCACTTCCAGGAGCAGGAGTAGATCAGGTTGTCATTTTGGAATGTACTGAACTATATGTGCAGGGTAAGGATGGCTCATTGAAAAAGTTCGATGCCACATTATCATTAAAAGAATGGGTAAAATTTGACCGGGGGTATGCAGATAATGAATCGCGATTGGTCTCATTCACATTAGAAGGAAAGTGGGATCAAGGACCGGTATCTGCTTTGGTCAAGGGTGGTAATACCTATGTTTCATTTGATTTGACAGGACCGGTTCAAACAAAGCTCCCACGGTAAGGACAATGGGCTACTCTTAGCTTAATTCCTCGTCAGGCAAAATTGCGGGAAAGTGACCGGTCCACTAAATGCGGCGGGTTATTTGACCTCATTGTAATCAGGAGGGAATTGATTTCATCGATCAGTCCGCGGGATGAATAAGTGGCTCCTGAGATGGCATCAATATTTTTGTGCAGTTCAAACTTTTTGCCCGGATGGGTATAAAACTGGGAGAGCCAGCCTTTATTGGTGATTTCTGATCCAAATTCCGAACGGTACTTTAATACCCTGATGAACCTGATCGTGCCTGGTGGGTTAATCACCACCATCAAATCAAATCGTTCAAAGCGACCCTGAGCAGAAGTCAATACAAGTATTCCGGTTTGTTCCCCGGAGCGGTTCCTGATCCGGTAGAATTCCCTGCTATCGGCGGTTTTAAAATATTCTGATCTATCGTAGGCAGCTGACAAGTTCGTAAGCTCTTTGTCGACCTGCTTGTGGTAGGCGGTCCACAAGGGCTGCTCCGGGATGGCTGCCTGACTGCCTAGAACAGCAATTATTAAGATGAGCCTGGTCATGATTGTTCTTTTTTAAAACCATACACCGATACCGGCATTCAGGTAAGGGGTATAGCTGCTTTCAGTTTTGGCCTTACGCAAGCGGGCATCGATTTTAAAGACCGCCCCTTCGGCAGGTTTCCAACCCAACCCAAACACATATTCATTAACACGGTATTTTTCCTGGCGTACCGCACCTGCATCCACTGAAAAATGGGTGTCGTAATGCTCGAACCTACAGAAAACATTCAATTGATGGGAGCTGGAGGTAAGCTTGAGCAAGTTGTAAGACTCTTCATAATAGAAGCCGAGAACCGATGCCCCGAGATCGCTGTTGGTATAATCGTTGTAAGCAGCACTGTTAGATTGCTTTGCATAAATGATTTGTGCCCGTGCCTGAAATCCTTTCCAGCCATAGCGCGCATCCAGCCCAAGCATATTTATTCCGACGATGGTAGAATCTGCGCGGGCAATGCCTGCTTCATCCGACCTGTCCAGGTTATTGAACAGTGACGATTGGGTATCCCCGAAATATCCGGCCAAACCGAGCTTTAATCCCCTGACTCCGAAATAATCAACCTTGGCCGAAAGATTTGGAGCAGAAAGAAATGACTTTGCCCCCCTCTGGCGACCGTTTCTCAAATAACCTGATCCGTTAAGTGTTCCCTTAAGATCAGAACCAAAACTGCTGAAACCATTTACCAGATAAATCTGGTATTTAAGTCCGATCTCTTGCAATCGCCCGGTGAATCCGGCACCGAT
The DNA here is from genome assembly GCA_041662065.1 of Bacteroidales bacterium. Lineage (GTDB taxonomy): Bacteria > Bacteroidota > Bacteroidia > Bacteroidales > UBA12481 > UBA12481. Next base: position 216,428 of record JBAZTE010000003.1, on the reverse strand, counting down.
CTCTCTCCAAGTGGTTGGCACGATGAGATTATCCACCATCGGTCGCAACACCCCGTTAAAAGTGGTGGGTTCATGATACTCATTTATGATACCCATCGGGATGAGCATCAGACCGCCACGAAAGCTCAGGGCATCGAAGAACGTGTGGTGTAAGAAAGCCTGCTCAACATATAACTCCTTGACATGTTCAAATTCAACCTCAGTTATAAATTGAGTTTTGTCGGTGAATCGGTATCCCAGGCTCACGACCATTCTTGAAACATCCAAACTGGTGTTGGACCTTTTACCGGCTTGCAGCTGGTTGGTCATATCCACTTGAGCATATCCACCGATATTAAGTTTTTGACCGGTCTTGGCGAGGAGTGCAGAGGCCAGGTTTTGGGGAGAGTTGTCCTGCTGACCAAAGATGGAAATTGCAGTAAAACAAAGAAGTAGCGAGTAAAGTAGTCTATACATTGCGATTGTTTTGCTGCAAATATAATATTATTTATAATCAGTCTAAATAAGAATAGCGTACGAATACGGAATACTTTTTAAATGATCATAATACTGGAACAATCGCAAGAGTTGACCGCCACCCGCCGAATGAAGTTAGCCGGTCCCAGTGTCACCCTGTGTGCAGTCGACTCCGTGCCTGTTTTTCCGACGGCTCACGCCAATTTATGGCCCAGCCACCCCAGGATGATCCACGGGGCAAATCCGTCCAACAGGTAGGCCCAGATATCAGGAGCCTTGAACCAAATAAAATTGGTATACGGAATGAACATGAAGCCGATCAAGCCAATCCCCAATCCCAGTAAAATTCGCTTCATCAGGGTCGGATCCTTCTGCTGCCGAACAAGCCAGAAGAATATCAGAGAAACCAGAACCATCATGATGAATCCGCGGATCATGTTCATGGCCATGCGGGAATCGTTTTTATCGCGATAGTTCAGCACCGCCCAAGGTTTACCTTCATATTTGTTCATGTTAGCATCGTATTCCTTCCGGGATTGTTTCGGATCGGGCTGACCAAGAACATACATTCCTTGTTTCAGGCCGGAATTTTGAATAGACTGCAGAATCTCGTCCTGTACGGGCGAGTATTCCTGGGCTTTCTTATGGAAATTGGGCATCGCCCATGCAAGGAACTGCCAGGCAAACAGAATGATACCACCGAGCAGGGCAAACAGTATGGCTTTTTTCATGACGAAAGGTATTTAGGTTAATATTATTATCTAACAAGGAACAAGTCATAAAGTTATCAAAAAAGCAGACACCTTCCCTGGTCGAAGTTTTGTGAAAGATGTTCTTACAATTTGGGAATTTGATTCCGATATTGAAATGTCGCTTTATGATTATTTGATCATCCGCTTTACTTATAGACCGGCCAAAAATGTCAAGGCCGGCTGAGAGTGTGTGAATGATGTAACTTATTTTCAGAAAAGCGTAACCTCTGCCGTTGAAAAATCATACACCTTTCATGAATATGATTCGTATCGGTCATGAAATATGCAACCCTCACTTGTTTATCGGTAATTGTTTTGTTTATCAGCGCCTTTAGTTGGTCGGGCGGAGATACATGGGGCCCTGATCGGGATCAGACCATGACCCGTGTTGCACAAATCAATCCGGATAAAGTCAATGCTTCCCTCAGGGACAGCATTGTGAGCTTTGGAATGAAATTATTAGGCACGCCTTATGTTGAAGGGGCTTGCAGCAAAAATGGGTTTGACTGCTCAGGATTTGTGTATTTTGTATTTCGGCATTTTAAGATCCAGGTACCCCGAAGCACCTCACAATTCAGGAATTTTGGGAAAGAGATCCCGATCGACAGTGTCAGGAAGGGAGATATCCTCCTGTTTTTGAGCCCTACCAGAAATGTGATCGGCCATGTGACTATGGTTACAAATCCAAAAGGAAAAGACAGTGAATTTATCCATGCCTCCTCAGGTCGTGAAATGAAAGTAATCATCACAAGCCTGAAACATGAAAGGTACAAACGCAGATTTATAAAAGCATTGGATGTCTTATGATAAACGACTAAAGCTGAGTTTTATTCGTAATTTGTGAAATGGATGAAATTGTCCGGGGCTCGTTATGTCAAAATTCAAAATCGAGATACAAATTGTCCTGTTTGCTTTGGTGATCGGGACTGCGGTTGTAACCACAGGGTATTTTGCTTACCTGAGCCTATCAAAAATTGTGTTTTCCATCCATCGCGAAGCACAACCCGACAACAGGCTTTTTCTGATAAAGGATATCGCTAACGATCTTGCTTTTATGGAGAATAGTGTGCGTGTATACATACTGACCGACAACCAGAAAGACCTCATGCAATATGACACGCTCTTACAGCAAATATCTGTCAAATTAACCGGGATTTATAAGTTACCTTTCAAAGAGAGCCATGATATCATGCTTAATGATTCCGTTAAAAGGTACGCCCTGGAAAAACTGGAATTGTGGCAGGGAATTTTACTCCTTCATCAAACAGCCAAAGGGTTAAAACCCACCTTCACAAAGATTTACTCAAAACTGGAAAAACAAAAAATAGATACGATAACCGTTGAGACCGAAAAGAAAGGTTTCCTTCGAAAACTCTTTGGCAATAAAAAAATCATCATCGATACCATCTATCGGGAGCATGCGTACGGGACAGATGAAATGAAGCAGGAAATCAGTTTGCTGGAATCTGAGATTCTTAACAAAAGCAGGGACATAGAAATAATTGAATCACAGTTGATTGAAAAGAATATTGCCCTTGATAAAAAATTGAACGACCTTATTGCCACGACCGAAAAAAAGAAATCCGATGAATTCACGGAGCGAACAATCGAGGTCGACCGGCTGGCAGCTAAAACCTACAATCAGTTGGCAGCATTCACCATCATTGCAGTGGTTTTATTGTTAATCGCACTTTTTGTACTTTTTAAGTACCTGAAAAAATCGAGAGCTTACCAGAATGCTTTACGCGATACACAGCTAAAAGCTGAAAACCTGGCCAAAGCGAAAGAACAATTTGTCGCAAATGTCAGTCATGAATTGAGGACACCGGTAAATGCCATCTATGGATTGACTGAACAGGCTTTGCAAAAAACAATGGATCCCGAAGTTAAAGAGCTGATTACGGTAATTTCCAAATCATCCAGGTATCTGAATAATATCATCAATGACACCCTGGACTTTTCAAAAATCGAGGCAAATAAAATTGAACTGGAATCTATTGATTTTTCACCTTTCGAAATTTGTGAAGAAGTGCTGGCCATACAAAAACATGAGGCATTCCGGAAAGGCATTTCCCTGAATTCCAAATGGAAAGGAGAAATCCCGGATGCACTGGCAGGTGATCCGTTGCGTTTAAAACAGATCCTGATCAATTTAATCAGCAATGCGGTAAAATTCACCGAAAAGGGGAGTGTTATCTTAGAAATGGAGGCTGAGGAAATAACTGATACTCAATTTGAGTTGAAAATGAGGGTCGAAGATACCGGCATCGGCATTTCTAAGGATAACATCAGGATCATTTTTGATGAATTTGTTCAGGCGGGGAATCCTTCGAAGAATAAATACCAGGGCACCGGGCTGGGGCTATCGATTGTCAAAAAACTCGTTGAATTACAAGGAGGACAGATTGACGTGAAAAGCGAACCGGGTAAAGGAACGCAAGTCCTGGTCAGCATTAAATACAACAGGGGCGATAAACAAAATATCCCTGAAGCCGAAGTGGATGGTTTGCTGATTCCATCATCTTTCGGAGAACTTTCTGTATTGATTGCCGATGACGACGAATTCAACGCCTATCTGATGAAAAATATATTCAACAAATGGGGGGTACGGTCCGTTGAGGTAAAAAATGGAAAAGAAGCAGTAAAAGCAGCTTCCCAAGAGAATTTTGATGTCATCCTGATGGACCTGCACATGCCGGAAATGAATGGCTTCGATGCTGCAAAAATCATCAGCGGGACAATCCCTGACGCAAGGATTGTCGCTGTCTCAGCCATCAATAATGCGGATGAACAGCTGGCAAGTAAAAATGCAGGAATGTACCGGTTCCTTTCCAAGCCTTATAGAGAAAAAGAACTTTATGAAATCCTGGTTTCATTGCCTCCGCAGGGAAATAGTAAAATTGATCACCCCGGTTCCCCTGTCGATACCGGGGCACTTATCCGCCTGGCCAACGGTGATAGCCGATATCTGCAGAAAATGGTTTTGCTTTTCATCAATTTGACAGAATCGGCTGTCGTACGTATTCAACAGGCCATAGAACAGGAAGAAATGGAAAGAGTATCTGAAGATGCGCATAAAATTGTCGCGTCCTGTGAACAGATCGGAGCTGTCAATCTGGTTGCACTCATCAGGCGGCTGGAAGAAAAGGCAAGGAAAGCCCAAGGGACCGAATCGGTGATCACCATATTTCAATCGGTAAAAGCCGAAGTGGCAGATGTTATTGCTTTTTTGAAGCTATACCTGGAGGAACATTACACGTAGAGTATCTTTCCCTTAAATTAGCCGTTTGAAAAATCAGTATCTTTCCGATAATATCCGTGCAACGTGGATGAGAAGCCTTTAAAAATATTTATTGTCGAAGATGATGAATGGTATAACCGGATGCTGGTTCACGACCTTTCGCTGAATCCCGATTATGAAATTGAGTCGTTCACCACCGGGAAGGAATGCCTTAAAAACCTGTACAAAAAACCCGATGTGGTGACGCTCGATTACAGGCTTCCCGACATGCAGGGACTCGAAATCCTTAAAAAGATAAAAGCGGAGAATGATGAAATACAGGTGATTGTCATTTCAGAGCAGGATGAAATTGAAGTGGTGGTGGAATTGCTGAAATTCGGTGCCTACGATTATATTGTAAAATCGAAAGACGTCAGGAACCGGCTGCTGAATACGGTGCATAACATTCGCGAGGGTGTTCACCTGAAAAGGGAAATAGTCACGCTGCGCCATGAAGTAAAAAAGAAATACAACTATCAAAACGCCATAATCGGTAATAGTCCGCCTATACAAAACGTATTCGAACTGATTGACAAAGCCATCCGGACCAATATTTCAATTACGATCACCGGTGAAACCGGAACAGGCAAGGAGTTGGTTGCCAAAGCCATTCATTACAATTCCCCTCGGGCAGGTAAACCCTTTGTTGCTGTTAACATGGCCGCCATCCCCAGGGATCTGACCGAAAGTGAGCTTTTCGGACATGAAAAGGGGGCATTCACCGGAGCCTATATCCGGCGGATCGGAAAATTTGAGGAGGCCCGGGGGGGGACGCTTCTCCTCGATGAAATTACGGAAATGGATATTTCACTACAGGCAAAGCTGTTACGGGCATTACAGGAAAAGGAAATAGTGAGGATCGGCAGCAATATCCCGGTTAAAACCGATTGCCGCATCATCGCTTCAACCAACCGTAACCTGCAGGATGCCGTATTGAAAGGTTCATTCCGACAGGACCTATATTACCGCCTTTACGGATTGTCAATAGAATTACCACCCCTCAGGGAAAGAGGAAACGACATTATTTTATTGTCCCGTCAGTTCATCAAGGAATTCTGCCTCGAAAACAACCTGCCGGTGAAATCTATGGGCAAAGCATCGGTTGATAAACTGCTTTCTTATGCCTTCCCTGGCAATGTCAGGGAATTAAGATCAGTGATGGAGCTCGCCGTGGCTTTATCCACTACCGGTGAGATCGGCCCCGAACATATTGTCCTGGGCAATGAAGTTCTCTTAACGGATCAGTTCGATAAGGAAATGACCCTTCGTGAAATCAATATCCGGACGGTAAAAAAATATCTTGAAAAGTACGACAACAACATAAAATTGGTAGCCCAAAAACTGGATATCGGCGTTGCAACCATATACAGGATGCTGAAGGACGGCGACTGATTTTTCACCCCTGTATTCTCCCGAATTTTCTCCCTGCCATTGTTCAAATTGATAAACGCTTATCAAATTGATAGAAAATGGTTATGGCTTAAAAACCTCAACTTATTAATATCCACGCTATTAGTTAAATACTCCTCGATTGGATCAAAGTTTGAGTTCCCTGAATCTTGAATTCAGAAGAAATTATGAAAAATAAATCTTAGGAGATAAATTATGAAAACCGAGAAAAAGTCGATGGTGAATATTATTGCGGGGGGGATACTTCTGGCAATTGTTGTTACAGGTTCAATTTTATTTTATATCAATCGACAACATATCAACCAGTTAAACACCCAAAATGCCGATTTAAACACGACGATCAGGTTGAGGGATTCGCTGGTCAATGTAATGACTGCCACCTTTGACGAAATTGAACGGAACCTGACTTTCGTGAGGGATAAAAGGAGTCAGCTATCGGTAGTCTCGACGGAGCGATCCAAGGAAAAGAAGGATATTCTGGTCGCCGATATAAAATTGATGAATGAAATGCTTGAGCAAAACAGCATTAAAATCGAGGAACTCAATAAAAAAATGAAAGCGTCTGGTTTTGAAATTCAATCGTTTAAAAATAAAATCGCCCAACTGAATACGGATATCGCCGACCAGAACAACAGCATTAAGCAGCTTACGTATGACCTCGCACAACGGGATCGTAAAATTGCAGAGATGAACGTTGAGGTAGTGAGTTTAAAAAGTGATAATTCAGCGAAAGAAGACTCGATCAATGTGAAATCACAGATTATTGCGGCCAGGGAAGAGGTTATTGTATCGAAAGACAATGAACTGAACAAAGTCTATTATATTTCAGGGACGGCGAAGGAACTTAAGGAAAAGGGTATCATCCAGAAGGAAGGGGGATTCCTGGGACTGGGCAGAAACACAGATTTAAAGAGTACTGTCGATAACCAGTCCTTTTCTGAACTCGACCAGAGGACTGCCCTGATGCTTCCGATATTTGCGAAAAAAGTGGAGGTAATCACCGAACATCCCGACAGTTCATACCAGTTAATCTACCAGGACAACCAGGTCGCCTACCTTCAGATTGAAAAGCCAGCTGAATTTTGGAAACTGACCAGGTACCTTGTGGTAGAAAAGAGATAAATCTCAATCGCATGTCTTTACTCACAAAATCATTTAAATTTAAAAAGCTATGAAAACAAAATTCTTTCCAATCGTAGCCATTGTACTGGTTGCAATATTTGTGATCGGGTGCTCTAAAGATGGTATGCAGGATGCCTTAACCGGACACGTGAATTTTAAAATGACTGACGCGCCTTCTGACGATGCTAACATTAAAGGAACTTTTATTACCGTATCCAATGTTAAGATAGATGGTAAAGCTGTTTCCGGTTTTAAAAAGCAAACATTTGATATTTCCGCTTATCAAAGGGGTGAAACCAAGCTTCTTTTGTCAGATGATGTTGAAGCAAAAAGTTACAACACTGTTACTCTTGAACTTGATTACCAACAGGATGCCTCTGGTAAATCTCCTGGTTGTTATGTAATGACCGTAGACGACAACAAACATGATCTTGCGGTTAGCTCAGAATCCAAGGAGGAATTCACTTTCAACAAAAGCTTCAAGATTGATTCAAATCAAAGTACCGATATCGTAATTGATTTTGACCTGCGGAAATCAATTAAACGTAATAGCGATAACCCTGGCAGTGATTATTCATTTGCCGGTAACGCAGAAATGAAGTCCGCATTCAGAGTCGTTCTTGTATCTGAATCCGGGTTGATCAAAGGCAAGATCAACAATAGCCTTACTTCCAACGCTGAATTAATTGTCTATGCCTATAAGAAGGATCAGTATAATCAGCAAACGGAGGCAGCAGGTTCAGAGAACGAGATGTTCACCCATGCGGTTACCAGTGCCAGAGTAAATGATGAAGGAACCTATCAGTTAAGCTTTTTGGAACAGGGAAATTATGAGGTACATGTTGCTTCCTATTCAGATACGAAATCTCCGGGAAGATTAGAGTTTAATGGAATGGCAAATGCTATAAGCATTATTTCTTCAATCCTGTTAAACAACATACAGGTCTCGGCTAATGCTGAATTCAAGTTGGATATCAGTATCCTATTCTAACTCGTGAAACCTTACCCTTTTTAGGACGCTGCCGGAACAGGCATTTTTTTCGCGGATGGCCATCCTCATCGGGGATGGCTATCCTCGCTTACGTTTAAACCATTGTGGAACAAACGGATAGGTTTTCCAGTCTCCGGCGCTTGAAATTGACCAATCCCCAAAGAGATCACCTTAGAATTGATGAAAATTCCCGGAACGCCCCATCATCACTGATGCCTTGGTGGTCACTAATTTTTGCCGGTGGTTGATAAGCATTGTTAGCAATGGGTGTTCAGGAAGGTCCGCCGATGATTGATTTTTTGAACGTTTTTTTCACCAGTAAAGCGGCAATGGAAATGAGGTCATTCAGTTTAAGGATCACGGAACCTTTGACGCTTTTTTCAGGGTACTCAGCTCAATCTCAATCGCTTTGGCACTATGGCTCGTCGAAGCTTTGAACATTTCCCACTTTGCTTTCACTTCTTCCTGGTAACTAATCAACCTGATTTTCAGATCGTTGTTGTCTTTCTTAAGACTTGCCACTTTTCTGCGCAGGCTGCCACTGGCGTTCTGATAATATTCTAATTCTTTGATTATCTTGTCATTCAGTCGTAGTTTTTTCTCTGTCTCCATCTTAAACAGTGTCCATTCATCAGGAGTGTCATCTTTCTTCACAATGACTGTTTTCATGGACTCCTGGATTATTTTATCGCTAGCAAAACTGCTGTCGTTTGAAAGCATTCTTTCTTTTTTCACAAGATCAAACGCCTCGTCGGCTTTTGTCGCGCTTGGTCGGCACGAAGCCAGAAACAGTATGCACAGGGTTCCGCTTAGAAATATTCTGTAAAAACGGGAGGTGATATTCATTTGCTGATAATTTGATCTGGTTTCTTAATTTGATGTTCGGAATCCCATTGTTCCACGGTAAAAATCTGTTTATATGATTGCGGTTTTATCCGAAAGCTGCCCGAGTAGGGATGATCCAGCAAAAGAATAATGTAGAAAATCATGGCAATGAAAATGCTCAAAAGCGCATTCAAGGCCACGTGCAGGCGTGCATGCTCGATATCCAGCATCATGGCGCAAAAAATCGTGATGATTGCACCCAATATCATCGGCCACAAAAGGGGTAGTGGTATTTCCCGGTTGGCGGAATCGTCGCGGAGGCCCCGGTAGGTTGACAGTGCATTCAGGTGGTTGAACATTTCCGATACGAGCTGAATCTGAAACGGATTTTTGGGATTGAGATGTTCGATCTTATAAAAAACACGGTCGAACGATTCCGGAGTTTTCCGGCTCGGCTTCATTTGTTCCATGTTTGGAAATTCCTCATCTATAACGTTATATACGAAATCCAGGTAAACGAGCAGGAGTTGTTTGGATTCGAGGGTATCCGGATAAAACTTGATATCGCGGTATAGCCCCAACGCTGAACTGCCTTCCTTGCTGACGTTGGATCGAATTTCGTTCATCTGGCCCCATACCATGAACACGACGAAGCTCAGGAGGAATGCATAAAAACTGGCAATGGCAAGAAAGAGAAACCCGGTGACCTCATTGTGCGAACGCAGGATTTTAAGTTTTGCGTATTTGCGAAAAAGATAGGTGGCGAGTCCTGCGAGGGTAGCTGCCAAGGCGATGATCAGGACAAAAAGCAGAAAAGAGGGAATTTGGAGCAGATGGTATGTAAAGGCCGACATATAATCATATAATTAGAAACAACTTAGGGCAGCTAATCGAGCGCAAGGAGGGCATTTTTCACCGGGTTTGTGTTACAAATAAATGGTAAAGACTTACATGATTCACATATTTGCGATTGCTCCGCTTACGGGATTTGAAATTCATTTAGAACCGTCCAGGTTCATTGAGGATTGGAAATTACTTGCCAAATTCTTGCCAGAAAAACCGGTACCGATGATTATCTTTCCGTATGATTAAAATTGAATTCAAACATCCGGAGGTCTTATAGATGGAAAAAGAAAATGCGATAAAACTCTTTAACGACGCTAAGGTGCGCATCCATTGGAACGATGAACAAGAGAAATGGTACTTTGCAATAGTTGATGTAATTGCCATACTAACGGAAAGTGAAAATCCACAGGTTTATTGGAGGGTATTGAAGAAAAGGCTTTCTGATGAAGGCAATGAAACCGTTACAAAATGTAACACTTTGAAAATGCCGGCAGCTGATGGCAAGATGAGGAAAACCGATATTGCTGATACTGAGCAATTACTTAGGTTAATACAATCAATTCCATCACCCAAGGCAGAGCCTTTTAAAATGTGGCTTGCCAAAGTTGGCAATGAGCGCATTGATGAAACACAAGACCCTGAATTGACTTTTGATCGCGCTATGGAAACCTATATGAAAAAAGGATATTCAAAGGAATGGGTTAACCAACGCTTGAAAAGTATTGAGGTTCGTAAGGAGCTCACCGATGAATGGGAAAACCGGGGCGTTAAGAAAGGCCAGGAATTTGCCATATTAACTGATGAGATTACAAAAGCCTGGGCCGGTTTTACTTCTAAAGAATACAAGCATTTTAAAAGTTTGAAGAAAGAGAACCTCCGTGATCATATGACGAATCTTGAATTGGTCCTGAATATGCTTGCGGAGGCTACAACCACAGAAATATCTGTGGAAAAGAAACCTAAAACGTTTGAGCAAAATAAAATAATTGCCCGACAAGGAGGTACCATCGCTGGGAACACCAGAAAAGAAATCGAGGAAAAAACAGGCAAGAGTGTGATTTCACCGAAGAATGCCAGGGTGTTAAAAAACAAGAATAAAGAAATTGAAAAATAACAATTGGGATATGATTCCATACCACCACTTACCCAACGTGACTGCATATCGATTGAAAATATGACTCGAAAGATGACAAATGACATTGAGCTTAATTCCGTAATAACCTGTCCCGATTGTGGTTTCAGCAAGGAAGAGATCATGCCGACGGATGCCTGTCATTTCTTCTACCAATGCACCCATTGTGGAACGATTATGAAACCCAGACCGGGAGACTGCTGTGTGTTTTGTTCATATGGAAGTGTGAAATGTCCGCCGGTTCAGGAAAGCGGAACATTTGGTTGTTGCGGGTAAACGGATCATACAACCCCCGCATGCTCCCGCCAGTCCAAGCCAAGGACAAATGAGGCGAGCCCACATTTTTTTAATCCACGCACGAAGAAGTATTGGATTAGTTGGATTTGGAACCTATACACCTACCTTTATTCAATTAATCAACAATCTCCATATGACAATTAAGATTTCTTTCTTACTACTCTGGCTACCTATCCAATTGTTATTGAGCCAAACTCAATCTCCAATCCGGGTTGATCTTGAAAAAGCACTTGAAACAACTGGTGAATGCAAACTCTCCTCAATTGCAAGCAATGTTCAGTATGTTCCATTGGAGGCAAAACCGGGCTCGTTTATTAAGAATGTCGATCGCTATACCGTTTCGGATGATTTGATTCTGGTGGCAGACGAGACTGTTGGAAAGGTGATGAAATTCGATCGTAAAGGTCATTTTCTCGGGGATTTTCTGACAAAAGGGAAGGGACCGAAGGAATTTCTCTCGATTAATGGCCTCAATATTAATTCAAAAGGAGAGATTTTGGTGCTTAAGAATAATCTTACCATTGAAATATTTTCAAAAAGCGGTGAACTGATAAACGGATTCGACTATTACGGTTTTTCCACAGGTCGCTGGCTTTCAGATGATAAAATTCTGCTTGTTATGGACTATATTGTTTCAAAAGGCAGTGTTATTGTTACAATTGACAGGAATGGAAAAAACCCTTTAGTCTGTCTGAAAACTACTTTGGATATCTCAAAAATACCCTATCGACCAGGGTTTAGCTGTGGCAGGTGTGCTGAAGGTTATTACTATTTTGATCCTTTTATTGATACGGTATATACCATCAATAATAAAGGTGAAGCATCTATCAGATGTGTCTTCCTTCACAGGAAGGATCATGTTAATCAAAAGGATATGCTTTCCAACGCCAATGATGAGTTCCTTATATCAGGTGAGAAATATCAGTTTTTACAATATTATGAATTCAAGGATAAGATAATTTTACAAGGAATCGTACAACGGCACAACAGTGTCGTGGTGTATGATAAAAAAACTGGTACGGGAACTTCTCGCTTGAAGACTATTTATTTCGGATTGATTAATGACCTGGATAAAGGGCCAGAATTTTTCCCCAGGATAACTTTTACCAATGGTTCCGCCGTGCAATTACTGAGGCAACAAGAGGATTTAATCCACTACATTGACTGGGTCTTCCCTGAATCCGGAATGGTAAAAAAGGGAAGTTACGATATCGATCTGTACAAGAAATTGGCTGATTATGGTAACCCGGTACTCATGATTGTACGATAGTATTTGAATTGAGTTTATCCGCCCCCTTCCAATAAATCCATCTCCTCAATTAGCGTTAAAACTTCTCCCGAAACCGAGAAAAGTGCACCTCGAACAACGAAATTCCCCCGGTTTTCAAAATTTACTTGCCAAATACTTGCCAAAACCCCCAAAACACAAAACCGATCTACTTGATTAACAGGTAGATCGGTTGTAAAGGTTGAGGTCACAAGCGGATTCGAACCGCTGTAGCCGGTTTTGCAGACCGGTGCCTAACCGCTTGGCTATGTGACCAGCTTTGGGGGGCAAAATTACATCAAATCTTTGATAAATCAAACATCACTTTGCCTCTTGCAGCAGGACAGAACCCTTCTGTTAAATAAAATTGGTTTACCAGATTGGTTATCCTAAGTTTGCTGTCTATTCATAATCCACTAGCCAATGAACCGGTTGAATATTTTCCTGATATGTGCTTATGTCCTGATTCTTTCCGCATGCACAAAACCACAACCTGAAACCGTTCAGATACCAGTGGGTTTTGTGACTTCCCTCACCGGCGCTTTTGGACCCTATGGAATCAATCAGAAAAACGGACTGGAACTGGCTCTGAATGACCTTAAATCCGGATCCTATCTGGAAGGGTTTGAAATTGTTCCCTTTTTCAGGAATGACCAGTCTATGGCCGACACTTGCCTGAATAATTTCCGCGACCTGATTTTTAACCATCAGGTAATGGCTATCATTGGCCCAACCACCTCCAATAGCGCCTTCAGGGCCGATACGGTGGCACAGAAAAATGGATTGGTGGTACTCGGCATCTCCAATACGGTTCCCGGTATAACCGGAATGGGTGATTTCATTTTTCGCAATAGCCTCACCGAAGCCGCAGTAATTCCTAATACGGTCAAGGCTACCCACGCCAAACTCAACTATTCCAGAGTAGCTATCATATACGGTGACGATGACCCTTATACCATCGGGGGGGTCGATGCATTCCGGACCGCCTTCGAAAGCACTACCGGCGTAACCATCGTTTCTACGGAAACCATGCATAAAGGAGATACCGGGTTTACAGATCAGCTCAGCAGGATAAAATCATCCAACCCGGAAGTGATTGTCATAATGGCTTTTGTGGCCGAAGCTTCCAGGATAATGGTCCAGGCACGTCAGCTGGGAATCCCTTCGACCGTGCGTTTCCTGGGTGGGAACAGCTTTAATACCTCACAGCTTTGGGAATTGGCGGGTGAGGCTTCCCAGGGCGCGATCTGCGGTTGTGCCTGGATCCATTCGTCAAATAACCCGGGTAACTCTGCTTTCGTATCCAATTATACCGCGACTTATGGCTCCCGGCCGGACCAGTTTGCCGCACAGGCCTATGCCAGCCTGACCATCCTGGCTGACGCCATTAAAAGGGCAAACCCTCTTTCGGCAGCTGCACTTCGGGATGCCCTTTCACAAACCCGAAACCTGCAAACCATTCTCGGATCTTTCTCTTTCGATACCAACCGCGACCCGGTGCATCCCCCGATCGTTCAGGAACTCGTTAACGGCCAATTCTTCCTGTTCCAGTAGAGACAGGCCATGGCCTGTCTCTACGATTTTCTTCCGCCTCACGCCTCACGCCTCACGATTTCTTCCGGGGCGGCGCCATATCCACCGGATGCCCGTAATATAACTCCGCAGCCCCCATGAGTGTCTCAGATACCGTCGGATGCGGGTGAATCGTTAAAGCAAGGTCACTGGCCCGTGCTGCCATCTCAATGCCTAAAACGGCCTCCGAAATGAGATCCCCGGCATTGGAGCCGACAATGCCCGCTCCCAAAATCCTTTCCGTGCCCTCTTCAATGATCAGCTTGGTAAGCCCGACAGGCTCACCCATGGCAATGGCCCGGCCATTGGCCGACCAGGGAAATTTTACCGTTCGGTAGGGAATATTCTTTTCCTGGCATTCCAACTCCGATAATCCGGCAACCGCAATTTCAGGACTGGTATACACCACCGCCGGAATAGCCCTGGCATCGAAAACCGATTTCTGACCGGCAATGACCTCGGCCGCAATCCGGCCCTGATAACTGGCTTTGTGCGCCAACAGCATCCCACCGCTCACATCTCCAATGGCAAAAATATTTTTCACGTTTGTACGGCCCTGCTCATCTGTCTTGATAAACCCCCGCTGATCAACTTCCACCCCGGCCTTCTCCAACTCCAATCCCGCCGTATTCGGCCTCATCCCAACACTCACCAGCACCGCATCAAACTCTTTCTTAACACTCTTACCATTCTTACCATTCTTAACTATCTTACCATTCTTAACCTTCTCAACACCATCATCTTTCACTTCCTCCAGCGTAACTACAACTTTCCCGTCCTCCTCCTCCATCGCGGTCACGCGCGTACCAAACCACGTTTCTGCAAAAAGTTCCTTATTCGCTTTCATGTAAATACCCACCAGCTCCTGGTCCATCGTATACATGATGTTCGGCAAAGCCTCCACCAGCGAAACCTCCGAACCCAAAGCCTTATATATCGTTGCTGATTCCATCCCGATATACCCGCCGCCCAATATCAGCAACCTCTTCGGGATCGATTTCAACTCCAGCGCAATCTCCGCATTCATGATCCGGTCGGTAAATTCCTTGATAAACGGCAACTTAATCGGCACCGCCCCCGTCGCCACAATCACCTGCTCAAACTCAATCTTATTACTTATTTCTTCTTCCTGATTTTTGCCTTCTGCCTTCTGCCCTATGCCTTTGATTTCCAAAGTCCCGGAATCAATAAAACTCGCCCACCCCTGTACATAATTGATCTTCCTCGCCTTAGTCAACTGCCCAAGCCCCCCGGTCAACTTGCTTACTACACTTTCTTTCCATTGCTTAACCTTCTCCCGGTCAATCTTCGGCTCCTTGAATTCCATTCCCCATGTTCCGGCTTTTAGCGCTTCTTCTTTAACTTTTGCGAGATGCAACAAGGCTTTCGTAGGAATGCAACCCCGGTAAAGGCATACTCCTCCCGGATTGGCCTGCGGATCAATGAGCGTTACCTGCAATCCCAGATCAGCTGCCATGAAAGCCGCGCGATATCCTCCCGGACCCGCGCCAATAATCACAACCTGATGATTTTCCATTATAGCCAGGTTAAAAATGGTTGCTCAAGTACTCTGCACATCCATACCATAAAACGGGCCCCGTCGGCTCCGTCGATCAACCGGTGATCATAGCTCAGCGACAGCGGCAGCATATTCCTCGGGACAAATGCCCCGTCCCGGAAAACCGGCTCCATGGCCGATTTTGATACCCCCAGGATCGCCACCTGGTTCGGATATACGATCGGGGTAAACGAGGTGCCTCCGATTCCCCCCAGGTTTGAAATGGTGAAGTTTCCTCCCTGCATCTCCTCGCTGGTCAGTTTGCGGTTGCGCGCCCGCTCGGCAATGCCGTTCAACTCAACGGACAATTGGGTCAGGCTCTTCTTGTCCACCTCCTGCACCACCGGCACCAGAAGACCCTGTTCGGTATCCACCGCTATCCCGATGTTGATGTAATTCTTATAGATGACCTGCTTGTTCTTCATGTCCACACTGGCATTGAATTTCGGGAATTGCTTCAGCGCCATGGCCGATAGTTTTAATAAGATGGCCGTCATGGTGAGCTTGCCGCCGGCTTTCTCAACAACCGCTTTGCTTTCCAGCCTGAATTTTTCAATTTCCGTGATGTCAGCTTTGGAAAACTGTACCACCTGCGGGATCGTCTGCCAGGAACTCACCGTGCTCTCGGCGGTAATGGTCCGGATGCGGCTCATCGGCTGCATTTCCACCGGCCCCCATCTGGAGAAATCGGGAACTTCGGCATATCCGGCAAATTCAGCCGTTTTCGGCGACTGAATAACTTCCTTGGCATGCACCTTAATATCGTCATCTGAAATCCTCCCGCCCGGACCGGTTCCTTTCACCCTGCTTATATCCAGGCCCAGCTCGCGCGCCAGGCGGCGGACAGTGGGCGAGGCGGGAACTAAAACGTTAAGAGAGGGAGAGATGTTAAGAGCGGTAAGAGGGGGAGAGGTGTTAAGAGAGGTAAGAGAGGTAAGAGAGGTAAGAGCGGGAGAATCGTTAAGATTCTCACCATTCTTAACATTCTTAACGTTCTCACCATTCTTAACATTCTTAACGTCCTTAACGTTCTCTCCCGTCTCCACCATCATGATCGTCTGCCCCACCCGAACCTCATCTCCCGTATTGACTTTAATATCAACAATTTTCCCGCCGATGGGCGATGGAATGTCGGTCGCTGCCTTGTCGGTTTCGATCTCGATGATGGACTGATCCTTTTCTATGACATCGCCTACCTTGACCAGGATGCGTGCGAGAAAGCCCGATACCACATTGTCGGCAATTTCAGGCAACTTGATTTCTTGTTTCATGTTCGATTTGTTTGGCGGTTATACAGCTGCCGGATTTTTTTTATTGGGCTTTATCGCCAGCTTTTCGCGGGCGGTGGCCAGTACCGAATCATCCATCTTTCCGTTGTCGCGGAGCCGGACTAGGGTGGTCCATACGATATGTTTGGCATCAACTTCGAAATGATCCCTCAGGGATGCGGGGGTTTCACTCAGTCCGAACCCGTCGGTCCCGAGGGCAACATACTGACCCGGGAAATAAGTGGCTACGGAAAGAGGCACCGCTTTCACATAATCGGTTGCTGCAATAAAGAGTCCGGGCTTGTCACCCACCAGAAACCTGATGTGGCTCTCTTTTCTTTTATCGGGATTAAGGGTGTTAAAGCGGACCACCTCACGGGCATCATCATACAGGTTTTTATAACTGGTGACACTCCAGACGTTCGGATGAATATCATAATCCGATTTCAGAATATCCGCAGCTTTGACCACCTCGTTAAGAATAGCTCCGCTGCCCAGCAAATTGACGTTATGGATGTTGTTTTCCTCGTACCGGTACTGGTACATCCCTTTGAGGATGTGAGACTTGGTGCAGGGTGGCTTGGCCGGCATGGGGTATTTTTCATTCATAACCGTGAGGTAGTAAATAACATCCTTGCCCTCGACATACATCTCTTTGATCCCCTCTTCAACAATAATGGCCACTTCGTAGGCAAAGGCCGGATCATAAGCTTTCACCGATGGGTAGGTGAGCGCCAGCAAATGGCTGTTCCCGTCCTGATGCTGCAATCCTTCACCGGCCAGCGTGGTCCGTCCGGAAGTGCCGCCAATCATGAATCCGCGGACCCTGGCATCACCGGCAGCCCAGATCAGATCGCCCACACGCTGAAATCCGAACATCGAATAAAAGATAAAGAACGGTATGGCATTCACCCCATGGGTTGAATAACTGGTACCGGCAGCGATGAAGGATGACATCGATCCGGCTTCGGTGATCCCTTCTTCCAGTATGGCCCCGTTGATCGCTTCCTTATAGTACATCAGGCTTTCCCGGTCGACCGGCTCGTATAACTGACCTTTGTGTGAATAAATTCCGACCTGGCGGAACAGGGAGTCCATGCCAAAGGTCCGGGATTCATCAGGAACGATCGGTACGATGAGTTTCCCGACATTTTTATCTTTCAGGAGCTTGGTCAGGATCTGCACCAGCACCATGGTGGTTGCCACATCCTTATCGCCCGATGAGTTACTGAATTCTTCAAAAATGCTGTGTTCAGGCATTTCGAACCGCACCTTTTCAGATATCCTTTTCGGCAGGGATCCGCCGAGTTTCTGCCGTTGTTCCATCAGGTATTTTGTTTCATCACTATCCCCGGCAGGTTTGTAGAAAGGGGCTTTCCCTATCCCTTCATCCGATACGGGAATCCCAAAACGGCCACGGAAATATTTCAGTTCCTCCTCATTGAGTTTTTTCTGCTGATGAGTGATGTTTCTTCCCTCACCAGCCTCTCCTAACCCATAACCTTTAACCGTAGAAGTCAGGATAACCGTGGGAGCTCCTTTGTGATTGACTGCTGCCTTGTAAGCATTGTAAACCTTTAGCGGATCATGGCCGCCGCGGCTGAGCTTCACCAGCTGCTCATCAGAGTAATGCTCCACCATTTTGAGCGTTTGCTCGTATTTGCCGAAGAAATCCTTGCGGATAAAATCGCCGGATGAAATGATGTAACGCTGACGCTGACCATCGACCAGTTCACCGAACCGGCGGGCGAGCAATCCATCTTTGTCTTTTTCAAACAGCGGATCCCAGTCCTGGCCATGCATCACTTTGATGACATTCCATCCGGCTCCGTGAAAGGCTGACTCCAGCTCCTGTACGATAGATCCGTTTCCGCGGACCGGCCCGTCGAGTCGTTGCAGGTTGCAGTTAACAACAAAAATCAGGTTGTCCAGCTCCTCGCGGGAGGCCAATGTAAGTGCGCCCATCGATTCGGGTTCATCCATCTCACCATCGCCTAAAAAGGCCCAAACTTTCTGATCTGATTTGGGTATCAATCCTTTATCTTCCATATACCGGTTAAAACGTGCCTGGTAAATGGCTGTTAACGGGCCGAGACCCATGGAAACGGTCGGGAATTGCCAATAATCCGGCATGGACCGGGGATGTGGGTAGGAGGATAATCCGCCGCCCGGTTTTAGTTCCCTACGAAAATTTTCGAGATCTTTTAAGGTTAACCTTCCCTCCAGAAATGAACGGGCATAGATTCCAGGAGAAGCATGTCCCTGGAAATAGATCATATCCGGAAGCCGGCCTTCATCGCCACCCCGGAAAAAATGGTTGAATCCAACCTCATACAGGGTGGCACTCGAGGCATAGGTCGAAATGTGGCCGCCTATCCCGTCCGACTCCTTATTGGCCCTGACCACCATGGCCATGGCATTCCACCGGATGATGCTTTTGATTTTTCGCTCCATCTCGCGACTGCCCGGATAAGGGGACTCCTGCGAAACAGGTATCGTATTGATATATGGCGTATTACCCTGATAAGTAAAATTGATCCCTTTCAATTGCGACCGGGTCTGAAGCATCAGCAATATCTCTTTTGCCCGTTCAAACCCTTCCTTTTCGATGATATAATCGATTGAATCAATCCATTCCCGATTCTCCGCTTCCTGGTCGCGGATGATGTCATTATTGTCCATTTTGGCTTGTTTAAACTGTTTGACAGGTGTTAAACGCTTAACTAAGAGAAAGGTTGTGGTAGTCGTGAGTGCGTGAGGACGTGAGGGCCTGAGGGCGTACTTTACCTTCGGAGAAGTGTCATCCCCGCGAAGGCGGGGACCCCGTCACGCTGGCAGGATTTCTGCAAGCGGGGACCACTACCCTCCAACGAGGGTCTAATAAAAGCTCTTGCAGAACGTAATGTTATGCGGCACGGTTCCCGCTTTCGCGGGAATGACACTTCTGTCGATGTTAACGTAGTGACGCTCTCATACGCACCTCTTTTGAGCGGTGTCATTCAGCAGGGGCTCCCATCAGGGATTTTATTATTTTCGCCTTTCCTTAATAATGAAACTTAAACCGGAGTTCAAGGGGTACGCATACGTTTTACTGGCTACCGTTGCCGGTTCCACTGTTTATGTATTCAGCAAGGCGGCGCTGAATGAGGTCAGCCTGGCACAGTTCGGGGTTTATTGGTTTGCGATGGCGATTGTGTGGAACAGCCTGTATACCCTGCGATCCGCCGAGCACCGCAAATTCCATGCGATCACCCGGAACTCGCTTGGGGTTTTGTTCCTTCTCGGATTTATTGAAATGGTAGCCACCGGAACCTTTTACGGTGCCATCTCCGTTGCCCCCAACCCGGCCATCCCTTCATTTTTAAGGAATACGGAATATATTTTTGTCACGCTGTTCGGGGTTTTCCTGCTCCATGAGCGATTCAGGGGGCTGGAGGTCGTTGGGGTGTTGCTCACGTTTACCGGCGCTTTTGTGATCAGCTATCACAAGGGCGGTTCGCTCTCCTCCTATCTGACCGGCAGTTCGGGGCTGATGATGATCTGCACCTCTTTTTATGCGGTCCGAACCATCCTGGCAAAAAAACACATCAAATCCCTTACCCCGACCATGCTGGCCATCAACCGGGCGATTTTCCTGTTGTTACTGGCCACCGTTCTCCTGAAAATTTACGGTCAGAGTCTGAAGATCCCCACCAGCGCATTCCTGAATATCCTGATCGGATCATTCATGGGTCCTTTTCTGACGTCGATCGGTCAGTACACCGCCCTCAAATATATCGAGGCCTCCCGGGCTGCCATCATCCAAAGCACTACCTCACTTTTCGTTGTGCTGGGGGTATTCCTTTATTTCGGCAGACTGCCGCTGGCGTATCAGATCGTCGGCGGATTGTTGACCATCAGCGGGGTGATTCTGCTGGTAATCGGGAGGAACCGCGCGTAGGGGAGGAGCCGTGGCTCCTCCCATTATTTTCCGATCCGGTAAAGCATCCCTTTGGTACGCATATAGATCGCCCCGTCGAGCACCGCAGGCGATGCCATGCATCCTTCAGGCAGGGTATTTTCGGCAATCTTGATAAACTTCCGGCCCGGCTCAAATAGGGTGGTCAGTCCGCTTTCATCGGTGGTGTAGATATGCCCGCCCGCAAATACAGGTGATGCTGAAGTTTCCAGGCCCACCCTTTGCGTCCAGATCTCCTCCCCGGTACCGGCATCAAGGCATTTGGCCTGTCCTGCCGTATTCACCATGTACAGGAGCCCGTCAATATATAGGGGCGATGAACGGGCAGTCATGTTTTTCTTGTTGCTCCATACGATCGCCTTCTCCGTCATGTCGCCGGTTCCCCCCAGTCGGATGGACATCACCCAGGATTGTCCGAAACCGGTATTGATAAAGAGCATGCCGTTGCCGATCACCGGCCGGACCGATGCTGAGAATCCCTCATACCTGACTTTCCAGATCAACTCACCGTTCAGTGGCTTAAAGGCCTCAACCACATGGGGACCCACGCTGATCAGCTGATCCATGTGATCGACTACGGAAATTACCGGCGTTGAGAAGGCTTTCTTGCAATCCGGGGTCAGGTTGCCGAAATCCACGATCCTCGATTTTTTCCAAACCGTTTTGCCGGTTTTCTTATCCAATGCCTCCAGATATTGAACATCCATACCATCCATGGTCAGGATCAGCAAATCCTTATAAAGAATGGGCGATGAACCCGGTCCAACCCCATGATCACAATGAATATCATTCCTTTTCCAGATGATTTTCCCGGACCCTGTATCCAGGCAGGCGGTGCCATAAGTGCCGAAATGGGCATAAATCCGGCCCGGTTCGATTGCCGGGGTGGGAGAAGCGAAACTGTTCAGCGGATGGGTCTCCTGGGTGGGTACGGCTTCAAAGGTCTTGATATTCCTGAGGATCTTGCCGGTTTCACAATCAAGTCCGATCACACGGAATTCTTTACCGTCGGGACTTGCGGTCGTCAGCCATACCTGGCCGTTCAGGATTACCGGCGATGACCATCCCCGGCCGGGAATGGGCACCTTCCACTTTAAATTCGTTGAGTCACTCCAGCGTACCGGAACATTTTTGGCCAGGCTGTACCCGTTATCCAGATTGCCCCGGTAACGGGTCCAGCTATCGGCGGGCTGTTGGGCCCGCATCATCATGAAAGCCAGCAGAAAGGTGAAAAACAGCAGAGATTTTCGCATGGCCACAAAGTTGTCAACTTTTTTTAAAGTTGACAACTTTAAAATCTGGCCTACCCCCCTCCGTCCAACGCACCAGAAAGCCATCCTTGAGCCAGCGGAAACCTCCTCCAGCCAGAGGGAAGTTTAAGGTTCAGTTTACAGTTGACAACTTAAGGAAAAGTTGTCAACTGTAGGTACCTTTAGCACAAATTCCAACGTATGAAAAGCCACCACCATCTGCCCATCTGGTTCTTCTTAGCCTTGTTGACCTGTCTGGTCACCACCCAATGCACCCAACAACCCGCCGACACCCTTAAGGCCGGCTTCCTGAATCCGCCCGATTCGGCCAGGCCAGGTGTGTATTGGTATTTTATGGATGGCAATACCACCCGTGAAGCCATGACCGGGGATCTGGAATCGATGAAAAAGGCCGGCATCGGCTATGTCCTGTTCCTGGAAGTGAATGTTGGTGTTCCGCGCGGCAAGGTGGATTTCCTGAGCGAGGAGTGGCAGGATTTGTATGTTCATGCCGTCCGCGAGGCTGAACGCCTGGGCATCAGGATCATCCTCGGATCAGGCCCCGGATGGGCCGGCAGCGGAGGACCCTGGGTGAAACCCGGACAGTCGATGATGCACTTGGTGGCCAGCTCAACCGAGGTAAAGGGGCCATCGGCGTTTGATGCCATCCTGCCGAAACCCGAACCTAAAAGGCCTTTCTTTGGGGAAGGAGCCCTGACCAGGGAGCTGAAACAGATCCGTGATGACTGGTATGAAGATGTGGCGGTTCTCGCCTATCCCACCCCGAAAAAATCAAATCCCATACCCGATCTGGATGAGAAGGCGCTCTACTACAGGGCTCCATATACCTCTCAGCAGGGGGTGAAACAATATCTGCCATCGCCGGCAAATTATCCCGAATTGCCGGGATCGGCGGTTGACCAGTCGAAAATCATTGACCTCACCCATCTCCTGAAGCCCGATGGAACCCTTCAATGGGAGGTCCCGGCAGGCAAATGGACCATTCTGCGTTTCGGCAAGCGGAACAACGGCGCGGTTACCCGGCCGGCACCAACGCCCGGACTGGGTTTCGAGGTCGACAAGTTTGATACCGTGGCTTTCGACGCTCATTTTGATGCCTATATCGGCAAACTTTTAACAAAGGTAGGTCCCAGGAAATCGGAAACCGGCGGGGGCTGGACGATGATCCATATCGACAGCTGGGAGATGGGGTCGCAGAACTGGACCGGCGATTTTCGGGCCCAGTTCAATAAACGGCGTGGATATGATCTGCTGAATTACTTACCCACCTATGCCGGGCAGACGGTCGGAAACCTGGAGCTGAGCGAGCGGTTTCTGTGGGATGTGCGCCTGACCTCGCAGGAACTTGTTCTGGAGAACCATGCTGAGCGCTTTAAGGAGCTCGGCCGCCGGAACGGGTTTCGCCTGTCAATAGAGCCCTACGACATGAATCCCACAGCCGACCTGGATCTTGGGGCGGTGGCCGATGTTCCGATGTGTGAATTCTGGACCGATAAATTTGGATTCAATTCAGCCTTCAGCACCCTCGAATCAACCTCTATCGCTCATGTACAAGGTAAACCTGTAGTCGCTGCCGAAGCCTTTACCGCGGACTGGTATGAAGCCTGGAAAAAATATCCGGGTAACATGAAAGACCAGAGCGACTGGGCCTTCAGCATCGGCATCAACCGGTTTGTTTATCACACTTTTGCACATAAACCATACGGTGACCAGCTGAAACCCGGAGTGACCATGGGGCCCTATGGTGTTCACTGGGACCGGGCACAAACCTGGTGGCCCATGGTGACGGGGTATCATACATATGTTACCCGATGCCAATATGTTCTTTCACAAGGAGTTTCAGTTGCTGACATTTTGTACCTCACCCCTGAAGGCGCACCTTTCGTTTTCCGTGCACCTGCCTCGGCACTTGGGGGAACCGATGTGCTGCCGGATAAAAAAGGCTATTCTTTTGACGGCTGTTCGCCCAATCTGCTCAAGGCGGCTGAAGTACGCAACGGGAAGATTGTTTTCCCTGGTGGGGCGGAATACAGCGTGCTGGTTCTGCCGGATGTTGAAACCATGACCCCCGGACTGCTCATGAAAATCGCTTCTCTTGCACGTGCCGGGGC
Organism: Bacteroidales bacterium; assembly: GCA_041662065.1. Lineage (GTDB taxonomy): Bacteria > Bacteroidota > Bacteroidia > Bacteroidales > UBA12481 > UBA12481. Next base: position 192,312 of record JBAZTE010000003.1, on the reverse strand, counting down.
TCTCATCACCGGCAATCCCCCATCCAAATCCCCGTCACTGGTGAATTACCCGTCTTGTGATGAACAGGTCCGGACGCTGGCAGCCGAGCTGTGGGGGAAAAACCTGATCATTCCTGCCCTTGCCTCTTTGATCACTGCAAAAAATCCGGCAGGACAATTTTCTACCGAACTCTATCCCGTCTACGATTCCACTGCGACCCTGCTACTGAAAAAAGGAGTGGTCCCGGACTTTTCGTCTGCCGGATCCATCCGGTACACCCACCGGAAATTAGCCGATCGCGACATCTATTTCGTTTCCAACCGCACCGATCAACCTGTTGAGGAGGAGTGCCTGTTCCGCGACGGACAACTGAAGGCTGAACTTTGGGATGCCGTAACCGGAGAGATCCGTCCCCTGCACAACCTGACGGCAACCTCCGCGGGGGTAAGCATCCCGATCAAGTTTGATTCCTCACAAAGTTTTTTCATTATTTTCGATAAACCGGAGCAGAACCTTTCAAACCAGGGCTCTTCAAAACCTGATTTTCCTGATATAAAGACAGTTGCTACCCTGGAGGGTGCATGGAGCGTTGCTTTTGATACGGCATGGGGCGGTCCGGCCAAAGTGGAGTTTGAGAATCTGACCGACTGGTCGAAACGGCCTGAGGAAGGAATCCGGCACTATTCAGGTATTGCAACCTATTCGAAAACCTTCAACCTGCCCGAATCTTTTCTGGCCGCGGGAGATTCCAAAGTCTATTTGAATCTTGGAATAGTAAAAAACATGGCCAGGGTGCGATTGAACGGAAAAGACCTGGGAGTCATCTGGACTACACCCTGGCAGGTAAACATTACGGATGTTGTCCGGAAAAGAGGGAATAAACTGGTCATCGAAGTTGCCAACCTGTGGGCGAACCGGCTGATCGGCGATGAGGCCCTGCCTGATGACGGCGTAAAAGACGGCAAGTGGCCGGATTGGATCCTGAACGGCACTAAACGGCCGGGCCCAAGGTATACTTTCACGACACACCATTATTATAAGAAGGATGATGCGCTGTTTGAATCGGGGCTGCTCGGGCCGGTGAGGATTATAAATTAAGGCAGAGGGCAGAGGGCAGAGGGCAGAAGGCAGAAGGAAGAAGGCAGAAATTAGTCTTAAGACTTAAGGTTTAAGAAATAAGAAAAACTGCTGTGGTGGAACCATTTAGCTTGGGACTTACCCATTTTCTTAAGCTCAAAGAAATAAGAAAAACTGCTGTAGGAACCATTCGGCTTGGGACTTAACTTTTGTCTTAAGTCCTAAGACCTAAGACTAATTTTTGCCTTCTGCCTTCTGCCCTCTGACCTTCTTCAGCTCCACCGACACTGCCCTTATCTTCCCCCCCATCGGAGGATTCATCTTGGACACCTTGACCGAAGCTTTTTCGAGTTGGGGAAATTGGCTGAAAAGTGCATCCAGGATGCGGCCGGCAATATGTTCGAGCAGATAGCTGTTGGTCTTCATTTCGGTCTTTATCAGATCATAGGCGGTCTGATAATTCAGCGCATCATCGATCCGGTCAGTTTCGCAGGCTCTGGTCATCTCCGTCTCCATTTCGAGGTCAACGATAAAACGGTTGCCCACGATCCGTTCCTCCTCGAAACAACCGTGGAAGGAGTAAAACTCCATCTGCTCAATCCTTATCAGGCCCATATGCACTCATTTTGAGGGGCGAAGATAGCTACACCCGGCGGTTTCAAAAAACAAATGACAAAAAACAAATAACAAATAAAATCCATTCTCAAATCCTGCCAGCGTGACGGGGTCCCCGCAGCATAAATTGTGCTAGCGTGACGGGGTCCCCGCCTTCGCGGGGATGACACTGCTATCGATCTTTCTTTCGTCCACCGATCTTCTTCTTCGCTTCACGCTTCACGGGTCACGTCTCACGTCAAAAAAGACTATCTTTGTACCCTCAATTTTTAGCCTTTGCACGCCATGACTGACGAAAAAGATGACCTGAAAAATGATGAATCCAAACCGTTGAATTTCATCGAGCAGATTGTTGAGGAAGACCTGAAATCCGGGAAACACGGAGGCCGTGTGCAAACGCGTTTTCCACCCGAGCCAAATGGTTATCTGCATATCGGTCATGCCAAGGCATTTTGTCTGGATTTTGGCATCGCAACTGAGTATGGTGGCAAATGCAACCTGCGTTTTGATGATACCAATCCGATCACTGAAGATACTTCGTACGTTGATGCTATCCGCAAGGATATCAAATGGATGGGATTCGACTGGGAAGATCGGGAGTTTTATGCCTCTGACTATTTCGAACAGCTGTATGAGTTCGCACTGAAACTCATAAGCAAAGGGAAAGCGTATGTGTGCGAACTATCGGCCGACGAAATCAATGCCACCCGCGGAACTGATTTCGAGCCGGATAAACCCAGTCCGTACCGTGAGCGTCCGGTGGATGAGAACCTCGACCTGTTCAAACGCATGAAGGCCGGCGAATTCCCAAACGACTCGATGACCCTGAGGGCTAAGATCGATCTCGCATCGACGAATATGCAGATGCGCGATCCCATTCTTTACCGGATCCGCCATGCGCACCACCACCGCACAGGAGATAATTGGTGCATTTACCCGATGTACGACTGGGCTCACGGACAGAGCGATTCCATTGAAGGGATCACCCATTCATTATGTACGCTTGAGTTCGTTCCGCATCGGCCACTATATGAATGGTTTATACAGGAACTGGAGATTTTTCCCAGCCGCCAGATTGAATTCGCCCGCCTGAACCTCAGCTATACCATTATGAGCAAGCGGAAGCTGCTCCAGCTGGTTACCGAAGGCCATGTGAGCGGATGGGATGATCCCCGCATGCCTACCCTTCATGGTCTGCGCCGGCGCGGATATACCCCCGCCTCGATCCGGACATTTACCGAACTGGTTGGGATAGCCAAAAGGGAGAATGTGATCGATGTGGCACTGCTGGAGTTCTGTATTCGCGAAGATCTCAATAAAATAGCCCCACGCGTGATGGCCGTGCTGAATCCGGTAAAACTGATTATCGATAACTATCCGATCGGAAAAATTGAAGAGCTTGAAACGGTCAATAACCCTGAAGATGAATCCGCCGGCACCCGCATGATGCCTTTCAGCCGCGAGTTGTATATCGAGCGCGACGATTTCATGGAAAATCCGCCAAAGAAATACTTCCGCCTGTCGCCAGGCAGCGAAGTCCGGTTAAAATCGGCTTACATCATTAAGTGCGAGTCGTTTAGCAAAGACTCTGAAGGCAATGTCACCGAAATTCATGCCACCTACGATCCCGGCAGTCACAGCGGATCAGCCGAAGCACCGCGCAAGGTTAAAGGAACCCTTCACTGGGTATCGGCCCCTCATGCCCTGAATGCCGAAGTCCGGCTGTACGACCGGCTATTCAATGATCCTGATCCGGATGGTCACAAGGATCAGAATTTCAAGGAATTCCTCAATCCCGGTTCACTGACTGTCCTCACCCATTGTAAAGTAGAACCCTCCCTGAAATCCACAAAGGATCTTGATCATCTGCAGTTCACCCGGCTTGGATATTTCAGTGTGGATCAGGACAGCACACCCGGTAAACTCGTATTCAACCGGACGGTGGGACTGAAAGATACGTGGGCGAAGCAGAATGGGTAAAGTTCAAGGCAGAAGGCAGAGGGCAGAAGGCAAAAATTAGTCTTAAGATCTTATATCTTAAGAAAAAAGACATTCGACGTACGTTCAGTTCAACTTAATACTTTATAGTACTAAACAATCCTCAGAGAAGTGTCATCCCCGCGAAGGCGGGGACCCCGTCGCGCTAGTAGGATTTGTGCAGCAGGGACCCCGTCACGCTAGCGGGATTTTTGCCTTCTGCCCTCTGCCTTCTGCCTTTCCAAAGTCACTGCCGGAATTATTTTTCTATCTTGGTGTCAATAATTCTTAGGTCTACCCTAATGATGGCACCCATGAGATATCCGACGATGGTTCCTTTCAGGATGATCCTGGCATTGGCTATCGTCATGTTTTCGCTGGATACCGCCGGACAGGTCAAGAACCACGGCATTCCTCATGTGATCAATTATCCCAAAAAAGTATACAATGCGGCGACCCAGAACTGGTGCATAACGCAGGACAGCAGGGGATTCATGTATTTTGGCAATAATGACGGGGTGCTCGAATTCGACGGAAAACGCTGGCGATTATATTCGCTTCCCGATCATTTTATGTATCGCGCAATATTCGTGGCTGTTAACGGGACGATCTATGTGGGTCTTTCCAACGATTTTGGCACGATGAAACCTGACGTAAAGGGGATGCTGACCTATCAGTCGATTTCCCGGCAATTCCCACAGATTGCGGTCAGTTTCAACGATATCTGGAAGATCTTTGAGACACCCGAGGGAATCTACTTCCAATCGAAAAACAAAATATTCCTGTACCATAACAACGTGCTGGATGTCATCCTGCCTGAAACGGAATTTAATTTCCTGCATAAGGTCAACAAGGCTTTATATACCTCGGAGCGTCAACTCGGGCTTATCCTGATCAAAGGAAACCAGGCACAACGTGCCCCGGGCGGTGAAATTTTTATTGGCAAGAATATTGAAACCATCATCCCCTACGATGAGACACGGGTTATCATCGGCACCGCAAAAAATGGACTTTTTCTCTATGACGGAAGGGTTGCAACACCCTGGGCGCGGGAAGCTTCCGATTTTTTAATTGAGAATTTCATTTTCTGCGGCACCCAGATCAACAAAAAACATTTTGCTTTCGGTTCTATCCGGAACGGCGTCCTGATTATTGATAAAAATGGCAAGCCGGTACAGCAGATCAATCAGGCCAAGGGCTTGCAGAACAATACCGTGCTGAGCATTTTTGCCGATCGGGACAATAACCTGTGGCTTGGTCTCGACCAGGGAATCTCCTTTATCGAAATCAATTCGCCTATTACTTATTACACCTATGGCAAGGCGTTGCCCGGTACCGGATATAGTTCAATCAATGCCAACGGCTCGATCTATGCCGGAACCAACCAGGGCTTATTTACCAAAAGATGGATTCCTTATGAGAATCCGCTGAGCAGGGACGACCAGTTTACTCCGGTTCCCGGAACACAGGGCCAGGTGTGGTCGCTCCGTCTGATCGACCGGACGCTTTTCTGCGGGCATAATTCAGGAACATTTATTATCAACGGTCAAAAGGCTGTGCAGATCTCAGATATTGCCGGTGGCTGGGATTACCAGCACCTTAAATCCAAGCCTGAATTCATCCTCGAAGGCACTTATACCGGATTTTCGATTTACAGGCGGAGCAATAATTCATGGGTATTTGATCACACGCTGTCGGGTTTCAGCGAAAGCAGCCGGTTTTTTACCGAAGATATTGACGGTTCCATCTGGATATCACATGGCGACCTGGGTGTTTTCCGCGTGGTGACCGATAAAACATTTACGTCTACTACGCAGGTACGCGTATACAATGAGTCGGACGGGCTTCCGTCGAAGTTCCGCAACGCTGTTTATAAAATTGATAATCAGATACTATTCACAACTATCGCCGGAATTTACCGGTACAAAAAATCGACGGATTCCTTTGAACCCGATGCTGTATTCAATAATCTCCTTGGAAAAGAACCCATCAATTCGTTAGCCGAAGATACCGATGGAAATATCTGGTTTTTCAAACCAACAGAGATCGGAGTCATCAAATCAGCAGGCGGCAATTCCAGGATTGTGGAGAAACGACCTTTCTACCCCTTGAGAAATCTCACCAAACGCGGATTTGAACATGTCAACGTTATTGATGAATCCAATATATTCATCGCCTGCGAGGAAGGTTTTGCGCATTACGACCCTTCCTTTCCTTCGAAATTTCCGGAATCTCCTGAGTGTTTCATCCGGTCATTGACCGGTAAAGGTGCTACGGTCCAAACCTTCTTCGGAGGTGTTTTTGCCAATAAAAGCGGCTCATCATCAGCCAGCCAGGAAAAGGACAATCCGATACGGATTCCGTTTGCCTTTCATGATATCAGGATTGAATTTGCCTTGCCGTTTTTTGATAATCCTGAAGACGGGCTGTTCAGTTATGAGCTGGAAGGTTATGACCGGGGAAGGAGCGAATGGTCGCCCGAAAATGTCAAGGAATATACCGGACTCAGGGAAGGGACCTATCGTTTTCTGGTTAAAGGAAAAAGCATCTATAACATCGAAACCCCCGATACATCCATTGAATTCCGGGTTCTTCCGCCCTGGTACAGAAGTCTCGCGGCCTTTGCAGTCTATTTTCTAATCATCCTGGTGACGATCGGATACAGTGTAAGAGTGATTATCAGAAAAATCCGCAGGGACAAAAAGCACATTTCGGTCCTGCATGAAAAGGATATCCATCAGGCCCGGCAACAGTTCCTCGCAGAATCCCTCGAATCAGAAAAAAGACTGGTTTTGCTTGAGAAAGAAAAGCTCGAAGCTGAAATGACTCACAAGAATAAGCAGCTCGCCTCCTCAGTAAACGGATTATTGAAGAAAAATGAATTTCTCATCCAACTGAAAGAGGAGATTGTGAAAATTGCCGACAAAACAGAGAATCCAACCACCAATGAGCGGCTGAAGAAGATTATGGCCAGCGTGGATGATAACCTGGAAACAGACAATGAATATGAGCAGTTCGAGGACCATTTCGATGCTGTCCATGACAATTTCCTTAAAACTGTAAAAAAACAGTTCCCACAACTGACCCCCAAGGATCTCCGGTTGTGTGCTTACCTGAGAATGAACCTCAGCACAAAAGAGATTGCCCCGTTACTCAACATCTCCCCGCGCGGGGTGGAAATCAGCCGCTACCGGCTCCGGAAAAAGATGAACCTCCCCCATGATGCCAATCTCATCGAGTTCATGCTGAACGTCTGATGTAGTATTGATGTATTCCGGATGTGACCGTTATGTATTTTTCCGTACCTCATCATGTTTTTAATGTGGTAGCTTTAACCTGATGTAAAAGCGTTAATTGGCTTGTTAACCGCGTTCATTTATTTTACATCTGCGTTCTGCTTCATTTAGCCTGACTGCACAACAATTGAAATTCTAAATAATTTACAACCTAATGCTTAATGTATGAATGTTAAAATTACACGACTGTTAAAAGTGACTGCTGCCGTACTGATGTTCGGCATGGTTGCAGGCTCCGCCCTGGCGCAACAGGGGCACGTGGTCACGGGGACTGTTTCCGATGACAAGGGAGGCGCCCTGCCAGGAGTTAACGTGGTGATCGTAGGCACTTCCACCGGGACTACCACCGATGGTTCAGGTAAGTATACGATTCACGTGGGCGATGATCAAAAAACATTACAGTACAGTTTCGTCGGCTATCTCACAGTAGAGGAAGTTGTTGCCGGACGTACGGTCATTAATGTCAGGTTACAGATTGCCGCATTCGATCTTGCTGAAGCGGTAGTTGTCGGGTACGGCCTTCAGAAAAAAAGCCTCGTCACGGGATCGATTGCCAAAGTGTCGTCCCAGGAAATGGCCAGGGGTAATAACCTGAGGGTCAACCAGGCCTTACAGGGAAAAACCGCCGGGGTTGTCATCATGAACAATTCAGGACAGCCAGGCGACTTTGTATCCGTCAGGATCAGGGGTATCGGCACCAATGGCGATGCTGAGCCTTTATATATTGTAGACGGATTGCCCACCAACGGATACGGTATTGATTACCTCAGCCCTTCGGATATCGAATCCGTTGAAGTACTGAAAGATGCCGCTTCGGCTGCCATCTACGGTGCGCGGGCTGCAAACGGGGTTATCCTGATTACCACCAAACGCGGAGGAACAGGTAAAACCCAGATTACCTATGAAAATTACCTTGGCGTTCAGAATCCATGGCGCAAACTGGACGTCCTGAACAAGGACCAGTATCTGATGCTTCAGAACGAGGCCGCCGCCAATGCCGGACAGCCCTGGAAATTCTCGCAGGCCATGATGGATACCCTGAAATGGAACACCGATTGGCAGGACGAGATGTTCAACCGTAACGCTCCGAAATCCAATCACCAGATCACCTTCTCAGGGGGGAACAACAAAGCCAGCTTCTTGAGCTCCATCAACTATTACAAGCAGGATGGAATCATCGCCAAAGGCAAATCACAGTTCGAACGTTTTACCTATAAGCTGAGTACCGACTGGGATATGAATTTTGTCAAAGTCGGATCCAATATCACCCTGGCCAACCTGAACAGCAAAGGAATCGGAGCCAACGACCATTTTGCCGCCACCAGTCTGATCCAGGCTCTCAATACTCCGCCGATCGTGCCGGTAACTTTCGCCGACGGCACCTGGGCCACTCCTGAAGATTTCGGGATCGGCATGCAGGAGATCACCAATCCGATCGCCATGCTGTCCTATACCAATAGCGCAACCAACACTTACAAAGCCGTTGGAAATGCGTTCGCTTCCTTTGATTTCGGAAAACTTACCGATGCATTGCAGGGATTAACCTTCCGCACCTCATTCGGCGGAGAATATGCATTGGTGATCAACCGCGGTTATACACCAAAATATGATCTTGATGCCACCCACAAAACATTGATCAACGGGGTATCAAGAAGCGAAGACAACTATATCAACTGGAACGTTGAGAATGTACTGACCTATGATAAAACTTTAGGAGCCAGCCACTTTACGGCTTTGCTCGGGCATGCTGCCCTGCGTAATAATTACAGCAATATCGGAGGTTCGAAAAACGATGTCATCTTCAATGATTTCGAACACGCCTATATTGATAATGCAGTGGATCCGCTTTCGGCTTCCGTTTACGGCGGTTATGGCGACCACACCATGCTTTCATACTTTGGAAGGATCAATTACGATTACATGGGACGGTACATGGTGACCGCAATCCTTCGTACCGACGGTTCTTCAAGGTTCGGTTCAGCCAATAAGTTCGGTACTTTCCCATCAATTTCGGCAGGATGGAACTTTGGGGAAGAATCCTTTATGAGCAATTCCAAATCATGGCTGAGCTTTGGAAAAATCCGTGCCAGCTGGGGCCAGAACGGTAATGAGTCCATCGGGGACTTCCGTTATACCTCCATCATGGGAACCGGCTCGATTTACTATTTCGGCATGGGCAAGAACCAGTACAATGGGATGATCCCCACCCGGATTGCCAACCCCAGCCTGAGATGGGAAACATCGGAGCAAACCGACATCGGCCTTGACCTGGGATTCCTGAATAATAAAATGACCTTTACGGTCGACTTCTATAACAAAACAACCAAAGACTGGCTGATCGAAGCGCCGGCACCTCTGCTGGTTGGCAACGTGCCTCCGGTGATCAACGGCGGAAGCGTCAGGAACCTTGGATTTGATTTTGAATTGGGCTATCGCCAGCATATCGGCGAACTCTATCTCGATGCAAAACTGATTGCTAATACCAATAAAAATACCGTCCTGGATATCCAGAATGCTGAAAAACGATTGACAGGCGGTAATGGAGGGTTTGGCCAGGCTGGTATCGTAAGAGCCGAGATAGGATCACCGCTTGGTGTCTTCTACGGAGTTAAAACCGATGGGATTTTCCAGAATCCCGCTGATGTTGCTGCACATGTCACGACAGATGGAAAATTAATCCAGCCCAATGCCCAACCGGGTGATTTCAGGTTTGTTGATCAGAACGATGACGGAACGATCGACAGTAAAGACTGGGTTCAGATCGGAAATCCTTATCCGGCCTTTACCGGCGGTTTCAACCTGACCCTCGAGTTTAAAGGTTTCGATGTTAACATGTTCTGGTACACTGCCCTTGGAGCCCAGGTTTGGGATGCCACCCGCAGATATGACATGAACTTCACCAATTACCGGGGTTCAGCCCTCGAGCGCTGGACTGGCGAAGGCACCAGCAATACTTACCCGCGCCTGACCTATTCCGATTTGAACGGGAACTTTAAAACTCCAAGTGATTTCTGGGTAAAAAATGCCGATTACCTGCGCCTGCGTAACCTCAGCCTCGGTTACAGCATACCGGTGAAAGCAACCAGCTGGCTCCATATCAGCAAGTTGAGGATATACCTCGCCGGTGAAAACCTTCTGACCTTCACCTCGTATGATGGTTATGAACCTGAAATCGGGGGTGGAGTATTCGGTTACGGCGTTGACCATGGTATCTACCCGCAAGCCCGGTCGATTTACGGCGGCATTAACGTTACCTTCTAATTGCTAACTATTAATAAAGCTAAAATGAAAAAGATAAGATATATAGCTTACATAGCCCTGGTCCTTTTCGGGATGCAGGCGTGTACCAAAAATTTCCTGGAGCTGGAGCCAAAGACCGGCCTGGTGGAAGTGAATTTTTACAAGACCGAGAGCGATGCCTTTCTGGCGCTGACTGGTGTTTACCAGGCACTTGCTGTTCAGAACTGGCAATTCATCCCCTTGATGTCGGACATATTCTCGGATGATGCTTTTGCCGGCGGAGCCGATGCCAAGGATATGAGCCAGTGGCATGAAATCGAACTTTCGCAGATGACTGATGCAAACAACTCGGCATCTGATTTATGGAACCGGTGCTATACGGCCATCTACCGCGCCAACCTCTATCTGGAAAAAGAAGGCGGTATCACCTGGGATAACCCTGAAAACCAAAAGCGTTTTAAGGCCGAAGCCCTGTTTATCAGGGGATACATTTACTGGGATCTTGCGCGTCATTACGGCTGGGTACCGATCATTACCTCTGTTCTGCCCTCGATCGATGATTACCGCGCTGCGACACAAAGTCCCCCGGCAGAGGTATATACCCAGTGTGCCAAAGATCTGCTGGCCGCACTTCCGGACCTGCCGACCGTCATTCCTGCCTCTGAAGTGGGCCGTATTTCAAAATATGCTGCCGAAGCCCTGATCGCCCGGATCTATCTGTTTCATACCGGTATAAAAACCGCCATTCCTGAACTGGGCCTCACCGGATCCTGGACAGACGGAACCACCACCATCGACAAGACCTTTGTTCAGAATGCACTGGAAGATGTCATTACCAACGGCGGTTATTCACTGCTGCCTAATTATGCCGACCTGTTCGACTGGAACCATCAGAACAGCAGCGAAGCCATCCTGGAATTGCAGTATTCCGAGAAAGCCAAATCAAGCGATTGGGGTGGCTGGGGAATTCATGGTAATTTCTCGGTTATCTTTTACGGGATGCGCAACCCTGCCGGGTTTGGCGGTTTCTGGGATGCCGGATGGAGCTTTGCTACCATCACCTGGTCATTGGTTAATGAATATGAAGCCGGCGACCCCCGCAAGGATGCCACCGTCTTTAATGCCGATGCGGAGCCGGGCACCTATCTGAAAGCCTTCGAAAATTCAGGATATTTTAATAAAAAATGGATGCCTCGGAATGCCTTCCAGGCCACTGCCGGTTCGCGTGAACACAATTATGCAGCCAACTTCATTGATATCCGGCTTGCTGATGTTTACCTGATGGCTGCTGAATTGTTTATAACCGACAATCCTGCCAAAACGAAGGATTATTTCAACCTTGTAAGGACCAGGGCCCTGGGGAATGCAGCTGCTAAAAACACCATTACCATGGATGATATCCTGCACGAACGCCGTGTGGAACTTGCCGGTGAAGGATCACGAAAATGGGATCTTCTGAGGATGGGACTCGATTACGCAAAAACAAAGATTGACGCCAGTTTCAATGTTCCCTCAACGGTACCGAATATTCAGGATTTCCAGGGCAGATCATTCGATCCGCAAACCTTTGGGATGTTCCCGATTCCGGGTGCCGAAATCCGCAACTGCAACGCCGGTGTGTTAAACCAGTATGTACCTAAATACAAATAAGTCATGAAAAAGATAAAATATATCCTGTGCTTCGCCTCATCGGTACTGATACTCGGCTCCTGTGAACCGACCCTGCTGCCGACTCCCGATGTGGGCCCCGCTCCAACGGCTGCCGATCTTCAGATCACTATTACCCCCGGTGCCGATGCGTTCCACTTTACCATCGAGAATAAGTCATCCGTCACTGGAATTGCCACCTGGGATCTCGGCAACGGGGCTAAAGGAAATGGCAATTCGGTGACCGGATATTATCCGCTGCCGAATACCTACACGGTGACCCTTACCCTTTATGCCAAGGGAGGAAATGCAACGGTTACCCAAACAATTACCACTACCGAAATCGACTGGGCATACTTTTCGAATCCGAGTATTACCCTGCTTTCCGGCGGGGTTGATGCCGTTAATGGAAAAACCTGGGTTATGGACAGTCTGAGCCCCGGACACATTGGTGTCGGACCTGACCTGGCAAACAGTTTCCAGTGGTGGGCAGCTTCGGTGAAAGACAAATCAGGTGTCGGGATGTACGATGATGAATTCAACCTCAAACTGATAGAATTCAAGGTTACCTATGACAACAAGGGTATCAGTTATGTGAAGGACTTCCGTAAGGCCGATGCTTCCTATTCCAATGCCAGGACTTTTAAAGGAGACTGGATGGTCGACTATCCCGGAATTCATCTCGGAACCTGGTCGTTCCTCACCAGAGATGGCAAGGATTATCTTAAACTCGCCAGTGGAACGCCTGTCTTTCCATGCTTCGATACGGGAGCCAAAGATGGTGAGTACCTGATCCTTTCCCTCACGGAAACCAAGTTGGAGCTGGCCTGTATCGGAGGTGACGGTAACGCATGGCATTACCTGCTGGTTGCCAAGTAATAAGTTTATGCAAAAGCATCTTCCTTTTCTTGATTAATTAGTATTTGGAATCAGGGGTTACCGTGAAATAGGCTTAATCGTTGAAATTTCGCCGGTAACCCCTTCTTTCTTCCAAAGCCGCGGCCTGAAGCCTAAGGGTTCTGTCGCACCCCCATACTCAACCTATTTCAGAAACATATGAAAAAACTAATCTTCTTCGCAATCATATCCATGGTAGGCATAACCTCCTGTAAAAAAGGGGCCGGTGTAACACCTGACCTTTCCGAACAAGGAGTGATGAGGCGGGTTGACAGTGTTTTGGCCCTGATGACCCTTGATGAGAAAATCGGCCAACTGAACCAGTTTTCGGGAGATGGCGAATTAACCGGTCCGGTTGCCCTTCGTCCCGACCTGTTGCAGAGTATCCGCGACGGGAAAGTCGGTTCGATGTTAAACATCAACGGGGCCGAATATACCCGGAAAATTCAGAAGATCGCCGTTGAGGGTTCCAGAATGAAAATTCCTCTCCTGTTCGGTTATGATGTCATTCACGGTTATAAAACCATTTTCCCCATACCGCTCGGTGAGTCAGCCTCCTGGGATCCGGAGGCTGTTGAAAAAGCCGCACGGGTGGCGGCCACGGAAGCCGCGGCTGCCGGTCAGCACTGGACCTTTGCACCGATGGTGGATATTGCCCGCGATCCAAGGTGGGGAAGGATCATGGAAGGATCGGGCGAAGATCCCTATCTGGGATCCCGTTTGGCCGAAGCCCGGATTAAAGGCTTCCAGGGAACCGATCTGGCTGATCCCGCCACGATCATTGCCTGTGCCAAGCATTATGCCGGTTATGGCAATGCCCAGGCCGGCCGTGATTATTTCACGACCGATATCAGTGAGAATTCCCTTCGCGAAGTTTACCTGCCGCCTTTCAAAGCTGCTGCCGAAGCTGGAGTGGCAACATTCATGTCGGCCTTCAACGACCTGAACGGGATCCCGGCAACCGGAAATAAATATCTGATCCATGATATCCTTAAAACCGAGTGGGCCTTCAAGGGCATGGTGGTGAGCGACTGGGGTTCGATATCAGAAATGATCCCGCATGGGATCGTAAGCAACAAATATGAGGCGGGCGACCTGGCCTTCAATGCAGGCGTGGACATGGATATGGAAGGATCGGTCTATCTCACCGAGATGCCGGACCTGTTGAAGAATGGAAAGATTACCGAGTTACAGATTGATGAATCGGTCAGGCGTGTGCTCCGGTTGAAATTCATGCTCGGACTGTTTGATGATCCCTATCGGTACAGCAATACAGAACGTGAAAGCAAGACATTATTAAATCCCGAATTCCTTGCTGAGGCCCGCAATTCTGCAAGAAAATCATTTGTTCTGCTGAAAAACGAAAATCAGGTGCTGCCCCTGAACCCATCGGTAAAAAGTGTTGCCCTGATCGGGCCTGCAAGCGATGCGGCAACTGATATGATTGGCAATTGGTCGGGGCGGGGTGAAGGCAAGCAGGTGATCACGCTCAAAAAGGAGCTGGAGAACCGCCTGGGTGAAGGAAAAGTGTTCTATTCCCCAGGTGCCGGTTTCAATGATGGCGATAAATCCGGTTTTGCCGCCGCTCTGGCTGCAGCACGCCGGGCTGAGGTCATCATTGCTGCATGCGGTGAATCCGGAATGATGTCGGGCGAAAGCATGAGCAGGGCCGATATCAGTATCCCCGGGGTACAGGAAGAGCTGATCCTCGAATTGGCCAGACTGGGAAAACCCATGGTGCTGGTTCTGTTTAACGGCCGCCCGCTGATCCTCACCAAAGTCAGTGCTGCGGTTCCGGCCATCCTCGAAGCCTGGTTTCCCGGCACCATGACCGGTCCGGCTTTGTGTGATGTTTTGTTCGGTGAATTTAACCCTTCGGGCAAACTGCCGGTGACCTTCCCGTATGCATTGGGACAGGTTCCGATCTTTTATAATCCTAAAAACTCGGGACGACCCGGCAGTCAGGATAAGAAATTCACCTCCCGGTACCTGGATGTACCGAATGATCCGCTCTACCCATTTGGTTTTGGCTTGAGCTATACGCAATTTGCCTATAATAACCTCACCCTGAGCGAGTCTGCAATTACCAGGGAAAAACCGCTGGTCGTCAGGGTAGATGTAAAAAACACCGGTCAGGTTGCCGGTACCGAGACTGTTCAGTTGTATATTCGTGATCTGGTTGGGTCGGTAACCCGGCCGGTGAAAGAATTGAAAGGCTTTAAAAAAGTGGCACTGAAAGCCGGAGAGATTCAAACCGTGACTTTCAGTGTTACCGAGGAGGATTTGTCATTTTACAACCGGGAGGGCAAGTGGGGCACTGAACCCGGTAAATTCAAGGTATTTGTCGGTACCAATTCGCAGAATACCATTGAGGCCGGATTCGAATTGAAGTAAGACGACTAATGACATGAAATTAATTTGAGAGCTCCATGAGTACGAGCCATTTAGAGATGAAATACTAACTTATTTACGAATGAAAAGTATTACCCTGATCCTGGCACTCATCCTGACGATTGCGTGTGCCACCAATAACTCCGGAAACCGCAAACTGGTTTGGGCCGATGAGTTTAATGGAACCGGCTTGCCCGATGCCACAAAGTGGAGTTATGATACCGTAGGAAATTCAACCGGCTGGGGAAATAACGAATGGCAATATTATACGACCAACCGGGTTGAAAATGCTTTCCGGGAAAACGGCATGCTGCACATCAAAGCGATCAGGGAGCCAGTTGGGGGCAAGCAGTACAGTTCAGCACGCCTTATAACAAAAGGTAAAGGCGACTGGCTTTTCGGGAGGATTGAAGTCCGGGCAAAATTGCCCGGCATCCGTGGGATCTGGCCTGCCATCTGGATGCTGCCAACCGATTGGGAATTTGGCGGATGGCCTAAATCCGGCGAGATTGATATCATGGAACATGTGGGATATATGCCCGATTCCGTATTTGCCTCCGTTCACACGGAAAGTTATAACCACGTGATCCGCACACAGCGGACGAAAGGTTTCTTCCTGCCCGACCTCCACGAGCAGTTCCATACCTATGCCATGGAATGGGATTCCACCCTGATCCGTATCTTTGTGGATGATAAAATGTACTTTTCGTTCCCCAAAGAATCGACAGACCCGAAAGTATGGCCTTTCGGCAAACGGTTTCACCTGCTGCTCAACGTTGCGGTCGGCGGCAACTGGGGCGCTGTTCAGGGGGTTGATGAAACCGGGTTCCCCCAGGAAATGATTGTTGATTATGTTCGTGTTTACCAGTAAAATGCTAAGATGAAAGTATTATCCCCAGTGTTGAAACTTCTCGCTGCCGGACTGCTGCTCGTCCTGCTTCAGCCTGCATCCGTCATGGCGCAGTTCAATGCTTTGGTATGGTCGGATGAATTTGACTATACCGGTCTCCCTGCAGCCTCCAGATGGACCTGCGAGGAGGGTGGCAGCGGCTGGGGGAATAATGAGCTTCAGTACTACACGATGAACAGGACTGAGAATGCCCGCGTAGAAAACGGGGTTTTGATTATTGAGGCGCTCAGGGAAAATTTAAACGGCCGGGAATACACCTCGGCCCGTCTGATTTCCAGCTATAAGGGGGACTGGCTTTACGGCCGTTTCGAGGTAAGGGCGAAAGTTCCGGGCGGTAAAGGCACCTGGCCTGCCATCTGGATGCTTCCGACCGACTGGGCTTATGGCAACTGGCCGGCAAGCGGGGAAATCGATATCATGGAACATGTCGGGTACGATCCCACTCATGTGTATGGGACCGCCCATACCCAGGCGTACAATCATAAACTTGGCACCCAGAAGGGCGGCTCCGTCACGGGTACCGACTGGGAATCCGCCTTTCACGTTTATGCCATTGAATGGTCGGCCACCAAGATTGATTTCATCGTTGACGATGCTGTTTATTACACGTTCAACAACGAAGGAGGATGGGAAAAATGGCCGTTCGACCAGCGGTTCCACTTCATATTAAACCTCGCCGTGGGAGGCAGCTGGGGCGGTGCGCAGGGGGTGGATAACTCCATCTTTCCAAAAAGGATGGAAATCGATTACGTACGCGTTTACCAGTTGGCCAACATGAAAATTTCCGGACCCTCCTTTCTCGAACCGGGGCAAACCGCCACTTACCAGGCCACCCGCTTTCCCGGTGCGGCATATCAGTGGCACGTCCCTTGGGATGCACAGATCACTGCAGGAGAGGGAACTTCGGATATCACGGTAAGATGGGGTGCATCGGAGGGCGATATCGCATGTGAAGTTACGATTGGCACCAATCATGTTACTGCGGCCTATCCCATTAAAACGGTGGTGGTACCGGCTGAGAACACCTTTTGGTTTGGCAACCTGATCGATGGGAACACCTCAGATCTGTATTCAAACACTTCAGACGGAAGCACTTACACCTTTGCTGAATCCGGCGAGAGTCTGAAGGTGGTCTATACCACTGTCACTCCCGGCAGCTGGCCGAAATTTGAACTCACCCTGCCACGGCCCGTCAACCTGAAGGACCATCCTTATTGCGTCATCAATTTAAAAACCTATAACCTGAGCCATTCGGTGTCGGCCCGATTTGATTTTGCCGATCTATACGGCGTTGAAACCAATGCCACGCCTGTTTTCAGGCCAACGATCACCGCTGATGGCCTCTTCCACAACTATCAGAATACTTATACCGGCAGGTGGCTTTCTTCTATCGGACAAATGGTCGACTCCACTCGTATCATCAAGTTAACCACATATATTAATGGCGGAGTATTCGGAATACCGAACAAAACCGACAGCCTTTGGATCGAGAGCATCCGGTTTCTGAAAAATCCGCTCACCTCGTCGGAGCAATTGGCCCTAGGCGCATCCGGAGTTCATGTTTTTCCCAATCCGGCAAACGACAGGCTGACTGTCAGTTCCAATGATATCATTGATGGGATTGAGGTGTTTGATATTCGGGGAACGCGGATAAAAAAGCTGACTTCCGTAAACAGTCCATCAACAAGCATCGATACCGGCGATTTACCGGTGGGAATATACGTGATTCGATGCCGAACGGCCGCCGGGCGCATCGAAACCGGGAAATTTATTAAAAAATAGTAGGAGAGGAGCCGTTGCTCCTCCCTTACGACTTCTGTCTTCTTCCTTCTTACTTACTTGTGCCTTGTGCCTTCTGCCTTCTGCCTTTTTTTCCCCATCCATGTAATGAATCCACTTTCCATCCGTATTACTATCCGAACACATAACGAATGCACCAAAAGGCTTTCCTGGATCTGATCGAGCCACTCAAACCCCGTTTGTTCGGGTTTGCCTTCCGTATGCTCAGGAGCCGTGAGGATGCAAAGGATGCCTTGCAGGAACTGATGATGAAACTCTGGAATAACAGGAATACCTTGGAAACTAAAGGGAACATAAAAACATATTGCTTCACGGTGCTTTATCACGACTGCATCGACAGGCTTCGCAAGCAAAACCGGTTCAGGCTGGTTACCGGCTCCGATCTGATGGAAATCCGTGATAGCACTGCCGTTGAGAAGGATTTCGAAAACAGCGACCTTATCCGTCAGATCAGGGTGGCCATGGATAACCTGCCACCCAAACAGAAGGTAATCCTGGAACTCCGTGATTTTCAGGATTTCGATTATGAGGAAATTGCGAAAATGATGGACATGACGGTTAATGCTGTACGGGTGACGGTTGCCCGCAGCCGGGCATCGATATCGGAAAAAATGAAGAAGGAGATCAGCTATGGAACAGGAACATTTTGATCCGGACTTTCAGGAGATATATGAACAATATATCCGAACAGAGAAGGAAGAGAGCAGTGAGATTTACCGTGACATGGCCGCAGAAATTTCTCTTCCGAAAAGACATATTCGCCGCTGGTGGATTCCGGCTGCTGCAGCCGTTTTCCTGATGCTGATCACAGGCACCTGGGCTCTCACTTCCGACAAGAGCCCTTTCCGTACCAAGCCGAAGTACACGCAGGCTGAAGTGAGGGAATCCCTTCAGAAAACCATTCGGGCCCTGTCAATTTACAGCAAAACGGTCCGGAAGGAATTCAGCCAGGTCGAGGACCTTACCGCCATGTCCAACGCTATTAAGCCGTCCAAAAAAATTCCGGCACCAGTCAATCAAAAATCAGATTTAAACACAACTAAAAATTAAATTCCATGAAAAAATTCATTCTTATCCTGATGGCATTTCTGCCGATGACACTAATGGCACAGGTAGCCGGTATGCCTCTGGCAAACGGAAAAACAGGTCTTTCAGAACTGCTGAACAAATATGCCGAAGAGGATAGCCGCTTCAGCTTTTTCGAAGTCGGGGAAGAGATGTTCAAAGCTTTCTGTGAACTCGAAAATGCCGATTCAACATCCATCGCCCTGTTAAAAAAGATCAAATCGGTAAAGATGCTCGAACTCCGCCGGACAGAAGAAGAACAAACAGAAATAGACGGAGCCGATCCCGATGCCACAACCTTGGATCCCTCTTTTTATCAGGATATCACCGGTCAGCTCGATATCACCGGCTACAACCAGCTTCTTAAATCGCGGAATAACCGGTCAATGGCTCTGCTCCTGAAAAAGGAATTCGGACCGGCTGACAATGAATTCCTGCTGATCACCGACCGCATGGTCATCGACATCCGGGGAGATATCATGATCAAGACGATCTATCAGATGGAGGAAATGATGGGGTATGTGCAGCAGATATTGCCGAATTAAGAAGGCAGAAGGCAAGAGGGCAGAAGGCAAAAATTAGTATTAAGATCTTAAGAATAAAGAAGTAAGGTTGGTCCCTGCTCGGGAATGCTTGGTAGGGGTATCGGTCCCCGCGTTCGCGGGGATGACGCTTCTCCGAGGATTGTTTGGTACTATGAAGTATTACGTTAAACTGAAAGGCATCTTACATTTTTAAACTCGAGAAAGAGAGGACGTTCCGGACTGGACTACCCCATTTTTTCTTCTTTCTTAAATCTTAAGATCTTAAGCCTGATTTTTGCCTTCTGCCCTCAGCCTTGTGCCTTCTTACTCCACCGGAACAGCAAATCCCAGCCATCTGCCAAGCGTATTATAAATCTTCTGCTTCTCCTCAGCCGGGAAGGCCCGGATGCCGGTACCATGATGCCCGCCTTTGAGAATCATCACCAGGGCATCGGCAGGACCGGTGATTTTGGTCACGCCGGTAGCGGTCCAGGTATCGAGCTCCCCGTAAATGTAGAGCATATGATCGCCTTTGTTCTGAACAAAATCGTGCAGGAAAGGCAGGGTTTTGGGATTGAAAGTGGTATCCAGTCCGTAGGGGGTCAGCGCAAAATCCCAGGTAATATCAGTTTTGTCCTTGAGGTATTTTTTGAACGGTTTAACATCGTAACCATAATAACCCATCTCGGTCATCGCCTGGTAATAATGTGGTAAAAACTGCTTTAATCCGCTATCGCTGAACCACATCAAGTCAGTCACCGGCACCATCATGTCAAATAATTCCTTGGTGGTGGCCGCCTGGCCCGGCAGGTCCATCGGTTTTTTGGCCCCGTACTGCCATAAAGCAAAAGGGTACTCCAGCACATTAAGATCATAGGCCCGGTCGATCCCCATCGGGAATGTCCAGTTCTTTTTGGTACAATACTCCTGTACCATCGGCATGATTTCCTTCTTCTTCTCAAACAGGGCAATCTGATAGTCGTACACTTTCTGCCGCTCTTCAGGCGTACCCACACTCGAAAGGAAAGAAAAGATCCTCGGATCCACCTTGGCAGTATTCAAGGGTGCCACATAAGGGATGGCTACATCGATATCATCCGGATAAAAAGCTTTGAACATCATGGCGGTTTGTCCATCCTTGCTTACCCCCGTGGAAATCCATTTACCCGGATACAATTGTTTGAATAACTGTACAATAGCATGATGATCCGATGCAGCCTGCCAAACGGTAAGGTATGTCCAGTCGAGCGGGTCGGGTGCCGATTGTCCGAAATAGCGGTGCTCCACCCGGATCAGGTTGGCCTTAAGGATCTGGGCCGGCTCGGCACCACCCAATCCACGGGCATCGTATCCTGAAGTGCTGAGAACCATCGGCTTGTCGAAGCCAACATGGCCGATGAACATCCGCTGGGTAAACTTCTGCCCCTCGGGCTTATTATGATCCACCGGCTGGGTGAACTTGATCTCGTAGGCCTCGGAGAATTGCTGGCCATGACGGGTGGCGCCAACCACTTCAATTCCGGGAAGCTTTTTCAGGGCTTTCAGCAGCACGGAATCCTGTGCAAATACATTTCCGGCCAGGATAAAGACCAGGATCAGCAGGTGGATACAAAGCTTTTTCATATCAGATGGATGTTAAATTTCTCTACCTTTATCTGGGGTCAAAAGATACAATTTATCTAAGAACCCATACAAGCCAAAGAACAGGTAATAACCAACCCTGCCGCCATGAAACCACTCTTAACATTCTTAACATTCTTAACTCTCTTAACCTTTCTAAACTCCTGCCAGCATTCCGATAAGCCAGTCCGGGGCCTCGTCACCCTTGATATCATCCCTGCCCTGAGCCACGAGAAGGAGTTCAGGCTGAGCGATCTGGTTGATTCCATTGAGTACATCAAACTCGAAACCCGGCCTGAATGCCTGGTATCCAATGCTTCAATGGTTATTGGTAAGAACTGCATCCTGCTGCTCAACAGTCAGCCCCCGCAGGTTTTGCTGTTCGACCGGAATGGAAATTTCCTCCGCCCGATTGGCAAGATCGGCAAGGGTCCCGGCGAATATATCTATCCCAACCGAATCGATCTCAGCCCGGATGAACAGACCCTGATTGTCAGCGATATGGCGCAGCGGTTGTTCCTGCAATATTCGATTGACGGAACATTTATTTCTTCGCATAAATCTGATTTTACAAGCGATGGTCCGTATTTTATTGATGCAAATCATATTGCGTTCATGCAAACCCCTTTCGACGACAGCATTCATTATCCGCGTGTGGTGGCCATGAATCTTGCTACCGGTGTGCAGAAACCGCTTTACTACATTAATTATAAGCGTAATCCGGGTCCAAACACAGGATATTGTTTTGGAAGCGATTTCTTTCGCACTGATGAAGGAATAATCTTTAAAGATGCCCTTTGCGATACCATTTACAAGGTGTCGCCGGATTTGTCCGTTACCCCGGTTTATATGCTGAAAGCATTCTCCCAAAAAGCGATCTACTATTGCATGTCGGAGCAGGAAATAGATGCTATCGGTTCTGTTTCGCCGGATTTTGTTTCCAGTCAATTTGTTTTCATGATTGGAAGCCGCCCTGAGAGATTTCATCTTGTTTACAACACTTCCACCAAAGAAATATTCCGGCTTTCCAAGATTAAGGATTGCAAGTACCATGGCAATTACGATTACGGGATCATCAACGATCTCGACGGGACCGACCCGGTCTGGTTCTGGGGTGGATCCTATGCGCGCGATAACCGGTTCACCAATCTTTTGCAGGTATTCGATCTGAAAGAAAAGATCAAAACCGGTTGCTTCACCCAGGCTGAACTCAAAATCAACCGCTACCGCGATGAACTGAAAAAGCTCGTTGCAACCGCTACAGAAAATGACAACCCTATCATTCGCATCATGCACCTGAAGTAAGCACTGATTCTATTATATTTGAGTAATCTAAATCAATTCAGAAACAACCCATGAAAAAGCATTTTTTCTTATCCACCCTGATCATTTCCCTACTGCTGCCAGGTGTTTCCGGATTCTCTCAAAAAACCGACATTCCCGGCTGGCGCGGAGCTAACCGCGACGGGAAATTCACAAACTTTAAAGCACCGGCTGTTTGGCCACAAGAACTTTCGAAAGTGTGGGAAGTAACGGTCGGGCTCGGCGATGCATCGCCGGTACTGGTAAAAGGAAAATTTTACCTTCTCGTTGATCAGGATTCTACTGAGATATTGCTCTGTCTGAATGCTAAAAACGGAAAACAGATATGGAGAACTGCCATTAACAAGGCTCCCAAAGTTACCGGCGGTGCGGCCTCACATCCTGGACCGCGCAGTACGCCGTATGTTTCCAATGGGAAAGTGTTTACGCTGGGAGCTGGCGGGGTGGTCGCCTGCCACGATGCCAAATCAGGCAAATTGATCTGGAAAAACGAGTCTTATACCAAGGAAGTGCCGCAATTCTTCACCAGTGCCTCCCCTTTGGTGACCGATAAACTGTGCATCCTGCCACTGGGAGGCAAAGAGAACGGCGTGGTTGTTGCATTCGATGTCAATTCGGGTCTGCCGGTATGGACCGTTTCCGGCATACCCTGCACCTATTCATCTCCCATGTTCATGAACCTTGGTGAAACCGTCATCGTGGATCAATCCGAAACCGCCCTCGTGGGTATACGATGGATGGCCAGCTGATCGGGGAAATCCCCACTCCGGGCCAGCAGCGGTTTTATAATTCATCAACGCCGGTGATCGACGGACCGAATATCATTGTGGCGGGTGCCGGTACCGGGACTACAATGTACCAGGTTACAACCGAAGGCGGTACTAACTACCATGAGGTTTGGAGCAATCCGAAACTGGGGGTATCATTCAATACTCCTGTTCTGAAGGATGGTTTTCTATATGCCAACGATGCCAAATTCGGGTCCTTGTATTGTCTCAATGCCGACACTGGGGAAACCGCCTGGGCCGATACCGTCAAGCTGAACCGTTTTGCCTCGATGGTCGATCTCGGTCCTGCCATGCTTTCTCTCGCCGGCAATGCCACTATGGTTATTTTTGAACCCAGTGGTACCGCTTTTAAGCAACTTGCCAAATACAAGGTATCCGAAACCGAAATCTATGCACACCCGCTGGTTGCTGATAACAAGATCTTTGTGAAAGATAAGGAGAAGCTGACCTGCTGGGAGGTGAAATAAGTAGGGGAGGAGCCGTGGCTCCTCCCTTTCTGCTATTCGTCGGACTCCGGATTTATAATGGATTCAATTTCTCCGAGATAATCTCCTGGTACCGTTTCGACCCATTTTTCATAGTACGCCGCTGCGTGGGCATGTCGAGGGAATAGAGTCCGAATTTCATGTCATATCCGAGCGACCATTCAAAATTATCAATCAGGGTCCAGTAATAATATGCCTGAACATTGCATCCTTCTGATATCGATTTAGATAGTGCATATAGGTACTGGCTGATAAATTGCGCCCGGCTGTCATCCTTTGCATCGGCTACTCCGTTTTCAGTTATCATGATTGGAATGCCTAACTCAGAGACGGTTTTAATCGCCCGGTAGAATCCTTCGGGATAACTGGCATAATCCATATCGGTTTTTATTTCTCCGGGCAGGAGCCTGGCTTTAAAGGCCTTATCCAGGTTGAATGAGAATTTGTAATTGTAATGCGAATAATAATTCAGGCCGATAAAATCCATGGAACCTATGGCTTTCGGATTCTCATCAATCAGTTTGGCCATGGTTGGCATACTGAAACGGTAATGTCCGGTTTTCATGAAGTTGAGGGTGGTTCCGTTGAACACCCCTTCGATCAGGTTGGCAAATATCCAGTCGCCCAGGTGCCATTTCCGGTAAGGATCCATCTGGGTCATATTTTTCACCAGTCCAACCTTTGCCTGGTCTCCGCCGGGCAAACTTTTTATTTTCCAGTAAGCCTGGACATGCGCCTCCAAAATATTCCGGAGCACGACAGCGGCCAGTTTCGGATCCTTTTTCCCGGGAGGCATATCCCCCTGGAAATATCCGCCAACCACATATACCGCCGGTTCATTGATGGTACACCAAAGTTTCACCCTGTCTTTCAGAGCCAGGTAAACTACCTCGGTGAACCGTACAAAATCAGCCACATTTTCCATTTTCTCGAAAGCCCCTTTCTTTTCGAACCAGATGGGATTCGTAAAATGGTGGAGAGTAACCATGGGTGTGATGCCCTGTGCAATCAGGGAATCGCACTCCTCCTGATAATGTTTGATGGCCAGCGTGTCGAACACACCCTCACGTGGTTCGACACGGCTCCATTCCACTGAGAAACGGTAGGAGGTCACTCCCAGTTCTTTCATCAGCCGGATATCCTGCGGGTACCTTCTCCAATGATCACAGGCCATTCCGGATAGCTGTCCCCTTGCGATCATCGGATTGCCGGTTGCATCCACGGTACTTTCCCATAAATACCATTGGTTATTGGTATTGTAGCCTTCCACCTGATGTGCGGCGGTCGCCACACCCCAAATAAAATCCTTTGGAAAGGAAATCTTGTTTACGTCGATTTTCGACCAGTTCCATTTCAACTGAGGCCGTTGGATCTGGAAAATAATGCAGGGCACGAACCAGACCAGGAGAAGGAGGGTCAGGATGGAGAGGAGGATTTTGGTGGAAGTTTTCATGGTTTCAGCGTTTCAGTTCCCGCCTGCGCGGGAATGACAGAAAAGGGTTTAAGGTTGGGTACAATTTATGAACCCCTCACGAGCAAAGTTCGTAAAAAGTCGTGAAATAATTTGAGGGCTCCATGAGTACAAGCCAACTAAGCATTAAATAATAAATTATTTACGCATGAAATATTGCAGAAATTTTAATCCTGCAACGGGCCGATCCGTGGGTCGGCCCCAATTTTTCACCAAAGGGGTATGCGTAGGGGAGGACCAATGGGTCCTCCCTTCCAAGTATTTGACCAATGGGCAGCATAATTCGTGCTGGCGGCACAATAATTGCGTGCAAGAACCCCGGCAATATAACGTAGAAGGTCATCGTTATACCCGGGTAATAAACTAATAGGAGAAAAGTATGAAAAATCAAAGCAGGATTCTTGTGCTGGCTTTGCTCACCGGAGCACTGGTGATCGGTTGCACGAAAAATGACAATAATAAGCTTACACTCAAGCAGTCAGTAGATCAAAGTGCATTGAACCTGAATACCGCAATGAAGGATATTACCGCCTCCAAAGCGTACAGTATTTTCACCGTCAACGACGGTATGTTGAAATCGGGCACATCGACGGATTCCTTCCGGGTATATATCCCGCTGGAGAAAATCAAGGGAGTCTTTGACTACCAACCGGTCGAAAAGCGTGATCATATGGGCAGGTCGGTCATCCGGTTTTTCAACATGACAGCCGATAACAGCCAGATGATCGTACGGATGCCGCTATCGAAGGTGACTAATCCAAGGAAGCTCAGGCATTATTCGCCGGAAGATACCCTCCTGACAAATAATTTTTCCATTGCGGTATCGGAATATCACAATAATTACAATAGCTACCACGATTTCGACTATGCACTGACTTCAGCAATAAGCGTGGATAATGTGTTTGCCGGTAACCTGGATATCAAATCAGTAGTAAACCGTACGGAAGGAACACATTATGCTTCGCAATATGCATTCGATGCCAGTTATACGGCCAAATACAAATACGATTCAGGTGACACCACCGTATCGAGTTTTAGCATAACCGGTGATGATAAGCTGCTGTATCAGGAGAAGCTGCTGACCATAAAAAATGATACTTCCAGGTTTGGACGTGAACATTTGTATATACTCACCATCGGTAATGTTGAGATCGCCAGAAATTTAGAAAAAAAGACGGTTGAAATCTCAGTCGACGGCATTTTACAGCCAAATGCTACCGTAACGATCATCGATAAAGACGAGGATGACGAAGTATCGGTTTGCAAAAAGCGTGATGTCCAGATCACCTTCGAAGATGGTACGACCACCACGGTATCCGCGTTAATCGGGGAATCCGTCGCTGACATCAAGACCCTGTTTGATTCATTGCATCAGGTTTATTTTGCAGCCTATGTGGTGGATTGGATCGCCTATGATATTTATTATCAGAGGAATTAACTAAGAGCGCCGGGAGGAATGCATCTTAGGTTCCCAAGGGCATTCGTGGTAAGGGAAGGGGTCCCGGCTTTCGCCGGGATGACATTTCCTCGTGGGAAAAGGGAAGTATATATTGTATATATAATATATATGATGTATATTTGAACTGAAGCGTCAAACACCACCATACAGATGAAAACAGGTTCAAATCCGGTCAGAAAGAAAAAGATCATAGAACTAAGCCCGGAAACAGAAAAACGATTGAGGATTATTGCAGTCCATGAAGGATATAACCTTAAGTCGTACATCGAGAATGTACTAGAAGAAATAGCAGATGAAGATGAGACTTTAATAGCGCTATCAAAGGTGCCGGGTACAAATGACCTGCTAACGGATTCGGAGAAATTGAGCTTTATTGAATCTCTCTCCGAATGAATGTTGAAATCTCCAGAGCCTTTGTCAGCGACGTGGAATCATTGCCCAATCATTCGAAAAAGATGATTCTCAAGGTTATCAATCAAATCCGGGCTGCTAAAAACCCTCATGAAATTATTGATTGCCTGAAACTTAAAGGCGTAGAGGACCTTTACCGGATAAGGATGGGGAATTACAGAATAACCTTTGCATACTTCGAGTCCACCGCAGTGCTGAAAAGAGCCTTACCACGGGGGATGATCTATAAAAAGAGGAATCTCAGATAGCAGAAATCGCTTCGGGTTTTTTGTATTTTTAGAAAGAAAATAGACCACCCATGAATAAGATTACCCATGCCCTGATACTGCCTTTTACCATAATACTGTTGCTCCCCTCCTGCCGGCCTACTCCGGATCCAATTCTAAAAATCGGCCTTGTCAGTGGTTTTGGTGGCTTTCATGACCGTGGATTCAATCAGAATATACTTGATGGATATTTGCTGGCAAAAGATCAGTACTCTTTTTTTGGTGAAACGCGTGAAATCATCACCGAAGCTGAAATTGGCACCAACATCGATAATTTCCTGTCTGCCGGATTTAACCTGATTATCACAGCCGGCTTTAATGCCGCCCAGGCTACGATCGACGCGGCCAAAGCTCATCCGGAAACGGATTTTCTCATTCTCGATTATGCGGTAGAGAACCCTCCCGCCAACTTGCTTTGTGTTCTTTTTGATGTCGATGAAAGCTCCTTCCCATGCGGTTTCCTGGCTGCTTACTGGGCCAACCGGCAGGATCCGCTTCACCCGGTGGCCGGGTTTGTGGCGGGTCCGGCCATCCCCGAAATCAGGCAGTTTTCGGATAGTTACACGCATGGAATTGAGTACTTTAACCAGAAATATCATAAAGATGTCCGTTGGGAAGGTTATTTTGCCAATTCCTTTGCCGACACGCTTCAGGGAGCCATCCTTGCCGACAGCCTGCTCCGTCAGAATGCGAGTGTAATCTTTGCCTTTGCCGGGAAAACAGGGAACGGTGCACTTTACAAAGTGAAGGAAGCGGGTAAATGGGCTATCGGCGTGGATGTTGACCAGTATATTTCCATTCCGGAAGTGGGACCTGTGCTCCTCACTTCATGCGTTAAATTGCTCAATTCAACGGTTTATTCCATACTGGTCAGCTATTTCAATGAAACCTTCGCCGGAGGCCAGATTATGCATTATAATCTGAATAATAACGGAGTCGGAATGGCCCCGTTACATGATTTCAAGGCGGCTATTCCCGACAGCATCGAGATGGAACTGGTAGCGATAGAAGCCGGAATCAAAAAAGGTGAAATCAGTACCGGCTGGAAATAAAAAATCAGGAACAAACTGTTTTACAATCTGCTATTTCCCTCTTCGCTGGTTGGCAATTTTGTCGCCCCGCGTCTGGGGTTTCTTATATACCTTGCCTTTCCTGAGATAGGACCCGCCCTGGTTGGTTTTGGTATTTTTAAGCTTCTTTTCGTGAAATGAGGCCCCCTTGACTTCCAGCTTCTGGTTCCTGTGAGGATTAGGCATCACCCCTTTAGGTTTCTCTTCAGGAATGAGTTCTTTTGATATTTCCACCTCCTCCGGAAACTCTAAAACCGGTATTGTATAAACCATCAAAGTCTCAATAGCCTCTTTGGCCGCATCTTCCTTCGGGGTATAAAACAGGATCGATTTACCCGGCTCTTCAGCCCTTCCGGTCCTGCCGATGCGATGCATGTAATTCTCCGGAAACTTGGGGGTATCGAAATTGATAACATGCGTGATTTTTTCAAAATCCAATCCTCGGGCCATAACATCGGTCGCAATTAACACCCTTGCTCTGCCCTTTTCAAAATGCTGGATCGATTTCATCCTGAAATTCTGGGTTTTATTGGAATGGATGATTCCGCAAGCTGTGCCAAGGCTCTCTTCCATGGCCTCAAACAACCGGTCAGCATTGCTCTTGCTGGCAACAAAAACCAAAACTTTCCGGAATTCATCCTTGTCGGCCAATAAATATTTCAGCAGGTTAATCTTCGTGTTAAAATTCTGAACGGGATAACACTTCTGTGCGATATTTTCCAGCCGGGTGCCGCTTACGGCAATGGAAATCCTGACCGGTGCTACAAAAAAATCATCAATAAGCTCATCAATTTCCTCGGTCATGGTGGCTGAAAACATGATATTCTGCCTGCGTGCCGGCAGCAAATCAAAGATATTGGTCAGTTGAAAGCGGAATCCTTCATCAAGCATGATGTCCACTTCATCAATCACCAGCTTTTTTATCGCCTTCAGCTGTAAAGAACCGTTAACTACCAGATCATATAAGCGGCCCGGTGTAGCCACCAGAATATCGGTGCCCAAAGCAATATTTTGTTTCTGGGTATTGATATTTACTCCGCCGAAAACACCCAGAACCCTGACATTAAGGTACTTTACCAGGCTACCGATCTGCTCGACTGCCTGTATGACCAATTCCCGGGTGGGAACCAGAATCAAAATACGCGGAGGAATTTCCTTTGAAAATTTGAGATCCCTTAAAAGAGGGAGCAGGTATGCAAATGTTTTTCCGGTGCCGGTTTGGGCAATACCCACAATATCCCTGCCTGACAGGATCACCGGATAAGCTTCAGCCTGTATGGGGGTCGGACTGATAAATCCCAGCTCATCGATGGCTGACTGTAACTGCTTCGACAGATTCAATTCTTCAAAAGAACTCATTCAGATAAAATATTTCTGCAAAGGTAGCATAAATCAGGGAGTTCCGGGAACAACCGCTTGCCGGCAAACTCACGAACCACCACTACCATGTAAAGAAGTCAATGGCGTTCAATGAATTTAACTGGCTTCTTGACGGAGAGGTTTCAAGTCAGGGATTCTAATTCAACACAAAGCTAACCGGAGCATAAGCCTTCAGATAGAACCCTATTTTCCCCTGCCGGATTTTAACCGGTTTCCCGATCTTTTCACCACGGAGTGATATGGGTTGTGCTGACGTGGCTTTAAACCCGGTAGGCAATGACAGCTCCACCTCACCCGATTGGCCCGACTGTTCCCACACTCTGACCAAGGTACCTGGAACTCCAAGATCCGCGTCCGGATTCGGGCAGAAGGCCGTTACCCGGATCCCCTTTCGGGAAAGGGAAATCCCGGTTGCGTTAACTCGCAGGCTGCCGGCGACTCCGCTGGCATATCCGGTGAGGAGATCCTGGCGGAGTTCCCATCCCGGGGTAAACAGGGCCTCCTCTTCCGTGGCTCCGTTTACAATCGGCCAGAGTCTGACTGAAGCGCTCCACGATCCGCTGATCCAGAGCGGGTAATTAGTGTTCCATTGATTATTGTAGAGGTTGGCGAACAGCTCAGCCTTGCGGGGCACATAATCTTTGGTGTATTTCCACAATCCCGGTTCCCCGAGGCTCCACAGGGGCAGATCGGAGGAGGCAACACCCACTCCGTTACCGGTGGTGCCGGTTCTGACTGAAATTCCGTAATCCGTGGAGAAAAGGTGATGGTTCGATCCGGCGACCAGCTCCCTCTCCGGACTGAACGGGGCACTCACCTGGCTTACCCGGAAGACCGGGTTTTCGATAGCCAGCGGAAAGCACAGCCATCCACCCTCCGGTATCAACTCCGGAGTTTTGCCGGTCACGCGCCAGGAAATCTCTATATACGGCTGGTCATTCGGGAAGAAAAAATCGAGGGCGTAATTCTCTGCAAGTCCCTTGGTATTTTCAGTTTGCAGACTGGCGCGGTAGCCCAGGGCTTCCCGGTTGATCTTCAGTGACCATTCCTCCGGTGAAATCATCGCATAAGGCAGCGTGGAATCGAGCCGCGGCTTGTTGAAATCATAATAGGGGAAGCCATACCAGTCGTAATAAACCTCGCAATAGGCCTTCATAAATGCATCCACCTCCTTTTTTGAAAACCTTTCATGCATGAACTGTCCAAAGGCATGTGTTCCTGTAGCAGCCAGCTCCCTCCCATCAGCAAGGTTGACCAGAGAGGCAATTCCGCCTCGCTTGGTATCGAATTTTACCCTGAAATGCCGGGTTTCAACCGTTTCGCCTTCCACCGATGCCTTGGCTACCGGAAGCCCGGCAACCGGTATATAGGTGCGGTAACCGCCTGCAGGGACCTCAGTAGCCCGAAAGGTAATCAACCGACCGGATTGCACAACCGGAATTGTATTCCCGGCCGTCAGATCCTTCATGGCTGCAGTTATCACGTCTCCGGACGGAATTTCGACCGTAACGATTCCGCTGCGCTGCCAGGGCTGGGGATTGAATACAACCACCCGGGGACCATCTGTTTTGATTGATTTTGCGAGGCTTGTCATGCGTTCCATAATGCCTTCCTTCGACAACTGCTCCGCTTTTCGGGCATAATTGGCATGCCATTCAAAGGTACCGAGCAAACTATCGTATTTACCGGCTGCCAGTTCTTTTTTCCAGGTCGCATGATCTGGGGTCCCGAACATGGGTCCGGCTATCCCCCAGGTGTGCTCTGAAAACAGGCTTCCCTGTTCATAGGCTTTTGCAAGGGTTGGAGAGACATCCTCGACCGGCACCTTCCAGGCTTGCATTTCCGTGCTGAGTATCCCCAGGCTGGCGAGGGCCGGCGCAGCCTCCCGGTGGACCCGGGTCGGAACCGGCATCGTCATCTGTCCGTGCGTCCAGCTGTCGGGCATATTACCGCGGATAACCGGGATATCCGGACTATTCTCCCTGATGATCGCATCGGCAAAATCAGTCGACCGGCCAAACCGTATCCTGACTCCCGGCAATTCGCGGTGCAGCTTGTCGAGAATGCCGCGTACGGTTTCTCGCGATGGAGGGCCGGAATTATCCCCGGTAACCTGAAAACAAAGCCAGGTTTTGTGAGACCAACCCTCCGGAGGAAGAGGTTCCCAGCTGTAACTGTGAAAGGCATAGCCTGTGAGCAGGCGCGAACCATCGGGTCCCTCCCACCAGAAAAGCTTGGGAACATCGGGATTTGGACTCCAGGGGTTAACTCCGATATGAACGAAACGTATTCCGGCATTCACCAGCAACGATGGCAGCACCCAGGCCTGGGAGGGCATGTCGGTCAGCTTGGCATCGGCCGGCAGGAACTGTCCGAATTTTTTGGCCTGTCGGGTACCGCTTCCAAGACCGCGAACGAGCTCTTCCAGGTCGGCGGCCTCCGATTCAAAGGTGTAAGGCAGGGCATGCCACACGATCCGCCCGTCGCGGATAGCCTTCTCAATCTGAACGCGCCTTTCGGGAGTCTGCTTATCATCCAGAATCACTTCCATCACCCAGGCAGGCAACACCCAGACAAAACGTTCGCTTTTTGGAGTGCTCAGCGTGTCGTTGATTAGTTTCAAAGCACCATCCATCATACCATTCCGGTAATAATTCAACACTTCCGGAACCGGATGGGTATAACCAATATCGTTGTGAGTTTTCCACACAAGGATCACCTCCTCCAAACCGGGCCATTTCGGATTTCTGGCAACCTGCGCCGTATCGGCTTCAGCAGTCGCTGACGACCTGCCATTAACGCTGATATCCACGTAGCTGTGAATATTTCCGAGGGCATCGGTGAATTGAGTGGCCGGCATTGCCTTCCCTCCCGACAGGACCTGCTTGAATGATCCCTGGAATGCGGCCCGCCAGGTCAGCGGGTGATCCGATTTATTGGCAAAGGTGGTTTTACTGGCCGATTCATGCCGCACCGAGATCAGTCCGGTAAAAACCGGGATATTCTCAACAGTAACCTCTGGTGTTGCTTGGGTCAGCCTGGGGCAGGAAAGGATCCTGTTGTCAATGGCCGATGGCTCAACTCCCATCAGGCCCCTGACAATCCCTTCAATGGCCCCGCTGGAGGCTTCGGGGTACATCCGGCGCTTATCGGTAAATATCTTACCCAAAAATTCATATCCATCCTGATTGTACCCGTACCGGTAAAACAACATGGGCAAATAGGACAGAACTTCAATCTGTGAATTCCGGATGCCGCGCAAGGATCTGTTAATCTTCGCCGGATCATCAATGACCTGGTACCAGAGGAGGAATTCGCTGTTACTTATCCAGCCGGCATTAAATTTCTTATCGGTTTTATAAAAGGCAAAATAGGCTTGGGAGGACTCATCCCACCAAAGCGAATCGATCAGGTGCCGGTATGCCGAAGCCTTTTCCGAGTACTGCCGGCTAAGATCCTCCTGGTTCTTCAGCTTCAGTATCTGCGCATAGGTTTTGAATCCATTGTAAATCATACCCAGCAGGTCTCCGCTCACGGTAAGGTCATCCTGCGATTCATCATAGGAGGGGATCCCCCTGGCGTACTTATACTTGACCGTTTCAGCCTTGAGGTTCATCAACGCCGGACGCTGCATTATTTTATCAGGTTGCAATTGCCAACGCTCAACATATTGATTCAATGTTAATTGGAAGAAATTGTCGAATACAGGATCAAAAATATAAGTACCGTTGCCGGTCCACTGGTAGAGTTTATAGCAGGCGTCAATAATATCGAAATTGGCATTCAGGTTATACCAGAAATCGTCATCCGAGGCATAGTCAACCGGTGCCGGCTTGTTGTAACGGTTAATCTCCCAATAAGAACAAAAATCCCTGGCTTCCGAGATGTTTTCAACAAATTTCCGGAACATATTAAGGTTCTGTTTCCCCTGCCAGAGTATCTCAGCACCAATGCACTGATGGCTGACATCCCGTATGCAGAATGCCTCGCGATTCGGCAGGGCGGCTTCGTACCAGGGACCCACGGGATCGCTGTCACTGCCGGCATAACCGTTGGAAGTTGTTTGCGCCCAGTTGAATATATTTACCAGCAGCGTATCGGGTGAGGAGATCCGGATACTGGCACAGTCAGCAGTAAGCAACCGGTCGGACGGGTTGGTTGTGCAGGAAAGCGCAGAACACACGAGACCCATGGCAAGTAAATGCCTGACCAGAAAATAGCCCTTCATGCAATAAACTTATTTTACGAATTTGGATTTATTGAGAAAATCGAAGCTCAGCTGTGCACTCTCAACGGGGTCGTTATTGGTGTATTGCTCGATTTCAACGAACCAGTCCTTGATCCTGTTTTTATTCATCTGTTTGAAAATCCCTTTGAAATCCATCGTACCGCTGGCGCCGATTTCTTTGGCATCCTTGATATGGGTCAGTTTAATCTGCCGGGCATGATTCTTGAGGTATTCGACGGGATTGGCCCCGCCTTCCTGGCACCAGTATACATCAAGTTCGAATAGGACCTCCTTGCTGCAATTTTCTAGCATAAAGTCATAAATCACCTGATCTCCGATTTTTTTGAATTCGACGGTATGATTGTGATAGCCGAACGCGATACCGGCAGCCGCGGTTTTCTTCCCAACCATACTGAAATAATCGCAATAGGTTTTCAGATCATCAATTTTGCTTTTTTCGTTCACCGGCATGGAGGCCTGAACCATATATTTTGCACCCAATAAATGGTGTGCTTCGATGGCCTGGTCCCACCATGCCATTACAACGGCTTCTTTTTCCTTGGACCATGATTGTCCGAGATGGGCGCTGGTGCACTCCAGTCCCAGGTCATCCGCCCTCTTTTTAAAATCGGCCGGAGTTAATCCATAGATTTTTCCATTGTTGTATCCGGCTGTTTCCAGTTTCTTATATCCTATTTTAGAAACCGCCTCTAGTGCGGCCTGGATGCCCGAATTGCCAATCAGGTCTCTCAGGGAATAGAGTTGGAATCCCATATTTTTTTTCGATTCCATGGTACTATCAGAAGCAAATAGTTTTGGTGCTATAAGACCTCCGGCCAACAGCAGTGAGGTGCTTTTTAAAAAATCCCGTCTGTTTTGCATATGCTTGGTTAATAAGTTCGATATAAAGATATCAGAATTAATACTTGACTTTGATCTTCATCGCTCCCGGTACTTCATTTTCGGATGCCACCATAACATAACCGCCACCGCTGCCCGATGTAATCGCACCCGGGTAGAACGGAAAGTAATTGGTCTCCAGTTCGTTTAAAACCCAGTCGGGCACGGTATAGGGCAGCATTTTTTTCCAGGCCAGGAAGGTGTCTTTCATGGATTGGCCGAGAGCGATAACATCTTTCCTGATAATGCTTTCCCAGCAACGATCGCCGGCCTCGCCCAATTTTCTTACGATATCGGATTCGAGATGCTTAACCAACAACGGATTATAGCCTTCCGGCCTTGGCCCTAAAGGAACCAGGTGAATGACACTGGAAAGCCAGTCGCAGATTTCCGGATCGATGGAAGTCTCAATCTTTTGTGGCCAATAACTTCCATGATAATATAATCGGTTTACACCGGGCTTCAACAACCCGATATGATCCTGTGATCCTGATACATAGGTATTCTGATAATTTTCAGCTCCAAACAAAAGCTGCGCCATGCGCAGAGGATCGCCTGCTGGTAATTGATTGCCCCATAGCTCAATGGCAACACTTCTCGAACTCGAAGCCATCCCGCTGCGGTCGTTAAAATCGATGGTCGGCCAAATCTGGGCAACTACCACCGATCCCGGATGAACCTCCGACACCCAGGGCTGGTCCATCCAACCCCCGGCGATGCAGATCCGGTAAGGGAATCTGATTTTTTTCATTGGAGCAGGAATTAATTAAACCTGACCGGCTTTTTCGATTCTTTGGCAGCGATCATCTGCTCGCGTATCCAGACATAGGTTTGCCGCAAGCCGTCCATCAGCGGGATGGAGGGCTCCCAGTTCAGGTAGTGCCGGATCAGGGTGTTCTCGCTGTTGCGTCCTCGAACGCCTTTGGGTGCCGAAAGATCATAGGAGCGGTTCAGCTTGTAGCCGGCAATTTCCTCGGCCATGTCGGCCAACTGGTTGATCGACACCATCTCACTGCTGCCCAGATTGATCGGTTCTTCGATATTGCTGTACATGATAGCCAAAATTCCTTTGATGCAGTCATCGATATACATGAAACTCCGGGTCTGGAGGCCGTCGCCCCAGATGACAATATCATTCACACCGTTTATTTCCTTGGCGATCACCTTACGGCACAGGGCTGCAGGAGCCTTTTCCCGGCCGCCGTCGTAGGTGCCGAACGGTCCGTATACATTATGAAAGCGGGCCATCCTGACCGTGATGCCGTAATCTTCATGGAAGTGCCGGCACATCCGTTCACTGAACAGCTTCTCCCAGCCGTATCCATCTTCAGGCATGGCGGGATAAGCATCGGATTCGCGGAGTCCCGGGTTTTCCGTATCCGTCTGTTTGGTTGCGTTGTATACGCAGGCCGACGAAGCATAGAAGAACCGGTCGATCCCCTTATCCCGGGCCGCCATTAGTAAATGGGTATTAATCAATACGCTGAGCATGCAATCCGCCTTGTGGGTTTCGATAAACCCCATGCCCCCCATGTCGGCGGCAAGATTGAAAACCTCCTGATATCCGTTCACTGCCTGATAGCAGTTCTCTTTTACTGTCAGGTCAAGTACGAGGTTATCGGCCTCTTCAGTAACCTGATACCATTGGTTCAATGGTTTTTTATCCACTGCGCGAACGTGATAGCCTTTTGCCCTTAAGGCTTTTACAAGATGTCCGCCTATAAATCCGCCGGCGCCTGCTACAACAACTCTTTTCATCTCTGTTTATCTTTTAAATTTTACTGATGTGCTTCATGATCGATTTGCTTACGCGGTAAGCTTCGCGTGTAAAATTAGAAAATATCAATTCCAATTAACAGGCACTTACACACAGAAGCTGGAACTTTGACCAAACCCCGCAATTGCTAACTTTATGCCATGAAAAGAATCACCATCCTCCTGCTCGTTTGTATATTCCTTCTCACCCAGCAAAATATCTTTGCCCAACAAGAAAACCAGGCCATTCCCCTCGAAAAAGTACCACACGGAATCTCCTGGCAGGCCTGGGAGAAAATGAATGCCCGGTGGCAGCCTTATTCCACCCGGGTATTTATTCAAAAAAACGACGGATCGACGGTCGAAGGTCAGCTCACCTGGATGAGCGAGAGTTTGCTGATGGTGCAATTGAATTTTGACCTGCCGGATGGATTGATGAACCCGGCGGATTACGCCATGGTTCCGGTAATGGATATCGCTTCGATGAAAGTCAGGTTAGGGGGGCATCCCTATCAGGGCTTGATTATCGGGTTACTCGCCGGCGTGATTCCCGGATTCGTAACCGGAGCGATCCTGGCACAGGGCTGGACCATCATCCCGGCCATCGTTTTTGGAGCAGTCACCGCAGCCGGCGGCGGAGTGGCGGGTTCATTCATCCAAAAAGCAAACCGGAAGCAAACCTTTGAGATTAGAGCAGCTGAATTATCGGGCAACACATTCCGCCGGATGAAGAAGTCGGCCCTTTTCCCGGATGAACTGATTAAACTGCCCGTACGTACCGGCGAAGCCCGGTTGCCCGATTTCGAAAACCTGGTCAAACAGTCCGCTACTTTGGACCGGGCGTTCCCCGACAATCCCTACGCTCTCTCCATTCATACGACCCTGATGGCCAATTCGGTACGCAAACGTCTTCAAAACTGGTATCTGAGCCCGTTATGGGGTCCGCCCGACCCGTATTACGAAACAAAAATCGGACTGCAGGCCGATCTGTCGCGCAGAATCGGCAGCCGGTTCCAGGCCGGGATGTTATTCCAACTGTTTCCGGGGGATATCTCATCATCCTTTTTTATCAAGAACTTGCCTGAATGGAATGTCTATTACCAGTATAACCATCATTTTAAACAAACGACCTTCGGCATATACGGCGGGTGGCTGCTGCAACCCGCTGATAAATACTGGGCCAAAAGGCTGGAAGGTTCCATTCAGATCGGCGCTGTGCTATCTGATGTGTATGAGCACTTCTACTTTCAGTGGAATGCCATCGACCATTACGAAACCGGCGGCGAAACCTTCATCCGGCAACATTATCTCCAGCCTGGTGCCATGATGCGCCTGAAAGCCTCCTGGTACCTGATTCCCGGATTTTCCATCGATGCGGGATTGGAAGGCTTCCTGATCAAACGGATCGAGTTTCAGCAAAGAGATGTCCTGCCCGAAACTTCATACGGTCCGGCCTATATTGGCTGGCATAAGCTGAACTTCAGTAATTTGCAGGGGTTTGTGGGGTTCAGTATCCATTTGTAAATGCGGGGTAATTATGCTCGGCTAATGCCTCGCTAATTGGATCGGCTTCGCCTCGCTAAGGATTTGATACAGAGCATACCAGGGTTGTCAGATTCTGGGTTGTGATGATTGATCGCGATAGGGCCTCAAGAAGAACCAGCTGATGGAAGAAATAAACAAGACCATGAAGCCCATGATGACGGGAATCAGACTTATCCTAAGTCCTGCCCATATCAGATTTGGACTGATTTCTCCGGCCCGAACAACCGCACCTGCAGCCTGGAACAATCCGCTGATCTGTCCGAATATCCCCCAGGCTAAACTTAAAAAGCCCAGAAATAAAATGGCATCGGCCATGAAGGCGGTAATTGATTTTCGTTTTGTGGCACGAAAGGCGGATATAGCTATAAGAATCACTGCGGTCATGCCCATCAGTAAAATTGGCACTGTGTACCAAACTCCTCCAACTTTTATAAATTCCATAGTGTAAAGTTTAGATTAATAATTCATTCAGGGGCAATATTACAACGTCGCCGTTTCCCATAAAAAAAGTATCGATGAATCAAGCGATTTAATCGACGGCAAGAACCTCACCGATAAAATCTTACCCCTAATCGATTTTTAGCGATTGATAATCCTTTTCAGCGTAATTTTATTGCTCTATGAAACAAAAGCCTACACGGATTATTCTCCACTTCCTGTATTGGATTATTGCCTGGGTTTTTCTAACGTGGTTCTTTACAAGACTGACCAAAGAGTTTGAGTATACCGTCCTTTTCACCAGCTTGATTTTACTTATAGCCATTGGTACAACGTATGTGTTCAATTACCTGCTGATTCCTAAACTATTGTTCAGAGGGAAGTATCTGCTTTTGGGACTATTTTCATTATTCACCATGTTGGTTTCATTATGGATTGAATTGTTGGGGATTCTGGCAATTTTTCTTCATCTGGTCACAAAGTTCAACACCGGGAAAGGGCTCCCCTTCTTTATTGACCCGGTTTTCTTAATTGCCGGGTTGTACATTGTAGTTTTAGCAGGCGTCGCAATCCGGCTGATCCGGGTTTCATTCTCCATGCAGGAGGAAAAACTGAAATTGCAGAACCTGAAACTGGAGGTTGAAAACAAACTGAAGGAGTCGGAACTGAATTCCATGAGAACCCAATTCCATCCGCATTTCCTTTTCAACACCCTCAACAATCTTTACTGGCTGACTCTTAACAAATCGGACCAGGCGCCACTGCTTGTTATGAAACTTTCCGATATGCTGGATTACAGTCTTTATCGCTGTAAAGAGGATCGGGTACCCTTGGATCAGGAGATTGAATACATCCGAAATTATCTGTATATCATGCAGATAAGATTCCATGAATCTTCTGAAATCAGATTTGATATTCGGGGACCGACAAAAGATCGAACCGTTGCTCCGCTCATCTTCATTACCTTTGTGGAGAATGCATGCAAACATGGATTATCACAGATGCAGAGCGGGGCCAAGATCCATATTGACCTTGAAATCAAGCCCTCAGCCATTCAATTCGATATTCTCAATAACTATCCGGATAAGAATGAAACATTGAATCATCCCGCGGGAATTGGGTTAACTCAGGTGCAATCCCGGCTGGATTTGCTTTATTCGGGGAAACATGAATTTAATATCAACGATACCGGTCACGAATATAAGGTTGGGGTTATCCTTTATGACTAACTCAAGTTCAATAGGTAATTGTCTTATCGTTGATGACGAACCCAACGCCATCAATATCCTGGGGGAATACCTTAAAGAATTTGGAAACCTGGTTTTGGCCGGCACGGCCAGCAATGCTTTTGACGCTTTGAACATCATTGAAACCGGCAAAATTGATCTGCTGTTCCTTGATATCCAGATGCCCATTATTACCGGGTTTCAATTACTCAAAACCCTGGAAGATCCGCCTGCTGTTATCATCACCACTGCTCACCGTGAATATGCTGTCGATGCTTTTGATTTTCAGGTTCTGGATTATCTGTTAAAACCGATTTCCTTTGATCGGTTCAGCAAATCAGTTAACCGGTATTTTGATTTCAAAAAGGAAAAGGAACCTGTTGTTCTGTCAGAGGATTTCATTTCTCCGGTTTTAATCATCCGAAGTGACAGAAAAGATGTCAGGATTCCCCTGGAGGAAATCCTCTATCTCCAAGCTATGGGTGATTATGTAATCCTTTTCCTTGAATCCGGTGAAAAACACCTGACCCTCGAAACCCTGCATGGAATCAATGATCGCCTGCCCAAAAATGAATTTGCCCGGATTCACCGCAGTTTCATTGTTAACAAGCGGCATATCCGGGCAAATGACAAACATACGGTGGAGATCGGAAATATCTCCCTGCCGTTAAGCCGGAACTACCGGCCGTTCAGCTGAACAGAATAGGTTCCCTTGGCTTTTTCGGCAGTAACGCTTACTGTCCACTTTCCGAGGTATTGCGATTCTTCCATGCCTTCAAATTTCACCGTTTGACGGTAGTTCACATTGGCAAGCGATGAAAAGGTATACTCATTATACACTTCACCATCGGGTCTTTTAATGACAACGGTAACTTTGCCTGAATCGATGGCTCCGTTAACATCAATAGCCAAAGCGGTGGCGCCCTCTTTCACCTGATAAGTGAAATCAGCCGTACTGGACTCATCTGTCAGGTTTTTATTGATCGACAGGTTATCACGGCTGGATGAGGAAGCAATACCGTACACTTTCCCGTTGAATTCAGGGATGTCAATCTTAACATCCGGAATGTCTGCTTTAAAATTCGGGATAGTAGCCATGTGAGGCTGAGTCCAGGTGAAATTCCCGGATGGATAGCTATAGCTATATACCCCACCCTTGAATTTCTTCATTTTCAGCTCTTTCAATTTCTTGAGTTCCTGAAGCTGATCGCTGTCTTTCAGATCACCCAGTTCATCAAGCCGGCTTTCCTGCATCTCCCGGGCCTGCTCCTTGATGGCACGGACCTGTTCTTCAATGGCCTGGCGCTGTTCACGCATCGATTCGCGTTGAACTTCCATGGCTTCCCGAATCTGGTCACGGGATGCTTCAACTTCAGCCATGGTCTTTTCCCTGATCCTTGCTATTTGTTCAGCATCCATAACCATTGGGGTCCCAACAAAAAGCTGGTGCTCTTCGCCTGTCAGCTCCTGCAGTTTTTTGTTTTGTTTTTCGATCTTGCGCTGAAGGCGTTCGATCTTTTTCTCATTCCTGTCCTGTCCCAGAACCAGGGCCGGACCCGCCAGGAACACGACAAGAATCATTGATAAGAGTAATTTGGGTTGCATATTGTCAGAATTAATTATGCCGCAAATTACTACGGCTTCGGCTTTCAATGGGTTAACGCAGGGTTAATGAAGTGTTAAAGGTTGTTTACAAAGCGATAGGGTAAGCGGGTGAAGTAAAATGCGGTTTTGAATTATCTTTGCGGCAATTCAAAAGTTGCACCCTATGCTAAAAGTTAAAAGTCTGCCGATCCTCGCCGTGTTCGGTCTCCTGTCCGCCTGTACTCCCAAAACCGATACCGGCCCACAGATTATTGTCATCAATGAGGCTCATTTTACTACTGTGCCCCTCGAAAAAGTCCTGGCTGCCTCTGAATTTATACCGCTTGAATTTAAACCGGAATCGGCCCTTTCTGAGTTTGCCACGTTTATTAACTGGACCTCAGGATTTTACCTGATGGATTTGTATAAAAAGAAAATGGTTCTGCAATTCGACAAGCAGGGACGGTTTGTCCGGACGATTGGCATTGCCGGACAGGGACCCGGCGAATACAACCAGATGGCGGAAGCCCTGGTTACAAAAAAAGGAGTGGAAATTTTATGTGGCGGAAGCAGCACGCAAGTTTTCAAATATGATCAGGAAGGACGGTATATGCTGACTGAAAAGATTTTGGACAAATCCAGCAGCTCATTCGGCATTAACCCGGAAAACGGGGACTACTATTTCTATAGTGCCTCAAATAAAAACCTGATCTGGCAGGTGAAGGCAAAAAGCCTTCAGCCAGTCGATTCCTTTGTACTCAGGAATCCTAACATTATGACCCCGGGTGTTCAGGCTTTCAGCGCTACAGCCCTGGGATCGGTTTTATTCTATCAGCCTTTTGATGACCGGATTTTCGAACTCAACGGCAAGGGTATCCGGTTAAAATACCGGTTCGACGTTGGTCCTTCAACCCCGAAATATGATGAGTTGGATACTGAAACTCAGAATAAAATGGTCAATGAACAGGAGCTCTGGTTCATTTATAAAGCCCTCGAAAACTCGAAATGGCTGTACCTTTTAGTCGCACAGCAGGTTGCGATGGATGAAACTCAATCGCAATTTTATTCCCTGATCATGGACAAGAAAACTGGTAAAATATACTCCCTGCCCGACACACCGGAGCCCGGACCGCTTTTCCGTCCCGCCTTTGCATTGGATGAGGATAATATTCTTTATTCCGCCGTTCAACCGGCCCTGGTATATGAATCCGTGGAATGGAAAGCGGAATTCCAGAAAAAGAACCTGCCGCTGACCGCTGATGGCAATTATGTTGTGGTCAAGATTTCACTGGATAAAATCGTGCAATAAACCTATCCCTTGACGGCAATCAACCGTTTAATCCTGGCAATAACCTCTTCCGGTCCGAGAAGCGCCATGATGTCGAACACCCCGGGGCCCATCGACGAGCCGACCAGGCACAGGCGGAGAATGTTCATCACGTTGCCCATATTCAGGCTGCGGGAAACAATGTAATCCTTGATTATTCCTTCGTACTCTGCAGCCTCAGGGCAGAAGGCAGAAGGCAGAAGGCAGAAATTAGTGATAAGAGAGGAAAGATCTTTAAGAACCAAGGGCATTTCGGGGGACCAGCGTTTTTTGATGACAGATTCATCGTAAGTGGTTGGGGCTTCAAAAAAGAACCAGGCCTGACTCCAGATATCCTTGACAAACTCCGCTCTTTCTTTTACCAGTGAAATAATTTTAACCACCCGGTCCCACTCCTCCTCCGTCAAGCTCCCTTCTTCCTTAACATCTTCGTTCTTATTACTGATTTTTGCCTTCTGCCTTCTGCCTTCTGCCTTAAGAAACTCCTCCGCTATCTCCTCATCGCTCTTCAGCAGCATGTACTGATGATTGAACCACCTGGCTTTCTCCGGGTCAAACCTCGATCCGGATTTTCCAACGCGCTCCAGTGAGAAAGCTTCGATCAGCTCATCCATGGAGTAAATCTCCTTGTCAGTTCCATCGTTCCACCCCAGCAACGCCAGGATATTTACGAAGGCATCGCTGAAATAACCGGCCTCACGGTACCCGCAGTATATCTCATTGGTCTCCTGATTGTTCCAATTGATGGGAAATACCGGGAATCCAAGCTTGTCACCATCGCGTTTGCTGAGTTTTCCGTTGCCGCCGGGTTTCAGGATCAGCGGCAGGTGAGCAAACTGCGGCATGGTATCGAACCATCCGAAGGCCTTGTATAGCATCACATGAAGCGGCAGCGACGGCAGCCACTCCTCGCCGCGGATGACATGGGTGATTTCCATCAGGTGATCATCCACCACGTTGGCCAGGTGATAAGTTGGCATCCCGTCCGATTTAAATAACACTTTATCATCGATAGTGGAGGTGGTTACATGCACTTCGCCACGGATGATATCCTGCATCACAATCTCGTGATTTTCAGGCATCCTGAAACGGATGACATAATGTTCACCTGAATTGAGCAGCTGTTTCACCTCATTGGCCTGCAAAATCAGAGAATTTCTTAGTGTTTTACGGGTTTGCGTATCGTATGAAAAAGTCTCTTTCCGGCTTTCATATTCTTTTCTGATGGAATCCAGATCCTCAGCAGAATCGAATGAATAATAGGCCCAGCCGCTCTCAATCAGCTGATTGGCATATTGTTTATAAGTTGCTTTACGGTCGGACTGACGGTAGGGACCGTAATTCCCGCCTTCGGTGATTCCCTCGTCAATCTCAATCCCGCACCAGGCCAGCGATTCCATAATAT
Source organism: Bacteroidales bacterium (assembly GCA_041662065.1). Lineage (GTDB taxonomy): Bacteria > Bacteroidota > Bacteroidia > Bacteroidales > UBA12481 > UBA12481. Next base: position 148,212 of record JBAZTE010000003.1, on the reverse strand, counting down.
ACTCCTCAGCCCCCGGAACAAACCGCCCCTGATCGGTATCCTCAATCCGCAAGATCATGGTTCCCTGATGCTTACGTGCAAAAAGATAATTAAACAAAGCGGTTCGGACGCCACCCATATGAAGGGGGCCGGTGGGGGAGGGAGCAAAGCGGACGCGAACTGACATAGCTGGATTTTTTTACAAAGGTATTTATTAAGGCAGAGGGCAGAAGGCAGAAGGCAGAAATTAGTATTAAGAATTAAGAAAAAAGATTGAAAATTTCCTTTCAGGGATGTTTTTTGCATCTATACTGGAAAACCAAATACTCCAATAATGAATTCTCTGCAAAACAGGTTGGTGTCTTTTTCAGCAATGGTGTATGAGTCCATCCAGTCAATAAAAAATGATCCTTTGCTCGGTCATGCAGCCATACAATTGAGCGATCATCTACTTCAGTGGGAGCTAACTATTCTGAAGCGCAATCAGGCAGTTCCTTCCGTGATTTTCATAATAAGGTCCGGATTGCCTTAAAGGAATTGAAGGAAACACAATATTGGATTTCATTTTTGGGAGCCACCGGTGCCCAAGTGGCAAATTTACAAGCTTTAGCTACAGAAGTCGAAGAACTCATCCGGATCATGAGCACTATCTCAAAAAAAACCGACCCCAACCGCACCCCATCCCCCTAACCTCTTAAAAAAACAAGAAGAAAGTGGACTGCCGAAAATCAGCCGTTGAGAACCTGTCTTTTTCTTAAATCTTAAGTCTTATAACTAATTTTTGCCTTCTGCCTTCTGCCTTCTGCCTTCTGCCTTCTGCCTTCTGCCTTACACCCGTAGGAAGATCTTTCTCCTATAAAGGAACAGCAAAAACACCCACTCCGCAGCCAAAAACCCGATCCAGAAAATCACATTCCCCCAGTCTTCGCCTGAAATCCTGGAGAGCCCACCGGTAAAGAACTTGCTGACGTGTCCGAAATCGATGATGTTCGCACCGATATAAATAGTTATGGAGTTCATCCCGATGACGGTGAAGAAAAAGGACCAGCGTTTGGCATGCCAGATATCAATGATCAGGTAAAACAGGGAAAGCAGAAGAAGGCTGATCCCTCCTGCGAGAAGATTAAAGGTGGTGGTCCAGGCTGCCTTTATCACCGGATACACCGGGTTCAGCAACAAAGCAACTATAATAAAAATGATGCCGGTGCCGCTTAATATCAACAGCTTGCGGTACTCCGACCAAAGTTTGCTTCTCAACACTTCGCCGGCCAGTGCGCCCATCAGGGTAATGCCTGTTGCCGAAACGATGCAAAGCAACCCTTCCGGATCAAAAGTCCCTCCATAGAGTTTGCCCGGTAAAAATTGCTGATCAATGTAACCGTTGATACACCCTTCCGGAGTCAGCACACCCGCTCCCACCCCCGGAACGGGGATAAAATTCTGGATGATGGCATATCCGAGCAGGATGGCGCCCAGCCAGATTAACCGAAACGAATAGTGACTGGTATACAGAACTATGAGTGATGCGAAAAGATAGGCCAACCCGATTTGACCAAGCACGCTCGCGAAGCGGAATTGCCCGCCATCGACAAACCTCAACTGCAGGATCCCGTTGTATATAAAGCCCAGCAAAACCAGGATCAGACCACGCCGGATAACCTTCCATGCCGTATTCGACCTGCTGCTGCCCCTGGCTATTTTCCCCAGGATGGCATAGGCAATGGCCACACCCGAGATAAACATGAATAGAGGAAAGATCAGATCCTCGAAATGAAATCCATCCCACTTTACGTGGTCCTGCTGTTCGGCGAACCACTTAAGCCAGCCCCAGTTGGTAACCTTGGCCAGTGCGACGGCGAGTTCCCCGCCGCCGATGATCCAGAGCATATCAAACCCGCGGAGAGCATCAAGCGAGCGCAAGCGTTCAGGTGATCGTTGTGTTGTCATAGGAACCGTTTTGGTTACGAACCCTAAATTTACTAAACGCCCGGTAATAACAAAAAAGAGTTGCCGGCTGGCGGTTGCACCGTCAACCGGCAACAATCCTCTACTTTCCGAATGCGAAATCCAGTCCAACAGCCACCACCCAGGTGTTCTTGTTGTAGGTTTCCATCACGGGGATGGCGGTTGTGCCCAGCATATGATCGAAAGATTTCGAACCTTCCTTATAAAAAGTGTACTGGCCGCCGATATTGAGACCGATCATTTTGGTGATCTGCAATCCGAAACCGGCACCGATGGAGTTGGTATTCAGACTGTATGTCTGATCGTTCTGATAATTTGAATTCACTCCGGTATAAGTACCCAGCCAGCCTGCGCTGGCGCTCAGTTTCCTCGACAGGCTGTATTCAAGGCCAACAGCAAATTCTTTAAAATTTTTATCGATCATGTTGATTTCAATCGTGCTGCTGCCATCATAGTCGACCTTTTTATCGAAATAGTAATTCATACTGGCCGAAACCAACAGCTTGTCCATTGGTTTGTATTCAATTCCGGCTGCCAGCATGGCGGGCATATCGGCAATTGTTTTTGCTCCTTCGGTGAAAATGCCGCCGCTCTTATTGTCATTCACCTTGGTGGTCAGTTCCAGCTTGGTCTGGAAATCATATCTGACTGCAATATTAAGATTATCAGCAGGTGAAATGTTGACACTGATCGTTGGGGTATAGCCCATTCCGGATCTGGCGGCATCCACATAAATATCCTGAGTTGCTGCTGCATTGCCTGACATGGCAGTTGCCTTGGCGGCAAACACGGGAGCTGCAACCAGCAAAATTCCCTGGGCCTGGGCGATCGTCAGGTTTGCGGGATTCTGACCTGCCGCACCGATCAACTGCTGAATCTGTCCAATCTGGGCAGCAGTCAGTCCAACCGCTGTTCCATTTGCCAAAGGCACCGATCCGCCGCCTCCGGCCATGATTGCCCCTAATCCGGTGGCAAACTGAGTGGCACCCGATGACAAGCCGGTAAGGAAACCTGCTCCTGAGGTGAAGAATTCGCTGGCCAAAACCATACTTCCATTATAGGAAGTACCGAATGCCGGATAATTAGGGTTGATTTTGATATTTTTCAGATATCCGTTATAGGTATTATTCGCAGATACCAATCGCAGGCCGGCTGCAACAGAGATCCAGTCGGTCACTTTATAGGCGGCATTGAACTGATAACCGAAATAGACTGATGAGCCTTCAAAAAAGATGTCGGCTGAATAGGCGGTAGTTGGAATACCCTGACTGGAGAGCAGGGGTACCAGGTCGGAAATACCCATTTCAAAGGAAGGCAATCCGGCGGTGTAGGTTGCGCCTCCACCTCCGCCAATCGGGTTGAAACCGGCGGAAAGAGATAATTTGCCGGTATTGAATGCAACATAAACCCCTGGAAATAATGGAGCGCTGACCTTCCCGATATATTCTTTTGGAGTACCGGAAAGATAGGGGTAGTTGCTTAAAATGGATTTCGTCTGTCCAACCGTCTGGTTGTTCAACGAAAGGTAAAACCCATTTCCGAGGGTAGTCAGCCCTGCCGGGTTATAATACACCGCATCAAGGCCTGTTGAGGCGTTACGGCTCAGGAACCGTGTAAATCTGGCACTCTGGTTGGTGTTGGTCACCAATCCGCCGGCAAACAATCCGCCGGCAATCAATGTTACGGCAATAAGGGTTACAATTCTTTTCATAGAGCAAAGTTTTAGGTTAAAATTCATAGAGGTTAATAAGTTAAAATCGGGTTGAGTAATCCAATTTTGATCATCTCACAGTCTCATTTTAGAAACAATTTTGCCAACGGGGATTAAACGTAGGAATATATTTCGATAATTCAATACATTGAATCGAAATTAACGTATGGATCGATTAAAATGATTGGGTTAGTGGAATAGGAGGAGCCACGGCTCCTCCCCTACCTAAATCAACCCCCTGGCGTGCTTCTCCCTGATCACTTTCAGCATATCGACCGTCATGGTCGGCAGGTCGAATTTCGGGTTCCAGCCCCACTCAGCGCGGGCACAGCTGTCGTCCATCTGGTTGGGCCAGGAGTTGGCGATGCAGATTTTCACCGGATCGGGATCGTATGACATGAAAAAATCAGGGATATGTTTTTTGATTTCGTTGGCAAGGATTTCCGGATCAAAGCTCATGGCAGTGACATTGAATGAGTTGCGATGCTTTAGCTTTGCCGGATCGGCTTGCATCAGGTTGATGGCGGCATCGAGTGCATCCGGCATATACATCATATCGAGGAAGGTGCCGGCCGGGAGCGGACAGGTAAATTTCTTGTCCTTGATAGCAGCGTAATAAATCTCAACAGCATAATCCGTGGTGCCTCCGCCGGGCAGCGTATCGTTGGAAATAATTCCCGGGAACCGCACACCGCGGGTATCCACCCCGTAACGGATATGATAATAATCACACAGCAGCTCACCGGTAACTTTGGTCACTCCATACATGGATACCGGCCGCTGAATCGTATCCTGCGGCGTGAAATCGAGCGGGGTGGTTGGACCGAATGCCCCGATAGAGCTGGGGAAAAATACCGCACAATTGTTGTGGCGGGCAACTTCCAGAACATTGTACAACCCGTTAACGCCAATATTCCAGGCCAGTCCCGGATTCTTCTCACCAACCGCCGATAAAACAGCGGCCAGGTGATAAATCGTATCAATGTTATACTTCTTAACCAGTGCGTCAATTTCAGCCGGATTAGTCACATCCATAGTTTCCATCGGTCCGGTTTCTGCCAGCGGACCCTCGGTAATGGTGCGCTTGTCGCTGCCGATCACATGATTATTCCCATAGCGCCTGCGTAATTCGAGAGTCAGTTCTGAGCCAATCTGGCCTCCGCATCCGGTCAACAGGATATTCTTCATAAGTAGTGCTGGTATTCAGATAATTACAAAATAAGACAGGAAAATTAAAAGTAACAATTTCAGGCAAACATCTCAATTAATCGCCTCTTTATTAATGATAAAAATCACCTATTCTCAGGTGCCTGAATCCATTGTATTTGCTGCAAAATTGGTACTTTTGACACTTGATTGGTTTATTAATTTCATGACCATGTACGATAAATTTCAGAAGCATTTACAACATCAGTTAAGCGAGATAGAATCAGCAGGATTATTCAAGAATGAACGTATCCTGATATCGGCACAGGGACCTGAAATCAGGACTTCAGCAGGTCAGGAGGTGCTGAATTTTTGCGCCAACAATTACCTCGGATTTTCCAATAACCCCCGATTGATCGCCGCCGCCAAAGCCGCCCTGGATTCTCACGGATACGGTATGTCATCGGTCCGGTTTATCTGTGGCACCACCGATCTGCATAAAGAACTCGAAAAATCGATCGCGGATTTTTTCGGAACCGAAGATACCATCTTATATGCGGCTGCTTTCGATGCCAACGGCGGTGTGTTCGAACCGCTCCTGACCGATGAGGATGCCATCATTTCAGATACCCTCAACCATGCATCGATCATCGACGGTGTGCGTTTATGCAAGGCCCAGCGGTTTCGCTATTCCAATGCCGACATGGAAGATCTTGAGGATCAGCTGCAACAGTCAGCCCCCTGCCGGTACCGCCTGATCGTGACCGACGGGGTATTCTCCATGGACGGAAACGTTCCCCCTCTCGATAAAATCAAGGCCCTGGCCGATAAATATGATGCGATGATCATGGTCGACGAATCGCATTCAGCCGGCGTAATCGGTAAAACCGGCCGCGGGACCACTGAACAGTTCAACCTTCGCGGCCAAATAGAAATCATCACCGGAACCCTGGGGAAAGCCTTCGGCGGTGCCATCGGCGGATTCACCACCGGCAAAAAAGAGATTATTTCCATGCTGCGTCAGCGCTCAAGGCCTTATCTTTTCTCGAATTCCATCCCTCCTGCCGTTGCCGGCGCCGGTATTGAAGCTTTTAAAATTATGACCGGCTCCACCGAGCTTCTGGATCAGCTGCATGAAAACCGGAGTTATTTCGTGGAACAGATGACCCGGATCGGCTATAAAATCAAGCCGACCCAATCCGGTATTTGTGCCGTCATGCTGGGTGATGCCAAACTTTCCCAGGAAGTGGCTACACGACTGCTCGCAGAAGGCATATATGTCATCGGATTCTATTTCCCGGTGGTTCCAAAAGGCGAAGCCCGTATCCGGGTACAACTTTCCGCTGCACATACCCATCAACAGCTCAAAAAAGTGGTTGCCGCGTTTGAGAAAGTTGGCCGTGGCCTGAATATCCTTTAAATTTTAAAAACTGTCAGCCTAAACCGATAGTATAGTGTGATTCGCGTAACACGCTCACTGTTACAGGCCGTACCCTCAGGGGTATGGCCTTTTTACTGTTCTATATCATTGTCCAAGAGCAACTTTTTTATCGTTTTTGATATAGGGCAATTCGATATTTTTAAGTCAGAGTAACCATTAAACCTGACTTTCATGTCAAATATCGGATCCTATGACGACCATCTGAAAGATTTCAGCTGGTCGATTGCAGAACAGGAACTCGGGTATAAACCCGGAGATAACATCAATATCGGCTGGTATTGTACCGACCGGATTTGCCAGATGGGCAAAGCCAATAAAACAGCTCTCATCTGGGAAGGCCGCGATGAGGAAACTTTGCGTACTTACACCTTCAACGACCTGCGCCTTCTCACCAATACTTTCGGGACTTTTCTCAGCAGCCTGGGCATTCACGATGGCGACCGGGTCTGTTTGTTCATGGACAAGATACCTGAACTTTATATCGGATTTCTGGGGATTTTGAAGATAGGTGCAGTTGCACAGCCGCTATTCTCCGCTTTTGGGGATGAATCCCTCTTTGTCCGTCTGGAAAATGCCGGTACAAAAGCCATCATCACCACCCGGAAACATGCCTCAAAAGTTCAGAAAATCCTCGACAGGCTGCCAAATCTCGAGCATATCATTGTGGTGGACGATGAAGGAAAGAAGGCCCTTAAAGAAAAAGAAGTTGCCTTTTCGCTTGATCATGCAACGCCGGTTGAGAAATTCGACGTTTTCCCCACCAAAGCCGAATCCCACTCCCTCCTTCACTATACTTCAGGTACCACCGGACAGCCCAAAGGGGTTAAGCATGTTCACTATTCGCTGATTTCACAGTACCTGACAGCCAAGTGGGTGCTTGATCTTCAGGAGGATGACATATACTGGTGCACCGCTGACCCTGGCTGGGTGACCGGCACCAGCTACGGTATCATCGGAGCCTGGAGCATGGGCATTACCCAGTGTGTCAAGGATTCCGGTTTCTCAGCTGAAACCTGGTACCGGTTCATCGAAAGACATAAAATTTCGATGTGGTATTCGGCGCCTACGGCTATCCGGTCCCTCATGAAAGCCGGTGATGAAGTGGTGAAACAATTCAATCTCTCATCGCTCCGCCATTTGGCCAGCGTGGGTGAACCACTGAATTCCGAAGCCGTCGTCTGGTCGCAGAAAGTCATTGGCAAACCGTTCCACGATACCTATTGGCAAACAGAGACCGGATCGATCATGATCACCAACTTCCCGGGGATGAAAATCAAGCCGGGATCGATGGGCAAAGCTTTTCCGGGGCTTACTTCAGCCATTCTGGATCCTGATACCTTTGAACCGATCACCACACTCAACAAACCAGGGCTGATTGCTTTCCGGTATGATTGGCCGGCACGGATGCGCACCTACTGGAACAACCAGGCGACCTTTGAAAAGAAATTTGTCAACGGTTGGTACATCACCGGTGACCGTTCCACCATTGATAAAGACGGCTATTTCTGGTTCATCGGGCGCGATGATGATGTGATCAACACAGGCGGTCACCTCGTCAGCCCGTTTGAAGTGGAATCGGCCCTGCTCGAACATGAAGCCGTAGCCGAATCCGCAGTGGTTTCAAAACCCGACGACATCAACATGGAGGTGGTGAAAGCCTTCGTGACACTTAAACCGGGATTTGTCGCCAGCCAGGAGCTGGAGCTGGAAATTATGAACTTCATCCGTAAAAAACTCTCTCCCCTGGCCATGCCGCAGGAGATTGAATACATGACCCTGCTGCCGAAAACCCGGAGCGGCAAAATCATGCGCCGCGTGCTCCATGCCAAGGAATGGGGCGAGGAAATCGGCGACATTTCAACGCTCGAAAATGATTAAACTTCGTAGGGGAGGACCCGTGGGTCCTCCCTCCTTCCCGTTTTCAGAAATTAATTATAAAACAAAGTACTATGCCAGACATTAAAGAAATGAAAGAAGCCATCCTCAAGTATGTAGTCAATGAGTACGCTGAGGATGATGACGATGTGACTTATGATACTCCGCTGATCTCCGGCGGTTTGGTCGATTCCTTCTCCATGGTTTCACTCAAGCGGTTCCTCGAGGTGAAGTATAAAATCTCGATCCCCGACGAGCGCGCCACCCCTGAAGCTTTCGACAACGTCACCAAAATCGCCAACCTGGTCCTTGAATATTTATAATCCAACCCAATGCTCCAAGTTGTCAACTCCTTTAGAGTTGACAACTTTAACGGAGTCGACAACTTTAAAATCAACAACCCATGGGATACTCTGAACAAACCAAAAAAATCTACCGCGACCAGCTCGACACCATTGCCCAGGCAGGCCTCTACAAGCAGGAGCGGTTCATCCATTCACCTCAGGCAGCCGATATCGAAGTGGAATTTCCGGAAGGCTCGGAGGTAAAAAAAGTCATCAATATTTGTGCAAACAACTATCTCGGATTATCGAGCCATCCGGCTGTGATCAAGGCCGCGCATGAAGGTCTGGATACCCGCGGTTACGGAATGTCATCCGTCAGGTTCATCTGCGGCACCCAGGATATCCACCGGGAACTGGAAGCCCGTATGACCGAATTTCTCGGTACCGAGGATACGATCCTCTTCCCATCGTGCATGGATGCCAATGCGGGTGTTTTTGAGGCCATTCTCACGCAGGACGATGTGATCATTTCTGACCGGCTTGTTCATGCCTCACTGGTGGATGGAATCCGCCTGTGCTCGGCCATGCATGATACTTTCAAACATTCCAACATGGAACATCTGGAAGAAAAACTCCAGCTCCATGCCGATAAACGCCTGAAACTGGTGGTAAATGACGGGATCTATTCCATGGACGGCGACATGGCCAAAGTGGATGAGCTCGTTGCCCTGTGCGAAAAATACGATGCCATGCTCCTGATCGACGAATCGCACTCCTCGGGATTCATCGGCAAGACCGGTCGCGGCACCCATGAGCACCATGGCATGATGGGAAAGGTCGACATCATCACCACCACCTTTGGTAAAGCCCTCGGCGGAGCCTCCGGAGGTTGCGTGAGCGGACGCAAGGAAATCGTTGCCATGTGCCGTCAGAAAGCCCGCCCGTATTTGTTTTCCAATACCATTGCCCCCGTGGTGGTTGCCGGTGTACTGAAAGTGCTGGATATCCTGAGTGAATCAACCGAGCGCCGCGACAAGCTGGAGCGCAATGCCGCTTATTGGCGGAAAGGACTCACGGAAGCCGGATTTGTGCTGAAAGAGGGTGATTCCCCGATCGTACCAGTAATGCTTTTCAATGCCAAGCTGGCCCAGGATGTGTCCCGGGATCTCTTCGCCGAAGGGGTATATGCTGTCGGGTTCTTCTTCCCGGTGGTACCCAACGGACAGGCACGCATACGTACGCAGATCTCCGCCGGCCATGAGATTCATCATCTCGATAAAGCCCTCGCTGCCTTCCGTAAAGTCGGAGCCAAGTACGGGATACTGGGACTGACGAAGCAGGAGATTATTGATAAGTACGGGCAGTAGCAAAATAAGGCAGAAGGCAGAAGGCAGAAGACACAAGGCACAATGCAAAAATTAGTCTTAAAAAATTAAGATTTAAGAAAAAAGTTGGGTCCGCGTCTGATTTGTGGCTGGTTACTTCCTTCTTGATTTTTAAGTCTTAAGACTAATTTTTGCCTTGTGTCTTCTGCCTTCTGCCTTCTGCCTTTTATATATCTTCGCGCCATGATTTTCGGAATAGGTACAGACATAATTGAGGTTGAGCGCATCCGCGGGTTTATTTCCAAGGGTGATGCGTTCAAGAAACGGGTTTTCACCGATCAGGAGATCGCTTACAGCGATTCATTCCGCGACCCGGCCCCGTTTTATGCTGCACGCTTCTCTGCAAAAGAAGCTCTCGTAAAAGCCCTGGGAACTGGTTTTACGAGTGGAATCGGATTTAACCAGATCGAAGTCTATCATGTGGAACTGGGTAAACCGGAAATCCGCTTATCCGGCAAAGCCAAAGAAGTCGCTGACGCGAAAGGCATCACCAAAATTCACGTTTCCATTTCGCACGTCAAGGACTGGGCAAATGCAGTGGTGGTGCTGGAAACCTGATTTCAACAGGGTGGTTCTGAAAAATTCAGTTTGAATTTAATTGGAACAAATCCAACAATGCATAAATATAACTTGTTTCATATGTTATATTTGATTTGCATTAATCACTAATTCCTTGTCACCATGAAAACTAACTTATTGAAATTGAGCTTATTGTTTGGTGCTATACTGATCATTAACTCTTGCGACAAATCTGAGGTTACCACCATCAACCAGGATTTGATCAACCTTGATGAAAACCAGCCTTCATTTAAGAGTTCGCAGCAGGGTCCGGAATTTGAATCCAACGAATTGATTATCAAATTTAAAGATGGGACTGGAGAGGTTGCACAGAGCGCTGCATTGAGTAAAATCAATGGGAAAGTCAAAGAAAAGATTCACACCGCTGCTATGATGAAAAATGGTGATAATCAGGGAATTCTCCTGATTTCGGTTCCAGCTCAGGCACTTGATGCCATTTCCAAAGCAAAGGGACTTCCGGAAGTGGAATACGCTGAACCTAACTTTATCTATCAGCACTTTGCTACTGCCAATGATACTTATTATAACAATGGGAGTCTTTGGGGGATGTACAGTTCTGTCACCACGCCGGCCAACCAGTATGGAAGTCAGGCGGCAGCCGCATGGTCAGCAGGTCATACCGGTTCAAATACGGTTTATGTCGGCATTATTGACGAAGGGTACATGTACATGCATGAAGACCTTGCGGCCAATGCAGGTACCAATCCCAACGAAATTCCCGGAAACGGAATTGATGACGATGGTAATGGGTATAAGGATGACGTTTACGGTTGGGATTTTGATGGAAATAATAATTCAGTATTTGACGGGGTAAACGATGATCATGGCACCCATGTAGCAGGAACCATCGGTGCGGTTGGCAACAACCTGAAAGGTGTTGCAGGTATTTGCTGGAACGTTAAGCTGCTGGATGCTAAATTTTTAGGTAACAGGGGTGGGACAACTGCCAATGCCATAAAGGCGGTTGATTATTTTACCGCACTGAAATCAGCCGGAGTGAATATCGTTGCCACGAATAACTCCTGGGGCGGCGGAGGGTACTCACAAGCATTGCAGGATGCCATTGAGAGGGCGAATACTGCTGGTATCCTTTTCATCGCCGCGGCCGGTAATGATGGACTGAATACTGAAACCAGCGTCAGTTATCCTTCAGGATATCCAAATGCCAATATCATTGCTGTTGCATCGATAACTTCCACGGGAGCATTATCGAGCTTTTCAAATTACGCAGCAACAAAAGTCGACCTTGGTGCACCGGGCTCCTCAATAATTTCCTGCGTTCCCGTAAAATCAGGGAGAAACATTGTTTCAGGCTATGCCAGCTATAATGGAACATCCATGGCTACCCCACATGTTACCGGATCAGTTGCATTATATGCCTCAACCCATCCGGGCTCTTCGGCAGCAACAATTAAAGCGGCGATTTTGGGAAATGCAACTCCAACTGCCTCTTTAGCTGGCAAATGCGTTACCGGGGGCCGGCTGAATGTTAGTGGTTTTTGAAAATTACCTGAGCCTTAATTTTTAACAAACCTCCTGGTTACGGAAAGATAGTGCCGTTACTTGGGGAAAAGTTTCACCGGGAGATGAAATAAGGCAGAAGGCAGAGGGCAGAAGGCAAAAATTAGTCTTAAGATTTATAACTTAAGAATAAAGATTAGTGTCAGATTAAAAGGCACTGGCACCAAGCTAGATTCTTATATCTTTGAATATTAAGATCTTAAGACTAATTTTTGCCTTCTGCCCTCTGCCTTCTGCCTTATTCCTATCCGCACTTCGAGTGCCCGCACTTCGTACAGATCAAGCACCCCTCCTGGTAAATCATCTCGTCGCTGTCGCACTCTTCGCAATGCTCGCCTTTCGACGCTTTAGTCCCATCAGGGATAAACTGTTTCAGGGCACGGGCAACACCGGCCTTCCAGGAGTTAATGTTTTCATTATCCAGACTCAGAGAGGAGACCAGGGTAACCACATAGGGAATCGGCATACCGTGACGCAATACCCCCGAGATCAGTTTGGCATAGTTCCAGAACTCCTTGTCAAACATATAGGATAATCCGCCTACGGTGCAGGGGTTGCCATACTTATCGGTGTAATGGAAATCATAACGGGCGCCCTCGGCAGTTTTTATCTTGATGATTTTGCCGTGGCAGATGGTTTTCGGGATTACCAGCGTATCTTCTTCCGCGCGGCCGGTAAAAATCTCATACGGCAGGCCATTCATCATGCCAACGAAAGCAATCCAGTCTTCATCCTCATTTTTAAACCGGAGCAATTCGGCCTCAAGAACAGCCGGTCGCTTATGCCCCTCATGTTTTGGGGGCTGTTCCTCTTTTTTTTCCTTGTTCTTGATCAGAACGCCGTCGCGCGATCCTTCGCGATAAACAGTCACCCCTTTGCAGCCATGTTCCCATGCCGTACGATAAACTTCGGCAACCGTGCTTTCTTCTATATTCTTGGGTAAATTAACGGTTACGGAGATCGAGTGATCTACCCACTTCTGAACGGCTCCCTGCATGCGGACTTTAGCCACCCAATCGATATCTGCAGAGGTGGATTTATAATAAGGTGATTTTTTTACCATTTCGTCAACCTGTGCAACGGAGTAATCCTTCACCTTGGTATTGTCATACCCGTTGATCGTCATCCAGTCCATGAACTTGTGATGGAACACGTTGTACTCCTCCCAGGAGTCACCCACCTCATCGACGAAAGACACCTTGCATTCGGGATCGTTTGGATTCACTTTTCGGCGGCGGCGGTATACCGGCATGAATACAGGCTCAATCCCGCTGGTGGTCTGCGACATCAGGCTGGTAGTGCCGGTTGGGGCAATGGTAAGCAATGCCAGGTTGCGGCGGCCCGCCTTGGTCATCTCTTCATATAACTGCGGATCGGCTTCACGGATCCGTGCAATAAACGGGTTGTTTTTTTCGCGCTGGGCATCATACATCGGGAAGGAGCCACGTTCGCGGGCCATGTCCACTGAGGAACGGTAAGCCTCAACTGCCAGGCATTTCTGCACCTCAACCGCAAAGTCGATTGCGATATCGCTGCCATAGGTCAGGTTCAGTGCGGCAAGCATGTCCCCTTCAGCGGTGATGCCGATGCCGGTACGACGTCCCTGCTCGGTTTTCTTGCGAATATTTTCCCAAAGCTTGATCTCCACGCGCTTCAGTTCATAATCTTCAGGATCACCATTGATCTTGCCGATAATTCCTTCGATCTTTTCAATCTCCAGATCGATGATGTCATCCATCATGCGCTGGGCATAATGAACATGTTGCTTGAATTTTACGAAATCAAACCGGGCATCAGGAGTAAATGGCTGATCTACATAAGAGTACAGATTCAGAGCCAATAAACGGCAGGAATCATACGGACAGAGGGGAATCTCGCCGCAGGGGTTCGTTGATACGGTCTGGAAGCCCAGGTCGGCATAGCAATCCGGAATGGATTCCCGGATAACCGTATCCCAGAAAAGGACGCCGGGTTCAGCGGATTTCCATGCGTTGTGAATGATCTTTTCCCAGAGTTTGCGGGCATCAATCTCCTTCACGTGACTGGGAGTTTCGGAATGAATCGGAAATTGCTGTTTAAACTGGCCATTATCAATAACGGCCTTCATAAACTCATCGGTAATCTTGACCGAAACGTTGGCTCCGGTTACCTTGCCTTTTTCGGTTTTTGCATCGATGAAATTCTCAGCATCCGGATGTTTGATCGATATGCTGAGCATGAGGGCCCCGCGGCGGCCATCCTGAGCCACTTCACGGGTGGAATTGGAATATCTTTCCATGAATGGAACCACACCGGTGGACGTCAGTGCGGAGTTCATCACCGGACTCATCGTGGGACGGATATGGCTCAGATCATGGCCTACCCCTCCCCTGCGTTTCATCAGCTGGACCTGTTCCTGGTCGATTTTCATGATTGCGCCATATGAATCGGCAGCTCCTTCATTACCGATGACAAAACAGTTCGACAATGACGAAATCTGGAATGGATTGCCAATACCGGTCATGGGGCCGCCCTGCGGGATAATATAGGTGAAATCCTTCAGCAACTGAAAAAGCTCTTCTTCCATCATCGGACTCGGATAGCGCTTTTCAATTCGCGCAATCTCACGGGCCATCCTTCGGTGCATGTCATCCGGTGACAGCTCATAAATATTACCCGCCGAATCTTTCAGTGCATATTTGTTAACCCAAACTGTAGCAGCAAGTTCATCTCCTTTAAAATACTTGCGTGATGCTTCAACCGCCTCCTCCAAAGTGTAAGTTTTGGGACCTTTTTCTGTTTTGACTGACATTTCTTCTATATACATGGCACTGATAACATGTGTTTCTCAATGGGTTAGACAACGGGGTTTAATTTTTGGAGGACTTTTGCCTTCTTACCAAAATTAGCTCCCAGACAACAGACCAAAAAATCAATTTTATTAACAATTTCCGGATCGGTAAGTTAAGGCGGCTAATTACCAATGGTTTGTCCGGTTCATATCCATTTATGAACAGGCCGTGTTCACCATTTTCCCAATAAATACCTAATTATTAGGTCACTAGAGCCCATTTGACTTTTCATGTAACTGACTGCCAGAACCCCTGATTCTGTGCGGAAATCAGAATCGGAGCATAATTTCATCACCCTTGAGAGGAAGTCTTCATAATCATTTATCGGGAAGGCTGCACCGAATCCGATGAGGCTTTCGGCTTCCCTGAATTTGGTCCAATTCGGACCTATAACAACCGGCAGTCCAAAAGCCGCCGGCTCCAGAATGTTGTGAATGCCTTTGCCAAATCCTCCGCCGATAAAAGCAAGATCGGCGTAGGCGTAAAGAGAGGATAAGAGACCGATAGAATCGATAAGAATGACGTCATCGGCAGGAAAAGCCTCTGTCCCTGGACCTTCGATGCGACTGTGCCGGATAATCCCATCCGGAAAAAGGGCTTCAATTTGCACAAGATGGGTTTCCGAGATATCATGCGGTGCTATTACCAATCTCCAATCCTTCTTCAGCTCTTTAAATTCTGATGAATGCCAAAGCCTTGACAGCATCTTCTCCTCCACCGGCCACGTACTGCCCCCGATCAAAACCCGTCTCCCCGTCTCAAAGTCTCCCCGTCTCAAAGTCTCAAAGTCTCCCCGTCTCAAAGTCTTTCTGTCTCCCCGTCTCCCCGTCTCAAAGTCTCTATTCATGACCGCGTCGACCCGCGTGTCACCGGCTACAACTATATTATTGAAAGAATGGTCCTTGAGAAGGTTAAAAGAAGATTCATCCTGAACAAAGATCCATTTGAAATCCCTGAGTTGCTGAAGAAAAATCCGGCCCCATTTTTTAAACAGATATTGATCACGTCGGAAACGGGCCGAAATAAGATAGACGGGGATCGCTTTTTCTTTCAGGACCGCTAACAGGTTGGGCCAGAAATCATATTTGACCAGGATAAAAAGATCGGGCTTAAGCTGATCCACCAATTTTTCCATTTTACGGTGCGTATCGACCGGCAGGTAAAAAATCAGGTCGGCCAGCGGATAGTTTTTCCGGAAATTGAATCCCGACGGACTGTAAAAACTCAGCAGGATGAGGCTATCTGGAAACTGTGCTTTCCACCGTTCGATCACCGGTCTCCCCTGTTCAAATTCCCCCAATGATGACACGTGCATCCAAAGGGTATGACGGTTCTTATCGGCTTTATATCCTGAGAGAAGGTCCTGGTTATTCCTGCGACCGGACAGCCAGTCACCGGCTTTCCTGGAAAAGGGGGAAGCCAGCAGGATGATCAGGTAATAGAGCCTGATCCCGATCTGGTAAATCAGGAACACGGCAAGCTAAAAATAAGTGTAGGTTCCGGTAGTTTTTTTACCCACCGGGAATATCCAGCCAACCTTAAAGCCAAACAGAAAATCATGGCGGAGGGTATTATCATAGCCATGCAGATTGTACAGCCAGTCGCGCCGGCAAATTGTCCATGCCTGGTGGAACTCAAATCCGGCGTAAAAATTGATCGGCTGATCATTGTCGAGATGGAGGTACCCGATAAATTGATTCAGGGCAATACCATTGGTCTGATAATCAAACATTTTGATATAATCCCCCTGCATGACCGGAATAGTATTCTCCTCAAACCGGAAAAACGTCTTGTATTGCAGGAGACCTGCCCCGGCGGTGAAAATCAGGCCTGAATTCTTGTTGGGACCCATTACAGGGAACAGTTTCCCGACCTTTAATCCCGAATAGAAACCCCGTTCACTGATCGTCGGGTACATTTGCTCTCCGTAGCTGGTGATCATATATCCAGATTGATCCCGGATCCCGTTCAGGATGCTGTCCTCCTTGAATTTATTGCCGAATATGTAGGTGTAATCAATTCCAAACAGCCAGCCTGATCTTGTTTTCAGCCAGTAAGAGCCGCCCGCGCCCATGTTAAATCCGTATCTCGAGGCAATATCGCCGGTTGGCAAATGACTGCTGACATGGAAGGAGAACATGTGCAATTGCAAAGTAGTGTCTTTAATACTCTGGGCCGGAAGAAGTAAAGGAAAGAACAGAAAAACAAGGGCAAGAGTTTTCTTTGCCATATGGATAAGGATTATTTCAGGCGATAAATATACGCAATCATGGTTTAACATTTTTTAACCACATGACCGAATGCCATCTTTTGAAGAATTGTACCTTGCAAGATTAAACCTAAACAACATATTCAATATGATTAAATTATCGTCCGTTTTTAAAGGCCTGATATTTACGCTTATGCTGGCCATGATGGTCAGTTTTACTCAGGCTGCCGATAAAAAGGCGGTCAAGGAGGAGCCAAAAAAAGATCCTGTATCCTCCTCGACTTTTGGTGCACTGAAATTCCGCAGTATCGGACCGGCTTTCACCTCCGGCCGTTGTGCCGATATCGCGGTCAACCCAAAAAACTTCAGCGAATATTATGTCGGAGTGGCTGCAGGCGGCGTATGGAAAACCTCCAATAACGGAACCACCTGGAAATCAGTGTTCGACAATTATGGTTCATGGTCGGTTGGACCGGTGGTGGTTGATCCGAACAATTCAAATGTGGTATGGGTCGGCACCGGTGAGTACAACTCTCAGCGGGCTATCGGATACGGCGATGGTGTATATAAATCGGTCGACGGCGGCGGATCCTTCAAAAACATGGGTCTGGCTAAATCCGAACATATCGGCAGAATCCGCATCGATCCGCGGAATTCCGACGTGGTATATGTTTCCTGTCAGGGCCCGCTTTGGGGACCCGGTGGCGATCGGGGCCTGTTTAAAACCACAGATGGCGGTCTGACCTGGAATAAAATCCTGGAAATCAGCGAAAATACGGGTGTTTCAGATATCGAGATGGATCCCCGCAACCCGGATGTAATCTATGTATCAGCTTATCAGCGCAGGCGTCATGTGTGGACCCTTGTTGACGGAGGCCCCGAATCCGCCATTTATAAAACCACAGATGCCGGTAAAACTTTCAACAAGATCAACAGCGGCTTGCCCGGCGGTGACCTTGGCCGTATTGGCCTGGCCATCTCCCCGGTAAATCCGGATATCGTATATGCTGTGGTTGAAGCAGCTGAAGCTTCCGGTGGTATCTGGCGCACCACCAATTGCGGTGTTTCCTGGGAAAAAATGAGCGACCACCAGTCGGGTGTCGGACAATATTACAACCGTATTTACTGCGACCTGTGGGATGTTGACCGCCTGTACGCCATGGAAACCGTTGCGCAGGTCAGTGATGACGGCGGTCGCACCTGGAAGGCTCTCGGCGAGGATAAAAAACACGTCGACAACCATTGTTTCTGGATGGACCCGCGCGATAATAAGCATTACATCATCGGCTCCGACGGAGGGATGTACGAAAGCTTCGACCGTGCTGAAACCTGGCAATTCAAGGCCAATCTGCCGGTGACCCAGTTCTACCGCGTGGCTGTCGACCATGATCTTCCGTTTTACAATGTATATGGCGGAACCCAGGATAACAACTCCTTCGGTGGTCCCTCCAGGGTATTCCGCGGCACCGGTGCAGTTAACGATGATTGGTGGGTAACTTGCGGAGGCGATGGATTCTTCCAGCAGGTTGATCCGACTAACCCGGATATCGTTTACTCCGAATCACAATTCGGCGGACTCGTGCGTTACGACAGGAAAAGCGGCGAAGCTGTAGGAATCCAGCCTCAGGAACCGCTGGGCGATGCTTACCGCTGGAATTGGAATTCACCGATCCTGATATCAAAATTCGATCACAAGACACTCTATTTTGCTGCCAACAAACTGTTTAAATCAACCAATTACGGCAACAAATGGACGGTTATTTCACCTGATCTCAGCCGCCAGATGGATCGTAATCAACTGCCTGTAATGGGCGTGGTGCAGAATATCGATGCCGTTGCAAAAAATAACTCAACCTCCGTTTGGGGAAATATTGTAGCTCTGGCCGAATCCCCATTAAAGCAAGGAACCCTATTTGTCGGGACTGATGACGGACTGATCCAGATTACGACCGATGACGGGAAAAACTGGACAAAAATCGAGTCGTTGCCGGGAGTTCCGGACATGTCTTACGTGAGTGATATCCTGGCCGATAAATTCGATGCCCATACGTTGTATGTCAGCTTTAACAATGTCAAACGCGCCGATTTCAAACCTTACCTGCTCAAAAGTACCGATCTGGGTACAACCTGGAGATCCATCAGCGCCAACCTGCCGGAAAATGGCATGGTCCATGCCATCCAGCAGGACCCGGTTAAAAAGGATCTGCTCTTCCTCGGTACTGAATTCGGATTTTGGGTATCGATCAACGGTGGCGAAAAATGGATGCAGTTGAAATCCGGGCTTCCTACGATATGCGTTTATGATATCGCCATCCAGGAGCGCGAAAACGACCTCGTTCTGGCCACCTTCGGACGAGGTTTTTACATCCTCGATGATTATACCCCGCTCCGGAATTTTGAACCGGCCGACCTCGACAAGGATGCCCGTTTCTATCCGATCAAGGAAGGCATCATGTTCAGTCAGACCGACAGCAAATATGGTCAGGGCCACAGCTATTTCATAGCCCCGAACCCGGCTTACGGCGTTACCTTTACCTATTATATTAAAGATCAGGTAAAAACATTAAAGCAGATCCGCAAGGATGCCCAGGCAAAAGCAAGGAAAGACGGAACAAATCCTCTTTACCCGACCTATGCTGAACTTCGCGCCGAGGAGGAGGAGCAGACTCCTTTCCTGATTTTTACCATTAAGGATTCCAACGAAAGAGTGGTTAAAGTGATGAAAACCAGTCAGTCTACCGGCCTTTCCAGAACCACCTGGG
The DNA here is from genome assembly GCA_041662065.1 of Bacteroidales bacterium. Taxonomy (GTDB): domain Bacteria; phylum Bacteroidota; class Bacteroidia; order Bacteroidales; family UBA12481; genus UBA12481. The sequence continues at coordinate 128,524 of JBAZTE010000003.1, read as the reverse complement.
ATTATGACCAGGAAATTCCCGGCAGTCCAGGTCTCAGGGGAACCCAGGCCAACCCGATGGGCACCGCCCCGGCACCGGTGACCGCCCTTCCAGGAAAGTATACCGTTGAACTGGCACGCAACGTCGGAGGTGTCATCACCCAGCTGGCCGGTCCTGAACCATTCTCGGTGCGGTTGATCAATAACTTTACCCTGCCCGCCAGGGACCGTGCATCGGTCATCGCCTTTATCGAAAAAGGGACTAAACTGGGCAACACGGTGAACGCCACGATGTCGGAAATGGAAAGCCTGTCAACAGATGTCCAGTACGGAAAACAGCTGATCTTCACCTACGGCGGTCCGGATAACCTGATGACGGAACTCAAATCCCTGGAAACCCAGCTGAAGGATCTCGGCATCCGTTTCAGAGGCAACCCGATTATCAGCAGATTACAGGATGCTGCCGAACCCGGATTGGCCCAGCGAATGGGAAGTGTCCGGTACATCAGTGCCAACCAGGATGTTCCGGAGAGTGCCGTCGAACAATATGATATCGTAGCCGGGGAAATGACGAAGATCCTCCCGCAGGTTCAGCAGATCCGCCAGACGGTTGACCAGCTCAAGAAGGAATTCGATAAACTCGGATACCCATGGACTCCCGGTAGGGAAATTCCAAAGTGGTAGGGTTTTTGAAGTAAGATTTTAGAGATTCGAGGACCAGTTTTGAATGCTGAGGTTCGAGATTCAGGTAAGGGCGATCGAGAGGTCGCCCTTACTTATTATTTGGATAGCAGCACAAACTAACTCCAATCGGAGAAGTGTCATTCCCGGAAAGCGGGAACCGCTTGACGCTAACGAGGTGCCAGCGGCAGCTCAAGCAGAATGTCATGCAAAGTGGAACGGTCCCCGCTTCCGCGGGGATGACACTGCTCCGATTGTAATTCAGTGCGTACAAAGCACACAACGAACGCCCGATTCCTGCGTTATATGGCATTGCTCTTTTTGCCTACTTTTGACATATGCCTCAACGCACAAACATACTGCCCCCCCCTCTTTCTTATATCTTATTACTAATTTCTGCCTTCTGCCTTCTGCCTTCTGCCTTAATTTCGCAGTCCCGAACAGTCCTGTTATCTGTCAAATCCGATTCCATACGCATGGATACACTGTCGTTAAAACCGAACTCATGGAAGATCTTAAGGACTGATCATCAGCTATTTCCCGACAGCCTCTACAGCATCGACTGGATAACTTCCATCCTCATTTTTAAACCCGGCATGAGACCCGATAGTATCCGGATTGAATACCAGGTATTTCCCGCGGATCTCAGCAAGGTATACCTGCATAAAGATCCCGGATTCAACCGGATCAATCCCCTGGTATACCGGCCGCCTGGAGGAGCCGAATCACGGGAAAGCTTCGACCGGATGGCCGAAGGTTCGCTCCGCAGCAGCGGCAGCCTGTCACGGGGAGTTGCCCTCGGAAATACCCGCGATGCTTCGCTCACCTCCAACCTGAACCTCCAGCTCGAAGGCAAGCTGAGCAAGGATTACCGGATTGAAGCCACTCTCACCGACTCCAATATCCCCATTCAGCCTGAAGGAAATACCCAGCAGATCCAGGAGTTCGACCGGGTGTTCCTCCGCATTTATAATCCGCGAAATGAGATCATGGCCGGCGACTTTGATCTCCGGCCGGTTAATGGATTTTTTCTCCGGATGAATAAACGGGTGCAGGGAGCCCGGTTTACCACCGAAGCCCGGTCACCCTCTGGCGGATCAAGCTTCCGGACAAGCACCGCCGCTGCGGTGGTCAAAGGAAAATATGCAAGAAATCATATTCAGGGGAGCGAAGGTAACCAGGGCCCCTATATGCTGACCGGCACAGGGGGCGAAAACTATATCCAGATCATTGCAGGCAGCGAAAAAGTGTTTATCGACGGACAACCCCTGATGCGAGGTGAAGAGGCTGATTACACCATTGATTACAATACGGCTGAGATCCGGTTTACACCGAAAATACTGATCACCAAGGATAAAAGGATCGTTGCGGAATTCGAATATACCGAACGCAGCTACTCAAGATTCCTGTTTTATAACGAAAACAGGTGGACTACGAAAAATGGATCCTGGTTCGTGAATATCTTTTCCGAAAATGACGCTAAAAATCAGCCTCTGGTTCAGGATCTCACAGATTCGAACAAACAACTGCTGTCCTCAATCGGCGATAATTCAAATCTCGCCAGGGTGAGTTCCATACGCGCTTCAATTTTTCGCAACGACCGGGTTTTTTACAAACTGACCGATACCCTGGTGAACGGAATCCGTTATGATAGCGTACTTGTTCAAAACTTTAATCCCGACAGTGCCAGATACGAGGCCGGTTTTTCCTTTGTTGGTGCCGGTAACGGAAATTACGAACCGCTCCAATCGGCCGCAAACGGAAGGGTATTCCATTGGGTGGCTCCGGAAAACGGATTACCGAAGGGCGGCTATGAACCGGTGATCAAACTTGTCATGCCGCAGAGCAAACAGGTTATTTCGGCCGGAACCCGCCAATCGCTCGGACAGCGGATGCTGGTGGACATGGAATGGTCAGTCACCCGTAACGACCGGAATACCTTTTCCTCTCTCGACGATGGGAACAATACCGGGATGGGCCTGAAAACCAATGTATCGAGGAAGGACTATCTCAGGACGGACAGCAGCCTGACGCTCAACAGTTATATCAACTACCGGTTCTCGGGTAAGCTTTTCGACCCGGTTGAGCGGTTTCGCGAGGTTGAGTTTGAGCGTGACTGGAATCTCGCGGGAACCAGCATCAGCCGGCAGGAAAATTTTCTGGAATCAGGAGTCTCCCTCTCGGGGCGCGACAGCCTTCGCGCCTCCTATCGTTTGGAATATCTCAATCTTTCAGATGATGTTCAGGGATTCCGGCAGTTTACCAATGGATATTTAAAGGGCAAAAAATGGGAGACCTCATGGACAGGCAGTTACCTGATGTCTGCCGACAATTTCCGGAACACTGCATTTTTCAGGCATACCGTACGCTATCGCCGCGAACTGGGCAAAATCAATCTGGAGTTTTCGGAAAATGCAGAGAATAACCGCTGGAAAAAGCCGGGAAACGACAGCTTGCTGATCAACAGCCGCGCCTTTCAGGAATTCTCACTGGAAGCCAATAAAAAAGTAGGCGACCGTCAACCATGGATGGTCAGGATCAGCAACCGCACCGATCAGCTGCCGGTTGGTTCCAGGCTCCTCTCATCAACGAAAGCATGGGATGCCGAGAGCTGGGTTGACCTGTCGAAAAATCCGGCCATCCCTTTCCGTGCGGGATTTCATCTCCGTTCGCTGGATGCCGGACCGGATAGCATAGCCACCGGAGAGACCGGGAAAACAGTTACCGGGCGATTGGAAAACCGCTGGCAGGCATGGAAAGGTTTATTGCGGTCGCAAACCTTTTTGGAGGTGGGTTCAGGCTATGACCGCAAACCTGAATACTCATACCTCGAAGTGGCAGCCGGACAGGGGGCTTACACCTGGAAGGACTATAACGGGAACGGAATGAAGGAACTGAATGAATTTGAAACGGCATTTTTCACCGATCAGGCCACCTTTATACGGATTTTCAGGCTCGGAACCGAGTTTATTCCCACGCTGGTCAATCGGTTTAACCAGGTTTTCACCATCCAGCCCAAACAAGGATTTGCTTCAAAATTCACCAGTCAACTGGCTTATCGGATCGATAAAAAAACCCCCAGGGGTGATTATCTTTTTCTGATCAATCCGTTCACCAATGATCCCAATGATCAGCGGTTAATCAACCTGAACTCCCAATTACGGCATAGTCTGTCGTTCAACAAGGGCGGTACGAAATTCAATGCCGATCTGGTCACCCAGAAGCAATCCACCCGTTCCACGCTCCTCAATGGAGCCGATGGAAAGGTAAACTGGTCAAATTCACTGCTCCTCCGGTACCGCTTTCATCCAGCCTGGCAGTTGAATTCAAACAGCGACTGGTCGCGAAAGGTATCGGTCTCGGAATTTTTCCCGGCAAGAAATTTTACCCTGGTCAGCCTGACTCAGCTGTTGCAGGTTGAATGCCAGGCAGGAAAGAATTTCAGGATCGGCCTGGATTGGGAATACCGGTCGGAACAAAATAATACCGATGGCGGCAGTCTGGGTTCGAACCGTCTGGAAAGCATTCTTACCGCGCAAATTCCGGAAAAAGGGCAGATCAGCCTGTCGGTTCAGTATGTGTATGTGAAGTTTGCCGGGCAGGCCGATTCACCCTCGGGTTATGCCATGCTCCGGGGATTTGAAAACGGGCACAACGGGATCGCCCAGCTATCGGCGCGGTATAAATTGGGTAAAAACCTCATTCTTGAAGGAGTTTATGAAGGCAGGGTCGTCAGGGGAAGAAAGGCAGTCCACAATGCCCAGCTCCAGGTACGGGCTGTGTTTTAAAAGGCTGACAGGAGCAGGTCGATGTCTTTCGAAGGAATGCCGAACTGATTACCAATCAGTTCATTGGTCAGAATCCCGTTATAAAGATACACTCCGTGCCGCACTCCCCAGTCGTCTTTAACCAACTGTAGAATGCCGCCATGCCTTCCTTTATCCAGCAAAATAGGCATGAGCACATTACTCAAGGCGATAGATGCCGTGCGTGCTACTTTGGCCGGAAGGTTAGGGACCATGTAATGCACGACCCCATGCCTGGTAAAAACGGTTTCACCGGGTGCCTGGTAAATGGCTGTTTCAAAGCTGGATCCCTGGTCCACATGAATATCAATCAGCACGGATCCCGGCTTCATCGACAGGATGATATCCTCTGAAATCATGAAAAACGAATCCTGGTTAAGTCTCTGCAAGGTGCTGATTACCAGATCGGCGGTTTCAAATGCTTTTTTGAGTACCGGAGGATGCATGACAGAGGTGAAGATCTCCTGACCCACATAATGCTTAAGCGACCTGAGGTTCGTGATGGAGCAGTCGAAAACCTTGACGATTGCACCCATTCCAAGGGCGGTGCGGGCCGCGTTCTCAGCGGCGGTACCGGCACCCAGTATAACCACTTCGGTTGGGGTGATCCCGGTAATCCCACCCAGAAGAATTCCCTTTCCGTTATTCTCACTGCTGAGCAAACCCGATCCGATATTTACCGCAACCGTACCGGCAATCTCGCACATCGACCTTAGTACAGGGACTTCCTGAGCTTCATCCTGAATAAGTTCAAAAGCAATCGCCGTAACCTTCTGGCGGATCAGGTCCTGAAAATAGGATTCGTCACGGGTAGCCAGCTGAAGACTGGTGATGATTGTTTTTCCCGGTCCGAGGAGCTCAGTTTCAGCTTTGGTGAGGGGAGATACTTTGAGGATGATGTTGGCTTCAAAAACGGAAGGCTTATCATTGACGAGTTCACCACCGGCTTCCGAAAAATCGTGATCTGAAAATTTTGCACCGGCACCGGCACCACGTTCGATGAGTACCCTGTGACCCGCATCAACCAGCAGGTGAACGGCCTGCGGAGTCAATGAAATTCTTGTCTCCCGGGAATCAGACTCTTTGGGTAATCCGATCACAAAAAGCTTTCCTTTTTTCTCGCGGTCAAGAGTCTCTTCCTTGGGCATCATCCCATGTTGAAAGAATGACAAAGGTTTTCCGTTCTCTTCCATGGCTCGTTATATCAACCTTTATATTGAAGAGCAATTTACGAAATATCCGGGCATTCTGTTACGTTGGGATTTCAGCCTTGATGATGCGGCTGCCATCAGGACTTTCTGAGATATGAACACGAATTACCGGGACCGGCAAAAGTTCCTCCACTTTTTCGGGCCATTCCATCAGGCACCAGTTTCCGCTCTCGAAATACTCATCGATTCCGAAATCCAATGCCTCACTGATCTTGTTAATCCGATAAAAATCAAAATGGAAGACCGGACCGTCTGGAGTCGGATACTCATTCACCAGGGCGAAAGTTGGACTGGTGACTTCGGTTGTAACCTTCAGGTTACGGCAAAGAACACGGATAAGGGTGGTTTTACCGGCCCCCATCTGCCCATAAAAGGCGACGATCCTTTCCTTTCCTGATTCCTTGATGAGATGATCAGCTATCCCGTCGAGGTCGTGAAGACGCTTAGCGTGGAAAACCAATTCTTTCATAGGTGATTACTTCGGCTGAAGAACAATAAACGGAACCAGCATCTCCTCCATGCTCACCCCTCCATGCTGGAATGTGTTCCGGTAATATTTCACGTAATGGTTGTAATTGTTCGGATAGGCAAAGAAATCCGCCCCGGTGGCAAAAATATAGCTGGAGCTGACGTTCGATTTCGGCAGTTGGATATCCTCCGGACGTGTGATCTCAAAAACTTCTTTCGGATTGTAATTCAGATTTTTACCCTGCTTGTAACGCAAGTTTGTGGTGGTTAGCCGATCGCCGATCACCTTGATGGGATCCTCCACCATGGTGGTTCCATGGTCGGTGGTAATGACAACCGTGACATTCTTCTTGGCCAATTCCTTCAGCAGCTCCAGGAGCGGCGAATGGATAAACCACGTATGGGTAAGCGTCCGGTAAGAGGCTTCATCATTGGCGAGTTCCCTGATCATATTGGTCTCGGTGCGGGCATGGGAAAGCATATCCACGAAGTTGTATACCAGAACGGATAATGGCAAATCCGTCAGCTGGTTGGGATGCTCCACCCACTTTTTTCCGGCCCGGTTGGTGCTGATCTTGTCATATACAAATTTATCAGGCACTTTCATCCTTTTCATCAGGCTCCGCAGTAGTTCTTCTTCATGCATATTTTTACTCCCCTCCTCGAAATCCTCCATCCAGATATCCGGATACAATTTGGAGATCGCCAGGGGCATCAGCCCGCTGAACAGGGCATTGCGGGCATATTGGGTTGCCGTGGGCAAAATGGAAAAATAAATATCATCCTGCTCCACCGTATAGGTCTCGGATATGACCGGTTCCAATACCTTCCACTGATCATACCGGAGATTATCAATGACCAGCATCACCACTGGCAAATTCCTCGACATGAGCGGAAAAACCTTGTGCTTCATGATATCAGGCGAGAAATACGGGCGCTGGCCTATCTCTTTCGTAAACCAGGAAACATAGTTTTTCTTGATAAAACGGATAAAATTCTGATTGGCTTCGGCTTTCTGCATCCTGAATACCTCATCCATGGCGGTTTCGGAAGAGCCTTTCAATTCTAATTCCCAATAAACCAATTTCTTATATACCTGAATCCAGTCTTCCCATGATAAACTCTCGCTAATCTGCATGCCAATCTTTCCAAATTCAGTCTGGTAGGTTGAGGTGGTTTTTTCACTGATCAGCCGCTTGGTATCCACAAATTTCTTGATGGTCAACAATACCTGCTTGGGGTTGACCGGCTTGATGAGGTAGTCGGCAATTTTTGAGCCAATAGCCTCATCCATAATATCTTCCTCCTCACTTTTGGTGATCATGACCACGGGTATGTTGGGTCTGATCGTTTTAATCCTGTTCAGGACCTGCAATCCGGTCAGACCGGGCATATTCTCATCCAGGAAAATAAGATCGAACTCGCGCTCATTCACCCGTTCGATGGCATCTTCACCATTATTGGCGGTAATTACCTCAAATCCCTTGCCCTGGAGCAGCAGAATATGGGGCATGAGCAGATCGATTTCATCGTCTGCCCATAGAATGGAAAGGGATTTGGTCATAGTAAAAGGTTATTCTTTCAGATAATTATCGCGGAAGAACTGGTAATACTGAAACACGTTTTTATTCTTGTACAATCGGGTGTAATTATCTTTTGAAATGACGAAGTGCCTATAATCAGTATCTTTCATGCCCTCATATACCTTTGGATCGGCAGTAATCGCCTGGTAGTAATCCATTCCCAGCTTTTTGTTTGAGAAATTCTTGACGGTAATGATTTGCAATTCACCATCCAGAACAGTGGAGGCTACCTCGAAGAAATCCTCATCATACTTCTCCACATTGAAATTGGAGACCCGGAACTTCAGTTTGCCGACATCGGCATTGGCCGCAGATACCACCACCGCGTAAAAGTGCGTTGCGGCATCATCTGGGAAATAGGCAACGTCAATCTTATCCTGGTTGTTATCCACCTGACCGATCTGCACCTTACGGGTAGTTTTCCCGATCGCCGAGGAAGGTCCTTTCTGAATATAACTGAGCAGGTTTTTTGCCGGTTCAGCTACTTCACTTTCCGGATATTTAAAGACCAGGTCATTGATCGATTTAACCAAACCGGCGGTATCCGCAGGATACTGTTTAGCAAAGGCCATGATCCTCAGCAAACCAAACTTGTCGCGGATCGGATTGACCTTAAAGGCCGTATCTGCAGCCGCACAATTAATCAGTACTTTGGCATAAGATTTTCCCTTATAATCGGCATACGTTTTCTCATAGAACTTCAGCACCGAAGCACGTTCTTCATCGAGTTGCTTGAAATAATCCGGGTTGCTGATAATCTTGGCCGAACGGCTATCCGGAAATTTCTGAAGGATCAGATCCTTATACATCTGAATTTCACGGTCTATTTTCAGGGCCGTATAAATTTGGTACATATTATAATACGAGAAAAGCAGCCTTTCGTCCTCAGGAAATCTGCGGTTCAGTTTGTCGAAATATTGAATGGCCTCATTCGGGCGGTTCAATTCATCTTTGAATATTTTGCCTGTATTCAGGAATGCCTGGGCAATCCGGATGTTTGATTCGCGAAGCAGGGTATCATTCATCGGCAGGTCATTCATGTAAAACTCCCGCTGGGTCGGCTTAAAGGTATTTGCCTTCACGGCGGCGACAGGGGTGGATATTTCACCCGTTTCTCCTTCGGAACTAAGGTCTCCGGCTTCGGAGATCACTTTTTTATTTGACCTTCTCCAGTTATCCTCGAGCTTACGGCGGCCCCAGAATTTTATGAATTCGATGCCTCCGAAACTAATGGCGGCAGGATTGTAAAAATACCAGCTGCTGTTCCCTGATAAATCGGGATTTCCTCCTGGCATGGCATTCCCGAAACCGCCCGAATTAAAGTCCTGCCCGGTATTACCCGACTGTAAGCTTTGTCCCCGTTGGGCTGATCCCGGATTTCTCAACTGGTTTCCCACAGCCCCCCGGTTATTCATCCCGGTCATGGAATTCATTCCATTCATGCGGGCTGACTGAATATTCATCCGTTCTTCCTCCTGAGCAGCCCTTTTCTCTTCCTCAATTCGCGTTGCTTTGGCAACCAGGTCGGAAATCAGCTTGTCGCGTTCAGCTTGCGGCATCTTGGCCACCGCCTGCAAACTGTCTTCCCTTTGGGCCATACTGATGTTTTCCGACAGCATCTTGACATCCTCTCCGAAGGCAATGATCTTCTGATGATCAGGATAGGTATCGGGCAGCGACTGGCTGCAACTGTCATAATATAAACCTGCCGGGACGAATTCTTCCTTTCCGTAATAATAAGAGGCCAGGGCCAGATAGGACAATCCCTTTTGAGTGGCATTTGCGACATTGTTTTCAACGGATTTCTTATAAAAATTGATCCCTGCCGATTCATTGCCCTGCTTCATCTCAAGCTCGGCCAGTGCGTAATATACCTGATCCAGGAATTCGACATTCTTCGCGTCTTTCAACATTTTCATCAGCTCCTTCCGGATCCCGTCGGCCGACTGGCCGCCACCCTGATATAACCGGGCCCGGTTGATCCTGGCATTAAATGCCATGTCATAGGAAGGATTCATCTCATTCACCCGGGTATACCATTTGGAAGCATTGACCGAATCTTTGGACTTCTCATAAACCTGACCGAGCACATAACTGACACGTGTCCGTTGGAGCTTCGACGGATAGCTCCCGGCTGCCTTTTCAAGAAGCGGAATGGCCGTAATCAGGTCTCCCTGACGCAAATACCAGTCGCCATAAACAGCCTCGAGCTGAGATTTCAGGTTGGAGTCGAACTTCGGATCTCCCTGAAGCCGGTTGAGTATCTGCTGCGATTCAGGATAACGCTTGAGTTCAAGCTGAGTCATCGCAAGCCAGAGACTGGCCTCATTAGCCAGCCCGTCATCGGGGAACTGGGTCAGTACATATTCTAAAGTTTCAATGGCAGGGAAAAAGTCGCGCTTGTAGAAATAGGCCTTTCCCATCAGTAAAAATGCATCATCCACCCACTTGACATATTCATTCTTGCGGTAAAAATCCTTATCCCTGTTACTTCGGTTACCCTTCTTTAATTTCGGCTTGGCCTTAATGGAATGCATTCCGATCACCTTGGAACACTTCTTGACCGTTTTGTCCATATCCGCCAAAATAATCCTGGCGGCCTCCTTAGAACTGTAAGTAAATAGAGGCAATTGGGTGTTAAAGTCGTCCTTGAAACTGGATTCAGCTTTTTTTATCCCTTGATAATAAGAGTCATACGCATTAAAATAGATATTATAATGCGAGGTCATATTATGGTAAGTCCGGGTCACGACCGTATTTTTCTTGGTCGAACAGGAACCGGTAATCAACAGGATAATCACCGGAATGGCAGTACGAAAAACCTTATTCAATAGTGTGAATTCGTTAGATACTTATTAATAACTTTAACAATGCAAAATTATTTTATAGTTGGACAAAATCCCTAACAATCCAAAATAATAGTAATTTGGACCTTTAGACCATAATCCCGTAAAACCAGAATCGGAAACCTAATGAAAATTTTCGTAGTTGAGGATGATAAGTTCTACAATAAGCTGATAGAGCACCACTTGCGCCTTAATCCCGATTTTGAGGTTGAAACTTTCTTTACCGGCAGGAGCTTCCTCGACAAATTGGGGGAAAATCCTGATATCGTAACCCTCGATTTTGGTTTGCCGGATATGGACGGTCATGATATCATGCAAAAGGTCAAGAAATATGATCCCGGCATTCATGTGGTCATGATCTCCGGTCAGGAGGACATCTCGGTTGCCGTAAAGCTATTAAAGGAAGGCGCTTACGATTACATAACCAAAGATGAAAATATCAAGGAACGTTTATTGAATTCTATTCATAATATCCAGACTACACAGAAATTACGCAACCAGGTCATTCAACTGAAAACCCAGATCTCTGAAAAATACGACTTTTCCAAAGCCATTATCGGTGACAGTAAAGCTCTGAAAAAGGTTTACTCCCTGATCGAGAAGGCGATACAGGTTCAGAACATGACTGTTTCCATCCGGGGGGAAACCGGTACCGGGAAAGAGCTTGTTGCCAGGACGATTCATTATAATTCCATCCGTAAAGATAAACCATTTGTAGCGGTTAATATGGGCGCTATTCCCAGGGAGCTGCTTGAAAGTGAACTTTTCGGTCATGAAAAAGGCGCATTTACAGGTGCTTACAGCCGCAACATCGGAAAATTTGAAGAAGCCAACGGGGGCACCATCTTCTTCGACGAAATCGCGGAGATGGAAATCGACCTTCAGGTTAAAATCCTTCGGGCCATCCAGGAAAGGGAGATTGTACGGGTTGGCGGAACATCCGTGGTAAAAGTCGATGTAAGGATCATTACTGCCACCAACAAGGACCTTCAGGATGAGGTAAAGAAAGGGAATTTCCGCGAGGATCTTTATTACCGGTTGCTCGGTTTGCCCATCATGTTACCGCCGTTGTCAGATCGCGACAATGACATCATCATTCTTGCCAGTCATTTTCTTAAGGAATTCTGCAAGGAGAACAATCTGCCCAAAAAGGAGTTTTCGGCTCAGGCACGAAATAAATTACTGTCCTACCATTACCCGGGGAACGTCAGGGAGCTAAAAGCAATCGTTGAGCTTTCAGTGGTCATGTCGAACCAGAATATTATTGATGAGGACGATGTGATGTTCAGTCCCACCAATTCAGGTCTTGACCTGTTTGCACAGGAGATGAGCCTGAGGGAGTATGAAAGTAAAATTATCGCCCATTACCTGGAGAAGAACAACAATAATGTGGTCCTGGTTGCCAAGAAATTGGATATCGGCAAATCCAAGATCTACAATATGATCAAAGGCGGCGAACTTTAAACCGCTTCCACCGATTTTACCTCCGGCACCTGTCTCCTGAGTGTATTTTCAACTCCGGCCTTCAGGGTCATCGTGCGCATCGGGCATGAACCGCAGGCTCCAATCAGCTTAACTTTGACCACCATGTCATCGGTGATCTCGGCCAGTGCCAGGTCTCCGCCATCGGCCTGAAGATAAGGCCTCAACTGTTCAAGTACGTCTTTGATTCTATCTTCAAGTTCTTTCGTTACCATTATCTTTTATTATTAAGTTATCGGGTTAATTGAACAATCTGAGTCGGATCGGCTGAAGCATTCCGGATACCCACCTGGCGTACCGTTTCACGGGCCAGATCCATGAAAGCCCTTCCGCTGATTGAATCTTCGTTAACAACAACAGGTAATCCATCGTCTCCACCTTCGCGAATACTCTGAACAAGCGGTATCTGGCCGAGCAACGGAACCTTCATCTCGGCAGCCAGTTTTTTGCAACCGTCCTTACCGAAGATATAGTATTTATTATCCGGAAGTTCTTCCGGCGTAAACCATGCCATATTTTCCACGAGCCCGAGTACCGGTACCCGGATCGACTTTCCGGTAAACATGCTGATACCCTTGATGGCATCGGCAAGGGCTACCGCCTGAGGGGTGGACACGATCACCACTCCGGTCACGGCCAGGCTCTGAACCAGTGTCAGGTGCACATCGCCTGTCCCCGGAGGAAGGTCGATAAGCAGATAATCCAGATCGCCCCAAAAACCGTCATGGATGAGTTGTTTCAGCGCGCTGGTCGCCATCGGACCTCTCCAAACGAGGGCCTCCTTCTCATCTACGAAGAAACCGATCGATAATACCTTGATATTGAATTTTTCCGGCGGAATGATCCGGTCATGTCCGTCAACCTGCTTCAATACCGGTTTCACAGACTCCAGACCGAGCATTTTCGGTATCGAAGGACCATAAACATCGGCATCGATCAGCCCGACTGAATATCCCAGTTTGGCCAGTGCTATCGCCATATTCACAGCGATGGTGGATTTGCCTACGCCGCCTTTACCGCTGGCTATGGCAACAATATTTTTTACATTGGGCAATGGCCGTTCGGTATGAACAACCTGCCGGGCATCAAGTTTGATATCCGTTTCAATATCCTTGCCCAAACCGGCAGCTATCCGCTGTTCGCATGATTTTTTAACCGATTGGGCAAACGGATTCTTGGATTTTGGGAAAACAAGCGAAAAGCTCACCTTCCTTCCTTCAATCCTAAGATCCCTCACCATCCCCAGACTTACGATATCCTTCTCATTATCAGGATTTATAACCTCTTTCAGACAATCAAGAACAGAAGAGGCATTCAGTAATTCCATCTATTTTTATTTAGTTTAAATAAAGGACAAAATTACACTTCTTTGCAGATTTATCCTTCAACGTCAGGCATTTCTTTAACCGGATCCCAGAATACCTGTTCGAAATCGAGGATCTGGTCATTGTCCACCCGGATACCTTCGCTTTCGAGCAGTTGTTTCATTGTATCGGAATAGCCGAAATAGTGTTTACCGGTTAGCAATCCGGTCCGGTTAACCACTCGGTGGGCGGGTATAAATCCTTTGCCGTCAAAGGATTTGTTCAGGGCCCAGCCGACCATCCGTGCCGATTGGGGAGATCCCAGATAGCGGGCAATAGCACCATAGGAAGTAACGCGGCCGTACGGGATGTACCGGACCACCTGGAATACACTGTCGAAAAAACCGGTATCCTTCATAGCTGTTCGGATTGCTCCCGGGGTTCGGTAAACCGCTGGCCGTGTACGGGAATAAAGGATAAATAAGTGATGGGTTTCCCGATCCGGAGAAATCCCGATTCATAGTGGGTGCGGATGGACAGAACGTCATCGACCGGTCCGTAGCCATACAAATCCGCCGTGCAGCGGTCGGGCATCAGGTTATTCCATTTCAATAGTGATAATGTATATTCATGCAGAACATCGCTATCTGTTTTCAGGTGTATGCGTCCGCCCGGCTTGAGCATATCCATATACATATTAATAAACCTGCTGGAAGTAAGCCTTTTGCGAGGCTTTCGGAGTTGTGGATCAGGGAAGGTGATCCAGATCCCGGAAATTTCATTCCGGGCGAACATCCTGAATAAAAACTCAATCCGGCACCGTAAAAAAGCCACATTATCGAGTTGGAGACGGAGTGATTCCTGCGCTCCCTTCCACATACGGGCACCTTTGATATCAACACCGATGAAATTGAATTGCGGTGACCGCCTGGCCAGTTCGATGGTGTATTCGCCCCGGCCGCATCCCAATTCTAGTATGATGGGTTTATCATTCTTGAAAAAAACCTCGTTCCAATGTCCTTTCATCTCATAATCAGATGAAAGGATGTGATTGCCATCCGGTTCAAATACATGCGGGAATTCCCGCATTTCATCAAATCGCTTGATTTTACTGATCCTTCCCAAAACTATCCTGCTTTTTCGATTCTAAGTCCGAGATCGGTGATATACTTAAGCTGCTTATCGCGCATGCCCTGGTCGATCTCGAAAATATAAAGACCGGAATTTGGGAAACGGACCCGGTATCTCAGGGGGATCTCCAGACTGTACCGGCCTCCGGAACCCCGGCCCTGCCAATGGCCCTGTTCATCAGCCAACCTGCATTCCACGGTATCCCGCAAACTGGCTCCCGTGGGCGAATTGGTGCGAATGAAAAGCCACAGGTTGGAATATTCATACCTTCCGTCATTCCTGATCTGGAGGTAGATATTATAGGAGCCGGCGGTATCCCTGACCGGAACTTCAAACCGGAAAAACTTATCGGCGGGCCATACGCCCGATTCGACCGGAACATTACGCAGATAGAAATCCTTCTGACCACATGAAGCCAGAAGTATTCCCATGATCAAAACGAGTGCCGGTATCCTCAGTCGGATCATACCTTTTTTATAACCTTGATTTTCGGACGGTTTTCCGGTTGAACCGGGACCTGAGCCTGGGGCTGAGGCCTTTGCGGCGGCCTGCGCCCGCTTCTTTTTTTATCGTCGAACCGGGTAAGGCTTTCCTGCCCGGCTGCATTCATGTAACCAACCTCCTCAACGATCTTCGACAGGTCGACATCGGTAAGCTTTTCAACAATGATGCCCTGCTTGTTCAGCCTGATAATCTCCATCACCCTCTCCACGGTGATCGGGATCAGGTTGGTGGAAGCGGATGAATCAAAGGAGTACCACATCATCCGTTTGAATATATCGGTTTTCTGGTGATAGGCCCTTCCTTCCTTGGTTTCGAGGACAATCTCGGCCGACGGAAAGTCTCTTTGAGCCTCCAGATAAGCATCCACTTCGTAATTCAGGCAGCATTTAAGTTTGCCGCACTGACCGGCCAGTTTCTGTGGATTAAACGAAAGTTCCTGGTTCCGGGCCACGGTGGTGGTCACGGTAACAAAGCTGGTCAGCCAGGTTGAGCAGCAAAGCTCCCGTCCGCAGGATCCGATGCCGCCGATGCGTCCTGCTTCCTGACGGGCGCCGATCTGGCGCATTTCCACCCGGATCTTGAATTCGTCAGCCATATATTTGATCAACTCGCGAAAATCCACCCGGTCATCAGCGATGTAATAAAAGATCGCTTTCGTTTTATCACCCTGAAACTCAACGTCGCCCACTTTCATGTCGAGCTTGAGCATCTGGGTGATCTTTCTGGCCCTGAGCATGGTATGATGTTCCAGCGCAATAGCTTCTTTCCATTTCTCCAGATCAGCCAGCTTAGCCTTGCGGTAAACTTTCCTGAATTCATACTCATCCGGATGGATCCGGTATTTCCGGAGCTGATTGAGCACCAAAGGACCGGTTAGTGAAACCATACCGATATCGTGGCCCGGTGAAGCCTCCACCGCAATCATATCGCCTGGCTTCAGATTCAGCGCATTAACGTTCCGGTAATAGGCTTTCCGGGTATTTTTAAACCTGACTTCCACAAGATCCTCTTCGCTGATCCCGTGGGGGATGTCTCTCAACCAGTCGAACACACTCAATTTAGTGCATCCCTCCTGGTTTTGGCAGGGTTTTCCTTCCGATTCAGTATCTAAATGGGGGCAACCCCTGAATAATATCGCGTCTTGTAATGTATCCATGGCGGTAAAGATAATTAATCCCGCTGAATTGTGATGCAGCGGTGTGCATCAGCCACTTGCAGCGGCAGCGGGTAAACGGAGCAGGATGTGCAGCTGCAGGCTCATATCCGTCAGCAGGATTTTAGGGTTGGCATTCATGGTTATCTGAGCAATGGCCAGATCGAATTCCTGCATCAGGGCATCGATATTTCCCCGGTGGATATAAGTATTAAACCGAGACGAAAATGCGGTTTCCTCTGAATCCAGAAAAGCCAGTTCCGAGAGGCCCTGGTTCAGAAGAAAATTATTCCGGATCATGCTCATCGCATACTGAAGAAACCATTTCTGGCGCTCGCGCCCGATTTCCGAAACCTCCCCCACCCAGGCGGTAATTTCCTGAACCTGTAAGGCGAAGGAAATCCGCATCCATCGTATGAACCGGTCGCGGTTGAGCAAATTCTGGTCGCTCTGCTCGATCATTTCATGGGCAACAAGATAATCCCCCTGCGATCTTTGAACCACACCCCGGATTAAATCCTCCTGCCCAGGAAATTCGGTGATCAGTTTATCATACAAGGCTCCGTTTCCGATCTTTGGAACCTTGATCAGTTGAGTGCGTGATAATATCGTGGGTAATATTTCATCGGTACCGGCAGTGACAAAAAGGAAAACCGTATGATCGGCCGGTTCCTCAATGATTTTGAGCAGTTTATTGGCAGACGTTACATTCATCTTTTCCGGCATCCAAAATATAATAACCTTATAATCTGACTGATACGATTTGAAATTGAGTTTACGGAGGATATCCTGAGCTTCCTTTTTAAATATTCCGGCCTGCTTGTTTTCGATTCCCATGGCATGATACCAGCCCTCGAGTGATGGATAGGGATTACCGGCGAGGTACTGCCTCCATTCGGTGATAAAATCATCGCTTGAAGGCTCATCCTTGATTTTGGCTGTCCTGGCTACCGGAAAAACAAAGTGGATATCAGGATGGACAAACTGTGCCGCCTGGTGGCAAGCCGGACACTCGCCACAAGAATCGTCGCTCACCGGCGAGGTACACTGAAGATACTGCGCAAGGGCAAGTGCAAGGGCATAATTTCCGCTCCCCTGACTGCCCGATAGCATCAGTGCATGGCTCACCCGGTTGGATTTCACCGACCGGATAAGACGTTCATGGATGGCCTGCTGACCGGGTATTTCGTTGAAGCGCATGGCCCAAAAATAGCCAACATTTTTTTAACTTTGTGCGGCTTTTTGAAGTACCTCTAAATACAACATATACCATGCTAACAATGAATTCGTTCAACTTCGCCGGTCATCGGGCGATCATCCGGGTCGATTTTAACGTCCCGCTGAACAGCAGTTTTGAAATTACCGATGATACCCGCATCCGGGCAGCCATTCCAACCATCAAAAAAATTCTGAAGGACGGTGGATCCGTCATCCTGATGTCACACCTGGGACGTCCCAAAGAGGGGCCAACCGACAAGTACAGCCTGAAACACCTGATCCCCGACCTGAATGCCAAACTGGGTTTGTCGGTAAAATTTGCACCCGACTGCATCGGTGAAGAAGCAAAATCCATGGCCGCTGCACTGAAACCAGGCGAAGTGCTGCTCCTGGAAAACCTGAGGTTTCACAAGGAAGAAGAAAAAGGCGATACCGAATTTGCAAAAAAACTGGCCGGTCTCGCTGATATATATGTTAATGATGCTTTTGGTACGGCTCACCGGGCACATGCCTCCACCACCATCATTGCCGATTATTTCAAAGGCAAATCAATGTTCGGGTATATCATGGACAATGAGGTCAGAAGTATCGATAAAGTGATGCTCGATCCCAAGCAGCCATTTACCGCAATCTTGGGCGGCGCCAAGGTTTCAACCAAAATCACAATCATCGAAAACCTGCTGGACAAGGTGGATAACCTGATTATCGGCGGCGGTATGACATACACCTTTGTCAAGGCTATGGGCGGTAAAGTAGGTAACTCCCTGGTGGAAGAGGATTTGCTTGAAATGTCAAAAAAAGTAATGAATATCGCTCATGAAAAAGGGGTCAATTTTTACCTTCCGATTGACGGAGTAAATGCCGACAAATTCGATAACGAGGCTAAAATCCTGGTTTCTCCTATCGATCAGGTGCCGGATGGCTGGATGGGACTGGATATAGCTGCCGGAACCATTAAGAAATTCTCCGAAGTGATCGAAGGATCCAAGACCATTCTCTGGAATGGCCCGATGGGGGTTTTTGAAATGCCGAACTTCCAGAATGGTACCGTTGAAATTGCCAAGGCCATCGCACGTGCAACTGCAAAAGGTGCATTCTCACTTGTTGGTGGCGGGGATTCAGTTGCCGCACTCAATCAGTTTAACATGACCGACAAAGTTTCTTATGTATCAACAGGCGGTGGTGCCTTGCTTGAATACATTGAAGGACAGGTACTTCCGGGAATCAAGGCGATACGGGGGTATTAGCAAAACCGATTGAGGGCAAGAGGGCAAGAGGGCAAAAAGGCAAGAAGTAAAGTAATCATGATCAAAATTGAAAGACATAAGGGTGCAGACCACAGCTCTACGGGTTGAAGATCATGCCGTCCTCGAAACCTTCCGTTTCCAGGCGACCGAAAACCCGGTTTATAAAAGATACCTGGAGCTTCTGCATTGCAATCCGGCCGGGATTTTCGAAACCGCCCTGATTCCATTCATGCCGATAGAGTTTTTCAAGACACATCGTGTGGTGACCGGGCCGGGCACCGAAACCAGGATATTCGAATCAAGCGGTACCACAGGCAAAGAGCCAAGTAAGCATTATATCCTGGACGACGGAATCTATATCGACAGTCTCGAAAACGGATTCCGTCATTTTTTCGGTGAACCTTCCGCGTATTGCTTCCTGGCACTTCTGCCTTCGTACCTTGAGAGGCAAAATTCATCGCTGGTCTTTATGATGGATCACCTGATCCGTAATAGCCGGCACCCGCTAAGCGGTTTTTACCTCGAGAACCGGAATGAACTGGCTCAAAACCTCAGGGTATTGGAAGATTCCGGACAAAAAACCATGCTGATCGGGGTAACTTTCGCCCTGCTTGATCTCGCCGGGCAGTTTCCCATGCCTCTGAAAAACACCATGATCATAGAAACCGGCGGTATGAAAGGCCAACGCGAAGAGTTGACCCGCCATGAACTGCATTCAATTCTGAAAGCTGCGTTCAGTCTTGAAACCGTCGGTTCGGAATATGGCATGACCGAACTCCTCTCCCAAGCCTGGTCTACCGGAAATGGCATTTACCGCACCCCCCCATGGATGAAAATCCTGATCCGCGATCCTTATGACCCGTTTCGCCGCATGCCGCTCGGGAAGTCCGGCGGTATCGATATCATTGATCTGGCCAACCTGTTTTCCTGTTCCTTCATTCAGACTCAGGACCTCGGCCGTCTTCATCCCGACGGGAGTTTTGAGGTGCTGGGGCGGTTCGACAACAGCGAGCTGCGAGGGTGCAATCTCTTGGTATAGGGCTCCGGACTGCGGAAACCTGCTCCAATTTTTATAGATTTGTATCTACGAGTCACCTTATGTCGCTGGATCAATACCATAACTACCGGTTTACCGGCATTTTCTTCCGGACAATCTTCTCAGGACTGGCCCGAAGGATCTCCTTTACTTTTGCCGTAGCCTTGTTTTCTGTGGTGGGATCCTGGTTTGCAACGGTATATGCTATTTTATTGGTGGTGAGTCTGGTCCCCGGATTTTCGCCAGAGTTGGTTCATACCGGCACAATCATTGGCGCAGTGGCCACCTCATGCACCACCATTCTTCACTTTCTTCACTACGGGCTGCTGAATAAATTAGGACTTCCCGGGTTTTTCAGGATTCCAAGGATCCTGAACAAGACACTGGTCTCCGGTATCAGCTGGAAACCGGTTGAGAGAACCAGCGATGAGCAGTTTTCCAAATTTGCCAGGGCATTCCTGAGGTTTCCGCGTGATAATTTTTATGTTTCCCTTGCTTACTCTTCACTTGTCGGACTGACTCTCACGGTTTACGCTTTTATCAAGTCACCCCATCACCAGGGAACGATCATCCTTGTCCTCGGCGCATTCCTTGCCGTATGCATCTATACTTACTGGGCCTATTTGATTACAGATTTCTTAAGCGGGGTGCTGCGTGCAAAAGTTCATGAAGAAATCAGAAAACGGAATCTCGATATCAACCCTCCGGTAAGCCTTTCCCTAAAGTTTTCTTTTGGCGTTCTTGTAGCTCTATCAACCATTACGGTGGCGATTACTGCGGTTTATGCCAGTAAAAATGAGAGTAATACCTTGCTAATCATTGCTTTTGCCGGATTATCCGCTTTCATGATCGGCCTGATCACCTTTATTCATTACCTCGCAATCAGTCTGTTTCTCAAGGAGATCCACGAATCCACCTCCCATTTGGCCAAAGGTGAGCCTGGACTCCTGTATCCATCCTACGACTTTTCAGAGATCCGTGAATCAACGGATAACTTCAATAAGGTTGCGTTGGAGTTTACCGAATTACGGCAATCTTTTGAGGAGCGGATTCGCATCCGTACCATTGATCTGCTGAATGCTAAGGAACAGGCAGAGTCAGCCAACCTCGCAAAGAGCAATTTTCTGGCCAATATGTCGCATGAGATCCGGACACCGATGAATGGAATCATCGGAATGACCGAGATCCTGTTGAGATCAGAATTGAGCGAAGAGCAGCAGGAGTACATCCAGATCATTGAAAGCTCCTCGAGTACGCTGTTAGCCATCATCAATGATATCCTGGATTTTTCAAAGATCGAAGCCAATAAGCTTGATCTGGAAAAGATCCCGTTCAATCTGACCCGCGTAATCGAGGAAGTTTCTGACAACCTTGCAATCAAGGCAATCCGAAAGAACATCAACCTGCTCATTGATCTCGACACCAATATACCAAAATCCCTGATCGGTGATCCCCTGCGGATAAAACAGGTCCTGCTCAACCTGGTCAACAATGCTATCAAATTTACCCATCGGGGGGAAGTGATGATTTCCTGCAAGGTATCCGAAAGGATCGGCGATGATTATAAATTTATCTTCCGTATCAGCGATACCGGAATTGGCATTCACAAAGATCAGAAGGAAAAGCTTTTCAGGTCATTCTCCCAGGTGGATGCCTCCATGACCCGGAAATTCGGCGGGACTGGTCTGGGCTTGATAATCAGTAAGCGATTGGTTGAAATGATGCATGGATCGATCGATGTGGAAAGTGAGTTCGGCAAAGGTTCCACCTTTTGGTTCTCCGCCTGTTTTAAACAGGATAACGCAGTTCCGGATCAGCTGGAGCCCGACGGCGGTGAACTTGAGGGATTAAGGATTCTTGTCATCGACGATAATGAAACCAATCTTCAGATTTTTAAAAAGTACCTTGAATACTGGAAGTGCGTTCCGGAAGAAATGAAGGATGCCGAGACTGCTTTAAAACTGCTCCGGAATGTAGCCGGCACCGTAAACCGGTTTGATGTAGTCCTGGTGGATTGCCAGATGCCCGGAATGGATGGAATCACCTTTGCACGCACAGTGCAGCTCGACCCTGATCTCCGCGACAATAAACTGATCATGCTTTCATCGATAGCGGATATCATCCCTGCCGGGGACCTGGATAAAACAGGGTTTACGGGTTTACTGAATAAACCAATTAAAATCATGGAGCTCCGTAAAGCCATTCAGGGGGCTATCCAGGTTCCGGTGCCTGTTGAGAAACCTACCAGTTTGGTTCCACATGAAGAATCTGCTCCGGAAACCAGGCTGCCAGAAATTGAAAATGACGATGAAGGGGTTATGTCAATTCTTTTGGTTGAGGATAATATTATCAATCAGCGCATTGCCCTGCTGAATCTGGAGAAGCTAGGCTATTCGATCGAACTTGCCCAAAATGGTGAGGAGGCGGTGAACAAATACTGCAAAAAGCATTTCGACCTGATCTTCATGGATGTTCAGATGCCGGTCCTGGATGGACTGGAGGCCACCCGTCAGATCAGGGAATACGAAAATAAGATTTCAATTAAACACCCCGTGCACATTATTGCCATGACGGCCAATGCGATGAAAGGCGACCGGGAAATCTGCTTTGCAGCCGGCATGAACGATTATATTTCAAAACCTTTCAGGGCCGAAGAATTGCGCAAGGTAATCAATCGCTGGATTACCAGAGAGTAGGGAAAAAAGCATTCCTGATGTGACTTACCCCAGGCTGGCCTCTTTCATACAACACATTGATCACATCAAATCGTACTTCCAAAGGAATATGGTTGTACTTCACATAGGCGTTCGCCGCTGAAATCAGGAAATGCCTCTTTTGCCTGTTTATTGCCTGTTCGGGCAGTTCACGCACCGGCGCATTCCGTGTTTTCACTTCCACCACCACAATGTCGTTCCGGTCGCGTGCGATAATATCGATCTCTTTGTGGCTAAAATGCCAGTTCCGTTCCAATATGATGTAACCTGCAGCCAACAGGTAATCCACCGCCAGCTGCTCGCCGGCTTTCCCCAGATCTTTCCGTTCATCCATTTTCTTTGTTAATTTTGCCGATTATAATTTATTCTGATGCCTGAATACAAACGTCACCTGATAACCGCCGCACTGCCTTACGCAAACGGCCCTGTCCATATAGGTCACCTCGCCGGGGTTTATGTTCCCGCTGATATATATACGCGATATCTCCGCCAGAATGGAAAAGAGGTGCTGTTTATTTGTGGATCCGATGAGCATGGTGTTCCTATCACGCTGAAAGCCAAGAACGAAGGGATCACTCCACAGGATGTGGTGGATCGTTATCATGCCCTCAATAAAGATGCCTTTGACCGTTTTGGTATCGGTTTCGATATTTATCACCGCACCTCCGCTCCCATTCACCACGAAACAGCTTCGGCCTTTTTCAAGAAGCTCAATGATGCCGGCGAGTTTGTTGAAAAAACATCGGAACAGTTCTATGACGAAGCCAATCAGCAGTTTTTAGCCGATCGCTATATCACCGGGACCTGTCCGCATTGCGGCAACGATAAGGCTTATGGCGATCAGTGCGAAAAATGCGGGACTTCGCTCAGTCCGATGGATCTCATTGACCCGAAATCCATGCTCAGCGGCAATGCCCCGATTTTGAAAGAAACCAAACACTGGTACCTGCCCCTCGACAAGCATGAAGCCTGGCTGAAGAAATGGATTCTTGAAGATCATACCGAATGGCGTTCCAATGTTTACGGACAATGTAAATCCTGGCTCGATCAGGGTCTTCAGCCCCGTGCCGTTTCGAGGGACCTCGACTGGGGTGTTCCGGTACCGGTGGAAGGTGCTGAGGGTAAAGTGCTTTATGTTTGGTTCGACGCACCCATCGGTTATATTTCAGCTACACGGGAACTTACGCCGGATTGGGAAAAGTGGTGGAAATCTGAAGACAGCCGGATGATTCATTTCATCGGCAAGGACAATATTGTTTTTCACTGCATCATTTTCCCGGCCATGCTCAAGGCTCATGGCGAATATATCTTGCCCGATTTTGTTCCTGCCAATGAATTCCTGAACCTGGAAAACGATAAAATTTCCACCTCAAGGAATTGGGCGGTCTGGCTGCATGAATACCTCGAGGAGTTTCCCGGAAAACAGGATGTTTTGCGCTATGTTCTGACAGCCAATGCCCCTGAAGCCAAGGATAACGATTTCACCTGGAAAGATTTCCAGACCCGTAACAATAATGAATTGGTTGCGGTGCTGGGTAATTTTGTAAACCGCACCCTCGTCCTGACGCAAAAATATTTCGAAGGTAAATGTCCTGCGGTTAGCGCACTGACTGATTATGATAAAGCCACGCTGGTTGAAATCTCGGCGATAAAATCACGAGTGGAGCAGAGTCTCGAAACCTTCCGGATCAGGGAGGCCCTCAATGAGGCGATGAGCCTGGCCCGGTTGGGCAACAAGTACCTGGCCGAAACTGAACCCTGGAAATTGTTTCCCACCGATCCGCAGCGTGTGGCAACCATTCTCCATGTGAGCCTTCAGGTCACAGCCAATATCTCCGGTCTGCTTGATCCCTTTCTGCTCTTTACCATGAAGCAGCTCAGGGGTTATCTGAATATTCCCGAAATGCCCTGGTCGGCCATCGGATCTGTGGATTTGATCAAAGAAGGTCATCAGATGGAAAAACCAGGATTATTATTTGAGAAAATTGAGGATTCGCAGGTGGAATTCCAGGTGAACAAGCTGCTGGAGACTAAAAAGGCCAACGAGGCCCAAGCTGCCGGCCTGGCTGAAGCCAAACCTGTTATCTCTTATGACGATTTTTCAGCCATGGATATCCGGATTGCCACCATTCTGGAGGCTGAAAAAGTCCCGAAAACCCAAAAGCTGATGAAGCTGAAAGTGGATACCGGTATCGATGTACGGACCGTGGTATCAGGCATTGCCGAACATTTTGAACCCGGGGATATCATCGGAAAGCAAATCACCCTGCTGGCTAATCTTGAACCTCGTACGATTAAAGGCATCGAATCCAAAGGGATGATCCTGCTCGCCGAGGACAACCAGGGGCGGCTGATTTTTGTCAAGCCGGAAGAGGGGATACAGAATGGAGCGGTGGTTAAATAGAAGAAAGTGCTTATTGAAGGAGGAATGTAGAGATTCGAAGGCCAATGCTGAATTCTGAAATTACAGATTCAAGGGTGTCTGAAATGTTGCACATTTCACCGGGGGAATTTTGGTTGGCGCTCAAAGAGCATTCGTGGTCAGTGACGGGGTCCCCGCCTTCGCGGGGATGACACTTCTATCGATCTTTCTTCCGTTTACCGATCTTTCTTTCGTCCATCGATCTTCTTCTTCGCAACACGCTTCACGATCTTAAATAGCCGCCCAGAGCTGCATCCCGGGTTCGGCAGCTTTTATCCGGGCCAGGCCTGATAAGGCTTCGTCGCGGGAGGCAAATGTTTGTACGCTTACCTTATAAAGCAATCCGTTTTTCGAAATGGCAATACTGGCAGGATAACCCTTCTCTATCAATTGTTTATGCAACCGGTCGGCATTTTCCTTAATTTTAAAGCACCCGGCAATCACTGAATACTTCCCCACCACCTGCTTAACCTCCACTGCCTTAACCTCTGCTGCCTTAGTCTCTTCTGTCTTGACCTCTGATGTCTTAACCAGCTCAACTGCCCCGGATTGCTCTCTTATGCCCTCACGCCTCACGTCCTCACGTCCCACACTGTCAGCAATCGGAAACACGATCATCGTTGCCGTATCCTTAACAATGGCATCCGGATAATTGAGCCGGAAAAGAGAAGGCTCGGGAACCATGGATGCTCTTGAAGAGATCAGGGTATCTGATATTCTTGAATTCAAAGGCAAAAGGGAAAAGGCGATCAGCAGTGGCATGGCAATAGCGACACGCCTCAGGTTGCGGTGGCCGGCGGATCTTTTGATCTCTTCAATGGCAAATTCAACGGTCCGCGGGGATTCTTCCCTGCTGGTATTTACCGCACTTTTTGCTGTGGAAGGCGGGTCATGGGTGAGTTGGCGCAGCCGGAACGAGGAGAGGCCAAAAGAATCAAGGAACAGGTTGGTACCGGCATCGGCTTCAAAACGGATTTCATGGTTCCTGCCCTGAACAAACTGACCGATTCCATCGATAAAAACGGACTCATTACTGTCTAATTTCTTCCGGGTCTCAACAACAAACTCATCAATCTGCTTGCGGGCCTGTTCGTTGGAAACTCCGTCATTTAACGCTATACAACTGACCAATGTCCCATCATTCTGGATCAGATCGCGGTTAAAAACTATCTCTTTGGTAGGCGGAATGAAGGTACCGGTAGCCTGATCAATCACTGCCGGCTTGTAATGGGATACAAAACCGCCGAACCCCGGAATGATCACACAATCTTCCAGGAATAACAATTTCCGTATAGCCTGATTGACTTCCATAGTAATTAACAAAGATACTAACTAATTGACATCAGTCTGGTTTTTGGAATACAATTTTAGCCATTGCTTCCCGTTTGATCAAAAAAAGTATGAAAATGGTTACTTTAGCTTTCTCTTCTAAATAATGCCACACCCGCATGAGAAAAATTGAAATGGTAGATATCCGGACGCAATATCTGCGTTTGAAACCGGAAATCGACCATGCTATTTCTGAGGTTCTGGAATCATCAGCCTTTATAAAAGGTCCGGCGGTTGATTCATTCCGGAAGGAGCTCTCTGACTATCTTTCCATTAGCCATG
Organism: Bacteroidales bacterium; assembly: GCA_041662065.1. GTDB lineage: Bacteria > Bacteroidota > Bacteroidia > Bacteroidales > UBA12481 > UBA12481. The sequence goes on along the minus strand of JBAZTE010000003.1, from coordinate 102,129 downwards.
TTATCCCTTGCGCCAACGGCACGGATGCCCTTCAGGTGGCCCTGATGGCGCTGGATCTGAAACCCGGTGATGAAGTGATCACCGCAAATTTTACTTTTATTTCCACCGTCGAGGTGCTGGTACTGCTTAAGCTGAAGCCGGTTCTGGTGGATGTGGATCCTTTGACTTTCAACATTGATCCTGATAAAATTGAACAAGCCGTTACTCCGCGCACACGGGCCATCATCCCGGTTCATCTCTTTGGCCAGCCTGCAGATATGCACCGGATACAGAAGATTGCCGGCGAACACGGGCTTTTTGTGATCGAGGACAATGCACAATCCCTTGGATCCTATTATATCGATTCCGACGGGAAGAGCAAAATGGCCGGAACCATTGGAACCTCAGGGACCACCTCCTTTTTCCCGACCAAGCCGCTGGCCTGCTATGGAGATGGGGGCGCCCTGATGACCTCCGACCCCTATCTGGCGGAGAAGATGGAGATGATTGTAAATCACGGTTCCAGGATAAAGTATCACAATGATATTATCGGGGTTAATTCCCGGCTCGACACCCTGCAAGCCGCCATCCTGCGCGTAAACCTCCGGAATTTGGATGATTACATATCCAGACGGCGTCAAGCGGCTGATTATTATCATAACCATCTGGGGGGTAATCTCCGGATAGGACTTCCAAAAACCGGGAAAGGCGGGACGCATATTTACCATCAATACACCATTCTATTAGATCCTGAAGTAAGGGACCGGATCAGGGAGGGTTTGAAGGAGAAAGGAATTCCCTCGATGGTATATTATCCCGTGCCGCTGAGCCAGCAGAAAGCATTTACCTTTGCTGGCTACCGTACCGGTGAATTCCCGGTGACGGAAAAACTGTGCCAATCCGTTCTATCTCTTCCTTTGCATACGGAAATGGATGAGGAACAATTGGACTATATCTGTACCCATCTCCTGAACTTACTGAAACATGAATAATCTACCCTACTCAGCGCATGAATCGGCAATCATTGACCCGGGCTGCATTATTGGCCGGGGAACCCGGATCTGGCATTTTTCTCACCTTATGCCTGGGTGCAGGATCGGTGAAAATTGCAATATCGGTCAGAATGTAGTGGTTTCTCCGGATGTCATTCTGGGTAACAATGTAAAAGTTCAGAATAATGTTTCGATCTATACAGGGGTCATATGCGAGGATGACGTTTTCCTTGGGCCGTCGATGGTGTTCACCAATGTGACCAATCCGCGAAGCCATGTTAACCGCCGGAACCAATATGCCCCCACTTTGGTAAAAAAAGGGGTGTCAATCGGAGCCAACGCCACCATTATCTGCGGCATCACGCTTGGAGAATACTGTTTTATCGGGGCCGGTGCGGTGGTAACAAAAAATGTGGCACCTTATGCACTCGTGGTTGGAAATCCAGCCCGCCAAACCGGCTGGATCAGCGAATTCGGGCATAAACTGGTCTTCGATGAAAATGGGATCGCCACCTGCCCTGAAAGCGAGGAAAAATATACGATAGACACCGGAACAGTAAAAAAAATCATTGAATGAAAGATTTAATCCTGGTAACCGGCGGAACCGGTTACATCGGCTCTCACACTGCTGTTGAACTGATTAACGAAGGCTATGAAGTGGTCATTATCGATAATCTGGCCAATTCAACGGCTGATTCGCTCGATGGTATCGAACAGATTACCGGTGTGAGACCGGCCTTTGAACAATTCGATCTTTGTGATAAGCCCAAAGTCGAAGCCTTCTTTGCTAAATATCCCAAGCTGAAAGCCATCATACATTTCGCTGCCTATAAAGCTGTTGGGGAGTCGGTTGAATTTCCGGTGAAATATTACCGGAACAACCTTGTCTCTCTGATGAATCTGCTGGAGTGCATGGAGCAATTCAAGGTTCCCTTAATCGTATTTTCCTCAAGTTGCACTGTTTACGGGCAACCCAAGGAACTACCGGTGACGGAAAATGCACCGGTGGCCCCTGCTGAATCTCCCTATGGCAACACCAAGCAGATATGCGAAGAGATCCTGCGCGACAGTGTCCGTTCGATGCCTGCCCTGCAAGTGATTGCCCTCCGGTATTTCAATCCGATTGGTGCCCATCCTTCCGCCCTGATCGGGGAGCTGCCACGGGGAATCCCGAACAACCTGGTTCCGTTCGTCACCCAGACTGCGGCAGGACTGCGCAGCGAATTGAGCGTTTTCGGGAACGACTATCCGACTCCGGACGGATCAGCGGTCCGTGATTATATCAATGTCACCGATCTGGCAAAGGCACATGTGACCTCTATCCGCCGTCTGCTCGATAAAAAAAACGAATCGGCTTTTGAATTCTTTAATCTGGGGACAGGACGGGGAACATCGGTACTGGAAATCGTCAAAACCTTTGAGAAAGTGACCGGGATTGCGGTCAACTATAAAATTGTCGGTCGCCGGGCCGGCGACATAATCGCCGTGTGGGCCGATACCACGAAAGCCAATAAAGTGCTGGGCTGGACTACAGGCATCTCACTCGAGGACACCCTCCTGTCAGCCTGGAACTGGGAAAAAAAGCTCAGGGGAATCAAATAAACCTAAACCTATGAAAGAAACTATCTTAGTTACCGGAGGCGCAGGGTTCATCGGTTCCCACGTGGTCAGGCTCTTTGTCAATAAATATCCTGATGCGCATGTTATCAACCTGGATGCCCTCACCTATGCCGGAAACCTCGAAAACCTGACCGACCTCGACCATTCTCCAAATTACACCTTCGTTAAGGCTGATATCCGGGAGGCAGAGGCCATTGACGGATTATTTGAAAAATACCCCATCACCGGTGTATGCCACCTGGCGGCAGAAAGCCATGTTGACCGCTCCATTGCCGAACCGATGGCCTTTATTACCACTAACATAATCGGAACGGTAAACCTGCTGAATGCGGCACGTAAAGCCTGGTCCGGGAATTTTGAAGGCAAGAGGTTCTATCACATTTCTACTGATGAGGTATACGGGTCGCTGGGTTCGGAAGGTTTCTTTGTGGAGTCCACTGCCTATGATCCACGTAGCCCCTATTCCGCTTCCAAGGCCAGTTCCGATCACCTGGTGAGGGCTTATCACCATACTTATGGGTTACCGGTTGTCATAACCAATTGTTCCAATAATTACGGTCCGAACCAGTTTCCTGAAAAACTGATCCCACTGGCAATCAACAATATCAAACATTTGAAACCGATCCCGGTGTATGGAAAAGGAGAAAACATTCGCGACTGGCTGTATGTGGTGGATCATGCCAGGGCCATCGATCTGGTTTTCCATAAGGGGAAAATCGGGGAGACCTATAATATCGGAGGTTTCAACGAATGGACCAATATCAGCCTGATCCATATCCTGTGTGAAATCATGGACCGCAAGATGAAACGGGTCCCCGGCACGTCCGCTTCGCTGATCACCTATGTCAAGGACCGCGCCGGTCATGATCTCAGGTATGCCATTGATGCAACCAAAATTCAACGCGAATTGGGATGGGAGCCAAGTTTGCAGTTTGCCGAAGGACTTGAAAAAACGGTCGATTGGTACCTTGCCAATGAAGAGTGGATGACCAGGATTACGACAGGGAAGTATCAGGAGTACTACGAAGGGCAGTACCACAAAAGATAAGGCAAAAGGCAGAGGGCAAAAGGCAGAGGGCAGAAGGCAAAAATTAGTTTTAGGACTTAAGATTTAAGATTAAAGTAAGGTGGTAAGTAAGTGTCAAGTTAAAGGACACTTGCACCAAGATCAAGTCTTATATCTTTAATTATTAAGGTCTTACGGCTAATTTTTGCCTTCTGCCCTTTGCCTTCTGCCTTATCCCAAGTTATTCCACAGTCACCGACTTAGCCAGATTCCTTGGCTGGTCAACATCACAACCACGTAGCACCGCGATATGATAGGCAAGGAGTTGCAACGGGATCACCGAGAGCAGGACTGAAAACTCGGGAAGCGAATCGGGCACGCAGATCACATGGTCGGCAAGCTGGGATATCTCCTGGTCCCCTTCGGTAACAATCGCGATGACCGTACCTTTCCGGGCTTTTATCTCCTGAACGTTGCTCACTACTTTATCGAGGGTCTGGTCTTTGGCGGCCACCACCACCACGGGCATATTTTCATCAATCAGCGCAATCGGTCCGTGTTTCATTTCGGCTGCCGGATATCCTTCTGCGTGTATATAACTTATTTCTTTGAGCTTAAGGGCTCCTTCCAGCGCAACGGGGAAGAAAACACCGCGACCAAGATAAATGGCATTATTCGTATGCTGGAATATTTTTGCCACTTCCAGAATTTCCGGATCCTTGTTCAGTACCTGGAGAAGTTTCTTTGGAATTTCAACCAGTTCGCGGATGAGCTCTTCATACCTCTCTTGTGTGAGTGTCCCGTTATTCCTTCCGGTCATAAGGGCCATCATCATCAGAACCGTGACCTGGGCGGTGAAGGCCTTCGTGCTTGCTACCCCGATTTCCGGTCCGGCATGGGTGTAAACCCCGGCGTCCGTTTCACGTGCTATGGAGGAACCCACCACATTGCAGATTCCCAAGACGGTTGCTTTCTGATTCCGGGCAAGCTTGATGGCTGCCAGTGTATCAGCGGTTTCACCGCTCTGACTGATGGCAATAATCAGGTCTTCGGGATGGATGATAGGGTTCCGGTACCGGAATTCCGAACTGTATTCCACCTCAACAGAAACACGTGCCAGCTCTTCGAAAAGGTACTCCCCGACGAGTCCGGCGTGCCATGAAGTTCCGCAGGCGATAATGACGATTTTTTTGGCGGCATACAATTTCGGCAGCACCTCATGCAGTCCGCCAAGCTGAATTCCTGAAAAATCAGGGAGCACCCTGCCCCTGAAAGTATCCTGGATGGCGCGGGGCTGCTCAAATATCTCCTTAAGCATAAAATGAGCGAACCCCTCCTTGTCGATCTCGCCGATCGAAAGATCGAGTTCCTTGATCTCAGGGGCGTGCGCAGAATTGCGCAAAGATCTCAATATCAATTGATCCCGACTGATTACAGCGAAATCCTCATCGTTCATATAAATCACGTTCTGGGTATGTTCGACGAGCGGGGTGGCATCGGAAGCCAGAAAATATTCACCCACACCGACACCGATTACCAACGGGCTCCCTTTGCGGGCGGCAAACAGTTTATCCGGTTCGTTCCGGCAGGCCAGGACAATCCCGTAAGCACCTTCCACTTTATTCAGCGCCATCTGTATGGCCAGTTCAGCCGTCAGGTCACCCTCGAGATACAAATGCTCGATCAGGTTTACGAGAACTTCCGTGTCTGTTTCGCTCTGAAACTCAACGCCGCGGGATTTTAAATGGCGTTTGATCGATGCATAGTTCTCAATTATACCATTATGAACCATCACAAAGTGGCCCCTGAATGAACTCTGCGGGTGGGCATTCACTTCATTGGGCTCACCATGGGTGGCCCAGCGCGTGTGCCCCATGCCTATCGTTCCGGTTTTTGTTTTTGATACTCCGACCTTTTCCAGGTCGGCAACCTTTCCCTTGCATTTCTGAACGTTAAAACCCTCGCCGATCAAGGCAATTCCGGCTGAATCATATCCGCGATACTCCAGGCGTTTAAGCCCGTTTATGAGGATGGGATAGGCCTCACGATGACCGATGTATCCGACAATTCCGCACATAAACTAGTGGTTCAAAAGGTTAGATGAGGGCAAGTTAGCAATATCTTTCAGAAAACAAGGCAGAAGGCAAAAGGCAGAAGGCAAAAATTAGTCTTAGGTCTTAGGACTTAAGAAAGAAGTTAGGCCTAAGAAAAAAGGTTGGTTCCGTAACAGTTCCGCAGAAGTAATCTGTTCAGGTACCAACCACCTTCCTTAAATCTTAATTCTTAAGATCTTACGACTAATTTTTGCCTTCTGCCCTCCGCCTTCTGCCTTGTACTCTATCTTAGCGGTGTATAGGTGATTACCAGCTTCATCCCCCCCCCGACATTGCCGTTTTTCAGGATCAGGCGGTTGGCGCTGGTCCGTTCATCGGTGATGACGAGAAATAACCCGGTATTTTCGATACGCTGGGCAGGATCGGGGTGAAGGATATTTTGAATATGCCGGCCGATATTAAACCGGTAAGTGGAGGTCTTGTTATTAAAGGTTCCTCCGTAGTAAGCTTCGCCGAGCAGCAGGTCATCGAGGAACTCGTTCTTGCCGTTGGCACCGGCCTTGAACACCCGGATGGTGGTTGGTTTATGGAAAACAGTTTCAGTAGGATCAGCCGGAAGGGTAAGAATCAGTTCGGCCTTGTTGATGGTAATCCCATCACTCACCTTGTCCAGAATGGCTTGCGGGATTTGCAGTTTCACAAAAGAACGGAGGCCTGCCATGCTTTGCAGGTAAACTTCCGGATGAATATCTATGGAATCGTTTATCTGGCTGCTTATCGGGGCACTGGAATAATCATGGGTAAACAGGTTAACCCAGGAAGCGCTCGAATTGATTAAGACCTCATATTTAAGGGAATCATTCACATCGTTATGATAATACAGCAGAAGCCGGGATTTTCCGCCGGTGAAGTCGAAGTAAACGATGGACCCTCCCTGCTGGACAGGCTGGGATTCAAAGTACAACCCTTTGAAAAAGGCCAGCCAGGTCGTAGGGTTCGACAGATTGGCCGTATCTGTTCTGATCAGTTTGTTACCAAAGTCATCAGTCAAGCGTATCTGAAGGGAATCCTTGTCGGGCGTTGGATAATAGGACAGGTCACCGACTGTCACGGCCGGATTGTAAAATCCGTCCATTTTCAGATTGGAATAATAGGTTGAATCGAAATACAGATCCTTGGTCAATTCATAAATTCGCATGCTTTGCATGGCGGTGGTATCGCCATAATATCCCTGATATTTGAGGATGAGCAACGCGGAATCAATAGTAGGATTGACACCAAAATCCACCTCATTCGACGATAAACGGAGCTGGGTGAGCAGATGGGCGGTTGACCGGCCGAAAATGGGGTCGTTCATGCAGCCGAGCAGGGAGGAGGTCCGTTTCTCGGTGGTCACTGAATCCTGTCTCAGGGTGCTGGCTGTAAGAACCGTTGTTGAATCAACAACATAATGGAAACGGTCGCCAGGAGGGGTCAGGTTCAATCCGATTTCATCACTATTGGTGCAACTGTTAAACGAGGATAACATAAGTCCGCCGGACAACAGGACTAGGCCGGTTTTACGTAAAAGGTTGTTGATCATGTATCTAAATGTAATAATATCAGACCCCAAGTACATCCTTGTAGAAAGTTGAGTAAGCCTCGACAAAGCTCTCCGGTTCCTGGTATTCCAGGAATGGCTTACCCGATTTTCTCAGGAATGTTTCTACTGCCGGATTCAACTCTTTGCTTCCGATCATCACCGCATCTGAATGGGTGATGGCCATCTCGCTGATGTGCTCAAAATCCGGCACTGTAAGAACGTCAACATCGGCCGGTTTAATACCCGGCATCATGATTTTTTGTTTAAACGTCTCATGAAGAGGCGTTTTAAAAGAATCCTGATATAATGAATAGACCACTTTGGCGTGGCCAAACAAGGGGTCGTCATGAAATACCTTCTTGAGGTATAGCGGAATCAATGAAGTAAACCAGCCATGACAATGAACCAGATCGGGAGTCCAGCGCAGTTTTCGCACTGTTTCCAGCACACCGCGGGCAAAAAATATAGCCCGTTCGTCGTTGTCCGGAAATTCAACACCCTGCTCATCGGTCAAGATGGCTTTTCTCTGGAAATAATCTTCGTTGTCAATAAAATACACCTGCATCCTGGCAGCTTGAATGGAAGCTACCTTGATGATGAGGGGATGATCTGTTTCATTGATAATCAGATTCATACCCGAAAGGCGTATGACTTCGTGCAACTGGTTCCGGCGCTCATTGACCATACCGAAACGTGGCATAAAAGTTCGGATTTCCCGTCCGCGCTCCTGGATACCCTGCGGTAAATAACGGCTTATTGTAGCCATTTCACTTTCAGGCAGATACGGAGTGATTTCTTGGGATATGTAAAGAACCCTGGGCTTTTTCATCCTGTCGGATTTTTCCTTTCTGAGCACAAAGGTAGTAATAATTGAAGAATTCTCCATTTGTTAACAATAGTAATAGGTTATGAACATCATTTATACCTACTTTCGCAAACCATTCTCATCAGCCATGAAGGTATTTGAATCCATAAACGCCGTTAGGGAGCATACCCATTCCCTTAAGAATCAACAGTTAAGACTCGGTTTTGTTCCAACAATGGGAGCCCTGCATCAAGGCCACCTGTCGCTGGTCCGGCGGGCTGCACAGGAAAACGACATGGTTGCGGTAAGCATCTTCGTGAACCCGATCCAGTTCAATAATCCGGACGACCTCGATAAATATCCCAGAAATATTGGTGCCGATCTTGAATTACTCAATCCCCTGTTGCGGGAGGACGATTTTGTTTTTGTACCGTCAGTTTCCGAAATTTATCCTTCAGCCGAAACCCATACCTATGATTTCGGGGATCTGGCTACCGTGATGGAGGGACGATATCGCCCCGGACATTTCAACGGCGTGGGCATCGTAGTGAACCGCCTGTTCCGGATTGTCGAACCCGGGACCGCCTATTTCGGGGAAAAAGATTTCCAGCAACTGGCCATTGTCAGGCGCTTGCTGGGGATAGAAGAGCTTCCGATTGAAATTGTTCCGTGCGAGATCATCCGCGAACCCGACGGATTGGCCATGAGTTCCAGAAATGTCAGGCTCACAGAGGAGCACCGTAAGGCAGCCCCTCTGATCTACCAGACACTGAAGAATGCCTCCGCGATGACCGGCTCCTCGGATCCCGGCCAGCTCAAACAATACATTACCGCAACGCTGAACCAACCCGGAAAATTGGAGGTGGAATATGTGGAATTCGCTGATGAAACAACCCTCACTCCGGTCAGCAATTGGTCGCAGGCTGAAAAAATCCGCTGTTTTATTGCCGTCCAGGCCGGCGCGGTCAGGCTGATCGATAATATCCGGGTTTAGGCTGGTGTAATCTTACAAAAACGAACGACCCGGAAACCCGGCCGGAACAAATTCATCTTGTCAACCGTTAAATGATTCCGGTCCTGGAATTTCATTAACTTTGCACCGGCATTAAAGGGAAAAAATGTTTATAGAAGTCTGTAAATCAAAGCTCCACAAGGTTACCATCTCGGAGGCCAATCTCCAGTATGTGGGATCCATCACCATCGATGAAGATCTCATGGATGCTGCCAATCTGATTGAAAACGAAAAAGTCCAGGTCGTTAACCTTAACAATGGCGAACGTCTCGAGACTTACATTATCAAAGGCGAAAGGGGATCGGGCAATATTTGTCTGAATGGCGCTGCCGCCCGAAAAGCACAGGTTGGTGATGTGGTCATTATCATCTCCTATGCCATGATGGACTTCGAGGAAGCCAAAACTTTCAAGCCATCGCTTGTTTTCCCCGATACGGCCACCAACCGGCTCGTTCCTTAATTGGCACCTTAACTGATGGCCTCCAAAACTACCTTTTCCTGCACCAATTGCGGTGCCAATTCATCGAAATGGATCGGCCGCTGTCCGAGTTGCGGAGAGTGGAATACTTATGTTGAGGAAATGGTGGTTAAATCAGCCCGGCCGGGAAAACCTAAATCCCTCATTCAATCCACCCCAAAGCGTCTTCCCGAAATCGACCGGCTGGCTTTTGACCGGATAAAAAGCGGCATTGGCGAGTTTGACCGGGTGACCGGTGATGGGATTGTACCGGGATCTCTGGTGCTGATCGGAGGAGAGCCGGGGATCGGAAAATCCACCCTGGTTTTGCAAATGGCCCTGCGACTGAAGAATAAGAAGGTTTTATATGTATCCGGTGAGGAAAGTTTGCAGCAATTGAAACTCAGGGCCGAACGCATTGGCGGCGACCACGATGGGTTTTATCTGCTGAGTGAAACTTCACTGGAGAGCCTGCTCCGGCAATTGGATGAATTTCAGCCTGAATTGCTCATCGTAGACTCCATCCAGACCCTGGTTACGGACAGGATCGAAGGATCGGCCGGTACGATCAGCCAGATCCGCGAATGCGCCACCGATCTGATGAAATTTGCGAAGGAGAGCCAGACTCCGGTCATCCTGATCGGCCATATTAACAAGGAAGGCAACCTGGCCGGTCCGAAAGTACTGGAACACATGGTGGATACCGTCCTGCAGTTCGAGGGTGACCTCCACCATCAATATCGTATTTTGAGAGCCAGCAAGAACCGTTTTGGCTCGACCGATGAACTTGGGATTTTTGAAATGATTTCGCAGGGTTTGCGAGAAGTGACCAATCCGTCGGAACTGCTGCTTGCAAACAGGGATCTTTCGCTGAGCGGCAATGCGATTTCAGTATCCATGGAAGGGCAGCGCTCGCTTTTGCTGGAAACCCAGGCACTGGTCAGTTCTTCGGTATATGCCAATCCCCAGCGGTCGACCACCGGTTTTGATCCGCGACGCCTGAACATGCTGCTGGCGGTTCTGGAAAAGAGAGCGGGTTTCCGCCTGGCCACCAAAGATGTGTTCCTGAATATGGCCGGAGGATTGCGGATTACCGATCCGGCAACCGATATGGCCGTTATAGCCGCTATTCTTTCGTCAGATAAAAACCTGCCGTTGGATCAGCAGTTTTGTTTCACCGGCGAAATAGGACTTTCGGGAGAAGCACGACCGGTGAACCGGATCGAAAGCCGTCTCGCCGAAGCCAGCCGTTTGGGTTTCAAAAAGATATTCATCCCGGCTTTTAATAAAAAAGGGATCGATCAGAAAAGATTCCAGATCGAGATTGTGCCCATCAGGCATTTGGGTGATTTGCTGAAACAACTCTTCATTTAGAAATCGTCGAAATCCGATTTTTTCCTCTTGCCGGGTTTAGTTTCATGGCCCTGCATTCCATCGCAATTCAGCGGTTCCGACAGGTAAGCCGGACGCTCAAAGCCATCCCTTGAAACATTCAGGGTACTATCGGCATAGACTTTCTTCATGAAAAGCGCCCAAATCGGCAAGGCCATGTTTGCACCCTGCCCATTGTCGTGGTTGGTAAAATGGACCATTTTATCCTCGGCTCCGGTCCAGGCAGCACCTATCAGGTTAGGAACGATACCCACAAACCAACCGTCGGCGTAATTATTGGTTGTACCGGTTTTGCCAGCAATGGGGTTGGTGAATGCATATTTATTCCGGAGGCGCCGGGCGGTTCCTTCGGTGCTGGTGACCCCCTCCATCATATAAAGCATCTTATAGGCGGTTTCCTCGCTCATGGCCACCTCTTCGTGGGTACTGAAGGTGGCCAGCAGGTTGCCGTTCTTATCCTCGATGCGTGTCACCATGATGGGCTCCACCCAGATGCCTTTGTTGGCAAAAGCCGTGAATGCCCCGGCAACTTCGTACACCGGAAGATCAACAGCCCCGACACAAATGGGGATGACCGGTTCAATGGGAGATTTAATCCCGACTTTCCGGGCTACTTCAATGACAGCTTCAGGGTTATATTGTTTCATGACCCAGGCTGCTATCTGGTTCAAAGATTTTGCCAGTCCCGTCCGGAGGGTAACCATTTGTCCATCCAGTTCTTTAGTATCAGAGAACTGGGGTTCATAGGAGTTTCCCTCCACCCCGTTAAAGTTTCCGACAAAACTTACTGAAACATTTGGAACTTCAAAGCACGGCGAGACCCCGTTTTCCATGGCAACCGTGTATACAAAAGGCTTGAATACCGATCCCACCTGGCGCTTGCCCTGCATGATCTGGTCATACTGGAAATATCGGTAATCGGGGCCACCGACATAGGCTTTTACATATCCGGTTTGCGGAGTAATGGCCATAAAGGCCGACCTCAGGTAGCGCTTATAATATTTAATAGAGTCCATGGGGGTCAACACCGTATCTCGTTCCCCCTTCCAGCTGAAAATAGTCATCGGGGTCGGCGTATTGAATAATTTATCGATCGCATCATTCGATAAATCCTGTTCCTTCTTCAGGATGCGGTACCTTTCGCTCCATCCTTTGGCAGAATTCATTGAGGTGGCAATATTCTCATCTGTAGCATTATTGGAGAAGGGTGTATGTTTTAAACGCCGAAGCTCCCTGTCGAAAGTAGGTTGTAGATCCTTTTTGAGATGCTCCACAACGGCTTCTTCGGCATATTGCTGCATACGTGAATCGATGGTAGTATAAATCCGGAGTCCGTCGCGATATAAATTATATGGTGTGCCGTCGGCCTTGAGGTGCTTATAGCAGAACCCGCGAAGGGGACTGGCATCCCAGGCAGCTGCGCCTGCAGCGTTTTGGGGGCGTTTTTCAGTCAGCACGCCGCGGAGGTATTCCCTGAAATAGGTAGCCCGGCCCACCTTATGATCAACCCGGTGGTAATCCAGCCCAAGGTCCATGCTTTTAGCCCGCTGGATGGTTGCAGCATCCGCAAACCCACGGCTCTTCATCTTATCGAGCACGGTATTCCGCCGGGGAAGGGTATTTTTTATTCCAAAACGCAACGGATTATACAGCGAGGGATTTTTAGCCATCCCGGCAAGCATGGCGGCTTCGTGGATTTCCAGCTGACTGGCATCTTTATTGAAATAGACCCAGGAAGCGGTTTGAATCCCTTCGGCATTATTGACGAAACTGAGTTTATTCAGGTAAAGGGCCAGGATCTCCTCTTTGGTAAAGGTTTTCTCCAGTTTGACGGCGATGACCCATTCCTTGAATTTGCGGATGGCAAAGCTGATCGGGTTTTTATAATCTTCACGAGGGAAAAGATTTTTAGCCAGCTGCTGGGTGATCGTGCTCCCCCCTCCGGTATCCTGCCGTAAAATCAGACTTTTTACCATGACCCTGAGCAACCCTTTGAAATCTATCCCCGAGTGTTTGTAATACCGCTGATCTTCAATCGAGACGATTGCATCGATCATATAGGGGCTGATCCGCTCGAATGGTATGATCTCCCTGTTTTCCTGGGCAGAAAAGAAGGTGCCGAGCGGAATGCCATCCTCGGATATCACCTGGGTTGCTTCAATCAGTGTTGGGTTCTCCAGTTCTTCGAAAGACGGCATGATTCCAAATAATCCTTTGGAAATCATGGTAAAGAACAGAAAAACAAATACAACACCCCCGCCAAAAATCCACCAGAATATTTTAAGATATCTTCTTGTTTGATCAGAATTTTCCATATCCGCGTACAAATTTCGATGCAAAGTTATATTAAAAATCGTGAAGCGTGAGGCGTGAAGCGTGAGGCGGAAGAACAAAAAAAATGAAGTGTTACGCTCTCTTCCGTTTCACGCTTCACGCTTCACGCCTCACGATTCTTATGCCAAGTTTTTCCATTTTAGAAATAGAAACGCGTCTATACCTCAGAAAATTATTTAATCTTTGTGCGATTTTTTAAAAGGAACCAATCCAAAATGGCTGAGAATCTTGTAATTGTAGAGTCACCTGCTAAGGCTAAAACTATAGAGAAGTTTCTGGGTAAGGACTACCTGGTGAAATCCAGCTTCGGTCATATCAGGGATTTAGCTAAAAAAGAGTTCGGAATTAATATCAAAAAGAACTACGAACCCCACTATATTATTTCGCCTGACAAGAAAAAAGTGGTTGCAGAACTGAAAAAACTGGCCCTGGAATCGACAAACATCTGGCTGGCATCTGATGAAGACCGTGAAGGGGAAGCCATTTCATGGCACCTGGCTGAGGTATTGGGTATTCCATCAGAAAAGGCCCGGAGGATCGTATTTCATGAAATCACCAAGGAAGCCATTCTGAAAGCCATCGCCCATCCGCGGCCGATCGATCAGAATTTGGTCAATGCGCAACAGGCACGACGCGTCCTCGATCGTCTCGTGGGTTTTGAACTCAGTCCGGTTTTATGGAAAAAGGTCAAACCTTCCCTGTCGGCCGGCCGTGTTCAAAGTGTTGCCGTACGGCTGCTCGTTGAGCGGGAACGTGAGGTGTTAAACTTTAATTCAGTGCCTGGTTACCGTGTTCTGGCGATTTTTGAAGTCATTGGGCCGGACGGTAAAAAAACAGAACTAAAAGCCGAACTCGACCGAAAATTTTCGACCCGTGAAGAAACCGTTGTCTTTCTGGAAAGTTGCAAGGCTGCTGACTTTATTGTTGACGGAGTGGAGACCAAACCGGTGAAAAAATCCCCGGCACCGCCATTTACCACCTCCACCCTGCAGCAGGAAGCCAGCCGGAAATTCGGTTTTTCGGTATCACAAACCATGTCGCTGGCACAAAAGCTCTATGAATCAGGGAAGATCACCTATATGAGAACCGACTCGGTCAACCTGTCGGATCTCGCCCTGAATACCGCCAAGAAGAAAATCATGGAGGAATTCGGAGAGAAATACCTGAAAACCAGGCAATTTAAAACAAAATCCAAAGGTGCCCAGGAAGCCCACGAAGCTATTCGCCCCACCTATATGGAACATGCTGAAATTTCCGGGGCGATCAATGAAAAGAAACTGTACGAACTGATCTGGAAGAGGACCATTGCTTCGCAGATGAGTGAGGCACTGCTTGAAAAAACTACCGTCAACATCAGGATTTCCAACCGGAAGGAATTACTGGTTGCCACTGGAGAAGTGCTCCTTTTCGACGGCTTTATCAGGGTTTATCGCGAAAGTTCGGATGAAGAAAATGGCGAAAACGGATCAGAACTGATTCCGCCGCTCAAGCAGGGACAGAAGCTGGACCTGGATTCCATTGAAGCGCTCCAGCGTTATCCGCATGCACCGGCAAGATATACCGAGGCCAGTCTGGTTAAAAAACTGGAAGAACTGGGTATCGGGCGCCCATCGACTTTTGCGCCGACCATCTCGACCATCCAGACCCGGGAATATGTTGTTAAAGAAGATCGCCAGGGTACTCTCAGGGACCTCGACGGTCTGAAACTGAAAAATGGTAAAATCACTGATTTTACAAAATCAGAAAAAACCGGTTTTGAGAAGTCCAAATTATTCCCAACCGATATCGGGATGGTGGTAAACGACTTTCTGACAGAGCATTTCGGCAATATAGTGGACTACAATTTTACCGCCAGCGTTGAAGCGGAATTTGATTCCATTGCCGATGGCAAAATGATTTGGTATGAAATGATCCACCGGTTTTACAAACCATTTCACGAGCAGGTTGATCTCACGGAAAAAACCTCGCTTCGCAGTTCCGGGGAAAGGTCACTGGGCAACCATCCTGAAACGGGTGAGCCGGTGGTTGTGAAAATCGGAAGGTATGGCCCGATGGCACAGATCGGTATTACCAACGAGGAGACCAAACCCCGCTTTGCCCGTCTGGCTAAAGGTCAGCTGCTTGAAACCATCACACTGGAAGAGGCACTCAAACTTTTTGCCTTGCCCAGGACCCTTGGTGAATTTGAAGATTCAGCGATCTCCGTTGGTGTCGGTCGTTTTGGCCCTTACATCAGGCACAAAAGCGCCTTTTATTCGTTGAAAAAAGGGGTGGATGATCCGATGACCATTGAGCAGGACCGGGCGATTCAAATCATCACCGAAAAAAGGTTGGCCGACCTGATGCGTGTGATCAGGGAATTTGATGAAGAACCTGATCTGAAGGTATTGAACGGACGCTTTGGACCTTACATTTCCTTTAAGAAGAAAAACTTTAAAATTCCCAAGAGCCAGGATCCTGCCGCCTTGAGCCTGGATGACTGCAAAGCGCTGATTGCTAAAAGTTCAACCGAAAAATAATAATCCGGAATGCCTTCATTACAGGAACTCTTTTTATACTTCAATCCTGTGGGGCCGATGGCCATTCATACTGATGAAAGGATTATCAATTCAACAGGTGACTTTACCGGCATCTATCGAACACCGGGAAACCTTCCCGATTTAAACAGCGCAAAGATCGTTCTGGCTGGAATTGGCAACCCACTGCTCGCTGATCAGATCAGGTCTTATTTATATGGTCTGTCGGCTACCTTGCCGGCCGGGGAAATGGTCGATTTGGGCAATCTTCGTGACGGGAAAACAATCGCGGATACACGGATCGGCCTTATGGATGTTATCGCCGAACTGGGGAAAGCAGGTAAAGTTATCGTGTTGATCGGACGGGACACCCAGGATACCGTGATTTTCGGAAAGGCTTACAACCGGCTGGAAACCCCTTATAACCTTGCCGTTATCGATTCCATTCTAGATATTATGCCCGACGACCATGCGATCGGCAGTCATTACCTGAATGAGCTGGTTTCGGAAAAGGACGGCTACCTGTATGATTTTGTACACCTCGGATATCAGACCTATCTGAATGATGCAGGAAGTTACGACCGGATGGCTGAACTCTTTTTTGAATCTCACCGGTTAGGAGCACTTCGGGATGATATCAGGGAATCTGAGCCGGTATTCAGGAATTCCGACCTGCTGGTTTTTTCCATGAATGCGATCCGGCAAACGGAAGCCCCGGGAGTTACTTTCCCATCAGCCAACGGTTTTACTGCTGAGGAATCCTGCCAGCTTTCGCGGTTTGCGGGTTTGAGCGACAAGCTCAGCCTTATCGCGCTGACCGGCTTTAATCCCGAACGTGACCGTGATGAGCAGACTTCGGCCCTTGGTGCCCAGATGATCTGGCATTTTCTGCAGGGCACAAGCCAAAGGAAATCCGATTATCCATTCGGCGATATAACAACCTACCAAAAATATTTGATCAACCTACCAAAAACAGGGTTTAATCTTACCTTTTATAAAAGTCCCGCTTCAGGCCGCTGGTGGGTGGAGGTACCCCACCCCGACCCGAAATATCCGCGATCCCTTTATATTGCCTGCTCTCCGCGTGATTATCAGATTGCCAGTGATGGCGAGGTGCCTGACCGATGGTGGAATCATTACCGAAGGTTAACATGACTACGATTGTATACTTAAAGCAAACCCTTTGCGTTATTGGTATTGCTGAGTATTTATTTTTTCACTTATCTTTACTGTCTTAAAATTGAGCATGAACAGTTTCCGGATAAAGGTTCTCGTCTTCCTGTCCCTGGCCGGGCTAGCTGGAGTTGACGCGTTTACCCAGCAGGATCCTCAGTTCAGCCATAACATGTTTAACCTGCTGTCGGTCAATCCAGGCTATGCGGGCAGTCAGGGTATGCTCAGTGCCGGGATGATCAACCGTCAGCAATGGATGGGTTTCGAAGGAAATCCAAAAACCACACTGTTCAGTTTTCATACGCCGGTCAAACCCTTTGATATTCCAAGTGGTGTCGGACTTACCTTCATGGATGACCGGCTTGGATTTGAAAAAAACATGTCGATCATCCTGGATTATGCCTACCGCATGGAATTGGGTGAAGGAAAGCTAGGCATCGGTATTAACCTTGGCCTGCTCAGCCGCGCCCTTAATGGAAAATGGGTGATCCCCGACAGTGACAACCACATTCCGGCCAGTCAGGACCCGGCCATTCCGGATGCTGCAGTGACCTCGCTGACTTTTGACATGGGTCTCGGAGTGTTTTACAACACGGACAGGTTTTATTCCGGCCTTTCCACGACCCATCTTCTGGAGCCTACGGTAGACTTCGGGTCCGGAGCGCTGATGCATATGCAAAGACACTATTACGGCACAGTCGGATACCTGATAAAATTGCCTAATCCGATCCTCGAATTGCAGCCATCTTTGTTTGCAAAGTCCGATGGTGCCTCGTTCCAGATGGATGTTAATATGTTATTGCTATACAATAAAAGATTTTGGGGTGGCGTTTCTTACAGGCTTGGAGACGCCGTGGTCGTTATGGCCGGTACAGAATTGCCAAACGGCCTCAGGGTGGGGATATCCTACGATTTCACCACCTCGCCTATCGGAGCCTACAGCAATGGAACCGTTGAATTCATGCTGGGGTACAATCTCGAAGTGGGAACGGATAAGTTCTCTCAACGGTATAAAAGTGTGAGATTTTTATAACTGACTCGCTGATAAAAAATTATGAAGAAGCTAGTTTTCCTTAGTCTAATCGCAGCCCTGGTTCTATCTGCATGCAACAGTTCCAGCACAGGTAACGGTGAGCTGATTGGTGTGCAAAAGAGGGAAAAATGGTTCGAACCCGATCCGTATGGCATGGTTAAAGTGCCGATGGGATCCTTTGTGGTAGGGCCAAACGATGAGGATCCGACATTTGCTATGAATTCACAGTCGAAAACGATTTCGGTGGATGCTTTCTGGATGGATGAGACCGAAATCACAAATAACGAATACCGTCAGTTCGTGCAATGGGTTATTGACTCACTGACCCGTAAAACCCTCGGGGAGCAATTCCCCGACGAATATCTGATTTCTGAAGATAAGAATCAGAATCCTATTGATCCTCCATTCATCAACTGGGAAACAAAGATCGATACCCGTGATGCTGATGTGCAGACCGCTCTCGAAGCGATGTACATTCCGGAAAATGAGCGTTTTTTCCGTCGCAAGGAACTGGACACCCGGAAATTGATTTATACCTATCAGGATATTAATTATCAGGAAGCTGCCAAAGAAAAACGCAACTTCAAGCGCTCCATTCAGAATTCCGATAAATCGACCACTTTCTATCAGGATCCTGAGCTGGCTTCCGACCGCTCTAAATTTGTGAAAACCTATACGATCAACATTTATCCGGATACGCTCTCCTGGATCTCCGATTTTACCTATAGTTACAACGATCCGATGGCAAAAATGTATTTCTGGCATCCGGGATTTGATGATTATCCGTTGGTCGGAGTTACCTGGGAACAAGCTCAGGCTTTCTGCATCTGGCGGACCCAGCTGTACAATAATTTCCTTGATAAGGGTAAAGGCGGGGCTTCGGTCCAGAATTACCGTTTGCCGACTGAATATGAATGGGAATATGCCGCACGCGGCGGCCGTAACCTCTCGATGTATCCCTGGGGCAGTCCTTATACCCGCAATGATAAAGGATGCTTCCTGGCCAACTTCAAACCTCTCCGCGGAAATTATGTGGATGATGGATTCCTGAAACCTTCCCCGGTCGGATCGTTTGAACCCAATGATTACAACCTGTATGACATGGCCGGAAACGTTGCCGAATGGACCATTTCCGCCTTTGATGAAGCCGCGTACAGTTTCACCCATGACATGAATCCGAACTACGAATACAGCGCTTTGCCCAATGAATCACCGGTAATGAAAAGAAAAGTGGTCAGGGGTGGTTCCTGGAAAGATATTGCCTATTACCTGCAGGCCGGGACACGTTCCTATGAATATCAGGATTCAGCAAAATCTTATATCGGTTTCCGGTGTATCCGGTCAACCATGGGGTTAGAAAAATAATACAAACATCACGTAGAGACGGATAATTATCCGTCTCTACACAATATTAAATTTATGAAGATCAGAGAATTTGTTCAGCAAAAATGGTGGAGAAACTTTATGGGTTATCTCTATAGCTGGGGTGCGAGTGTGGTTATGATCGGTGCTCTAATGAAACTGGAACATTTTCCACTCTCAAGTTACTTCCTGATTGGAGGACTGGGTACTGAAGCGATTATTTTCTTTTTCGCTGCCTTTGAACCCCTGCCTGAAGAGTGGGAATGGAACCGGGTTTATCCTGAACTGGCCGATAAATCTGCACCGATTGAGAAAAAGGGTATCCGTGCAGCTGCCGGGGCCACTCCAACGCAGCGTTTCGATGAGATGCTTTCCAAAGCTGAAATCTCTCCTGAACTCTTCACCAAACTTGGGAACGGTATGGAGAAACTGGCCGAGGCATCCAATAAAATGTCTGATATTTCCCATGCTCATATTGAAACACAGCAATTCGCCCACAGCATCAAAAAAGCTTCAGATAACCTGAACAGTTTTGGTGATGCCTATAAGCACTCTACTGAGGAACTGAATAAATCAGCCGTTGTACTTTCCCAGTCCTATACAAAAACAGCTGAAATGGTCAGCAGCCTGAGCACCCACAGTCACAATTATACCGACCAGCTTGAGAAAATGAACAAAAACCTGGGCGCTCTTAATTCGGTTTATGAATTGCAGCTCAGGGGCGAAGATGCTCACCTGAAAACAGCCAAAGCAGCCCACGAAGGCCTTGACCATATGATCAACAATATTCAGGCGTCGGTGCAGACTACCAAAATGTATCATGACGAAGTTGAAAAGCTTGGTAAAAAGCTTACTGCACTCAACAAGGTGTACGGTAATATGCTTACCGCCATGAATGTGAAAGAAAACGTTTAATTTACTGAATAGCTGATATTTATCTTATGTCACAACCAAGGTTGACCCCAAGGCAGCGAATGATCAACATGATGTATTTGGTGCTGACGGCTTTGCTGGCATTGAATGTTTCCAGAGAGACCCTGGAGGTTATCGCAAGAGTAAACAAAAGCCTTAGCCAATCCGTTGAAAGCTTTGCGGCAAAAAATAATATGACCTATGCGGCTTTTGATAATGCGTATGAACTGAACAAGGTTAAAGTGGGTCCGTTTAAAATTAAAGCCGATTCTGTGAAAGTTCAGTCGCAGAAAATGATCGATAAGATTACCGAATATAAGTGGGCCATTGTTCGCGAAGCCGATGGCGCTACCGGAAAACTCGACAGTATTAAGAACCAGGACCAGCTGAATATACCGGCCCAGATCATGCTCGTTGAACCTGTTCAGGTAAACGGTGTAAGAATGAGCCGCGCAACAGATTTGAGAAATTCGATTGAAGCATACAGCAAGTTCCTGCAAAGTGAAGTCGGCGCTGATGACAGCACCCTGCTGGCTTCCATCCGGAAAAGCCTGACAGTTAGTGATCCTCCGAAAACAACCAGGGACAACGGTCGTACCTGGGAACAGGATAATTTTGAATATTTGCCCTTGATAGGGGTCATCACCCTGATGACGAAAATGCAGTCAGATGTCCGGAATGCTGAATCCGACGTACTGAACTACCTGTACAAAAACATCGATGCCCAATCTTTTAAATTCAACATGCTTCAAGCTGTTGTGATTCCTCAGACATCACGCACGGTGGTACAGGGAAGTCCTTATGAAGCCAACGTCATCCTGGCCGCCTTCGATACCACAATCAATCCCCGGATCACGGTTGGAGGCTCCACGCTCCCCTACCGGGATGGTCATGGGTCCTATACCGCCAACAGCGGGAAAACAGGGATCTTTACTTACAATGGGGTGATCAATTATACAGCCCCTGACGGAAGCAATAAAACATATTCATTCAATGATGAATATGAAGTCATACCTCCGACCCTTATTTCCGAACCGACCAAAATGAACGCTTTCTATAAAGGGGTTGCCAACCCGCTTGTTGTAAGTGCTGTTGGTGCCTCGGCCAAGGACATTACGGTCAACATGACCAATGCCGAAGTGAAAAAGAAAGGTGACCTGGAGTATGAAATTTGGCCAACCAAATCAGAGGGAACGGCAATACTGACCGTAACAGCGATCATCAATGGGAAAACCCAGACTTATCCTCCCAAGACTTTCCGTCTTTTTAAAGTTCCGAATCCGACCCCAAAAGTGGCTGGGAAGAATGGCGGCAAGATCGAGAAAAACACGCTGCTGGCTCAAACCGGTGTAGCCGCTGAATTGGAAGGCTTCCTTTTTGACATGAAATTTGATGTCAAAGGATTTAAGGTCAGTGTATCCGGCAGCGGTGGTTTCGTCCAGGACGAAGCCTCGACCAACGCCTTGTTCACTGACAAGCAGAAAAAACTCATGAGTGGAAGAAAACGCGATGACCTGGTAATCATACGGGATATCATAGCCTTAGGTCCTGATGGAATCAACCGTGACCTGGGCACCATTACATTTACTGTACAATAGAACTCCGAATATGAAAAAAGCACGTCGTTTAACTATAGCCCTGCTGGTTCTGGCAATTAGTTTACCCCTGTCGGCCCAGGTGACCGATTCGTCCAAAATCACTGATCAGTCGACCTGGTCGGGTTTGAATATGGTCTATAAGAAAGAACATATCTTCAACAAGAAACCAATCGAATATCCGCATGTCAGGGAAGCCGACATTATGTGGTCAAAAGTGGTTTGGCGCATTATCGATCTGCGTGAGAAGATGAACCAGCCGCTCTATTTTCCGACCAAGACGATCGGCGAGCGCATGAACCTGATCGATGTTTTACTGCAATCCATCAAAGAAGGCGGTCTGCAAGCCTATTCCGCCCCGTTGGATGATCCCAATGAATTTAAAGAACTGATTACCTACGATCAGGTCATGGCAAATTTCGATGCCAAGGATAAAAGTATCGAAGTATTGAATGTTGCCACCGGCTTGACTGATACCACCAGAATTGCAGGCCAGGCCAATACAGATGAAGTGCTTCAGATAATGGTGAAAGAGATGTGGTTTTTTGATAGTAAGCGATCGGTTCTCGATGTCAGGATTATTGGTATTTGCCCGATCCGTGTATATTATGAACCCGAAGATACCAACAAGGAAAATGTTCAGAGGAAGAAACTGTTCTGGGTTAAGTATCTCGAAGCCCGTCCATTCCTGGCACAGAAAGAGGTTTTCAATGCATACAATGATTCGGAAATGCGGAGTTTCGACGAGATTTTCTACAAGCGGTTTTTCAGCGGGTTCATTGTACAGGAAAGCAATGTTTACGATAACCGGATCGTAGCTGATTATGCCCTTGGCGTGGAATCATTGCAGGAAGCTGAGCGGATCGAAAACCTGATCTTCCAGTTCGAACACGATCTTTGGGAATATTGAAAAGGACGCATTTATGCGTCCCTACGATTTAAATAAATTTCTGACCGCCCCGGAGTTTCACTTCGTCAACCATTGTCCTGATCTGCTGTTCGTCCTCCTTGCGGCAGATCATCAGGACGTCGTCTGTATCCACGATAATATAATCATCGAGGCCCTGCACCACCGTCAGTTTTCCTTTCGGTGAATGGATGACATTCCGGCTGGACTGGAAGGTGATGGCTTCACCGTTTCCGATCCCGTTGTCTGATTCATCCTTTTTCAGGTGCTCGTAAAGGCTGCCCCAGGTACCCAGATCGGACCAGCCGAAATCGGCGCAAAGAACATAAACATTATCAGCCTTTTCCATAATCCCGTAATCGATGGAGATTTTGCCGCAGGCTCCATATACCTGGCGGATGAAAGCTGCCTCTTCGGGTGTACCGTATAAGCTGCACCCATCATTAAATAATCCCTGGATCTCAGGAAGGTACTTTTCGAAAGCATGCGTAATGGATTTCAATGTCCAGATGAACATTCCGGAATTCCAGAAAAAATCTCCGCTTTCAACAAAAATCCTGGCCAGTTCAAGGTTCGGTTTTTCCGTGAAGGTCTTTACCGGTTTGAGGCTCTTATTTCCCATATTTTCATCATGCCCGTTCACCTGGATATAACCATATCCGGTTTCAGGCCTGCTGGGCATGATTCCTAAAGTCAGCAGCACATCGCGTGTTTTGACAAATTCGATCCCTTCTTCGATGATCCTTTTGAACTCCTTTTCATCGGCGATCAGATGATCGGACGGAGCAACAATGATATTGGCATCCGGGTTTAACATGGCAATCCGTTGATTGGCATAGGCAAGACAGGGAGCAGTATTGCGGCGCAGAGGCTCAAGCAGGACCTGGCTGGCTTTTATTTCCGGCAGTTGCTCCAGGATCATGGGACCGTATTCCTCGTTACTGACTATCAGGATGTTTTCAACCGGACAAATTTCCTCGTACCTTCGTATGGTTTGCTGAATCAGGGTCTGACCGGTTCCCAGGATATCCAGAAACTGCTTTGGCTTGCTTGTGCGACTGTATGGCCAGAACCGGCTCCCGATTCCACCGGCCATGATAACACAAAAATTATTGGTGTCCATGTTCCTAAGATACGATACTTTCTTGAACCTCTGCGAAGGGATGCACAGAATATATCCTGGAAGAAACAACATCACGGCACTGATAACGCTTTCTCATCTTTTTCCCTTTAATGAACGATTTTCCGCTTCGCAAGGTGAACCTGGCACCCTCGGGGAGATCTGCCACGCGAAGAATACCGCTGTCTTCCAAAGTTTTCCCCAACAATTTGTTCAGTTGCTCGGAAGATCCCGAACCGATCAGTTTCCGCTGAAAATAATGCTTAACGACCGCTGCTGCTATCTGTTCTTCGAACAAACCGGCATCAAGCACCTGGAGCAGCATCTCACGGAATGCATTTCTCCATTCCGGCCCGTGTGACCGGACCCTTCGACCATTCTTTTGCCAATTCCTGAAGTGGGCTATTTCATGGGCAAGTGTGATGAGAAATTCCACCGGATGCAAATCATGGTTTACGGTAATATAGGCCGGACGTCCCATCCGCGGAAACCTGAAGTCACCATGCTTACTCGTACGGGATTTGGCGAGTAAAACCGGGACAGGCGATTTCATCAGCCAGCTGTCGACCAGCTCCTCCGATCCTTTCAGCAAACGGGTTTTCCAATAATCAACCTTTATAGGAGCATGCTTCATATTGATCTACTGATGATTAACGCAAACAGGATGTAATTTGCCCGGCAATATTACGTAATTTATTGCTATCTTGGTTTAAAATTAGGTTGAGCATGGGGATCCTGAACAGTCTCGGAAGATATTTGGTTTTTCTTCGGCACATCTTTTCGAAACCCGAAAAACACAGCATTTATTTTCGCCAGATTTTTCGCGAAATTGATAAACTTGGGGTATCCTCGCTCGGTATTGTCGCCATCATTTCCTTCTTTATCGGTATGGTGGTCATCATTCACATGACTGCCAACCTTGGGAATCCGCTCATTCCAACCTATTACAATTCCTATACGGCCCGGGATGTTCTCGTCCTCGAATTCTCGTCCACCGTTCTTTGCCTGATACTGGCCGGAAAGGTCGGTTCCAATATCTCATCCGAAATCGGGACCATGCGGGTCACCGAGCAGATTGATGCCCTCGAAACCATGGGTATCAATTCGGCTGCCTATCTGGTTCAGCCCAAGATCATCGGAATGATGCTGACGACCCCGATCCTGGTTATCCTGAGCATTTTTATCGGACTGATCGGCGGATGGGTGGTTTCGGTTGCCGGGCACCTCATGACCAGTGCCGACTATATTCATGGAATCCGTTATGAGTATGATTCTTTCAAGGTTGTGTATACGCTCATTAAATCGGTTGTTTTCGCTTTTCTGATCACCTCGATCTCCGCCTACTTCGGTTATTATACCAAAGGCGGTGCCCTTGAAGTGGGGCGGTCGAGTACGCTTGCAGTTGTTTACAGCATGATCATGATCCTGGTCGCGAATTATGTGATAACACAAATCATGCTCGGATGATAAAGGTTCAAAATATTCATAAAGCTTTCGATGCAAATGAGGCTCTCATTGATGTATCGGCTGAGTTTTACGAAGCTAAAACGAACCTGATCATCGGCCGAAGCGGTTCAGGAAAAACCGTCCTGCTTAAATGCCTGATTGGAATTTTTGAACCCGATTCGGGGGAAATCTGGTATGGCAACGACCTGTTTACCGCGCTCGATAGCGATCAGCAGCGCAATTTCAAGCAGCAAATGGGGGTAGTCTTCCAGGGTGGGGCGTTATTTGATTCCCTCAGTGTTGAACAGAATATCCGATTGCCGCTGGATTTTTTCACAAGCTGGAACCGTGAACAAAAACTCGACCGTGTAAATTTCTGCCTGCAGATGGTTCATATGACGGATTCAAACAGACTATTTCCTGCCGAACTGAGCGGAGGGATGAAGAAAAGGGTCGCCATTGCGAGGGCTATCGCACTGAATCCCAAATACCTTTTCTGCGACGAACCCAATTCCGGTCTCGACCCCCAAACCTCCATCGTGATTGATAAACTGATACGCGAGATTACAGTCGAATTCAAGATAACCACGGTGATCAACACCCATGACATGAATTCCGTGATGGAAATCGGGGATAATATTTTGTTTTTGGAGGCTGGACGAAAATGCTGGGAAGGTTCGCGCGAAGAAATTCTCACCAGTGATAACAAAGAACTCAATGATTTCGTTTTTGCTTCAGAACTGATGAAAAAGATAAAATGAACAGAACCCTCGTATATTATCTGATATTCTTTCTTCTGACCCTGAATTCCTGTGGGGATAACCGTAAGAAAACCGAGTTGGGGATCCTGCCGGAAAAAAAGATGACTGAATTGCTGGTCGAAACCCATCTGGCAGATGCAATCCTGTTCATTGAGAATTCAAGAGCGGATGAAAAACACGATAAGGGACTGTTTTACTACCCGTCTATTCTTGAAAAGTACGGGATCACCAAAGCTCAGATGGATTCATCAGTATCATGGTATATGCGGCATCCTGAAGCTTATTCGCGGATTTATGATCAGGTGATCAAAGAGCTGGAAAAACGGAAGCCTGCTGAAAAACCGACTGAAGAAACCGAGTAAAATTGTGGAATGCGAAAATTCTCAGCCCACCGGATTTACCCGGTCAACAGTCCCCCCATCAGTTTTGGAATCGTTGAAACGTCCGACGACGGAACGATTCTGAATATCAGAGATACCGGCAGAAAGCCTGTAGAGGAAGCCGGTCTGGAATTTTATTCCGGAATCATCACCCCCGGTTTTGTCAATGCACATGTCCACCTGGAGCTTTCTCATCTCAAAGGGTTGATCCCTGAACAAACAGGGATCAGCGGATTTGTTTCCGCAGTCAGCAAAATCAGGCCGGCAGATTCCGAAAAGATCCGTCGGTCAGCCATTCAGGCCGACCGGATCATGTACCGGAACGGCATTTCAGGAGCAGGAGACATCAGCAATACAGATACATCGCTGAAGATCAAACAGTGCAGCCAAATTCGTTACCACACGTTCATTGAAGTGTTCGGCTTGAATTCAGGGGTGGCGGCAGAACGGTTCAGTCAGGCTCTGAAAATCCAAAAACTCTTTAATGAGGCCGGGCTGTCCTGTACACTATCACCTCATGCTCCCTATTCAGTCGGAACTGATCTTTGGGAACTTCTGGCCCGACAAAACAGTGAGTCCCGCCGAATCACCATCCATCATGATGAAAGTCCGGCTGAACGCGATTTGCTGGAAGACCGGAGAGGTGAAATGGCTGATAGCTTTACTGCCGCCGGTTTCGACCTAACCAGGATACCGGATGAAGCCGGTCATTTTTACGCCTTACTGGGAAAATACCTGCCGGATCCGGATTGGATACTGGTTCATAATACCATGACTGATCCCTTGAAGGTCCCTTACCCTTCAAAACCGGGGATTTATTGGGTTCTCTGTCCCCGTTCGAATCAATATATTGAAAACCGGTTGCCTGATATCAATGCATTTGCAGCAAGCGGACTCACCATTTGCCTGGGAACCGACAGTCTTGCCTCCAATCATAGCCTGTCGGTCCTCGATGAAATGAAGTCGGTTCAGGCAGCAGTTTCCGGCATTTCTTTTGAAACCCTCTTACAGTGGGGGACGATAAATGGGGCCAGGGCTTTGGGTATGGAAAAAATTCTGGGTACTATTGAAACCGGGAAAAAACCCGGGCTGGTTCATATACCGGTTTTCGACTGGACCCATGAATGCCTGACGGAAAATAGCCAGCCAAACCGATTAATTTAATGTTATCATGGCCACTTTTTTATTTGACGATATCATATTCGGGCCCGTCACCAGCCGCCGTCTGGGCGCCTCACTCGGGATCAACCTCCTGCCCACCGGCAGAAAATTCTGTAATTTCAATTGTCTCTATTGTGAGTGCGGATTAAGTGTGGGTACGGATCAGAAAAACCAGCTTCCCGGGCGGGAAGAGATACGCAGCCGGCTGGAAGAGAAATTGCTGGAATTGGTTGAAAGCAAGGCGCCGATCGACCGGATAACCTTTGCCGGAAACGGGGAGCCGACCATCCATCCGGATTTTTCTGGTATCATAGAAGATACGATAGAGATCCGCAACCGGATCTTTCCAATGGTAAAGATCGCTGTGTTGTCCAATGCGACACAATTGGAAAAACCTGAAATATTCAGGGCATTGGGAAAGATTGAAATGAACATCCTGAAATTGGATTCAGCCATTGAAGAAACTGTACAGCTGATCAACCGGCCCCCCACGGGTTACAGCCTTGACCGGGTGATCGAAGGAATGATGCGTTTTCAGGGACGGTTCATCCTGCAAACCCTTTTTTTAACAGGTTCCACCGAAGGAAGGGCAGTGGACAATACGAGTGAAGAAGAAGTCACGAACTGGATAGAAGTCGTTAAAAAGGTGAGACCGGAAATGGTGATGATTTATACCATCGCCAGGGATACACCGATCCGGACCCTTCAGAAAGCGGCACCCGGAGTTCTTGATGCTATCGCTTCAAAAGTCCGCAAATTGGGCATCCCCGTGCAGGTATCCTACTAATATACGATCATGATCACCCCACCCAAAACAATACTTGTCAGTCCTCTTGAATGGGGGCTGGGTCACACGGTAAGGGTGGTTCCTTTCATCCGCAAAGCTGTTGCCGAAGGCCACCGGGTCATTCTTGCATCCGACGGCGTATCCCTGGATTTCCTCCGGTTCCATTTTCCAGGTCTGGAGTGGGTACGGATGCCTTTTTACCCGATCCGTTATCCGCAAAACGGGCAGTTCTTTCAGAAGCTGTTGCCGCAAGTTCCAGGGATTCTTCGTGCCATCAGGAAAAACCATCAGCAGCTGGCAGAAATCGTTGCACAATTCGGCATCACGGAAATCCTTTGTGACCATCGTTACGGGATGTATCATAAAAATGTTCATAGCATATTCATTACCAATCAGTTGTGGCTTAAGGCCCCCAAGGGTTGGCAATTCGGGGAGAGACCGGTGTACAGGATTCACCGGATGGCGCTGCACCTTTATTCTGAGATCTGGATCGCCGATCATCCCGGCGAGCCGAACCTTTCAGGATTGCTGACGCATCCATCCCGCCTTCCCCGGAACGCAAAATACATCGGTCCGGTATCCAGGTTCCGGGATGTGACGCCGGTCAGTCCTGACCATCCATGGGCCTTTGAGGTACTGGCGCTGGTTTCAGGTCCTGAACCGCAGCGAAGCCTGTTTGAGGACCTGTTGAAAGAAAGGTTTAAAAGACAAGGAACCCGGGCCCTGATCCTTCGCGGCCTACCGCCGGCTACTCCTGATACCCAGCCTGTCATCACACAAGACGGAGATATTCAGCTCATTGACCATGCCCGGGATGAACAGTTGTACTGGTATATGCAACAGGCAAGAGAGATTATCTGCCGGCCGGGAAATTCCACCCTTTCAGATCTCCTCTTTCTGGGTAAAACCGCACTGCTGGTACCCACTCCGGGACAAACGGAGCAGGAGTATGTGGCAGGGCATTTGGAAAAGCAGGGACTGTTCGAGGTTTGCAGGCAGGGGGACTTATAGAGGCACAAGGCAGAAGGCAGAAGGCGCAAGTAAGGCACAAGGCACAAGGCACAAGGCACAAGTGAGCTCCTAAAGGCCTTTGTTTTAAGGAAAGCGGTTCCCGCTGCTGAGATCCTACTAGTGTGACGGGGTCCCCGCCTTCGCGGGGATGACAATTCTTCGTTGAAAGCTTAGTGTATATAAGAATTAAGTAAAATCAAGT
The DNA here is from genome assembly GCA_041662065.1 of Bacteroidales bacterium. GTDB lineage: Bacteria > Bacteroidota > Bacteroidia > Bacteroidales > UBA12481 > UBA12481. Next base: position 72,530 of record JBAZTE010000003.1, on the reverse strand, counting down.
ATGCAAAAAAGGCTGAAGAGTCGTACCCTTCAACCTTTTTTGAATTTCTTTCTTTTACCTTACTTGAGCCTTGAGCCTTGAGCCTTGAGCCTTAAACAAGTTTAAAGTCCATCTGTCTCTTTGCCAGGTTGGTCTTCGCAATTTCAACGGTTACCTTTTGGCCGATAATGAAGCGGCGGTGGGTATGGACCCCGGTAAGACAATAATTTTTCTCATCGTACTCATAAAAATCGTCATCCATATCGCGCATCGGGATCATTCCTTCGCAATGATTTTCTGTAAGTTCCACATAGAAACCCCATTCGGTGATCCCTGAAATAATCCCTTCGAATTTTTGTCCGATTTTATCCTGAAGAAACTCAACCTGCTTGTATTTGACGCTTGCGCGCTCAGCCATGACTGCCCGTTCTTCCATACTGCTGGATTGAACGCACATACCTTCAACCTTTTTCTGGTCCTCTGATGGTTCATTATTCAGATACCGTTGGAGCAGGCGATGAACCATGAGATCGGGGTAACGCCTGATCGGGGAGGTAAAATGGGTATAGTGCTCAAACGACAAACCGTAATGGCCAATATTGTTGGTCGAATATTTTGCCTTGGCCATGGTCCGGATAGCCAGGCTCTCAATGATATACTGTTCGTTTTTACCCCGGATTTCCGTCAGCAGCCGGTTCATGGAATCGGCTATTGCTTTGTGGCTTGCAGTTTTCACCGAATAGCCGAATTGATGGATAAAGTTCGAGAAATTAATCAGCTTCTCGGCATTCGGCCGGTCATGTATACGATAAACAAAAGTCTTTGGTTTCTGTCCCTGTTTGACTTTTCCGATCCGCTCCGCCACCTTTTTATTGGCCAGGAGCATGAATTCCTCGATTAACCAGTTCGACTCCCTGGCTTCCTTGAAATAGACCCCGGTCGGTTTCCCGTTTTCATCGATATAAAACTTCACCTCCACCCGTTCAAAGGAGAACGATCCTTTTTTAAACCTTTCGTTACGGAGAATGGTTGCCAGTTTATGAAACTGCAAAATCTCCAAAGAGAGCACCCCTTCACCGGTTTCGATGATTTGCTGGGCCTCTTCATAAGAAAACCGCTGATCGGAATGGATAATGGTTCTTCCGAACCACTGGCTAAGAACTTCAGCCTTCTCATTCATTTCAAAAACGGCAGAAAAGCAGAGCCGGTCCTGGTTCGGTTTGAGCGAGCACAAATCATTCGACAGACGCTCGGGCAACATAGGAACAACGCGGTCGACCAGGTAAACGGAAGTGCCTCGTGAATAGGCCTCTTTATCGATCTCTGAGAAAGGTCGCACATAATGACTGACATCGGCAATATGAACCCCGATTTCCCAGTTTCCGTTTTCCAGCTTGCTCAGTGAGAGGGCATCATCGAAATCTTTAGCGTCACCCGGATCAATGGTGAAGGTAGTTACCCCTCTGAAATCCCTTCTTGACTTTATTTCCTGTTCTGTGATTTTACCGGGTACCTGTTCAGCCTGCTGCAGGACACTTTCCGGAAATTTGTAAGGCAGTTCGAATTCTGCGAGAATGGCATGTGTTTCCGTTTCATGCTGACCGGCAATGCCCAGGACATCAATCACTTCTCCAAACGGATTTTTTGCTGTCGGGGGCCATTCGGTAATCCGAGCCACCACTTTCTGTCCCTCCTCAGCGCCTTTCAGGTCGCGGGGATGGATAAAAATATCGTAGGGCATATCCTTGTTATCGGGAATCATGAAATAATAGCCTGATGACCGTTCGATCGTCCCGACAAAAGTGCGCTCGCGCTGCTCAAGGATCTCTACAATCTCTCCCATCAGACGTTGGCCTTCCCTTTTCGCATACAGGTATACTTTGACCGTATCTCCGTTCAATGCCCGGTTAACATTCCGGTTATTGATGTAAACATCTTCCTTGACCTCATCGGTAATTATATAAGCGGCACCCGAGCGGGTCATCTGGACCGTACCGATAATATGTCCGCCCCTGACTTTCAGTTTGTATTTTCCCCGTTCAAATTCCACTAATTGTCCGCTGCGCAGCAGTTCTTCGAGAACGTCGGAAATCAATTTCCGCTGTCCCTGATCAGTCAATCCCAACTTGGCGCTGATCTGCTTATAGTTCAATGCCTGTGCTGTATTCTGATTGAATAGTCCGAGAATTTTGCTCCGGAGGATTTTTTTTGCAGCCGATTGGGGGCTCTCTTTTTGTGTCCTTCTTCCCATTATCTGTAATTTGCCGTAAAATTAACCAAATTCAAAGGGATTATGCTGATTTCCATTAAATTTGGCTTAATAAACCATCTGCTGTGAGTTTGCGATTCCTGATCCTATTCTTCCTTTTGGTTGAATTAACCTTCTTTATGGGCAAAGCCGGTGCCCAGGATCTTAATTATACTCACTATACCACGGAGTCAGGTGTTCAGCTTCCTTCCAACGAGGTTTACGGGATATTGTTTGATAAGAACAATGTGCTATGGGCCACCACCGACCGGGGGGTATGGAGATATGACGGTTATAATTCCCGCCAATTCACCGTGACCGATGGCCTGAAGGAGAATACCAATTTCCGGATTTTCACTGATGCCAATGGAAATATATTGGTGTCATCCATCAATAATCATCTGTATCAGATAAGCGGAGATAAGATAACACGTCATCCCTTCAGCGACAGCATCAACAAAATTCAGATTCCAAACGGATTTGTTCAGCAAATCAATGTTTTCCCCGACAGCACCTTATATTTAAGCTTCAACCGGCTCGGCCTGTTCGCATTTAAAAAAGAAGAACCGGTGAAACAAGTGGTGGAACAGCGGAAGAACCATAACGGTGCCTCGATGGCCATACACTATTTTCAAAGCGAGTATTTCTGGGACATGATAACCATGCCGGATACCGCCGGGTATGTCGATACAAAGGTGGTTCGCGATAAAGACTGGATTTACCTGACAACAAGTGTTTCGAACTATAGAAATGATTTCAGAAAGGATCTTTGCCCGATCACAGAAAATGAATTCCTGTTCAGTTACTGTAACAAGGTATTCCACATCAAAAACGGAGAATTAATAACCGAACAATCATACCCCACGGATGTCATTGATGTGTATGCCGACAAATCCGGCAATTTTTGGATAGGGCTGGAAGAACAAGGGGTATTCCGGTACTTGAATGGTAGTCTGAAAACCAAGCCCCACCGGTACCTTCGCGGGGAAAGCGTTACCTCAATCATCCAGGACCATGAAGGCAGTTATTGGTTCTCCACTCTCGCTAATGGGATATTCCAGGCGAATACATTGGGTATAGGGATCTACGGGAATATCACAACCAATAACAAGGATAATGTGATCACTGCTATTGTTTCAGATGGAAAGGACCTCTATCTGGGAACACAGACAGGCTTGCTTCTTAAAGGACAGGAATTATTGAATCAGTCATACGATTTTCACCCGATAAAACTACCCAATCAAAAAGGTCCGATTAACAAGCTGTTTCTCACCCCTGAAAAACATTTGATCGTATACAGCAACATACTCATGGAAATTGATACCCTTGGCCATCCATGCGGGATTAAATCAATCAATTCCTATGCCTATGATTACATCAGAAGGCCTAACGGTGAATGGCTGGCCAGTTTCACCAATGAGATCCGGGCAATCTATAAAAACAAGGTCCTGAGGGTATGGAATAAGGACAAAATACAGAAGGAATACCCGAATGACCATGCCTTTGCTAATGCAGTGAACCGTGTCAGGGCCATGTTCCTGGATTCAAAAGGGACATTGTGGATAGGCTCGCAGAAGTCAGGCCTGTTTTCAAATGTGGGAACGTCGGTTTATACCTGGTCGAAGAAAGATACCCTGTTCGGGAAAAGAATTCATGACATCATTGAGGCAGGCGATAATATCTGGGTAAGCATTGCAGATTATGGTCTTGCCGTTATCAGGCCGGATTCTTCATTTATCAGGATAACCCAGAAGAACGACAAGCTTTCCAGCGATATCATTAATGTATTGTATTCGGAAAATGATTCGGTGGTATGGGCCGGAACAAATAACGGGCTCAACAGGATCCTGCTGAATAAAGGCTCTCGAAAAGCCGACAAAATCTCTTATTATACCATGCGCGAGGGATTGCCATCCAATCGCATCTATGATATAATAGACCACAAAGGGAATATCTGGATAAGTACGACTCAAGGTGTGGTAAGGCTTGATCCCGATTTCATGAAACCACCGGGTATTTCTCCTATTCTCAACCTGGGCCCGATATTGGTCAATGGTATTCCGAAGCAACCTGCCGATTCTATCTTCCTTAGATCTTTGGAGAATGATCTTGTCATCCCCTTTATCGTTGCCAATTACCGAAAACCCAGCACGCTCAGATACCGGTATCAGTTAAGCGGCATCGACAAAAACTTTATTTATGCCGATAATCTCGAGGCACGTTATCCGGATTTGAGTTCGGGATCATATCTCTTTCGCGTAAATGCCACCTACAACGGAAAATGGGATCCCAAATCAGAAAGGCAAATCTTTTTTCACATCGCGAAAAAATGGTATGAAACCGGGGTGGCATGGACGGTAATTGCCCTGGCAGGCCTTGCTTTGCTTTTGGTTATCTTCTTAATCATTCTTAAAACATTGAAACAACGCGAGGAGGAAAAACGTCAACTTCTCAATGCCGAAAAGCGGTCATTACTGTCGCAGATGAATCCCCATTTCATATTCAATTCCCTCAATTCCATCCAGCATTTCATCATTCAGAACGATGAGGTCCAGGCCAATAATTACCTGACTAATTTCTCCGGGCTGATCCGCCGGATCCTGGACAATTCAAAAAAGAACCTGATCCCCTTGAATGAAGAAATCTCTACCTTAACACTTTATCTAAGTATGGAGAAACTGAGATTTGAAAATGAATTTGAATATCAGATAATTAAAGATAAGAACCTTGATTTTTTTGAAACCATGATCCCACCCATGCTCCTTCAGCCTTTCGTTGAGAATGCCATCTGGCATGGGCTGATGCCTTTAAAGTCGAAAGGATCCCTGATTGTTTCTTTCCTGGCCATGGGTGATTATTTCCAGTGCAGGATTGAAGATAACGGCATCGGAAGGGAAAAATCCTCCCTGGTGAAAAATAAGAAGGATCCGCATACCTCGCTGGGTATTCAGAATATTAAAGAGCGTATTGATTTACTCAATAAGTTGAATAAGAAGAAGATCATACTGACCTTTACCGACATCCGCAAACCCGACGGATCGACGGGAGGCACATGCGTTGAACTTGTTTTACCTGTTGACCTAAAAGTTTAAAACGAAAATCATGGACGGCAAAATCAAGACTGTAATTATCGAGGATGAACAGAAGAGCATGCTCACCCTTCAAACTCTACTCGAAAGATATTGTCCTGAAATTGAAGTAATTGGCACGGGAAGCAATGTGGAAACCGGCCTCCGGGTTTTGGAAGAATTAAGACCCGAATTGGTTTTTCTCGATATTGCCATGCCCGACGGTGATGCCTTTGACCTCCTGAACCGGATTGGCAGGGTCGATTTTGAGATAATTTTTATCACTGCCTATAACGATTTCGCTCTCAAGGCTTTCGAGTTTTCAGCCCTGCATTATCTGCTGAAACCCATCAATTACAAGGAGCTTCAGGACGCTGTGCAGCGGTATGAGAAAATCAGGCCTTCAAACAATATACATTCGAGGCTGGATGTGCTGAACAGTTCCCTGAAAAACCATTTCGACAAAATCAGCCTGCCCTCAAATGACGGACTGATCATTGTGGAGATCCAGGACATCGTTCGATTTGAGGCTGCCGGTAATTATTCCACCGTGTATCTTTCAAATAATGAAAATATTATCGTGACGAAAACGCTGAACCAGTTTGAGGAGATCCTCAGCGGTTTGTATTTTGTCAGGATTCACAATACGCATATTATCAATTTGCGGTTTGTCAAAAGGTACCAACGCGGACAAGGAGGAACGGTAACCTTGAACAACGGAACGGAATTAGCGGTATCACGGGCACGGAAGTATGAGTTTATCGAGGGGCTGAAAAACCTGAGCCTGACTATGGGTAATTCCATCTAAACGGAAAACCCTGCAACTTATACAATCAACCCTGCAGGATACACAATCCTGATTTTTTTCTTAGGTCCGAAAACTATTTTTGATCTGGATTCAATGAAAATGATGCTGCCAATCAAAAATAGCTTTAACCGAATAGGGGAAAATTTCTCCCCCTTCATCCTTTCATTACTTCCCATTAAGATCCGCCCGGATTCTTAACCCCGCACTTTGCCAACTTCTAAATTAGCCAGGACCCCCTTCCATCCTTCCCCCTGGCTAATTTTTTTTTACTTTTACCCGAGCAAAACATCCTGATTTTATGGCTGAGTTCATAGTATTCAATACCCTAACCCGTAAGAAGGAGGTTTTTGAGCCCCTTCATCCACCGTTTGTCGGACTTTATGTTTGCGGCCCCACTGTTTACGGGGATGCCCATCTGGGGCATGCACGGCCGGCAATCACCTTCGATCTTCTGTTCCGGTACCTCCGTCATTTGGGTTACAGAGTAAGGTATGTGCGCAACATTACCGATGTCGGCCATCTTGTAAACGATGCCGATGAAGGAAAAGACAAGGTTGCTGCCCAGGCCCTGCTTGAGAAGCTAGAGCCTATGGAAATTGTTCAGAGGTATTCCGACAGTTACCACCATAATATGGATCAACTAAATGTTCTCAAGCCCAGCATTGAACCCCGGGCATCGGGACATATCCCCGAACAGATGGAAATGGTGGCAAAAATCCTCGATAAGGGATTTGCATACGTCAGCAACGGATCGGTATACTTTGATGTGGAAAAGTACAACACGCATAATCATTACGGGAAACTCTCGGGCCGGATCATCGAGGACCTGCTTGCCACAACCCGTGATCTTGACGGACAGGAGGAAAAGAAAAATCCATTTGATTTCGCTCTCTGGAAAAAAGCCCTCCCCGAGCATATCATGCGTTGGAATTCGCCATGGAGTGTTGGCTTCCCGGGCTGGCACCTCGAATGTTCAGCCATGAGCACAAAATACCTTGGTGAAGAGTTTGACATCCATGGTGGTGGGATGGACCTGCTGTTTCCGCATCATGAATGCGAGATCGCACAATCCAAGGCGGCTAACGGCAAAGACTCGGTCCATTACTGGATGCATAACAATATGATAACCATCAATGGGCAAAAGATGGGAAAATCGCTGGGTAACGGAATTTTGCTCGACGAATTTTTTTCCGGAAATCATCCCTTGCTTGAAAAAGCATACGATCCGATGACCATCCGGTTCTTTATCCTTCAGGCTCATTACCGGTCGACGCTCGACTTCTCCAACGAAGCCCTTCAAGCCTCAGAAAAAGGTCTCTCCAGGCTGATGAAGTCGGTTTCGATGCTTCCCGGATTGCCGGTATCAGAAAAAACCAGCATCAATATCGAAGAATGGAAGACCAACTGCTATAATGCCCTGAATGATGATTTGAATACCCCGATCCTTATCGCGCATCTTTTTGATATGGTCAGGCTGGTCAACCTGATAGCTGAAAGCCGCGAAACCATTACAAAGGAAGATCTGGCATCACTTATTCAAACCTTCCGGCAACTCTTGTTTGATATTCTGGGCCTCCGTGAGGAAATAAAAACCGGCAGTGAATCCAATATTCTCCCTCAGGTGATGGAGATGATCCTGAACATGCGGCAGGAAGCCAAGAAAAATAAGGATTTTGCCCTTTCCGACCGCATCCGTGACGAGCTGGGAAAAATCGGAATCTCGGTCAAGGACAGGAAGGACGGAGCGGATTGGGAGGTGAGGACGTGAGACGATGAGACGATGAGACGATGAGACGATGAGACTGGAAGATTTTGAGATGGGTGAATGGGAGAAGTTTGTGGTTGGGAGATTATTGGGGGAAAAAGAAATGAATCAATTGTTGACTGGTTTGAAAATCTGCAAGCTGCATATTATCTGTGGTTTACTATGTGTTTCGCTTTTTGGGTGTAAGAATAGCACCACACAGAAACCGGACATTTCCAAGGGAAGTGAAACGGTACAAATACCAGTGTTTTCAGGGGATTCGGCGTGGTCATTTGTTCAAAAGCAGGTGAGCTTCGGTCCGAGGGTGCCAGGCACCCCGGCACAAACAGCCTGTGCCGATTGGCTGGCCGGGAAATTCCGTTCCTATGGGGCAGATGTCATCGTGCAGCAGGCCAATATAAAAGTGTATGATGGCATAAAAGTTCCGATGAAGAACATAATCGCCCGGTTCCAGCCCGAAAAAAGCAACCGCATTTTACTTATGGCTCACTGGGACAGTCGTCCGTTTGCCGATCAGGATCCTGATCCGGCCAAACGTGACCTTCCTATTGACGGGGCTAACGATGGCGGCAGCGGTGCAGGTGTTTTACTGGAAATTGCACGCGGACTGCAGAAGCAGCCCACCCAGCTCGGTATTGACCTGATCCTGTTTGATGTGGAGGATTATGGAGCACCCGCCCACCGCGTTCCCGACGGAAAACCGGAAGATTGGGGTCTCGGCTCACAGTATTGGGCAAAAAATCCTCATATCACCGGATATTTCGCCCGGTATGGGATACTGTTGGATATGGTCGGCGCACCCAATGCGGTATTTACGATGGAAGAGGTCAGCCGCTTCTATGCCCAGTCGGTGCTCGACAAGGTATGGCAGGCCGGAAACAATCTTGGCTACGGACAGTATTTTTCCTATCAGAAAACTCCGCAGCTCATTGATGATCATCGCTTTGTCAACGAAATTATCGGCATTCCGAGTATCGATATCATCCAGAATGACGCTTACACCGAAAGTTCATTCGGTTCAACCTGGCATACCCAATCTGATAACCTGAGCAATATCAACCGGCAAACGCTCACGGCGGTAGGAAGGACGCTGTTCAGGGTGATTTACGACGAGAGGCAGTGAGGACGGAAGACTATGAGACTATGAGACTATGAGACTATGAGACTATGAGACGGGGAAGAAGATCGGGGGACGAAGAAGAAGATCGTGAAGCGTGAAGCGGAAGAAATTCGCATCCTTCGATCTTTACAGTTGTACTTAATGACCTGTAATCACAATTCATTTCACTCGGAGAAGTGTCATTCCCGGAAAGCGGGAACCGCTTCACGATCAAGAGCAGCTAATGAAAGGAGCTCCCACTTCAGCCTTTCTGCATTTGACCAAACTTCATACTTCCTCGAGCCTTGCGCCTTGCGCCTTGATACTTCCTTGAGCCTTGATCCCTGAGCCTTGATCCCTGAGCCTTGATACTTCCTTGAGCCTTGAGCCTTGAGCCTTTTTTTCTATATTTGCCCCCTGATTTAAAGGCAAAACCATGATACATCTCGCTCATTCCAAGGTTAAAGAGCTTCTTTCAACCAAGCCTGGCGGCCAGGAAGTCACCGTTAAAGGCTGGGTTCGCACAAAACGCGGCAACAAGCAGGTTGCATTTATCGCATTGAACGACGGTTCGATCATACATACCATCCAGGTAGTTGCCAATCCTGATACGTTTGGTGAAGATCTGATGAAATCCATCACCACCGGAGCCTGCCTGAAGGTAACCGGCAAGCTGGTTGAAAGCCTCGGAAGCGGTCAGCCTGTTGAAATACAGGCCACTGAGATTGAGGTTTACGGAACTGCGGATCCCAATACCTACCCTTTGCAAAAAAAAGGTCACAGCATGGAATTTCTTCGCGACATAGCTCATTTAAGGCCGCGTACCAATACTTTCAGCGCTGTCCTGCGCGTGCGTCATGCGATGGCCTTTGCTGTCCATAAATACTTCAACGATTTGGGTTTCTGCTATCTTCATACTCCGATCATTACAGGTTCAGATGCTGAAGGTGCCGGCGAAATGTTCCGGGTAACCACCCTCGATGCTAAGAATCCGCCGGTCACTCCGGAAGGAAAAATTGATTATTCGCTGGATTTCTTTGCCCGTGAAACCAACCTGACCGTATCGGGCCAGCTGGAAGGTGAATTGGGAGCCACTGCGTTGAGTGATATTTACACGTTTGGTCCGACTTTCCGTGCCGAGAATTCCAATACACCCCGTCACCTGGCTGAATTCTGGATGATTGAGCCGGAGATGGCTTTCTATGAGATCAAGGAGAATATGGATCTGGCGGAAGATTTTGTAAAATACCTCGTACGTTATGCATTGGACCATTGTGCTGATGATCTGGCTTTCTTCAATCAGATGTATGATGCCGAACTGATCGGGCGCCTGAAAATGGTGGTGGAAAATGACTTCATCAGAATGAGTTATACCGACGCGGTGGAGATCATCGTGAACTCCGGGCAGAAATGGGAATTTCCCGTTTCCTGGGGAAGCGACCTGCAGGCTGAACATGAGCGTTATCTGGTGGAGAAACATTTTAAAAAACCAGTTATCCTGACAGATTATCCAAAGAAGATCAAAGCATTCTATATGTACCAGAATGAAGATAACCTCACCGTCCGGGGAATGGACGTCCTGTTCCCGAAGATTGGCGAAATCATCGGGGGATCGCAGCGTGAGCACCGTCTGGAAAAACTCACGGAAAGGATGCATGAACAGGGCATTGAAGAAAAGGATATGTGGTGGTACCTGGATACCCGCCGGTTCGGCACCTGCCCGCACAGCGGCTTTGGTCTTGGTTTCGAACGTCTGATCCTGTTTGTCACCGGCATGGGCAATATCAGGGATGTTATTCCTTTCCCTCGCACACCCCGAAACGCCGAGTTCTAAATATTGCTTAACTTTAAGGTATAATAGTTCATGGTTCAAGGATTGTTCCGAATTTGATTTATGCTCAAGCAACGATTACAGCAGAAACTTCTGCAGAAGCTTTCGCCTCAGCAAATCCAGCTTATTAAACTGTTGGAGGTGCCCACCATGCAGCTTGAACAACGGATCAAAAAGGAGCTTGAGGAAAACCCAATACTGGAGGAGGGCCGGGAGGAGGATCCCGAATTGGATTCACGGCTGGATACTGAAGACCCGGAAAAGGAAAAAGATGAGGTTTCCCTTGAAGAATTCAAGGATGATTACGATATACCGGCTTACCGGCTCAATCCAAGAAACCGGTCAAGCGATGATGACAAGGTGGTGGAAATCCCTTTTTCGGCGGGGGTCTCTTTCCGTGAAAATCTTTCCAACCAGCTCGGCATGCGTATCATGGATGAGCACAAGCAGGCATTGGGGCATTATATTTTAGGCAATATCGATGATGACGGATACTTGCGGCGTGATCTGGAGAATATAGTCGACGATCTGGCTTTTTCCCTTAATATCTCCACAACAAAAGAGGAACTTCAGGAGATTCTCCTGTTGATCCAGGAATTTGACCCGCCGGGTGTGGGGGCTCAAAACCTGCAGGAGTGCCTGATCCTTCAGGTCGACCGGCACACGCGAGAGGGCCGCAGCAATGAGGACACGAAAAATGCCCGGGTGATCCTGACCGACTATTTCGAAGAGTTTACCCGTAAGCATTACGATAAGATCCAGAGCCGGATGAACCTTACAGATCAGCAGCTCAAGGCATCCATTAATGAGATCATCCGCCTGAATCCAAAACCTGGAGGCGGATACGGCGATTCGAATATGCAGTCGTATCACCAGATTGTGCCGGATTTTGTGCTGGAAGACAATGAAGGAATCCTCGAGCTGAGTCTGAACTCGAAAAATGCCCCCGACCTCCGCATCAACTCCTTGTATGCGAATATGCTTAAAAGCTACAATCTGGAAAGAAAAAACCAAAACCGGCAGCAAAAAGAGGCCGCCACCTTTGTCCGGCAGAAAGTGGAATCGGCCAGGTGGTTCATGGAAGCCATCCGTCAGAGGCAGCATACCCTGATCCTCACCATGAATGCCATCATGGAATTCCAAAAAGAGTATTTCCGCAGCGGAGGTGATGAGATGCGCCTCAGACCCATGATCCTGAAAGATATAAGCGAACGCACCAGTCTCGATATTTCAACTATTTCCCGGGTGGCCAATTCCAAGTATATACAAACCGAATGGGGGATTTTCCCGCTTAAATATTTCTTTTCCGAAGGCCTACAAACGGATTCGGGTGAGGAAGTTTCCACTCGTGAGATCAAGAAAATTCTTGAAGAATGCCTTGAAAATGAAGATAAACGGAAGCCTATCACCGATGACAAGCTGGCCGCCGTTTTAAAAGAACAAGGATATATGATTGCCCGACGGACGGTGGCCAAATACCGCGAACAGCTGAACATCCCTGTCGCCCGTCTAAGAAAAGAACTCTAGTGAGGTTTTCCCGGATTATATCTGTGCTCTTTCACCCGGTCTTTATGCCGCTGGTTGGGGTGTTTATTCTGCTGACCTATGGCGGCTGGCTGAACCTGATCCCGCTTGAAGGAAAAAGGTACATTTATGTTGTTGTGGCATTAACCACGCTAATCCTGCCATTGGCTCTCATGCCGGTTCTCCTCTGGACAAAAATTATCAGCAGTTATATGCTCACCGATAAAAATGAGCGCAGAATCCCATTGCTCATGATGGCCTTGCTTTATCTGCTGGGTGCATTTATCCTGCAAAAGGTTGACGCACCGGTCATCCTCTCCCTTTTCCTGAATGGATCATCCATGGTGGTTTTGACAGTAGCGATCTTTAACTGGCAATGGAAAATCAGCAATCATATGGCAGGCATTGGAGGATTGACGGGTATGGTACTGGCCATCTCCATAAGGTGGATGCTGAATGAGCAGATCATCCTTGCCATACTGTTTTTGGTGGCCGGTCTCACCGGTTATGCCCGCCTGAAAGAGGATGATCACACACCCGGGCAGGTTTATGCAGGATATCTGCTGGGTTTATCGATTAATTTTCTGCTGATCAGGTTGATATGACTTTTTCTCAGATCACAAAGGTGTAACCCACCCCCTTGACGGTCCGGATGTGATCCTCACCTATTTTTTCCCGGAGTTTACGGATATGAACATCGATGGTCCGGTCGCCGACAATGACAGCATATCCCCATACCGACCGGTAAATATCTTCCCTGGTGAACACTTTTCCCGGCTTGCCGGCCAGCAGGTAGAGCAATTCAAATTCTTTACGGGGCAGGTGCAATTCGTTCCCCGAATGGTTCACAAGAAATTTTTCATGGTCGATCATCACATCGCCCGCTTGCAGGACTTTACCGGAATTCTGGTCTGCACCCGCCACCTTCACCCTTCTTAGCAAGGCTTTTATCCTGCTAACCAGTACTTTAGGCTTGACCGGTTTTGTGATATAATCATCCGCACCGGCATCAAAACCAGCCAGCTGGGAGTAATCCTCACCCCTGGCGGTCAGGAATGCAATGATCACCTCTTTCAGTTCGGGAATGCCACGCAGTTGCTCGCAGGTATTGATGCCATCCATTCCGGGCATCATGACATCGAGCAGGATCAGGTGGGGCAAGAATTTCCGGGCGATCCGCACGGCCTCGATCCCGTTGTGTGCCACTTCTATGGTGAATCCTTCCGACCGCAGGTTATATCCCAGGAATTCCAGAATATCAGGCTCATCATCAACCAAGAGAATTCGGGCTTCCTGAGGAATCATACAATGGATTTTCTAAGATTCAAAGGTACTGAGGTATATCGTGCAAAGGTTGTGAAATCCTTAAATATAGCGAAAGGCGGACCGCATCTTTTGAAAGGCTAAACGGGGAAAGTCATTTCCCACATAAACAGGTCGTTAAATTCAGCATGCTCTGATAATTCAACATAACGGATATTTTGTGCAAGTTCGCGGGTGTAGGTTCTGAATTCTTCCGAATGAAGCCATAGGCGCGCACCAAGTCCCGATGTATTTCCAGCCCTGATCTGACGTTTCTCCAATCCATCGGGTATCAGTCCGATTCGCCCCGCCGACCAATCGTGCAGGGCATAGCCGAAACCTCCGGCCATAAAAACCCGGTTAACATCGCCGGCGAAGATTCCGGCCTCCAGCATCAGGATTTTGATCCCGGCTGCGATGGCACCTTTGGCAAGCTGAACTTCACGGATATCCTGGGGAGTCAGCATTAGATCGATCCCGGGAATAAAACGTTCATCACTCTCCATAAATCCCATCATATCGATTTTTCCCGTATTCAGCAGATTGGCCACCGCATCAACCAGACCGGAGCCGCACAGGCCCCTGGCCGGCTTCCCTCCGATCGTCTCGTAGCCGACGGTATCAATGTCACTTATTGCACCCTCAATTCCCGCCATTCCGCAGGATATCCGGGCACCTTCAAAAGCAGGGCCAGCGGCTGTGGCACAAGCGAGGATAATGCTGCCATTCCACAAAACCATTTCACCGTTGGTCCCGATATCAAGAAAAAGGCTCCATCCACTTGCCGGATTCAGGGAGACCGATGCCAGTCCGGCAACGATATCCGCCCCGATAAAGGAGGAAACAGAAGGTAAAATTACGACGCGGGCCCCGGGAAAGTTGCTAAATCCAAGGTCTGAGGCACTAAGGTCCTGTTCATCCAGGAATACCGGGGTAAAAGGATAAACGGCCAGGCTCTCGGGACTCACCCCTTTGAAAAGATGCAGCATGGTTGGATTGCCGGTCACCACTATTTTCCCTACTGATACCGGATCAAATCCCTTCGCCTGGCACAACTGTATGGCTGCTTTTTCAATGGACGAAATGATTTCCTGATGGAGCCTGCGGGTTCCATCCGCATTTTCACGGCAATAATGAATCCGGCTTATCACATCGGCACCATAGGTATGCTGCGGATTCGGAAAACTCACAATGCCGGTATTACGGTGGCTGCGGAGGTCGTCGAGAAAAACAACCACGGTGGTGGTGCCGATATCCACCGCCAAGCCTAAATATTGCGGATTATCATTCGGGAACCAGTCTGGTTCAGGTTCAGGATCGGGCCAGAAACTTTCTGTCAGGACCTGCATCACCGAGGGTTCCGGTATAACCACCGTGATATCCTGTCCGGGATAGTAGGAGCATGCCCGGACCACTCCCACCCCTTTCACCTCAACGTTGCATTTGCCGCAGATTCCTTTTCCGCCGCAGGGTGAGGGCACATAGGCTTCTTTACTCCGGAGGGACTCCAGCAGCGACACGCCGGGGGCATAAGGAATATTAAGGTTGTGGTGCA
Organism: Bacteroidales bacterium; assembly: GCA_041662065.1. Taxonomy (GTDB): domain Bacteria; phylum Bacteroidota; class Bacteroidia; order Bacteroidales; family UBA12481; genus UBA12481. The sequence goes on along the minus strand of JBAZTE010000003.1, from coordinate 57,351 downwards.
TGGAGCAAAGGTATGAATTAAGGCGCAAGGCTCAAGGCGCAAGGCGCAAGTAAGGATGAAGGCGCAAGGCGCAAGGCACAAGTAAGGTGAAAGTTAGAAATGCAAAAAGGTTGAAGGGTGGGATGCTTCTGCCTTTTTTACATACTTGAATAAAATAAGTATGAAAAATTTTCCAAAAGGGCCTGGTTGGTGCATCTATATTTAAAAATCAATTATCATGAATGAATTACATGGCAGATTGAAAAAATTCGCAGTTGATGTGTACCATTTGTCTCACAAACTCCGCAAAGATCCGCTGCTGTATGACAATATAAATCAGCTGATCCGGTCCTCGTCTTCCCCTGGCGCCAATTATGGAGAAGCTCAATCCGCCTTGTCCGGTAAAGATTTTAATTACAAGATCCGGATCTGCCTTAAGGAAATGAGGGAATCACACTATTGGCTGCACTTTTTCGTGGACATATTCCCTGAAATAATTGAGATCAACCCATTAATACAAGAATCTGAAGAATTGTGCAAGATACTATCCTGCATCGCTTTTAAAACCCAGCCTCGCTAACCCTCTTAACTTTCACCTTTCACCTTCATCCTTACTTGCGCCTTGAGCCTTGAGCCTTCATCCTTACTTGCGTCTTGAGCCTTGAGCCTTGAAAATACTCTCCGACCTCCTCTCCCTCCTCCTCCCCCGCACCTGTGCTGCGTGCCGGTCGCATTTGAAAGACTGGGAAGAGTGCCTGTGCCTGCGCTGCCTGGGGCAACTGCCGGTGACACGTTTCCACTGCAAAAGGGATAATCCGCTGGAGGAGATGTTCTGGGGAAGGGTGAATCTATCACAGGCCATGGCCTGGTTCTATTTCCGGAAAGGATCGGCTTATCAGGATGCACTCCATAAGCTTAAATACAATGACCGGCCCGACATCGGCTTTTCGATGGGCAAACAGTATGGTTTTGAGCTATTTCATAGCAGCGAATTCATCCGGCCCGATCTTCTGGTGCCGGTTCCGCTGAACAGAAAAAAACAACGTATCAGGGGATATAACCAGAGCGAGGCCATCGCCAGGGGACTATCGGCCGGATTGCGTGTTCCTTTGGCCTGTAATGTGCTGATGCGCCCACATGCCACCTCCACCCAAACCAGGAAAAGTCGTTATGACCGTTACCTGAATGTTACCGGAAAATTTAAGGTTACCGATCCGGAGGCCTTTCAAAACAGGCATGTCCTGCTGATCGATGATGTGATCACCACCGGAGCAACTCTGGAAGCTTGTGCCGAAGAGATCCTGGCCTGTCCCGGTGCCAGTGTCAGTGTGGCTGCGCTCGCCTGGGCAAAAAACGAGTGACCGGTCAAACCCCCATGAATCGTTGCTCACCCGGATCCAGTCCGGCCAGTGAAAGGGCACGGTTGACCACGGTGAGGCAAAGCTCCTCAATTGTTGCCGGATTATGATAAAATCCCGGGGAAGCCGGACAGATGATCCCGCCGGCATCGGTTACGGCAAGCATATTCCGGAGATGAATCCGGCTATAAGGCGCCTCTCGAAGAACGAGAATGAGTTTTTTCCTTTCCTTCAGCATTACATCGGCCGAACGGGCCAGAAGGTCACCGGCGGTACCGGATGCAATCCGGCCCAGCGTGCCTGCGGAGCAAGGAATGATAATCATGGCATCATAGCCTGCCGAACCGCTTGCCGGAGGAGCGAAGAAATTGTTCGCCGCATAGCGCCTGAAGGGATCCGTGTCCAGCGGCTGACCAGGCAATTCATAAGCCCATACCTTTTCGGCTGTTTCCGAAACCACCACTGCCACCTCCTCCAGCTGATCCGCCATTCCACGTAGCTTTGCCAGCATCAGGTCCGCATACCGCGAACCACTCGCCCCCGTAATTCCGATAATGATCTTCTTTTTTATCAACTCCCTCTTTCCTCTCTTAACCTCTCTTAACCTCTCTTAACCTCTCTTAACCTCTCTTAACCTCTCCTCAATAGTCCTTCACGCACCGCACCGGCAATCCATTCACCTTCTGCGATGTATCCTGCTGGAAAGCCGTCTTTCCACGGTAAATCGAACGCATGAGCGACAAATGGTTCAGCTGGGGATTGGGGTTGACGGTTGAGCTCCAGAAATATCCGGCATTCACCACGTCATAATATTTCCGTTCGGCAAAAATCAGGTAACCCGAGAAAAGTGCCTGGAAACCCGAACGGCTCCCCAGGGCCAGCTGTTCCCCGGCATCGGCCTCTCCATTAACCGGATCGAGGAAAACAACCAGATCATGCCATTCGGCATCGGTAGGCAGATGCCATCCATCGGGACAAAGTCCGGGTGAAGCTTCGGTGGATGCATATCCCATGGCTTCATCCCATTGGTACAATCCGCCATAAATATCGCAGTATGCAGCTTCATTCCTATAACAGAACTTCTCAATCTTCTGGTTATTCAGCTGGTAGCCATCGCTTCGATCGCCTCCGGTACTGGAATTGATCATAGTCCCGATATTCAGGTTCTGCGCCATCCATATATTTTCATTGATAGTCACCGTTTTATAAACTTTTCCATCGCGCGGATCCCTTAAACTGCCGATCGGATTGAGCGGTGAGTTAGTCGTAAATGACCAGACCGGACCGGTCACCTCATGTGAATAAGGATCGCGTACCACTATTTTCCAGTAATAAGTTGTGGTGTATTCCAGTGGCAGGCAAATAAACTGTGCACCCGACTGGTTGCCGGAAACCACCGGCGGCGTTGTTTCAGTGCCAAAATAAACATCGTACTTCAGTGAATCATTTTCCGGATCGGTACAGGTCCACGTAAGCACGCACAGAGTGCTCGACTGGCCGGCGAGATCAGCAGGCTGAGGATTCTTTGGCACCTCCGGTGCAGTATTCAACCCTCCAACCAGCAGACTGATGATTTCCTCATCCGTTGACCCGTCGGAATCCTTCACGATCACTTTTACGGGGTAAGTCCCGGCCGCCGTGTACTGGTGATTAACAACCTTGCTAGTTGAATACTCGGTATCCCAGGTTCCATCCCCTTCAAAATCAAAGCGGACCACCAGATCGGTCTGCTTATCCTCAGCATCGCTGCATGCGGATGCATCCATCACGAAAGTGTCCTGCAGGAATCCGCTTTTGGGATTGATATTCAAAGCTGCCCTTGGTGGACGGTTGTTCCAGGCCACCTTAACAAAGTCGGTAAAACGGTTGGTTTTACCTTTGACATCTTTCACTTCGACGGTTACATACATGGTACCGCCGATAATAAACTTATGCGAAGCTATCTTGTTTGTGCTGAATTCGGTATCGAACACAGAGTCGGACTCCCAGTCCCAGCGGACCATCAAATCCGAAGCCGGAGTTTCGATGTCCCTGACTCCGGAAGCGTCAAAAACAAAGGTGGTATCGGTGGTGCCGTACGTTGGGGAAATCGTAAATGCAGCAACCGGATCCGTGTTGGGTTCTTCCTTACACGAATTGAGAAACAGGGGGACCAAGGTGGAAAGGGTAATCAGGCTGATTTTGAATAGCCGATGGTTTTTCATTTTTATCCTGATTTAATTAGTACATAGTGCAAAGTTAGGAAAAGATTGGAATCGGTTAATGGTTAGAGGTTAGAGGTCAGGTTAGATGTCGAAGCCGAAATAGATGGCGATAAACCGTTCTTTTCTGTTAAAATACTGGTTGCTGAGGCTACGGCCATTATAATAATTCAATCCCAGGCGAAACCTCCGGAGATCCCGTTCCTGCGGCAGGATATAGCCTCCGGTAATGGAGATATTCGGGGCATAGGCATTCATCTGGTAGGCACTCACATTTATTGCCGTATACAGGCCGCCGAGTTTGATGTTCGCAAAATAATACTCGAGTTCGGCCCCACCCTGAAAACTGAACCAGGCTTCGGGATGAGGCTTATTCTGGCGAATCCCCATCATGTCTTTTCCGGGATAAAAAAATCCGAAATCACCGTAAAGCTGAAGGATATCACATTGCGGCATTTTCAAAAACCAAAGGGGCCGAAAAGCAGCCGCTGCGACAAAATCATCCAAAACCGGCATTGGAGTGAAGTTAGGATCAAAATCTACCGGTGAGCTGACCATTCCTGAAGAAAATTCATCACCGACATGAGCAGAGATATGGTGTTTGATGAAATGTAGGCTGAGCCATTCGGTGGGATGCGCGGCAATTCCATAGTAACCTATTCCATCGAGACTGATCAGATCGTGGTTACCGGATCTCAGGATGACCGGGGCAATAGCGCCAAGATCCAGTGATATCCCCAGCCTGGGATTGCTTTTCGGACTGAATTTTAAGAAAGAGAAGCGGGCGGCCGGATTAATCAGCTTTCTTCCCTTGTATCCCTTTGCCTGATTTGCCGGATCCTGGAAATCCATATCATCATAAAGGATGTTCCGGGCCGAAACTTCAAACCTCACTCCCTGCGGATCTGCCAGATATACCGGGTATAAGTGGTCGAAACTCACGATCTGCACATCCCATGAACCAACCGAATAAGAAACCCGGGGTTTGGTTTTTTGGCACAGGACCGGAAGAATAGAGAGCAGTGCCAATAATACAAAGATTATCTTCTTCATGCGACATGAGAATTGATCTGCGAAAATAATCAAATGTCCCATTTAATATGGCAAACAGGCCGGGAGCGCATTCCATGGCAAATTGAAAGATTTGCTTAACTTTCTAACGGAGTACCAAACCCTCAGCCGGACTAAATGCATCCTGAAAATCAGTCATATTCGCTCTCCCGGGTATTCACGACCTTGATACTTGTTTTATTTTTTATCCCCATTCAGGCTCAGGACAAAGGGTCATACTCCGGGATCGTTAAAAACCGTGAAACCGGGGATCCGCTTTCGGGTGCATCGGTGTATTCGCTGACCGACAACAAAGGCACCACCACCAACCGGTTGGGTCAATGGAAAATCAATCTTCTGCCCGGACCGCAAAGCCTGGTGACCTCTCATTTGGGATTTAAGAATGATACCCTGATCAGCCCGGACAATAATAGCGGACTCCCGTTTACCATCCTTCTTTCACAGGATATGGTGGCCATTCCGGAAGCCCGCATATTGGGTCAGGCCGACACGTGGAGTCTGGCGACACTGGCACCGGGGCAAATCCGGCTCTCCATGACTGAAATGCAAAAGATCCCGGCCCTCATGGGGGAGCAGGATCCGCTGGGTTCACTGCGCAGTCTGCCGGGCATCCAATCGGTGGGCGAAGGATCGGGGTATTTTTATGTCAGGGGCGGCAATGCCGATCAGAACCTCATTCTTCTTGATGATGCCATCCTTTATAACCCGTCGCACCTGCTGGGGATTTTTTCCGTCATCAATCCGGGGATCATCCGGTCAGTGACGGTCTATAAAGGAGGCATACCTGCCACCTATGGCGACCGGCTGGCATCAGTCATTGACCTCAACACCCGCGACGGGAACATGCAAAATACCTCAGGAGAAGCGTCGATAGGTCTCATTGCCACGCGGTTCATGCTGGAAGGACCGCTGGTGAAGGATAAAGCCTCCTGGCTGTTCGCTATCCGGCGAACCCATCTTGATCTTTTATCTCCTATAGTCCTTCCGAAGAGAAGTGCTTTCCACGGTTCCAATTATTACTTTCTGGACATCAATGGGAAGATTAGCTGGAACATTTCCGAATGGAGCAGGATCACCCTGTCGGCTTATACCGGCACCGACCAGTTTCGGCTGGAAGATTCAGAGGTGGAACTGTCGGACCATATGCGATGGGGAAACCAGTCCATGTCGCTGATCAGTTCAAATACGCTGTCAGGGAGAGTGAGCAGTAAAACAGTTTTCTCCTGGTCGGGATATCATCTGGATTTTGATCAAGTATACCGCAATATTTCGATGGGATTAACCTCGGGGCTCAGCAATGTAAGGATGAAGCAGGAGTTACAGATCCATCTCGGTGAAAACCAGTTGATCCGGACCGGTTTTGAGATCCAGGGATATCTGTTTAAACCCTACCGGATGAAGATACGGGGGGAAAGCGTGAACCAGATACTGGGCGACTCGCTGCCGTATCATGCGCGTGAGGCGGCACTCTTCCTGCACCACGAATGGAAGCCGGCCACTTCATGGACTATACAGACAGGTATCCGCGTGATGGGCTTTGAGCATTTTGGTCCGTTTGACCGATATATCAATGATCAGAACGGAATCCCGGCAGATACCATTCATTATCCCAAGGGGAAGGTACTGGCCACCTTTATCCGGCCTGAACCGCGTCTTGCCCTTTCATGGCAAACGGCACCGGGCAAGATGCTGAAAGCCTCTGTGACCCATCAGTACCAGCCTGTTACGATGGTCCCGATTGCCACGGCCACCCTGCCGTTCGATCTGTGGGTCCCCTCCACATCGCTTATTCCGCCCCAGGCAGCAACCTCCGTTACATTGGGGTGGTTTATTGATTCCAACGGGCATGGGATCGAAGCTTATATTGACGGGTTCTATCGTTGGATGAATAATCAGGCAGAATTCCGTGAATCTCAAACGATGCTTGGCATTTTCAAGGACAATATGGACCGGCAGATCGCAATGGGAAAGGGCACTGCGCGGGGGATCGAATTCTTTATAAGGAAAAAAACAGGAAAAACACAGGGGTGGATCGGTTATACCTGGTCGCAGGTATGGCTTGTTTTTCCTGATATCAATGATGGTAAGCGCTTTCATCCCCGGCACGACCGGACCCACGATATTAATATCTTAATTACCAGATCGTTCCGCTCCAGATGGGAAGGTTCTCTTCAATTTATTTACGCCACCGGACAACCCACCACCATGCCATTATCGGTTTATGTTTTTAACGGCACCCTTATCCAGCAATACAGCGAACGTAATGCGGTACGCCTGCCTGCCTATCACCGGATCGACCTGTCGCTGACCCGGAATCCCGCCATTGAGAAAAAAATCAAATCAACCTGGACATTTTCCATTTACAATCTTTATAACCGTTTAAATCCGCTATTACTGTATTATGACCTGCAATGGGATTATGACAAGAGTTTGCTTACGACGCGCTCGCGCCAACTTGCGCTCCTTCCGCTTTTACCATCGGTTACCTGGACCTGCCGGTTTTAAAAGCGCCTTCCGGGGGTTGTTACTGATCATGGCCGGACTGCCGGGGTGCGTCAGTGATATTGATATTCAGCCAAAGGATACCGAGCCGGTGTACGTCATCGAAGGGTGGATCGAGCAAGGCAACTTTCCGCGGGTTCTGGTCAGCAGGAGTTTACCATATTCATCCACTGCCGGTCTGGCTGATCTTTTTGATTTGCTGGTTTCCGATGCAGAGGTAACCGTGACTTCGGGTTCTGAAAAAGAGGTCCTTTCGCTGGTCAAGGACACCATGTATGCAGAATTGCCCATTTACCGGGGATTCAGCATACGCGGGGAGATTGGAAAAGCGTATAACGTTGAAGTTAAAATCGGGGATAAGGTTTATACCTCCACTGATACCATACTGAAGCCTGTACGGCCCGATTCGGTGTGGTACAAGCCCGAGCCCCAGGACCGCAAGCTGGGAATTATCCATGTCAGCCTGACGGATCCGCCGGAACCCGGAAATTTCTACCGGATCTTTTATAAGCGGCTCGGGCTTGATATGGATTACATCAGTATCATCGGGAATATGCACGATGACCAGTTGTTCAACGGAACACAGATCGATTTTCTTCTGAACCGGACTGCCCTGGGTATCACCAGGCCGGAGGATGTATTCTTCCATGAAGGAGAAACTGTTGTGGTAAAAACCTGCTGCATTTCACACCGCTACTTTGATTTCCTGACCTCCATGATCAGTGAATCCGGCATCACCATGAGTCCGTTGAACATTGAATCAAGGGCCATCTCTCTTTTTGAAGGAGGGGCACTCGGCGGCTGGGGTTGTTACGCCATTGCGTTGGATACCGTTGAGATTAAGCAAACAGGAATCTGGTAATCTGGAAATCTTGATTAAATTTGTTCACCACTAAATCACACACCATGAAAAAACAAACTGTTGTTTTACTGTTTCTTGTATCGATGCTGGCTTTAGGAGCTTGCGACAAGATTTCTGAATTGATTGGCACATCCAATCTGCCCGGCACCTGGGAAGTCACCTCCATCACCCAGAAAATCTTCAAAAACGGAGTCCTTGATACCACGATGGTTCAGGATCAGACCGGAACCATTACCTTCAATAAGGAAGGCGACGGCACCTTTACATCAACCGTCGAGGAGGAAACCCAATCCGGAACTTTCGATTGGTTTGAGAAAGACAATAAGGTCTATGTCAACGGTTTGAATATTGCGGATTCTATCATGACAAAAAATCTGGCCATCGGATTTGATGTGGTTACCAACTCTGCGACCAAACAGGTCTGGTCAGTTTCATTCAGTGAATATCAGTCGGATGAGGACCCTGCTACAGGCGAAATGCAGGAATATCTCATGAAAATGTACATGGAAGTTGAATTGCTGAAGCAATAAACAGACCGCTTTCATTCTGTCAGAATTCTGCGCGTAGTATGCGTATTCAGTTTCAGATACATTATACCACTCATCCCGGTCAGCATTTGGTGGTTTCAGGTCCGGACCCTGCCCTCGGCAGCGGACAGGTCAGCCAGGCGCCCCTCATGGAACTCACCGATCTCAGCCAGTGGCTGTGGTCACTCGAAATTGAGTTTGAAGACCCGGATGATTTTTCTTACCGGTATTATGTGAATGATAGCAACTACAATACCTGCATCGAAGAATGGGGACCCAACCGGCAGTTTAAGGTTGAAAACCGCAAAGCATTTTACTTTGTGTTGTCCGATTGCTGGAGGCCGATGGCCGATCCTGAATTTGCCCTGAATACCTCAGCCTTTCTGAATGCCATTTTGAAATGCGGGGAGGTTTATCCTGCACCTCGTGTTACCCGGGGAATGAAAAAGAATTCGGTGATCGTGCGTTTTAATCCCATGGTTATCCGCATTAAGCCAGAACATAGGGTTGCCATTGCAGGAAGCACAAAATCGTTGGGTAACTGGGCTGATAACAAGGCACTTTCGCTGGGAAATCCCGATCATCCGGTATGGAGTGGAGAAGTCAGGATACCGATTTCGGATTTTCCTGTCCGGTATAAATACCTGATCAGGAACGAAATTGGGCAGACCCATTTTTGGGAAAAATCATCCGACCGTACCCTCGGCCTTCCCAAAGGAGAAATCCCTGAGGTGATTGAGGTCGGTGACGAGAAATTCGATTTTCCGCAATATCCGTGGAAAGGCGCCGGAGTAGCTATCCCTGTTTTTTCATTGCGGCGCAGGAAGGGTTTCGGGGTGGGTGAATTTTCCGATCTTAAATTACTGGTCGACTGGGCGGCAGAAGCCGGTCTGAAGATGGTTCAGGTATTACCGGTAAACGATACCGTTGCCATGCATACCTGGCACGATTCCTACCCTTACGCCGCCATCTCGGTTTATGCATTGCATCCCATGTATATCAACCTGATGGAAACCGGAAAACTGACTTCCGATTTTAACCAGCAGATCATTGAGGCGCAGGGCAGTTACTTGAATTCGCTGGAAAAAATTGATTATGAGGCGGTAATGAAACTGAAATCCAGGTTTTTCAAACTGCTGTACGATCAGGACAAAGCTGACTTTCTCCGTAATCCCGAATTTCTGGAGTTCTTCAGGGAGCAGGAGCACTGGCTGAAGCCTTATGCCGCTTTCTGCTATCTCCGCGATCTGTTCAATACCCCGGATTTTACCCGCTGGGGGCAATACCGGCAACCTGATGTTCAACTGATGGCCGCATTGACCGATGAAAAATCGGATCATTACGATGAAATTGCCGTTCACTATTTTATACAATTCCATGCTTACCGGCAACTTTTAGACGCAGCCGGATATGCCCGATCGAAGGGGGTGGTGCTGAAAGGAGATATCCCGATCGGCATTTACCGCAACAGCGTGGATGCATGGCTCAGTCCGCAGTTGTACCATATGGACTGTCAGGCTGGGGCCCCGCCGGATGATTTTTCCATTAAAGGCCAGAACTGGCGGTTCCCGACTTACAATTGGGACGAGATGGCCCGCGACAACTATTCGTGGTGGCAGAAACGCCTCCACCAGCTCTCGGGTTCCTTTGATGCTTTCCGGATCGATCATATCCTGGGCTTTTTCAGGATCTGGGAGATTCCGGCCGATCAAGTGGAAGGCCTCATGGGTTATTTTAATCCCAGCATTCCTTTTTACCGCGATGAGCTGCAATACCGCGGACTTTGGTTTGATGAGCAGAGGCTTTGCCAGCCATATATCCGGGAACATTTTCTGTATGACCGTTTTGGCGATCTCACAGGTTTTGTCAAGCAGCACTATCTCGAAGAATATTCACCCGGTTGTTACTACGTCAAGGCTGAATATGATACGCAAAGCAAGGTTGAACGCAAGCTGACCGTTGAGCCCGATGCTGGCCGCGAAGCCAGGAACCGCAGTGAGCGGATTATCCAGGGATTGAACTCCCTGATCAGCGAGGTAATTTTCCTGGAAGCCCCGGGTACCGGCGGTGATGCTTTCTTCCCGCGCAATGCCCTGCACTTCACCCGATCATACCAGGAACTGGATAACCACAGTCAGCAGGTGATCGACCAGGTCTATCTTGATTATTTCTACAAGCGAAATGAGGATTTCTGGAGGGAAAAGGCCATGAGAAAGCTGCCGGTGATCAAGAAGGCCACCAAAATGCTCCTTTGCGGCGAAGACCTGGGAATGGTTCCGGCCTGTGTGCCCAGCGTCATGAATGAGCTGGGCATTTTGAGCCTGGAAGTGCAGCGCATGCCCAAAAATCCGAAGATGGTTTTCGGTCATCCGGCAGATTATCCTTACCTGTCCGTAGCTACCCCGTCGTCGCATGATACCTCCACCATCCGTGGCTGGTGGGAGGAGGATTCCAGACGTTCGCAGCGTTTCTACAATGAGAATCTCGGTAACCAGGGAGCCTCCCCGTTTGAATGTACTGCCGAAATTGTTCGTCAGATCATCACCCAGCACCTGTATTCACCCAGTATGTGGGCCATTTTCCCGATTCAGGATTTGCTTGGGATGGATGAGAAGTTGCGGTATCCCAATCCGCATGCCGAAAGGATCAATAACCCCGGAAATCCCAACCATTACTGGCGTTACCGTATGCACCTGAACCTTGAGGACCTGCCGGGCGAGTCGGAGTTTAACCGGCAGCTCAGACAGCTGATCGGGGAATCCGGACGGTTGGAGGTTTATTAAGAAAACATCAGGATTAAATCTCCTGCTTGAACCAGGGCATGGCAGCCGCCACAGCATTTGAAAAGAAATCAATCTTTCCACTGCTTGGGTATCTCAATGGTGAACTGGGTACCGTCGGCTTCATCCGAAGTAAAAGAAACCCGGCCTTTCAGGTATTTTTCTCCGAGAAGCTTCATGCTATAGGTACCCAAACCACGATCCAGGCCTTTTGTGGAGAAGGATCGCTGGAAAACCTGAGCCTTGACCTCATGACTCATAACAGTATCATTGTGAACGGAAAAACAAAGGTGCGTGCCATTCTCAAAAAGGAGTACGATCACCCGGCCTCCGTCGCAGGTTGCCTCCAATGCGTTTTTTATCATGTTGGTGAGTATCCTGTTTAATAATACCCGATCGGTTAAAACGGGTAATGGCGAACAGGTAATCACCGTTTCGATCTGGCGTTTTCTCGTTACCGGGTGAGACCTCATTTGTTCTACCACATCCAGGATGAGTTTAGCAGGATCCGTTACTTCGGGATGCAACGCAATCTCCCCCTTTTCCGCGCGCAACAGATCCCGCTGGCTGAGTATCTCTTCCACCAGGTCGGATGAAACAGATTTAAGTGTCCTGACCGCTGCCTTGATATCTTTTACATCTTCCAGATCATCAATAATTTCCAGCAATCCATCCAAACTCCCGGCCTTATTTATCACATCATGAAAAAAGATACGTTCCATCGCATGGCGGCGTTTTTCGTCACTGATGTCACTGGCAACAAACAGGGTGAATTTTTCGCCCTGGATATCCAGCGGGCTTGCCGTAATGCTAAGGTCGAAGCTGACCAGCTCCTCCTTTATATGTGAGGTAATCCGGCATTCCTTCGTTACGGATGCGTAGAGTTGCTGGCTTTCTACAATACTCATCACCGCCCCGCAATACTGGCAGCTCTCGCTGGTTCCGCAACCGGCTTCCATATCTTTGCCATGGATGCAGTTCAGGATTTCACCGGGACGGTTGCCAATAGCCAAAGCCGTTGAATCAAAACCCATGGAATCCATTAATGTCTTATTAATAAATACCGCCTGCCTGTCGGGATTTAAAATGGCCACAACATGGGTCAGGCTGTCCAAGGTCTTGGTCAGAATTTCAGAGGTCCTTAACAATGCTGATTTTTCCTCTATGGTTTGCTGATCTGTTCTGTCCGGCGAGGCAAAATAAGTTTCCATGGCGATTTTATTAATTACCCAAACTTACACCAAAAGTTGACAAAATAATTCACCATTTTAGTTGCATATGCCAACCGGCGAAAGACCAGGACAGCTTTTTGACCGGATTCGCCTCTTTCTTCTCTTTTACCGTACCTTTAACAAATAAGACAAACAGCTCAAATCACCCAATGAGAAAAACAAATATAACAGTTGTCATCATCCTGGTGCTGGTCCTTTTCAGCATCCGGAATATAAACGGACAAAACAGCCCGGAAGCGAAGATTGAGTTTTTAAATGCCCCCGTGCTATTCAAGGACTCCGGCAAATCCTACCAACAGGTTGTAGCCAGCTATAATTCGGAGAATACCGGTACCATTATTTTTTCAAAGGATGGTAAAGAACTGGTAAAAGGAACCGTTGAAAAAGGGGATAATAAGTACCTGTTAACCTTTCCTGCGGTGACCAAGTCAAAGAAAATGGTTATTACGGCAAAAATCAATGCGGGTCCTGCCGAAGGGTACCCCTTCACCCTGGTTCCTCCCAAAAAATGGGGCGTTGATTTTGTTCAGCATTCGCACACCGATATTGGGTATACACGCCCGCAATCTGAGATACTTGCAGAGCATTTGCGTTTCATCGACTATGCACTGGATTATTGTGACCAGACCGATCAAATGCCTGATGATGCCAAGTTCAGGTGGTCGTGTGAATCCTCCTGGGTAACACGGGAATTCCTCCGGACCCGGCCGAAATTCCAAATTGACAGGTTTCTGAAAAGAATTGCCGAGGGGCGCATTGAAGTCACCGGGATGTATGCAAACATGGCTGAAATTTTGGATGAGAATATCATGTATGATTTCCTTCAGCCATTGAAGGAGTTTGATAAGCTGGGTATTCCGGTTAAAATGGCCATGCAGAATGATATCAATGGCCTTGCGTGGTGTCTGCCTGATTATTACAAAAATACGGGTGTGAAATATGTGAGCATGGGCAGCAACTACACAAGGGCCGTGGTGCCCTTCGACCAACCTACGTGTTTCTGGTGGGAGTCTCCCTCCGGAGCGAGGCTGCTCAGTTTCAGGGCCGATATCTACATGACACCGAATGACTATGGACTCATTAATAAGTCGCCAAAATTCGCGGCTAATATGTTATGGCATCTGGCCAATCTTGATAAAAACAACTACCCGTTCGACCGGATTGCTTTGGAATTTTGCGGTTACCGCACCGATAATGCCCCGCCCTCAACATTGGCCTGTGAGGTGGTTAAACAGTGGAATGCCAGGTATGAATATCCGAAATTCAGGCTGGCGCTGATCAGTGAGTTTCTGGAATATGTTGAGAAGAATTACGCTGATGAATTGCCCGTTTACCGAAATGCCTGGCTTGACTGGTGGACCGACGGTTGCGGTACCTCGTCGCGGGAGACGGCAGAAGTAAGGAGAACGCAGAACCTGAAACAGGTTGATGACGGACTTTTCGCCATGGTATCGATGATGGGCGGCGAGCTGGGACCTGAATTGGAGAGCAAGATGGATCACATCAGCGAAAATGCACTTTTATTCGATGAGCATACCTCCGGAGCTTCCGAAAGCATTAACCTTCCATTTTCAGAGAATTCAACTAAACAGTGGTTGCAAAAAGGAGCCTATGCATGGGAAGCGCTTAAGAAAGTCACCCTCCTGAATGAAGAGGGCCTGGCACGCATGCAGGAGTTTCTTAAAAAAGCAGATTTCCCGGTCATCTATGTTATTAACTCCATGGGATGGGCCCGGTCGGGCGACATTAGTTTATTCGTTGATTACGAGGTTCTCCCGGTCAATACTAAAACCAGGATCATCGACCTCGAAACGGGCAGGGAAGTGCCTGCGCAGGTGATGACCAAACGTGCTGAAGGGGCTTACTGGGTTATCGAGGTCAGCGATGTTCCCGCACTGGGTGTTAAAGCACTGAAGATCGAGCTTGAGAATCAGAAACCTGCGGCCGTTACCGGGGTGTACACCGAAGTCCTGGAAAACCGGTTCTATAAGATTTCCATCAACAAAAAAACAGGGGCAGTCAGCAGCCTGTTCGACAAGGAATTGAACCAGGAGCTTGCCGACGGTCAGAATCCCTATCATATCGGGCAACCGGTCAAGGAAACAGCGAAAGAACGTGATGTGCCTCCATTCATACGGACATCAGCCTTCAATGTAAAGATTGACAAAGGGATCAATGGCGCCATCTGGGAAAGTGCCAGGATCGCCATGGACATGGAAGGTTTTGAAAAAGGGACAGAAGGTTCGCCCCAGGGTATTGAGATGGAAATACGTCTGTATAAGAATGTGAAGAAAGTTGAGTTCCGGTACCTGGCCCGCAAGCTGATCATTACCGATCCTGAAGCGCTCTATGTAGCTTTCCCATTTTCTATGCCTGACTCCAGGATCGTGTTTGAAACTATCGGGGGCACGCTGACCCAGGGGCAGCAGCTTCCCGGATCCTCCTCCGACTGGAATGCCGCCCAAAACTTTGTCTCCGTTCGAGGCAAGAAAGGTCAGATCGTGGTCGTCAGCAATGAAATTCCCCTATGGCAATTCAGTGATTTCAACATGGGCAAGTGGGAACGAAATCCGAAACAAGGAAAGACGTGGCTCTATTCATGGGTTATGAATAATTATTGGACCACCAATTTCCGCGCATACCAGGAAGGAGGTTTCAGCTGGGGCTATCAGATCACTTCAACGGCTGATACCACCAACACCTTTGCCACAAAATATGCCTGGAGCGAGCGGAATCCTTTCCCCACCCGCGCTTTCCCCATCGGAGTCAATGATCTGAAATCTCCTGTCATGGAGACTCTCAAAATATCAGGACCGGCCAATGCCATGCTGGTGAACAGCCGTCCCGCGTTTAAGAAAAAGGGAACCATTTTGCTCCACTTTCGCGAACTGGAAGGGTTAACGGCCGAGGTAAAATTATCCTCATCGGTTCCCGGCCAGACCATCAAGAGGATGGTGGAAGTGAACACGATCGGAAAACAGATCGGGCAGCCATTATCCAGTATCAGGTTGAAACCTTATGAAGTGCGGTTTATCGAGGTGGAATTTTAGTGCAATTTTTTATCAGATGAAAAGAATTAACACAAGAATTTTGATCGGAAGTGCGATTATTTCCGGTTTGTTTATGGGATTAACGGCTTATGCTCAAACAAATTCTGGAATAAATGATCATTCGGGAATTGAATATATCGACATCATTCATTGTTCCCATACCGATTACGGGTACACTGACCATCCCTATATTGTGGAAGACTTTCAGCAAAGGTTCCTGGATATTGCCATTGATGCGGCCAGCGCCACCAGCGGACTTCCGGCTGATCAACGTTTTTACTGGACCGCCGAAGCCCTGGATATCGTCTGGCGGTGGTGGCAGAATGCCTCGCCCGACAGACGATCGGAATTGAAAAAACTGATCGACAATGGTCAAATAGAGATTTCAGCCCTGCCGTTTAATGTCCATCCATTTTTGAATGACCGGCAATGGGACCAGGCTTTTAACTGGATCCCGGATGATTTGTGGAAGACATTCAAGCCAAAAACCGGTATCCAGCATGATGTTAACGGTTTCTCGCGTGCGTCGGCAGTGCGGCTGGCCGACAAAGGAATAAAATACATCTGGAACGGGATCAACACCTATTGGGGAGGGACGCCATTCCCCCAGCCCATGGGTTTCTGGTGGATCATGCCCGATAACCGGAAAATGCTGGTATGGCAATCGTACCCTTACTGGTACGGTTACAATCTCCTGACCAGACGCGACTGGCGGCGTGTTCAAACCCAGGCAAACAATACCCAGTTCAGGACCCCAAGAACAGGAGACATCCTCCAGTCCGATGAAGCATCCGTCCGCGAGGCGCATGCCGTTTGTCTGGAGAAGATAAAAAAGATGAGGGCCGACGGATATCAGTATGACTTCATTGCCGTATCGATCACCAACCAATGGAGGATCGATAATGACGGACCGTTCCCTTCGCTGGTGGAATTTGTTAAAAAGTGGAATGAATTAAAGCTGATACCCATGCTCAGGCTGACCACGGCCACGGATGCGATGGACCGGATTGAGCAGAGGGTTGGGAAGGACCTTCCTTCCTATTCAGGCGAATGGCCTGACTGGTGGGCTTTTGGCGTAGCTGCAACACCCCGCGACCTGGCAGCATCGAGGCAGGCCGGATACTATGCGCAGGCAGCTTTATCCCCGGTTTGGGGCGGCAACAGTGAACCGGTGATAAAAAAAGTGCAGGAAATCGACCGGTCGCTTTGCCGGTATTATGAGCATACCTTTGGATCAAACGAAGCATCCTCTTATCCTTATGGTTTTTTTAATCTGGGGCATTTAGCCGAAAAGAGCATTTATGCCTACCGTCCGTATGAAGAAGGCCAATGGCTGGTTTCGCAAAGGATGCGGCAACTGATCACCAACCGGCCTGAAGGGTTGTATGTTGTCAATACCGGAGACTCGGATTATACCGGCTGGATCGGGCTCGACCGGATCAGTTTCCGGGAGGTGAATTACCGTTCGGTGAAAGATCCCCTGACCGGGCAGGCGAAAAAAATCTATCCCGGCAACCGGATGGTCAGATTCTGGGTCGACAAGCTCAAAGCCAATTCAGTCAGCACCTACCAGCTGTCGGAGGATTCCGTCGCAACGGAAAGCACCCTTGCAAGACCTGAGATTATCGTCGATGCCAATGGCTGGCCTGTGTCGGTACGCTGGGAAGGGATGAAGCTACCCCTGTTCACCGGGGCAATCGGGAAATTCCTGTCGCTGGAATCGCTGGCCGGGCGCCGGATCGAACCGGCCATCTGGGACGAACAAGAGAGTAATAAAAGGATGGAAAATGTGGCGAAATCAACCAGGCAAATCCTTGCGACCATCAATGAAACAGCAAAAAAGACCGAAACAGCCTTCACCATAATTTATACGCAGAATTTTAATCATCCAAGATTAAAACAGGGACAGCGGATCCTGGAAATCATGAAAAATGAACCCCGGATTTCCATCAATATCCGTTTCAACCGTTTGACGTCCGCCAATCCCGAAATATTTTATATTGAATTTCCCTTACCCGAGGAAGGTGTATTTCCGGTAACCAGCAACGGAGGCATAGAGTTTCGTCCTTACCGGGATCAGATTCCCGGAACCTGTACCGATTTCTTCACGATCGATGGCTGGGTGAACTATTCGTCACAAGCCGGTTCGAGGCTCTGGTCGAGCCGCGATGCGGCCCTGATCTCTTTCTCGGCGCCCCAGCTCGCGGCCAAGCGGTTATCACCGCCCGAGAACATGAATAAGATTCTGGCGATGGTTTATAATAACATGTGGGAAGAAAATTTCCTCGATGACTGTCCCGGCGACATGCAATTCCGGTTCGACCTGATCTGGTCGCCCGGGCTCATGAGTTCAAAGCAGGCTTTTCAGATCACCCGGACCTTCGGCTTGCCCCCGTTTGTCATGTTAAATCCAAAAACCCGCGAAGATCCGTTCACATTTAAAAGGATGAATGAAATAAAATAGATGACCAAATAATTGAAGCGGAAAGCAGTCTCCCTTTTAAAGGGTGCTGACTTCAAAAATTGCAAACTTATTGTCGCCTGTATCGATGGCCATGAGACGGACTTCAAACAGGGAGTCATCCTTACCCTTGTACATCAGGACATCTCCTATTCTCATCGATTCAATACGCTCAATTTCGCAACCCCGCTGACCTACGGTAACACAGATAGAGAGCCCCCACTCAGCATATCGGATATTTTCTGGCGAAATACCATCACAGGCTGAAATAAAAAAATCGACTTCCCCGATGATTTCAGTGGTATTTCTTTCAACCTTAACGCTGGATATCCTGATTTCTTTTTCCATAAATGATGATAATTATCCTAACCCAAATATACGAATTTCATCAGGATCCGTTTGAAAGAAATACCTTTCCGGACAAATCGTAATCAAGCGACATGACATCAGGAAGAACGATTAACAGGAAGCTGAATATCTCCGGATTAGTGCTTTTTATGGTTGTGCCATTGTTATTTACAACGCTGGAATCCTGTCAGATATCCTATCTCACACAGGCCATGGCCGGGCATTTTCGCATCATACATGCCAGACATCCGATCGAAAAAGTATTAAAAGAAAATAAGGTCGATCAGAAGACCAGGGATAAGCTGAAGCTGGTGTTGGAAATTCATGATTTTGCCATCAGGGAGTTGGGTTTGCCCGGCAACAAAAGCTATACGCTGTATGCGGAAATCAAGGGAGAATATCCGGGATGGAATGTTTATTGTGCCCCTAAATTCTCCGTTGAACCTAAAACATGGTGTTATCCGATCGCCGGATGTGTGGTTTACCACGGATATTTTAACAAGGACAAGGCGTTTGAATTTGCCGATCAGATGAGGAAAGACGGGTACGATGTTTATACGTCCCCTTTCAGCGCTTATTCCACCTTAGGCTGGTATAATGATCCCATCCTGAGCACCCATTTGCGATACGACTCCGTGCAACTGGCCGGTCTGATCATTCACGAGCTGGCGCATCAGGAATTCTATAAAGCCGGCGACTCCCGGTATAGTGAAGGATTTGCGGTGACCGTGGAGAGGGCCGGGGTGCTGCACTGGTTAAAATCACTGGGCAGGGACGATCAGATGGCGGAAGCCGAAAGAAAATGGAAAGAAAACGACCGGGTGGTGGACCGGATGCTCCGGGCCAGGAGTGATCTGAATGAACAGTATGCAATGAACCGGGATACCATTATCCTGTTAAAACAGAAAGATTCCATCCTGGCCGGACTGGAAAGCGACCTTAAGATCACCAACCGGAAGATGAACAACGCCTGGCTGATCCCGGTCAGCACTTACCATTCACTGTTGCCTTATTTTCAAGGCATATTGGATTCGTGCGGAGGAGACTTTCGAAAATTTTATAAAGCAGTGAAAATCTGAATCAAATTCTCCTCCTTGTGTGCCGCTTCTATAGCGTGTAAATGATTTTCCAGGACTTGTCATGCATCTTGAGGGTCTTCCAGTAGGCTGTTTTGTCTACCGGATTGGTGGTTCCTGTGGCGTAATAAGAATAGTTCACCTCCCCCGATTCGGCCCCGGCAATCGTCCTGCAGGCCGTTTGAAAATTATTGAATTTCGAAAAGGAATCATCCTGGAAGACATTCTTCCCGACTGTTCCGGAATCCTGCTGGTAAATCACCGTGCCATCCTGATCCATCACCCAGATTTCATTGGGTGCGGTGACCAGGGTAATCCGGACGTTATGGATCAGGTCGTGGGGTGTAAACACCGATTCAATGGCACCCACTACAGTCGAACCGCTGACCACCGGGTACACATCCCCGACTGTCGGCAATCCGTCCGGCGCTTTAAATAATCCGGAGAATACCGGCTGCTTCGACTGCATGGCTTCCTTCATTCGGGACTCCTGGTTCAGGCCGGTACCTTTGTATTCCATTGCAGACGGCAGTTTGATGATCTGCTTATTGCCTCCTGGGGTGATGAACGCCACCTCTTTGGTCAGCAGCGAACCCGAACAGACCTGCTTCAGTCTGGCCCGGACGGCCTCCGGATCGGCAACCACTTTGGCCAGCGACTCGGCAGCTGAAGCCAACACGCCATTCAACGAATCTATCGAATTTTGAATTTTTCCGCTTGCTATATCCAAAGCAGTCAACGCATCCTTCTTGTCGTTTCTGCAGGAGCCCAAAGCTCCGGCGATCAACAATGCCAATACAACAATCCTGATTTTCATAATTTCCTGTTTATAAATCCGCATTTCCATTTTTAAAACTGAACATTTCTGCGGTTCGGACGGTGAAGGTACACTGTGTAGAAACCAATCCCGCAGTCAATTACAGATTATTTGACAAGTTCCATTTTTCTCAGGGTAAACGAACCGCTGGTTGTTCATAACCTTTTGACCAACGGCCTATGCGACCGGATGAACGGATGTATGTCCGTGAATGGAAATAGGATGGATAGTATGCGGGCAGACCAGGGTGATTTTCTTGTTGACAACAAATACACTATTGAAATTGGTAGTAAAAACAAAACCCGCAAGCAAATCGTTGATCGGATATCACAAGTCCCACTCTTTATCCGAATCCACCATCAGGTTAAATTATCTAACCTCTTGTCCAATCGCGGTAGTCGCCGGTAAGCCGAGCAGGGTTGCCGGTGCCGCCCGCAAAGCAGAGTTTGGCCGGATCCCACCTGATCGTCTCTTTGTGGTAATAGAGCTGATTCAGCAGGTGGCAGCAAATGACGGTGCGACCGCCGACCTGCTCATTTGCGATGGGTTTTTTGCGGCTTTCGACGCAACCCAGAAAATCCAGATAGTGTGACGGGCTGTCATAGAGCTTGATCTTTGCGTCCTTCAGAAACCTCTCTCCGGCTTTATTAACCTCCGCTTCGCACGTGGTTTCCTTGGTTGCTTCTCCTGTATAGGCGGCAATCGTCTCGCCGTTCACCACCATTTTGAATGTGCCGCGATTGACCATGACTTCCCCGTCACTGCCAAAAAAGTGCACACCAAAACCCTGTTCCTTGCGAACCACTTTGATACCGCCGGCATACAACAGGGTAGCCTCGTCGTCGATGAAAAGTGCCTCCACCGGACCGCTGTCATCCATGCCCAGTCCCCATTGTGCAATATCCAGGTGATGGGCACCCCAATCGCCCACTCCACCGGTTCCATATTCCCGGTAATTGCGCCATGCCGGAAAATGACCGTGGACACCACGGGGACTCAGTATCGAATTATAAGGACGCATCGGAGCCGGACCCAGCCAACGGTTCCAGTCGAGGCCCGGTTCCATCTCCTCTTCCGGAAGATCGCAGGGTACCGGGGGTCCGCTGAACACAGCCTCCACATGATCGATTTTGCCGATGCAGCCGTTGCGCACCAGTTCGCAGGCTACGCGGAATTCCTTCGCCGACCGCTGCATCGAACCGGTCTGCAGAACCCGTTTATATTTTTCCACCCCATGCATCACGTCGATCGCTTCCTGAATATTGTGTGTCAGCGGTTTTTCGCAATAAACGTCCTTGCCTTTTCGGAGGGCCAGCTCGATTACGGTAGAATGCCAATGGTCCGGTGTAGCTATACAAACCGCATCGATGTCGTCGCGTTCCAGCAATTCACGGTAATCATGATAGACCTGGCAGCCGGTGGAGCCTTTGTCCGGATTGTCGGTATAGAACTTATCGACCCACTGCTGCGCGTTGGTCCTGCGGGTGGTATCTACATCGCAAACTGCCACAACCTGAGCCTCACCGGCAAATTTCGACAACAGGTACCGCGACTGAATACCCATGCCCACAAAACCCATGGTCAGGCGGCCGGAATGTTTTGAGGTAATGCAAGATGGAAGGAGATAGGGCACCGCTACCAGCGGAGCCAGCGTTTTGATGAAGTCACGTCGATTGGTTTGCATGGATTGATTTTCAATGTGGGACATGGCAGA
The DNA here is from genome assembly GCA_041662065.1 of Bacteroidales bacterium. Taxonomy (GTDB): domain Bacteria; phylum Bacteroidota; class Bacteroidia; order Bacteroidales; family UBA12481; genus UBA12481. Next base: position 35,373 of record JBAZTE010000003.1, on the reverse strand, counting down.
TTCGAACTGCCGACCTCTTGCGTGTGAAGCAAGCGCTCTGAACCGACTGAGCTAATGTCCCGGAGGCCGGTATCTCTTCATCAGAGACTGTCAAAAATAGAAATTGGTAAATGATTTTCGTTAAATTTACGGAACTAAAACAAACTAGACATGAAAAAACTATTCGCGTTGATGATCATCGTTTGCCTGACTTTGCCGGCAGTTTCTCAAATTTCTCCTTATCTGGAAAAAGGCAAGAGCGGATTCGGCCTCAATGCCGGTTACGAACAGGCGAATGGCTTCAGCGGAATGCTGGGCAACCTGGGTTTTTCCTATAAAGGGATCTTTGATATTGAGGCAAATGTCTTTTCCGATGGCTACTACAAGGATGCTGAAGGCATTCTTAGGGATGATGCAACTTCTTTAGGTTTTATGGGTTGTATTAACTGGTGGCTGTTGCGCAAGCAGCCCACTCCAATGGCTGAGGTTCTTGTTGGCCTGACCGCCGGTGTTGAACACTTTGCTTACAATAAATACACTTATCTCGATCCCGGGACCGGGGAAAACACAGATTATCATGGATCGACAGATGGATTGTTCGGATTTGACTCCCGGGTTAAATTCCGGCTCGATGACAGCTGGTCACTGATGCCTGGTTTTGCCGTGGTCTATTCGCTCGGAACTGAGACCTATTCTGATGTTAATGGAGACTATTCCAGTATGTACAATGGTTTCATGAGCAGGCAGGGTGTTTCTGTCTCAAAACGTCTGGATAAAGGGAATATCGTATATTTTGAAGCCAATCATTATACCAGCACATTCGATTCACACGACTATTATGAAGCGAAGATAGGGTTCGTGTTTTCGCAGAAATAATCGTCTTTTCATTGGAGAAAACGGTTAATAAATCCGTCAACATGGCAAAAATATATTATGTCGGCGACTGGGCGGTTTTGCTTGGTCCCTCCTTCGCCGAATCACCTTTTCAACATGCACCCAAGGGCCTTGAAATTTTCAATTACGGTATTTGGTTAAAGAATGCCCTTGAATCAAACGGACAGAATGAAGTCACGTCCGTTGCGTCATGGGATTTTTATAAACTCGGACCGGGACAGTATGAAAAGATACTCGAAGATTATGATGTGATCGTTTTTAGCGACGTTGAAGGCAGGCTATTTCAGCTGGCACCCGATTTCTTCAATAAGGAAGAGTTCGGGAAAAGGATCCTGACTTACCCCGACAGAATAAAACAAACCATCAATGCGGTCAGGGCGGGCAAAGGCCTGATGCTCCTTGGCGGATGGTATTCCTTTACCGGCGAGATCGGAAAAGGCGGCTGGGGAAGAACTCTCCTGCGTGAAGCTCTTCCGGTTCGCTGTCTTGACTTTGAAGACCTGGTGGAAAGCACAGAGGGATACTATCCGGAGATCACTCAGGAAGGCAAAGGATACTTTGGAAATTCCTTTGATGATTTCCCTCCTATTCTAGGCTATAACCAGACCCTTGAAGTACCTGAAGGCAAAGTCCTGTTAAGGATAAAGGGAACCGATGACCCACTGGTTGCCATCCGTGAGCTGGGCAAGGGGAAAGTGCTTGCCTATACATCTGACCCGGCACCACATTGGGGCCTGAACTTTGTCTACTGGAAACATTATAATGATTTCTGGCTCAAGTGTTTATCATTAGTTCATTACATATGAAAAGCAAATTTAACCGGAGGAGTTTTATCAGGACTGCATCGGTTGCAGGAACCGGAATGGCACTGGGAGCCCAGGGAATATCCTTTGCTTCGACGAAAATTGATGATAAACCTGCCATTCTGGGCGGACTCAGGGCTCATCCCACCGAATTTCCGGGCTGGCCGGTGATCGATCAGACCGAGGAGCAGGCATTGCTGGAAGTGTTACACAGCCAGAACTGGTGCCGCCTCGGGAGCCATGCCGTTGAAAAGTTTGAAGCGGCATACGGCAAGCTCAATGGGGCAAAGCACTGCCTGGGCACCTCCAGCGGTACGGCCGCCCTGTCCACCATCCTCGGAGCGCTTGAGATAGGCCCGGGGGACGAGGTCATCATCCCGGTGTATACCTTCATTGCAACGTATAATGTCATTGTCCTGAATTATGCCTTGCCGGTTTTTGTGGATACGGATATCGAAAGTTTCCAGATCGATGCCGGCAAAATCGAAGCAGCCATTACTCCGCAAACCCGCGTGATCATGCCGGTTCATATCGGGGGCTCGCCGGCGGACCTTGATAAGATCCTGGCTATTGGCGCAAAGACCAAATTACCGGTGGTGGAAGACGCCTGTCAGGCCCACCTGGCCGAATGGCGCGGGAAAAAAGCCGGTACCCTGGGCCTGGCCGGAGCTTTCAGCTTCCAGGCCAGCAAGAACCTGAACTGTGGGGAAGGTGGCGCCATTTTTACGAACGACAGCGTGTTTGCACAAAAATGCTTCAACCATCACCACCAGGGACAGGAAGGACCGGTTGCAGATTTCAATACCGGTTCCGGTACCAGGGGTTCAAACTACCGGCTGACCGAATTCCAGGGCAACCTGTTGCTGGCGCAGATGACACGTCTGGTCGACCAGACCAGCATCCGGACCCAAAACGCGGACTACCTGACGAAGCTGCTGAACGATATCCCGGGCATTAAACCGGCCAAATTGTACAACGGCACCACCCGCAGCGCTTATCACTTATACATGTTCCGGTATGACCAGTCGCACTTCGCCGGCCTGAGCCGCGAATTGTTCCTGAAAGCGCTGGAAATGGAAGGGGTGCCGTGCTCGGGCGGGTACGGAATGATGAATAAATCCGCCTATGTTACCGGTCTGGCCAAAAACAAGCATTACCTGAAGATTTACGGGGATAAATTCATGAATGAATGGCTGGAACGCTGCCAGTGCCCTCAAAACGACAAACTGACAAGCGAACAGGCTGTCTGGCTCTTCCAGACTATGCTCCTGGGTACCACCAGGGATATGGAGCAGATTGCGGAAGCCATACGCAAGATCCGGAAATATGCAGCTGATATTGCTAAAACCTGATCCATTCCTATTCCCATAAATTCTTGAAAGATGAACCGCACTTTACGTAAAATTTTCATACCGGCCTTTCTCCTGGCCACCATCTCCGTGTGGGGTTCGGATTTCCGGGTGGGGATCGCGCGCATGTCCATCACCCCGCAATTCCCTATTTGGCTGAACGGATATGCCGCGCGTGAAAAACCTTCGGAAGGCAAGACGCATGACCTCTGGGTTAAAGCCTTGGTCATTGAGGAAAATCCCGGTAGCAAAGTCATCATTGTCACGGTGGATATACTGGGACTTTCGCGCGAGATCACGGAACAGGTGTCCAACCTGGTCATCAGGAAATACGGCATCAGCCGGTCGCAATTGCTACTGAATTCATCACACACCCACTCCGCCCCCGTGATCTGGCCTGCCTTGAGCGGCATGTTCGATTTCACCCCGGCCGAATTGCAGGCTGTTGTCCGATACAATCATCAGCTGACCGACGACATGGTGACAGTGATAGACTCGGCCCTGGCAAGGCTTGTTCCGATGGAAATCGAGTGCGGCCATGGGTCCGCCGGTTTTGGAATGAACAGGAGGGGTATGGCCGTTAATGTAAGCGACCCTGATGTTCCGATAGTCCGGTTTTCGACACCAGGAGGTCATACCGAGGCCATCCTGTGCGGTTACGCCTGCCATAATACCACACTGGATGCGGACAATATACTGGTCAACGGGGATTACTCGGGCTATGCCATGATCGAACTGGAAAAAGCCTATCCGGGAGCAACGGCAGTGTTCCTCGCCGGCTGCGGAGCAGACCAGGACCCTTCTCCGCGAGGAACGATCGAACTTGCCAGCCAGCACGGGAAAACGCTGGCCGAAGCCGTTCAGCGGGCTCTTGCCGGTGGCATGCACCAGGTGCGGCCCCCGATCCGCACCGACTACACCACGGTCGACCTGGAATTTCCTCCGCTGGATCTCGCAAAATACCAGAATGATATCCTGAGTGATGACAAGTACATACGCAACCGGGCCCAACTGATGCTTGAGGCATACAATAAGTGGTGGGAGGTCACCCGGTTTCCTTATCCGGTGCAGGCCATCCGCTTCAACAAGGACCTGACCATCCTGGGGATGGGCGGCGAGGTGGTCGTGGATTATTCGCTGAACATGAAAAAGCAATACCCTGCTGAAAACCTTTTCGTGGCCGGATATTGCAGCGAGGTAACCTGTTATATCCCGTCGCTCCGGATCCAGCAGGAGGGGGGGTATGAACCCGATGATAGCATGATCTATTACGGACTTCCCGGGCCTTTCACCGACCAGGTTGAAAATATGGTTACCCGTGCGATCGGCAAGGTGATGAAAGGGGTCGGTGCCAGGCGGACAGGGAAAAAATAACGGGGAAGCCTAACGGTCAGCATGATGGAACGGATTTCCAGGAATACCACAGGCCCGATAATCATCATAGGCATTTTGTTCTTTGTTTTCGGATTTGTCACCTGGTTGAGCGCGGTATTGGTCCCGTACCTGAAAATCGCCTGTGAGCTGAACAGTTTTCAATCCTACCTGGTTGCTTTTTCATTTTACATCGCCTATTTCTTTGCTGCGGTACCATCAGGGTGGTTCCTCGGGTATACCGGCTATAAGAAAGGGATCGCCGCAGGATTGCTGGTTATGGCATTGGGATCATTACTGTTCATACCTGCTGCCCTGGCCAGGAACTACGGGCTGTTTCTTGCCGGCTTGTTCGTACAGGGCACGGGCATGGCCTTACTCCAGACCGCTGCCAACCCCTATGTCACGATCATTGGTCCCATGGAAAGCGCTGCCAGAAGGATCAGCATCATGGGGATCTGCAACGGGATCGCCGGTGTACTGGCACCCTCCATCCTCGGCTTCATCATCCTGGAGGGTGCAGATGATATCGTGAAGAACCTGGGGACCATGATGTCCATTGGGGAGACAGATAATTATCTGTCTCTACTGGACCAGATGGCGGGACGGGTCATCCTGCCCTATCTGCTGATCATGATTTCATTTGTGTTGCTGGCCGTTTTCATCTGGTTCGCACGCCTTCCGGAGGTGGAAAACGAACAGGAAGAAGACGTTGACCATGATATAAAAGGAAAGAAAACCGGTATTTTCCAGTTTCCCCATTTACTGCTTGGGGTTTTGGCCATCTTTTTATATACCGGGGTGGAAGTGATCGCCGGAAATACGATCATCAGTTACGGCGTTTTTCAGGGCGTCTCCCTATCCACCGCGAGGTTTTTCTCATCCTTTACCCTCACGGGGATGCTGATCGGCTATCTTATCGGGATAGCCCTGATTCCCAAGTACCTTTCGCAGAAAAATGCACTCAGGATATGCGCTGTTTGCGGACTGCTTTTCGGTTCCGCGGCTCTTGTCAGCAACGGCTTCACCTCGATCCTTTTCATCGCCATGCTGGGTCTCGCGAATTCGCTCATGTGGCCCTCCCTCTGGCCACTGGCCATCTCCAATCTGGGACGGTTCACCAGGATCGGTTCAGCCATGATGGTCATGGCCATTTCGGGAGCCGCCGTGCTTCCTCTCGCCTATGGCTGGCTGGCAGATCATTTCACCCCAAAGAGCGCCTACCTCCTGGTGATTCCAATTTATTTGTATATCCTCTTCTATGCCGTCATTGGCCACAAGGCAGGTCGGCAATCGAATTAATCTGAAAGGGAAATTGATGTCCAAGACCAGAAAAAGAACAAGTGAAAACTATTACTAACTTTAAGAAGGAAATGGATTTATCAATAATGAAAAGGTACTTCAATTTTCTCATCAGCCTTTTGTTCCTCTTCTGGATTCCATTCCTTAACTGCCACCCATTATCGACCAGTTCTCCTTCCTCCAACGATACTGTCTATAACTGGAGATTCTGGAATAAAGAAACCCTGAAGTCTTTGGATGCCTGGGGCGACTCGGATGGTGATTCCAGGGATCTGTTGGCAATCTATGAAAAAGAGGCCAGCGACACGATTTCCTTCCGGGTTGATCTTATGGATTTGCGCGCCGATTCGAGCCTGAACATCTATTTCGCCATCGACTGCAAACCCGGTGGCAACACAGAGCTGGTCAAGGGAAATCAGACCTTCGTGACTGACATTGCATGGGACCTGTTGTTCGTGCTGAATGATTCAGGCGCGAAGGCGCTGTTAGATCCCGGCTTTAACGACCATCCTGAATATCTTACACATGTGGTATTGGACTACCAACTCGATTTCCTGGAATTCTCGATTGCAAAAATGGCTTTCATCGGATGGAACAACAAACCATTCCAGATGCAGGCCATTGTTAACAAGAAAAATACTGCCTTGATTTCCGACAAAACCGGTCCTGTTTTCACCGATTCTTCTTGCGGAAGAGCTAAGCTCGTGCTTGCCTTCGGAAACATGTTCTACGCGATCGGGCCACAGGGGATCAGCAAGTACGATGGCTTCGCGTTTGATCCGACGGCACGTCCCGGTGAAAGACGAGGCAGCAAGTATCTATTTGACGCAGTGGAGAAATACAGTCTCCCGCTGACCATTGGGGATGTTAGGCCCGACGTAATGGCCGGGAACGAATACCTACGGGTCAACGATCGCATCAGAAGACTAACCGGTGCAGGACTTTTTGACGCACCCGGATCCCCGTTCTACGGTTACTTTATGCCCTGGCAACCCGATGACGTGAATGCCCTGGCCATCAGGTATTCCAAGGATTTTCGTCAGAAGTTCGGATTAGCTGATTCGCCGGTTTTTGCTCCCTATGAAGGGATGTTGAGAGTATCCGACCTTGAAACGATCCGCCAGGCCGGTTACTCGGCCGTATTCAGCGGTCAGTATGGCTATTGGTTTGGATGGATTACGGATTGGAGCGACGCCGTTTCTGTAAAAAAGTGGCATGATGCCTTCAAGAAAATCCATCTGGCAAATGGAGTCAATCTGTTTTTCGGAACGGTGGGTCCAATGTGGGATCCACGGTGGGGAGAGATGACGGGTGGTCTTTATGACCGGGATAAGTTTATCGGCACCGATCGTGGACTGCATCAGTGGTGGCGGCGTATACTCATGGATCTGGCTGAAGATCCTGATCAGGAAAAATATATTGTTTTAGGATCAGATATTGGTTTTACCGATTGGTATTATCAGGATGTTACTGAGAATAATTGCAGATGGATTGCCTATCATCCATGGATTGAAGCGACCACATTCAGCGACTTGCTCCAACGAAACTGGACGCCGGTTGATCACGGCGATCTCGGATTGGCTCCCGATGAGCCGATGGATCGATTTACCACGTCAGGAGATATGCATTACAACACCTACTTCTGGCAATTCTATTACGGGGGAATTTCGGACGGACATTCGCCACTGGTTGCACAGGGTGACACCATCGAGGCGTATTTTGATTATGTGCCCTACCTTCGAAATGGACAGCGAATTCCCAGCAACCTGAAAATGGGAGACGATAAAACAACCGGAACGATCGTTTATCAAACCCTGCATAACCTTCGGGCTGCTCCTGATAATAATCTGACTCACCTTGCCTGGATGTCCTACTTCATGGATATCGGCGAACAGACCTTTCATACGCAGACCTTATACAAGCCGGGAGAGCTTGGAGATGGGACGGGAGGGAAATACCTGGATCCGGCCGCCAGGATCAGGGCCAATCTCCTCGGACAGGTCAACAAGATTGTTGCCGCTGCCCAGTGGGCGGATGAAGCTGCGAAAGGGGAGCTAAGTGATAGTACAATTTGTTCATCACAAGATCTTGAGCTGGATGGAGAAAACGAATTTATCCTGAAAAACAATAAAGTTTTTGCCATTTTCGAAAACGACGGCGGCCGGATGGAGTATGGTTTTGCCTTTCATCCATCCGTTGGTCCCATACAAATCATAGCTCCGACCTATCAATTGGGGCTTGTACTTTTTGGCCGGACTAATTATGAGGAAGGTGAACTGCCGGCGGAAAATCCAGCTTTGGGTGAGACGGCCTTCGAGGAGGCAGAATATCGTGATCAGGTTTTCACGGTAGTCCATGATGACAAAAGCATAACCTTTACCTCCCCGGATGGCCGAATCAACAAGACATTTACATTAGACAATAACACGATTGACGCTCACTACATCATCAATGATCTGGATTATCTCGTCCTTGGTTCCGGACTCGCAGTCAATGCAGCGAATATGTATTCCGGACAGAACTGGTTAGAAAAAGTCGGGAAGGTAGAAATGCCTGAAGGTTTAGGAGCACGGGTCACGGACGGCGGGTATGCCAAAATTAGTGTTATGGGAACAGGATACCAGCGGTTAGATTCATTTATCGATTCACCTGTAAGGGAAGAGATGATGGAGAGACTTGATCCCAGCTCGTATCCACCCGGGCACGGATTATTTTTCCCATATCATGTCATTACCGAGCCACACTTTGGAAGCGGTGAATTCACTCTCAGTCTGACTCTTTCAGCGGAATTACCGGCCATAGAAGGGACGTCTCAGGTTGAGTTCCAAATCACAGACGAGATTTATCAGAACTATCCCAATCCATTTAATGATGAAACCCTGATCAAATACCAATTGCAACAGGATTCGGAGATGGAAATCAATATCCTTGACCTTCAAGGTCAACTTTTAACCACCTTGGAGAAAACTTATCAAAACTCCGGTATTCATCAGGTGATTTGGAATGGAGCAGACGCTTCCGGCAAGCCCTTGCCTGCAGGGCTTTATTTCTACCAATTAAGGTCACAGAAAGCAGTCCTGATTAAAAAGTTATTCCTTTTCAGGTAGTTGATAACCCTCTGACCGTGCGTTACCCAGCAAATTTCATCAGTTCGGTATTGAACTTAACGGTTTCCTCCAAAAACATGCTATGACCGCTTTTTTCAAAAGCAACGATATGCGAATTTTTAATACCGGCCTTCATCTGTTCAGCTAAATCGAAAGAACATATTTTGTCCTTTTTCCCATGTATAATCAAGGTGGGAATGGTTATGTTAGCCAGATCAGGTCTCAGGTCCGTATCACGCAAAGCCATTAAGCATTGTGCTGTTGCATAAGAAGATGCACTGATATTGATCCCATTTAACCAACTACAGATTCCTTCATTTAATGAAGTTTCGGTTGCAGAGAAGATCTTTCCAAAATTGGATAATAACCGGGGCCTGTCCTTATAATTCAATTCAATTAATTCATCAACTGCACTTGTGGGGAGGTTGTATTTGAAATCGTCACGTTGTGTCCATATGGGTGCCGCTGCTCCGCACAAAATCAATTTGGAAACATGAGCACCCTTAAACATAGACACATAACGGATTGCTATGGATCCGCCCATTGAAAAGCCAACTAAAACAGCATCTTTTACATCCAGTTTGCTTAAAACATTTTTAATATCCAGGGCGTGAATATCATAATCATATCCTCCATAAGGCTTATCCGATTTGCCGAAACCCCTTAAGGTAATGCCAATTACCCTGAAGCTATTTTCTATCAAAGCATGGTATTGGTATTCATACATTTCGTCACTTAAAGGCCAGCCGTGTATCAATACAATGGGTCTGCCGTCGCCTGCATCTGTAATATGAAGGCGAACATTAGGTTCCACTTCAATATATTCTGCCCTGGCGCTACCAGGCTTTATTTTGTTAATGGTTTTTTCCATTTATTAAAGCATTTAAATTATTTTAATTATTTCAAATTCATTTATGCTATTTCAGGTGATTCATTTTATTTTCGTCAACAGTAATTCCCAATCCTTTAGTCACGGCCATTCCCAAGCGGCTATCAGCATGAAAAAAATGAATTAATTGCCGATTAATAATCTCCTCTTTCTTTTCTCCACAAATGCCCCTCATGGAACTTACAATATTGCTCACCAGATTTTTCCTGTCCTTTTCGCTCATCACCCTGCTATACAATAATCCCGGTTGAGTGAAATGGTCATCATCGTTTTCGTTGCGGTCGAACCAATCGGCCATGTTTGATTCCAATTGCATGGGCGGTTCGTTATAACTTCCATCAGCAACAATATCATCAAAACTATTGGGGCGGTAATTAGGATTGGCTCCTCCATTATCTCCAACCTGCATAAATCCGTCACGTTGGTAATTTGTAACCTCATAACGACTTCGGTTCACAGGGATCTGTTCATAGTTGACACCTAAACGGTATCGTTGTGCATCAGGATATGAAAGCAAACGACCTTGCAGCATTTTATCGGGTGAATAACCGATACCATCAACAACATGCGAAGGAGCAAATGCAGCCTGTTCCACATCACGAAAATAATTTTCTGGAATTTTATTCAATTCCATGATGCCTACATCAATTAACGGATAATCCTTGTGAAACCAAACCTTGGTAAGATCAAACGGATTCCATTTAAATGTTTTGGCCTGCTCATCAGTCATTACCTGAATTTTCAAAGCCCACTTGGGAAAATCCTTTTTCCCGATAGATTCCACCAAATCACGTTGAGCCTGGTCAAGATCAATGCCCTTCATTTCATTGGCTTCTTTTTCATTGAAATTCTTTATTCCCTGCATGGTGATGAAATGAAATTTCACCCAAACCTTTTCATTGTTTTTGTTAACAAGAGAAAAAGTGTGGCTTCCAAAACCATGCATATGCCGATAAGAGAATGGAGTTCCACGATCGCTCATCAGGATTAGTACCTGATGAAGGCTTTCGGGATTCAAACTAAAAAAATCCCACATCATGGTTGGGCTTTTACAATTTGTTTTAGGATCCCGCTTTTGTGTGTGAATAAAGTGAGAAAACTTTTTGGGGTCTTTAATAAAGAATACCGGAGTATTATTGCCTGCTAAATCCCAGTTGCCGTCCTCGGTATAAAACTTTAGTGCAAAACCGCGAGGGTCTCTTTCACTGTCGGCACCTCCTTTTTCTCCTCCCACAATAGAGAAACGAGCAAACATTTCTGTTTGCTTACCAATTTCAGAAAACAGTTTAGCTTTGGTGTATTGCGTTATATCATGGGTTACCGTAAAGGTGCCAAATGCTCCGGCTCCTTTTGCGTGGACCACTCTTTCAGGTATCCGTTCACGATTGAAGTGCGCCATATCCTCATGCAGGAAGTAGTCTTGCAACAGTACCGGTCCACGTTCTCCAACGGTCATAGAGTTTTCAAACTCTGTATATGGTCTGCCACTGGCGGTTGTTAACTTTTTCTTTTTCATAACCTATTTATTGCACTAAGGTGAATAGGTTAAGGATGGAAAACCTTACATCATTTTAGAAAAAAATTACAACATTCCTACATTTGACTGGATTTTAACGTTTTTCCTGATCAGGCGATTTAGGGATTTCAACACGCACCGTTCCTCCTCCGCCAACAGCTATTCTTACAAAAGAGGTTACCTGGCCGTTGGTTGTTTTTTCAGTTTGGGCATCCATTGGACGGCCATTGACTATCAAGGTCTCATGCCGGCCGAAAAACCCAGCCTGCCATATCAATGCAGGACCCTGCTGATTGGTAAAGGTGGAACTTCGCCCTCCTTCGTGCCTGACGTTAACGACATTATTCCGGATGGGCAGGTTGCGAATTTCAGCCCAGCCGATTTCAGTTCCCAATCCCGACCAGGTGGTGACCATTGTTTCGACCCAATGCATGGGCGCCCATCGATTGATGGGATACGTCGCGCATACAGAAAGCTTCACGTCCCGGCTCCGCTGCTTCGTACCAGGGACCCACCGGATCATCCTCGAAGACAAATGACATGGCCTGTCGTTTTGCCCAATTGAAAACCTCAATTAAACGGGTGTCGGAGGATTTGAGTTCGAGCTTGGATTCTAACAGCTGAAAGAATAAATGAGAACAGGAGCATCCATCCTGGCGAATGATTCGGGAATTTCATACTATTCTTTAGATAATAACCTGCATAAAGTTATTAAATTCTTTATCGGCACTCACACCTTACCAGTACAACCAATAACCCCGTGGTTTACCCAGCGTGTTGAACTCCAGGGCCGGAAAAGGGAGCTTGATGAAAACCATTGCATTCAGGATTTTTTTAAGGAACCTTGAGTTGGTTTTTATTTTTGTCCAGTCGATATCCAGCGATAGCAGGTATTGCCTGTACCGTTCGGTCTCCGGGATATTAACCCCGTAATATGACCGGATATTCCTGAACTCCCCGAACATCCCGTTGGCGCTGTACCCCGCTGATAGGCATACCCAGTCCGGGATTTTCGGGATCGGCAGGATCCGGTTTACCGGCACTGAAAGCCAGAAATTATGTCCATTGTAATCATAGAAAAAGCCATCGAGGGCATTTTTGCCCAGATACCCGTTTGCCTGATCCAGATAAGGTGATTTCCAGTAGCTTATCTTATATTTTATGAGCTGTTCATTGAAGAGCAGCTCCTGTCCGGCCAGAAAAGCCGAACCTGCGGTATTGGCAATTATATCCCCCCATGAGAAGCCCCAGCCTTCATATAATCCGTCGAATACCTCGATCGGGGCCTGCAGGATCATTCCCAATGAGCCACCGAAAATCAGGGACTTCCCCTTTCCGACTCCGGCATGCCTGAGCCATTGGTAGCCGATATAACTTTCCATGTAGGAACCGAAAGCATGTCCGAATTTATCGATCTGAAGATATCCCTTGTTGTCATTATAAAAATGAAAGGGGACGCGCTGATGGTCCTTATACCAGATAAACCGGAGGTATGACATTCCGCCCAGGTAAAAAGCGCTCTCCGAAAGAATGGCGCGGGTAAGGATGTGTCGATTGAGGGTAGTCGAATCCTTCACCATCGGCTGGTTCTGAGGAAAAATCTTTCCTGATGGAATCAGGAGAAAGAAAATCAGTGAAAAAGCCAACCTTTTCATCATGCTCAGGGTAATACACCCAAATGTAACCAATTTCCGGATCGTCGGCGATTAACGGACAAATCAGGGTACCCATACAGACTGGTGTGAGAGCCAGGTGATCTTTCATCTCCATTCTTTCGTAATTAACACCGATAATCCATCAATAGATATTGTAATTTCGGTTTTAATTGTATCTTTGTATCATGATTCAACGAACCGCGGAAGCACGGATACGGCACCTGCTGAATGGATTCCCCTGCGTGGGCCTGATCGGCCCCAGGCAGGTGGGTAAGACCACATTGGCAAAAGAAATAGGCAAGAGCTTTGACCGTGTGCTCTACCTCGACCTTGAACTTAACGCGGACCTGGTCAAGCTGGAGGATGCGGAGACCTACCTCCGGCAGTTTCCTGAACACCTGGTCATCATCGATGAGGTACAGCGAAAGCCTGATCTGTTCCCGGTCCTGCGCGCACTCATCGATCAGGACAGGAGGCCCGGCCGCTTTATCCTGCTGGGATCCGCTTCACCGTCGCTCCTGAAAAACGCTTCGGAATCACTGGCTGGCCGAATCGCCTATCACCAGCTGGGAGGGTTTTCGATACCTGAAATTCCTCCTGAATTCGATATCAACAGTCTATGGCTGCGAGGCGGGTTTCCCGATGCATTCCTGAAGCCGGATTTCTGGCAGGACTGGATGGAGAATTTCGTCCTTACCTACCTTGAGCGCGACTTACCGGGTCTCGGATTCCCGGCCGACCGCACCACCGGACGCCATCTCTGGAGCATGATGGCTCATTACCACGGGAACCTGCTCAATTTTACCGAATTGAGCAAGAGCCTGGAAATGAGTGCTACAACTGTTAAAAGATATATTAGTTTCCTCGAGGAAGCCTTTCTTCTGCGGATTCTCGAACCCTATCATGCCAATCTGGGAAAAAGGATTGTTAAAACACCGAAGGTCTACTTGCGCGATACCGGAATACTCCATTACTTTTTAGGAGTACAAACGTTCGACGAGCTATTTGGTCACCCTAAAAAGGGTGCCTCATGGGAAGGGTTTGTCATCGAACAAATTCTCCAACAATTGCCTGCCAATCTGCAGGCGTTTTTTTACCGCAGCCATGACGGTGCTGAAACAGACCTTGTTATCGTGCGCGGAGGGAAGCCGGCAGCCTCGGTCGAAATCAAATTCGGCTCGGTTGCACGGCCATCGCGCGGAAACACGGAGTCGGTGAAAGTATTGAAAACCGAATCCAATTTCATTCTGGTCAGTGGAAACGAGGATTACCTCCTCACTTCCGGATTCCGGGTTTGTGGAATTAAGCTGTTCCTTGACCGGTACCTGCAAACCCTGTAGGTTGTGGAAAAAACGCTCAAAAATCAATTTCCGGCGGACCTTCATGGAAATTGGATAGCATCGTACACCGGAGGCTAAAAAACCTGTCCGTTTGTTCCAGTAGATGTCATATTTCATCCAAACTCTTCATATACACCAACACCCACAAGGGTTTTGAAAATTGAAATTTTTGTTATCTTTGCGCACCCTGTCCCGAAAGGGGCATGGATCGGGCCCATAGCTCAGTTGGTTAGCAGCATCTGACTCATAATCAGAGGGTCGCTGGTTCAAGCCCAGCTGGGCCCACAGAAAATCAAGAGGTTAGGAGAACAAAAATCCCAACCTCTTTTTTTGTGCATACCATTTGCATAAAAATGCAAATTTTAGCACGTAATTAATTGATTTTCTTTTGTCCGACATGGTTATTCGGCAAACCTTCATTACATTTAAAACCCTTTCTCAGAAATTGGCAAATTTCGAGGTTTTTGATGCACGGCGGGCCTTATAACCCGACCGGTCTGTTCATTATGATGGGACTGAGGTGGCGAAGCTGTATCAGGGACGGACGTAGAGACGGATATATCCGTCTCTACCCCCCAACAATTTTCAAGCTTGCAAATAATTATACCCACCCCTACCCCCCCGCCCTACCTTCGCATCGTAATCATTAAAAATACGATGCCATGAAAAACAAGAGAACCTATTACCAACCGATCCTCGACTGGAGCGGATCGATGAGTGTTTGCATTGAAGAAACCGTGAACGGGGTAAACAGTCAGATCCAGCGCATCCGGGAGCTAGCCGTACGCTTTCCCGAGCAGGAGCTGGTCACCTCGCTTTGCCTGTTCAACCACAAGCTCAGCCCGGTTTGGGACCGCATCCGTCAAGCCGATCTTCGGGAGATCACCTTCAGCGATTACCGTCCCGTTGGCGGTCATTGTAACACGACACCTGAGACAGCAAATACAAAACAAAAAATATCTTAACTTTTGGCGGAAAAATACAGAGTTGCAGAAACGATGACATTAAAATTATGAGTAACGCCAAAATATCCATACGTTTTTTTAACGACCGCGAAGTGAAGGCTGTTTGGGACGAGACAAACGCCAAATGGTGGTTTAGTGTGTTGGATATTGTAGCTGTGCTTACCGACCAAGACGACTATACCAAAACCCGCAACTATTGGAAATACCTTAAAGCCAAGTTGAAGAAAGAAAACAGTCAAGTGGTTAGTACTACTACCCAGTTGAAATTTCTTGCTCCTGACGGTAAAAAGCGTTTAGCCGATATGTTGGATTACCTGGGCATTATTGCCTTAGTTAAAGAAATTACGACAAAAAAGGGGCAGAACACAAAGAAAAAATGAAAAGTCAAACCACAGAACTGAAAACAACGAACCGCCAACATCCTCTATACCAGGCGCTCATCCAACGGGATCGATTAACTCGATCCCGGGTGCTATCGCACCGATATAGCGGTAACCGTTAGGCAAAATAACAAAAAACGCATACCATGAAAATATTAGTAATTGGAGGAACTGGATTAGTAGGAAGTCATCTACTTCCAAAATTAGTTGAAAAAGGCAATGAGGTTTTTGCTTTAACTCGAACTATAGATAAAATTGAGAGGATAAATAAATTAGGAGCCTTTGGACTTTTAGGTGATATAAGAAACCCTCAAGAATTTAAAAGTAATTTGCCTGACAAACTTGATATTATTGTATTACTTGCAATGCCAAGTGTGAAGCCCGGACATAGGATGACTAAGAAACGTAAAGAGGAATTACGAAAAGAGACGAATGATTTTTTCCGTAATTCAATGGATTTGGCAATACATTTTAATATTCCAATAATTTTGCCTTCGGGGACAAGTTTTAAGACCGAAAATAATGAAATAGCAGATGAGACATGGCCAATTCTCAGGATTGGACTAACTGAGATTGGTAAAGACACTGATGAAATGGTTGGTCAAGCTATAATAACACAAAATCCCAAAGTAATACAATTGCTATTTGGGAAAATTTATGGCAATGGTGGACTTTTCCGTTTTATGTACAACATGATGGAGAAAGGTCGAAGTAAGATTATCGGGAAAGGTGATAATTGCATTCCAAATATTCATGCAAGTGATGCTGCATCAGCAATAGTTAAAGCTATCGAAAAATTACCAATCGGAGAAAAAATTATAATAGCGGATGATTCGGCAGTCTCGCAGGAGGATTTTACAGTTTACATGGCAGAATTAATGAATAAGAAACGACCTGGACATATTCCTTCTTTTATAGTTAAATTAGTATTAGGTAATGACTTCTATGAAATTATAAAGATGAATTGTAAGGTTTCAAACGAAAAAGCCAAAAAACTTTTAGACTGGAAACCTGAATATCCATCATATAAAGAAGGATTGAAGGTTACTATTAAAGAAATGAAAGAAAAGAAAAATTACTTTGCCTAACAATGTATAAAAATAATAGCTGGTTCAGTAGTAAATTCAAGGGTTGTAGCCCGCTTCAACCTTCATGTAACTTGACTGGGATGAAGCCCGCGAACGGCTACTATTCTTATACTTAACGTTAGCGCAACAAATAAATAATTAAAAACAGATAACAATTATGGCAAAAGAATTACCACCCTATGTGAATGCTACGGGGACGCTCAAAAGTGTATTCGAAAAAATAAAAGACGCTGCAACTCCACCTCGATTTACGCAAGATTATCTTGTAACTAAACTAGGATTCTCAAAATCCGGAAGCACTTTAGCAATAATTCCTTTCCTCAAGAAGCTTGGATTCATTGGATCAGATGGAATTCCATCCGACATTTATGAAAAGTTCAGAAGTCCAAATGAGAAAAACTCAGGCGTTGCAGTTGCTAAAGCATTTAAGATCGGATATGCCGAATTATATGAAAGGAATGAGTATTTCCACAATCTTGGAAAAACCGAATTAAGAAATTTTCTAATTGAGGTTACAGGAGCAGATCCCAAAAGCAGAGCAATAACATCCCTAGTAAACACAATTGAGATTTTAAGATCAATTGCAGTTTTCGATTCAATAGAAGAGCCTAAGGAGCCATCACAAAGAGCCGAGAATAGGAAGGAAATAAAAACAGCTCCAACTCAGTTTAATAGCAAAGAGAAAGACATGGGATTTAATATCTCTTATACTATTAATCTCAATCTCCCAGAGACTTCCGACATTACTGTCTTTGATGCAATTTTTAAAAGTCTTAAAGAACATATTCTGACGAATGAAAAGGAGTAATAAAGAGGACTTGATTAAACTTTTTGGCATAACAAATCAAATGTTAGAACTTGATTTGAACCGTGTCGAGAAAAAATATGATTTAGATCTAGGGAGAAGAAAAACCAAAGTTGAGGCTGATAATATCTATTATCCTCAATTTGATCTAGAAATTCGGAAAGAGGCTAAAAAAATGGCTAAAAACTATGAGATATTCTATTGTCTTGAAAAATCGATTAGATATCTAATAAATACTGCTTTAGAATCTGATTTCGGTGATAACTGGTGGAATGAGCCAAAGATTGTCCCAGATAATGTTAAAATCGAAGTTAAAAAGAGAATCTCAAAAGAGATTGACTCTGCTGTTACGATTCGTTCTGATAACCCAATTGATTTTACAACCTTTGGAGAACTTGGAGAAATTGTCAAATCTAATTGGCCAATCTTTAACGGTATAGGATTTAAAAGTGTAAGAGCTTTTGAAGGAGTAATGTCTAAATTAAATACAATCAGAGGCCCAATTGCACATTGTTCTGATTTAGCAGAAGATGAGGAATTAAGATTACAGCTTACAATTAGAGATTGGTTCAGGTTAATGGAATAAAATCAAAAATGCGCCTAACAAACCGCTATTCCCAATGCTATCAAATCTGGATCGCTCCACGCGGTCCTAATAGCAAACGCACAGGGCATAGCGGTAACCGTTGGGCACAATTATAGAAATACCGTATCTAACAGATATTTAACAACCTAAGACTGATAAAAATTTAAATATTTTAATTATGAGCACAGAATTGATAATCGGGTTTCTGCTAGGTATAATTTCGGCATTTATGTCAGAATACTTTTTATACATTTTCAAAAGTAAAATATATGATAAAATTTTTTCTCGGAGAAAATACAAGAAATTCCTTGGTAAGTATTCCCATGACGGTGGAATAGTGGAGATAACTCATTTGACTGGTAATTACTTTCAAGCTATTGGGAAAGAGAAAAGTGGAGTTATCTGGAAAAGCATTCTTCATTATTTAGAAAACTCAGTATTTACTGGAGTTTATGATTGGCAACCGACTTCAGATTTAAATGACTGGGGCGAGCATCATCTACATGTATTACCGAATGGTGACATTAGTGTAATTTGGTTAAACAAGAGCGTTGACAAAGAAAATAAAGGAAGGTTAATATGGAAAAAAGATAAATAACTGTGCCCAACAAACGCCGATATGCCAAAAGGGGCGCAGCAAGTCAACAACAGTACGTCTCGCAGGTGGTTTTCAGCGGTGGATACAGACGCAACTCCGTAATCCCTTCCGGCACATGGCGTCGACCGTTAGCGGTAATTGATTAACACTTAACTTTAAAAAAAAAACATGGAAAGATATATGAGTTTTGAACATCTAAAAGGTAATTCGACCTTAAGCTCCCCCAGAAATAAAACTTCTGTAAATTCTGAATATCAGATCTTAAAATTCATAGAATTATTAAAAGCATCAGAAGTTGAATCAAGAAATTCAAGAAAAAATAGAATGAAAACAGGTCCATACTCTAAGTAATAATTTTATGGAAGAAAATTTGATTCAGAGCATATTAATGGTTTGTCAAATACTGAACAAGCACAATGTCAGATACTTAATTGTGGGGGGAATTGCTCTAGCATTTCATGGTTATTATAGGGTATCCAAAATGTCAAATGGTTTACCAGCAGATAAATATGACTTCGACTTTTGGTATGATCCCACATATGAGAATTATTTCAACTTATTGAATGCTTTAGAAGAATTAGGAATAAATATTTCAGAATTCAAAAATGAACAAACGCCAAACCCTAAAAAATCATTTTTTACGCATGAATTTGAAGAATATAAAGTTGATTTTTTACCGGAGATATTAGGCCTTGAACGTTTTGGGAAATCTTACCTAAGCAAGTCAACACCTGTCCTTCGAGGGGTTGAAATTAAAATATTATCAAAGAAGGATCTCATAAAAAGTAAAGAAACAACATTAAGGAAAAAAGATAAAGAAGATTTGGATGAATTAAAAAAGCTTTTCCCGGACGAATAAAAAAGCAACTACCGCTAACAGCGGCTTCGCGTCAGGGCTTGGCTCACGGCACAGGCCCACAAGGCAAGCCCCAGCGCAAAGTCGCGACTGTTAGGCGTTATAAATGTCACGTCCTAAAAAAACTTAGATTTGACTACCTAAACATATTACAATGAAAAATTTAGCTGATATCACTGTTATTAAATTCCTTAAACTGCTTTTTAAGGAATGGATTTTATGGATTATTTTATCATTAGATGTATTGTTTGTGTTTGTCCAAATAATATTCCCAAAGTTTTCACCTCCATATTTTATATATATACTCATAGCAATCATAGGAGTTGTTTGGGCGTCTTACAAAATTTATAATGGTCTCATAGAACAGATACCTCAATCAATACTTGATAAGATTCTCACTTCGAAAGTGCAAGTGAGTTTTGTTGAAGGGAACGAATATCATTATAAATTTGGAAAATGGGATGTAGAAAAAAAAAGGAACATTGATCTGACTGATACTTTATATCCTACTGATGAAAATAATAATCAAAGAGAAAGAGTCTTACCTAATACTCAATTATCCTTATTTTTAAGAATTGAAAATATTGGTGAGACTTCAGTAAATATAATTTCTGTTAATGGAAATATTCATTTCAAGCAACCATTTAATTTCATGCTTTCAGATTCATTAGATCTTGAGGATAATGAAATAGTATTTCCTGTTAAATTAGCACTTAAAAAAATAATCCAGTTTAAGTTAGTTTTTCCAATATTCCCGTTTTCTCCGATGAATGAAGCACAAATAGCTGCAAGAACAAAAAATATAATTCATGAAAAAATAAAAGTAAACGCTAATGTTAGCGTTGAATTTATAAATCCTAAAGGAGAAATTGTGAATTGTAGTGAATCAATTTCTATATCACTACTGCCTTTATGTGACCTATATCGGGGTTTCTGGACAAAAATAGAAAGAATTGACTTAGTTAATCTTGTAAATGATTGATAAATAACTAATTTACAACGCCTAACACCACATATAGTTCATTGCCGGCAAAGTGCTCTTTCGAAGGTCATCTCATTTTAGTTCCTCTTGTGTACCCGGACAGATGAGCGCTCCGAACCCGGCAACGAACTATATACGAAAACATTACCCAACATAATGAAAAAACCGCATCTATTCCGTCGTCGTTCAGCCTGTCGAATTAAAACTATGGCTGAAGGTGAGAAGCTATTCCGGATGGGAAGAGATCGACCTGAAAAAGTACTTCACCCACTGAAACTTGTAAAATATCTATAAAAACATCGTTTGTGCCAACCGGAAATGATAATAATGAATATTCTCCCGACATTTCGGGACAAACTATCTGACCTATCACATCAAAAATTATTAACATATGAAAACAACATCCGTCACCTTCCTTGTGCTCCTGCTCCTGCTCTCCTGGAGTTGCAAAGATAACCCACCACTGGTGGATTATATGCCATTGCTGCAATATTCCCTGGATACTACCTGGCAGGGTTTTACCAGTCAGGTTCCCGGTTCCCAGGGTGGGCTTGGAGTGTACATTGCTTGTCCGAAAGGGAGCTGGTTCGTGTCTTCAGGCTTGGAGCCGGGAGCAACGGCCGGGTACCACTTCCGGGCAGCGAGTATCACTAAAACGTTTACTGCTGCTGCAGTCATGCTCCTGGACCAGCAGGGGATGCTGAACATCGATGACACGGTCACCAAATTGATCCCGGGAACATCCATCCCCTATCTCCCGGATGACACAGTATACCAGATACCGTTCAAAAACAGGATCACCATCCGCCAACTGCTGGAACACCGGGCCAACGTGTTCGACCAGGTCAATACGCTCATCCCGGATACCGTCAACGCCTGGTACGCAGGACAGGTCTACTACATGGCCATTCTGATGCAGGTGGACCGGTACCATCAGTTCACCCTGGATGAGCTGGCGGCGCTAATCTCCCGGCACCAGCTCACCTACGGCGAGCCAGGCATCGAACACCATTATAGCAACGGAGGGTACACCCTGCTGGCCAAGATCATCGAACGGGTGAGTGGAAAAAGCTACCATGAATTTATCGCTGACGAATTCATAGTGAAAAATAACCTGAATGGGAGCACACTGCCTTACCTAAGCACCGACACTGCGCTGCCGGCCCCTTTCCTTCGAGGGTATGTATATATGAACAACGCCTCCATCGATTTCACCATGTTCAACATGTCGTTCGGAATCGGAGAAGGAAATGTCATTTCCAGTTTCAGTGATCTGGCCACCATTTACAGGAACCTGTTTACGGGACAATCCGGTCTCACTTCCGCTCAGGTGGTCCGAATGATGGAATGTCTGCCTTCGAACGAGTCGTACGGTCTGGGGATTGAATACACCGAAGGGCTGGGGTACGGCCATACGGGAAGCCAGTTCGGCTACCTCACGGTTGCATCCTACGACCCCGGATCCGATTGCATAATCGTCGCAGAAGCCACGTTGTATCCCCAGGATCCTCCTTTGAAACAGGCCCAGGCCAAAGCGGTGGTGGCGTTGCTGAAGTCAATGAAAAAGACACTCGGATACTGATCCGGAATCCGGCTTGCCTTTCAGTTTGCCAGCAACATCCCCTGCCCGGGAACGCCCACAGTGGAATACGAAGCACAGGTGTACAACACCATCCAGGTCTTCAGCCAGTGCTGGCTGAAGGAGAGCCTGAACATTGGGATAATGATCCCTCGAACAATGAAACAATCGAACAATGTCACAATAGAAAAATATTGCTACAACAACGAACCAGACAGTTGCACCAAATACGGCGGACTTTCCCAATGGAACGAGATGATGCAATACACCACCCAGCACGGAGATCGACTGCGGTACCGCATGGGGCAGTTCTCTTGGTTACGACAGCCCAGGAGTACGCCGGGGCAACAGCTACGAGGTAGAAGGTCTCAGTGTGCGCTGTCTCAGTGATAATTGACAATTTGGCTATTTGATTATTTGGGGTATAGGGCGAAGCCCCATCGAAAAAAAGTTAAAAATGTCTCTTTATGATGAGTTGTCAGTGTTCAAGGCCAGGTATGATCTTTTGCTGAATTTTTTTCATTTTACATCCAATTTTAAGAGGGAATACAAATATACAGTTGTAGATAAACTGAAAAATGAAATGCTTGCTTTAATCGTGTTGGTTTACCGGGCGAAAGAGGAATATGTAATAAGAAAAAATAAATAGTTACGTTGGGTAACATGCCGCTAAATCGCAACAAAACCTGCATTTACTGTACTCTTCAAAGGTTCTACCTTTGCTGCGTTAAGCGGCCGACCGTTAGCCGCGAGCATGAGTAACAGTGAATATAAATTGATACAAAATTTTAGATGAAAGATTTTTGGGATAAAATATTTGAAAAAGAAAAAACGAATTGGGGGTTTGATCCTTCAGACTCTGCTATTCTGGCAAAAGACTTCTTTCTCCAAAGAAAGATCAAAAACATCTTGATACCAGGAATCGGATATGGCAGAAATGCAAAGATTTTTTGCGATAATGGGATAAATGTGGAAGGCATCGAAATATCAAAAACTGCTATTGAACTTGCAAAGTCAGAGAATAAACTTGATATAAATATTTATCATGGTTCCGTAACTAATATGCCATATAACAACAATAGGTATGATGGAATATTTTGTTATGCCCTTATTCATTTATTAAACAAGCAAGAAAGAAAAAGATTCTTAAAAAATTGCTATAAACAGTTAATGCCCAATGGATATATGATATTCACAATGGCATCAAAAAAAGCAAATATGACGGGCAGTGTCAGGCCCCTTAGCAAGGATAGATATGAGATTCAGAAAGGGCTCAATATCTTTTTCTACGATATTGAATCCGTTAAGCATGAATTCAATGAATTTGGATTAGTTGAGGTATTTGAAATCGATGAACCAATTAAACATTTAGAAAATGAACCACCATTGAAACTTCTCTTTGTGAAATGTTGGAAAACGGATTCTATTTAATGAATTCTTTTAAATAAAAATGACCGCGGCTAACATTAGCTAAACCCAATGCTTGGGTAACTGGATCGTTAACGCGATCTATTGTGCTCCGGCACGGGTTTAGCCCACACGTTGTCCAAAATTGCTAAAAAGACTTCGCAGCCATGAAATAATTTAAAATCCATTACTATGAAAGCTTGGTCAAACATTCAAATTTCTCCTCAAGACCCAGAAATCGTTAAAATTAATAATTTAGAAAAAAAACTTGGGGAACTGCCTGATAGAGTACACAAAATTCGCGAGCTCATCACAAGATTTGAAGTATGCCATTTCAAATATCAACAACATTTAAGAAAAATCAAGAATTCAATTATTGACCTTGTTCCAAGTGTGGATACAACAAAAATAGGAATAAACCACATTCAGTATGGAGAAAATGTATTAAATAAAGATACAACAGGAAAAAGTGTTATTGGACAACAATATGTTTGGGCAATAAAGGAATGGCTGAATGAAAATCCCTCAAATGAAATTTCTGGGCATTACGACAAAAAAATTGGACAACAGATTCATAAATGGCTTGGTGATAAGAATCCTGATAAAATAAGATTGGTCAGGTTATTACTTGCCAGACTGACTTGGGATTGGAAATCTTATGAAAAATTGCAACATGGTGGAGAATTAAAGGATATTGAACTTCAAGCATGCAGAATGGACATTTGCCATTACGCTTTCCCCAAAAATCTTGATTTATTATTGCAGGGAATTGGACAAATGAAACTAGTTAAAGAAAAAGAATTTGAGGGATGTGGTTCATATGATAATAACATAAAGGCGCACCTTGAAAAAGAATTTTTAGATTTAGATGGCATGCTTAAATCTTTGATTATCATTGGAAAATCAGATAGAAATGAATTAATCAAGGCTTGGTTGATTGCATGTTTAGCTAAAACAATAAAAGAAGATGTAAATTTATCGATACCAATTACTTATATCGAAAGTTGAGTATAACAAAAAGCAACTTTGCACAATATCGCATATAGCCAATGGCGGTGGAAGTGGATATTCGAAGCTTTGTAACCCGCGCCAGCGTCCCTGTAGGTGGAAAGGAATGTAGTCCGCAAAACGCAACCGGTCTAAAGTAGAGATTCCGGGCTTATTTGGTACTGTTTTAAGAACTCTGCCGGTACACAACTGTTTTGAAAAAAGTGTCCAACTTATAGGGGGTTAAGACACCTGTTGAAAAATTGCAGGCTTTCTTTGAAGAGGATTTCCCTTACCTCTGGATTACACCAATGGACATGGTAATTCTTTACACTGTTTCTTCTCTTTCCGAACTCCCATCCAAAGTGGTGCAACCCTCATTCTGGAAAGGAAATCTGTAAAGCGAAAAGCTTGTTTTTCTTTTTTAATAGGTTTTGTATTTTGCGGATGTCCCCGATAAAAGGGGACTTTTGCTATCGTAAAAAAATGTTATTGTCACATATTTTTAATGTTTAAAACATTTAACTTAGTGGGCATGAACTTGAATCCTAAAATACGAACAATCCGAAGATCTCACATTGATCCAGGTGGACTCAATCAAAGCCTGTCGAGACAACGAATTATTTGGTTTTACAATCTTATACAAGTTTTGTACAAGGTCCAAGTATACTTAACTGGCTAATATTACTGTTCAAAATTGGCAAATAAAATCAACCTGTTGTGTTTATTGAATTATTAGGTGCAAGGGTAACGAACAATACAACAAGCATTAAACAAACCACCAGAGAATCAAAATGACAGTACAACATATAAACCTATTGGTAGACTTGTTGCCGATGCGACAAGCCAATGTTTCTATTTTATATTTTTTCACCTACTCAATTTTTTTTTATTCAATTTTATTCCAAACCAAAGAAAGTAATTATGGATATAAACAATATCTTAATACATCTTCTTAATGGACTTTTTTGGGGAAGTCTCATCGGTTTAATTGCTATGGGGCTTTCTCTTGTTTACGGGCAATTAGGAATAATTAATTTAGCACATGGTGAGCTGTATATGTTAGGTGCAGTAGTAGCTTATTATTGCATTGGTATTATAAATTCATTTTGGTTAACATTGTTAGTTAGTCCAATACTAATCATTGTTCTCGGATTATTTATTGAACGTTTTCTATTAAGACCTATTGAACGTAATACTAATGCCACATTGATTGTTACATATGCTATATCCATTTGTTTTCAATATGTAGTATTATTTTTCTTTGGTGGAGCACCACAGCGCATTTCAGAACCCATTGGAATAACATTAAATCTTTTGGGAATTGGCTATCCATTATATCGCATCTTTATCATCGTCATAACATTTTTACTATTTACTGGTTTTATTTACTTCCTTAAACATACACGTTATGGTTTATGGATACGAGGTACAGGACAGGATATTTATCTTGCTACGGTTTTGGGTATATCAACTCAAACGATTTATTTAATAACATTTGGTTTAGGAAGTGGATTTGCAGCTTTAGCAGGTGTCTTGGCATCACCAATCGTTGCAGTTGAATTTAGAATGGGTGCAGACATAATAATCTTAGCTTTTATGGCATCAATTATCGGTGGTTTTGGAAATCTAAAAGGAACTTTTATTGCTTCTATTATTATCGGAGTGCTTGATGGTGCCCTTCTAGTTTTTCTCGAGTCTACATATGCAAAAGTTTCATTATTATTGATATCATGCATATTTCTTGTTTTACGGCCACAAGGTTTGTTTACCATTCCCAAATCTTCAAGGAGAATTTAATATGGATAAATATAGAAGTATTGTCTTTATTATTCCTCTATTAATAACTTTTCTTATTGGACAATTTGCAAGTCCGTATTTCAGCTCTTTTATAATGGAAATATTTATTTGGTCACTATTTGCAATGTCTTTTAATATATTATTTGGTTATACTGGATTATTGAGTTTTGGTCAATCGCTTTTCTTTGGATTAGGTTGTTACAG
Source organism: Bacteroidales bacterium (assembly GCA_041662065.1). GTDB lineage: Bacteria > Bacteroidota > Bacteroidia > Bacteroidales > UBA12481 > UBA12481. The sequence continues at coordinate 8,931 of JBAZTE010000003.1, read as the reverse complement.
CTTTTCGCTTTCAATAATTCATTGGCAATTTTCAATTTGCGGTGCTATTCTTTTATCAGTCGCAATTTCTTTTTTGGTTGCTGCAATTACTGGAGGACTTATTATACGAATAGTCAGTCATTACTTTGTAATAATATCTGTATTATTATCTTTAATTCCTTTTTATATAGCCAATCACATGTCATGGCTAACTGGAGGAGATGATGGCATCCCTGTCCAGCTTCCAACGAATTTTTTCCCTTATGTGGGATTGTCCCCATATAATGCCACCCATATGTATTGGGTTATTTGTTTGTTTGTCATTGCAATTTTATTTCTGTGCATTAAATTTCTTAATTCTCCCGTTGGCTTAATCTTTAAAGCTGTTAAGGAAAATGAATTGAGGGCGGAATTTCTTGGTTATGATCCACGAAAATATCGTTACTTATCATGGATAATTGCAGGAACCCTTGCAGGATTATCAGGAAGTTTATATGTACTCGCTTTTAAATATACAAGCAGTATGTATTTTAATTGGACACTTTCCGGAGAAGCGATAATTTGGACAATAGCAGGGGGAAGCGGTACTTTATTAGGGCCTATTCTTGGTACTGCAAGTTTATTATTAATCAAAGATGATCTAAGTACTTACGTTGCTTCATATCCAATATTAATAGGGATTTTATTAATACTTATAATTCGCTTCAAACCTTCAGGACTTGTTGGCATTATCAATTCGATTTATAATAGAATTCACCCTACATTGAAGAATGTTTCTATATCCAAACATAGCGAAACTACTTTATTATCTTTTATTAAAATTCCGCAAAATCAAAACTCAATTTTGAGTACTCAAAATTTAGGAATAACCTTTGATGGGATACAAGCATTAAAAAACATATCATTGAATTTGAGCATGGGAGAAATTAAAATAAGAATAAATATGCCTAATGGAAAGGAATGGTTTACATCCCTTAATAATCAAAATTGTTTCCCATGTTTGTCTTTTGTCGGACCAAATGGTGCAGGAAAGACAACATTATTTAATCTACTTAGTGGGGTACATAATACTGCCAATGGTTGTGCTCAGATTTTTGAAAAAGATATTTTTTCAAAAGGAAAGTTTTTATCAAAACTTAAACTTTCTAAATATTCTATTACGTGTTTAGGTTTATCGAGGACTTTTCAACAGTCTCAATTGTTTCCGGGACTTACTGTTGAAGAAAATTTTCAAATTGCAGTCCAATTTCGAATTAATCCATGGGCTATGACTACCAAAACTAAACAAATCAAATATCGTAAAAATGCCGTGGAAAATTTATTGTTACTAACCAACCTAATTGAGGAACAGAAGAAAATCGCGAAAGAACTTTCATATGGCAGACAAAAAATGTTAGAAATAGGATTAGCTATTGCATCCGGAGGTAGAATACTTTTACTTGACGAACCAACGGCAGGAGTTAGCCCTATTGAGATAATACTAATTACAGATTTAATTTTAAAATTAGCAAAGAATTACACGGTCCTTGTTATTGAACATGATCTTGAAGTAGTAAAAAAACTTAGATTTACAACCTGTATAATGGCTGATGGAGAAATTATCGCTGCTGGAGTACCAGAGCAAGTTTTAGATTTGGCACATGTCAAACAAAGGTTTTATGCTTCCTAATAAATTAATATTACGTGTTGATAATGTTTCGGCAGGATATGGCAAATTGCAAATCCTGCATGATGTTACAATTTCACTTTGCAAAGGAGAAATAGTCAGTTTAATTGGAAGAAACGGCGTTGGTAAATCTACTTTATTTAATGTCATTGTTGGGATACTCCGTCAATGGTCTGGGAAGATTTTTTTGAGTGATGTTGACCTTGCAAGGAAATCTGGGAATTACATTTATAAAAAAGGTATCTCGTTAATGCCACAAGGAAGTAGAATATTTCCTCAGTTAACTGTTTATGAGAACCTCGTTTTTAATGCTAAAGACAAGGATATTAAAAGGAAAAATATTGGATTGAAAATAGAGCGAATATTTTCTGAAAATGCTCCTATTATATGGGAACATTGTAAAAAACGAATTTTACCAAAGCTTGATCAAAATGCAGGAGGTTTAAGTGGCGGGGAACGTCAGATTTTATCTATTATCAGAATATTTATTAATGATAGTCAAGTATTATTGCTTGATGAACCAACGAATAGTTTAGCATTGCCTCTGATTTTTGAACTTAAAAATTTAATGCATGCAAGAACGCAAAACGGTTCCGGGATATTATTTATTGAACAAAAAGTAATATGGGCTTTAAACAACTGCAATCGCGTTTATGTAATGCAAAGAGGCAAGATAGTCCACGGAGGTGATCCAAAACCGTTAATAGAAAATGAGAAAATATTATCTCAATATATGGGATTAACTTCACCGGTATAATAAACTATATTTGTTAAACATGATTACATATTTCACTTATCAATAAATATTATCATTATCAACAATTATTTAAATTATTATGAAAATGAATGTTAAAAAAAACAGAGTTAGAAGACTAATATTTGGAACACCAATCATGATTAGTGTTGTAATCCTAGCCTTCTTCGTAGGTGTTTTCCTTGAAAGTTGCAATCATAAAGAAAAAGTAATCGTGGTTGGTTGCCAGGCAGAATTGACAGGAGGTTTTGCGTCATGGGGATATTGGCTTAACAAAGGAGCTAAAGCGGCGGTGGACGAAATTAATAAATCTGGAGGAGTTAATGGGATGAAATTAAAGTATGTTTTTGAAGATACAGAATCAAATCCGACAACAGGACAGAGAAAATTTCGTAAACTGGTTCTTGAAGATAAGGCAGATTTCGTTGTCGGCTCTGTGCATTCGGGGATTATGATGGCTACTGTTCCTCTTGCAAAAGAACTAAAAACAATTTATCTGCCTATAGCAATGTCTTGCGATGCAACATCGTGTTGTAAAGGTAATCGCTATATATTTAGATTAAATAGCCAAGTTTGCGAACAAGCGAAAGCAAGTACAGATTGGATGGTAAAAAACCTTGGAAAAAAATGGACCATTGTGGTTACTGATTATGCTTGGGGATGGTCTCATGAAGAAGAGTTTTCTGCTGGAATTGAGAACACTGGAGCAACGATTGTTGAAAAAATAAGAATTCCCGTTGGTACGAAAGATTTCATCCCTTATTTAACCAAAATACCGAAAGAAACCGAAGCATTGTATTTTATTTTTTTTGGAGCTGATGCAACTGGTTTTGTCCAACAGTTATATGAATTTGGTTACAGAAAAGAAAAATTTACTATGATATGCTCATTAGAAGCGATAGATGTTTCTAAGCTTGGCGCAGCCGTTGAAGGAATGTATCTTGTTGAATATTTGCCAAGACAATTGAAATATAAAGATACTCCTTTTAACCGCAAATTAAGACAACTTGTTGGCGTCGATTCAGAAGGATATGAAATAGGCAATTCTGGTAGGGTAATCGCAGGATCACATTATTGGGCTGCTTATGAGCATGTACAACTAATGGCAATGGGAATGAAGAAATGTAATTATCAATCAAAACAAGACACAAAAAAGCTGATTGAAACCTTGGAAACATTGGGTACCCTTACAGAATCAGAAGCTTTTCCACAAGGAGATGTCCTATTAAGAAAAGAGGATCATCAAGGATTTCATAAGCACTGGATGTCAAGAATAGTGAATGGTAAAATTGAAGTACAGTTTGCTATTGATCCTTCCGCTGTTCAATATAAACCGATGGTCGATTTTACGAAAGAATCGTTTTAAATAGAACTTTAATTATGGCAAAACAGAAGAAAATAAATTATTTCTATGCTCTTTTTAAATACAAAGTTTATTTATTAACCGTTTCTTTTTTAATTGGAGGAGCTATTTGCTATTTAGTTGGAATATCACTTGAGAGTAAGAAGAAATATACAGTATTATTTTCACCCGAAGAAGCTGATGGAAACAAAAAGATAGAACTTGAAGAAAATAAGGACAATGCGTATTCTTTGTCCAATTTTTTTCTGCATCTCTCTACAATCTTTGGTGCAGCATGCGTTGTTGATTTGATTTATAGGGTTGGCTTTTTTCGAGCTTCTTCTAAGAGAGATGATTCAATTAAAGAACTGTTGAGTGAAATGGAATTATCATTTAATAGTTTTACAGAGCATAGAATATTAGGTGTTTATAGTAGATTACCTTTAACTACAGATATTAGGCAATTAATAGAATCCTCTAATCATGTAGTAATTGTTCAAACATTTATTCCTGATTTAATTATGTTTAAAGAGGCGGTGATTAAGACATTTAGAACTAATCCGAATTTTCATCTCGAGATATTTCTCCTTTGTCCAACATCAATTTTAGCAAAAAGCAGATCTGAAGTAATTGCCCCTGATCCAAATACAGAGATAGATCCAAATAGTGTTACTGAAGATATAAAAGGAAATTTAAAATATTTGCATAATATAGCAAATTCCTTAAAGGCGGAACAACTCTCACGTTTTCATCTATATGTTTATGAATATGATTTATTACCCTCAGCCAGTATTTATAAGTTTGATGACATTGCTTATATAGGATTCTATATGTATGGTGACAAGGCAGTTGACACGCCTCAAATAAAGGTTGATTGTACTAAAGGAGTAGGCCTTCGATTTATGGAGCAATTGGACTATTTAAGAAAATATGAAAATGGAAAGGTGATGTTAACGGATTATTTTAATGAAGACAATACTAAATTGATTAAACCCATCAATCATTTAGAGAAACCAATTATTAATATTACAAAAGCTATTAATGGGAGAAAAAATTATGGGAAAAAAAATAGACACAAAAGAAATCACTAAATATTTGGCATATACACCAGCAGGTATGAGTCTAGAGGAACATTCCGGATGGGGTACTCTACTATTCGCAACTTCAAGAGCATGTAATTTAAGCTGTTATGGATGCTGGACATCGGTTACCAATAGAATTGTTAAAAAACAATTAAAAGAAGGGGCTGAATGGCTTTATGATAATTTTTACGATATAAATGTTCTAGATTCAATTTTGAGAAAATTTAGTAAAGAAAATGGGCAATTGGTGGCTTGTATGTCTGATGGAGAACCATTGGTTTCTGCCAATTACCATTTTACTTCTGAACTCGCAAAGAGTTGTGGTAGAAATAATTTACCACTTCTTTTATTTACTAATGGTCTCTATCTTGACAAAATAAGAATAGCTGAACTTGTTGGATATACCTTAAATAAGATTTCATTTTGTGTTAGTCTGCAAACAGGCAATAAAGAGCGATATGGTGATTTTATGTTGATTGATAAAAAAAATAATACGGGTGAAAAAGTTTTCAATAAGTTAGAAGAAAACTATGATGCATGGATGGATTTTGATAAAGATATTTTGGCTAAAACAGGAATGCATGGAATTGCAATTCATACTTATATCATACCGGGCAAGACCAAAACAGAGGATATCGAATCATTAAAGCATGTTGTTGAAATATTAGGGGACGTTCCATTTATTGTATCAACAATGGGGTTAAATACTTATGCTTCATTAAAGGGATTGTCAATAAATACCACTGGAAAAAGTATGGATTTAATCAGACAATATCTTACTGGACCAACTGCACTCCTAACAGTTGGAGAAAATGACAAAAGTAAATTGTGTAGTTATATAGCTCATGGTAATTATCCTTTAGAACAATCACCTAGAATATTCGGAATTACCTTTAATCCTTTTTATAAAGGTCAGCTTCAGACATGCCCCTATCATACTGTAATTGGTTCTTCTGATTGGCTAAATTTAAGAGACTATTTAGATGTAATGAAAGAGCAAGGAAAACGAATAACTGATGAATATATAAGCAGTTGGCTTGAAAATGCAATAAAAGTTGAAACAATGATAACAACCGCGGCTTTCGATTTTATCGGTTATGAGCATTGTTTAATGAGACATTCAAAAAAAGCAGAAATCGATTTGTTTATTTCAGGTATTAATATTGAAATGGCAAAAAACAAAAATAGCATAAAATTAAATATTAATAATGATAAATACTTTGACACCATTGTAGAAAAATTATTTGAGGCAATTGAAAATTACATACACAGTCGAAAATTCAATATTTCTAAAAACAATATCAAATTATGAGAAACTACCAATTAATTCATGCCATCGCATTTTTCAAGCACAATTAAAAACGTTACAATAAAGCTCACATACCAAGGTTTTTTAAAAGTTATTGCAAAGCCTACGCAAAAGAAAAATTGAATAAAAAAATCTAATGTTTAAAAAAACGCAACGTACAGTTGAATCAAACGCAAAACACAATGAAAGACAAACTCAATATTTGCGATGGTTGTAAACCAATGGCGACAGGAACTATAATTATAATACTCCCTAAAATTCGGACCACTGGTTAAGTTTAAAAACAACGATTAAATTTACCAGTATGACGAAAAAAAGCAGAACTAAACACAGTGCCGCCTTCAAGGCCAAAGTTGCCCTGGAGTCGATCAAAGAAGCCGAGACGCTAAGCGAGTTAGCCAGGCGCTTCAATGTCCATCCGCAGATGATTTCCAATTGGAAGCGGGAGTTCATTTCACGAGGTGCGGAGATTTTCTCGACGAAAGCTCCGGATGAAGAAGCCGCCAAGCGGGAAAAGGCCTTGTACGAGAAGATTGGCCGTCTGGAGATAGAGGTGGATTTTTGCAAACGGACCTCCGAGCAACTGAGGATCTTGAAGACCTCAAAAAAATAATCTCAGTGAGGCCCGATTTGAGCCAACGCCGGCAGTGCGAACTGTTGGGGATTAACCGTAGTAATCTGTTTTACAAGCGAGTGGAAGAGAAGTCAGAAAACCTTGAGATCATGCGTTTGATGGATGAAGAGCATCTGAGACATCCCGCTAAGGGCGTTGAACAGATGCTGGATTTTCTGTTGACGCTCAATATTTTGGTAGTGGATATTCCGGTGATGTTGGTTCTTCGTCAAATTTGGGGAAGCTATCCGGTTTGAGAGAGTATAACTTTCCGCCGCAATAACTCAAATCCTGCTCTTCCGTACATCCCCCGTTTTATGCTCTTGATCCGGTTGACATGACCTTCTATGGTTCCATGGCTCCAGGTCATGGTAATGCCATTTTCCACCGCTTGAAGATCCCTTTTTAATCCGTTGGCAAACATCTTAATGCCTGACAATCTATGCCTTGACCGGAGCACAAATTCAATCCATCTTTTGATATTTCCGCATCCACGCTTGATTATTGTTCGAAAAAGCTGAGCCAGTTTTCGGACAATTCGCAGTTCTGGGTAATTTTCCATCAAAGTTATCATGCAATTCCTTTCATAAGAATCCTCTATTTCCGACAAGTTCACACTAATGTATCTGGCCAGTTTTCGGGAGCTCATCGGCTTGATGAATGGGATCATTTTCTGTTGGGAGGCCGCATTATCGGGGGTGGATAATCCGTATTCTGAATAAACTTTTCTTATGTATGAGTAAGCTTGGGTGCAGCCACCGTTGTATCCGAGCTTAACAATTTCGTTAAAAATGTCAATTCTCTTAAATCCGTTCATGGCAAGCCGAGTTAATATGTAACCGGTAAATAGTTCTATATTAATTGATTTGGGATGATTTCTGGGCGCCAGGGTTTCCTGCATGCAATAGGATTTAACTGTGTTACGGCTAATTCTCAAAATCCTGGCAATCGTTTTTAATGGTGCCCCATCCATCCGGAGTTCCTTGACCTTTTGGTGGATAGCTAGCCTTGGATCGACCACAATTTCTAATGGCATCGGCCCCTTCGTGGGTAACAAAGATTGATTTGCTGGCAATCCATGAGACACGTCGGTGCCGATGGGTATAGCCAGAATCTCATCTGTTTTTTCCTTGAGTATCCTTCTGATTTCTCTGCTGATGCTTTTGAAGTATGTGTCCAAAGCATCAGACAAATTAACCAATAAGTGAAACCGATCAGCAACTTGAACGGCTTCCGGGCACACTTCTTTGATTGCGGAAGCGTATGAGCCAGAGCGATCCCGGGTCACAATCTCAGCTCCAGGATATTTCGCCAGCCAGGCCTTTAAATCCGAGCTTTCTCTTGTTTGTAAAAGGTCAATCGGTCTGGATGTTTCCATGTCGATTAAGACGGTTCCAAAACGCACACCCTTGCGGAATGCCCAATCATCAACTCCCAGTACTCTGGGCTGTTTTATGGCGGGCAATAGTTGGCTATGCGCGATTCTTGTTATTGTTGATATACATACACCAAGAAACAATTGCTTGGATAATTGGCTTCCCAGCTTTCCGGTCAGCTCAATGGAAAAATTATTTAGGATCTCACCAGCTCTTGTGGTTCTTCGTGAGTACCGTTTGACGGCAGTTGTCTGCTCAGTAAATACTCTCCTGCTACACTTTGAATTTCGACATTTGAATTTCCGGGTCTTTAGGATAATAAGCGTTGAGTTTTGAAAGACCTGAATATCTGTGATATAGCGAAAATACGAATCATGTACGGAATTGCTGTATCGGCCGCAAGTAGGGCATCTGGAACGTCTTGATTTGACTGAAGCATTTATGGTAACTGTAGAATCACGGCACTCAATCCTGCTTATGGCAAAATGAGGTAGGCACAATAGTCGTTTTAGGTTAATAAGTAATTGCTAGTGAATCACTTAAATGTACCAAAACCCTTTTTAATATCAAAGAAAAATTTAATTTAATTATCAGTATATCAATTTGTTAATAAAATTTCTGTTTTGTGGATTTTCCCCAAATTTGACGAAGAACCGAAATATCAAAAGATGGATTGAATTTGTGCTCCGGTCAAGGCATAGATTGTCAGGCATTAAGATGTTTGCCAACGGATTAAAAAGGGATCTTCAAGCGGTGGAAAATGGCATTACCATGACCTGGAGCAATGGAACCGTAGAAGGTCATGTCAAC